>NZ_BMRI01000003.1:198703-247409 GCF_014648555.1 Kitasatospora griseola
GAGTCCGCCGGCCCGTCGTTCCAGGGGTGCGACGGTGAGGAGGAAGGCCCAGAAGTAGGGCATCCAGACCGAGCCGGCGACCCACAGCCCGCTGCCGAGGAGGGAGACCACGGGATGGACCATCAGGTTGTGCGCGTCGGTGGAGGACACCGACTGGAGCCGGTGCACCGTCTCGGGGTCGCCGAACCGGGCGTAGAGCGTGGTGCCGAGCAGCAGGGCGAGGTAACCGAGCGCGAACGGATTCGTCCGGGGGGTGGGGACGGCCCGCAGCCCCGGCCTGATCAGTCGTCGTCGCAGTTCCGCGCTGGTCATGGTGCCTCCCGAACGCCTCGTCGGGCCCACGATACGGGTGGCAGGTGAAAGGTGTCTGGGTAAGTCCTGTGAAGACCACTGCGCGTGCATATGCCGCTCGCACACGTACCGTTACAGGTCGCAAGTGCTGCGGGTAAGGTACTGGCCCGTGCCCGCCCGAACGGGGACCTGCCAACCATGACGGTCCGCGGCCGGAATCCTCCGGTCCGCCATGTCGAGCGGGGACGGCGTCCGTACGCTGCCAGGAGCAGCACCGGCGGGCGGGGCAACAGCCCACGACGGAACAAGACGACTACGAAGCGGAGCCCGCCGTCCCCACAGGCGGCCGGCCCGCAGCCCTGGGGGCGGTGGCGTGACCGTGACAGAGATTCAGCAAGAGACGATCAGCAGTGGCCCGGTGGGCACCCAGCGACGGGTGCTCGTGGTGGAGGACGAGCCGACCATCGCGGAGTCGATCGCGGCGCGGCTGGGAGCCGAGGGCTTCAAGGTGGCGGTGGCCCACGACGGGCCGGGCGCGGTGGACGGCTTCCACACCTGGCAGCCGGACCTGGTGGTGCTCGACATCATGCTGCCGGGCTTCGACGGCCTGGAGGTGTGCCGCCGGATCCAGGCCCAGCGCCCGGTGCCGGTGCTGATGCTGACCGCGCGGGACGACGAGACGGACCTGCTGGTGGGTCTCGGCGTCGGCGCGGACGACTACATGACCAAGCCGTTCTCGATGCGCGAGCTGGCGGCCCGGGTGAACGTGCTGCTGCGCCGGGTGGAGCGCGCCCAGCAGGCGGCCCGTACGCCGGCGCTCGGCAGCCTGCGCTTCGGCGAGCTGGAGATCGACCACGTGCAGCGCCGGGTCCGGCTGGGTTCGGGCGACGTGCACCTGACGCCGACCGAGTTCGACCTGCTGGCCTGCCTGGCGGCGCAGCCGCGCGCGGTGCTGACCCGCGAGCAGCTGCTGGCCGAGGTGTGGGACTGGACCGACGCGTCCGGCACCCGCACGGTCGACAGCCACGTCAAGGCGCTGCGCCGGAAGATCGGCGCCAGCTGGATCCGCACGGTGCACGGCGTGGGGTACGCGCTGGAGGCTCCGCTGTCCTGACCCGGCGCCGCCGGTCCGGGCCTCCGGGGGGCCCGCGCGGCGTTCCGGCCGTGCACGGGAATCGTGCACGGGGGACGAGTACTGGGGACACCATGACCTTTCCGCAGCAACGCAACGGGGAAGCCGAGCCGACCCCGCAGCCCCCGCTGGCGGTGCGCGCCGCGCGCCGGGTGTGGGCCGACATCCGCCCGTTCGACCCGGTGCGCTCGGTCAAGGGCAAACTGGCGATGCTGGTGGTCGTCTCGGTGGTGCTGGCCACCGGCATGGTGGTGGTGGCGATCCGGTCGGAGACCCAGATCCGGATCATCATGATCTTCTCGCTGATCGCCTCGCTGCTGTTCATGCAGTTCCTGGCGAACGGCCTGACCGCGCCGCTCAGGGACATGACGGCGGCGGCCAGGTCGATGGCCGAGGGCGACTACAGCGCCCGGGTCGACGTGTCCTCGCGGGACGAGATCGGCGAGCTGGCCGACACCTTCAACCGGATGGCGGGCGATCTGGAGGCCGCCGACCGGCACCGCCGCGAGCTGATCGCCAACGTCTCGCACGAGCTGCGCACCCCGATCGCGGCGCTGCGCGGCCTGCTGGAGAACGTGGTGGACGGCGTGGTGAAGCCGGACCCGAAGAACCTGGGCGCCGCGCTGGAGCAGACCGAGCGCCTGGGCCGGCTGGTCACCCACCTGCTGGACCTGTCGAAGCTGGACGACGGCGTGGTCCCGTTGGACTGCCGCCCGTTCCAGGTGCAGGAGTTCCTGGACGGCGTGCTGCGGGGCGTGACGGTGGACGGCGCGACGGCGGGCGGCGCGTACGCCCGGCGCGAGGACGTGCGACTGGCGCTCGACGTGCAGCCGGCCGACCTGTCGGCGGTGGCGGACGCGGAGCGGCTGCACCAGGTGGTGGCCAATCTGGTGGACAACGCCTGCAAGCACTCGCCGGCCGGCGGCACCGTGACGGTGCGGGCCCGGGCGGTGGAGGCCGGCGGGCTGCTGCTGGAGGTCGAGGACCAGGGTCCGGGCATTCCGCCCGCCGACCGGGAGCGGGTGTTCGAGCGGTTCGGCCGCAGCGGTTCGCCGACGGCGCTCGGCCCGGGCAGCGACGGCGGGACCGGTCTGGGCCTGGCGATCGCCCGCTGGGCGGTGGACCTGCACGGCGGCCGGATCCGGGTGGCGGAGGCTCCGGCCGGCTGTCGGATCGAGGTCACCCTGCCGGGTGAGAGCGTCGTCACCGCCTAGTTTGTGGCGGAACCGGTACAAACCATGTTCGAGGCCGGGCCGGGGCGGTCAACGAACCGTCCCGGACCGCCAGTTCGTCCGATTTTCACTCGGTATGACAGAGATCGACCCACCCGCCGGTTCCCTGCTTTCCGGCATCTCTAACGCACAGTTCCAGCCAAAATCCGGTCCGACGATGTGATCTGGGCGACGCCTGACCATCGGGGACTGCGCGATCACTGGTCGGAGGCGTAGCCTTAATCCCCGCTGTCCACCATCCCAAAAGGAAGCGGAAGAGGGCGGTTGCCCCGTGTCGCCACACCAAGAAACCCCCAGCTCGGCAAGCTCCACTGGCTTCGGCCCCAATGAGTGGCTCGTCGACGAGATCTACCAGCAGTACCTCCAGGACCCGGCCTCGGTCGACCGTGCCTGGTGGGACTTTTTCGCCGACTACAAGCCCGGTACCGAGGTGACTCCAGTGACCCAGGCCGCAACTCCGGTCGGCTCCCAGCCGGCCCCCGTTGCCGCTCCCGCTGCCGCTGCTCCGGCCGCGGTCGCCCCCGCCGCTCCGGTCGCCGCCCCGGCGCCCGCGCAGCCGGTGGCCGCCCAGGCCCCGCTGGCCGCCGCTCCCGCCGCCCCGCCCGCGCCGAAGGTCGCGGCCCCGGCCGCCCCCGCCGCGCCGGCGCAGGCCGCCGCCGAAGGCCCGCAGCTGATCCAGCTGCGCGGCCCGGCGAAGGCCGTGGCGTCGAACATGGATGCTTCGCTGGAGGTCCCGACCGCCACCTCGGTGCGCGCGGTGCCCGCCAAGCTGTTGATCGACAACCGCATCGTCATCAACAACCACCTGCAGCGCGCCCGCGGCGGCAAGGTGTCCTTCACCCACCTGATCGGCTACGCGCTGGTTCAGGCCGTGAAGGCCAACCCGGGCATGAACTACAGCTACAAGGTGGAGGACGGCAAGTCCTACCTGGTGAAGCCCGAGCACGTGAACCTGGGCCTCGCCATCGACCTGGTCAAGCCGAACGGCGACCGCCAGCTGGTCGTCGCGGCCATCAAGAAGGCCGAGACGCTCGACTTCTTCGGCTTCTGGCAGGCCTACGAGGACATCGTCCGCCGGGCCCGCGCCAACAAGCTGACCATGGACGACTTCACCGGCGTCACGGTCTCGCTGACCAACCCGGGCGGCATCGGCACCGTGCACTCCGTGCCGCGCCTGATGCAGAACCAGGGCACCATCGTCGGCGTCGGCGCGATGGAGTACCCGGCCGAGTTCCAGGGCTCCTCCCCGGAGACGCTGGCCCGCCTGGGCGTCTCCAAGATCATGACGCTCACCTCGACCTACGACCACCGGGTCATCCAGGGTGCGGCCTCGGGCGAGTTCCTCCGCTCGATCCACCAGCTGCTGCTGGGCGCGAACAACTTCTACGACGAGGTGTTCGAGGCCCTGCGGATCCCGTACGAGCCGGTGCGCTGGGCCACCGACGTGGCGACCACGCACGACGACGAGGTCAACAAGACCGCGCGCGTCATGGAGCTCATCCACTCCTACCGGGTCCGCGGCCACCTGATGGCCGACACCGACCCGCTGGAGTACATGCAGCGCAAGCACCCCGACCTGGACGTCACCACGCACGGCCTCACCCTGTGGGACCTGGAGCGCGAGTTCGCGGTCGGCGGCTTCGGCGGCCAGAAGATGATGAAGCTCCGCGACATCCTCGGCCTGCTGCGCAACACGTACTGCCGCACCGTCGGCATCGAGTACATGCACATCCAGGACCCGGCGCAGCGCAGGTGGCTGCAGGAGCGCCTGGAGAAGCCGTACACCAAGCCGGAGCGCGAGGAGCAGCTGCGCGTCCTGCGTCGGCTGAACTCGGCCGAGGCGTTCGAGACCTTCCTGCAGACCAAGTACGTCGGGCAGAAGCGTTTCTCGCTGGAGGGCGGCGAGTCGCTCATCCCGCTGCTGGACGCCACCATCGACGCCGCCGCCGAGCACCGCCTCGACGAGGCCGTCATCGGCATGGCGCACCGCGGCCGCCTGAACGTGCTGGCGAACATCGTCGGCAAGCCGTTCGGCAAGATCTTCGGCGAGTTCGAGGGCAACCTCGACCCGAAGTCGATGCACGGCTCGGGCGACGTGAAGTACCACCTGGGCTCCGAGGGCACCTTCACCGGCCTGGACGGCGAGACCATCAAGGTGTCGCTGGCCGCGAACCCGTCCCACCTGGAGACCGTCGACCCGGTCGTCGAGGGCATCGCCCGCGCCAAGCAGGACATCCTGGACTTCGGCGGCACGACCTTCCCGGTGCTGCCGATCCAGATCCACGGCGACGCGGCCTTCGCGGGCCAGGGCGTGGTCGCGGAGACCCTGAACATGTCGCAGCTGCGCGGCTACCGCACCGGCGGCACCGTGCACATCGTGGTCAACAACCAGGTCGGCTTCACCGCCGCCCCGACCTCCTCGCGCTCGTCGATGTACTGCACCGACGTGGCCCGGATGATCGAGGCGCCGATCTTCCACGTGAACGGCGACGACCCGGAGGCCGTGGTCCGCGTCGCGCGGCTCGCCTTCGAGTTCCGCCAGCAGTTCCACAAGGACGTCGTGATCGACCTCATCTGCTACCGCCGCCGCGGTCACAACGAGGCCGACAACCCGTCGTTCACCCAGCCGCTGATGTACGACCTGATCGACAAGAAGCGTTCGGTGCGCAAGCTGTACACCGAGGCGCTGATCGGTCGCGGCGACATCACCATGGAAGAGGCGGAGCAGGCGCTCCAGGACTTCCAGGGACAGCTGGAGAAGGTGTTCGCGGAGGTCCGCGAGGCCACCGCCACCCCGGCCCCGGCCGAGACCGGCCGCCCGGTCGCGAACTTCCCGGTGTCCATCCAGACCGGCATCTCCGCCGAGATGATCAAGCGGATCGCCGCCTCGCAGGTCAACCTGCCGGACTGGCTGACCGTCCACCCGCGTCTGCTGCCGCAGCTGCAGCGCCGCGCCGCCTCGGTCGAGGACAACACCATCGACTGGGCGACCGGCGAGGCGCTCGCCATCGGCTCGCTGCTGATGGAGGGCCACCCGGTCCGACTGGCCGGCCAGGACTCGCGCCGCGGCACCTTCGGCCAGCGCCACGCGGTGCTGATCGACCGGAACACCGGCGAGGACTACACCCCGCTGATGTACCTGACCGAGGACCAGGCCCGCTTCACCGTCTACGACTCGCTGCTCAGCGAGTACGCGGCGATGGGCTTCGAGTACGGCTACTCGCTGACCCGCCCGAACGCGCTGGTCATGTGGGAGGCGCAGTTCGGCGACTTCGTCAACGGCGCGCAGACCATGGTCGACGAGTACATCGCGTCCGCCGAGCAGAAGTGGGGCCAGCACTCCGGCGTCACCCTGCTGCTGCCGCACGGCATGGAGGGCCAGGGCCCGGACCACTCGTCCGCCCGCCCGGAGCGCTTCCTGGCGCTGTGCGCGCAGGACAACATGACGGTCGCCATGCCGACCCTGCCGTCGAACTACTTCCACCTGCTGCGCTGGCAGGCGCACAACCCGCACCACAAGCCGCTGGTCGTCTTCACCCCGAAGTCGATGCTGCGTCTGAAGGCCGCGGCGTCCTCGTCGTCCGAGTTCATGAGCGGCTCGTTCCGCCCGGTGATCGGCGACAGCACGGTGGACCCGGCGCAGGTGCGCAAGGTGGTCATCACCTCCGGCAAGTTCTACTACGACCTGGAGGCGGCCCGGACCGAGCGCGGCGTCACCGACACCGCCATCGTCCGCGTCGAGCGCCTGTACCCGCTGCCGATCGCGGAGCTCCAGGAGGAGCTGGCCCGCTACGGCGAGGGCGTCCAGTTCGTCTGGGCCCAGGAGGAGCCGGCCAACCAGGGCGCCTGGCCGTTCATCGCGATGAACCTGGTCGACCACCTGCAGGTCGTCATCGGCCGCTCGGCCAACAGTGGCGCCCGCCTGCGCCGCGTCGCCCGCACGGCTTCCTCGGCCCCCGCGGTCGGCTCGGCCAAGCGGCACGCCGCCGAGCAGGCGGCCCTGGTCGACGAGGTGTTCGCGCTCTGACGCGCTGACGCCCGCCCGGCCCTGTCGGCCCCCGTCCCCGGTCTCCGGGGGCGGGGGCCGCACCCGTTCCCGGGCGGCGCACTATCCTGGGCGACGGCGTACCAGAACCACCACCGGAGCGAGTAACCGTGTACTTCACCGACCGCGGCATCGAGGAGCTGGAGAGCCGGCGAGGCGAGGAGGAGGTCACTTTCGAGTGGCTGGCCGAGCGCCTGAAGGAGTTCGTCGACCTGAACCCGGACTTCGAGGTGCCGGTGGAGCGGCTGGCCACCTGGCTGGCCCGGCTGGACGACGAGGACGAGGACTGACGCACCGTCAGCAGTGCGGCCCGGAAGGCGTTTTCCGCCTTCCGGGCCGTCGTCTTTCCGGGCGGCCCCGGGGTCGCGCCTCGGGGTGGGGTCGGGGTCGGCCGGGGGTGCGGTCCGGGTCCGGATCGGGGTCGGAGCGCCTTGACTTCCACCCGACGCGATATATCGTAAATACCAACGACAACGCGATACATCGCGTATGGGAGGACGGGGAGCCGGACATGTTCCAGCGGACGGTAGACAGCACCGAGACCATCACCTTCGACGAGGCCGTGCACATCCTGCACGTCCGGGCCGTCGACGGCACCGTGAACGTGGTCCCCACCGAGGGACCGGCCCGCCTCGAAGTGGCCGCCCTGGAGGGCGAGCCGATCGAGGTCACCCTGGTCGACGGCGAGCTCACCGTCACCTACAAGGACCTCAGCTGGGCCCAGTTCGGCGAGGCCGCGAAGTCCGTGCAGACCGTGAAGTCCTACTTCTCCGGCCTGCGCCGCAAGCGCCGCGTCGAGCTCACGGTGGCCGTCCCGGCCGCCGCCGCGGTCAAGGTCGGCACGGTCTCCGCCCACGCCACCGTCTCCGGCATCGCCGGCGAGGTCGGCGTGCACGGTGCCAGCGGCGACACCACGCTCGCCGGGCTGACCGGCCTGGTCTCCGCCAACACCGTCTCCGGCGACGTGGACGCCGAAGGCCTGTCCGGCGAGCTGAAGGTCAACACGGTCTCCGGCGCGGTCACCCTGGTGGCCGGCAGCGCCACCCGGATCCGCGCCCACTCGGTGTCCGGCGCGGTCACCCTCGACCTGGACGCCGCCACCCCCACCGACATCGGCGTCACCACCGTCTCCGGCCCGGTCGGCGTCCGACTGCCCTCGTTCGCCGACGCCAAGGTCGAGGCCGGCACCACCAGCGGCACCCTCTCCAGCGCGTTCGCCGAGCTCAGCGTCGGTGGCGGCTGGGGCTCCAAGAAGCTCTCCGGCCAGCTCGGCTCCGGCGCCGGCCGCCTCCAGGTGACCACCGTCACCGGCTCGGTCACCGTCCAGCGCCGTCCCGACGCCGAGGAGGACCAGCCGGCCAAGGAACTGACCGCCGGCCCGCTCGATCTGACCAAGGAGGCCTGAGATGACCCCGGTGTTCGGCCACGGCCGGCTCCGCCTGTACCTGTTGAAGCTGCTCGACGAGAGCCCCCGGCACGGGTACGAGGTGATCCGCCTGCTGGAGGAGCGCTTCCACGGCCTGTACGCGCCCTCCGCGGGCACCGTCTACCCCCGGCTCGCCAAGCTGGAGGCCGAGGGCCTGGTCAGCCACACCACCGAGGGCGGCCGCAAGGTCTACCGGCTCACCGACACCGGGCGCGCCGAACTCGCCTCCCGCCAGGCCGAGCTGGAGGCCCTGGAGGCGGAGATCCACGACTCGGTCGGCCAGCTGGCCGGCGCCATCCGGCAGGACGTCCGGGACAGCGCCAAGGACCTGCGCGCCGAGTTCTGGCAGCAGGCCAAGGACACCCCGGCCGCCGCCGGCGACCCGTTCGCCACGCCCTGGCAGAACAAGGAGTCCTGGCAGCGCGCCAAGGAGCAGTTCGCCCAGCTCAAGGCCGAGGCCAAGGAGCAGGCCCGCCGCGCCAAGGAGCAGGAGAAGGCGGCCCGCCAGCAGGCCAAGGCCGCCGAGGCCGAGGCCAAGCGGCTGCGCGAGCAGTCCAAGGCCGCCCGCACCGCCGCCCAGCAGGAAGCCCTGCGGCTCAAGCGCCGGATCGAGGAGCAGGTCCGCGAGCACACCTCGCACGGCGACTGGTCCACCGGCCTGGCCGAGGGCCTGGCCGAACTCACCCGCGGCCTCGGCTCGCTGGCCGACGCCGCCCGCTGGGGCAGCACCGAGACGCCGGCCGCGGAATCGCCGACCGCCGAATCGCCGACCGCAGCGGAAGCCGTCCGGATCGACCTCGACAAGTCCGACGCCGAGCTGCCGGACTGGGCCCGCACCGACCCGGCCGGCGACCCGGCCCGCGAGCTGGAGCGCCTGCTCGACCGCTTCCGCGACCACGTCCGCGACACCGCCCGCGACCGCGGCGTGGACGCCGCCGGCCTGGCCCGCGCCCAGCAGGCACTGGCCGCCGCGGCCGGCGCCCTGCACCGGCGCCGCTGAGCCCGAAGAGCCCCTGGCCTTCCCCCAACCCCTCTCGGGGCCGGGGGAAGGCCAGGGGCTCTTCGCCTGCTCAGGGTGTCAGCACCAGCTTGCCGAACACCTGCCCGCGCTCCAGCTGCTCGAACGCCGCCCGGGCCTCCGCCAGCGGCCGCACCGAGTCGATCACCGGACGCACCCCGGAGTTCGCGCACAGCGCCAGCAGACCGGCCAGCTCCTCCTTGGAACCCATGGTCGAACCGACCACCTTCAGCTCCAGGAAGAAGATCCGGTTCAGCTCGGCGGCCTTCGGGCTCGGCCCGCTGGTCGCCCCCGAGATCACGATCGTCCCGCCCGGACGGAGCGACTTCACCGAGTGCGACCAGGTCGCCGCGCCCACCGTCTCCATCACCGCGTCCACCCGCTCCGGCAGCCGGGCGCCGCTCTCGAACGCGGCATCCGCGCCCGACTCGACCGCACGGGCCCGCTTGGCCTCGTCCCGGCCCGTCACCCAGACCCGCAGGCCCGCCGCCTTCGCCAGCACCACCAGCGCCGTCGACACCCCGCCGCCGGCCCCCTGCACCAGCACCGTGTCACCCGGCTTCACACCCGCGTTGGTGAACAGCATCCGGTACGCCGTCAGCCACGCCGTCGGCAGGCACGCCGCCTGCTCGAAGCTCAGCTCCTTCGGCTTCGGCAGCAGGTTCCACGTCGGCACCGCGACGCGCTGCGCGAACGTCCCCTGGTAGCGCTCGGTGAGGATCGACCGCGGCTCGTCCGGGCCCACTCCGTGACCGCTCTGTCCGATCACCGAGTGGATCACCACCTCGTTGCCGTGCTCGTCCACCCCGGCCGCGTCGCACCCGAGGACCATCGGCAACCGCTCGGCCGACAGCCCCACCCCCCGCAACGACCACAGGTCGTGGTGGTTCAACGTGGCGGCCTTCACCGTCACCACGCTCCACCCCGGCCGCACCTCCGGCTCGGGCACCTCGCCCAGCTCCAGCGCGTAATGGGGGTACCTCCCAGCCCCCCTTGGGGCTGGGGGAGGATCGTCAGGACTGATACGGGCGGCATAGGCAGCAAACATGGCCCGGACCATACAGGTCGAAAGGGTGCGAAAACAGAGGGAGCACCACCAGGGGCGCGGGGAACTGCGCGGGAAGGGAACGCACGTCCGCAAGGTCGCGATCAAGTGCAGGTCATTGCCCTGCATCGCGATCTTGCCGGTGGGTGCCTTCCGCTTCGCGCAGTTCCCCGCGCCCCTGTCTGTCAGCCCTACGCTCGCGCGAGCCCCTCCGCCTTCGCCGCGTCCGCGACCGCCCGCGTGACCGCCGGGGCGACGCGCTCGTCGAAGGGGGACGGGATGACCTTCTGCGGGGTCAGTTCGTCCGCGACGACGCCCGCCAGGGCCTTCGCGGCGGCGAGCTTCATGCCCTCCGAGATCCGGCTGGCCCGGACCGACAGCGCGCCGGCGAAGATGCCCGGGAAGGCCAGCACGTTGTTGATCTGGTTGGGGAAGTCGGAGCGTCCGGTGGCGACGACGGCCGCGTAGCGGTGGGCGACCTCGGGGTGGATCTCCGGGGTGGGGTTGGCCATCGCGAAGATGAAGCAGCCGGGCGCCATGGTCGCGACGGCTTCCTCGGGGACGGTGCCGCCGGAGACGCCGATGAAGACGTCCGCGCCGTTCAGGGCGTCCACGAGGCTGCCCTTGCGGCCGGTGCGGTTGGTGAGTGCGGCGATCTCGGCCTTGGCGTCGGTCAGGTCGCCGCGGCCCTCGTACACCACGCCGCGGCGGTCGCAGACGGCGACGTCGCCGATGCCGGCGGCGACCAGCATCTTGGCGATGGCGATGCCGGCCGCGCCGGCGCCGGAGATGACGGCCCGCAGGTCGCCGATCTCGCGGCCGGTGACCTTGGCGGCGTTCCAGAGGGCCGCGGTGGTGACGATCGCGGTGCCGTGCTGGTCGTCGTGGAAGACCGGGATGTCGAGCCGCTCCTGGAGCTGCTTCTCGATCTCGAAGCAGCGCGGGGCGGAGATGTCTTCGAGGTTGACGCCGCCGAAGGACGGGGCCATCCGGACGACCGTCTCGACGATCTCGTCGACCTCGGTGCAGGCCAGCGCGATCGGGACCGCGTCCACGCCGGCGAACTGCTTGAACAGGATGGCCTTGCCCTCCATGACGGGCAGCGAGGCCTCGGGGCCGATGTCGCCGAGGCCGAGCACCGCGGTGCCGTCGGTGACGACGGCGACGGTGTTGGCCTTCCAGGTGTAGTCGTTGACCAGTTCGGGCTTCTCGGCGATGGCGGTGCAGACCCGGGCGACGCCGGGGGTGTACGCGAGGGACAGGTCGTCCGCGTCGCGCACCGGAACGGTGGCCCGGACCTCCATCTTGCCGCCGCGGTGCAGCGCGAAGACGGCGTCGACCGGGTCGTCCGTGCTCTGGGTGTCGGTGATGATCTCCGCTGCCACAATGACCTCTTCGTCATAGGCGAAGGCGCGCTTTCCGACGGACTTCGACCCGCTCGCGCGCCGATGCGCGAAGGACGGGCACGCCGTCGGTGGCGCACCCGTGGCCGGGTCGGGACGCTGCCGTCGGGCGGGCGCCCTCGGGTGAGGGTTTCGGTGTTCTGCGCTGTTTCGTCGGGACGCCGGCATCGCACCGTTCCGCCGGGTCCGTCTTGTTCCGCGTGGCCCCCGAAGCGAGGGGTCCGCAGGCACTCGCAGGAGTGAACGCAGACACGCAAGGAAGCTGGTGCCTCGGATACGGAGCCGGTGACGGCTTCCGTTCCTGCGCACCCCGGCCCTGTGGCGAACCGGCGGTCTGAGTTCTGCGTCGGGGGTCACCCGATAGCAGATTCTGACACACCCGCCACCGGAGTCGGCCGGAGGGGATGGCAGTATCCGGTGTTCGACCACCGTTGTCCGGACGTTCCCGCGCCTTTCGGGTCCGCGTCCGGACCGCCCACCGCGCCCGGCCGCGCACAACCCGCGCACGGCGACGGAGGCCCGCACCGCCTCTCCCACAGGAGCACGTCATGTCGTTGGCCACTCACCCCTCCGACTCCCCCGCAAGACAGCGGCTCGCCATCGCCGCGGCGGCCGGCTCGCTGCTGCTGCTGACCGCCTGCGGCAGCTCGTCCTCGGGCGGTTCGGCGTCCGCCGACCTGCACGGGCAGCTGCCCGATCCGGTGCGCAGCTCGGGAGTGCTGCGGGTCGGCACGGATCTGAAGTACGCCCCGATCGGGTTCAAGACCGCGGAGGGCAAGCCGGACGGCCTGGACGTGGACCTGGCGAACGCGCTGGGCCAGGCGCTGGGGGTTCGGGTGCAGTTCGCCGAGACGCCGTTCGAGCGGCTGTTCCTGGGGCTGCAGGCGCACGAGTTCGACGTGGTGATGTCGGGGATGACGGACAACCTCCAGCGCCGGGACGGCACCGACGCCAAGGGCATGAAGATGAACTCCGGCGTGGACTTCGTGGACTACTTCGTCACCGGCACCTCGATCGTGGTGGCCAAGGGCAACCCGCAGAAGGTCGGCACGCTGGACGACCTGTGCGGGCGGACGGTGGCACTGCAGCGCGGGACCGTGCAGGCGGTGCTGGCGGAGCGTCAGGCCGCGGTGTGCGAGAAGGCGCACAAGAAGCTGACGGTGCAGCAGACCGACACCGACGACCAGGCGCTGGCGCTGGTGGCGCAGGGCAAGGCGGCCGCGGACCTGAGTGACACGCCTGCTGCGGCGTACGCGGCGCAGCAGGGGCGCGGTGGGGCGCAGTTCCAGGTGGCGGGCGAGCAGATGCAGGCGGGGCCGTACGGGATCGTGCTGTCGAAGGAGGACACCGCGCTGCGGGACGTCCTGGTGAAGGCGCTCGACCGGGTGATCCGCAGCGGTGAGTACGACAAGATCCTGGCGAAGTGGGGGCTGTCCTCCGGGGCGGCGCAGAACGCGGTGGTGAACGGCGGCTTCTAGCCGACGGTGGGCGTGCCGGGGCCCGGACCGGTGGCGGTTCCGGGCCCCGGCACGCCCATGATGCATACTTATGCGTAATGTGACATGGTCAGGGTAATAGTCCGAATAGCGGACACATGGTGGTCCTGTTATCCGATTTTGATCTGATCCGAGGCCCGATCAGCCCTGCACGGTGGCAGGATTCCCCCACACATCGGATCCACCTGTCACCTCGGCGGAGGGTGGCGAGCACCGACCACGCTGTACCGCACCGCTCCCCCCAGCGGCGCAGGCCCCGTCCGACTCCCCAGGAGGAGATCCCCCTCATGACCGCTCGTACCCCGCGCACCCGGCTGATCGCCGCCGCTGCCGTCCTCGCGACCGGCTCCCTGCTCCTGACCGCGTGCGGCAGCACCACCAGCTCCTCCGGTTCGGCCGGCGCCGCGGGCCCCGCGGCCATACCGACCCAGGCCATCCCGGCCGCCTCCGCCGACCCTGCGCTGGCCGCGCTGCTCCCGGCCGACATCAAGTCCTCCGGCAAGCTCGTGGTCGCCGCCGACGCGTCCTACGCGCCCAACGAGTTCAAGGACGAGAAGGGCGCCATCGTCGGCATGGACATCGACCTCGCGGTCGCCATCGCCCAGAAGCTGGGCCTGACCGCGGACGTCCAGAACGCCGACTTCACGTCGATCATCCCGGGCATCTCCTCGAACAAGTACCAGCTCGGCATGAGCTCCTTCACCGACACGAAGGAGCGCGAGGCGACCGTCGACATGATCACCTACTTCACCGCGGGCTCCGCCGCCGCCGTGAAGAAGGGCAACCCGGACAAGATCGACCCGAAGGACCTGTGCGGCAAGAAGGTCGCGGTGCAGACCGGCACCACCCAGGCCGACGAGGTCAAGGACACCCGCAACCCGGACTGCGTCAAGGCCGGCAAGCCGACCATCCCGAACGACGGCGACAAGTTCACCCTCCAGACGGACGTCACCCAGTCCCTGATGGCCGGCCGCGACCAGGTGATGCTGGCCGACTCGCCGGTCGTCGACTACGCGCTGAAGCAGACCGGCGGCCAGCTGGAGAAGCTCGGCGACACCTACGACTCCGCCCCGTACGGCGCCATCGTCAACAAGGGCAGCCAGCTGACCAAGGCCGTCCAGGGCGCGATCACCGCGCTGATCGCCGACGGCACCTACAAGACGATCCTCGACAAGTGGGGCGTCTCCGCCGGCGCCGTCACCACGTCCGAGATCAACGCCGCCAAGAGCTGACCCTCCGCCGCCCGAGCCCCTGACGAGGTAATCACGTGAACAAGACCGACCAGGGGTCGGTGACATCGGGACGGTCTGAGGCCATCAAGGCCGTCCCGGTCCGCCACCCCGGACGCTGGGCCGGAGTCGCGGTCATCGCCGTCCTCGCCGCGATGCTGCTGCACGCCCTGATCTACAACCCCGCCTTCATGTGGGACGTGGTCTGGCGGACCATGCAGGACCAGACCGTGCTCCACGGCATCTGGGTGACCATCGAACTGACCGTCCTGTCGATGGTGATCGGCGTGATCGGCGGCGTCCTGCTGGCCGTCATGCGACTGTCCGGCAACCCGGTGCTGTCCGGCACCGCCTGGTTCTACATCTGGATCTTCCGCGGCACCCCGCTGCTGGTGCAGCTGGTGTTCTGGAACAACATCGGCTTCCTGTGGCCGAAGCTGTCGATCGGCATCCCGTTCGGCCCGTCGTTCTTCTCGGAGTCCTCCAACACCCTGGTGCCGGTGTTCACCGCCGCGCTGCTCGGCCTGGCCCTGAACGAGGCCGCCTACATGGCGGAGATCGTCCGGGCCGGCATCCAGTCGGTGGACGAGGGGCAGGCCGAGGCCGCGCACGCGCTCGGCATGTCGAAGGCCGCCACCATGCGCCGGATCGTGCTGCCGCAGGCGATGCGGGTGATCATCCCGCCGACCGGCAACGAGACCATCTCGATGCTGAAGAACACCTCGCTGGTCCAGGTGATCGCGCTGGTCGAGCTGTTCACCGCCGGTCACGACATCTACGCCCGCACGTTCCAGACCGTGCCGGTGCTGATCGCGGTGTCCATCTACTACCTGCTGATGACCTCCGTCATGACGATCGGCCAGTACTACATCGAGCGGCACTACGCCCGGGGCGCCAACCGGACGCTGCCGCCCACCCCGATCCAGCGGGTCCGCGCCCTGCTCGGCGGCAGGCCCGCCCCCAAGGCCGCCCCGGTGTCGGACGAAGGGAGCCAGGCATGACCGACCTGACCAAGCCGCCGGTGACCGCCGCGGCCCGTCCGATGGTCAAGGCCGAGGGCGTGCACAAGTCGTACGGCCAGGTCGAGGTGCTCAAGGGCATCGACCTGGAGGTGAAGCAGAGCGAGGTGTTCTGCCTGGTCGGCCCGTCCGGCTCCGGCAAGTCCACCTTCCTGCGGTGCATCAACCACCTGGAGAAGATCAACGCCGGCCGGCTGTACGTCGACGGCGACCTGGTCGGCTACCAGCAGCGCGGCGACCGGCTCTACGAGCTGAAGGACCGCGAGGTCGCGCTGAAGCGCCAGGACATCGGCATGGTGTTCCAGCGGTTCAACCTGTTCCCGCACATGACCGCGCTGGAGAACGTCATCGAGGCGCCGGTGCAGGTCAAGAAGGAGAACCGGGCGGCCGCCAAGGAGCGGGCGATGGCCCTGCTGGAGCGGGTCGGGCTGGCCGACAAGGCCGGCAACTACCCGACCCAGCTCTCCGGCGGCCAGCAGCAGCGGGTGGCGATCGCCCGGGCGCTGGCCATGCAGCCCAAGCTGATGCTGTTCGACGAGCCCACCTCGGCGCTCGACCCCGAACTGGTCGGCGAGGTGCTGGACGTCATGCGCGGCCTGGCCGAGGAGGGCATGACGATGATCGTGGTCACCCACGAGATGGGCTTCGCCCGCGAGGTCGGCGACGCCCTGGTGTTCATGGACGGCGGTGTGGTGGTCGAGTCCGGCCACCCGCGCGAGGTGCTCACCAACCCGCAGCACGAGCGCACCCGGGCGTTCCTGTCCAAGGTGCTCTGACCCGCTTCCGCTCCCCCGGTGCCCGTCGCACGCCCCCGCGTGCGGCGGGCACCGGCGCGTCCACGCCCACCTGTAATACCCTGGAGTCCTTGAGCCCGTTACATCCCGCCTCGGAAGGACCCCCGTGGATCTCGCCTCGTACGCCGACTTCGCCGTCCGGCTGGTCAACAGCGAGGAGCCGGACCGCGGCACCGACACCCTCACCTCGGTGGACACCGTCCGGTCCCTGTTCGGCAGCACCTCCGCCCGGGCGTCCGCACTCGCCGACGAGGCCGACCTGCCCCGGCTGCGCGGCGTCCGCACCCGGCTGCGCGGCGTCTTCGAGGCCGCCGCCGACGGCGAGGATGTCCGGGCCGTCAATCTGCTGAACAGCCTGATGGTGGAGTACCCGGTCAGCCCGCTGGTCTCCGGCCACGACGACCTGGACGACACCGGCCGCCCCAACTGGCACCTGCACCTGGCCGACAACGCGCCCACCGCGGCCGCCAACTACGCCGCCGTCGCCTGCATGGGGCTGGCCATCCACCTCACCGAGCTCGGCGTCGACCGGCTCGGCATCTGCCAGGCCGCGCCCTGCCGCAACGCCTACCTGGACACCTCCACCAACCGCTCCCGCCGCTACTGCTCGGACCGCTGCGCCACCCGCGCCAACGTGGCCGCCTACCGGGCCCGCAAGCGCCAGGAGGCGCAGCGCGCGCTGGCGGAGGCCGGCCAGGACTGAGCCTCCGTCAGAACTCCGTCTCCACCGGTGCGCTGACGCCCAGCCGCTCGGCCAGCCACGCCGGGCGGCCGCGCAGCGCGCGCTCCAGACCGCGCCCCGGGGCCAGCCAGGCCGGCCGGGGCGCCAGCCGCAGCAGCACCCGGCCGAGCACCAACTCGTCCGGCACCGCGCCGTATTCGCGGCTGTCGGTGCGCACCAGCGGGTTGTCGGAGAGCATCCACCAGCCGCCGGGGCGGCGCCCCACCGCCCGCTTCACCACCAGCAGGTCCTGCTGCAGCGGGTGCCGGAACAGCGCGATCGCGCCGGGCCGCAGCGGCGCGCCGTAGCGGACCAGCACCCGGTCGCCGTCGGACAGCAGCCGGCGCATCGACGGTCCGGCGATGTCGGCCACGCCGAGCGGTGTCCCATATCGCACGATTCCCACTCCTTCTTTTGCCCTAGGCCCCCGGGGCGACGGCGAATTCGGCCCGTCGTGAGGGTAATGTCGGGCCCGGGAAGACGATCTAAGGAAGGACCCCCATGTTCTCTCGTCTGTTTGCTCCGCGGGTCACCGCCCACGCGCACTGCGACCTGCCCTGCGGCGTGTACGACCCGGCTCAGGCCCGCATCGAGGCCGAGTCCGTGAAGGCCACTCAGGAGAAGTACCAGGCCAACGAGGACCCGCACTTCCGTGCGCGCGCGATCGTCATCAAGGAGGAGCGCGCCGAGCTGGTCAAGCACCACCTCTCGGTGCTGCACACCGACTACTTCAAGGCCCCGCACTTCGAGGCCTACCCGGGCCTTCACGACCTGTTCAACCGTGCGGGCAAGGCCGCTTCGGCCGCCAAGGCGTCCACCGACCCGGCCACCGGCCAGGCCCTGCTGGACCTGATCGCCGAGATCGACGCGATCTTCTGGGAGACCAAGAAGGCCTGACGCTCCGTCAGCCCTCGCGCTCCTGCCGGAACCCGGCCGCCACTGCCCCCGCCCCGGGGCCCCGGCGGCCGGGTTCCGCGTTTCCCCGGCCCCGGCCGCGGCCCGGCCGGCCCCGGGGTTTTCCCGGCTCCGTCCTGGGCATACAGCAGATTCCCGGGTGGCGGGGCTTTCCGGAAGGAGGGGGGAGATGAGTACGCTCGATCGTATGATCCGCACCGCGACTCCCGCCGACGTCCCCGTCATCCACGCCATGATCCGCGAGCTCGCCGACTACGAGAAGGCCCTGCACGAGGCCCGGGCCACCGAGGAGCAGCTGCACGACGCGCTGTTCGGCGAGCATCCGGCCCTGTTCGGCCTGATCGCCGAGGACGAGTCGGGCGTACCGGCCGGTTTCGCGCTGTGGTTCCGCAACTTCTCGACCTGGCGCGGCACTCATGGCATCTACCTGGAAGACCTGTACGTCTCCCCCGACAAGCGCGGCGGAGGCCACGGCAAGGCGCTGCTCACCGAGCTGGCCCGGATCTGCGTGGAGCGCGGCTACCACCGGATGGAGTGGTCGGTGCTGGACTGGAACGAGCCGTCGATCGGTTTCTACAAGTCGCTGGGCGCGGTCCCGATGGACGAGTGGACGGTCTTCCGGCTCACCGACGACGCCCTCGTCGAACTGGGCTCCACGCCCCGTTGAAGGCAGCCCTGTTCGAACTCTGATCCCTCGTTCCCGTGACGGTGGACGGAGATCACGACAGACCGGCCCCGGGCGCGGTAACGTCTCGGGGCACAAGGCAGTTGAACCGATGCCAGTAGTGGTGCCGCGGGTCTCCGGGCCCCAAGCACCGAGCGTCACCCAGGAGGTGAGGGTGTCCCAGATCGACGGCGAGCCCGGAGTGAAGGACTTCGTTGAGGTCCGCCTGCCCGCGGCGGGCGCCTACCTCTCGGTGCTGCGGACGGCCACGGCCGGCCTCGCGGCACGGTTGGACTTCACCCTGGACGAGATCGAGGATCTCCGCATCGCGGTGGACGAGGCGTGCGCGATCCTGCTCCAACAGGCCGTTCCGGGCTCGATCCTGAGCTGCGAGTTCCGCCTGGTCGGCGACGCGCTGCGGGTCACCGTGTCCGCACCGACGACCGACGGACGCGCCCCGGAGCGGGACACCTTCGCCTGGACGGTGCTCTCCGCGCTGGCCGGCGAGGTGGACTCCACGGTGGCCGCGGACAACACCGTCTCCATCAGCCTGCACAAGAAGCGCGGCGGGTCGCCGGGCCAGCCGTAGGTAGTGACGTGTTCTCGGAACGGAACGGGTGATCGCCGTGAGTGATCTGGACCGCACAGTTGCCGTCGTACCTCCGCAGGCCAGCGTTGCCCGCACCGCCACCCCTGACGAAGCCCTCCCGAAGGACCCCAGCCGGATGAGCCAGCCGACCGACCCGAAGCCCGAGCGGCCTGCGGCCGAGCCCGAGGAGGACGGCCCGGCGGCCGCCGCCGAGGCCGTCCGCTCGACCGTCCCGGCGCAGCACGGGCACCGCAGTGGCGCGCCCGACCGCGAGGCGGCCCGGGCGCTGTTCGTGCGGCTGTCCGAACTGCCGGAGGGATCGGCGGAGCGGGTGGAGATCCGCAACCAGCTGGTCCGGATGCACATCCCGCTGGTCGAGCACCTGGCCCGCCGGTTCCGCAACCGCGGCGAGCCGCTGGACGACCTGACCCAGGTCGCCACCATCGGCCTGATCAAGTCGGTGGACCGCTTCGACCACGAGCGGGGCGTGGAGTTCTCCACCTACGCGACGCCCACCATCGTCGGCGAGATCAAGCGGCACTTCCGCGACAAGGGCTGGGCGGTGCGGGTGCCGCGTCGGCTGCAGGAGCTGCGGCTGTCGCTGACCACGGCGACCAGCGAGCTGTCCCAGCGGCACGGCCGCTCCCCCACGGTGCACGAGCTGGCCGAGCACCTGGGGATCTCCGAGGAGGACGTGCTGGAGGGCCTGGAGTCCGCCAACGCGTACTCCACGCTGTCCCTGGACGTGCCGGACAGCGACGACGAGTCGCCGGCCGTGGCGGACACCCTGGGCGCCACCGACGAGGCGCTGGAGGGCGTCGAGTACCGCGAGTCGCTGAAGCCGCTGCTGGCCCAACTCCCGCCCCGGGAGCAGAAGATCCTGGTGCTCCGGTTCTTCCGGAACATGACGCAGTCGCAGATCGCCGCCGAGGTCGGCATCTCCCAGATGCACGTCTCCCGGCTGCTGGCCCGCACCCTGGCCCAGCTCCGCGAGAAGCTGCTGGTCGAGGAGTGACCGGCCCGTACACGCGCCGCAGGGCCCGTCCCCGTACCCGGAGGCGGGCCCTGCGTCCGTCGGCGTCCGGGGCGGCTACTGCTCGCCGTACAGCACCGCGGTGACCTTCGGGTTGAGCAGCGAGACGATGCCGGCCAGGCCGAGCACCGCGATCGCGGCGCCGACGGCGACCATGCCGCCGCCGGACTGCCACATGTAGTACGCGACCGGCAGGCAGATGGAGTTGGTGAGCACGGCGGGGCTGCGGCCCCACTTCTGCCGGCGCAGCAGGGCGCGGCCGGCCAGCAGCGGCAGCAGGCCCATCAGCAGCAGCACGATGCCGCCCATCTCGGTGCGGCCGAAGGCGGCGTCCGAGCCGAGGAAGCCGGAGATCAGGTCGTAGACCCCCCAGCCCGCCATCGCTGCGCCCTCCAGCGCGGTGATGCCCGCGCCGACGAGCAGCGGGACGGGCCGGTCGGGCGCGGTGGCGGTGGCGGGAGCGGATTCAGCGGTCACCGGGCCAGGGTAACGGTCGTCCTGCCCGGGACGGGTCGTAGGCTGATCGCCATGCGCGCTCTCCTGGTCGTGAACCCGAAGGCGACCACCACCAGTGGCCGGACCCGGGACGTCCTGATCCATGCCCTGCGCAGTGACCTGAAGCTGGACGTCGCGGAGACCCAGTACCGGGGGCACGCGGGCGATCTGGCCCGGCAGGCGGCCGAGGACGGCACGGTGGACCTGGTGGTGGCGCTGGGCGGCGACGGCACCGTGAACGAGACCGTGAACGGCCTGCTGGCGCACGGGCCGGGCGAGCGGGTGCCGCGGCTGGCGGTGGTGCCGGGCGGGTCGACCAACGTGTTCGCCCGCGCGCTGGGGCTCCCGAACGACCCGGTGGAGGCGACCGGCGCACTCCTGGACGCGTTGGAGCACCGGAGGGAGCGCGCGATCGGCCTGGGCAAGGCGCTGACCGCCGGCGAGCCGGACCGCTGGTTCACCTTCACCGCCGGACTGGGGTTCGACGCCGGCGTGGTCGGCCGGGTGGAGCGCCAGCGCCGGGCGGGGCGCAAATCCACCCACGCGCTCTATGTCATGGAGGCGCTGCGGCACTACGTCACCGAGCGTGAACACCGCCGTTCGGGTCCGATCACGCTGGAGATCAACGGCCGCGAGCCGGTTCCGGGCATGGTGATGGCCATAGTCTCCAACACCTCTCCGTGGACGTTCCTGGGCTCCCGTCCGGTCTTTCCGTCCCCCTCGGCCTCGTTCGAAACCGATCTGGACATCTTCGGCATCACTCGAATGACGGCGTTCCGCACCGCCCGAACGGTCCGTCAGATCCTGCGCCCACAACCCTCGGCGGAGGACGGAACACACCCCGCCGGCCCGGCCGGAAAGCACGTCGTCTCCTATCACGACGTCAGGCACTTCACCTTGGTTTCACAGGAACCGGTGCCGTTTCAGGTCGACGGGGACCACCTTGGAGACAGGAGTCGCGTCAGTTTCACAGGCGTACGGCGTGCACTGCGTGTGATTGTGTGACCAGAAGGGGGTCCCTGCCTTGCACTCGAACGTGCGAGCCCCTTCACTCCATAGAAGTACCGCCTGTGAGGTAGGCGACACCGAAGAATCAAAAATTTCTTGCCGAAGGGGGTTGTATCCGGCTTCGAGGTTTGCGAACCTCTACATGGCGATCGGGACACACCGCAGACGACATCGCGGCAGAGTCCCTCGAATCGCCGAACCCCACTCAGCAAAGACCTCCCGGGCCCGGTGGGCCTTTGGTCCCTTTTGCTGTTGCGGGATTCGTGAAAGCGTTCACATTCACAAACCACACGAGTGAGTCGCGGGCCACCGCCCGTGACCGGAGGAGTTGGACGACCATGGACTGGCGCCACCGCGCTGTCTGCCGCGAAGAGGACCCGGAGCTGTTCTTCCCGATCGGGAACACCGGTCCTGCTCTGCTGCAGATCGAGGAAGCCAAGGCCGTGTGCCGCCGTTGCCCCGTCATGGAGCAGTGCCTGCAGTGGGCGCTCGAGACCGGCCAGGACGCCGGCGTCTGGGGCGGCATGAGCGAGGACGAGCGTCGTGCGATGAAGCGCCGCGCCGCCCGCAACCGCGCCCGCACCGCCTGACGCACCATCACCAGCAGTACGGATCGACCCACGATCAAGGGTTCGGCCGCATTCGGCCGGCCGAGCCTTCCCGAACGGGCCCCGCTCCAGTTGCGGGGCCGACGACGCGAGCCGCCCAGGCACTTGATACTGTTCACTTAGAGCAATATTGTGGACCTGTGGCGCTCACCGTGTGCAACACACGGGGCGAGCGTCGCGCCATCACAGAGCCCCCGTTCCGGCCGACTCCCCCCGACGGCCGGACCGGGTTGAGAGGCCCTGCCGACCCACCCCCCCGGTCGGCAGGGCCTCGTTTCTGTTCCCCCGTCAGTTCCCGCTAGCGGACGGGGATCTCCAGCACCACCTTGGTGCCGCCGCCCGGCGCGGCCACCATGTCGAAGGTGCCGCCGAGCTCACCGGTGGCCAGGGTGCGGACGATCTGCAGGCCGAGGTTGCCGGCCTGCTGCGGGTCGAAGCCCTCGGGCATGCCGCGGCCGTCGTCCTGCACGGTGATCAGCAGGTACTCCTCCGGCCGCGCCCCGCCGTTCCAGCTGTCCGACCAGCCCTTGCCGCCGACCGGGGCCCGCCCGCGCAGCGCGCTCACCTCCAGGTTGCCGGAGGCGGACGGGCCGAACGCGTGTTCCAGCGCGTTCTGCGTCAACTCGGTGAGGATCATCGCCAGCGGCGTCGCCACCTCGGCCGACAGGATGCCGAACGAGCCGCTGCGGCGGGTCGCCACCCGGCCGTCCTGGGACAGCTCCATCACCATCGCCAGCACCCGGTCGGCGATCTCGTCGAACGCCACCTGCTCGTCCAGCGCCTGCGAGAGCGTCTCGTGCACGATCGCGATCGAACCGACCCGGCGCACCGCCTCGTCCAGCGCGGCCCGACCGGCGTCGGAGTCCATCCGGCGGGACTGCAGCCGCAGCAGCGCCGCGACCGTCTGCAGGTTGTTCTTCACCCGGTGGTGGATCTCCCGGATGGTGGCGTCCTTCGTCATCAACTCGCGGTCACGACGCCGCAGTTCGGTGACGTCACGGCAGAGCACCAGCGAACCGGTGGGCGTTCCCTTCGGCTTCAGCGGAATGGTCCGCAGGGTCACCACCCCGCCCTGCGCCTCCACCTCGGTCTGCCGGGGCGCCCAGCCGCTGGCCATCTTCACCATCGACTCGTGCACCTTGCCGCGGTTCGGCGGCACCAACTCGGCGGTGGCCCGCCCGAGATGACTGCCCACCAGGTCGGTGGTCAGCCCCAGCCGGTGGTACGCCGACAGCGCGTTCGGACTGGCGTACGTCACCACGCCCTCCGCGTCCAGCCGGATCAGGCCGTCGCCGACCCGCGGCGCCGCGTCCATGTCGGTCTGCTCGGCGCCCGGGAACGGGAACGTGCCGGCGGCGATCATCTGCGCCAGGTCGGAGGCGCTCTGCAGGTAGGTGAGCTCCAGCCGGCTCGGGGTGCGCACCGTCAGCAGGTTGGTGTTCCGGGCGATCACGCCCAGCACCTTGCCGTCCCGTCGCACCGGGATGGACTCCACCCGCACGGGCACCTCCTCCCGCCACTCCGGATCACCCTCCCGGACGATCCGCCCCTCGTCGTACGCGGCGTCCAGCAACGGCCGCCGGCCGCGCGGCACCAGGTGGCCGACCATGTCGTCCTGGTACGAGGTCGGGCCGGTGTTGGGCCGCATCTGGGCCACCGAGACGTAGCGGATGCCGTCCCAGGTGGGGATCCACAGCACCAGGTCGGCGAAGGACAGGTCGGAGAGCAGCTGCCACTCCGAGACCAGCAGATGCAGCCACTCCACGTCGGCACCGGTGAGGGTGGTGTGGCGGCGGACGAGTTCGTTCAGCGAGGGCACACCGTGAGCGTATCGCCGACCACTCCGGGGCATGTTGTCCAGACCAATCGGGGCGGGGCTCTGGACAACGCGGATTGGTCTAGTCCACAATGAAAGTGCACCAAGGAGAGGCCCCCCGCGCAACTGCCCTGACCGCGCGAGGCCGCTCCGAGGTCGGAGGCGTCGTTCGAGAGTCCCGCACAACTCTCGGCCGGTCCCCGTCTCCGACATACAGCTCCGGGCTACGGTGCCGCACAGGTTGAGGGTCCTGTGTCGGCGCCGTGGCCCGTAGTGTTTTCCGGCGCCCGCCCTTCGCCCCCGGCGGTGCAGCCCCCGCCCAACCGAAAGGCCGCCCCCACCCGGCAGGGTGACGGCGGCCTTCGGCGTTGCCTCAGTGGGTCTCGGTGACCTTCGCGAGCGCGCGGGGCGCGTCCGGGTCCTGGCCGCGGGCGATGGTGACCTCGTAGGCGAGGAGCTGGAGCGGGAGGATCTCCAGGATCGGCTGGACCTCCTCGGGCACGCCGCCGGGCAGGGCGAAGCCGGCGCTCGCGGCGTCGACCTGGTCCTGCTGGCCGATCACGACGAGGTCGGCGCCCCGGCCGCGCAGGCGGTCCAGGACGGGCTGCAGGGCCTCGCCGCCGCGGCCGTCCGGGACGATCGCGATGACCGGCGAGACGTTGTCGACCATGGCCAGCGGGCCGTGCAGCAGGTCGGCACCGGAGAACGGGGAGGCCGGGATGTAGGTGGTCTCCATCAGCTTCAGCGCCGCCTCGCGGGCGGTCGGGTAGCCGTAGCCGCGCGAGGTGATGACCAGGCGCTGGGCGAACCGGTACCGCTCGGCGAGCGCCTTGACCTCGGCCTGGCGGGCCAGGATCCCGGCGGCCAGCTCCGGCAGGACCTTCGCCGGGGAGCCGTCGTTGCCGCGCAGGCCCTCGACGAAGAGGTACAGCGCGAGCAGCTCGGCGGTGTAGGTCTTGGTGGCGGGCAGCGCCTTCTCGGGGCCGGCCAGCACGTCGATGTGGAACTCGGAGACCTCGGCGAGCGGCGAGCCGGCGTTGTTGGTGACCGCCAGGGTGATCGCGCCGGCCTCGCGGGCGGCCTTGGTGGAGGCCACCAGGTCGGGCGAGCCGCCGGACTGGCTGACGGTGATGACCAGGCAGTCGGTGAGGTCCGGCTTGGCGCCGTACGCGGTGGTGGTGGACATCGAGGTGAGGCCGGCGGGCTTGCCGAGCAGGACCTCGATCAGGTACTTGGCGTAGAGCGCGGCGTTGTCGGAGGTGCCGCGGGCGGTGAGCAGGACGAACCGCGGGTTGCGGGCGGCGATCTGCGCGGCGATCTCTCGGATCGCGGGCGCACCCTCGTCGAGGATGCGCTGCAGGACGGCCGGCTGCTCGGCCATCTCCGCCGACATGATCCTGCCGGGTACGGAAACAGTCTGCGGGTCGGACATCGGGGTGTGCCTCCGTGGAGAGATGGTTCTACCCCGTGGGGCGGGACGCCCGACGGGGACCTCTGGAACGGCGGCGAGTCCGCACCCTCGCTGCGTGGAACTGTGCTGTGCCGATCCTACGTGGACCGGGCCCCGCCGCACACGTCGTGACGGTGCGTCGGCGCCCGGCCCGCGGGAATCAGGACGGGTTGTTGATCAGCTGGTCGATCTGCGCGTCGGCTTCCTTGGTGGCGTCCTCGACGCTCTTGCCCTTGAAGATCGCGTCCAGCATGTTCACCAGGACGTTCTGCTTCTCGACCGCGCCCCAGCCGGGGGCGGCGGGGGTGAACCAGGCGTCCTGGACGGCGTTGGCGGCCGCGGCGGTGGCGGGCTTGTTCTTCAGCGGCGCCAGCTGGGTCAGGTTGTTGGGGAGGGTGTCCTTGTCGGCGAGCACCTGCTCGGACTTGGTGCTGGTGAACATCCGGACCCAGTCGGTGGCGACCGCGGCGTTCTGCGACTTCGCGGTGATCGCGAGGTCGGAGCCGCCGATGAAGGAGGGCAGCGGCTTGCCGTTCGGGCCGGGCATGGTGACGATCTTCAGCGAGTCCTTGAGCGCCGGGGTGCCGGTGATCGGGGCGATCGCGTCGCTCAGCTCCCAGCCGTTGGCGTAGATCAGCGCGGCCTTCTCGTGGCCGAGCACGCCGGCCTGCTTGGCCTCGTTGACCTTCAGGTCGCCCTTGTTGTACGTCCGCACCAGGTTGACGAAGTGCTGGAGGCCGGCCTGTGACTTGGGGTCGTGCAGGGTGCCGTGCCAGACGCCGCTGGAGTCGAACTTGGCGATCGAGCCGCCGTACGCGGTGACGTAGGACATCGCGGCGTACCAGTACGGGCCGGGCAGGTAGAGCGCGGAGAAGCCGGCGCTGTTCTTGTTCCGCTGGGCGACCTTGTCGAGGGCGGCGGTGAGCTCGTCCTCGTTCTGCGGGAGGTCCGCGGACCCGGTGGCGTCCTGGAACATCTTCGCGTTGTAGACGCCGACCCGGGCGCCCGCGTAATAGGGGACGCAGAAAAGCTTCTGGTTGTACGTACAGGTGTCGGCGAGACCCTTGATCCAATTGTCGGAGTTGTCGAAAGCGGTCCGGTCGAGGCCCGCCAGCGAGCCGTTCACCATGTATTTGGTGGTCTCGGTGTTGCCGAGCTCGACCACGTCGGGCGCCTGGTTGGCGGCGATCGCGGCGTCCAGCTCGGCGATCTTGTTCTTCCAGGTGTGGTAGCTGAGCTTCAGCTCGACCTTGGGGTACTTGGCGGCGAACTGGTCGTTGACCTGCTGCACCAGCTCCGGCCAGCTCTTCTGGGCATCGTCCATCAGCCACACGGTGACGGTGCCCGTCACGTTCTTCGGGTCGACGGCGGCCGCCGGCGCGGCCGAACCGCCGCCGGACGAGCAGCCTGCGGTGGTGACCAGCAGGGCGGTGGTGCCGAGCGTGGCCAGAACCTGACGCTTCACGCGAATCCTCCGAATCAGGTGCGGGGAGGTCTGCGCGGGTGGTACAGACCAGCTTTTCGGATCCTGGCCTAGACCATTTGCAGCGTCAACGCGCGTGATGATTACAAGTCCCGCTTGTTGTCGATCCGTTGCTCGTTCTGGCCCGATCACGTCAATACCTGGGCGGGTATGCCGATTAAGGCTCACTTAAGGTGTCCTTCAGGCCACGTTGAGCAACCGGAGCCTCTCGTTCCGAGGCGGTCGATTCGTCCCGCCATATCCGGATCCGCCCCCGACTTGGTCCAGTCCAACACGGCCGAGTCAAGCGTTGATAACGGCTTGTGCAGACGCTCTTCGATCCCTTGACGCTCGTCATTGGTCCATGCCAATCTCCAGGCGTTGGTCTAAACCAATGGTCTACTCCACCTCGCGGACCGGCCCGCCTGCCCCGGCAGTTCGTGTCCGTGTCATCCGGTGACGTTCCCCCTTACGGCACGACGCAGCTTCAGGGCCCCTGGCCCGGCGGCCCGGTGCCCTACCTTGCTCATCCCTCTGGAGGATGGTTTGAACCGCAAGATCGCAGCCGTGGCCGCTATCGCCACTGTGCTCGTCGCCTCGGCTTGCTCCTCGTCTTCGTCCAGCTCCGGCGGTGACAAGGCCACCCTGAGCAAGGACGGCAAGGGCAAGAAGGTCACCGTCTGGCTGATGCAGGACGCCCAGAAGGGCTGGCCCGAGGTCGTCGAGGCCGCGAAGAAGGAGTTCACCGCGCAGACCGGCGCCGAGGTCGACGTCCAGTGGCAGACCTGGACCAACTACACCACCAAGCTCGACACCGCCCTGCTCTCCGGCAACGCCCCCGACGCGCTGGAGATCGGCAACACCCAGGCCGCCAAGTACATCGAGGCCGGCTCCTTCGTCGACCTGACCTCGGTCAAGAGCCAGTTCGACAACTCGGACAAGTGGCTGGACTCGGTCGCCGCCTCCGGCCAGTCGGCCGACGGCTCCAAGACCTACGCCGTCCCGTACTACGCCGGCGCCCGCGTCCTGATCTACCGCAAGGACCTGTTCGACGCCGCCGGTGTCACCCAGGCCCCGACCACCATCGACGAGCTGAAGGCCGCCCTGACCAAGGTCAAGGCCGCCAACGCCAACGTCCCGAACTTCTCGGCGCTCTACATGCCGGGCCAGAACTGGTACTCCGCCGTCTCCTTCGGCGCCGGCCAGTTCGGCGTCAAGGGCATCATCGCCAAGAAGGACGGCGACAAGTGGACCGGTAACCTGACCGACCCGAAGTTCATCGAGGGCGTCAAGACCTGGAACGACCTGCAGAAGGAGTACTCGGTCGGCGGCACCACCACCGACGAGGCCACCCAGGACGCCCAGATGTCCAAGGGCAACATCGCCGCCATCATCGGCAACGGCTGGGAGGTCAGCGCGGTCGCCGACCCGAAGACCGGCGACCCGGCGCTGAAGGACAAGCTCGCCACCATCGCCCTCCCGGGCCTGGCGGCCGGCACCCCGACCCCGGCGTTCCTCGGCGGCTCCGACCTGGCCGTCCCGTCCAAGGCCGCCAACCCGGGCCTGGGCGCGACCTTCCTGCAGATCTACACCAACACCGCGCAGCAGACCGCGCTCGCCAAGCACGCCATCCCGAACGCCAAGAACCTGGTCGCCGCCTACAAGCAGGCCGACCCGGCGAACAAGGCGACCGGTGAGGCGGCCGAGGGCCTGACCTGGTTCATCCCGAACTCGCCGCTGTGGTCCGGCGCCGACGAGACCGCGCTGAAGAACGCCTTCGGTGCGATCGCCGCCGGTGGCGACCCGGCCACCGAGCTCAAGAAGGCCCAGGAGACCCTCGTCAAGGACCTGAACGGCTGACCCAGCTGATCCGCGGTCGGCCCGGGAGTCCGCTCCCGGGCGGACCACCGCACTGAGCGCCAGTTAGGGGGTGGGCAGTCCGCAATCACGCGGACTGCCCACCCGTGCGCCAGGACCGACCAGAATCGCGGGCCCGGGAAGGACCCTGATGAGTGTGACCACCAACGAGACCGTGAACCGGTCCGAAAAGTCGGGGCCTGCCCCGGCGGGGAAGCCGCAGCGCCGCGGATTCTTCGCGGCCGGCCAGTACATCCCCTACGCCCTCCTGCTGCCTGCCATCGTCGTGCTGGTGGGCGTTCTGGCGTACCCGCTGTTCAGACTGTTCGACCTGGCGTTCCAGAACGTCAACCGGTACGCGTACCTGGTGAACCCGTCGCTGTCGAAGTACATCGGCTTCGAGGGCTTCAGCAAGATCCTCGGCGACCACCAGTTCTGGGAGGTCGTGCTCCGCTCGATCTACTTCACCGCCGAGCTGGTCATCCTCTCGATGGTGCTGAGCATGCTGATCGCGCTGCTCCTCAACCGGGTGTCCAACTGGGCCCGGGTCACCGTCATCACCGTGATGATGTTCGTCTGGGCGATCCCGGCGCTGGTCAACGGCCAGGTGTTCCGCTGGCTGTTCTCCCCCAACGGCGGCGTCGTCGACTACCTGGCCTTCCTGGTCACCGGCGACGAGAGCTGGAAGCACTACGACTGGTTCGCCGACCCGAACGTCGGCCTGTACGTGGTCGGCGCCTCCGTCATCATCTGGGGCGCGCTGCCGTTCCTGGTCCTCGGCCTGTACGCCGCGCTGACCCAGGTCCCGGCCGAACTGACCGAGGCCGCCCGGCTGGACGGCGCCAACGCCTTCCAGGTCTTCCGGCACGTGACCATCCCGGTCATCCGCCCGTTCCTGATGATCTCCGCCGCGCTCAGCTTCATCTGGGACTTCCAGGTCTTCGCGCAGATCTTCTCGCTGCGCAACACCTCGCCCGAGCCCGGCTACTGGACCATCGGCACCTACCTGTACATGAACGGCATCGTCCGCTCCCGCTACAGCGAGAGCTCGGTGATCTCGATCGTGATGATCCTCATGATGCTGGCGGTGCTCGTGTTCTACATCCGCCAGATGCTCAAGATCGGAGCCAACGAGCGATGACCGCGACGACCACGCACCCGTCCGGGCCGCCGGTGGCGCCCGAGGCCCCCAAGCCGAAGAAGAAGAAGGTCAAGGTCCGCACCACGGGCCAGAAGCCGGTGGTGACCGGGATCTGGAACACCCTCGCCATCGGCGTCGCCCTGGTGATGGCCTTCCCGATCTACTGGATGATCCTCACCACGTTCAAGACGAACAAGGACCTGATCGCCCAGGACCCGACCTTCTGGCCGTCGTCCTTCTCGTTCGACAGCTACAAGACGATCTTCGACGACGCCGACTTCCTGCCGTCGCTGCAGAACACCCTGATCCTCACCCTCGGCGCGGTGGTGCTCGGCCTGGTGGTCGGCTTCCTCGCCGCCGTGGCGGTGGCCCGGTTCAACTTCCGCGGCCGGAGCTTCTTCATCGTCACCATGCTGGTGGTCCAGATGGTGCCGCTGCTGGCGATCATCATTCCGCTGTTCGTGGTGATGAACAAGGCCGGCCTGACCGGCTCGCTGCTCGGTGTGATCCTCGCGTACCTGGTCTTCACCGTGCCGTACGTGGTCTGGACGCTGCGTTCCTTCATCGTGAACATCCCGGCGGAGCTGGACGAGGCCGCCATGGTCGACGGCTGCACCCAGTGGGGCGCGTTCTTCCGCGTCATCCTGCCGCTCACCCTGCCCGGCCTGATCACCACCGGCGTCTACAGCTGGATCCAGGCGTGGAACGAGTTCATCGTCGCCAACACCCTGATCAGCAGCGGCGGCGACGGCTCCAAGACCTCGATGATCTGGCTGACCTTCTACTCCACCACCCCCACCCGGGGTGCGGACTACGGCTCGCAGATGGCCGGCGGTCTGCTGGTCTCGCTGCCCGTGATCATCCTGTTCGTGTTCTTCCAGAAGAAGGTGTCGGCGGGTCTCACCGCCGGTGCGGTCAAGGGCTGAGTCCCCTTCCACACCCCAATCGCACCTGAAGCACCTCCACCCCCAGGGAAGGAACCATGGCGATGCCCGGTACGGAAAGCGCCCTGCTCATGCGCGACGCCGGGGCGGTCCTGCAGCCCGGCTTCGCCGGCCTGACCGCGCCCGAGTGGCTGCGCCGCAGACTGGGCGACGGCGAGCTCGGCGGCGTCGCCCTGTTCGGCCGCAACATCCGCACCCCGCAGCAGGTCGCCGCGCTGACCGGTGAGATGTACGCGCTCAACGGCGACGTGCTGATCGCCATCGACGAGGAGGGCGGCGACGTCACCCGCCTCGAAGTGACCAGCGGGTCCTCGTACCCGGGGAACCTGGCGCTCGGTGAGGTCGACGACACCGACCTCACCGAGCGGGTCGCCCGCTCCATCGGGTTCGACCTGGCCGCCGTCGGCGTGAACCTCAACTACGCGCCCGACGCGGACGTCAACTCCAACCCGGACAACCCGGTGATCGGCGTCCGGTCCTTCGGCGGCGACGGCGACCTCGCCGCCCGGCACACCGCCGCGTACGTCCGCGGCCTGCAGTCCGCGGGCGTCGCGGCCTGCGCCAAGCACTTCCCCGGCCACGGCGACACGGCCGGCGACTCGCACCTCGGGCTGCCCCGGATCGACCTCGCCGTCGAACAGTTCGGCCAGCACCTGCTGCCCTTCCGAGCCGCCATCGCGGCCGGCGCGAAGAGCATCATGACCGCGCACATCCTGTTCGACGCCTACGACGCCCAGCTGCCCGCGACCATGTCGCAGCGCATCCTGACCGGCCTGCTCCGCGAGGAACTGGGCTTCGACGGGCTGATCGTCACCGACGGCATCGAGATGGGCGCCATCTCCGGCACCCACGGCGTCGCGGCCGGCTCGGTGCGGGCCGTCGCGGCCGGCGCCGACACCATCTGCGTCGGCGGCGGCCTGCACGACGAGGACGCCTTCGTGTACCTGCGCGACGCGCTGGTCTGGGCGGTCCGCGAGGGCCGGCTCTCCGCCGAACGGCTGCACGAGGCGGCCGAGCGCAACCGGGCGGTGGCCCGCTGGTCCGCCGCCGTGCGGGCCTCGCTGGTCGGCCGGCAGGGCGAGGTCGGCGTCGGCCTGGCCGCCGCCCGCCGGGCGCTGCGGATCACCGGCGAGCTGCGGCCGCTGGCCGGGGTGCCGCACGTGGTCGAGTTCTCCCCCGGCGCGAACATCGCGGCCGGCGAGGACACCCCGTGGGGCGTGGCCGGCCCGCTGGGCGAGCTGGTCCCCGGCACCACCTCCAGCCGGGTCTCGCCGCCGGCCACCGTCACCGAGGGCTCCGGCCTGCTGCATGTGGCGGTCGCCGCCGAGGACGCCGAGATCGACGTCGCCCCGCTGCTCGGCGCGGCGGTGGGCCGTCCGCTGGTGCTGGTGGTGCGCGACGTGCACCGCCACGCCTGGATGCGCCGGGCCGCGCTCGCCCTGGTGGAGCACCGTCCGGACGCCGTGGTGGTGGAGATCGGCACCGCCCACGGGCTGGCCGGACTGTTCGCCCCGCTCGGCGTCACCGCCCTTGCCACGTACGGCGGTTCGCGGGTCTGCGCGATCGCTGCGGCGGAGGCGCTGGCGGGACTCGCGGTGACCGCGGCCGCCACCGGCTGAGACACTCGGGTACGGGCCCGGAACGGGCGCCAGGCGCTCCGTTCCGGGCCCGTCGCATGCCGGTTTGCCCGCAGGCGCTCCCGCTTGCTTCCCCGTGCGTGCAAACATGTGCTGTTACATAGGACTTAGGGGTCCGTTAAGGACCCGTCTCCAACGAGGAGTGAGAGCTGCCATGAGTGGCGACAGGGATTCGGCGGCGCTCGCCGAGGGCTCCACGGTGCCGACCCAGACCGGCCCTGCCACCGCCACGGCCCGGGTGCCGAAGTACTACGGTCTGAAGCGGCACCTGCTGCAACTGACCGAGACCCAGCCGGCCGGCACCCCGGTGCCCCCGGAGCGGGCGCTGGCCGCCCAGTTCGACACCTCCCGCACCACCGTCCGGCAGGCATTGCAGGAGCTGGTGGTCGAGGGCCGGCTGGAGCGCATCCAGGGCAAGGGCACCTTCGTCGCCAAGCCGAAGGTCGCGCAGGCCCTGCAGCTGACCTCGTACACCGAGGACATGCGCGCCCAGGGCATGGAGCCGACCTCCCGGCTGGTCGAGGTCGCGTACATCTCCGCCGACGAGCGGCTCGCCCCGCTGCTGGACATCAAGCCCGGCGGGCGCGTCCTGCGGATCGAGCGCCTGCGGCTCGCGAACGGCGACCCGATGGCGATCGAGGTGGCGCACCTGTCGGCCAAGCGCTTCCCCGCGCTCCGACGCAACCTCGCCAAGCACAACTCGCTGTACACCGCGCTGCGCGAGGTCTACGGCGTGACGGTCGCGGAGGCCGAGGAGACCATCGAGACCACCCTGGCCAACCCGCGCGAGGCCGGCCTGCTCGGCTCCGACCTGGGCCTGCCGATGCTCCAGCTGTCCCGGCACTCCTTCGACGCGGACGGCGCGCCGGTGGAGTGGGTGCGGTCGATCTACCGCGGGGACCGGTACAAGTTCACCACCAGGCTGCAGCGGCCCGCGTCGTAGGCCACCTCCGGCGGGTTCGGAACAACACAGCACGACCAGGCTGCAGCGGCCCGCGCAGGCCACCTCCGGCGGGTTCGGAACAACACAGCACGACGAGGCTGCAGCGGCCCGCGTCGTAGGCCACCTCCGAGCGGCCCGCGCAGCCGGCCCGAACAGCCGTCGCGGAACGATCGGTTGACAGGGTAGTGACACAAGTCACTCCCCTGCCCTACTCTCGCGGAGACCTTTCGATCACCGAAGGTACTGCTCGGCGGACGTACAGCGATGTGCGGTGCGGTGCCAGTGAGGTGACTCCTCGTCATCCCGGGAGCCGCTCGTGTCGTCGTCTCAATCGCCATCCGCGGGCGCACTGCCCGTGGTCTCCCCCGCCCGGGTACTGGCCGGCCTGTGCCTGCTGGTGCCGATCGTGGTGGTGCTGTGGGTGCCGTCGTACAGCAAGACCGATCCGGCGCTCGGCGGCATGCCGTTCTTCTACTGGTACCAGCTGATGTGGGTGCCGCTGTCGGCGGTGTTCACCACCTCCGCGTACCTGCTGCTGCGCCGGGACGAGGCGGCCCGCAAGGCCGTCCCGTCCGTCGCGGTGCAGGTCCCGGCCCAGCCGGACGGGGGTGAGCAGTCGTGAAGCACGTGGACTGGACCGCGATGACGGTCTTCCTGCTGTTCTTCGCCGCGGTCACCGTGATGGGCTTCCTGGCGTCGCGCTGGCGCCGGGCGGACGACGCGCAGCACCTGCACGAGTGGGGTCTGGGCGGCCGCAGCTTCGGCACCTGGATCACCTGGTTCCTGCTGGGCGGCGACCTGTACACCGCGTACACGTTCATCGCGGTGCCGGCGCTGGTCTACGGGGCGGGCGCGGCGGGCTTCTTCGCGGTGCCGTACACGATCATCGCGTACCCGCTGGTGTTCCTGATCCTGCCGCGGCTGTGGTCGGTGTCGCGGGTGCACGGCTACGTGACCACGGCGGACTTCGTGCGCGGCCGGTACGGGTCGCGCGGGCTGTCGGTGGCGGTGGCACTGACCGGCATCCTGGCGACCATGCCGTACGTGGCGCTGCAGCTGGTGGGCATCCAGGCGGTGCTGGACGTGCTGGGCGTCGGCGGCTCCGGGAACTGGTTCCTGCAGGACCTGCCGCTGTTCCTGGCGTTCGGCGTGCTGGCGGCGTACACGTACTCCTCGGGCCTGCGGGCGCCGGCGCTGATCGCCTTCGTCAAGGACACCCTGGTGTACGTGGTGATCCTGGTCGCGGTGATCTACATCCCGATGCGGCTGGGCGGCTACGGGCACATCTTCGACGCGGCGGCGCACAAGTTCACTCCGGACCCGGTGACCCACAAGGCGCCGGGTTCGCTGGTCACCGGGCCGGCCGCGCAGTGGTCGTACGCGACGCTGGCGTTCGGGTCGGCGCTGGCGCTGTTCATGTACCCGCACTCGGTGACGGGCGTGCTGGCGGCGAAGTCCCGCAACACGGTGCGCCGCAACATGGCGATCCTGCCGACGTACTCGCTGATGCTGGGCCTGCTGGCGCTGCTGGGCTTCATGGCGATCGCGGCCGGGGTGGGCAAGGGCGACAAGAAGTTCAACGCGCAGCTGGCGGTGCCGCAGCTGTTCGCGGACATGTTCCCGAGCTGGTTCACCGGGGTGGCGTTCGCGGCGATCGGGGTGGGCGCGCTGGTGCCCGCCGCGATCATGTCGATCGCGGCGGCGAACCTGTTCACCCGCAACGTCTACAAGGAGTTCCTGCGGCCGGACGCCACGCCGGCCGACGAGACCCGGGTGGCGAAGATCGCCTCGCTGCTGGTGAAGGTCGGCGCGCTGGCGTTCGTGCTGGTGATGGACAAGCAGGCGGCGATCAACATGCAGCTGCTGGGCGGCGTGTGGATCCTGCAGACCGCGGTGGCGCTGGTGGCGGGCCTGTTCACCCGCTGGTTCCACCGCTGGGCGCTGCTGGCCGGCTGGGCGGTCGGCATGCTGTACGGCACCTGGAAGGCGTACGGCATCGCGTCGCCGGCCACCAAGCACTTCGGCGGCTCGGCCGCGAAGATCCCGGTGATCGGGGAGGTCGGCTACATCGGCCTGACCGGGTTCGTGCTGAACCTGCTCGTCGCGGTGGTGCTGACGCTGGTGCTGCGGGCCCTGAAGGCCCCGGAGGGGGCCGACGAGACCGCCAGGGCCGACTACTCCGCGGAGGCCGGTGACGAGGCCGTGGAGCGGGCCCCGCAGCCCACGCTGGCGCACTGACGCGTGCGGGGGCGCAACGCGCCCCCGAATGCGCCCTTGGGTCGCGCCGTTGCCTCGATCGACACTGGGGTGACGGCGCGATCATCTGTTATGACAGCCCTTTTCGGGAGAGACCGGGGAGAGACGAGCACCACCGACGCAGCACCGACAACGGGGAGCCACCGCCAATGACCGACCTCACCACGGTACGCAACGGGCACCGCACCCAGACCGACGGCGGGCGGCGGCTGCCGTCGGTCCTGATCGCCACCCGGCACGGCGAGTCCACGGCCAACGTGGAGTTCCGGCACGCGGACGCCAGCGGCGCCCTGACCGTCCCGATCACCTGCCGGGACGCCGACATCCCGCTCTCCATGCGCGGCCAGGCCCAGGCCCACGACCTGGGCCGATGGTGGGCCGCCCGGCCGCCCGCCGACCGGCCCCGCTCGGTGTGGTGCTCGCCGTACGTGCGCACCGCGGAGACCGCGAGAATCGCCCTCGCCCAGGCGTCGGGGCTGGGCGCCGTCCCGGTCGGCCTGCCGATCCGCTACGACGAGCGGCTGCGCGACCGCGAGCTGGGCGTGCTGGAGATGCTCACCAAGGCCGCCATCGAGCGCGACCATCCCGCCGAGGCCGAGCGCCGCCGGCGGATGGGCGAGCTGTACTACCGGCCGCCCGGCGGCGAGTCCTGGCTGGATGTGGCACTGCGGGTGCGCGGCCTGCTGCGCGACCTGGGCGAGGAGGAGGCCGGGCGGCCGGTGCTGCTGGTCGCGCACGACTGCACGGTGCTGATGCTGCGCCACGTGCTGGACCGGCTGGGCGAGGAGGAGCTGCTGGCGCTGCCGCCGGTCGCCAACTGCTCGACGAGTGTGTGGCGGGCCCGCGAGGGCCGGCTGCGGCCGTCCGGCTGGAACGAGACCGCGCACCTGTCCTGAGCGCCCGTCAGGCGGACCGGAGCCCCGCGGTCCGCACCGGGCCGCCGTGGCCGCCGAAGGCCCGCCGGTAGGCCTGCGGGGTGGTGCCGACGCGGCGGCCGAAGTGGTGCCGCAGGGTGGCGGCGTTGCCGAAGCCGCAGCGGGCGGCGACCGCGTCCACGCTCTCGTCGGTGGACTCCAGCAGGCGCTGCGCGAACAGCACCCGCTGGCCGGTCAGCCAGCGGTGCGGGGTGGTGCCGGTCTCCTGCTGGAAGCGCCGGGCGAAGGTGCGCGGGGACATGTGGGCGTGCCGGGCGAGGTCGTCCACGCTGGTCTCCCGGTCGAGGTGGCGGCGCATCCACTCCAGCGTGCCGGCCAGCGAGTCGCCGTCGCCCTCGGGCAGCGGGCGGCTGATGAACTGGGCCTGCCCGCCGTCCCGGTGCGGGGCGACCACCATCCGGCGGGCGATCTCCCGGGCCACCTCGGCGCCCTGCACCTTGCGGACCAGGTGCAGGCAGGCGTCGATGCCGGCGGCGGTGCCGGCCGAGGTGATCACCGGGTCGTCGTCCACGTACAGCACGTCGGGCTCGACGGTGGTCAGCGGGAAGCGCTCGGCCAGCAGGTCGGTGTACCGCCAGTGGGTGGTGCTGCGGCGGCCGTCGAGCAGGCCGGCGGCGCCGAGCAGGAAGCTGCCGGAGCAGATCGACAGCGCGTACGCGCCGCGCGCGTGGGCGGCCCGCAGCGCCTCGCACAGCGCCTCGGGGTACTGCTCGCGGATGCCGGTGGCGGTGGCGATCACCAGGTCCGCCTCGGCGAGCCGCTCCGGGCCGTACGGGACGTGGACGTCGAATCCGGCGTGGGTGCGCATCGGGCCGGGCCGGTCGGCGACCAGGCCGAACTCGTACACCGGCAGGCCGGTGTCGCTGCGGTCCAGGCCGAACACCTCGCAGGCCACCCCCAGCTCGAAGGGGTGGATCTCCTCCATCACGATCACCGCGACGTTCTTCAGCATCCGCCCAGCATGGCAGTGGCAGGATTTCGCGGCAACGGTGCGTTCCTGCCACTCGTGACGGGCGGCCGGTGCGCGGAGAGTGGGGGCCATGACCTCCACGCTCGCCCTGCTGGGCCTCCTCGCCGGCTTCGGACTCCTCGGCGTCCTGGTCGGCCGGGACCTGGACCGCAACGCCCGGCACGGCCGGGACGACCGGCACCGGCCGACCGGCTGGCCCTTCGACCCGGACCTGGCCGACCCGCGCCGGACGCGGTCCGGCACACTGTCCGGATGCACTCCCCGATCGTCCGCCGCGCCCTCGACCACGACCTCGCCGGAGCCGGGGAGGTCAGCGTCGAAGCCTTCGTCGGCGACGGCCACACCCGTCCCGGCTCCGGCTACGTCGAGCTCCTCCGGGACACCGCGCGCCGCAACCGGGAGGCCGAGCTGCTGGTCGCCGTCGACGGCGACGGGGCGGTCCTCGGCTGCGTGACGTTCGCCGCAGGCGGCACCCCCTGGGCGGACATCGCGCTCCCGGACGAGGGCGAGATCCGGATGCTGGCGGTCGGCGCGGCCGCCCGCGGGCGCGGCGTCGGACGGGCGCTGGTGGGCGCGGCGATCGACCGCAGCCGGGAACTCGGACTGGCCGGGATGGCGTTCTCCACCCGGCCGGAGATGACCGCGGCGCACCGGATCTACGATGCTCTGGGCTTCCTCCGCACTCCCGAACGGGACTGGGAGGCGGCCCCCGGCATGGATCTGATGGTCTACACGATGCGGTTCTGAGGCCCCTCGGGCGCGGTTTCCGTTGTCTACGCGCGGCACCACGACGCGACACGCGCTACTACATCTGGTGCCGCCAGCTCCAGCCGCCACAACATGTATGCTCGACCTCGCTGTCGAAGCAGGGGAACCCGGTGAAAGTCCGGGACTGCCCCGCAACGGTGAGCGGGCTGTAGCGACGCCCGCGCAGTCCGAGGACCTGCCGACGGTGTGCGACACGGCATCCCCGCAGACGCCATGCAGCACTGTTTTGCCGTCCGGCCTCGCGGGCGGGCCGGGGGTGGGTCTTTCGCGCGCCGTTCGATCGTTGTCGGCGTGCCGTCCTCCCCTGCCGCACGCGTGCCGTCGGACACCTCGATCCACGTCCGTCGCCGCCACAGGAGAGAGTGCGCCTTGACCGTCGCCGCCTCAGTCACCCTGCCGTCCCAGGGATCCGCCGACGCCTTCACCGACCCCGGTGCGGCGCTGCTTCGGCTGCTCACCGACCGCAGCACCGACCTCCCCCAGGTGGACCCCGGCCACGTCGCCGCCGCCGCGCTGCGCGGCCGCCACGCCGGCTCGGACTTCGCCGAGCTGCGCGGGCTGGCCGTGGAGGCCGCCGCGTCGATGATCGCCGAGGACCCGCAGTACTCGAAGCTGGCCGCCCGCCTGCTGGCCATGGAGATCGCCGACGAGGCCGCCACCCAGGGCGTCACCTCGTTCTCCGCCTCGATCGCCGTCGGCCACGCCGAGGGCCTGATCGGCGACGCCACCGCCGAGTTCGTGGCCGCGCACACCGCGCTGTTCGACTCGCTGATCGACGCCGCCGGCGACGACCGCTTCGAGTACTTCGGCCTGCGCACCGTGCAGTCCCGCTACCTGCTGCGCCACCCGATCACCCGCAAGGTGGTCGAGACCCCGCAGCACTTCCTGCTGCGCGTGGCGGCGGGCCTGGCGGTCGGCACCTCCGAGCAGTCGGTGCTGGAGGTGGCCGAGCTGTACAAGCTGATGAGCCGCCTGGAGTACCTGACCAGCTCCCCGACGCTGTTCAACTCCGGCACCCGGCACCCGCAGATGTCCTCCTGCTACCTGCTGGACTCGCCGCTGGACAACCTGGACTCGATCTACAACCGGTACGCGCAGATCGCCCGGCTGTCCAAGCACGCCGGCGGCATCGGCCTGTCCTACTCCCGGATCCGCTCCCGCGGCTCGCTGATCCGCGGCACCAACGGCAAGTCGAACGGCATCGTCCCGTTCCTGCGCACCCTGGACTCCTCCGTGGCGGCGGTCAACCAGGGCGGACGGCGCAAGGGCGCGGCCTGTGTGTACCTGGAGACCTGGCACGCCGACATCGAGGAGTTCCTGGAGCTCCGCGACAACACCGGCGAAGAGGCCCGGCGCACCCACAACCTGAACCTGGCGCACTGGATCCCGGACGAGTTCATGCGCCGCGTGAACGCCGACCAGGACTGGTCGCTGTTCTCCCCGGCGGACGTGCCCGAGCTGGTCGACCTGTGGGGCGCCGACTTCGACGAGGCCTACCGCAAGGCCGAGCTGGCCGGCAAGGCCGTGCGCACCATCCCCGCGCAGACCCTGTACGCCCGGATGATGCGCACCCTGGCGCAGACCGGCAACGGCTGGATGACCTTCAAGGACGCCTCCAACCGGGCCGCCAACCAGACCGCGCTGCCGGGCCGCACGGTGCACTCCTCGAACCTGTGCACCGAGATCCTGGAGGTCACCGACGACTCCGAGACCGCGGTCTGCAACCTGGGCTCGGTCAACCTGGGCGCGCACGTCGCCCCGGGCGCCACGGCCGACGACCTGATCAACGCCATGGACTGGGACCGCCTGGACGCCACCGTGCGCACCGCGGTGACCTTCCTCGACCGCGTGATCGACATCAACTTCTACCCGACCACCGAGGCCGGGACGTCCAACTCCCGCTGGCGCCCGGTCGGCCTTGGCGTGATGGGCCTGCAGGACGTCTTCTTCAAGCTGCGGCTGGACTTCGACTCCGCCGAGGCGAAGCAGCTGTCCACACTGATCTCCGAGCGCATCATGCTCACCGCGTACGAGCGCTCCGCGGACCTGGCCGAGCAGTTCGGCCGCCACGAGGCGTACGGCGAGACCCGCGCGGCCCGCGGCCAGCTGCACATCGACCACTTCGGAGCGGCCGCCCCGCAGTGGACCGAGCGCTGGGACGCGCTGCGGGTCCGGATCGCCGAGACCGGCCTGCGCAACTCGCTGCTGCTGGCGATCGCCCCGACCGCGACCATCGCGTCCATCGCCGGCGTCTACGAGTGCATCGAGCCGCAGGTGTCCAACCTGTTCAAGCGCGAGACGCTGTCCGGCGAGTTCCTCCAGGTCAACCCGTACCTGGTGCGCGAGCTGAAGGAACTCGGCGTCTGGGACCAGCAGACCCGGGACGAGCTGCGCGAGGCCAACGGCTCCGTGCAGGACTTCAAGTGGCTGCCGGAGAACGTCCGTTCGCTGTACCGCACGGCGTGGGAGCTGCCGCAGCGCGCGCTGATCGACCTGGCCGCCGCCCGGCAGCCGTACATCGACCAGAGCCAGTCGCTGAACCTGTTCATGGCGGCGCCGACCATCGGCAAGCTGTCCTCGATGTACGCGTACGCGTGGAAGGTCGGTCTGAAGACCACCTACTACCTGCGTTCCCGTCCCGCGACCCGGATCGCCCAGGCCGCGTCGGGCGCCGCCCGCACCGCCGCCCCCGTGCCGGTGCAGACCCCGACCCTCAGCCAGGCCGAGCAGGACGCCATCGCCTGCTCCCTGGAGAACCCCGAGTCCTGCGAGGCGTGCCAGTAATGAGCTCCGAAGACCAGAAGAAGATGCTGCTCGACCCGGGCTTCGAGCTGACGCTGCGTCCGATGCGCTACCCGTCGTTCTACGACCGCTACCGGGACGCGATCAAGAACACCTGGACGGTCGAGGAGGTGGACCTGCACTCCGACGTCGCCGACCTCGCCAAGCTCTCCGAGGGCGAGCGGCACATGATCGGCCGGCTGGTCGCGTTCTTCGCCACCGGTGACTCGATCGTGTCGAACAACGTGGTGCTGAGCCTCTACAAGCACATCAACTCGCCGGAGGCGCGGCTCTACCTGTCGCGGCAGCTGTTCGAGGAGGCCGTGCACGTCCAGTTCTACCTGACGCTGCTGGACACCTACCTGCCCGACCCGGAGGACCGCAACGCGGCCTTCGCCGCGGTGGAGAACATCCCCTCCATCGCGCAGAAGGCGCAGTTCTGCTTCAAGTACATGAACGCGGTCGACCACATCGACTCGCTGCAGAGCAAGGAGGACCGGCGGGCCTTCCTGCTGAACCTGATCTGCTTCGCGGCGTGCGTCGAGGGCCTGTTCTTCTACGGCGCGTTCGCCTACGTGTACTGGTTCCGCAGCCGCGGCCTGCTGCACGGCCTGGCGACCGGCACCAACTGGGTGTTCCGCGACGAGTCGATGCACATGGACTTCGCGTTCTCGGTGGTCGACACCGTCCGCGAGGAGGAGCCCGACCTCTTCGACGACAAGATGGCCCAGCAGGTCACCGAGATGCTGGAGGAGGCCGTCGAGGCCGAGCTCCAGTTCGCCCGCGACCTGTGCGGCGAGGGCCTGCCCGGCATGAACACCGAGTCGATGCGCCAGTACCTGGAGGCCGTCGCCGACCAGCGCCTGGCCCGGCTCGGCCTGCCGATCCGCTACGGCTCCACCAACCCGTTCGGGTTCATGGAGCTGCAGAACGTCCAGGAGCTGACCAACTTCTTCGAGCGCCGGGTCTCCGCGTACCAGGTCGCCGTGGAGGGCTCGGTCTCCTTCGACGACGACTTCTAGGAGACGCCCGAGGCGTCGTCAGTGGCCAAGGGCCGCACCCCGGTTGGGCGAATTCCAGGGGTCGTAGCAACACGATGATCAACTGGCTGTTGCCAGGAGCCTAGCGAAGCGCTCGGCTGGGGTCTCCCAGCCGAGCGTTTTGCGTGGGCGGCTGTTGAGTTCGGCGACGACGGTGTCCAGGTCCTCGCGTGTGTAGCGGGACAGGTCCGTGCCCTTCGGGAAGTACTGCCGCAGCAGGCCGTTCGTGTTCTCGTTCGACCCGCGCTGCCATGGACTTCCCGGTTCGCAGAAGTAGACGTCCATCTCCGTGGCGGCGCTGAACTGGTGATGCAGGTGCATCTCGGAGCCCTGGTCCCAGGTCAGGGACCTTCTGAACTGATGCGGCAGCGTCGAGACGGCCTCTATGAGCGCGTCGCGGACCTGGGCGGGCTGGCGGCCGTCCGGGAGATGGACCAGGACAAGGAGCCGGCTGGAGCGTTCCACCAGCGTGCCGATGGCGGACTTGTGGGCCTTGCCGATGATGAGGTCGCCCTCCCAGTGGCCAGGGACGGCCCGGTCGTCGACCTCGGCGGGCCGCTCGCTGATCATCACCATGTTCTCGGCCATGCGCGGCTGACGCTTGGCGGACTGACGGTGCGGGCGGCGCATGGCGCGGCCTGTGCGGAGGGAACGGGACAGGTCGCGTCGGAGGTCCCCGCGCTTGCGGGAGTAGAGGGCCTGGTAGATCGTCTCGTGGGTCACGTGCATGTCCGGCCGGCCGGGGAACAGCTGCCGCAGGATGTGACTGATCTGCTCCGGACTCCAGCGGCGTTCGAGGCGGGCCTGGACGAACTCGCGCAGTTCGGGGTTCCGGCCGATCTTGCCGGCCTTGGGACGGGGCCTGCGGGCATCCGCCCGGGCCTGGGCGGCATGGGGCCGGTAGGCGAACCTGCCACCCGTCCAGTGGGAGCCGTTGCGGCGTATCTCCCGGCTGACGGTTGACGGGCTGCGGCCCAGTTCGGCGGCGATCTGGCGGATCGTGGCGTTCTCGCGCAGCCGGTCGGCGATGTGGAGGCGCTCGGACTCCCGCAGGTAGCGGGAAGGGCCGGCCGAGGACAGCTCCCGGTGTACCGGGGGTGCGGTCCTCGGCCGGCCCTTGTACGCGTTGCGCCCGTTGCGCCAGGTGATGCCGGTCCTCCGGTTGACGCCCACGATTCGGCACGCCTCGGAGTTGTTGAAGCCCTGCTGCATGAGCTGGAAGTATGCCGCCCGCTCAGCGGTCAGCTTCCTCCGACCCTGAGGGCCCCGGTCCTCCCGGATCTGATAGTCCATTGCATCCCCTGAGCTGGGATGTTGCAACGACCACTAGAACTTAAGTTGCCGGGGTGCGGCCCTTGGCCGTGCGCCTCCACGGAGGCGCCGCGGCCACCGGACCGAACAGTTGGCTGAACGTCCGGGACGACTACAAGGCGAAGGGCGACGGCACGACCGACGACACCATCGCGATACAGGCGGCGATCGACGCGGGCGCCCAGGGTTCCACGGTGTACTTCCCGCCGGGCCGCTACCTGCTGAGCCGGCCGCTGCTGGTGACCGAGGGGGTGACCCTGCGCGGGGACTGGGCGCCGCACTTCGCGCCGCGCACCGGCATGACCGCCTCGTACCTGTTCCCCGGGCCCGGGTTCGACGGCTCGGCGCTGATCACCGTCAACCGCCCGACCGCCTCGGTGCCGCAGGACTACGAGAAGTCGGCACTCAGCGGCGGGGTCCGGCTGAGCGGCCTGGCCCTGAACGGGATGAAGCAGTCCAACGCGGCCGGCGGCCCGATCGACGCGGTCGTGCTGGCGGCGGACGTCCGCGACGTCGCGATGGAGCGCGTCACGGCCTGGCACTTCACCGGCAACGGCATCACCACGGGGGGCGCCGGCGGCCTGCAGTTCCACCAGGTGGTGTGTTCCACCAACGACGGGCACGGCTTCGCCACGAACGGCGGGCGGATGCTCGACGCCGACCTGCACGAGTGCTACGCGCAGGGCAACGGCGGGCACGGCTTCGCACTGCCCGCCCCGAACGCGGTGGTCCTGACGGGCTGCCGCTCGGAGTGGAACGCCGGGCACGGCTACCTGGTGACCGGCGACTGCGCGTCCCTGGTCCTGGCGGGGTGCTTCACCGACCGTTCCGGTCTGGACGGCTACCACGTGGCCACCGACGCCGGCGCCCACCCGGTGCAGCTGCTGGGCTGCCTGGCCAAGCGGGACGGGAAGCTCCAGCAGGCCGGATCGGCGGGCTTCTCGGTCACCGGCGTGCCCACCGCGCCGGGCGGCGGCGCGCTGCTGACCGGCTGCTCGGTGTACACCGGCGTCGACGACGACGGCTCCGGCGTCCGCTCGCCCGCGTACGGCGTGGCCACCGCGTCGCTGGCCTCGTTCCACCTGGTGGCGGTGACCGGCGGCCAGTTCATGGGCGCCGTCGCACCGTTCCGCGACCAGGCCGGGTCGATGGTGCGGCACAGCGGGGCCACGGGCATCACCGACCCCGGCCAGGCGGGCGGCGGCTGGCAGCAGGACCGCTCCGACACGCACGTGCTGAACGGCGCCAAGGGCACCAACCGCGACCTGCAGTTCTGGACCCGCGGCTCGGCCCCGCGGTGGACGCTGCGGGTCGACTCCGCCCCGGAGTCCGGCGGCAACAGCGGCTCCGACCTGCGGCTGCTGCGCCACGACGACAGCGGCAACGCCCTCGACTCCCCGTTGGCCGTCGACCGCGCCACCGGCCTGGTCGCCCTCGGCCAGGGCCTGCGGGTACGGGAGGGCGCCGGCGCGCGCCTCGGCACCGTGACGCTCTCCGGCGGGCAGGCCCAGGTCAACACCACGGCGGTGACCGCGAACAGCCGGATCCTGCTGACGATCCAGCGGCCGAGCGGCACCACCTCGGGCGCCGTCTGGGTGACCGACCGCGCGGCGGGCAGCTGGTTCAAGGTCCAGGGCGCGCCCGGGGACAACTCGCTGGTCGCCTGGATGATCGTCGAACCGGCCTGACCCGCACGCCGGGGGCCGCACCTTCGGGTGCGGCCCCCGGCGGAGGAACTGGTGCCGCGTCAGTCGTTGGGCACCGTGGCGTACTTCGGGGTGCCTTCGGCCATCTGCCGCAGGGCGCTCTTGCGGTCGCGCTTGGAGAGCCGGTCGATGTACAGGTAGCCGTACAGGTGGTCGGTCTCGTGCTGGAGGCAGCGGGCGAAGAAGCCGGTGCCCTCGACCCGGATCGGGTTGCCGTGCTTGTCCTGGCCGGTGACGGCGGCGTAGTCGGGGCGGGCCAGCTCCTGGTAGGCGGTGGGCACCGACAGGCAGCCCTCCTGGCTGTCGTCCAGGGTGCGGCGGCCCGCGGGGAGCTCCTCCAGCACCGGGTTGACGACGTGTCCGACGTGGCGGACGCCCTCGTCGTCGGGGCAGTCGTAGACGAAGACCTTCAGGTCGACGCCGATCTGGTTGGCGGCCAGGCCGACGCCCTCGGCGGCGTACATCGACTGGAACATGTCGTCGACGAGGGTCGCGAGGTCGTCGTCGAAGGCGGTGACGGTCTGCGTCTCGCGGTGCAGCACCGGGTTGCCGACCACGGTGATCGGGCGGGCGGTGCCCTTGCCCGGGTCGGGCAGTTCGCCGACCACCCGCTGGACGTCGCCGTCCTGGTGCTCGTGGTCGTGCTCGTGGTCGTGGTGCTCGGCCATCGCTTGCTTCCGCTCCGTCCGCGTCCGGCTGGTGTACCGGTCCAGGGTACGGGGCGCGGCGGCGCACGGGGGTACCTCCCGGCCCCCTTACGGCCCGGGGAGGGTCAGCACACCTCTTCGAGGTCCCGGTAGGCGCGGGTCGCCGGGGACGCGGCGGCCCAACGTTCCAGCAGGGTGCGGACCAGCCCGGCGGGCGCGGCGATGCCGCATTCGCGTTCGATCTGCCAGGGGCCGCCGGCCGAGCCCTGGCTGAGGTGGCTGAGGTGGCCGGGGTGCAGCGGGTCGCCGTCGTCGTGCGGGTCGTGGTGCGCGGTGTGGCCGTCGTCGATGGCCATCCGGCTCTCCGAGCAGGTCCGACACAGCAGCCGCACCGAGGACGTCCAGTCCTCCGCGGCGTACCCGGCGTCGGCGACGGTCTTCTCCAGCGCGTCCCGGTCGGCGGCGGTGGCGGCCTGCAGCAGCACCACCCAGGTCGGCACCGGCGAGGGCGCCCACAGCTCGATCTCGTCGAACACCGGGTAGGCGACGCCGTCGGCGACCCGCTCGCCGTGCGGCGCGCCGTCGTGCAGCACCACCTCGCCCCAGCGGCGGCCGGAGGACGGCAGCGGGATGGACAGCACCTCGATCCGCGCCGGGTCGAGCCGGCGGCCCCACACCACCTCGGACTCGCCGTCCGGGGACAGCCGCACCGGGGTGGTGCCGAGGTCGAGCTCGATCGGCCCGTCCGTGCCCGGCCCGCCGGGCAGCCGCAGCCCGTACGCCTGCCAGGCGCGGCGGGCCAGCGGCCAGTCCTGCAGGGCGGTGGCGGTGATGCCGAGGTTCCACCAGTCCGGCGCGCCGTGCTGGCGGTCGAGCAGCGCGACGGCGCGCAGGCCGGCGCTGCGGGCCTGCTCCCAGTCGCGGCGGAACTTGTGCAGCAGGGCCAGGTTGAACCAGGAGTCGGACAGCCACGGCTCCAGGTCGGCCGCCATCACCAGCAGCGCCCCGGCGTCCTCGTAGCGGCCGTCGCCGATCAGCGTGAACGCACGGTCGGTGGTCTGCCGCCAGGTCGCCGACGGACGGTGCCGTGCGCGGTGGAAGATCCTCACGTTGGTCCCTTGCCGTCGGTCGTCACCGGGTCGCCCCGCCTCCGGGTCTTCCCGCCACGACCGCATCCAACCACGCCCGCCGCGGGCTGCGCGCCCCGCGCGGCCATTCAGGCCGCGGGCCGCGGGGCTCATCGGGCCGCGAACCGGCAGCGGGCCGCGCGGTGGCCGCGGCGGCCGAGCCGGGCGAGCGCGTCCAGCACCACCGGGTCGTAGCCGCGGCCGGCGTCCAGCCGCAGGTGGTCGAGCGGGTCGAGGGCGCCGGCCCGGGGATGGTCGGCGGCGGCGGTGCGCAGGTCGTCGTGCGCGTTGGCGACCCGGATGATCCGGGAGGCCAGCGGCAGGGTCGGGTCGTGCCGGCCGTCGTCGAGCCGGCACGGATCGGCGAGCCGGGCGACCTGCTGCCACACCTGCCGGGGCACGCCGGTGCGCCGGATCACCTCGCTGCCGAGCCGGGCGATCCGCTGCTGCTCGTCGTCGGGCAGCAGCGCGGTCGCCCCGCCGGGCACCGGCTCGACCAGCGACAGCTGGCCGATGTCGTGCATCAGCGCGGCATATTCCAGCAGCGTCAACTCACGGCTTCCGAGCCCGAGTTCGCGCCCCAGCGCGCACGCGGTGTCGGCCACCCGGCGGGCGTGCCCGGGCGTGGTGTAGCCGGCGATCTCGGTGGCCCGGGCGAGCGTCTCGATGGTCTGCCCGGTGGTGGCCCGCACCTCCACGGCCCGCCGGAACGAGGCCTGCGCGAGCAGCAGCGGCACGCAGAACACCGGAAGCGCCCACAGCCCGGCCTCGCCCGCCAGCAGGCTGAGCAGCAGCCCGGTGGCGACCTGCGCGGAACCGATGCCGAGCAGCGCGTGCAGCTGGTCGTCCAGCGCGGCGCTGTACCGCAGCCCGGTGCGGGCCCGCTGCTGCCCGGCCGCCAGCACGGCGTCGCCGAGCGCGGCCAGCGCGGCGACGGCCGCCAGCAGCGCCCCGTACGCGGGGCCGGGCAGCCGGTCGGTGGCGCCGGACTCGTACAGCGGTTGGAACAGCAGTGCGGCGAAGGTGACGGTGACCAGCCGGCGGGCGGCGGCGTCCAGCCCGCCCAGCGGGCTGCGCGGCCGGCGCCGGACGGCGGCCAGCGCGGCCCGCCCGGCCAGCTGCGCGACGAGCCCGGCGGCGGTGCCGATCGCGGTGACGGCGGTGGCCTGCAGCACCCCGTGCCCGGTGGGCAGTCCGTGCAGCGGCCCGAGCAGCGCGTACGCGAGGGCGACGGCGGTGGCCACCGGCGCCGGCTCGCGGTCGCCGGGCAGCGCGGGCCCGGCGCACTGGCCGAGCGCGATCAGCGCGGCGAACGCCAGCGCCACCCGGGCCTGGTTGGCGCCGACGGCGAGGGTGTGCGCCAGCGCGCAGCCGCCGAGCAGGACGGCCGCGCCGTGCAGCAGGTCGGCCGGGCCCGGCCGCCGGACGGTCATGTCGTCCCGCCGGCCGGCAGGCCCTGGCCGGACTGCTGCGGCATCCGGGCCGGCTCGGGCACGCCGAGCGGAATGTCCGGCACCTCGCCGTCCCAGCCGCCGGGCGGCGGCGGCTCGGGCTGCCAGCCGTGTTCGGCGACGGCCTCCACCAGGGCCTGCACCATCACCGGGTCGAACTGGCTGCCGGCGCACCGCTCCAGTTCGGTGACGGCCTCCTGGACGGGACGGCCGCGCCGGTAGGAGCGGGTGGAGGTCATCGAGTCGAAGGCGTCGGCGACCGAGATGATCCGGGCGAACTCCGGGATCCGGTCGCCGGACA
>NZ_BMRI01000003.1:247443-253425 GCF_014648555.1 Kitasatospora griseola
GGCCGTGCGGGTAGCCGCGGCCGTCGATCCGCTCGTGGTGGTGCAGGATGCCGTCGCGCCCCTCGCCGAGGAAGTCCAGCTGCCGCACCAGCTCGTGCCCGAACACCGGGTGCACCTCGACGGCCCGCCGCTCCGCCACCGTCAACGGCCCGTTGCGGCGCAGCAGTTCGGTGGCCACCGCGAGCTTGCCGACGTCGTGCAGGGTGCCGGCGAAGTGCAGGGTGCGGATCCGGTCCTCGGCGAGGCCCAGCTGGCGGGCGATCAGCACCGAGGCCCGGCCGACCCGTTCGCTGTGGCCGCGGGTGTAGGCGTCCTTGATCTCCACGGCCTGCACCAGCGCCTGCACGGTGGCCCGGTGCGCGGACCGCTCGCGGTGGCCCTGCGCGGACAGCCAGGCGGTGATGGTCAGCGGCAACAGTCCGAGCACCGCCGCGAACGCCCCGTACGGGCCCTGCCACAGCACCGCGACCATCAGCCCGCCCGCGCCGTGCAGCAGCGCCGCGGGCGCCGCCCGGTGCAGCTTGCGGATCACGCCGTGGCCGGCCGAGCCGCAGGTCAGCCGCACCATGCCGGCCACCAGCACGCCGTTGACCAGGCAGAACGTCAGGATCGCGGCGAGCGCGCCGAGGGCCGCGCCGGGGAAGCGGGTGCCCAGCAGCAGCCGGGAGCCGCCGAGCAGCCGGAACACCTCGGCGGAGCAGGCGGCGGCCAGCGCCAGCTGGGCGGCGTTCCACACCCGGCGCAGGGCGCGCGGCTGCTGGGCCGGGCCGAGCAGCGCCCCGGGCAGCGCGACCAGGGCCGCGGCGGCGGGGGGGAGCATCAGCACGCCGGCGAACAGCACCGGGAAGAAGCCGCTGCCGCGCGGGTCCGCCGGGCTCTCCGGCCCGGGCCGGCCGCGCAGCCACCGCCACACCCGGGCGCACGGCGTGCGGGCGCCCTGGGCGAGCGACTCCAGACAGAGGTGGAGCAGCGACAGCAGCGCGACCCGGGGCCAGGCGAGTCCGGGCCCGATCGCCGACAGCGGCAGCAGCGCGGCGAGCGCCGCCGTCACCACGGCGGCCAGGTAGACCATGGCCCGCCCCGGCAGGGCGATGCGCTCGCGTTCGCTGGCGATCTCGGCCTCCCCAGCCCGTACCGGGCCCTCCGACGTGAGGACTCGTCAGAGAATAGGGCCCGGCCACCCGGACGGGGCGCACGATCGCGGATTGCCGCAGCCGGAGCAGCGACAGCTCACTCGATCGAGTGAGTAATCACTCCGCAGTGGCGACGGCGGAGCCATGACCGGCCGCGCCTTCGACCGTCATCTCCACGCCGACCGAGGACACCTCGACGGTCGGGCCCTCGCCGGGGCGCTGGCTCGCGCGGATCGAGTCGATCCGGGCCAGCACCTTCGCCCGGAGGTCGGCGGGCGTGTCGTCGCAGCCGCACGAGCGCTTGATCAGCGCCTTGATCGCCTGTTCGAGGCCGTACTTCTCCAGGCACGGCGAGCACTCGTCGAAGTGCACCCGCAGCTTGGCGCAGTCGCCCTCGGGCATCTCGTTGTCGAGGAATTCGTAGAGGTGGTCGAGCACCTCTCCGCACTCGGTCTCGTGCGGATCGCCGCAGCTCATGAGCCCGCGCCCTTCGCTTCGTGCCCTGCACCGGTACCGGCCGGGACCAGCCCCCGCTCGCGGGCGTAGTCCTCCAGCATGCCGCGCAACTGGCGGCGACCACGGTGCAGTCGGGACATCACCGTACCGATGGGTGTACCCATGATGTCCGCGATCTCCTTGTACGCAAAGCCCTCGACGTCCGCGAGATACACCGCGATCCGGAATTCCTCCGGGATCGCCTGCAGGGCGTCCTTCACGTCGCTGTCCGGCAGGTGGTCGAGCGCCTGCGCCTCGGCGGAGCGCAGCCCCGTCGACATGTGCGACTCGGCGCGCGCGAGCTGCCAGTCCTCGATCTCCTCGGCCGCGGTGCGCTGCGGTTCACGCTGCTTCTTGCGGTACGAGTTGATGAACGTGTTGGTGAGGATGCGGTAGAGCCAGGCCTTGAGGTTGGTGCCCTCGCGGAACTGGTGGAACGACGCGTACGCCTTGGCGAACGCCTCCTGGAGCAGGTCCTCCGCGTCGGCCGGGTTGCGGGTCATCCGCAGGGCCGCCGAGTACATCGGGTCCAGGAAACCCAGCGCGTCGCGCTCGAAGCGCGCGCGCCTGGCCGTCTCGCTCTCGCTCTCGGACACCCGGAAGGTGTCCTCGCCGATCGCCTCGGCCAGTTCGTCCCCGGTGAGCTGTTCGCCCTCCGGACGGCCCTGGTCGGTGCCTGAAGCACCAGACACGGCCGCGTCATCGGTCCCGACGACCGGACCCACCTCCTCGGTCAGCTGCACTCGGCCCACCACGGGCCGACCCGGAAGCGAGGATATCGGGCTGACCGGCTTCTCGCCCGCGGCAACCCACTGCGACCAGTCCGGTACGAGCGAAGCCCGCTCCTCGGACCGCTCGGGGCACGCGATCGAACCCATGAACCCTGCCTTTCCACCGGCGCATCTTCTGACGACTCGTGCAACCGCTCACGGCGACGAGACATTCCCGCACTCCGGACCGGGGTTCAGAGCCAGCCGGCCACCGCCCCGGTGATCAGCGCCAGCGCCTCGTCCTGGCCGAGCGGCGCCTTCTTCGGCACCTTGAACGCGTGCGAGCCGTACGGCACTTCGACCAGGCGGTGGGTGTCCGGCAGGGCCGGGAACTCCTCCGGGGCGCCGAAGGTGTCCGCGCCGCCCTGCACCACCAGGGTGGGCAGGCCGGTCTCCAGCAGCTCCCCGGCCCGGCTCTTCTCCGGCCGACCCGGCGGGTGCAGCGGGAAGGCCAGCGCCAGCACGCCCGCCGCGCCGAGCCCGGCGGAGGTGCGGCAGGCCACCCGGGCCCCCGCGCTGCGGCCGCCCGCGAACACCGGCAGCCCCTCCTCGGCCGCGGCGGCGAACTGCGCGGGCCAGCCGGCGTCGAGGATCTTCGGGGCGGGAGCGAGCTTGCGGCCGGCCACCCGCCAGGGCTGCTCGGCCAGCACCACGGTGACGCCCGCCGTCGGGAGCGCCGCGGCGAGCGCCTGCAGGTCGGGCGCCTCGATGCCGCCGCCCGCGCCGTGCCCGAGCAGCAGGACGGCGCGCGGGGCCTCGGCCCGGAACCAGTGGAGCCGGGCGTCGCCGGCGGGGGTGGTGATGATCCGCTGCATGGCGCCGAGCGTATAGAGAGGACGCGCTCAGAACAGCGTGGTGCGGTCGTCCTCGGTGAGTCGCCTGGTCAGGCCGGGGTGGTTGTTGCGGATCGAGCCGACCTCGTCGGGCACGGCATGGATGCGCAGCTCGCCGGGCGGCGGCGGGGTGAGGTCGGCGGTCTCGGCACGGGGGTCGAGCCAGGCGTCCCAGCGGTCGGGGCCGAGGTACAGCGGCATCCGTTCGTGGACGGGGGCGAGCAGCGGTTCGGCGGCGGTGGTGACCACAGTGCAGGTGACCAGCCAGGCGTCGGGGTGGTCGCCGGGCACGGCCCGGTTGCGCCAGAACTCGTACAGTCCGGCCAGCGCCAGCGGGGCGCCGTCGGCGCGGGAGACGAAGTAGGGGCGGCGGGGTGGCCGGGAGACGTCGTCGGTGGGGGCGGTCTGCCACTCGTAGTACCCGTCGACGGGTATCAGGCACCGCCGCGAGGCGAACGCCTGCCGGTAGGCGGGCTTCTCGTGGACGGTCTCCGCCCGGGCGTTGATCATCTTCACGGCGGTGTCCGGGCTGCTCGCCCAGGCCGGCACCAACCCCCAGCGCAGCACCCGCAGTTGACGCACCGGCCGGCGCTCGCCGCGGGGCGCGCGGTCGAGCACGGCGAAGGCGGACGCGGTCGGGGCGACGTTCCAGCTCGGGGCCAGCGTCTCGGTGGGGTCCCACTGCCGGACGCCGAAGTGCCGGACCAGCTCGGCGGGGTCGGTGGAGGAGGCGAAGCGGCCGCACATGCCGTTCAGCTTGCCAGAGCGGGCCCGCCCGCAGAACCGGTCGCTGGTCGCCGCCCGTCCTTCCGTGAAACGCTGCCGGACCGAGCGACGGCGATCGGAGGCCCACCGGAATGGACTTCGCACAACTCTGGGACCGGGTGACGGCCGTACAGCCCGCCCTGCCGAACTGGCTGGTGTGGGGCACTGCGGCGGCGGCGCTGCTGGCGGTGGCGATGCGCCCGGTGTGGCGGCTGAGCCGCACCGTGGTGACCATCGCGCACGAGGGCGGGCACGGCGTGATGGCGCTGCTGACCCGCCGCCGACTCTCCGGCATCCGGCTGCACTCGGACACCTCCGGGCTGACGGTGACCTCCGGGCGGCGGACCGGACCCGGCCTGATGCTGACCTTCGCGGCCGGCTACCCGGCGCCGTCGCTGCTCGGCCTGGGCGGCGCCGCCCTGCTGGGGGCGGGCCTGACCACCGCGCTGCTGTGGATCGGCATCGCACTGCTGGCGGCGATGCTGCTGACCCTGCGGAACCTGTTCGGCGTGCTGGCCGTGCTGGTCACCGGCGGCGCGATCGTCGCGGTGTGCCGGTACGGGAGCGCCGAGTGGCAGGGCGCGTTCGCCCACCTGGGCGTGTGGTTCCTCCTGCTGGCGGGGGCGCGCCCGGTGGTCGAGCTGTTCTCCACCCGGCGCCGCGGCGGCGCGTCCGGCTCGGACGCCGACCAGCTGGCCGGGCTGACGGGCGTGCCGGCGACGGCCTGGATGGCGCTGTTCCTGGTGGTGGCGCTGGCCTGCCTGGGGCTCGGGGCGGCCTGGCTGCTTCCCCGGTAGCGGGGCCGGGCCTCATAGACTGGGCGACATGACCGACTCCCTGTGGCCCGCTCCCGTCGCCACCGCCGCCGTGGACGCCACCGTGACGATCCCCGGCTCGAAGTCCGCGACCAACCGCGCCCTGGTGCTGGCCGCCCTCGCCGACGGCCCGGGCTGGGTGCGCCGCCCGCTGCGCAGCCGCGACTCGCAGCTGATGGCGGACGGCCTGCGGGCACTGGGCGTGACGGTCGAGGAGACGGTGAACGAGGCGTCCGGCGGCACCGGCGGCGGCGAGGCCTGGCGGGTCATCCCGGCCGAGCGGCTGCGCGGCCCGGCGCAGGTGGACGTCGGCAACGCCGGCACCGTGATGCGCTTCCTGCCGCCGCTGGCCACCCTCGCGGACGGCCCGGTGCACTTCGACGGCGACCCGCGCAGCCACGAGCGCCCGCAGCACGGCGTGATCGACGCGCTGCGCGCGCTCGGCGCCCGGATCGACGACGGCGGCCGCGGCGGCTTCCCGCTGACCGTGCACGGCGCGGGCGCGCTGGACGGCGGCCCGGTGGAGGTCGACGCCTCGTCCTCCTCGCAGTTCATCTCGGCGCTGCTGCTGTCCGGCGCCCGCTTCAACCACGGCGTGGAGATCCGCAACGTGGGCGCGACGGTGCCCTCGCTGCCGCACATCCGGATGACCGTCGACATGATCCGCAAGGCCGGCGGCCAGGTGGACGCCCCCGAGGACGGCGGCGAGAAGGACGTCTGGCGGGTCACCCCGGGCGCACTGATCGGCCGCGACCTGGTGGTCGAGCCGGACCTGTCCAACGCCGCCCCGTTCTTCGCCGCGGCCCTCGCCACCGGCGGCCGGGTCGTCGTCCGGGACTGGCCCAAGCACACCTACCAGCCCGGCGACCAGCTCCGCGACATCTTCAGTGCGATGGGCGGCTCCTGCCGGTTTGTGAACAAGCACAGCGTGGACGAGGGGCTGGAGTTCACCGGCACCGGCAAGATCCACGGCATCGAGGTGGACCTGCACGACGTGGGCGAGCTGACCCCGGTGATCGCCGCCGTCGCAGCCCTCGCCGACTCCGAGTCCCACCTGTACGGCATCTCCCACCTGCGCCTGCACGAGACCGACCGACTGGCCGCGCTCGCCAAGGAGATCAACGACCTCGGCGGCGACGTCTCGGAGACCGAGGACGGCCTGCGGATCCGC
>NZ_BMRI01000003.1:253466-260767 GCF_014648555.1 Kitasatospora griseola
CCCCGCCCGCTGCACGGCGGCGTCTTCCACACCTACGAGGACCACCGGCTGGCCACCGCCGCCGCCGTCCTCGGCCTGGTGGTGGACGGCGTCCTGGTGGAGAACGTGGCGACCACCGCGAAGACCCTGCCGGACTTCCCGCAGATGTGGGCCGACCTCCTCGGCCAGGGCTGACGGGGGATCACGAACATGCGCCGCTACGGCAAGGACGCCGACGAGGACGACATCCGCAGCCGCCCGGGCCGCCGGGGCTCCCGCCCCCGCACCCGCATCCGGCCCAAGCACGAGGACGCCGCCGAGGCGATGATCCTCACCGTGGACCGGGGCCGGATGACCTGTCTCGTCGACGGCGGAACCAAGGACGAACGCCTGGTCACCGCCATGAAGGCCCGCGAGCTCGGCCGCAAGGGCGTGGTCGTCGGCGACATCGTCAACCTGGTCGGCGACCTCTCCGGGGCCCCCGACAGCCTGGCCCGGATCGTCCGGGTCGAGGAACGCACCTCGGTGCTGCGCCGCACCGCGGACGACGACGACCCGTACGAGCGGATCGTGGTCGCCAACGCCGAGCAGCTGGCCATCGTCACCGCGCTCGCCAACCCGGAGCCCCGCCCCCGGCTGATCGACCGCTGCCTGGTCGCCGCGTACGACGCCGGGATGGAGCCGCTGCTGGTGCTCACCAAGTCCGACCTGGCGTCGGCCGACGAGCTGCTGGAGTCGTACGCGTCGCTCGGCATCGACTACGTGGTGACCCGGCACGACGAGCTGGCCACCACCGGCGCCGAGGCCGTCCGCGAGCACCTGCGCGGGAAGACCACCGTGTTCATCGGGCACTCCGGCGTCGGCAAGACCACCCTGGTCAACGCGCTCGTCCCGGACCAGCAGCGGACCACCGGCCGCGTCAACGCCGTCACCGGCCGCGGCCGGCACACCACCGTCTCCGCGCTCGCCCTCCGGCTGCCCCCGCCGCCCGGCGTGAAGCCCGGCTCCCGCAAGGCCCTCGACCCGGGCTGGGTGATCGACACCCCCGGCTTCCGGTCCTTCGGCCTCTCCCACATCGACCCGTCCCGGGTCATCCTCGCCTTCCCCGACCTGGAGCCCGGCACCGAAGGCTGCCCGCGCGCCTGCTCGCACGACGAACCGGACTGCGCACTGGACGCCTGGGTCGCCGACGGCCACGCCGACCCGGCCCGGCTGTACTCGCTGCGCCGCCTCCTCGCCACCAAGGAGGCCCACGAGGAGGACTGAGAGTTCACCGCCCGACGAGTCGCCCGGCCCTGTCCACTGGGTAACGATAGGAAGGTCACACCGTCCTATCTGACAGGGAGTCAACCCGATGGCATGGGCCATGGTGATCCTCGCCGGTCTGCTGGAAACGGGATTCGCGGTCAACCTCAAGCTCAGCCACGGCTTCACCAAGCTCTGGCCCACCATCAGCTTCTGCCTCTTCGCCCTCGGCTCCTTCGGCCTGCTCACCCTCTCCCTGAAAACCCTCCCGGTGGGCAGCGCCTACGCGGTGTGGACCGGCATCGGCGCCGCCGGCACCGCGCTGTACGGAATCGTCTTCCTCGGGGAGTCCTCCTCCACCCTCAAGCTGGTCTCGGTCGGCCTGGTCATCGCCGGTGTGATCGGTCTGCAGCTCAGCGGCTCGGGACACTGAGTCCGCTAGGGTTCGAACATGGCCGACTACCACGACGATCTCCGACTCGCCCACGTCCTCGCCGACTCGGCCGACTCGGTCACCATGGAGCGCTTCAAGGCGCTCGACCTCAAGGTCGAGACCAAGCCCGACCTGACACCGGTCAGCGACGCCGACAAGGCCGCCGAGGAACTCGTCCGCTCCGTCCTGCAACGCGCACGGCCCCGCGACGCCGTGATGGGCGAGGAGTACGGCCTGCAGGGCTCCGGTCCGCGCCGCTGGGTGATCGACCCGATCGACGGCACCAAGAACTACGTCCGCGGCGTCCCGGTCTGGGCCACCCTGGTCGCCCTCCTCGAGGAGCAGCCCGACGGCGAGTACGCCCCGGTGGTCGGCATCGTCTCCGCCCCCGCGCTCGGCCGCCGCTGGTGGGCCGCCAAGGGACTCGGCGCGTTCGCCGGCCGCAGCCTGGCCAAGGCCCAGCGCATCCACGTCTCCAAGGTCTCCCGCCTCGCCGACGCCTCGCTCTCCTTCTCCTCGCTCAGCGGCTGGGAGGAGCGCGCCCGCCTCGACGCCTTCCTCGACCTCACCCGCAAGTGCTGGCGCACCCGGGCCTACGGTGACTTCTGGTCCTACATGATGGTCGCTGAGGGCGCCGTCGACATCGCCGCCGAACCCGAACTCTCCCTCTGGGACATGGCCGCCCCCTGCATCGTCGTCCAGGAGGCCGGCGGCCGCTTCACCGGCCTCGACGGCATCGACGGCCCCTCCGGCGCGGACGCGGTCGCGACCAACGGGATCCTCCACGAGGCGGCGCTGCGCTCACTGTCGCTCTGACGGGTGCGGAAACAGGGGCGCTGGGGGCACCTCCCGGCCCGCCAGGACTGGGGGAGAACTGCGCGACAAGCGCAAGGCCCGTCCGTGAGGTCGCAAGCACGTGCAGGTCATTGTCCTGCGTCGCGATCGCGATCTTTTCGACGGGTGCGTTCCCCTTCGCGCAGTTCTCCCCCAGCCCTGGCGGGCCGGGAGGTACCCCCACGCGCCCCTGGGGGTGCTCCCCTACGCGGACAGTTCGGCGTTCAACGCCCCCAGCAGCCGTCCCGCCCGCTCCGCGACCTCCGCCGGTCCGTACTCCGCCGCCCGCTTGCACCAGTTCTCGGCCTGGACGGCCTCCCCCCGTCGCAGCGCGAGCAGCGCGAGCCGCAGGGCCGCGCGCCCGTGCCCGGCGTCCGCGGCGCGGGTGTACCAGAGCATCGCCTCGGCCTCGGAGTCCTGCCGGGCCAGCAGCAGGCCGAGGTTGAAGGCGGCGCTGCGGCTGCCGCCCTCCGCGGCGCGCCGGTACCAGCTCTCGGCGATCTGCAGCGCGCCGCGCTCCGCGGCCCGGACGCCCATCCGGACCTGCGCCCGCAGGTGCCCGGCGTCCGCCGCGACCGCGTACCAGTGCTCGGCGTCCGCGTCGGCGTCGCCGCGGCGGTCGAGCAGGGAGGCGAGCCGGAACGCGCCCTCCGCGGAGCCGCCTTCCGCGGCCTGCCGGTAGCGGTCGAGCGCCCCGGTGAGGTTGCCGCGCTGTTCCTGGACGACGGCGAGTTGGAGGGCGGCTTCGCCGTGCCCCTCGGCGGCGGCGCGGGCGTACCACTCCTGGGCCTGCCGGGTCTCGCCGCGGCCGGCGTGCAGCACGCCGAGGTTGAACGCGCCGTCGACGGAGCCGGCCTCGGCGGCCTTGGAGAACCAGGGTTCGGCGCCGGACTCGTCGCCGCGCTGGAGCAGCATGACGGCGAGCGCGTTGCAGGCTTCGCGGTGGCCGGCGTACGCGGCGCGGCGGTACCACTGTTCGGCCTGGGTGTCGCGGCCGACGCCGGCGCACAGCAGGCCGAGGTTGAAGGCGCCGTTGTGGTCGCCGGCGTCGAGCGCGGCGCGGTACCAGCGTTCGGCGACGGCGTCCTCGCCGCGGCCGGCGTGAAGTGCGCCGAGTGCGTTGGCCGCTGCGGCGTCGCCGGCTTCGGCGGCCTCCTGCCACCATTCGGCGGCGGCGGTGGGGTCGCCGGCGTCGCGGAGCAGGAAGCCGAGCGCGCAGGCGGCGCGGGCTTCGCCGTTCTGTGCGGACTGCCGGTACCAGCGGGCGGCTTCGTCGAGGTCGCCGCGGGCTTCGAGGAGCACGCCGAGGCGCAGTGCGGCGCGGGGGTGGCTGCGGGCGGCGGCGGTGCGGTACCAGGTCTCGGCGGTGTCCTTGTCGCCGGCGGCTTCGCGCATCCGGGCGAGGCGGTAGGCGGCTTCGCGGTGGCCGGAGTCGGCGGCGGCCTTGAACCAGCGTTCGGCACGGACGTCGCGGCGGTGTTCCATCAGGTCGCCGAGGGCGTACGCGCCGAGCGGGTGGCCCTGTTCGGCGGCGAAGTGCAACCAGTACTCGGCGGCTTCCTCCTCGCCCTGGTCGCGCAGCTGCAGGCCGAGGGCGTGGGCGGCGGGGGCGGAGCCGGCGACGGCGGCCTGCCGCCACCACTGGCCGGCTTCGGCGCGCAGGCCCTGCTGGTGGAGCAGGACGCCGAGGTTGTTGGCGGCGGCGCGCAGGCCCGCGGCGGCGGCGGTGCGCAGGTACGGTTCGGCGTCCTGGAGGTCGCCGCGGCGCAGCAGGAGGGCGCCGAGCTGGCTGGCGGCGCCGGGGTCGCCGGCGTCGGCGGAGCCGCGGTGGCGGGCTTCGAGGGCGGCCTGTTCGCGGGCGGCGAGGGCGGTTTCGAAGCTGTCGGAGCCGTCGTCGCTCTCCAGCAGGTCGCGGGCGGAGGCGGTGGCGACGACCTGGTCGGCGGTCAGGTGGACGAGGCTGTCGGGACCGTAGCCGGATGCGGCGAGGCCGCGGCCGGCGGTGTGGCGCTGTGCGGGCAGGCTGCCGCCCGGCCGGCGGGCGGGTCGGGCACCGGTGCCGGTGTCCGTGCTGCTGCTGGCCGTCGGTGGTTCTCCCGTTCCGTTCCTTCCGATGAGTTTCATGCCGACTCCAGCTCCCCCCGAGTGTCGCGGCATTCGCCCCCGGCCATCGGCCCGGGACGGCTCCCCCAGGGGTCACGCCGGATCGGACGGCCCGTCAACGGCCGCGCCGCGTCCCCCTCGTGGTCCATCGTCGCATCACCCAGCAACCCTCGTACACCTGCTCCGTCCGTTTTGGCGGAGCGGGGCCGAAGCCCGGCGAGATTGCTTCAGCGCTTTGTCGATTTCCCGACACTGAGCCCCACAAACCCCGGCCACGCATCGTACCGGAGTCGATCAACACTCGATGCACACAAGGCCGAAGGCCCGGAGGGCGATTCCCTCCGGGCCTTCGCTCAAAGGATGGTGACGACAGGTCAGCCGACGGTGAAGTCGTCCGCCTGGTAGGCGCCCTGTCCGTACCAGCCGTGCACCCAGATGGTCACCGAGGTGACCGAGGCGCCGGTGGTGAACTTGGTGGACAGCTGCCCCCACGCGCTCCCGCCGGGCGTCCAGGTCGAACTGTCCGCCCCGGAGCCGGTGACGCCCAGGTAGGTGTAGTTGCCCTTCACCCACGCGGACAGCGTGTACGTGGTGTTCGGCTTGACCGTGACGGTCTGCTGGCACTGCGCGGTGTCACCGGCGCTGGTGTTGCCCTGCAGCGCGTACGAGCCGGTGTGGCCGCCGCTGACCACGGCGCCGCCACTGCCCGCGCAGGTCCACGGGCTGAGCGCGCCGGACTCCAGGCCGGGGTTGGCGACGATCCCGCCGCTGGGCCCGCTCGGCGAGGAGGACGGGCTGCCCGACGGCGAACCGCTCGGCGAGGAGGACGGCGAGCCGCTCGCGGAGGTGGAGGGCGACGGGCTGGTGCCGCCGCTGCTGCTCGCGCTCGGCGACGGCGAGGTCGGCGGCGCGGGGCAGTTGGCGGCCGAGCCGTTGGTCGCCGTCACCAGCGGGTTCAGCAGTACCGCGTTCGGGTCGTCGTACAGCGAGAACACGAAGGAGCCGCCGAGCCCGTTGCAGTGCGCGTAGTCCATCTTGGCCTGGATGGACCTGGCGTTCTCGCCGGACCAGAAGTTGGTGCCGTCGTAGAAGTACGAGGCCTGCGAGGCCGGGTCCCAGTACGTGTAGCTCGCGTTGTCGACGACACCCAGCAGTTCCTTGTACATCCGCACGCCGGCGACGTTGCCGGAGTTCGGCGCACCCTGCGCGGGCCCGCTGGCCGGCTGGAACAGCCCGTGGTTGGCGCCGGCCGCCACGCCCGTCCAGCCGCGGTAGTACAGCGGGACGCCCATGTTCAGCTTGTTGGCCGGGAAGCCGCCGGGGATGCCGTACGAGGGGTCGCCGACCGTGTACGCCTTGATCGCCTCGTCGATGGAGTACTTGGCGTTGCCCGGCGGAATGTTGTTCGACGGGTCGTTCGGGTTCTGGTAGATCCCCGTCTGGTGGTTGGTCGGGCCCTGCGCCTCCCAGCCGCCGTGCATGTCGTACGTCATCGGGTCGGCGAAGGTCAGGTACTGGGCGATCTTGTCGGTCTCGACGTACTGGATCTTGTCCTGGCCGGCCGGCAGCGCGGCGCTCAGCGCGTAGGTCTTGCCGTCGGCGGCGCCCTGGGTGTTGAGCTGGCTGCGGAACTCGGCGAGCAGCGCGGTGAAGTTCTGCTTGTCGTTCGGCGAGGAGTGGTTGCCGGTGTGGCCGCCGCCGCCCGGGTACTCCCAGTCGATGTCGAAGCCGTCGAAGATGCCCTTGCCGGTGCCGGGGCCGCCGTAGCCGCCCTGGGCGGGCAGGTTGCCCTTGATGAACATGTCGACGCAGGAGGAGACGAACTTCTTGCGGGAGGCGTCGGTGGCGGCCGCGTCCGAGAAGTACTTGGAGTACGTCCAGCCGCCGATCGACATCAGCACCTTCAGCTTCGGGTACTTGGCCTTCAGCTCCTGGAGCTGGTGGAAGTTGCCGGCCAGCGGCTGGTTCCAGGTGTCGGTGGAGTTGTCGACGCTGTTGCCGTTGGCGAAGGTCTTCGCGTAGTCGGCGTAGTAGTCGCCCGCGCCGTCGCCGGCGTTCGGGTTGTTCTCGTCCTGGGAGGCCGCCGAGTTGGCCTCGAAGCAGGTCAGGTTGGTGGGGTCGATGTTGGCGAAGTCGTACAGCAGGTAGTCGAGCTTCCCGGCCATGCCGTTGGTGTCGACGTTCTTCAGGTAGTAGGCGTTCTGGTAGATCGACCACTGGTCGAAGTAGGCGACCTTCATCCCGCCGCTGGTGGCGGGGGCGCCGGTGGTGTTGGCCGGTCCGGCGGTCGCGTCGGGGGCTCCCAGCAGCGACATCGCCCCGGCGAGCAGGGTGGCGGCCGCCGCTGTGACGGCCCAGACCCTTCGGTTGTTGCGGTGCATGCGGATGTGCCTCTCCTGTCACGTGGGGATGCAGGAAACGCCGTCCGACACCCCGGTCGGGGAGAGCGGCAGACGGAAGCAGAACACGAACGATTCCCGTTGCGGGCATACGCGTTGCAGCACCACGAGGCGGGCGGTGGGGGCCGCCCGTCATGGGCATGACCCAGATTGGACTGGACCAGTGGGGGTGTCAACGGGTCTGCACCAAGGAATGGCAAAGGCCCGGAGGCTAGTGCCTCCGGGCCTTTCGCTACTGAGTAGCGGGGACAGGATTTGAACCTGCGACCTCTGGGTTATGAGCCCAGCGAGCTACCGAGCTGCTCCAC
>NZ_BMRI01000003.1:261030-285047 GCF_014648555.1 Kitasatospora griseola
ACCACAGTAGCACGGTCACGGAGTGGAACAGCAAATCGGTTCTCGCAGCTCAGCCGGTGGGCGACGGCGAACCGGACGGCGCCGGCGAGGCGCCGCCCGAGCCGGCCTTCGACTCCGCCGCCACCGCGGCGTCCAGCGCCTTCTGCAGCGCCTGCTGGGCCTGCCCGTACGCCGCCCAGTCGCCGTTCTTCAGCGCGGCCTGGCCGTCGGTGAACGCCTTCTGGGCGTCCGCCAGGGCCTTGTCCAGCGCCGGGTTCACGCCCGGCGCAGGCGTGGTCGGCGTGGTCGGGGCGGGCGGCGTGGTGCTGCCCGGGTCGACGGGGGCGGTCGGGGTGGTGGCCCCGCCGGCCGCCGCGCCCAGCACCTTCGCCAGCGCCTTGTCCAGGGTGTCCTCCAGCGCCACGTTGCGGTCGCCGTACACCGCCAGCACCTTCTTCAGCACCGGCACCTTCGCACCGCGCGCCACCAGGTACACCGGCTCCACGTTGAGGATGCCGCCGCCGACCGGCAACGTGAGCAGGTTGCCGTACACCAGGTCCGAGTCGCTGCCGCTGCGCAGCAGCGTCAGCTGGCGGGCCACCTCGGTGTCGGAGTTGAACTTCGCCTGGGTCAGCGCCGGGCCGAGCGCACCCGACTCGGACGTCATCCGCAGGATCCGCAGCTTGCCGTAGTCCTCCCCCGGATCGGCGTCCGCGGTCATGAACGCCGCCAGGTTCTTCCGGCCCGAGGGCACGAACGAGGTGGTCAGCGAGAAGTTGGCCTTCTTCGCGTCCGGCATCCGCAGCGTCAGGTAGTACGGCGGCTGCACCTCGTCGGCGTTGACGGTCGGGTCGACCGGCACCTCCCAGATGTCGGTGCCGTTGAAGAACGCCGTGGCGTCCGTCATGTGGTACATCCCGAGCAGGTCGCGCTGCACCTTGAACATGTCCTGCGGGTAGCGCAGGTGCGGCAGCAGCGTGTCCGGGATGTCCGCCTTCGGCTGGACCGTGCCCGGGAACGCCTTCATCCAGGTCTTCAGCACCGGGTCGGACTCGTCCCACTGGTACAGCGTCACCTCACCGGTGTACGCGTCGACCGTGGCCTTCACCGAGTTCCGGATGTAGTTGACCTCGTTGACGGCGCTCAGGGTGCGGCCGCGCTGGTCGGTCAGCGAGTCCTTGGTGGCGTCGCCGAGCACCGTCTTGGACGAGAACGGGAAGCCGTCGGAGGTGGTGTAGCCGTCCAGCACCCAGACCAGCCGGCCGTTCTCCACCACCGGGTACGGGTCGGCGTCGATCGACAGCCACGGCGCGACCTTCTCCACCCGCTCCTTCGGGGTGCGGTCGTAGAGGATCTTCGCGCCGTCCTTGATCGCCCCCGAGTAGAGGAGCTGCGGCTCGGCGAACTTCACCGCGTACGCGGCCCGGGTCAGCGGGTTGTCCAGCGAGACGCCGCTGCCGCCGGTGTACTGGTACGTCCGGTCGGGGTCGGAGTCCCGGGTGTAGTCGATCTCGTCCATGCCCGGGCCGACGACCGAGTACGTGGTGGACTTCTCGCCGTAGTAGACCCGCTGCTGGTAGTCGCCCATCGCCCCGGTGGTCGGCAGCGACTGCTCGGTGTAGACCGGGTTGCCGTTGGCGTCCACCTGGTTGCCCTTGGCGGCGACCACGCCGTACCCGTGGGTGTACTTGAAGTGGTCGTTGATGAAGTTGTGCTGCTGAACGCCCGTCAGGTCCAGCTCACGCACGCCCAGCACGGTGTCCTGGTCGCCGTACCGGTCCACGTCCAGGGTCTTCGGGAACGCGTAGTACTGCCGCAGCGCCTGGTTCTGCTGGAACGTCGGCGACACCACGTTCGGGTCCAGCAGCCGGATGTCCGCCACGGTCTGCGCGTCCAGCTTCAGCTTGTCCGCGTCCGGCGTGTCCTTCGGCGAGTACTGATCCACCTGCACGTCGGCGATCCCGTAGGCCTGCCGGGTCGCGTCGATGTTCTTCTGGATGTACGGCGTCTCCTTGGCCTGCTCGTTCGGCTTGACCTGGAACTGCTGCACGATCGCCGGGTACAGCCCGCCGACCAGCACCGCGGACAGCGCCATCAGCCCGAAGCCGATCAGCGCCGGCGCCCAGGTCCGCCGCACCGGCGTCAGGAAGAACAGCACCGCGCAGATGATCGCCACGAAGAACAGGATCGTCTTGGCCGGCAGGAACGCGTTCGCGTCCACGTACCGCAGACCGGTCCAGCCCCCGACGCCCTTGTACGACTCGCTCTTCACCGCCAGCGCGTACCGGTCCAGCCAGTACGCCGCCGCCTTCAGCAGCACGAACACGCCCAGCAGCACGGCCAGATGACCCTGCGCCCCGGCACTCGCCCGACGGCCCGGCCCCTGCAGCCGAAGACCGCCGTACAGGTAGTGCACCGCGGTCGCCGCCAGCAGCGACACGATCACCGCGCTGAACGCGAAGCCCAGCAGGAACTCGTACCACGGCAGTTCGAACGCGTAGAACGAGACGTCCAGGTGGAACTGGCTGTCCTTCTGCCCGAACGGCGTGCCGTTGATCCACAGCATCCAGGTCCGCCACTGCCCGCTCGCGGCCGCACCGGCCGCCAGGCCGACCAGCAGCGACAGGCCGATCACCAGCCACTTGCGGAACGGCGCCACGCCCATCCGGTAGCGGTCCAGGCTCTGCTGCTCCACCGACATCGCCGCCAGCGGCGGCCGCAGCCGGTACGCCAGCCACAGGTTGAACCCGACCACCAGCGCCATCAGCAGCCCGAACACCGCGAACAGGCCGACCTTCACGCCCAGTTGCGAGGTGAACACGGAGCTGTACTTGACCGACCTGAACCACAGCCAGTCGGTCCACAGCCCGGCGAACATGACGAACAGCAGGAACAGCACCGCCAGCACGCCGACCGTCAGCAGCAGCACCTTCGCCCGACGCGGGGGCGGCCCGACTCTCGCTCGGAAACCCGGATCGGAACGATCCGGCATCTGGAAGGTCAAGACGCCACCTCAGCTGTTGTTGTCGTTGGGGATGACGGTGCCGCGCCGTGGACGGGCGGAGACACCGGACTCCAGTGCAACTTAAACAGTCTTTACCGGAGTTCCCGGACACTGCGTCGGAGTTGGAGACGGCCCCCCCGAACATGTGAGGATGACCCCATGTCCGACTCCCCTGACCTGACCAACGCCGCCTCCGGCATGCCCGCCGCCACCCCCCTCACCCGGGCCGCGCTGGAGATCGACGAGCACGCCGCGACCCTCGGCTGGGACAACCCCGCCCGCCTGTTCGCCCTGGTCGACAACGCCCAGATGCGCAAGGCCAACCCGCGGCTCGCCACGCAGCTCGGCCTGGACGAGAACCCGACCGGCCTCACCCCGGTCGAACAGGAGGAGATCCCCGCGGGCACCGAGCTCGACCGCTTCCTCGGCACCATCGCCTGGCCCGACGGCGTGGTCGGCTGCGCCCTGGTCGTCGAACGCCTGATGCTCCCGCCCGGCGCCGAGTCCTCCCGCCCGAAGAACGCCACCGAGCAGGAGATCAACGACTGGGTGGCCACCCACCCCCAGCGCCAGGAGGTCCGCATCACCGCCGCGGTCCTGCGCGACGGCGCCCGCGAGGTCGCCCTGCGCCTGCGCGAGAAGGACATCGCCCGCGAGGTCCTCACCGGCCCGGACCTGGTCCCCAACCTCACCCAGGCGCTGCTCGCGACGTTCCAGTAGGAGCGAACAGCCAGGGCAGCACCACCAGGGGCGCGGGGAACTGCGCGCAGCGGAAGGAACTCAACCGCAAGATCGCGACGCAGGGCAATGACTTGCCGTTCGTCGCGATCCTTCCGGCGCAGCCACTATTTGTTGCAGCTGGGCAGCGCCGCCCTGTCCCCGCTCCGGATGGAGTCGAGGGCCTTGACCGCCCCCGCCAGGTTGTCGACCTTGACCAGGGTGAGGCCGGAGGGCGTGCCGTTCGTCGCCTCCGAGCAGTTGTCGGCGGGGGTGAAGAAGTATTCGGCGCCCTTGTCGCGGGCGGCGATCAGCTTCATCTGGATGCCGCCGATCGGCCCGACCGTGCCGTCGTCGTCGATGGTGCCGGTGCCCGCCACGAACTTGCCGCCGGTGAGGTCGGTGGGGGTGAGCTTGTCGACGATGCCGAGCGCGAACATCAGGCCGGCGCTCGGGCCGCCGACGTCCTGCAGGCCGATGTCGATCTTGAACGGGTAGACGTGGTCGACGCCGGGCGTGATGCCGACGATGGCCCGGTCCTCGTCCAGGGCCTTGGCCGTGGTGATGGACACCTGCTCCTCGTCCGCCGGGTTCGGCGTCTGGCCGGCCTTGGCGTGCGGGACGACGGTGAAGACGGTGGTCTCGCCGGGCTTGTGCTTCGTCACCTGCTCGGCGACCTGGGTGCGGGTGGTGATCGGCACCCCGTCCACCGCGACGATCCGGTCGCCGGCGTGCAGCTTGCCCTCGGAGGGGGCCCCCGCGGTCACCGAGGAGACGATGATCTGCGTGGTGACCGGGATGTCCAGCTGCTTGAGGGCGGCGGTCTTCGCGCTGTCCTCGGAGGAGGCGAACTCCTCCGCGTTCTGCTGCTGGGCCTCCTGGTCGGTCTGGCCCTTCGGGTAGACGTTGTCGTGCGGCACCACCAGCACGTCGCCCCGCATCCAGCCGACGATCGCCGAGATCAGGCTGGGCTGGTAGTTCGCCCCGGTGACCTGGACCGTGGTCATGTTGAGGTGACCGCTGGTCGGGTAGGTCTCGCGCCCGGTGATGGTGATCACCGGGGTGCCGGTCTTGTCCTGCACGCCGAGGGTGTTGTACGTCGGCCCCGGGCTCATCTCGGTGAACGGCACCTTCATCAGGACCGAGGCACAGAGCAGGCCTATCAGCAGCAGGGTGGCGGCGAGCATCGTCGCCGATCGGCGTGGCATGGCACGACAGTACGGGAAGTCCGGGCCGCGATGCACCGCTCCGCGGCCCGCCGATGCGCCCCGCCGCCGCCTCCCACCGGGCTACTTGCCGCCGGTGCGTCCGTTGCCGGTGCTGCGTTCCATCGCGGCACGGAAGCGTTCGTGCTCGGCGAGCGAGGACGGGTCGGTGATGGAGCGCGGCGGTCGTGCCGCCCATCCCGCCCACACCGAGGCCAGCAGTCCGGCCACCAAAGGAATGATCAACCAGGCAAGCGCAGCCATCTTCGAACTCCCCACAGGCTCGTCATGCGTATCAGCAGATTAACCGCCTACCGGGGGAACGGCGCGTGCGGTGTCCGAGTTACGGGACGGCGTGGCGCACGCACCGTTCCGAGATACCCCCGAACGGGGAACGAGCGGGGAACGGAGCGGACACGGGCGGTCAGCAGGAGCCCGCACCGACCCATTCCTCCTCGCCGTCCGCGAAAACCTGGTGCTTCCAGATGGGCACCTCGTGTTTGAGGTCGTCGATCAGCCGCCGCGAGGCCGCGAACGCCTCGCCGCGGTGCGGGCAGGAGACCGCGACGATCACTGCGACGTCGCCGATCTCCAGCCGACCGGTGCGGTGCACCGCCGCCAGCGCCCGGACCGGGAAGTCCGCGCAGATCTTCTCCGCGATCCGGCGCAGCTCCCGCACAGCGGTCGGATGGGCGCTGTACTCCAGCGCCGTGACCGCCTTCCCGCCGTCGTGGTCGCGCACCGTGCCGACGAACAGCGTGGTGCCGCCCGCCGCGTCGTCGCCGACCGCGGCGTGCACCTCGTCCAGGGAGAGCGGCGTCGCGCGGACGTCGAGCAGCCGGATCGGGTCGTGGTTCTCGGACATGGCCCCCATCATTGCGCACCCGGCAGCGGCGGCTGCAGAGATCCTCGCCCCGCAGGACCGACGGCCCGCGGGGCGGAGGGCGACGGTCAGATCCGGCGGTGCTTGCGGGCCCGGCGGACCAGCGCCGCCGTGCCGATCAGCGCCACCGTGGCGCCGGCCGCGCCCAGGCTGGTGGCGGCCTCCTTGCCGCCCAGCCGGCGGCCGGCCACCGCGTGCTTGCCGGACACCTGGGCGAGCAGCTCGGCCAGCACCTCCTCGTTGGTGTGCTCGGGCCGCCAGCCCGCCTCGTGCAGCCGGCTGCCGGAGACCACCCACGGGTACATGGTGTAGGCGAGGTCGCCGGCCGGGGCCGGGGTCAGGCCGAGGCGGTGCAGGCGGGCGGCGGTGCCCAGGGCCAGTGCGGCGGGCAGTTCCATCCGGCGGATCCCGGACAGCTCCTCCACATCCTCCTGCTCCAGCCAGCCGTCGCAGCCGACCGTCACCTCGCCCTCGACCAGGCCGAGCGCCGCGTACTCCAGCGCCGACGTCAGGTCGTCCAGGTGGCAGAACTGCCAGCACGGGCGGGAGCCGGCCACCACCAGCAGGCGCGGGGCCTCGAAGTGGCGGGTCAGCACGGTGTCGATGCCCGGGCCGACCACCACGGCCGGGCGCAGCACGGTGATCTGCAGCCCGGGGTGGGCGCGCGGGGCGCGGCGGGCCAGGCGTTCGATCTCCAGCAGGTCGCCGACCAGCGAGGCCTCCTCGGTGGCCCGCAGCTCGGAGTCCTCGGCGAGCGGGACCTCGTTGTCGGCCAGTGCCCCGTAGACCATCGCGGAGGTGCACAGCACCACCCGGTGCACGCCGGCCGCCGCCGCGGCGGTCAGCACGGTCTGCGCGCCGCGCACGTTGTAGGCGCTGCGGGTGCGCGGGTCGGACTCCATGCCGAGGTCCATCGCGAGGTGCACCACCACGTCCACGCCGGCCAGCCGTTCGGCCACCGCCGGGTCGCGGACGTCCAGCACCCGCCAGTGCACGCCGGGGACCTCGCCGCGGCGGTCGTCCACCGCGAGCACCCGGCGCACGTGCGGGGACGCCACCAGGCGTTGGGCGACGCGTTCGCCGAGCACCCCCGCCGCGCCGGTGACGGCCACGGTGAGGGGCTTGCCGCCGTAGGCTGGAGACGGCGAACCGGCGTCGGCCGGCGCGTCCTCGCCCTCGGTCAGCCCAGAGCGAACGTCCGAAGGCGGGGAACTCACCGGCCATCCTCCACGGTTAGCTTAAGTGCGTGCGTACGAGTGTCACGCACTGTCCATCCTGCCCGAGGCTCAGCCCCCGCGGTGCACCCGGCGCGGTCGGCCGCGAGACCATTGAAACCGCCCGGAGCCTCCGGGCAGCAGAATTTCCCGCCACACCACCCGCGTGACGGCCGATCAGATCGAGGACCCCGTGAGCGACCTCCCCTTCGGATTCGGCGTTCCCCCCGAGGAGCCCGAGGACGGCAAGAACAAGGGCAAGAAGGACGGCGAGCAGGGCGACTCGACCCCGCAGCAGCCGTTCGGCTTCGGCAACGGAAACCCGTTCGGGGCGCTGTTCGGCATGGGCGGCGCCGGCGGGGCGGGCGGCGACAACCCGTTCGCCGCGATGATGGGCGGCTTCAACCCCAACGACCTGGGCGCGGCGTTCCAGCAGCTCGGGCAGATGCTCTCGTTCGAGGGCGGCCCGGTGAACTGGGAGCTGGCCAAGAACATCGCCCGGCAGACCGTGGTCGCCGAGCAGCCCGAGGGGAAGACCAAGGACCGCTCGGTGGGCGCCGCCGAGCGCACCGCCGTCGTCGAGGCGGTCCGGCTGGCCGACCTGTGGCTGGACTCGGCGACCGAGTTCCCGTCCACCTCCTCCACGGCGGTGGCGTGGAGCCGCGCCGAGTGGATCGAGGCCACCCTGCCGGTCTGGAAGGACCTGGCGGACCCGGTCGCCGAGCGGGTCGGCAACGCCATGGGCGGCGTGCTGCCCGAGGAGATGCAGGCCGTGGCCGGGCCGCTGATGGGCATGATGCGCTCCATGGGCGGCGCCATGTTCGGCACCCAGATCGGGCAGGCGCTCGGCGCGCTGGCCGCCGAGGTGCTCGGCTCCACCGACGTCGGCCTGCCGCTCGCCCCCGCCGGGAAGGCCGCGCTGCTGCCGCAGAACATCGCCGAGTTCGGCGAGGGGCTGAACGTGCCCGCCGAGGAGGTCCGGCTCTACCTGGCCCTGCGCGAGGCCGCCCACCAGCGGCTGTTCGCCCACGTGCCGTGGCTGCGGGCGCACCTGTTCGGCGCGGTCGAGGCGTACGCGCGCGGCATCAAGGTCGACACCTCGCGGATGGAGGAGCTGGTCGGCCAGCTCGACCCGAGCAACCCCGAGGCCCTCCAGGACGCGCTGGCCGGCGGCCTGCTGCAGCCCGAGGACACCCCCGAGCAGAAGGCCGCGCTGGCCCGGCTGGAGACCGCGCTGGCCCTGGTCGAGGGCTGGGTCGACGCCGTGGTGCACGCCGCCGCCACCCCGCACCTGCCGCACGCCGCCGCGCTGCGCGAGACGCTCCGCCGCCGCCGCGCCACCGGCGGCCCCGCCGAGCAGACCTTCGCCACCCTGGTCGGCCTGGAGCTGCGCCCCCGCCGCCTGCGCGACGCCTCCCGCCTGTGGGCCTCGCTCGCCGACGCCCGCGGCGTCGAGGGCCGCGACGCGCTGTGGAGCCACCCCGACATGCTGCCCACCGCCGCCGACCTGGACGACCCGGACGGCTTCGTGCACCGCGACACCAGCGCCGAGACCGAGGGCGGCTTCGACTTCGACGCACTGAACAAGCTGCTCGGCGAGGCCGCCGGCGGCACCAGCAGCACCGGGAAGCCCGACCTGACCAAGGGCGACACCGGTTCCGCCTCCGGCGAGGACGCCCCCGGTGAGGACGGCTCCGGCAAGGACGGCTCCGCGGACGGTCGGGAGGGCGACGCCAAGTGACGTCGCTGCACACCGACGCCGTCCGCGCACTGACCGACTGGCAGCCCGACGGGGACGGCCAGCAGGAGCTGCGCCGCGACTACCTGGCGCACCTGGCGGCCCACCCCGACGGCCTGTGGCGGGCCTGCCTGCCCGGCCACATCACCGCCAGCGCCCTGGTGGTCGACCCGGCCGAGGGGCGGGTGCTGCTGACGCTCCACCCTAAGGTCGGCAGGTGGCTGCAGATGGGCGGCCACTGCGAGCCCGGCGACGGGACGCTGGCCGCGGCGGCGCTGCGCGAGGCGGTCGAGGAGTCCGGCATCGCCGGGCTGGAGCTGCTCGCGGTCGACGGCCGCACCGCGCCGGTGAAGCTGGACCGCCACCACGTGCGCTGCCTGGGCAAGGACAAGCCGGAGAACATCCACCTGGACGTGCAGTACGTCGCCGTCGCCCCGGCCGGGGCGCGCGAGCTGATCAGCGAGGAGTCGCTGGACCTGCGCTGGTTCGGCTGGGAGCAGCTGCCCGCCGACACCGACCACTCGGTGCGCGACCTGGTGGCGCGGGCCCGGGCGCTGGTCTGAGACCACGCGCTCCCGACCCCTGCGGGGCCCGACGGGCCCGGCAGGGGTCGTCGCGCGTCCGGCGGGGGTCTTCACGTCCAGCGGGAGCCGACGTCCGGCGGCGGTCAGGTGTTCCGGGCGCCGGGGATGTGCGGCAGGCGGGCCGCGGAGGCGACGCCCTCCAGGTAGCCGCGGGCCCGCTCGGTGCGCGGGTAGGCGTCCAGCAGCACCCAGAACCGGGGGCCGTGGTCGGGCACCAGCAGGTGCGCGAGCTCGTGCAGCAGCACGTAGTCCACCACGTACTCGGGCATGCCCTGCAGGCGGTGGGAGAGCCGGATGGTGCGCTCGCTGGGGGTGCACGAGCCCCAACGGGAGTTCTGGTTGGTCACCCAGCGGACCTGCTCGGGCTCGGCGCGGCCGCCCAGGTACAGCCGGGACAGTTCGGCGGCCCGGGCCTGCAGGGCCTCGTCACCGAGCACCCGGCGCTTCTCCTGCGCGGCCAGTTTGTCGAGCATCTGCGCCACCCAGCGCTGCTCCTCGGCGTGCGACATCCGGGCCGGGATCAGCACCACCGTGCGGTCGCCCTCGCGGTAGGCGGAGACGGTGCGGCTGCGGCGGGCGCTGCGGCGGACCTCGACCTTGCTGCGGTCGAGGCCCCGCTCGGGGCCCCGGGCCCGTTCGGCCTCGGTGCTGGCATGCGCGCCGGGCGCCGCGACCGTGGATCCGGAGGCGGCCCGGGCACGCCGACGCGACGCCGACCGATGGGAGTCCCGTTCGGCTGCCATGGCACAGGACGTTACCCCGTCGCCACGACAGAAGTCCGGCACCGAAGCGGCGCGGCCCCCGGTACCACCCGGGTGCGTTATCCACAGGCTGTGCGCGGTGATGACCCGATAGTCGGCCCGGGCCTGTGGACAACGCGCTTCCCGGTACGGGAAGTCGGGGGCAAGCTGCGGTCACCAGTTGATCCGACGCCCCGACCGGAGCCTTCGACCGGGACGCCGGAGACCGACGCTTGGAGGACCGACATGCGCCCCGTGATCAAGCCCGCCCTGTCCCGGCTCTGGCGGGAGAAGCAGACCCTGCAGTTCGGCACCGTCCGACGGCACGCCCGGCTGATCGAGGGCGTCGACCGCAGGCTCGCCCTGTTCCTGGAACTCATCGACGGCACCCGGGACGGCCCCTCGGTGGTCGCCGCCGGGCAGCGGCTCGGTCTGAGCGCCGAGTACTGCCAGGGCATGCTCGACTCGCTCGCCCACAGCGAGCTGCTGGACGACGCCAAGGCCCTGCACGACGTGCTGGAGCTGTACCCGGCGGCCCGCGGCGAGCTGCTCGGCCCCGAGCTCTCCTCGCTGTCCCTGGTGCACCCCGCGCCCGGCGAGGCCGCCGCCGTGCTGCGCGGCCGGGCCCGGGCCCGGGTCGAGGTGCGCGGCGCCGGGCGGGTCGGCGCGGCCGTCGGCACCGCGCTGGCCGCCGGCGGCATCGGCGAGGTCGCGGTGCTCGACCGCGGCCGGGTCGCCGCCCGGGACTGCGCACCCGGCGGCTTCCCGCCCTCCGACATCGGGCGCCTGCGCGCCACCGCCGCCCGCGAGTTGGTGCACCGCGCCACCGGCGCACCGGTCGGCGAGCGGTACCGGCGGCCGCCCGCCGCTCCCCCGCCGCCCACCCTGGTGGTGCTCGCCCCGCGGGACGGCTCCGCCGCGTACACCGGCGCCGCCGTCGACGCCCAGGAGCTGATGCGGGCCGGCATCCCGCACCTGTACACCGGGGTGCTCGAACACCTCGGCGTGGTCGGCCCGTTGGTCGTGCCCGGCGCCTCCGCCTGCGGCAGCTGCGCCACCCTGGCCCGGCGGGACCAGGACGAGGCCTGGCCCCGGCTGCTCGCCCAGCTGATCGACGAGGGCCCCGGCCGGCCCCGCGCCCCGGCCTGCGACGGCGCGGTCGCGGCCTCGGTCGCCGGGCTCGCCGCGCTGCACGTCCAGCTGTACCTGGACGGGGTTCTGCCGCCGAGTGTGGACGGCTGGTGCGAACTGTCCGCCGCCGACGGCATGGTGCGCCGGCTGCGGCTGCGCAGCCACCCCGACTGCGGTTGCCTGTGGCAGTCCGGCACGCCCCGCCAAACGGGCACAATGGCCTAGGACATGCCTTCGGGTCCGTCCGGCGAAACCCCGCCGATCCATCCGCACGCCCTGCCCGGTGCACCGCCGCCGGAGCGCGCGGGTCCCGGCGGGGAGGGGCGCCGGGCGGCCCCCGGGAGTCCGCGCACCACCGCCGGCGGGGGCCGCCGGTCGGTCCGGCTGATCTGGAGGTCCGGTGAGCGATCTACCGCGCAAGGCAGTGACCGGCACGGCGCGACCGGTCGCCCGCCCGCGCCCGGCCGCGGCCTCGCGGCGTGCGGCGACGGCGGGTCGGGCGGCGACGGGTCGGGCGACGGCCGGCCGGGCAACGGCGGCCGACGCCGCCGTCCGCTCGGCCCGGACGGAGGTGGCCGATGTCTGAGATGCCGCGCAAGGCGGTCTCCCGGACGGCCCGACTGGCCGCCCTGCCGCTGAGCTTCGCCGGTCGCGCCACGCTGGGCCTGGGCAAGCGGCTCGGCGGGCGGCCGGCGGAGGAGGTCGCGGCCGAGCTGCAGGCCCAGACCGCCGAGCAACTCTTCGCCACGCTCGGCAAGTTGAAGGGAGGGGCGATGAAGTTCGGGCAGGCCATGTCGGTCTTCGAATCGGCCCTCCCGGAGGACGTGGCGGGCCCCTACCGGGCCGCGCTGACCAAGCTCCAGGACTCCGCCCCGGCGATGCCGACCCGCACCGTGCACTCCGTGCTGGCGTCCGATCTGGGCGACGACTGGGCGGCCAACTTCCGCTCCTTCTCCGACCAGCCGTCCGCCGCCGCCTCCATCGGCCAGGTGCACCGCGCCGTCTGGCAGGACGGCCGGGACGTCGCGGTCAAGATCCAGTACCCGGGCGCGGGCGAGGCCCTGCTCAGCGACCTCGGCCAACTCGCCCGGCTGGCCAGGATGCTGGGCCCGCTGATCCCCGGGGTGGACATCAAGCCGCTGATCGCCGAGCTGCGCGAGCGGGTCACCGAGGAGCTCGACTACCGGCTGGAGGCCGAGTCGCAGCAGCTGCACGCCCAGGAGTTCGCCGACGACGCCGACATCCGGGTGCCCCGGGTGGTCGCCCAGTCCGGGCGGGTGCTGGTCACCGAGTGGCTGGACGGCAAGCCGCTCTCCCAGGTCATCTCCGACGGCACCCGGACGGAGTGCGACCGGGCCGGGCAGCTGCTCGCCCGCTTCCTGTTCGCCGGCCCGGCCCGCACCGGCCTGCTGCACGCGGACCCGCACCCCGGCAACTTCCGACTCGTCAAGACCGGCCGGGCCGCCTCCAGTTGGCAGCTCGGCGTGCTCGACTTCGGCACCGTCGACCGCCTCCCCGGCGGCCTGCCGCGCCCGATCGGCACCTCCCTGCGGCTCGCCCTGGCGGGCGACGCCGGCGCCGTCTACGAGCTGCTCAAGCAGGAGGGCTTCGTCCGCCCCACCATCTCGCTCGACCCGGACGCGGTGCTCGCCTACCTGGTGCCGATCATCGAACCCACCCGCGCCGAGCAGTTCACCTTCAGCCGCGAGTGGATGCGCACCCAGGCCGCCCGGATCGCCGACCCGCGCTCCCCCGCCTACAACCTCGGCAAGCAGCTCAACCTCCCGCCCTCCTACCTGCTGATCCACCGGGTCACCCTCTCCACCATCGGCGTGCTCTGCCAGCTCGGCGCGACCGTCCGTCTGCACGACGAACTCCTCCGCTGGCTGCCCGGCTTCGCCGAGGACGAGGGCGCCCAGTGAGCCGCTGAAGGGGACGGTGCGGGTGACGCGGAGCGTCCGCACCGGGAACAGCCGTTCCCGGTGCGGTTCCTGATGGTCGGGGAGGCCGAGGAGGCCGGGGGCACGGCCGGCGGGCGGCCGCCGGTCAGGGGCGTTCGCTCGGCAGCGGCCCCGCGGTGGGCCAGGCGGTGCGGGCGCGGGCGGCGAGGGTCGCGCAGAACCGGCCGAAGACCGGGAGGGCGGTGTCCGCGTCGGCGAGCGCGGCCACGGCCCGGAGGCGGTGCAGCACGCGGCGGCGGGCGGTGGCGTTGCCCCAGGTCCAGTCCGCGTGCTGCATGCGGGCGAGCTGGTCGGCGGTGCCGCGCTGGGCCTTCGGGACGAGGGCGTCGCCGCGCAGCAGCCAGCCCACGCAGGCGTCGGCGAGGTCGGCGGGGGTGGGGGCGGCGGTGCCGGTGGCGGCGCGCCAGGCGGCCCGGTAGGCCGCCTCGGCCTCGGCCAGCACGGCGGCAGGCGCGGCGGTGGAGCACCAGCAGGTGGGGAAGCCGATCCGCAGGTAGGCGAATTCGACCGCGCCCGGGCCGAGCGAGGACTGCTCGAAGTCGACGAACCGGACGCCGTCCGCGGTGTGCAGGTCGTTGCCGGGGCAGGGGTCGCCGTGCAGCAGGGCGTGCCGGACGGGGACGGCCGACAGCCGGGCGAGCAGCGCCTCGGCCTCGGCGCGGGCGCCGGGCGGGGCGGGGACGTCGAGGGTGCGGGCCAGCGCCAGGAAGCAGCCGAGGTCGCGCCCGGTCGGGCCGGTCCAGGCGGGTATGTCGGTGGCGGGCGCCGTCCCGGCGAGGTCGTCGAGGTCGGCGGGGGCGCTCGCGTGCAGCCCGGCCAGCGCGGTGGCGTAGTCGACCTGCCAGTCCGGGCCGGGAGCGCGGTCCGCCACGCGTTCCAGCACCAGCATGCGGGCCGCCGGGTCGGCGCCGAGCAGCGCGGGCACCACGGGGCGGCCGGTGCGGCCGGCCCTCCTGGCGGCGAGGCCCAGCGCGGCCGCCTCGCGGGCGAAGCGGTCGTCGGCCCCGGGCGAGTCGACCAGTTGCTTCACCACCACCTGGGTGCCGGCGAGTTCGGCCCGCCAGACCCGGGAGCGCGGGCTGCTGACCAGGCGGCGGACCTTGCGCGGCCGGCCGAGTTCGGCGCGCAGCCGCTCGCCGAGCGGGAGGGAGGACCACATGCGAGTCATCCTTCCACGGCCCGTTCGACCGTCGAACGCCAGTACTGGCCCCCGAAGTTGGGCGGCATGGATCCGCTGGGAGCGGGCAGGCGCGGCCCCGGGGCCGGAAGCCCGGTCCGGCGGCGGCCGGACCGGAACGCGCCGATGGCCGGCTCCCCGGCGGGGAGTCGGCCATCGGCGTTCAGGGGTGTGTCACCGGCGTGGGCGCGGGGCCGGCCGGCGGGGGTGGAGCATCCGTCACATCAGGGCGACGGCAAGGGCCTTGCGGGCGCGCAGGGAGGCCTGCTCGGCCTTGCGACGCAGTCGCGTCGCGCGCATCACCCGCAGGCCGAGGCGTTGTTCCTCGGCCTCGTGGAGGCGTTCCTGCATATGCGCACGGGCCAGGGATTCTTGGAGGAGATTCATCTCAAGGGTCCTGTTCTGGATCTGAAGTTCGGTGGTCTGCTCGGAGCGGACGGTCGGATCGATGCCGGCGGGGTTCATGTGGTGGTCCTGCTCGTGGTGCGTGGTCGGGAAGGGACGGGAGAGTTCGGCGTCGGCCTTGGCGGCCGCGAGGCGTACCGAGTCGCGCAGGGCGGTGTCCAGCGGGGGCTGCTCTCCCCGGCGGACGGCTGCGCCTTCGGTGCGATTCCTGGCTGCGGGGTTCACGCCATGACCTCGGTCTTGCGCGGGCGGCCACGGGGACGCTTGCGGGCGACGACGACGCCCTGGACGAAGAGCTCGCCACCCCAGACGCCCCAGGGCTCGCGGCGCTCCAGCGCACCGGTGAGACAGGCGGCCTTGACGGGGCAGGTGCCACACAGCGACTTGGCGTACTCGACGTCGGCGGGCGTCTCCGCGAAGAAGACCTCCGGGTCGAAGGCCCGGCACGGAATGGGGAGCCCGAGCGAGTCAGCCTCGTCGATGGCGGTGAGCTGCATGAGTGTTACCTCCGGGGGGTCGGCCTGGTCGGCCTTGATGGTCTTGTCGGGTACGGACGGGAGGGGCGGCGGCGTGATGACCGTGGACACTGTGGTCTTCCTCGTCTTCTTGGTGGATCCGGCCGGCTCGTTGTGCGAGTTCGGCCGGAGGCCCCGTGGGGCCTGGGTGGGTCGTGCGTACCGGACAAAACAGAAGGGCCGCGGAACCCGGTTGCTGGGTTTCCGCGGCCCTGGAGGCACCGCCCTGACGGGTTGCGTCAGGGTCGTTCGCTCCAGGGTCCAGGCCCGCGGAAAGCCTGCTTCCGGACGGCTGCGGCGCCGTCAACGGCGGCCGCGGCCAGAATGATCTGCTGCTCCTGCTCGACTCCGGCACCGACGACGGCCGCATAGCGCCCATGGGCTGCTTCTGCTGCTACTGACTTCGGTGCCTTGGTCGGTCGCTCATCGGACAGCGAGACGCCGTCGACGAACATCGCCCAGTCACGGGACGTACCCGCCTCGACACGGGTGCCCTCAGCATTGCCACGACCACTGACAAGGCAGTGCTCGGCAACCAGCAGGACTCCGGCGTTGCCGCCGGCCACGTCGAGACCCAGACCCGGCACGAGGACGCGCGTGGGCATGGCGAGGGTGGACATCGGGTCGGTCATTTTGGTGATCGTCTTCGTCGACACTGAACTCGCCTCCTCTCGGCGTCTCGCGGTGCCCAGTCCCCCGGGCTCCGATATCTGGTTGATGGTCAGCGCACGCAGAAACAAGCCCTCTGCGAGCGTTGCGGTCTCGTCCCCTTGACCGCTCCGGCAGGCTATTGCGCCGTACATGCGGCGCGCAAACTATTTTTCCGGCGAGTTCTCCGGTGAGTTCTCGGCCTGCTCGGCGGCCTCGTCCCCGGGTGAGTCCTGCGCCTGCTCCCCGTCGGGCTCCCCCACGAGCTCCGGACTCTCCCCCGCACACAACAAGAGCACGTCCTCGCCGTACTTGTCCAGCTTCATGGCGCCCACTCCGGAGATCCGGGAGAGCTCCGCGACGCTGCTCGGCACGTCCTCCGCGATGGCCGTCAGGGTGGCGTCGGTGAACACCACGTAGGCCGGGACGCCCTGCTCCTTGGCGCGGGCCGAGCGCCACTCGCGCAGCCGCTCGAACAGCGCCTCGTCCATGGTGGACGGGCAGCCCTCGCAGCGGCGGAGCTTGCGCTCGACGGCGTCGGTCAGGGTGCGGTCGCAGACCCGGCACTTGACCGGGCCGCGCACCCGGCGCGCGGCCGAGCGCTCCGCGCCGGGCTCGACGCCCCCGCGCCCGCCGCGGGTGCGCGTGCCGGGGCCGGACGAGCCGGGGCGCAGGCCGTCCAGGAAGCGGGTGGGCTTGCGGGAGGCGCGGCCGCCCGGCGAGCGGGACAGCGACCAGGAGAGGGTGAGGAAGCGCCGGGCCCGGGTGACGCCGACGTACAGCAGGCGGCGCTCCTCCTCGACCTGCTCGTCGGTCTTGGCGTAGATGATCGGCAGCGTGCCCTCGCTCAGGCCGACCAGGAACACCGCGTCCCACTCCAGGCCCTTGGCGGCGTGCAGCGAGGCCAGCGTGACGCCCTCGACGGCGGGGGCGTGCTGGGCGGCGGCCCGGGCGTCGAGCTCGGCGACGTACGCCGCGAGGTCGGCGCGCTCGCCGGCGGCGGCGCGGGCGGCCTCGAACTCCTCGGCGAGCCGGACCAGCGCGTTCAGCGACTCCCAGCGCTCGCGGACCGCGCCGGAGCCGGCCGGGGCGGTGGCGGAGAAGCCGCGGGTGGCGAGCACCGCGCGGACCTGGGCCGCGAGGTCGGGCGCGCCGGCGGTGAGCGGGTCGTCGGCGGCCCGGGCGGCGCCCTTGAGCAGCACCCCGGCCTCCCGGACCTCGGGCCGCTCGAAGAACCGCTCGGCACCCTTGAGCTGGTAGGAGATGCCGAGGTCGGCGAGCGCCTGCTCGTACACCTCGGACTGGCTGTTGGTGCGGAACAGCACGGCGATCTCGCTGGCCCGCACGCCGGTGCCGAGCAGGTCGCGGATCAGCCGCGCGGTGGACTCGGCCTCGGTCGGCTCGTCCTGGTACTCGCGGTAGACCGGCTCGGGGCCGGCCTCGCGCTGGGAGATCAGCTCCAGGCGGTGCTGGGCGGCCTGGCCGCGGGCCTGCGAGAGCAGCCCGTTGGCCAGGTGCACGACCTGCGGGGTGGAGCGGTAGTCGCGCACCAGCTTGACCACCGTCGCCGCGGGGTGGCGCTGGCGGAAGTTCAGCAGGTAGTCGGGGGTGGCGCCGGTGAAGGAGTAGATGGTCTGGCTGGCGTCGCCGACCACGCAGTGGGTGGCGCCGGTGAAGGAGTAGATGGTCTGGCTGGCGTCGCCGACCACGCAGAGGCTGGCGCCGCCGTCGCCGCCCGTCCACTGCTCCAGCAGGCGCTGCTGGAGCGGGGAGACGTCCTGGTACTCGTCGACGGTGAAGTGGCGGTACTGGGAGCGGACCTGGGCGGCGATCTCCGGCCGGTCCTCCAGGATGGCGGCGGTGAGCAGCAGCACGTCCTCGAAGTCGATCAGGCCGCGCTGGCGCTTGGTCTCCTCGTAGGCGGCGTAGACCCGGGCGATCTCGGCCGGGTCGCGCGGGGCCTCGCGGGCGGACTTGGCGACCGCGGCCGGGTAGTCGTCGGGGACGACCTGGGTGACCTTGGCCCACTCGACCTCGGCGGTCAGGTCGCGCAGTTCGGTGCGCTGGACGCGCAGGCCGCTGCGGCCGGCCGCCTCGGCGACCAGCTGGACCTTGCGCTCCAGCAGCCGGGGCACGTCGCCGCCGATGGCGCGCGGCCAGAAGTACTGGAGCTGGCGCAGCGCGGCGGAGTGGAAGGTGCGGGCCTGGACGCCCTCGGCGCCGAGCTGGCGCAGCCGGCCGCGCATCTCGCCGGCGGCGCGGGCGGTGAAGGTGACGGCGAGGACCTGCGCGGGGTGGTAGACGCCGCTGCGCACGCCGTAGGCGATCCGGTGGGTGATGGCCCGGGTCTTGCCGGTGCCGGCGCCGGCCAGCACGCAGACCGGGCCGTGCAGGGCGGTGGCCACGGCGCGCTGTTCGGGATCGAGTCCGGCCAGCACGGCGTCCGCTCCGAGGGGGGCGAAGCCGTCGGGGCCGTGCTGTCGGCTGGGGCCGCCGAGGCCGGGGAGGTCATCCTGCATGCCTTCCATCCTCGCAGGCGCGCCGGACAGTCCGGACGGTGTTGTCCACAGCCCGGCCAGGATGATCGGATCGTCCCACTGTTGTCCGTCCCGGAATGGCGGCGGCCCGCCGGACGTTTGATCCGTGGGCTGCCCGCCCAGTCCGTCGACCGAAGGAGTCCCTCACCATGTCCGGCACCGTCACGATGTACAGCACGACCTGGTGCGGCTACTGCAACCGCCTCAAGAGCCAGCTGGACCGCGAGGGCATCGCCTACACCGAGATCAACATCGAGCAGGACCCGTCCTCGGCGTCCTACGTGGAGTCGGTGAACGACGGCAACCAGACGGTGCCGACAGTCGTCGTGGTCGGCGCCTCCGGCGAGCAGAGCGTGATGACCAACCCGAGCCTGCGCCAGGTCCAGGCCGCGCTGGTCTGACCACCCGAGGGACGGCCCGGCGGCCGGGCCCCGCTCCGACTCAGTCGGCCGGGGCCCGGTCGCCGAGTTCGTAGAGCAGCCGGGCCCGGTCGGCGGCGTAGCGGGTCTCCACCACCCGGATCGGGCCGCGCCGGTCGCGGGTGACGCGGGTGTTGACCAGCAGCGGCACGCCCGGGCCGAGTTCGAACCAGGCGGCTTCGGCGGGGTCGGGCATCCGGGCGGTGAGGTGGTCGGTGGCGGCGGTCTCGGTGCGGCCGAGGTCGGCCAGCGTCCGCTCGTCGCCGCCGGGGGCGGGCAGGTCCTCCATCAGCGCGGTGCCGGCGGCCAGTCCGGGCCGGTAGTGGCTGTCCTCGATGGCGTACGGCTCCTGGGCGACGCGGCAGAGCTGACGGCGCATCATGACGCTGTCCTCGGGCCGGAGGCCGAGCCAGTCGGCGATGTCGCGGCGGGCCCGGACGGCCCACACCTCGTACTCGAAGCTGAGGTCCACCCCGGCCGCACGGGCCTCGGCGGCGTACTCCGCGCCGCCCATCGGCAGGGCGCCGCGGCGGTGCGGCCGGGTGTAGACCCGGTGGTCGTACCGGGAGCGCCGGCGCAGGTAGGTGCCCTTGCCCTGGACGCGCACCACCCGGCCCTCGTTGACCAGGACGTCGACGGCGAGGCGGACGGTGTTGCGGGCCACCCCGTACTGCTGCTCCAGGTCGCTCTCGACGGGGAGCCGGCCGTCGCCGTCCCACTCGCCGGAGTCGATGCGGTGGCGAAGGTCGGCGGCGAGGCGCTGGTACTTGGGCGGGGTCGCGGCGGCGCGGGGATTCGTCACGCGAGCGAATGTAGTCAGGCCGTTTGTGGCATTTCAGCGGAATCCGGCAACACCGGCCGGGGCGATGTTCGGAACACCCCGGCGATTCCGCCCCACCGGATTCGAACACTTCCGGTCGGCGGAGCGGGACCCGGCGGGTCGGCCGGGTCGGCCGGTAGCACCGCAGGGGCGCGCGGAATGCTCCGCGCGCCCCTGCGGTGACCGTTCTCTCACCAGCGGGCGGCCGCCGGCAGCGGTTCGCCGTACCAGATCTCGATCAGGTGCCGGGCGATCGAGATGCCGGACGGCGGCAGGATCTCGCCGGCCGCCATGCCCGCCCGCAGTTCCTCCCGGGTGAACCAGCGGGCCTCGGACAGCTCCTCGCCGTCCACGGTGATCCCGGTGCCGTCCGGGTGGGCCCGGCCGAGGAAGCCCAGCATCAGGCTGGACGGGAACGGCCAGGGCTGGCTGGCCACGTACTCGACCTCGGCGACCCGGACGCCGGCTTCCTCGAACACCTCGCGGCCGACCGTCTGCTCGATCGACTCGCCGGGCTCGACGAACCCGGCCAGCGTGGACCAGCGGCCCTCCGGCCAGAGCGCCTGACGGCCCAGCAGGCAGCGGTCCTCGCCGTCGGTGATCAGCATGATCACCGCCGGGTCGGTGCGCGGGTAGTGCTCGGCCGCACAGGAGGTGCAGCGGCGCAGGTGGCCGGCCCCGGCCTTCTCGGTGCGGTGGCCGCACCGGGAGCAGAAGGTGTGCAGCCGGTGCCAGTGCTCCAGGGCGACGGCGTGCACCAGCAGCCCCGCGTCCCGGTCGGAGAGCGAGCCGCCGACCTCCCGCAGCCCGGCCGGGCGGGCGTCGCCGTCCAGTCGGCCGGGCAGCGACTCGCAGTCCAGCGCGAAGTGGTGGACGCCGTCGTCGTCGGTGCCCAGGAAGTACCGGTCGCCGCTCTGCGGGGCCTCGAAGGAGGGCAGCAGCACCAGTTCGGTGCCGCTGCCGGTGTCCACCACGAACGCCTCCCCGCCGGAGATCGGCAGCACCTTGGTGGTGGGGTGGCTCCAGGCCGCGGCCAGCCACGGCTCGTCCAGCCGGCGGTGCGCCGCCCGGTCCACCCCCGCGTGGGCCAGCGCGAGGTGCTTCGTATCAGGGGCGCTGCTCAAACTCGTCCATCCCCGTTCGCTTCGGTAGGGCAGGTGCGGCAGGTGCGGTGTCGGTTCGGGACGGGCGCTCACGGCCGGAAGTTCTCCGCGAGGTCGCCCCACAGGTACGCGGAGGTCTCGACGCCCTTGCGGAGCAGGTCGAGCTCCACCTTCTCGTTGATGGAGTGCCAGCCGTCCGAGGGCACCGAGATGCCCAGGAACAGCACCGGCGCGCCCAGCACGTCCTGCAGGTCGGCGGCCGGTCCGGAGCCGCCCTCACGGGTGAACAGGATCTTCTGTTCGAAGGCCCGGCCCATCGCCCGGACGGTGGACTGCAGGGCGGGGTGGTCCAGCGGCGTCAGGCACGGGCGGGTCGCTCCGGGGAAGACGACCTCGTACCGGATGCCCGCCGGGACCTGCTCGGAAACCCAGGCGGCGACGGACTCCCGGACCTTCTCCACCTCCATGCCGGCGACCAGCCGGAAGGACAGCTTCAGGTGCGCCTCGGCCGGGACGATGGTCTTGCCGCCGGGGCCGGTGTAGCCGCCCCAGATGCCGTTGACCTCGGCGGTCGGCCGGGCCCAGACCCGCTCCAGGGTGCTGTAGCCGGCCTCGCCCTGGGTGCCGTACGACTTGGCGACCTTCAGCCACTGCGCCTCGTCGAAGGGCAGTTCGGCGAACAGCGCCCGCTCCTCGTCGGTGAGTTCGACGATGCCGTCGTAGAAGCCGGGCACCGCGACCCTGCGGTCCTCGTCGTGCAGGCCGGCGGCGAGCGCGGCGGCCACGTCGGCCGGGTTGGGGACGGCGCCGCCGAACGAGCCGGAGTGGATGTCGCTGTCCGGGCCGTACAGGTCGATCTGGCAGTCCGCCAGGCCGCGCATACCGGTGCACACGGTCGGGGTGGTCTCGGACCACATGCCGGTGTCGGAGATGATCACCACGTCGGAGGCGAGCCGGTCGGCCTCGCGGCGCACCAGGGCGGCGAAGTTCGGCGAGCCGGACTCCTCCTCGCCCTCGATCAGCAGCTTGAGGTTGACGGCCGGCGCGGTGCGGCCGGTGGCGGCGAGGTGGGCGCGCACGCCGAGGGTGTGGAAGAAGACCTGGCCCTTGTCGTCGGCGGCGCCGCGCGCGTACAGCCGGCGGCCGATCACGGTGGGCGTGAACGGCTCGGTGTCCCAGCCGTCCTCCTTGGCGGCGGGCTGCACGTCGTGGTGGCCGTAGACCAGCACGGTCGGCGCGCCCTCGTCGCCGGACGGCCACTCGGCGAAGACCGCGGGCAGCCCGTCCGTCTCCCACACCTCGGCGACCGGGAAACCGGTCGCGCGCAGCTTCTCGACCAGCCACTCGGCGGAGCGGCGGACCTCTCCGGCCCGGCCGGGGTCGGCGGAGACGGAGGGGATGCGCAGCCAGTCGGCGAGCTCGGCCAGGAAGGCGTCCTCGTGCTGGTCGATGAAGGAGCGGACGGCGCTGTCCGGGGTTTTCGTCATACGGACGACTTTAGTTCGCCCGGCCGGGTCCGTGCCCACGGCCCACCCTTGCCGTGAGCACGGTCACCCTTCGCTCCGCCGGGCCTCAGGCGGCCCGGCGGCCCAGCGCGATCCTGGACCGGGTGAGCAGCGCCGCGAGCAGCACCGCCACCACCGGCAGGCCGACCACCATGGCGGCCAGTTCGGCCCACGGGATCGCGATCACCGGGTCGGGGGCCGGCTGGTCCGGCGGCAGCCAGCTCGCCCGGTCCTTCGCCTCGAAGATGCGCAGCGCGATCGACGGGACGGCGCCGCAGAACAGGCCGAGCACCGAGCCCATCGCAGCGATCACGCCGCACTGGAAGCCGGACAGCCGGCGCCGGATGCCGCCGCTCGCGCCGACCGCGGCCAGCGTGGCGAGGTCCTGCTGGGAGTCCGCGGCGGCCAGGCCGGTGGCGATGCCGGCCGCCCCGAGCGCCACCAGTCCGGCGAACACCGTCAGGCCGACGGTGATCAGGTCGACGTCCGGGTGGAAGCCCCGCTCGACCCCGAGTATCGCGTTGTCGTCCAGCTTGGCCAGCGAGCCGTTGGCCTTCTGGTACGCCTTGTCGGACGGCTCTGCGGCGGGCATCCAGAGCGAGCCGGCCGCCCGGGTGCCCAGGCCGATCTTCTCGGCGGTCTGGCGGGTCATCATGGCGTTGCCGAACGGCGTCGGGGCGTGCACCTGGACCGCGTCCGCCAGCAGGTGGCGCTCCGCCGGCCGATAGTTGTTGTCCTCGCGCATCTTCTTCTGGTCGAACGGGTCGGTGACCAGCAGGTCGACCTTGCCGTTCTCCACGTAGTCGGGCCGGAACACCAGGATCCTGCCGTCGGCGAGGGCCTGCTCGGCGGCCTGGTCACGCACCCCGAACAGGGTGTGCAGCAGGGCCGCGTCGCCGACCAGGGTTTCGCCGAACATGGTGCTCCGGCGCTCCCCGCGGTCCCGGTTCACCGCACAGCGGGGGTCGGTGTGCAGGCGCTCGAACTCCTCGGGGGTGCGGGCCGCGTCGGCCGGGCAGCGCTTGGACTCCGGCAGCACGACCTGGACCCAGCCGCAGGGCGCGCCGGGGTTGCACTTGGCGGTCGGCGTCGCGTCCCACACGTCGGCGCGCTCGCCGAGGTCGGGGATGTTGCCCTCGACCACCTCGCGCATCATCGGCAGCCGGTCCTGGTCTGCGGTCGGCCCCCAGCCGGCGTACAGCGCGACGGTGTTGGGGGGCGCCGACGGCATGTACTCACGGCGCTGCTGCTCGGTGCTGCTGGTGGTGTAGATGCCCACCGCGACGGCGCCGGCCACGGCGGCCATCACGGCGGCCACCGCCGGGGCGGTGCGGCCGCGGTGGCGCACCGAGTCGCGCAGCGCCAGGCGCGGGCTGAGCGGCAGGTGGCGGCCGAGTCGGCCGAACAGGCCGATCAGCATCGGGGTGCACAGCAGCATGCCGAGCTCGGCGATCACCGAGCCGCCGAGCAGCCCGTAGACCACGGCGGTGCCGGTGGTCGCGCAGGCCAGCGCCAGGGCGGCCCCGCCGCCGATCATGATCAGGCCGAGCACGGCGACGATCCGGCTGGGGGGCTTGGTGCCGCCGCGTCCGGTGAGCGCCACCACGACGTCCTGCCGGGCGGCCTGGAAGGCGGGCACCACCGCCGCGAGCAGGCCGGTGACCAGGCCGACCACGGCGATCGCCAGCAGGTCGAGCGGCTGCAGGTCGAAGTGGCCGAAGCGGCGGCCGGC
>NZ_BMRI01000003.1:285072-312360 GCF_014648555.1 Kitasatospora griseola
GAACTGTTCGGCGTTGTCGCGGAACACCGCGACCAGCAGGATCGCGAGCACCAGGCCGGTCAGCGCGCCGGTCACGCCGAGCACCACTCCGCCGCCGAGCACCACCGCGCGCACGTGCCCGCGGTCGCCGCCGCCGGCGGCGAGCAGGCCGAGCTGGCGGCGCGAGCGGCGGGCGCCGACCGCGAAGGCCGGTCCGGCGAGCAGCACGATCTCCAGCAGGGCCATGCCGACCACGGTGCCGGCGATCGCGACGGTCATCTTGTCGATGCCGCCGTAGGTCTGCCGCCCGGGCTGCTGGTACAGCGGCACCTCGGAGCGGGCGGGCGGGTTCATCAGGACGGCCTTGGAGCTGACCGCGAAGCCGTACTTGTTGAGCTCCAGCACCTTCGGCCAGTCCAGCGCGGCCGCTCCGGCGGGCAGCTGGACCAGCCAGGTGTCGCTGCTCTCCGGGGTGGCCGCCCGCTCCGGGTCGGCCTGCGCCAGCGGGGCGATCACGCTGCCGGGGCGGGCGAACAGTTCGACGCGCTTGAGGTCGGCGGGGATCTCGACGACGGCCGTGATGGTGAACGGCTTGGCCTCCAGGCCGTGGATCGCGGTGGAGTCGCCGAGCCGCAGCCCGGACTGGTTCAGGAACTCCTGGGTGGCGGCCATCTCGTTCGGCTGGGCCGGGAGGGTGCCGCGGAGCCTGTTCACCATGCCGTGCCACACCGGGTCGGACAGGTCGACCTCGACGGCCTCGGCCGTCATCCGGCCCTCTTTGGTGGTGACCGTGGTGCGCGGCCCGGCGGGCATCGGCACCAGCTTGGTGCCGGCCGGGAGCAGCTCCTTGATCAGGTCGGCGGGCTCGGTGTCCGCGCTGCGCTTCTCCTCCGGGGTCTTCGTCCGCGGCTGTCCGTCGCGGCCGGGCCCGCCGGTCTGGGTCTCGTCGTCGGGGTTGGGCGCCTGCAGCACGATGTCGCCGCGCTGGGCCACGCCGATCCGGGCGTCGGCGGTGCCCATCACCCGGGCGACCTTCTCGCTCGGTTCCAGCTGGGCGCTGCGGGCGACCACGTCGACGCCGGCCACGCCGAGGATCGGCAGCGCGATCATCGCCACCACCAGGGCGCTGCGGCCCTTGGCGCGCATGGCGTCTCGGCGGGCGATCCGCAGGGCTGCCCGCCAGGCGGTCAGCCTCACTGGTCCTTGCCCTTCAGCGCGTTGGCGGCAGCGGTGACCAGCAGGGTGCCGGCGTCCTGCCGGGCGGTCTCGTCGACCAGCAGGCCGTCGCGCAGGAACACCACCCGGTCCGCCCAGGCGGCGTGCCGGGCCTCGTGGGTGACCATCATGGCGGCGGCGCCGGCGTCGCAGCGGGCACGCAGCACGGCGAGCACGGATTCGCCGGTGGTGGAGTCGAGGGCGCCGGTGGGCTCGTCGGCGAGCACCAGGCGGCGGTCGCCGATCAGGGCGCGGGCGATGGCGACGCGCTGCTGCTGGCCGCCCGACATGTCGTCGGGGAAGCGGTCGGCGAGCTCGGCGATGCCGAGCTCCTCCAGCGCGGCGAGCGCCTCCTTGCGGGCGGCGCTGGCGGATGTCCCGTCGAGCTCGCGGGGCAGCGCGATGTTCTCGGCGGCGGTGAGCGCCGGGATCAGGTTGTAGTCCTGGAAGACGTAGCCGACGGAGCGGCGGCGGACCGCGGCGAGCTTCTTGCGGTCGAGGCTGCCGAGCACGATCCCCTCGACCAGCACCTGGCCGCCGCTCGGGCTGTCGAGGCCGCCGGCCAGGGTCAGCAGGGTGGATTTGCCGGAGCCGGAGGGCCCCATCACGGCGACCAGTTCGCCCGGGTACACCTTCAGGTCGACGGCGCGCAGCGCGTGCACCTCGGCCGCGCCGTGGCCGTGCACCCGGCTGACCCGGTCCAGGTGCAGCACGGGCTGAGCCGGCTTGAGTTGTTCGGTCATCGCTCCCCCAGGAGTTTCAGAGGCGGCCGCGGGCGCGGCTCTTGACGGCGCGGCGCGCGGGCGGCGCGGCGCCGGGTTCGGCCGTGGCAGCGGCCTGTCGCTCGGCGTACTGGCCGAGCCGGGATTCGCAGTGGTCCAGCCAGCGGATCTCCGCCTCGGTCTGGAAGATCAACTGCTCCAGCACCAGCAGCCAGGCCAGGTCCGCGCCGTCGCCGGTGTCGGCGGCCAGCGCCCGGCCCTTGAGCCGGGTGTAGTCCTGCAGCGCCTTCATGCTGTGCCGGCGCTGGCCCTGGACGACGCCGGTGACGTCCACTCCCGGGACGGTCACCGCCATCGCCAGCTTGATCGCCAGTTCGTCGCGCGGCGGATTGGTGCGCGGCACCCGGGTGTCGAACCAGCGGCGCAGTTCCACGCGTCCCTCATCGGTGACGGCGTAGAACTGGTGGCCCTCGTCGTCCTCGCCCGCGGACTCGACCAGGCCGTCGCGCTCCAGTCGGCCCAGGGTGGTGTAGACCTGGCCGACGTTCAGGGGCCAGGTCGCCCCGGTGCGGGCCTCGAACTCGGATCGCAGCTGGTAGCCGTAGCGCGGGCCCTGGTCGAGCAGGGCGAGCAGACCGTGACGGATCGACATACCGAGTATGTATACCCGGTATGGTCGGGCCGCTCAACCCGCGCCTCCGCCGTTCGGGGCCGCCGTCCCGTTCACCCCCACCCGGTACGGTCGGCTCCGTGACCACTCTGCGGATCGCCACGTTCAACCTGCTGCACGGCCAGCCGGTCGCCGCCGACGGCAGCCCCGCGCCCTACCCGATCGAGCCGGGCGCCCCGCTGGCCGACGCCGTCGCCGCGCTGGACGCCGACGTGCTCGCCCTCCAGGAGGTCGACCGCGGCCAGCGGCGCTCCGGCCGCACCGACCAGGCGGCGGTCTCCGCCAAGGCGATGGGCGCCGCCGACTGGCGCTTCGCCGCCGCGCTGCACGGCACGCCCGCCCCCTCGGCCGGCTGGGTCACCGACCCGGCCGTCCCGGGCCTCCAGGTGTACGGGCCCGCCGAGGCGGACGACGGCGCCGAACGGCCCGCGTACGGCACGGCGCTGCTGACCCGGCTGCCGGTGCTGCACTGGCGGGCCCGCCGGTTCGCCCCCGCGCCGTTCGGGCTGCCGCTGCGGGTGGCCGGGCGGCGCGGGCTGACCGCGGTGCCGGACGAGCCGCGGGCCGCGCTGGCGGCGGTGCTGGCCGGACCGGCCGGGGAGTTCACCGTGGTCGCCGCGCACCTGTCGTTCGTGCCGGGCTGGAACGTCGCGCAGCTGGCCGCGATCCGCCGCTGGATCGCCGACCTGCCGCAGCCGTACCTGGTGCTCGGCGACTTCAACCTGATCGGCGCGGTGCCGCGCACAGTGCTCGGCTCGGCGCACGCGATCCAGCGCACCGCCGCCCGGGAGCGCGTCCGCACCGCCCGCCGCACCCGCCTGCAGGGCTGGTACGACCTGGCCCGCACCCCCACCTACCCCTCGCACCGGCCGACCGTGCAGTTCGACCACATCCTGGGCATCGGCGTGCCGCGCAGCACGGTCGGCTCGGTCTCGGCGCCGCGCACCGGGGTGTCCGACCACCGGCCGCTGGTGGTGGAGATCGACGTCTGACGGGCCGGCTAGCGGGTGCGCCCGACCGGAGCCCCGGCCTGCTGCTGGGCGGGCAGCAGCACCGGGTCGAACTGGAGCATCAGCATGGCCGCGTCGTCGCCGAGCTTGTGCCCGACGTGCCGGACCACGTCGTCGTGCAGGCGGCGCAGGACCTCGACGGGGCCGCTGTCGGCGAGCAGCGGCAGCCGGTCGGTGAGCGGGTAGAAGGCGCCGCGGTGGTCGCGGGCCTCGATGACGCCGTCGGTGTACAGCAGGATGCGGTCGCCGGGTTCGGCGGCGAGCCGCTGGAGCGGCGGGCAGACGTCGCCGGGGTCGAGCACCCCGAGCGGCGGGACGGTCTCGTCGGCGGCCAGCAGCCGGGGCGCGTCCTCGCCGCGGAGCAGGACGGGCGCGGGGTGGCCGCAGTTGGCGATCTCCAGGGCGCCGTCGGGGCGGACCCCGAGCAGCACCAGGGTGACGAACTCCTCCTCCACGCCGGGGTGGTCGTTCTCGTGCAGGGCACGGTCCAGGCTGACGGCGAGCCAGCCCGCCACCCGGTCCAGCTCGGGCTCCTGGTGGGCGGCCTCGCGGAACGCGCCGAGCACGGCTGCGGCGGTCTCCACCGCGGCCAGGCCCTTGCCGCGGACGTCGCCCATCACGGCGCGCACCCCGTGCCGGGTGTTGACCACCTCGTACAGGTCGCCGCCGATCGAGGCGTGCGCGGCGGCGGCGGCGTAGCGGACCGCGGCGCGCACCGGCCCGACCCGTTCGGGCACCGGGCGCAGCAGCACCCGGCGGGCGACCTCGGCGACCAACTGGGCCTCGGCGAGGGCGAGTTCCTGACGCAGTCGGAGGGTGGCGCTGAGGTGGCCGATGCCGGCGATCAGCACGATCGCGGCGACGGTGGCGGTGTGCACGGACTGGCCGAGCACGTCGTTGTACCAGGCCATGCCGAAGGCGCACAGCTCGGCGAGCGCGCCGGTCAGCAGCGGGTACCAGGTCCGCCGGGAGACCACGGCGGCGAGGGCGGGGACGGCGGTCAGTGCGGGTTCGACGGTGACCTGGCTGTTCGTCAGCAGGTCGAGGGAGACCACCAGGGCCATGCCGATCAGCGGCAGGGCGTGCGAGGTCTTGGGCCATGTGCCGGTGACGGTGTTGGGTACCGGCCCTGGGGTGGGGCCGTGGAGGACGTCCCTGATCCATCCGGTCGCGCTCAACGTCGGTCTCTCCAGCGGAAGGTGCGGGTGCTGCGGCACCTGCGGGTCTGACGGGAGGTCAGGGGGTCGGGGCCCTGACGGCGGCCGGAGTACGGGAGGATGACCGGTTACCGACCCCACAATAGGCACGAAACGTGCAGGGCGCACAGGTTTCGCTTGATCTCGTGACGGGTTGAATGCTCTGAGTGACTCTTTTCTACCTATTCCCGATCAGAAGATCGCTCAACTCTTTTCGGCCGGGAAGTCCTGACGGTGTTTCGATCCGGCCGCTGCGCACGTAGCAGAACGAGGCCGTGACCTGCTCCACCGGAACGCCCGCCTGCTCGGCCCAGGCGAGGCGGTAGACAGCGAGCTGCAGCGGGTCGCCGCTGTCCTCCCGGCCGGTCTTCCAGTCCACCACCTCGTAGCGCGGTGACCCTGCGCCACCGTCCGCGTCCCGGTAGACCGCGTCGATCCGGCCGCGCACCACCCGTCCCGCCAGCACCAGTTGGAACGGCGCCTCGACCCGGTACGGGGTGCGGCCGGCGTACGGGCCGCGCAGGAACGCCTCCTTGAGGCGCTCCAGGTCGCGCTCGTCCTCGATCTCCTCGGCGTCCAGGCCGGGCAGCGCGTCCGGGCCGAGCAGCAGCGGCTGGTCGAAGCGGGCCTGCACCCAGGCGTGGAAGCGGGTGCCGCGGCGGGCGGCGGGCGCGGGCGGGCGGGGCATCGGGCGGGCGAGTTCGCGGGCGAAGCCGTCCGGGTCGGCGGCCAGCCGCATCAGCTCGGTGGCGGACAGCGAGGCGGGCAGCTCGACCTCCCGGACGGTGCGCCGGGAGCGCTCCAACTCGCCGAGCAGCGCCGTCAGGTCGCGGTCCCAGGAGGCCACCAGCCGCTGGTCCTCCACCCCCAGCTGCTCCGGCTCGGCTGCGGGCGCACCGGCCAGGCGGTGGCGGACCACGTCCGCGACCCGGCGGCGGGCGTGCTGCGCGGACGGGTCCAGCGGCAGCGGCCAGGGGGTCTCCACGGACACGTCGAACGCCGGGTTCTGCGCGTCGTCCGCCGGCGCCTCGGCCCACTGCTCGACCTCGCCGTTGCCGGGCCGCTCGGCGTGCGCGCGCAGCTTCAGCAGGAAGTCGGACGGTCCGCGGCGGCGCTTCTGCGAGGGCCCCCACCAGTGGCCGGAGGCCAGCAGCAGCGACCGCGGGCGGGTGAACGCGACGTAGCCGAGCCGCAGTTCCTCCACCTCGGCGTGGTGGGCCATCTCCTTCTTGAACAGGCCCATGCCCTTGGCGTTCCACGCCGGGTCGGCGGGCAGCGTGGCGGCGTCGCCGCGCAGCGCGTGCGGCAGCACCTTGCGGGTGGAGGTCCAGCGCTCCCGGCCCTGCCCGGACGGGAAGCCGCCCTTGACCAGGCCGGGCACGGCGACCACGTCCCACTCCAGGCCCTTGGACTTGTGCGCGGTGAGCACCTTGACGGTGTCCTCGCCGCCGGGCAGCCCGGCGTCCAGACCGCGCTCGTACTCCTGGGCGGCCCGCAGGAAGGCCAGGAAGGCGGCCAGGCCCGGGTCGCCGTCCAGGTCGGCGAAGGACGCGGCGATGTCCAGGAAGGAGTGCAGGGTCTCCCGGCGGCGGGCGGCCAGCGCCAGCGGGGAGGCGGAGAGTTCGACCTCCAGACCGGTGACGGCCAGCACCCGGTGCAGCACGTCCATCAGCGGCTCGGCCAGCGTCCGGCGCAGGTCGCGGATCTCCCGCGCGAAGCGGGCGAACCGCACCCGGGCCTCCGGGGAGAACGGCAGCTCGTCAGGCTGCTCGGCGTCCACGAAGGTCTCCAGCGCGTCGGCCAGCGACACCACCTCGGTGGGGTCGGTCTCGGCGACGGCGGCGGCGAGCGGGTCCTGGTCGCCGAGCCGGGCGGTGCGCACCAGGTCGGCGGCACGGCGGCCGAGCAGCGCCAGGTCGCGCGGGCCGATCCGCCAGCGCGGGCCGATCAGCAGGCGCACCAGGGCGGCGTTCGCGGTCGGGTCCTGCAGCACCTCGCAGACCGCCACCAGGTCGGCGACCTCCGGGAGTTGCAGCAGCCCGCCGAGGCCGACCACCTCGACCGGGACGCTCCGCGCCACCAGCGCGGCGTGGATGTCGGGGAAGGCGGCGCCGGCCCGGCAGAGCACGGCGATCCGGCCGGGCGCGGTGCCGGTGCGCACCAGGTGGTCGATCGAGTCGGCCAGCCAGTCCACCTCGTCGGCGTGGGTGGGCAGCAGCGCGGCCCGCACGAATCCGTCGAGTTCGGCGCCGGGCGCGGGCCGCAGCGCCTCCACGCCCTCGTGCATCTCGCGTAGATCAAAGGCCAGTTCGTTGGCGAAGGCGAGCAGCCGACCGCCGCTGCGGCGGTTCTCGCTGAGCGCGAAGCGGTGCGCGGGGCTGCCGTCGGCCTGCGGGAAGTGGTGCGGGAAGTCGTCCAGGTTGGCGACCGAGGCGCCGCGCCAGCCGTAGATCGCCTGGCAGGGGTCGCCGACCGCGGTGACGGGGTGTCCGGCGCTCCCGGAACCGCCGAACAGGCCGGCCAGCATCAGGCGCTGGGCGACCGAGGTGTCCTGGTACTCGTCCAGCAGCACCACCCGGTACTGCTCGCGCAGCAGCCGGCCGACCTCGGGGCGCTGCTGGGCGAGCCGGGCGGAGGCGGCGATCTGGTCGCCGAAGTCGAGCAGGCCGAGCTTCTGCTTGCGGGCCCGGTAGTCCTCGACCAGGTGCAGCAGCTCCTGCCGGCCGCGGGCGGCCTTCGGGACGGCCCGCAGGTCGTCGTTGGAGAGTTTCAGCACGGCCAGCTCGTCGAGCAGGTGCTCGTCCCAGTCCCGCAGCCGCGAAGGCTCGACCAGGTGCTCGGCCAGTTCGGAGTCGAGGGCGATCAGTTCGGCGACCAGCGAGGAGAAGGTGCCGGTGAGCGCCGGGTACGGGCCGCGGGCCTGGCGCAGCACCCGGGCGGCGAGCTGGAAGCGGGTGGCGTCGGCGAGCAGCCGGACGTCGGGCTCGATGCCCAGCCGCAGGCCGTGCTCCTTGAGCAGGGTGCCGGCGAAGGCGTGGTACGTGGAGATCTGCGGGTCGCCGAGCGCGTCGTCCTCGCGCACCCCGGCCCGCAGCAGCGAGGCGCGGACGCGTTCGGCGAGCTCGCCCGCGGCCTTGTTGGTGAAGGTCAGGCCGAGCACCTGCTCGGGGCGCACCGCGCCGGAGCCGACCAGCCAGACCACCCGGGCGGCCATCACGGTGGTCTTGCCGGAGCCCGCGCCGGCCACGATCACGCCCGGGGCCATGGGCGCGCCGATGGCCGCCAACTGCTCGGCGTTGAACGGGATGCCGAGGAGTTCGCGGAGCTGGGCCGGGTGGTTCAACGGCTCAGTCGACGACATGCCGGCCGTCCCGCTGCGCGGAGCAGCTGCCGCGGAACGCGCAGCGGCCGCAACGCTCGCCCGCGGTGGGGGTGAACCTCTCGGCGAGCACCCGGCCGGCGGTGTCGGCGAGCAGGTTCTCGATCCACGGGTCGCCATCGGGCGGCAGCTGCTGCTGCACCTTGGGGGCCTCCGGGTCGCCCTTGGCGGGCTCCCGCAGGTGGACCAGTTCGGCGCCGCCGGGGGCGGCGCCCTGCTCGAAGCCGGGCAGGCCGTCGAGCGCGCCGCCGCGCACCGCCAGCTGGTAGACGGCGAGCTGGCGGTGCTCGGGCAGCGACTTGTCGGTGGGGATCTGCTTGCCGGTCTTGAAGTCGACCACGTACGCGCGGCCCACCCGGTCGGCCTCGACCCGGTCCATCGAGCCGCGGATGCGCACCGCGACGCCGCCGACGTCCAGGGTGAGATCGAAGCCGTGCTCGGTGGCGACGGTGGTGCGGTCGCGTTCCAGCACGTGCCAGCGCAGGAAGCGCTCCAGGGCGGCCCGGGCCTCGGTCTTCTCCTGCTGGGACTTCCACGGCGCGTCGAACGCGAGGGCGTCCCAGACGGTGTCCAGGCGCTCCATCAGCACGGCCAGGTCGGCGGGGGTGCGGCCGGAGCCGACCTCGTCGGCGAGGGCGTGCACCACGTTGCCGAAGCCCTGGGCGGCGGAGGCGGTCCGTCCCGCCTTCACGTCCTTCTCCAGGAACCACTGCAGCGCGCAGGACTCCAGCTGCTCCAGGCCGCTGCCGGACAGCCGCACCGGCAGCCCGGGCTCGCGCAGCGGCTCCGGCGCGGCGGTGGCGTCGACCAGGCCCCACCACTGGTCGGGGTGGGCGGCGGGGACCAGCGGGCGGCCCTCCTCGTCGAGCGCCCCGGCCAGTGTGGCGAGCCGCTCGGCGGCGGCCCGGCGCAGCTGCGGGGAGCGCGCCGGGTCGACGGTGACCGCGCGCAGCTCGGCGACCAGCGCGGACACCGCGAGCGGGCGGCGCGGCCGGGCGGTGACGTCGGCGACCTTCACCTGCGGGACGCGCTCCAGCACCCGGCCGGTGCGCGGGTCGAGGGTCTCGCGGTACAGCTCGCGCAGGAACCGGGACGGCTCGTCGCCGTCCTCGGCGGGCGCCTTGACGGCGGTGACCACCAGGCGTTCCTTGGCGCGGGTCGCGGCGACGTAGAACAGCCGGCGCTCCTCGGCGAGCAGCGCGGCGGGCGACAGCGGCTCGGCGAGGCCGTCGCGGCCGATCCGGTCGGCCTCCAGCAGCGAGCCGCGGCGGCGCAGGTCGGGCCAGAGGCCCTCCTGGACGCCGGCCACCACGACCAGCCGCCACTCCAGGCCCTTGGAGCGGTGCGCGGTCATCAGCCGGACGGCGTCGGGGCGGTGGGCGCGCACGTGCAGGGTGTCGGCGGCGATGTCCTGCGCCTCGACCTCGGCGAGCAGGTCGAGCGCGCCGCGGTGCCCGGACACCCGCTCCTCGGCGCGGGCGGCGGTCTCGAACAGCGCGCACAGCGCGTCCAGGTCCCGGTCGGCGTTGCGGCCGACCGCGCCGCCGCGCAGCGCGGCCCGCTCCAGGCGTTCGCGCCAGCGCCGGGAGCCGTCCCACAGCTCCCACAGCGCGTCCTCGCCGGACGCGCCGCCCGCCAGCAGTTCGCGGACCTTGCGCAGCAGCACGCCGAACTCGTAGGCGCGCCGGGCGTACGGGGCGTCCAGCAGGGCGAGCAGCTCGGGCCGCTCCAGCGCCTCGCGGACGAGTTCCTCGGCGGGGCGGACCACGCCGGCCACCCCGTCCTCGGCCAGGGCCCGGCGCTCCTCCTCGCGCAGGGTGCGGCCGAGCCGGCGCAGGTCGGAGCCGTCCAGGGCGGCGAGCGGGCCGGTGAGCAGGGTGTGCGCGAGGTCGGCGCTCAGCGCGCCCTCGCCCTCGGCGCAGACCCGCAGGGCGAGCAGCAGCGGGATGACGGCGGGTTCCTCGCGCAGCGGCAGGTCGTCGCCGTCGATCTCCAGCGGCACGCCGGCGGCGGCCAGCGCGCGGCGCACGCCCGGTATCGACCGGGAGCCGGCCCGCACCAGCACCGCCATCTCGCCCCAGGGGACGCCGTCCTCCAGGTGGGCGCGGCGCAGCAGGTCGGCGACCGAGTCGAGTTCGGCGCCGGGCGTCGGATAGGTGTACACCTCGACGCCGCCGCCCTCCCGGGAGGGCAGCAGGGCGCGGTGCGCGGCGAGCTTGTCGGCGGGGAGGCGGCCCATCGGCATCCGGCGGGCGAGCTCCCGGGAGGCGGCCAGCAGCACCGCGCCGGAGCGCCGGGACACCCGCAGCACCTTGACCTCGGCGGGCCGGCCGTCGGTCTGCCGGAACGCGTCGGGGAACTCCAGGATGCCGTTCACGTCGGCGCCGCGGAACGCGTAGATCGACTGGTCGGGGTCGCCGACCGCCACCAGGTCCCGGCCGCCGCCGGCCAGCCGCTGCAGCAGCCGCACTTGGGCCGGGTCGGTGTCCTGGTACTCGTCGACGAACACCACGTCGTAGCGGTCGCGGAGCCGGTCGGCGACGTCCGCGCGTTCGGCGAGCAGCACGGCGCGGTGCACGAGCTCGGCGTAGTCGAGGACGCCGCGCAGGTCGAGCACGTCCAGGTACTCGGCCAGGAAGTGCGCGGCGGCGGCCCAGTCGGGGCGCTGGACGCCCTCCGCGAAGCGCAGCAGCTCCTCCTCGCCGAGACCGAGCTCACGGCTGCGGGCGAGCACCGCGCGGACCTCGTCGGCGAAACCGCGGGTGGTCAGGCAGGCCCGCAGGTCGAGCGGCCAGCGGATGGTCGCGGTGCCCGCCTTGGCGTCCTCGGCGCCGCCGGCCAGCAGCTCGCGGACCATCACGTCCTGCTCGGGGCCGGACAGCAGCCGCAGCGGCTCGGCGTACTCCTCGGGCGGCTGGTGGGCGCGCAGCAGGGCGTAGCAGAACGAGTGGAAGGTGGTGGCCTGCGGGACGGTGGTGCCGATCCGGGCGGTCATCCGGTCGCGCAGCTCCATCGCCGCCTTGCGGCTGAAGGTGAGAACCAGCACACGGTCGGGCGCGGCGCCCTCCGCGATCCGCCGGGCGACCGCCTCGACCAGCGTGGTGGTCTTGCCGGTGCCGGGCCCGGCGAGCACCAGCAACGGCCCCGACGCGTGCTCGACCACCGCCTGCTGGAAGGCGTCCAGCACGGGCGGTTCGGGCTGCGCGAGGGGGCTGCGCACCAGGCGGAACGGTGAGGTCACTGCGGTCCAGGGTCGTACGGCGGTTCAGTGGCGGGCGGATCGGCGAAGGACTCTCCGGGGAACGAGCCCGCCGCATCGAGCCTACGATCCTGCACCCACAGACCCCTCCGGCGCACCTTCCCCGGTCAGGCGGTCGGGCGGTCAGGCGTCCGGAGCGGTCCCGTCCCAGCGCGCCGCCCGCAGGTCGACCCGCGGCTCGCCGGCCGCCGTGCGCAGCGGGGTGCCCTCGGCGCGGTACTCGGGCAGCGCCCGGTGCTCGTGGCCGGGCAGCGGCCGCCCGTCCGCGCGGATCACCCGCCACCAGGGCACCGAACCGCCGTACATCGCCATCACCCGGCCGACCTGGCGGGGGCCGCCGCGGCCCAGGTACTCGGCGACGTCGCCGTAGGTCATCACCCGGCCCGGCGGGATCCGTTCGGCCAGGTCGAGCACGGCCTCCGCGTACGGCGGGATCTCGGGCACCTCGTCCTGCTCGGTCATCCGCCGCATTCTTCCTCATCCGGTCGATTTCCAGCACCCCCGTGCGAGCGATGCGGCGCGCGGGATACTGCCCCTGGACCGCACCGGGGTTCCGGGCATGGCAGCATCTTCGGGGCAGTGCGACACGCGAGGGAACAAGACCAGATGACCGGGACGGCTGAATTGAACGTGGACAAGGGCTCCGAGGAGTCCGCCACCGACGGTTCCGCCCCGCGGGCGCAGGACGCCCCGCCGGTCGACCTGCGCCACCGGGCGCGGGACGCGCACCACACGGGGGAGGACGCGGTGGCCGCTCAGCTGCCGCCGGACGACGGGTCGGACCGTCCGGGCACACCGGACCGGCCGCCGGAGCGACCGGGCCAGCACCAGGACGAGCAACCCGGCGGGCATCCCCCCGGCGAGCGGACCGGAGAGGGGACCGAGGCCGAGGAACCGGCCGGCGACTACCTGGCGGTCGACGAACCGCTGCTGCCGCCGCGCGCCCACCGGCCCTCGGACCTGCTGCGCTTCCTCGCCGGGCTGCTCGGCATCGTCGCGGTGTTCGTGCTGGCGCAGGTGGCGGTCTCCACCACCAGCGGCATCGAGAACGACATCACGGTCAACGCCAAGCGGATCCCCGACCTGCTGTCCACCATCTCCGCGCTGGTCTCCTCGGTCGCGGTGCTGGCGGTGCCGCTGGCCTTCGCGGTGGAGCGGCTGATCAAACGCGACGGCCTGCGGGTCGCCGACGGCGTACTGGCCTCGGTGCTCGCCTACGGCGTCTCGCTGGGCGTCGACTGGTGGGTCGCGGCCAGCGCCCCCGAGGAGATCCGCAACGCGCTGACCCAGTTCCCGCCGGGCCACGAGGAGACCCTCACCGACCCGGTGCACGGCTACCTCGCCCCGGTGATCGCGTACATGACGGCCGTCGGCATGTCGAGCCGACCACGCTGGCGGGTCGCGCTGTGGATCGTGGTGATCCTCTCCGGCGCGACCGAACTCGTCAACGGCTACACCACCCCGCTGTCGCTGCTGCTCACCGTGCTGATCGGCTGGTCGGTCGCGTACGGCACGCTGTACGCGATCGGCTCGCCGAACATCCGGCCGACCGGGCAGCACCTGATGATCGGCCTGCGCAAGGTCGGCTTCACCCCGTCCGCCGCGCACACCGCCTCCGACGGCCCCGGCGGCACCCGCCGCTACCTGGTCGTCCAACAGCAGGGGCCGCTGCTGGACGTGCACATCATCGACCGCGAGCAGCAGGCCTCCGGCTTCTTCTACCGGGCCTGGCGGCGGCTGCGGCTGCGCTCGGTCGCGGTCCGCCGTAGCCCGCAGTCACTGCGCCAGGCACTCGAACAGGAGGCGCTGATCGCCTACGCGGCCGCCGCCTCCGGGGCCCGCGCCCCGCAGCTGGTCGCCACCTCCGAGCTCGGCCCGGACGCCGCGATCCTGGTGTACGAGAACGTCGCCGGCCGCACCCTGGACGAGCTCGCCGACGAGGAGGTCACCGACGCGGTGATGGCCTCGTTCTGGACCTCGGTGTCCACCCTGCACGAGCGCCGGATCGCGCACCGCCGTCTCACCGGCGAGTCCCTGCTGGCGGTGGACGACCGCACCGGCTGCCTGATCAACCTGTCCGGCGGCGACATCGCGGCCGGCGACCTGACGCTGCGCATCGACGTCGCGCAGCTGCTCACCACCTTCGCGCTGCGCACCGGCCCGGAGCGGGCGGTGGCCGCCGCCACCGAGGTGCTCGGCCCGGCCCGGGTCGCCGAGGCGCTGCCGCTGCTGCAGCCGGTCGGCCTGAGCCGGCAGACCCGCGGCGACCTGAAGCGGATGACCAAGGAGCGGAAGGCCGCCGCGAAGGCGCTGGCGCTCAAGCAGGTCGCGTCGGGCGAACGCACCCAGCAGCAGGCCGAGGAGGACATCGCGCAGGCCAACGAGGACCTGCTGGCCAAGCTGCGCGGGCAGATCCTGCAGATCGCCCCCGAGGCGCCGATGGCCCCGGCCAAGCTGGAGCGGCTCAAGCCGAAGACGCTGATCATGCTGGTGGCGCTGACCTTCGCCGCCTACCTGGCTCTGACCACGATCCGGCCGGACCAGTTCAAGGTCTCCCAGATGAACTGGGCCTGGGCGGCGGCCGCACTGGCCGCCGCGGCCGCCTCGTACGTGGCGGCGGCGATGAGCCTGACCGGGTTCGTCCCGGAGAAGCTGCCGTTCGGGCGGACGGTCGCGGCGCAGGTCGCGGGGTCGTTCGTGAAGCTGGTCGCCCCGGCGGCGGTCGGCGGCATCGCGCTGAACACCCGCTACCTGCAGAAGGCCGGGATCCGGCCGGTGCAGGCCGCCGCCTCGGTGGGCGCCTCCCAGCTGGCCGGGCTCGGCGGCCACCTGCTGCTGCTGTTCGCCTTCGGCCTGATCACCGGCACCCAGACCAATGGGGACCTGGGCGCGTCCCGGGCGGTGATCATCGGGGTGCTGTCCGCCGCGGTGCTCGCCCTGGTGGTGGCCGCGGTCGCCCCGCTGCGCCGGTTCGTGGTGACCCGGGTCCGCTCGCTGCTCTTCGGCGTGATCCCGCGGATGCTCGACCTGATGCAGACCCCGCGCAAGTTGATCACCGGCTTCGGCGGCATCCTGCTGCTGACGCTGTCCTTCACGGCCTGCCTGGACGCCTCGGTGCAGGCGTTCGGCGGCGGCGGGCACGTCACCTACTCGGCCGTCGCCGTGGTGTTCCTGACCGCCAACGCGGCCGGTTCGGCGATCCCCACCCCGGGCGGCATCGGCCCGGTAGAGATCGCCCTGATCGGCGCCCTGACCGCGGCCGGCGTCCCGCTCACCGCGGCCACCCCGGCGGTGTTCCTGTACCGCCTGCTGACCTTCTGGCTGCCCGTCCTGCCGGGCTGGGTCGCCTACAACATCCTCCAGCGCAGGAGCGCGCTCTAAGGCCCTACGGGTACGCGGCGACGACCTGGGCGAGCATCTCGTCCCAGGGCGTCGGCGCCAGGCCGAAGGTCTCGCGGGTGGCGGTGTCGTCGAGCACGAACGGGCGCTCGAACTGGTAGGCGGTGTCCCGGGCGGAGCGGATCGTCGGATTGACCAGGCCGAGCAGGGCCAGCACCGGGCGGGGGATGCCGGTGACCTTCACCGCGGGCCGCCCAGCGGCCGCGCACAGCTCGGCGATCACCTGCCGCTGGCTGCGCGGCGCGTTGCTCGGCACGTGCCAGGCCCGGCCCCAGGCGCGCTCGTCGGCGCCGACCACGGCCAGCAGCCGGGCGACGTCCTGCGGGGCCGTCCAGCTGTGCGGGGCGGCCGGGTCGCCGAGGACCTGCACGCTCCGGCCGGCCAGGGCGCGGGAGAACGCCCGGTCGTCGAGCACGCCCGCCGCGTTCGCCGCCAGGTAGTCGGAGCCCCGCACCTCGGTGACCCGCACCCGCCCCGCCCGGTGCGCGGCCAGCGCGTCGTGCCACATCGCGGCCCGCACCTCGCCCTTGTCGGACACCGGCCGCAGCGGCGTGTCCGGGCTCATCGGCCCGTCCACCGCGCCGTAGCCGTACAGGTTGGAGACGGTCGCCAGCACCGCGCCGCTGCGCTCGGCGGCGGCGAGCAGCGAGGCGGCCAGCGGCGGCCACACCTCGGGCCAGCGGTGGTAGGGCGGGTTGGCGCAGTTGTAGAGCACCGCGGCGCCGTCGGCGGCCTCGGCGAGGGCCTGCGCGTCCGACGCGTCCAGCCGCAGGCGGGGCACGCCGTCCAGCGGGGCGGCGGCGGAGGCGGTGCGGGTGACCACCACGACCTCCTCGCCGCGCTCGGCGAGCAGCCGTGCGGTGGCCGAGCCCACCGGACCGGCGCCGACCACCAGGTGCCTGCCCATGGGACTCCCCCGTCTCTCGAACGTGTGCGCCCCGACCGACGCAGGTGTGCTGTTCCGCGCCCATGGTCACGCAAAACCGCCCGACCGGGGGAATTCCCCTGGTCGGGCGGTTCGCTGATGCTCTGTCGGGTCGATCGTCCGTCAGTAGACGGGCTTCTCCGGCTCGATCTGGTTGACCCAGCCGATCACGCCGCCACCCAGGTGCACCGCGTCCGCGAAGCCCGCGGACTTGAGCACGGCCAGCACCTCGGCCGAGCGGACACCGGTCTTGCAGTGCAGCACGATCCGCTTGTCCTGCGGCAGGTCCTGCAGGGCGTTGCCCATCAGGAACTCGTTCTTCGGGATCAGCCGGGCGCCCGGGATGCTGACGATCTCGTACTCGTTGACCTCGCGGACGTCGATGATGTCGATGTCCTCGCCGTTGTCGATCCACTCCTTGAGCTGCTTGGAGGTGATCGTGGAGCCGAGGGCGGCGGCCGAGGCCTCCTCCGAGACGACACCGCAGAACGACTCGTAGTCGATCAGCTCGGTGACGGTCGGGTTCTCGCCGCACAGCGCGCAGTTCGGGTCCTTGCGGACCTTCACCGAGCGGTACTGCATCTCCAGGGCGTCGTAGATCATCAGTCGGCCGACCAGCGGCTCGCCGATGCCGGCCAGCAGCTTGATCGCCTCGTTGACCTGGATCGAGCCGATCGACGCGCACAGCACGCCGAGCACGCCGCCCTCGGCGCAGGACGGGACCATGCCCGGCGGCGGGGCCTCCGGGTACAGGCAGCGGTAGCACGGGCCGTGCTCGGCCCAGAACACGCTGGCCTGGCCGTCGAAGCGGTAGATGGAGCCCCACACGTACGGCTTGCCGAGCAGCACCGCAGCGTCGTTCACCAGGTACCGGGTGGCGAAGTTGTCGGTGCCGTCGACGATCAGGTCGTAGCCGGAGAAGATCTCCATCACGTTGTCGTTGTCGAGGCGCTCCTCGTGCAGGATCACCTCGACCAGCGGGTTGATCTCCTTGACCGAGTCGCGCGCGGACTCGGCCTTGGAGCGGCCGATGTCGGACTGGCCGTGGATGATCTGGCGCTGCAGGTTCGACTCGTCGACGGTGTCGAACTCGACGATGCCGAGCGTGCCGACGCCGGCGGCGGCCATGTACATCAGGGCGGGCGAGCCGAGACCGCCGGCGCCGACACACAGCACCTTGGCGTTCTTGAGCCGCTTCTGCCCGTCCATCCCCACGTCGGGGATGATCAGGTGGCGGGAGTACCGGCGGACCTCTTCTACGGTGAGCTCGGCGGCCGGCTCGACCAGGGGTGGCAGCGACACAAGGACTCCGATGGTCGTCAGTTTCTCGGTTCGACTACGCCAACAGTGTCACGTGCCGGGGGTATTCCGAGACAGCAGTTTCATTTGGTGAGACGGGTTACACCGGATGGCGAGACTTCGCACCCCGCGCCGCACCCCCTGGCCAGGCCGCGCCGGGCCGGATCAGACCCGGCAGGCGGTCTCCAGCCAGACATCCCCGAGCGATTCCTCCAATGGGACCTGTGTCCGCCATCCGAGACGGTCACGGGCGGTCCGGACGTCCGCCTGCCGCCACTGCACCGGCTCGGCGGCGGCCCGTGCCTCGACCGTCCGGGCGCCCTCAGCGGCGGTCTGCTGGGCGGGCAGCACCACCTGCCGGGCGTCCTCGCTGATCGTGCCCTCGAAACCGGACGCCCTGACCAGCAGGTGCGCCGCCTCCCGGGCCCGCACCGCGTGACCGCTGCCGATGTTGATCACGCCGGTGGCCGCGGAGACCGCCGCCGCCTGGATCGCCCGCGCCACGTCCCGGACGTCCACGAAATCCCGGTAGCCGGACAGGTCCGGCATCCGCACCTGGCCCTCCTCCTGCTCCAGCGCCCGCCGCAGGCCCTCCGCCAGCCGCCCGAACAGCGAGGCCGTCGGCGAGCCCGGGCCGACCACGTCGAACACCCGCAGCACCAGCGCGTCCAGCCCCGAACTCAGCACCAGCTCGGTGCCCGCCAGCTTCGACACCCCGTACGGCCCGACCGGGCGCGGCTCCGCGTTCTCCGGGATCGGTCCGCCCGGCTGGGCCGGCCCGTACTCGGCCGCCGACCCGACGTGTACCAGCCGGGCCGGCTCCCGGCTGCGCCGGATCGCCTCGCAGACCGTCGCCACCGCCAGCGTGTTCGCCCGGATCAGCGCCCGCGACGTCCCGTAGGTGGCCCCGGCGCAGTTGATCACCACCTGCGGCGCGACCGCGTCCAGGAACCGGGCCAGCGCGCCCGGACTCCCCGCGGCCAGGTCGAACCTGATGTCGGCGGAATCGCCCCGGCCCAGCACGGTCACCTGGAGCCCCTCCTCCGCCAGCAGCCGGTCGGCGACCCGCCGGCCGATGAACCCGTCGGCTCCCAGCAACAGCACCCTCATCGGGCCCAAGTCCTTCCATCAGGCCCGGCACCGGCCGGGCAACGAGATCTGAACGACACATCGGAGTACGCACCCGGCCGGACGCTCAGCGGCCAGGCGTACCCGGCCAGCAGAACGGCCGGGCCGAGCGCGGCGGCCAGCACCGGGCCCGGCGGCGGCGCCCCGAGCCAGTGCGCGGGGCCGGGCAGCGAGAGCACGGCGGCGCCGGTCGCGGCCGTCAGCACGGCGAGCGCGGCCGCGCCGGGACGCCCGGCGCCGCGGAGCACGCCGGCCGGCAGCGGCAGCACGCCGACCACCAGCAGCACGGCCCACCCGAGGCCGGAGCCGCCCCCCGCGACGACCCGGCCGAGCACGGCGAGCACCGCCAGCTGCGCCAGCACGGCCAGCGGCAGCGCGGGTCGCAGCCGGGAACGGAACTCCCCCAGCGTGGCGACCGCCGTCTGCCGCTGCCCGAACCGGCGCAGCCGGGCCGCGCCCCACCGGGCGCTCACCGCGCCGAGCGCGACCACCAGCGCCGAGGCGGGGGCGACGGCGCAGAGCAGGGCGAGCAGCAGTCCGCTGCCGGCCCCCTCGCCGAGCGCGGCCCACCGGCCGGACCACCACCGGGACGGCCCGCGGCCCGGCGGGCCGGGCGCCGCCGGACCGTCGAGCAGCCCGTCGTCCGGCCGCCACCCGGCGACCGCGGACGGCCGCGGCGCATCGCCGCCGTCCGGTCCGGCGGCCAGCGCGTGCGCGCCCGCCCCCGCCAGCACCGCCAGCGCCCCGCCGACCGGCCCGCCGAGCGCGGCGGCCGGCAGCAGCGGCAGCAGGTGGACGAGCGCGCCGGCCGGCCCGGCGATCGGCGACCGGAGCCGTCCGGCGGTGTCGGGCGGCGGCGGTTCGGGTTCCGGCGGTCGGCGCGGCACCCGGGCGAACAGCTCCTCGGCGAGGCCGAAGACGTCGGCGTGCCGGTAGCGGGCGGCGCCGTCGGCGGCCAGGCCGGAGTCCTCCAGGGCGGCGGCGATCTCCAGCGGATCGACGGCCCGCTCGCACAGCTCGCGGTTGGCGTCGAGGAGTTCCCGGACCGGATCGGCGGGCGGCGGCTGACTCACACCGCCTCCGCGAGCGCGGGGGCGGCGGCCGCCACCCAGTACTCGGCGGGGCGGGCGAACGGCCGGGCGGGGGCGCCGGGCCGGGCCGGGAACGCCGGGTAGCGGGAGACCAGTTCGAGGTAGATCTCGCGGAACGCGCCGACGACGGGCTCGACACCGAAGCGTTCCTGCGCCCGCAGCCGACCGGCGAGGCCCAGGCGGCAGCGGCGCTCGTGGTCGTGCAGCAGCGCCAGACAGGCCCCGGCGAGGGCCCGCGGGCTGCGCGGCGGCACCAGCAGCCCGGTCGGGCCGAGCACCTCGCGGGCCACCCCGACCTCGGTGGCGACCACGGCGCGGCCGCTGAGCATGGCGTCGGCGAGCAGCCGGGGGCTGCGCTGGGCGAGCGCGCTGAACACCACGGCGCTGCCGGCCGCCCAGGCCGCGGCCAGGCTGCTCGGCCGCCCGGCGAACTCGACGGCCCCGGCGATGCCGAGCCGTCCGGCGATCGCCTCGCAGTGCGCGCGGTAGCCGGGGGCGCCCTCCTCGCCGTACATGGTCAGCCGAGCGTCCGGCAGTTCCGCCTGGACTCGCGCGAAGGCGTGCAGCATCAGTTCGGGGTCGCGGCCGGGCTCCAGCGCACCGGCCCAGACCAGGGTGGGCGCCGCGGGTTCGGCGCCGGCGGCGGCCCGCCCGGTGGCGGGGGTGCCCTCGTGGACGATCCGGGTGCGGGCGGGGTCGCCGCCGCAGCGCTGCTGCCACTGGCGGTCGTAGTCGCTGCCGGGAGTGAGCACGGCGGCCTGCCGGTAGGTCTCCTCGGCGAGCTGCCGGAAGAACGACAGCAGCAGGGCGCGCACCGGCCAGCGGTAGGGCGCGGAGCGGTAGCCGCGGTACTGCTCGCGCAGGTGCAGGCCGTGCTCGGTGACCACGAACGGGACGCCGTGCAGTTCGCGGGCGACCAGCGCGGGCAGCGCGGCCGGCCCGCCGCCGACCACGTGGCACAGGTCGGCCCCGCCGAGCCCGGCCGGGCCGGTGCCGTACCAGGGCGCGGACAGCGGCCGCAGGCACTGCTCCAACAGGTCGGCGGCGACCAGCACGTCGCAGACCTGCGGCTGGCCGCCGGCGGTGTCGGCGCCGGGCATCCGCCAGCTCCGCTCCAGCACGCGGTGCGCGTGGCCGGAGGCGAGGAACGCGGGCAGCGCGTCGTCCTCCCGGCCGAGCGCGGCCAGCCGGTACAGCGCGGGCCCGAAACCGGCCCGTTCACCGGGCATCACCAGGGCACGCACCAGTTCCTCGTACGCCCGGGCGTAGCCGCGGCGGCGCAGCGAGGTGGGCCCGCGCCCGGCCGGCCGGCGGCCCCACATGGGCAGTTCGTGGACGCCGTGCAGGCCGCGAACCCCGGTGGGCGGGGCGGGGCGGTCGGCCGGGAGCAGGCGGTGGAGCCGGAATTCGTGCTCGGGCAGGCCGTCGACCAGACGGCCGCACCAGCCCCCTTCACCACCCTGTGCGACGGAATGACCGCCCTCGGTGAGCAGAGCTATGCGCACGACGCCTCCTGAGCACGAGCGTTTCGACGGGTTCCGGCCCTACGACAACAGGAAGTGCGTCCGTGCTCGACGGCCGTCCGGCCGGCGCCCGCTCCCCGCGTCCGCCGCCTTCGCCGTCTCGCCCCCCACACCTGTTCGGTCCGACAACACGACGGTAGAGCGCCGGGCCGGACCCCCCAGGGGCCCGGCCCGGCTTGCCACCTGATCGAGTGAACGGCCGTGACCTCGCGCGTCGCCGCCGCGTTCTCGGCCCCGCGCCCGTGCGTGCGCCCGTGCGTGCGCCCGTGCGTGCGCCCGTGCGGGCGGGGTCAGCGGGCGGCGTCGGCCTCGGCGAGCAGTTCGCGCACCGCGCGGGCCACCGGCTCGGGGTGCTCCAGCATCGCCACGTGCCCGGACTCGGGGAGCACCAGCAGCCGGGCGTCCCGGAACGCGGCGCAGGCCCGCCGGGCGGAGCGGTAGGAGACCAGCTTGTCCTTGAGCCCGTAGACCAGCAGTACCGGCACCTCGACCTGCCGGGCCTGCCGCCACAGCGACTGCTCGCCGCGCTCGGTGTAGGCGGTGACGATGCCGCGCGCGGACCCGGCCAGCGCCTGCAGCGCGTACGGCAGCGCGGTGCGGCGCCGGTACTCGGCGACGGCCCGGGCCCGGCGGTGCGCGGGGATGCCCTCGGGGTCGCCGTAGACCAGCCGCAGCAGTTCGGCGGTGGCGTTCTCCGGGGAGCTGCCGGCGTTGCGGCGGCGGAGCAGTTCGACCACGCCGGGGACGGCCAGCATCCCGGTGGGCCAGGCGGTGCGCTGCGGGGGCAGCTCGGGCAGCGCCGGGGAGATCAGGGTGAGGCTGCGCACCAGGTCGGGGCGGAGCGCGGCGAGCCGGACGGAGACCGCGCCGCCGAGCGAGTTGCCGAACAGGTGGACCGGCCCGCGGGCGGTCTCCTCCAGGTAGCCGATGACGGCGCGGACGTGCCCGGAGACGGTCAGGTTGCCGTCCAGCGGCGGCGCGGACCAGCCGAAGCCGGGAAGGTCGACCGCTTCCCCGTCGACGTCCTCGGAGAGCTGGTCGAGCAGCTCCAGCCAGTTGTCGCCGGAGCCGCCGAGCCCGTGCACGAACAGGGCGGGCGGCAGCCCGTCGCGGGGTTCGGAGTGGCGGCTGACGGCCACGGCCGCGCCGGGCACCTCGACGGTGCGGTACGGCTCCAGGGCGGCGAGGGGGTGCTGGGCGGCGCTCATGGAGCACGATGGTAGTGAGGACGGCCCGCCACCGGTGCGATTCGGCCCGTCCCCGAACCCGGTCCCGGGCCGGTCTCGACCTGTGGACACCCCTGGTCCGGGCCGTATTGTGGGCTCCCGACAAGGGCGGTGGTGCGCTTTACTCGGCTTCATCCGCGCACACGCGGGTTACCGAAAAGTAGAATCAACACCTTGCCAGCCATCGCAGACCGTGAAGTGAGGAGCGCCGTGACGGCCATCCAGGAGGCGCAGGAGCGTCCGCGCGGCGCCCGCCTGCCGCGTAGCGCCCGCCGTGAACAACTGCTCGGAGCCGCCCAGGAGGTGTTCGTCGCCCAGGGCTACCACGCAGCCGCCATGGACGACATCGCCGAGCGGGCCGGCGTCAGCAAGCCGGTGCTGTACCAGCACTTCCCGGGGAAGCTGGAGCTCTACCTCGCGCTGCTGGACAAGCACTGCGACGCCCTGGTCGACGGCACCCGGGCGGCGCTGGAGGCGACCAGCGACAACAAGCAGCGGGTCGCCGCGACCATGGAGGCGTACTTCCACTACGTCTCCAGCGAGTCCGGCGCGTTCCGGCTGGTCTTCGAGTCGGACCTGACCAACGAGCCGGCCGTGCGCGACCGGGTCGAGCGGGCCACCGACCTGAGCGCCACCCTGGTCTCCAAGGTGATCGCCGAGGACACCGACCTGCCGGACGCGGAGGCCAAGCTGCTCGCGGTGGGCGTCTGCGGCATGGCCCAGATCACCGCCCGGTACTGGCTGTCCCAGGGGTCCGAGGTCCCGCGCGACGAGGCGGTCCGGCTGGTCGCCAGCCTGGCCTGGCGCGGCCTGAAGGGCTTCCCCATGCACCCGGTCCAGGAGGGCTCCGGCGCCGCCGGCGAATGACCGCCGATTCGGCCCTGAGCGGACCGACCCGGGACGTTCGCCTCCCAGCCGCTCCGCTGCCTTAAGGTGAAGCCCGTACGGCGCGCCGCCCGCGAACGGCGGTTCGGCGCGCGCGGCCAGCTACCGGAGGGACGGAAGCCGTGGAGGTCAAGATCGGCGTGCAGAACGCGAACCGGGAGATCGTCCTGGAGAGCGCGCAATCTGCCGAAGAGGTGGCGGACGCGGTCGCCAAGGCCCTGGACGGCAGCGCCAAGCTGCTCACGCTGGCCGACGAGCACGGCCGCAAGGTGATCGTCCCGGCCGACCGGCTGGCCTACGTCGAGATCGGCGAGCCGTCCGTCCGCAAGGTCGGCTTCGGCACGCTCTGACAGCACGTCACCGGCGCCCCGTTCCCCCACTCGGGGGGACGGGGCGCCGTGCTGTGCGTACCGGCGGGTCCGGGCGGGTAGGCGGTGGGTGCCGCAGCGCCGTACAGCCCCGGGAGGCAGCCGTGTGGGAGACGATCGCGTTCGTCCTGATCGGCCTCGCCGTCGGGTTCGGCGCCGTGCTGGCCCGGCCCGCACTGTTCCCCGGGCCGCGCGCCCTGCCGGTCGGCACCGCCCTGGTGTCCGCCGTGCTGGCCGGCCGGCTCACCCGCTACGTGCTGGACGGCCACGCCCCGGCGGTGCAGCTGGCGGTGTCCGTCGTGGTGGCGGCGCTGCTGGTGTCGGTGCCGGCCCGGCCGGACCTCGCGCCCGCCCGGCGCGGCCGCCACCGCCACCGCCACGCCTGACGGCCGCTCAGGATGCCATCGCCACGCCTGACGGCCGCTCAGGATGCCATCGCCACGCGTGACGGCCGCTCAGGATGCCATCGCCACGCCTGACGGCCGCTCAGGACGCCAGGCCGAGCGCCGCCATCCGCTTGGTGTGGGTCTCGGTGATCCGGTTGAACATCTTGCCGACCTCGACCAGGTCGAAGCCGCGCACGTGCGCGCCGCCGACCAGCAGGTTGGACAGCGCGTCCCGCTCGGCGACCACCCGCTGCGCCTGGCTGAGCGCCTCGCCCATCAGCCGGCGTCCCCACAGCGCGAGCCGCCCGCCGACCCGCGGGTCCTCCTCGATCGCCTGCCGCACCCGCTCCACCGCGAACTCGGCGTGCCCGGTGTCGGCCATCACCCGCAGCACCAGGTCCCGGGTGTCGTCGTCCAGCCGGACCGCCACCTCGCGGTAGAAGTCGGTCGCGATGGCGTCGCCGACGTACGCCTTGACCAGGCCCTCCAGCCAGTCGGACGGCGCGGTCATCCGGTGGAAGGCCTCCAGCGGCTCGACGAACGGCTCCATCACCGCGACCGGGTCGGCGCCCACCTCGGCCAGCCGGTCGTGCAGCAGCTGGTAGTGCTGGAACTCGGCGGAGGCCATCCGGGCCAGCGCGGCCTTCTCCGCGATGCCGGGCGCGAACTTGGCGTCCTCGGCGAGCCGCTCGAAGGCGCTCAGCTCGCCGTACGCGAGCGCGCCCAGCAGGTCGAGCACCGCCGCGCGGTACTGCGGGTCGGCGGCCCGGGCCGCCCAGGGCCCGATCGAGTCGGTGATCCCGTCACCGGGTTCCTGAGTCTCCATGGCATCCGACCTTAGTGGTCCCGACGGGTCCGAGGACCGCCCGCGGCCGTCCCGCCAGCCCGGCGCGGCCGGTCGGAGTATTCGCCGTCACGTGTTCGAGTCGTCGCTTGACTGTATGGTAGGTAGCGAGGCCAGGTGTGAACCCGCGCGGCCCGTCCGTTCATCGGCAGGCCGCGCAGTCGTGCCCGGCGGCGTTCCGCCGCCCGGTACACCGCATCCGGCGCTCACGTACGCGGATGCCCGGTCGGAGAGCCGATCGGCTCCGACCTGGCCCGAGCCTCGGGCCCAGGCACCGCATCAGGCCGAGCGAGGGCCGCCGCGGACCGCGCCAGGACGCGCCGGGCCGCACGACCCCGTCAACGGGACGCCCTCCCCCGCGCCGCCCGCCCGACGCGCCCCTCACCGGGCAGCGCGGGCACGGCAGGACGCGCTCGAACTCGGCCCCTCCACATGGAAGAGGCAGCACCCTGTCCACCACCGGCGAACCCATCAAGACGACCTTCCGGGAACTCGGCATCCTCCCGGAGACCGCCGAGGCCCTGGAGGCGGTCGGCATCGTCCACCCCTTCCCGATCCAGGAGATGACCCTCCCGGTCGCGCTGACCGGCCACGACGTCATCGGCCAGGCCAAGACCGGCACCGGAAAGACCCTGGGCTTCGGCCTCCCGCTGATCGAGCGCGTCGTGGTCAAGGCCGACGTCGCCGCCGGCCGGGCCACCGCCGAGCAGCTCACCGAGAGCCCGCAGGCGCTCATCGTGGTGCCCACCCGCGAGCTGTGCACCCAGGTCACCAACGACCTGCAGACCGCCGGCAAGGTCCGCAACGTCCGTGTCCTCGCCGTGTACGGCGGCCGCGCCTACGAACCGCAGGTCGAGGCCCTGAAGAAGGGCGTCGACATCGTCGTCGGCACCCCCGGCCGCCTGCTCGACCTGGCCGGCCAGCGCAAGCTCGACCTGTCCCAGGTCCGCGCGCTGGTGCTGGACGAGGCCGACGAGATGCTCGACCTCGGCTTCCTGCCCGACGTCGAGAAGATCATCACCATGCTGCCCGCCAAGCGGCAGACCCTGCTCTTCTCCGCCACCATGCCCGGCCAGGTCATCTCGCTGGCCCGCCGGTACATGAGCCAGCCCACCCACATCCGGGCCGCCGCGCCGGACGACACCGGCACCACCGTCGCCAACATCGAGCAGCACATCTTCCGTGCCCACTCGCTCGACAAGGTCGAGATGGTCTCCCGGATCCTGCAGGCCGACGGCCGCGGCCTGGCGATGATCTTCTGCCGCACCAAGCGCACCGCCGCCGACGTCGCCGACCAGCTCACCAAGCGCGGCTTCGCGGCCGGCGCGGTGCACGGCGACCTCGGCCAGGGCGCCCGCGAGCAGGCGCTGCGCGCCTTCCGCAACGGCAAGGTCGACGTCCTGGTCTGCACCGACGTCGCCGCCCGCGGCATCGACGTCGAAGGCGTCACCCACGTCATCAACTACCAGTGCACCGACGACGAGAAGACCTACCTGCACCGGATCGGCCGCACCGGCCGGGCCGGCGCCTCCGGCACCGCCGTCACCCTGGTCGACTGGGACGACATCCCGCGCTGGCAGCTCATCAACAAGGCGCTGGACCTGCCGTTCAACGACCCGGAGGAGACCTACTCCACCTCCCCGCACCTGTACGAGCTGCTCCGCATCGCCCCCGGCACCAAGGGCATCCTGCCGCGCTCCGAGCGCACCCGGGCCGGCCTGGCCGCCGAAGAGGTCGAGGACCTCGGCGAGACCGGCGGCCGCGGCCAGCGCACCGGCCGCACCGGCGGCGGACGCGGCGGACGGGGCGCTGCCGCCCCCGAGACCCCGGCTCCCGCCGAGCGTCCGGCCCGCCGCAACCGCGAGCGTCGCCGCACCCGCGGCGGCAGCTCCGCCGCCGTCGGCACCGCCGCCCCGGCCCTGCCGACCACCGAGCAGCCCGCCGCCGCCCCGGCCGCCCCCGGTGAGGGCCGCAGCTCGCGCCGCCGCAACCGCAACCGTCGTAACTCCGCCGCCGCCCCGGCCGTGGTCGAGACGGCCATGGTCGAGGCCGCCGTGGTCGAGGCCGCTCCGGCTCCGGTGATCGACGCCGCCCCGGCGGTCGTCGTGGAGCCGGTCGTGGAGCCGGTCGTCGAGGCCGGGACCCCTGCGGTCCGGACCCCGCGCAAGCGCACCCGCAAGGCCCCGGCCGCGCCGGTCGCCGAGGTGGCTGCCGAGGTCGTCGTCGAGACCGCGGTGGAGCCCGGCGCCGAGACCCCGGCCGCCCGCACCCCGCGCAAGCGCACCCGCAAGGCCGCCGCCCCGGCGGTCGAGACGGTCGCCGAGACCGTCGTCGAGACGGTTGCCCCGGCGGTCGTCGCGGAGCCGGTCGCCGAGACCCCGCGCAAGCGCACCCGCAAGGCCCCGGCCGCGCCGGTCGCCGAGGTGGCCGTGGAGACGGTGGAGGCTCCGGCGCCGCGCAAGCGCGCGACCAAGAAGACCGCCGCTGTCGAGGTCGTCGCCGAGGAAGCCGCACCGGCTCCGCGCAAGCGCGCCACCAAGAAGGTTGCCGCCGTCGAAGCCTCGGCGGAGGAGGCCCCGGCGCCGCGCAAGCGTGTGACCAAGAAGGCTGCTGCGGCCGTCGAGGTCGTCGCAGAGGAAGCCGCGCCGGCCCCGCGCAAGCGCGCTGCCAAGAAGGTTGCCGCCGTCGAAGCCTCGGCGGAGGAGATCCCGGCGCCGCGCAAGCGTGTGACCAAGAAGGCTGCTGCGGCCGTCGAGGTCGTCGCAGAGGAAGCCGCGCCGGCCC
>NZ_BMRI01000003.1:312533-313311 GCF_014648555.1 Kitasatospora griseola
CGAGGAAGCCGCTCCGGCTCCGCGCAAGCGCGCAACCAAGAAGGTTGCCGCCGAGGAGATCCCGGCCCCGCGCCGGACCCGCAAGACCGTGGAGCAGTAACCGCACCACCCCGTGCCGCCGGGGAGGGCCCGACCACCACCAGGTCGCGCCCTCCCCGGCGGCATTTTCGCCTCCGACCGACCCCACCTCTCGGCGTTTCCCTCGCTCCGAGCGCGTCAGCTGGATCCGTGCTGCGTAGGGTGGCCCCGGGTTGTCGGGTGATCTGGTCGGAAGGCACGGAGATATGAGTACGCCGCCGTTCTTGAAGCTGCCGGGATGTGTGCGACCGGTCCGGATGGGTGGACTGGCGACCCTGTGGGGGGAGCCGACCGGCGCCGTGCGGGGGACGGCCCTGCTGGTCCCCGGGTTCACCGGGAGCAAGGAGGACTTCATCGCCCTGCTGGAGCCGCTGGCCGCCGCCGGGTTCCGGACGGTCGCCCTGGACCAGCGCGGTCAGTACGAGTCGGACGGCCCGGACGACCCGCAGGCGTACACGGTGCGGGCGCTGGGTGCGGACGTCCTGGCACTGTCCGCGGAACTGAAGGCCGAGGGCGGGCCGCTGCACCTGCTGGGGCACTCGTTCGGCGGCCAGGTGGTGCGGGAGGCGGTCCTGTCCGCACCCGACGAGCTGCCGTGGGAGACGCTGACCCTGATGTCGACCGGCCCGGCCGCGATCGACCCGGCGGAGGCGGCGCGGACGGCGCTGCTGCTCGACGCGCTGGAGTCGATGGACCTGGA
>NZ_BMRI01000003.1:313335-336710 GCF_014648555.1 Kitasatospora griseola
GTCGATCTGGCAGGTGATGCGACAGATGGAGGGCGAGCGGGTATCGCCGCTCGACCCGGAGATCGCGGACTTCCTGCACCGTCGCTGGCTGGCGAACCACCCCCAGGCGCTGAAGGCGGCAGCCGCACACCTGGTCTCCGCACCGGACCGGGTGGACGAGCTGGCGGCCGTCCGCCTGCCGAAGCTGGTCCTGTCCGGCGAGCGGGACTACGCATGGCCGGTCGAGGAACAGTCCCGAATGGCAGACCGACTGTCCGCCTACCGCCTCACCGTGCCCGGCGCAGGCCACTCCCCGAACGCGGAACGCCCGATCGAGACGGCAGCGGAGCTGGCCGCGTTCTGGTCCTAGGACGCGGTCGCGGCCGCCGCCAGGCGTCGTTTCCGCACAGCGTCGCGGGTTCTATGCATGACGTCTGATCATCACAGGGATTGCTGTCGAACGAGGCACCTGCGGCCCTAGCTTCGTTCGTGAGGAAAGCAGGGCCCGGGCGGAATGCAGGGCGCGGCGCGTACGGCCCGAATCGGCCGTTGTCGTCGCGAATTCCGCCACGGGGCCTGCGACTTCACATCTGCCGTCCCATCCGTGAGGGGAAATTCATGCGCAAGATACGCACGTTGGCAGCATCCGGTGTCGCCGCGGCCACGCTCATGCTCGGAGTGGTGACCGCGACTCCGGCGTCGGCCGCACAGAACTGCACCACCTGGAACGACGACTCCACCTTCGGAGCTGCGTGTTCCCAGTGGGACGGACACACCTGGGTCTACGCTTTCGGCGACTGCGAGGGCAAGGGGAGGGTCTACGGTTCCGCGGTCCGAATCGGCAGCGGAGCCACGAGCTACGCCTACTGCAGCACCGTGGGGGCAAAGCTCATTGGCGGCGGATACACCGGGTACTGACCGAGTGTGATCCCCCGGGCTGCCGGCGGGCAGCACAGGGTTCGCCTTGAACCATGAGGCCCGGACGCTGTCGGAACTCCCGTTCGCGGGAGTCCCGGCAGCGTCCTCTGCTGTCCGCCGCCTACTCGGCGACAGCCGCCGCCAGCGCCCGGTTCCGGTGCTCGCGGGGCGTGAGCCCGTGCGCGGCTTTGAACGCGCGGGCGAAGTCCGAGGCCCGGGGCATGCCGCAGCGGGCGGCGATGGCCTGGATCGGCAAGGCGTGCAGGGCGGGGTCGGCCAGGTCCCGGTAGGCCTTCTTGAGGCGCTGGCCACGGATGAACGCGGCGACGGTCTCGCCCTGGGAGTGGCGGGTGAAGAGGCTGTGCAGGTGGCTGAGCGAGAGGTTGTGGGCGGCGGCGACCACGGGCGGTGACAGGTCGGGGTCCGGGAGACGGCTTCGGATGAATGTCCGGATGCCATCCACCAGGACCTGCTGCCGGGCTTCGGGCGTCAACGCGTTCTCGGCGTCGAGTTCCCGGGCGATCACGGCCGACAGCAGATCGGCCGTCACCATCCCGAGCCTGGATGCTTCGCCGGGCCCCAGTACGACGGCCTGTCGACTCAGGCCGATCATGAACTGCGCCAGCAGGGCGCCCGCCCCGTCCTGCCCGGACAGCTTCCGGCCGAGCAGACCGTGCACCCGGTCCGTGGGGATCGGCACCAGCGATGCCGGCAGGTCGATTCCCACGCCCTCGACGCGGGGCCGCCCCGAACCGGTGTCGGCGTCGGGGTGGCTCAGGAACCGCGTCTCGTACGGGTGCGAGCTGCTCGTCAGAACCAGGTCCCACGCCCCTAACGCCTCCACCCGGCCTGTCGCGTGGAGGCCGACCTGGGCCTCGCCGGCCGTCAGCATGGTGAGGTGGTACAGCCCTTCGTCCGAATGTCGGATCATCCGTTCGGTCCGCCGGGCCCGTACCGGTGGGCACGATGTCCAGCCGAAGGTCACCGGCCCCAGTTCGTGCCGGAGCGACTGCGCCGTGAAAGTGCTGCGGTCGTCACTGGTCATGTCGGCGGCCCACCTGCACCCCCACAAACGCCAGTGCTCGAAACAGCACTCCCCGGACATTTCGTCGCATGCGGGCGCGCTTTCCACCATGACCGACATCTCCGACCCCCATCGGTTTCCCCTACCGAACTCCGCGAAGCACTCCAGAGATCATCGACATTTGTATGGACACTGACAAGTAGGCGTTCGGCCACCTGCCGCACACCCACGACCCCCGCCGAGCCGTCGCGTCGCATCGATTTGGCACCGGATCCGGGCCGCCCGCACGCCTCTTGACGGGCAGTCAGAAGTCGACCCCGATTTTCGGGCGACAAGGATCGTTAGCTCGGGTAATATTTGACTCAGTCCGGAATCAGAACCGTACGACGGCCGCACCCTCCTCCGGCCGTCGAAACGACGGATTTACCCGCGGGCAACCGCCGGGTAGCAGCGTCGCGGCACAGTGAGTCGTCGAGGCATCGTCGCCTCGCCCCGCAGTGCCGCACAGCAAGTGCCGCTGAAGAAGTCCTGCTTGAGAGTGGGGGGAGCGACGGGTGACTGCACCTGCCGGACGTCCGACCCAGCCAGTGCCGGCGGGCCATCGCGCGATGGCCTACCGCCGGCCGAGTCCGCCTCGGAGCCCGAGGACGGGAAGGGAGAGGCCCATGCGTTTCGAGATCCTTCGCCTGGATCACGCGGGAGCGGAGACCGATCGGCTGATCGCCGATGCGGCGACCGTCTCGGAGTACCTGAAGACCGCCGCGCAAACCGGCGAACGTCTTTACATTCGGCCGTGCAAGGCCGTGTGACCGGGCGCGGGCGAGCCGCTGAGCCGTCCGACGTTCCGATACCCGGCTGACGCCCCGTCACCGCAGGAGACCCCTGAGGCGACGGGGCGTCAGTGTGTTCGGGGGCCGCGACCTGCGGGGGTTTGGCGCCGGTTCGACCGGGACATGACCCTGCCGGACCCGGGCCGTTGCCGGGGCGGCTCGTGGCGGACTCCTTACGGGTGATCGTCCTTGACGCAGCAGTCCGGAGGGAGGACCGTTGTCGGTTATGAGGGGCGAGCCAAGCTGTCCGCGGTGTGCCGGTCGGGTCCGCGCCCCCGGCCTCTTCTCCGACACCTGGCAGTGCGACCGGCACGGTGCGGTGCACCCGATGCAGCCGGTGCTGCCCCCCAGTGTCGAGGCGTTGAACGTCGCCGTGAACCGCTCGCAGGTCCCCGTCTGGATGCCCTGGCCGCTGCCGGTCGGCTGGCTGTTCACCGGGATCGCGCACGCGGGTGACGACCTGTCAGGGGCCCGCGCCACCGCCGTCGCCTGCTCGGGGCCGGCGCCGCTCGGCGGGTTCGGCGAACTGGTGCTGGTGGCCGAGGAGCTGGGCATCGGCCTGGGCGCCCGCTACGCGGGGCTGGACGGGCCGGACCCGGGCGAGTCGGTGGCGCTGTACAAGCCCGCGGACGCCAAGCTGATGGCGGCCGGCCGACCGACCCCGATGTTCCACGTCCCGGGCGCCCCGGACGACCGGGCGGTGTACGTCGGCGAGGCGCGCGGCCTGTGGCTGTGGGCGATCGCCTGGCCCGAGCAGTCGGCGCTGCTGATGCACGACGAACTGGTGCTGACGGACCTGCGCGACGCGGGCGCCGAACTCGGCCTGCTGCCCTGCGGGGCGCTCTCCCCTCGCCTGCTGGGCTAGGCCCTGTCAGGCCCCAGGACCTGTCGGACCCTAGAGACTCCGCGCCGACCGCTCCCTATCCTGGGCGGCATGCGTATCGATCTGCACACCCACAGCAATGCCTCGGACGGCACCGACTCCCCGGCCGAACTGGTCGCCAACGCGGTGGCCGCGGGCCTGGACGTGGTGGCACTGACCGACCACGACACGGTGGCGGGGTACGGCGAGGCGACGGCCGCGGTGGCCGGGACGGGGCTGACCCTGGTGCCGGGCGCCGAACTCTCCTGCCAGGTGGACGGGATCAGCATGCACATGCTGGCGTACCTGTTCGACCCGGCGGAGCCGGCGTTCGCGGCGGAGCGGGAGCTGGTGCGCACCGACCGGTTCCGCCGCGGGCGGGCGATCGTGGAGCGCTGCCGGGAGCTCGGCGCGCCGATCAGCTGGGAGCAGGTGCAGCGGATCGCCGGGGCCGGCTCGGTGGGCCGTCCGCACATCGCGTCGGCCCTGGTGGAGGCGGGCGTGGTGGCGAGCGTCTCGGACGCGTTCACGGCCGAGTGGCTGGCCAACGAGGGGAGGGCGGACGTTCCCAAGCACGAGACCGATCCGGCGCTCGCGGTGCGGCTCGTGCGGGGGGCAGGGGGCGTACCGGTTTTCGCTCACCCCGGAGCGGTCAAGCGCGGCCGGACGGTGTCGGACCAGGTGATCGCCGACCTGGCGGCGGCCGGGCTGGCCGGGCTGGAGATCGACCACACCGACCACGACGAATCGACCCGCTCCCGACTGCGCGATCTGGCAAGGGAGTTGGGGCTGCTGGTGACGGGCTCCAGCGACTACCACGGCAGTCGCAAGACCGTCCGGCTGGGCGAGTTCACCACCGACCCGGCGGTGTACGAAGCACTGGTGGCACAGGCGACCGGAGCCAAGCCCATCACCGGCTGAGACGCCCCGGCGCGTCCCATCGCACCCGAACGACCCGAGCGCCCACAATCCCGCCATGAACGACGCCATCGACGGCAAGGTCTTCGGCTCACTGTTCGTCACGCTGTTCGTGATCATGGATCCACCGGGCATCATGCCGATCTTCCTGGCGCTCACCTCGGGCCGGACGCACAAGGCTCAGCGCCGGATGGCCTGGCAGGCCACCGCGGTGGCGCTCGGGGTGATCACCTGCTTCGGACTGTTCGGGCATCAGATCCTCGACTACCTGCACGTGTCGATCCCGGCGCTCCAGGTCTCCGGCGGGGTCCTGCTGCTGCTGATCGCACTCGACCTGCTGACCGGCCGGATCGAGGAACCCACTCAGACCAAGGACGTCAACGTCGCCCTGGTCCCGCTCGGCACCCCGTTGCTGGCCGGGCCGGGGGCGATCGTCGCGGTCATCCTGGCCGTGCAGCAGGCCAGGACCGGGACGCAGCACCTGGCGCTCTGGTCGGCGATCGTGGTCATGCACGTGCTGCTCTGGCTGACCATGCGGTTCTCGCTGTCGATCATCCGGGTGATCAAGGACGGCGGCGTGGTGCTGATCACCCGGTTGTCCGGCCTGCTGCTGTCCGCGATCGCGGCGCAGCTGGTGGCCAACGGGGTGTTCGGCTTCATCGAGGGCCGTCCCAAGTGACGGGCCGGCCGGGAGTCAGTCCAGCGGGACGCCGCGGCGGTTCGGGTCGCGCAGGTCGGTGCCGTGCTTCAGCCACCGCTCCTCCAGCGCGCCCGCGCCCTGGACGCGCTTGAACGCGGCCTCGTTGGGCGTCATCGGCAGCAGCGGCAGGAAGCGCACCGCCTCGGCGGGGGCCGGGAGTTCGAGGTCCTCGACCAGGCCGCCGGGCTCGGCGGCCAGCACCGAGGTGAACGGGGCGCCGGGCCACAGCGGGGAGCCCAGGTCGAGCGAGCCACCGGGAGCCACCACCAAGCCCTCCACCTGCGGGCTGGCGGCGAACACCACCAGCGCCCGGTGCACCTCGTCCCGCCCGCCGCGCACGGTGAGCACCAGCTCGACGCGCGGGCCGCGCACCGGGTCGGCGACCGGCGAGGACGGGTCGGCCATCGGCGCGGCGGCCATGCCGAGCGTCGCGTAGCGGACCAGGCCCTCGGCGTCCGGGCCGAAGCGCAGCACCTCGATCCGGTCCGCGCCGACGAAGGTGACCGCGGCGCGGCCGGAGGGTTCGCCGAAGGTGCTGATCAGCCGGGCCTCGACGGCGGCCAGGACGGTCTGCCGGGTCGGGCCGGCGCCGTGGCCTGCGTCGGGGTCGGAGAAGTCGCCGAAGAGCGGGAAGTCGTGCGCCATGCCGCGACCTTAGCGCGCGCGGCGGCGCACAAGCTTTGGCGCGACCTTTACCCGGCCTACGCCGAACTGCGGCTCCTCGCACGGGGAAGAGCTGTTAATGTGAGCGGTCGGCCTTGTGAATACGAACCAGGGCCGCTACGACGGCCCCCGCGCGGGCCCCGGCGTGGAGGAGGTGGTCACGGTGGACAGCAGTCGACCATGCAGTACCGGCAGCTCTCTCCGGCCCACCCCGGCCCGCCGCCTGCACGGCTGACCTGGGGTCGCACGCAGCGTGGCGTCCGGCCGGGAGAGCACCTTCCCCGGGGCCGAGCCGTCGAAACCCGCCCAGCAACGGCTTTCTGACGCATCATCGGCTCCGGCGTGTCCACCGGTGTTTCCCGCCGTCGTGTTCGCCCTGCCCTGCCTGGGCGCGCGCCGGTCCGGCCCAAGGAGCCCGCGCCATGTCGATGATCAACAACCTGCGCGCCGCAGTCGTCCGTCCGACCCGCCGCCGGACCGGTGACGAGCTCGGACTGCCTCCCGGCACCGCCCCGTCCGCGGTGGTGGACTGCGCCGTCTACCAGCAGGGCAAGCGCATCGGCGAGACGTGCAGCCCGCGCGAGGCCGCCCGGCAGGTGAAGGCGGCCCACCAGAGCGGGCCCGGCTCGTTCAGCTGGATCGGCCTGCACGAGCCCACCGGCGCCGAGTTCGAGGGCATCGCGCAGCGCTTCGGCCTGCACCCGCTGGCGGTCGAGGACGCGGTGCACGCGCACCAGCGCCCCAAGGTCGAGCGATACGACAACATGCTCTTCGCGGTCTTCAAGACCGTCCGCTACATCGAGCACGAGCAGCTCACCCCGACCAGCGAGGTGGTCGAGACCGGCGAACTGATGGTGTTCGCCGGACCGGACTTCGTGATCACCGTCCGGCACGGCGCGCACTCCTCGCTGCGCGCGCTGCGGCTGCGGCTGGAGGCCGACGCCGAGGGCAGCGGCCTGCTCGCCAAGGGCCCGGCGGCGGTGCTGCACGCGATCGCCGACCACGTGGTGGACAACTACCTGCTGGTCGCCGAGCGCCTGCAGAACGACGTGGACGAGATCGAGTACGGCGTGTTCGCCAACCGCGGCGGCAGCGGCGCCGACGTCGGCCGGGTCTACCAGCTCAAGCGCGAGGTGCTGGAGTTCAAGCGCGCCGTCACCCCGCTGCTGCGGCCGATGCTGCAGCTCGCCGAGCCGGTCGCGCGACTCGTCGACCCGGAGATGCAGAAGTACTTCCGGGACGTCGCCGACCACCTGGCCCGGGTCAGCGAGCAGGTGCAGGGCTTCGACGAACTGCTCAACTCGCTGCTCCAGGCCAACCTGGCGCAGGTCTCGGTCGCCCAGAACGAGGACATGCGCAAGATCACCGCCTGGGCGGCGATCTTCGCCGTCCCCACCATGATCACCGGCGTGTACGGCATGAACTTCGAACACATGCCGGAGCTCCAGTGGACCTACGGCTATCCGACCGTGCTCGGGGTGATCGCGACGATCTGCTTCGGCATGTACCGGGGCTTCCGCCGCAACGGCTGGCTGTGAGGTTCCGGGCGGAGCGTCAGCGGCGCTCCGCCCGGGCCACCAGCACCAGGCCCAGCAGGATCAGTCCGACGGCCGGGTAGGCCGCGACCGGCGGCCACTGGCCCAGCCACACCGCCGCGATCAGCGCCGCGCCCGGGGTCTCCAGCAGGATCGCCGTCGAGGTGACCGACGGACCCAGCGTTCGCACCACCCGGTTGCTCAGCGAGTGCCCCAGCAGCTGCGCCGTCACCATCAGCAGGAAGATCTGCCACCACGCGCCGGCCGGCCAGCCCGCCAGTCGGGTGCCCGTCAGCAGACACGCCGCCAGCAGCGCCACCGCGCAGGTCGCGTAGCAGACCAGGGTGTACGCGGTGGTCGACACGGTGCGCCGCACCTCCGCGCCCAGCAGCACGTACCCGGCCGCCGCCGCGCCCGCGCCCAGTGCCAGCCCGTCCCCGAGCAGCGCCCGCGAGGAGACCGACAGGTCCACCCCGGTCAGCACCAGCACGCCCGCGAACGCCAGTCCCACGCCCAGCCACACCAGCCGCGGTGCGCGCACCCCGAACAGCCGCATCAGCAGGATCGTCCACAGCGGAGTGGTCGTCACCAGCGCCGTCGCGGACGCCACCGAGGTCATCCGCAGGCTCGGCATCCACAGCGCGAAGTGCAGCGCCAGCAGCACGCCCGCCGCCATCGCCAGCAGCAGCGCCCGCCGCGAGATCCCACGCAGCTCGGCCCGGTGCCGCCACAGCGCGTACGGGCCCAGCACCGCCACCGACATGCCGTTGCGCCAGAACGCGATCGCCAGCGCCGGCGCCGCCGTCGCACTGATCAGCGGCGCGGACAGCGAGATGCCCGCGATCGACACCGCCAGCAGCAGCAGGTCGGTGCGCGGCAACTGCCCCCGCTGATCAACCACCGCGGAGGCGACGGGGGCGGTGGTGGTGGCGGTGGGCACGGTTCTCCTTCGGCGGACGGGCGACGGGGGCGGGATACACGGTAAGGGCTGTCCGCCCGTCATGGAACTGTCGTCCCGGGGGATGGACCGTCCCGCGGACGACCAGGCCGTACGCTGTCCGGCATGGAGCGTACGACGACCGCGAGCGCGGCAGACTTCCTCGACCGGGCCCTGGTGGAGGAAGCCGCCAAGAAGTCCGGCCTGCTCTGGGTCCGGCCCGCCGGACAGCCGCACGCCCGCCCGCTCTGGCACGCCTGGCACGACGGCGCCGTGGTCGTCGTCGGCGACGGCGCCGAACAGCCCCTGCACGGCCTCGCCGCCGGCACTCCCGCCGCGCTCACCCTGCGCAGCAAGGACAAGGGCGGCCGCCTGGTCGCCTTCTCCGCCACCGTCACCGCCGTCGCCCCCGGCACCCCCGCCTGGGACGGCGCCGTCGAGGAACTCAAGGGCAAGCGCCTCAACGCTCCCGACACCGACACCATCGGCGACCGCTGGGCCCGCGAGTCCCGCATCCTGCGCCTGGAACCCACCGGCCCCCTCGCCGCCCACCCCGACGACTCCCTCGCCGCCGCGCCCATGCCCACCCCGGTCACCACCCGCAAGCCGATCCCGGCCGGCCTCCCGAAGCTCCTCTTCAAGAAGAAGCGCCGGAGCTGAAACGCCGGCGAGTGCGAGAACGGGCACGGGGAACCGCGCGAAGCGGGAGGCGTCCGTCGGGAGGATCGCGGCAACCTCGATGACCTGCCGCCCCGACGCGCCCCAGCGGTGCGCCCACCCGCTCCCGCACGCCAACCCCCGCTAAGTTTGGATGGTTGTATCCCTTTCCCGGCGGGAGGCAGTCCCATGGCGGGCCCAAGCACCCGGGTCTTCATCTCCCACCTCTCCGGCGTCGCGGTGTTCGACCCGAACGGCGACCAGGTGGGCCGGGTCCGCGACGTGGTGGTCTCGCTCCGTCTCGGCGGCAGCCCGCCCAGGGTTCTCGGTCTGGTGGTGGAGGTGATCGGCCGCCGCCGGATCTTCCTGCCGATGACCCGGGTGACCAGCCTGGAGTCCGGCCAGGTGCTCTCCACCGGCCTGCTGAACATGCGTCGGTTCGAACAGCGCCCGTCGGAGACCCTGGTCCTCGCCGAGCTGCTCGACCGCACCGTCACCCGCACCAAGACCGACGACGAGGTGACGGTGCTGGACGTCGCGATGGTGCAGACCCGCCTGCGCGAGTGGGAGATCGACAAGGTCTTCGTCCAGGTCGGCCGCCCGAGCAGGCTCCGCAAGGCGAAGGGCGAGCAGCTGCTGCTCAACTGGTCCGCCGTCACCGGTTTCTCGCTCGCCGAGGAGGGCCAGGGCGCGGCCACCCTGCTCGCCACCTTCGAGCAGCTGCGCGCCGCCGACCTGGCGAACGTCATGCACCACCTGTCCGCGAAGCGTCGCGCCGAGGTCGCGGCGGCCCTCGACGACGACCGGCTCGCGGACGTCCTGGAGGAGCTGCCCGAGGACGACCAGGTGGAGATCATCGGCAAGCTGAAGGAGGAACGGGCCGCCGACATCCTGGAGACCATGGACCCGGACGACGCCGCCGACCTGCTGTCCGAGCTGCCCACCGAGGACGCCGAGCGGCTGCTGCGCCTGATGGAGCCTGCCGAGGCAGCGGAGATGCGGCGGCTGCTCTCCTACGAGGAGGACACCGCGGGCGGTCTGATGACCACCGAGCCGATCGTGCTGGAGCCCGACGCCACGGTCGCGGAGGCGCTCGCCCGGGTGCGGATCTCCGACACCAAGCCGGCGCTGGCCGCGCAGGTGTACGTGTGCCGCCCGCCGAACGAGACCCCGACCGGCACCTACCTGGGCACCGTGCACTTCCAGCGGCTGCTGCGCGAACCCCCGTACACGCTGGTCGGCTCGATCGTGGACGACGACCTCGACCCGCTGCCGCCGGACACCCCGCTGCCGCTGATCACCTCCTACCTGGCCACCTACAACCTGGTGGCGGCGCCGGTGGTCGACGAGGACGACCGCCTGCTGGGCGCGGTCACCGTGGACGACGTGCTGGACCACCTGCTGCCGGACGACTGGCGCGAAGGCTCGGCGCACGGCATCTCCGCCGAGGAGGTGTCCGATGGACAGTGACCGCAAGCGTCAGCACGAGACGCCGGGCCAGCGCATCCAGGGCGAGCTGCGGGAGCTGCGCCAACTGCGCGAACTGCGCACCCGCGAGCAGCGCGGCCGACGCGAGGAACGACGCGTCGACTCCCCGTCGTCCCGTTCCCGGCTCGACCAGCCGCGCACCGGCCGCCCGGGCCTGATCCACCTGCCCGCGTGGGACCCGGAGGCGTTCGGGAAGCTCTCCGAGCGGATCGCCCGCTTCCTGGGCACCGGCCGGTTCATCGTCTGGATGACGGTGGTGATCATCGCGTGGGTGGCGTGGAACACCCTGCTGCCGCCCACCGTCCGGTTCGACAACTACCCGTTCATCTTCCTCACCCTGATGCTGTCGCTCCAGGCCTCGTACGCGGCCCCGCTGATCCTGCTCGCGCAGAACCGCCAGGACGACCGCGACCGCGTCAACATGGAGCAGGACCGGGCCCGCAGCGACCGCAACATCGCCGACACCGAGTACCTGACCAGGGAGGTCGCGGCGCTGCGGCAGGGCCTCGGCGAGGTCGCCACGCGCGACTTCATCCGGTCCGAACTGCAGTCGCTGCTCCGGGAGATCGAGGAACGGCGGGAGCCCGTCGACCCGTTGTGACCCGCGGCACGCTACCGGCGAGTCGGGGGCGGGGCGCAGCGCCGTACCATCAACACATGGCCAACGAGACAGAGGTGGCGGCCGGGGTGACGGAGCAGTCCGTCCAGGAAGCCCTGGCGACCGTCCACGACCCGGAGATCAACCGTCCGATCACCGAGATCGGCATGGTGAAATCCGTCGAGATCGGCGACGGCGGCGCGGTGAAGGTCGCGGTGTACCTCACCGTCTCGGGCTGTCCGATGCGCGAGACGATCACCCAGCGGGTCACCGACGCGGTGTCCGCGGTTCCCGGCGTCACCGCCGTCTCCGTCGAACTCGACGTGATGAGCGACGAGCAGCGCCGCGAGCTCTCCCAGCTGCTGCGCGGCGGCGCCCCGGAGCGGGAGATCCCGTTCGCGAAGCCGGGCACCCTGACCCGGGTGTACGCGGTCGCCTCCGGCAAGGGCGGCGTCGGCAAGTCCTCGGTGACGGTCAACCTGGCGGCGGCGCTGGCCGCGGACGGCCTGAAGGTCGCCGTGGTGGACGCCGACATCTACGGCCACAGCGTGCCCCGCATGCTGGGCGTCGAGGGTCGGCCGACCCAGGTCCAGGACATGATCATGCCGCCGGCGGCGCACGGCGTGAAGGTCATCTCGATCGGCATGTTCACCCCGGGCAACGCCCCGGTGGTGTGGCGCGGCCCGATGCTGCACCGCGCGCTGCAGCAGTTCCTGGCGGACGTGTACTGGGGCGACCTGGACGTCCTGCTGCTCGACCTGCCGCCCGGCACCGGCGACATCGCGATCTCGGTCGCGCAGCTCGTCCCGAACGCCGAGATCCTGATCGTCACCACCCCGCAGATGGCCGCCGCCGAGGTCGCCGAGCGGGCCGGCACCATCGCGCTGCAGACCCACCAGAAGATCGTCGGCGTCATCGAGAACATGTCGGGCATGCCCTGCCCGCACTGCGACGAGATGATCGACGTCTTCGGCACCGGCGGCGGCCAGACCGTCGCCGACGCCCTCACCCGCTCGGTCGGCGCGACCGTCCCGGTGCTCGGCTCCATCCCGATCGACGTCCGCCTCCGCGAGGGCGGCGACGACGGCCGCCCGGTCGTCCTCTCCAACCCCGACTCCCCGGCCGGCGCCGCCCTGCGCACCATCGCCGGCAAGCTCTCCGGCCGCCAGCGCGGCCTCTCGGGCCTCTCCCTGGGCCTGACCCCGAAGAACAAGTTCTGACGGGACCCACAGCACCGCGAACGGCCCCGGGCGCCCGCCCGGGGCCGTTCGCGTCGGGAACCGGAACCGGCGGCCGAGCTGTCCGAGAGGTGTGAACAGAACAGGAATCGGGTGTCTGACCGCGGCCCTGCTGGTGGCGGCGGCGGTGCTGATGGTGTTCAGCGTGTCCGCGACGATCGAGATCGAGGGGCCGCCGGAGTTGAACCCGGGGTTCCACGACAACCGGACGGTCCTTGCGGCAGTGGTCCTCGGCACCGGGCTGTACCTGGCGCTGGCCGGCCTGGTCCTGGGGCTTCACGGCTCGGGCGGGGCGGCGGGCCGGACCGCGGTCGCGATCCTGGTGCTGCCCCTGCTGGCGTTCGGGGTGTTCCGGCTGACGGTGCTGGCCCCGATGCTGGCCTGCGACGGCACCTCGATCGCGCAAGAGGCGCCGGGCAGCTACGACTGCGAGGACATCACCTACTAGCGGCCGTCGTACGACTCCAGGTCGGGGACGGTGGTGAAGCCGATGCCGTACGCGGAGACCGAGCGGCCGTAGGCGCCGATCAGGACGCCGGGGGCCTCGCCGGCCAGTACCCAGCCGTACTCGGACTCGCGGTAGCGGAAGGGCTGCGGCACTCCGTTGACGGGGAGGGTGAGGGAGGACCAGGCGGGGCCGTCCAGGTCGTCGGCCAAGTCCCAGGCGAGGGTGGACTGCTGGTCGAGCCAGTGCTGGCGCAGGGTGCGGTCGAGGTTGCCGGGCCAGGTGGCGGCGAGCAGTCCGGCGCCGGCCAGCCAGGCCGCGGAGGACGCGGAGGTGGCTTCCAGGGTGCCGGTGTTGTCGGCGCTGCGGCGGACCTCGCGGCGGGCCACCGTGACGACGACCGCGAAGCGCCGGGTGTCGCGCGGCTCGGGTCCGCGGGCGGGCTCGTCGCCGTGGCCGAGGGTGCCGTAGTCGGGGGTGTCGGACTGCGCGGCGCGCGGGTTCTGGCCGTTGCCGACCTGGCCGAGCCAGCGGCGGCCCGTCCAGCCCTCGTCCAGGCCGTACCAGGGGAAGTCGGCGGCGCGGTAGGCGGCGAGGGGGTCGGCGGCGGGCCGACGCGTGGCGGCGGGGTCTGCGGTCGTTTGCGTGGCGTCCACTGCGGGCCTCCTCGGTTGTGCTCCTGCCACGGGCGGGCTCCATGGTGGCGCACCGCGGCCCCTCCGTCCGGGAAAACCGGGCCGGACACGGCCGAGCGTGACGGACCGCACAGCGCGCGCCCTCCGGGGAGGTAGAGGACACGATAGCGGCGCGAACGACGACGCCCCGCCTGCCGGGCGGGGCGTCGTGGTCGGGCGGGGCCGGTCGGTCAGGTGGCGTCCGGGTCGAACGGCGGACGCTCGCCGACCGCGAGGGCCGGGCCGCTGCTCGCCGGAGCGGCCGGCTTGGAGAAGTCGACCGAGGCGGTCGGGGTACGGGTGGGCTCGCCGTTCAGCGCGGACTTGATGTCGACGCTGTCCTTGAGGTCCTTCAGCCCGAGCGGGTCCTCGCCGTCGCCGAGCAGCTGCTTGCGGACGAAGGTCTTCGGGTTGAGGTCCTCGAAGTCGAAGTTCTGGAACTCCGGGCCGAGCTCGCTGCGGATGTCCTCCTTCGCGTTGTCCGCGAAGGAGCGGATCTTGCGAATGAAGCCCATGGTGTCCTGGATCAGCTTGGGGAGCTTGTCCGGACCGAAGATCACGATGGCCATGATCGCAATGGTCAGGACCTCGAGTCCGCCTATGTCTCCGAACACCTGAACTCCCAGCACCCGACAACGCTGAACCAAGGGTAAACGCGGGCGGCCGTTCCCCGGTCTCCCCCAGGTGAATCCGTGGTAAAGACCACCCGGGTGACCGACGTCGACGACGTGCCGGTGAAGGCAGGCTAGCGCAGGACCTGCCGCGGGTCACCGGTGGGCGACGGCTGCGGGCTGGCCTGCATCCGGGAACGCATCGGATAGTCCGGGGTGTCCATCTGCTGCTGCGCGTTGACGGGGACGATCGCCCCGCCGATGGGGGTGACGCTGGTGGGCTGCCGGCTGGGGCCGCCCTGACTCGCGCTGAGGCCGCCGACACCGCCGAGCGTGACCGCGGCGACCGAGAACGCCCCGGCGGCGGCGAACACCAGCCGACGCCCGCGCGCCGGGCTCTGGCGCGGGGTGGGCAGCTCGGCGAGCGCGGCCAGCGGACGCGGCGCGGTGGACGGGCGGGAGCCGAACAGGCCGGCCGGGCGGGAGCCGAACAGACCGGCCCGCGGGTCGATCCCGGGTATCGGGGCGTCGGCGCCCAGCGCGCCGCCGCCGAAGCCCGCGCCCCGGCCGAAGGAGCCGCCGGTGAGCCGGCTGCCGCCGAACACGGCACCCGACGGCTCGTCAGGGCCCGATTCGTCCTCGGGCAGCGCGGCCACGGCCATCAGCCGCGCCATCAGCGCCGCGGACGGGCCGGGCATCGCCGCACTGCTGAGCGTCCGCTTGACCGCGCGGGCGCCCTCCGCCTCGGCCAGGCACTCCGGGCAGGTCGCCAGGTGGGCCTGGACCCGCTCGCGGGCGTCGTGGCCGAGTTCGCCGTCCAGGAAGGCGGTGAGGCGGTCGCCGAGATGGTGGTGCTCCTCGGCCGCCGGCTCGACCGGACGGAGCGTCACGGGCCGGAGCTCGGCCGCCGCCGGGGTCTGCTCGCCGCGGCGCAGCGGCGCCCAGCGCGAGCGGTCGGCGCGCTCGGGGGCCTGATCGCTCATGACCCCCTCCGGTCGCTTCCGCCCGGTTCGGCGCCGACCGGCACGGGGTCGGCGGAGCCGCCCCGGCGCGAGCGGCCCGCGGCGGCGTTCGGCGCCCGGTGCTTGAGGGCGGCGCGCAGGTGCGAGCGGCCACGGTGGATCCGGCTGCGGACGGTGCCGAGCTTCACCCCGAGGGTGGCGGCGATCTCCTCGTAGGAGAGGCCCTCGATGTCGCACAGCACCACGGCGGCACGGAACTCCGGGGCGAGGGTGTCCAGCGCCTGCTGCACGTCCGCGTCGAAGTGGGTGTCGCTGAAGTGCTGGGCGGGGCTGGGCTCACGGCTCGCCAGGCGCTCCGCCGCGTCCTCGGCGAGGGCGTCGAAGCGGATCCGCTGGCGGCGGCGCACCATGTCCAGGAACAGGTTGGTGGTGATCCGGTGCAGCCAGCCCTCGAACGTGCCGGGGGTGTACGTGGACAGCGAGCGGAACACCCGGACGAAGACCTCCTGGGTGAGGTCCTCCGCGTCGTGCTGATTGCCCGTCAGCCGGTAGGCGAGACGGTAGACCCGGGCGCTGTGCGCCTCGACGATCTCCTCCCAGCTGGGCGGCGTCCAGCTCTGCGCGTCGGGCCCCTCCGCGAAGGACGCGAGCGTGCCGGGGGCCTCGGCCACCGAGTCGTCGGCTGCGGTCGACTTGTCCAGGGGGGAGTGCACAGACTGGTTCATCACGGGCTTTGGCGTACGGGCCGACGTGGTGCCGCGGAAGTGCCGCTGCACAGGGACGTCGCCCTCGGCCACACCTCCTCGGTCGGCTCTTCTGCCCAGCAGAGCCACCACCATATCCACCTCACACGTCAAGCCCGGATAAGAGCGGTCGAACAGCGGCCGCCGCAGGTGGTCCGGCCACCCACGACAACTCAACGGCCAGCCGTCGAACGCGGTTCCCGGACGGCCAGTAGTCTGTCGCTGGAATTTGTCGACTTCCATCGACACCGGCGCTCCGGAAGAGGCAGCCATCACCGAGTTCGGGCCCCAGCGAGTGGCCCTCGCCGACACCTACGTCGGCGAGGACGCGGTGCTGACCTACGCCCGGGCGCAGTCGGCCCGCACCGGCATACGCGCGATCGGCCCCAGCGGCGGCGCGGCCCTGCGCCTGCTGGCCGCCGCGCTCGACGCCAAGGCCGTGGTCGAGATCGGCACCGGCACCGGCGTGTCCGGCGTCTACCTGCTGCGCGGCATGCGGCCCGACGGCGTGCTCACCACCGTCGACTCCGAACCCGTCCGCCAGCAGTACGCCCGCGAGGCCTACCTGGCCGCCGGGTTCGCCGCCAACCGGGCCCGCTTCATCCCCGGCCGGGCCCGCGACGTCCTGCCGCGACTCGCCGACGGCCAGTACGACCTGGTGTTCTGCGACGGCGACCCGGCCGACTCCGGCTTCCACCTCACCGAGGCCATGCGGTTGCTCCGGCCGCGCGGCGTGGTCTGCTTCGAAGGCGTCTTCCAGGAGGGCCGGCTCGCCGAACCCGACGTCGACGACCCGCAGACCCGCGCCGTGCGCGACCTGGTCGCCGACATCCGGGAGCAGGGCGACACCCTGCTGCCCGCCCTGCTGCCGGTCAGCGACGGCCTGCTCTGCGCGGTCAAGCGCTGAACCCGGACAGCGGAACGGGCCCGCTCCCCGCAACCGGGGGACCGGGCCCGTCGAACACTCCCGGAGCGACCGGGACGTGCGAGTGTCAGTACCTGCTCGGGTCAGCCGCAGGCCTTCTTCAGAGCCTCGCCCAGAGCATCCGCCTCGTCCGGCGTCAGCTCCACCACCAGGCGCCCGCCCCCTTCGAGCGGAACGCGCATGATGATGCCCCGCCCCTCCTTGGTTACCTCCAGCGGGCCGTCACCCGTCCGCGGCTTCATGGCCGCCATGCTCGTTCCCCTTCCTGCAACCGTTCAGGTACGCACCGGCAGTCCGTCCACCGCCGGTATCGAACGCATTGATCGGAAGCCATTATCCCGCATGCGACCGCTCGATGACCAACATCACTCTCTGCGCCAAGCCTCCCGAACCCGGACCGAAGCGCCGATTACCAGCCGAAAGCCGCATCCCGCCGCACTCCGACACGCCCTCCCGGGGTGCGCCACCTCACACTCCCCCACCCGGCCGCACTCCGGCATGCTGTGCCCACGACAGCCCACCGCGACCCGGGAGCCCTCACCGATGTCCGACACCGTGCGCTACCACCGCGACGGCGCCCTCGCCGTCCTCACCATCGACCGCGCCGACGCCATGAACGCCCTCGACGTCGCCACCAAGGTCGCCCTCCGGGACGCCGTCACCACCGCCGCGACCGACCCCGGCGTCCGCGCCGTCCTGCTCACCGGCGCCGGCGAGAAGGCCTTCTGCGTGGGCCAGGACCTGAAGGAGCACCTCGGCCACCTGCACCACCAGCAGGAGACCGGCGAGAGCGCGCTGCGCACCGTCGCCGAGCACTACAACCCGCTGGTCCGCGCCCTCGCCGGCATGCGCAAGCCCACCGTCGCCGCCGTCAACGGCATCGCGGCCGGCGCCGGCGCCTCGCTCGCCTTCGCCTGCGACTTCCGGATCGTCGCCGACACCGCCGGCTTCAACACCTCCTTCGCCGGCGTCGCCCTCACCACCGACTCCGGCGCCTCCTGGACCCTCCCCCGCCTGGTCGGCCACGCCCGCGCCACCGAACTCCTCATGCTCCCCCGCACCGTCCGCGCCGACGAGGCCCTCACCCTCGGCCTCGCCACCCGCGTCGTCCCCGCCACCGAACTCGCCGCCACCGCCCACGAGTTCGCCCTCACCCTCGCCAACGGCCCCACCTTCGCCTACGGCGCGATCAAGGAGTCCCTGGCCTACGCCGCCTCCCACTCCCTCACCGAACTCCTCGACAAGGAAGAGGAGTTGCAGACCGCCGCCGGCAACAGCGAAGACCACCTGATCGCCGTCAACGCCTTCGTCGCCAAGGAAAAGCCCACCTTCGTGGGCAAGTAACTCCCCCACGGCACACCGCGCCACCGGCAAGCGCCCGAGGCGAAGCTGCAACCCCGCGCCCCGTCAGGGGCGCGGGGAACTGCGCGGAGCGGAAGGCACCTTGGGTGAGGTCCGTGGACGGCGGGCGGCGGCTGCTCGGGCGGGCTCGGCGGGCGCGGCAAACAGGCGATCGTTCACCGACAAACCTCAGCGGGCGTGGCAGTCCACCAGGTGGTCGTTCACCAGGCCGCAGGCCTGCATCAGTGCGTAGGCGGTGGTCGGCCCGACGAAGCGGAAGCCGTTCTTCTTCAGGGCCTTCGCGAGCGCGGTCGATTCGGCCGTCACCGCGGGGACTTCCGCCAGGGTCTTCGGGGCGGGGCGGTCCGGATCGCCGGCGTGGTCCCAGATGAGCGTTTCCAGTTCGCCCTCGCCGAGGTCGATCGCGGCTCGGGCGTTGGCGACGGTCGCGAGGATCTTCGCCCGGTTCCGGATGATCCCGGTGTCGGCCATCAGCCGTTCCACGTCGGCGTCCCCGAACTCCGCGACCTGTTCGATCGAGAAGTCCCGGAACGCGGCCCGGAAGCCTTCGCGTCGGCGCAGGATGGTGATCCAGGACAGCCCGGACTGGAACGCCTCCAGTGAGATGCGCTCGAACAGGGCCTGGTCGCCGTGGACCGGCCGGCCCCATTCGGTGTCGTGGTAGACCCGGTAGTCGTCCGTCGAGTCGCCCCACGGGCAGCGCAGCAGCCCGTCCGCGCCGGGCACCGCACCGGTCACGAGCGGTCACTCTTCTCGGAGTCGGCGGAGTCGGCAGCCTCGGCGGAGTCCGCCGCTCCGGCAGCGTCCTCCGACGGCTTCTTCTCCAGCACGGCCGTGAACGACTCCAGCCCGGGCAGCGGGTCCCCGGCCGCGCCGCCGGTCGCCGCAACCGAGCCGCGGACCGCGCCGACGGCCTCCAGTTCGGCGATCTTCGCGTCGCGGAGGGCGAGTTCCGCGCCGAGGCGGTCGAGGACGTCGTCGACCTCGTCCATGCGGTAGCCGCGGAGCGCCATCGGGAGGCGGAGTTCGTCGACGTCGGTCCGGCTGAGCGGACGGTCCTGCGGGAGGCGGGCGGTGAGGCGGTCGCGTTCCGCCTCGGGGAGAGTTCCGCCGCCGCCCAGCGCCACCAGTGCGGCACCGCCGACGACCACGGCCATCGCAACCACGATCACCCAGAACACGAGCTGTCCTCCGTCAGTCCCCGGCAGTTCCCGGCTGTTCCCGTTTTCCTGGCAGTTCCCGTCGGCTTCGGCCCTCTGGCGGGATCAGGTGGGATCATGGTCCCGTACAGGCCGGGGCCCATCATTGCACCCGGGAGCGCTGAGGAGGAGACACCGGTGGCACTACGCCTCGGCACACGGGAGTTCGGTCCGGACGAGCTGGTCGTGATGGCGATCGTCAACCGCACTCCGGACTCGTTCTTCGACCGGGGGGCGACCTTCGCCGACGAGGCCGCGTTCGCCGCGGCGGACCGGGCGATGGCCGAGGGTGCGGCGATCCTGGACATCGGCGGGGTGAAGGCCGGGCCGGGCGAAGAGGTCACCGTCGAGGAGGAGTTGCGGCGCACGGTGCCGTTCGTGGCGGAGCTGCGCAAGCGGCATCCGGACGCGGTGATCAGTGTGGACACCTGGCGGCACGAGGTCGGCGAGGCGGTCTGCGAGGTCGGCGCGGATCTGCTGAACGACGCCTGGGGCGGTTTCGATCCGCGGCTCGCCGAGGTCGCGGCCCGGTTCGGCGCGGGCCTGGTGTGCACGCACGCGGGCGGCGCGGAGCCGCGGACCCGTCCGCACCGGGTGGGGTACGAGGACGTGATGGCGGACATCCTGCGGGTGACGGTGGGACTGGCCGAGCGGGCGCTCGAACTCGGGGTGCGCCGCGACGGGTTGATCATCGACCCGGGGCACGACTTCGGGAAGAACACCCGGCATTCGCTGGAGGCGACCCGCCGGCTGCCGGAGATGACGGCGACCGGGTTCCCGGTGCTGGTCTCGCTGTCGAACAAGGACTTCGTCGGCGAGACGCTCGACAAGCCGGTGGACGAGCGGCTGCTGGGCACGCTGGCCACCACCGCCGTCTCCGCCTGGCTGGGCGCGCAGGTCTACCGGGTGCACCAGGTCGCGGAGACCCGGCAGGTGCTGGACATGGTGGCGTCGATCCGCGGCACCCGTCCCCCGGCGGTCGCCCGCCGGGGGCTCGCCTGACGGTCCGTCAACGGCGGTCAGGCCTGGGTGCCCTGGGGCTTGCGGGCCTCTTCGAGGACCTTGAGCACCTCGGCGACGTCGTCGGTGACGTGGAACAGGTCGAGGTCGTCCGGGTTGGCCTTGCCCTGGGCGACCAGGGTGGACCGCAGCCAGTCGACCAGTCCGCCCCAGTAGGCGCTGCCGAAGAGGATCACCGGGAACCGGGTGACCTTCTGGGTCTGCACCAGGGTGAGCGCCTCGAACAGCTCGTCCAGGGTGCCGAGTCCGCCGGGGAGCACCACGAAGCCCTGGGAGTACTTCACGAACATCGTCTTGCGGACGAAGAAGTACCGGAAGTTCAGGCCCAGGTCGACGTACTCGTTCAGGCCCTGCTCGAACGGCAGCTCGATGCCGAGGCCGACGCTCAGCCCGCCGCCCTCGACGGCGCCCTTGTTGGCGGCCTCCATCGCGCCGGGGCCGCCGCCGGTGATCACCGCGTAGCCGGCTTCGGCGAGCGCCCGGCCGATCTCCACGCCGGACTGGTACTCGGGCGAGTCGGGCTTCGTCCGGGCGGAGCCGAACACGCTGATCGCGGTGGGGAGCTTGGCGAGCGCGCCGAAGCCTTCGACGAACTCGGAGGTGATCCGCAGCACCCGCCACGGGTCGGTGTGCAACCAGTCGGTCGGCCCGGTGGTGTCCAGCAGCGCCTGGTCCGTCGTCTTCGTCTCGACCTGGTCCCGGCGCAGCAGCACCGGGCCCTTGCGCTTCTCGGGAAACGGCTTCCTGGCCCTGCGGACGGGTTCATCTCCGTTGGCTGTCATGACGAAACCCTACGCCTGACGAGGCAACTTTCCGAGGAACAACGGGAAACGGCTGCCCGTCCGCCAAAGGCCTTGCGGCGGCTACGCGGTGAGCCAGGCCCGCAGCCGCTCCTCGACCTCGGCGATCGCGCTCAGCGAGCAGTGCTCCTCGCGCTTGTGGGCCAGGTTCGGGTCGCCGGGGCCGTAGTTGACGGCGGGGACGCCGTGCGCGGAGAACCGGGCGACGTCGGTCCAGCCGAACTTGGCCCGCGGCTCGCCGCCGACGGCGGCCAGGAAGGCCTGTGCGGCGGGCTGGGAGAGGCCGGGCAGGGCGGCCGGCGAGGCGTCCGCGATGTCCAGCTGGTAGCCGTCGAAGACCTCTCGCAGGTGCTCCTCGGCCTGCTCCAGGCTGCGGTCGGGGGCGAACCGGAAGGCGACGTGGATCCGGCACTCGTCGGGGATGACGTTGCCGGCGACGCCGCCGTCGATCCGGGTGGCGTTCAGGCCCTCGCGGTACTCCAGGCCGTCGATGACGACCCGTCGGGGCGTGTAGTCGACCAGCCGGCGCAGCACCTCGGCGGCCTTGTGGATGGCGTTGTCGCCGAGCCAGCTGCGGGCGGCGTGCGCGCGGACGCCGGTGAGCGTGATGTCGGCGCGCAGGCTGCCCTGGCAGCCGCCCTCGACGACGGCGCCGCTGGGCTCCATCAGGACGGCGAAGTCGCCGGCCAGCCAGTCGGGATGGGTGGCGAACAGGTGGCCGAGGCCGTTGCGCTCGGCCTCCACCTCCTCGCAGTCGTAGAAGACGTAGGTGACGTCGTGGTTCGGCTCCACCACCGTGGCGGCGAGCCGCAGTTGGACGGCCACGCCGGACTTCATGTCGGAGGTTCCGCAGCCGTAGAGCAGGTCGCCCTCGACGTGCGAGGGCACGTTGTCGGCGATCGGGACGGTGTCCAGGTGCCCCGCGAGCACCACCCGCTGGGAGCGGCCGAGGTGGGTGCGGGCGACCACGTTGTTGCCGAACCGGTCGACGGTGAGGTGCGGGTAGGCCCGGAGCGCGGCCTCGACCGCGTCGGCGAGAGCGGTCTCCTCGCCGCTGACGGACGGGAAGTCGACGAGGCGGGCGGTCAGCGTGCCGCCGTCGACGGTCAGGTCGAGGGGCTGGTTCGGGCTGCTCATGGCGGCCACCCTACCGAGCGGCCGGACGGCCCGGCGGGCGGGCGCGCAACCGCGCGGACCCGTACGGCCGTCCGAGCGGTTACGGTGTCCGCGAGCGGTGCGGGCCCGTTACGGGCCGCTGCGACCGGACGACGACGGACGACGAGGGAGGGGCCACGGTGGCCACAGACGCCGAGTACGCGGGGGGTGGCGCGTCCGAGCGCCGTCGGCGGCCGTGGCGGCGGATCCTGGTGGGGGTGCTGGCGCTGGCGGTGGTCGGCGGCCTGGTGGTGTGGCTGAACCGCGACAAGATCACCGTCCCGGACGAGGGCTGCAAGGTCGCCACCCCGGCAGGGTCCGGAACGCTGGAGCTGGGGGCGGCGGCGAACGCGGCGACCATCACGGCGGTGGCGATGTCCCGCGGCCTGCCCGAGCGGGCGGTGACGATCGCGCTGGCGACCGCCATCCAGGAGTCCAAGCTGCGCAACCTGGAGGGCGGCGACCGGGACTCGGTGGGCCTGTTCCAGCAGCGTCCCTCGCAGGGCTGGGGCACCATCGAGCAGATCATGGACCCGGTGTACGCGACCAACAAGTTCCTGGACGCGCTGGTGAAGGTGAACGGCTACGCGCAGATGCCGCTGACCGACGCCGCCCAGCAGGTGCAGCGCAGCGGCTACCCGCAGGCGTACGCCAAGCACGAGAACAACGCGACACTGCTGGCCACGGTGCTGATGGGCCGTGAGCCGGCGGCGCTGAACTGCGTGGTGCACCAGCTGCCGGAGCCGGACTCGGCAGCCCCGCCGGCCGCCGGCGCGGCCGACCGGGTGCGCCGGGAGTTCGGCAAGGCGGTGACGGTGGCGTCCGCCGAGAAGGCGGCCAAGGACCCGCGCGAGGTGCTGGCGTTCACCCCGCAGCCGACGGCGAGCACCGCGGGCGCGGGCGGCGCCCAGCAGACCGGCTGGGCGCTGGCGCAGTGGTCGGTGGCGCGGGCGGCGGACCTGGGCATCGGGCAGGTCGCCTACGACGGCAAGGTGTGGCGGGTGGACCGGCCCAACGACGGCTGGAAGCCACTGGCGGGCGCCCCGGCGGACCGGGTGCTGGTGACGCTGGGCGCCCCGGCGAAGAAGAAGTGACGGCGCCGGCGGTGCGTTGACGCACAGGTGCGCGGGTG
>NZ_BMRI01000003.1:336749-376208 GCF_014648555.1 Kitasatospora griseola
ACGGCCCACCGGGTGATTCGCGTCAACTCCCGCTGACGGCACGACAGTCGGCGGGCCGCCGACACGCCGGTCCGCCGGGCGGGCGGCAGACGCCTTCCCCGCCAAGGGAAGTGACGATTCTTCAGCGGTCGCATCGTGGACGATCCGCCCGGTTTGCCGGAAAGCGGATCGTCCGATCTTTGCCAACCCTTGACCTTGACCGGCCGAAACCTTCCCGGTGCTCTTGCGGTCATACACGTCGCCCGCGGGGCGAGACCGGACAGCCGTTCCGGCCGTCCGCCCGGCGGACCGTAGACCTCACCTCTTAGGAGCACCATGTCCCTCCCCCTCACGCGCCGGATCGCCCAGGCCGCGCTGCTCGTCGCCGCCACCGCGGCGCCGCTCGCGGCCGCGGGCGCCGCCTCCGCCACCGAGGTGGTCCCGCAGACCGACCTGGGCGCCGGAGTGACCAAGCTGGCCGACGTCCCCAACTCGGGCGACACGGTGCAGGGGGCGACCCACGAGCTCGGCCAGATGGTCGGCACCACCGGCAGCGCCGCCCTCGCCGCGGGCGGCCCGGCCGCCGGCGACGCGGCCGGCAACACCGTCGCGCACGCCCTGCCCTCCACCGACGACGCGCTCGGCCACCTCGGCCCGGCCGCCAAGGCCGACCAGCTGACCGGCGCGCTCGGCACGCTGTCCGACCGGGTCGTCCCCGCCGTCGAGCAGAAGGTCGGCCCCGCGGTCACCGACAAGGTCCTCCCGGCCGCCCGCAAGGCCACCGCCGCCCCGCTGCAGACCGTCGCCAAGGGCCTGCCGGTCGACCGCCTGGCGAAGAGCCTGCCGGCCGCCGAGAAGCTCGCCCCGGTGCTCTCCGCCGCCCAGTCCCTGCCGCTCACCAACACCGTCACGGGCCTGGCCGAGCACGAGTCCGCCAACCGCCTGGGCGGGACGCCCGCGCTGGGCGGCGGCAACAGCCCGCTGGGCAGCCTGCTCGCCGGCACCCCGCTCGGCGGCCTGCTCGGCGGCCACCTGCCGATCGGCTGACCCACCGCACCGCACACACGCCGAAGGGGCGGAGCCGACCGGCTCCGCCCCTTCCGCACGCCTGACGCGGGCTCAGCGCTTGAGCCGCTCCACGGCGGCCGCCACCCGCTCGTCGGTGGCGGTGAACGCCACCCGGACGAACCGGTCGCCCGCCGGGCCGTAGAAGTCGCCGGGCGCCACCAGGATGCCCAGCTCGGCGAGTTCGGCCACGGTCTCCCAGCACGGCCGGTCCTGGGTCGCCCACAGGTACAGGCTCGCCTCGGAGTGCTCGATCCGGAACCCGTACGCCTCCAGCGCGGCCCGCAGCGCGCCGCGCCGCCGGGCGTACCGCTCCCGCTGCTCGGCGACGTGCGCGTCGTCGGCGAGCGCGACCGCGGTGGCCGCCTGCACCGGCGCCGGCACGATCATGCCGCCGTGCTTGCGGATCTCCAGCAGCTCGCGGACCACCACCGGGTCGCCGGCCACGAACGAGGCCCGGTACCCGGCGAGGTTGGAGCGCTTGGAGAGCGAGTGGACGGCCAGCAGCCCCTCGTGCGAGTCGCCGCACACCGACGGGTGCAGCACCGACACCGGCTCGGCCTCCCAGCCGAGTTCGAGGTAGCACTCGTCGCTGACCAGCAGCACCCGGTGCGCCCGGGCCCACTCGACGGCGCGGCGCAGCTCGTCCGCGCCGAGTACCCGTCCGGTCGGGTTGGACGGCGAGTTCAGCCAGAGCAGCCGGACCTTGCTGCCGTCCAGCTCGTCGAGGTCCCCGTACGCGACCGGCTCGGCGCCGCAGAGCAGCGCGCCGACCTCGTAGGTGGGGTAGGCGAGCTTCGGGTAGGCGACCTGGTCGCCGGGGCCGAGGCCGAGCTGGCCGGGCAGCCAGGCCACCAGTTCCTTGGAGCCGACGGTCGGCAGCACCGCCTCGGGGCCGATCTCGGCGCCCATCCGGCGGTGCAGCCAGCCGGCGATCGACTCGCGCAGGGCGAGCGGGCCCCACACGGTCGGGTAGCCGGGCGTGTCGGTGTGCGCGGCCAGCGCCTGCTGGATCAGCTCCGGCACCGGGTCGACCGGGGTGCCGACGGAGAAGTCGCACAGCCCGTCCGGGTGGCCCTCGGCGGTGCGCTTGTACGGTTCGAGCTTGTCCCACGGGAAGACCGGCAGACGGTCGGATACGCGGCGCGCCGCCCCCGGGTGGCCCGGGAACGGCGCGTGCGTGCTGTCGTTGGTGCTCACAGCGTGGATGCCACCGATCAGTGGTCGGCGTTCTGCGGGGGCAGGGCCGCGATGAACGGGTGGTCGCGCTCGATCAGGCCGAGCTTGGAGGCGCCGCCGGGCGACCCCAGGTCGTCGAAGAACTCGACGTTGGCCTTGTAGTAGTCCTTCCACTCCTCCGGAGTGTCGTCCTCGTAGAAGATGGCTTCGACCGGGCAGACCGGCTCGCACGCGCCGCAGTCCACGCACTCGTCCGGGTGGATGTAGAGCGAACGCTCACCCTCGTAGATGCAGTCGACGGGGCACTCCTCGATGCACGCCTTGTCCTTCACGTCGACACAAGGCTGCGCGATGACGTAGGTCACGCTGTCGTTCCTCCTCGGAAGGGCTGCCGCCCTACTGTTTACTCGGTCGCGCGGTGCGCGCGGCGTCGTCGATGCCCGCACCTAGTATCGCGGGTCGAGGGACGCAAATGCACAGGAGGTGCGATTGATGGCTGGCGGAGTACCTGTCGAGGCCCGTCCGGAGGTCCGGATAAACCCATCTGACGTGGGAAAACGCGTCTCGGTGCGGCGTGTTGACGGCGTGGCGGACGGACGGCCGGTATTCCGCGATGTGATCGGCGTGCTCACTGCTTGGGACGACGACGCGTTGACGGTCGAGTCCCGCGGCGGCGTGTCGGTACGCTTCGCCGCCGATCTGCTGGTCGCGGGCAAATCCGTGCCCCCGTTCCCGGCCCGGTACACCTCGATGCCCGACGTCACCCCGACCGGGCTCCAGCGCACCGCGGCCCGGGGCTGGCCCGCCGTCGAGCAGCAGCCGCTCGGCGACTGGGTGCTGCGCGCCTCCTCCGGCTTCACCCGGCGCGCCAACTCGGTGCAGGCCCTCGGCGATCCCGGCCTGCCGCTGGCCGAGGCCCTCGACCGGGTCCGCGACTGGTACGCGGCCCGCGGCCTGCCCGCGCACGTCGAAGTGGTGGACGGCGCCTCGCCGCCCGACCTCGCCGCCGAACTCGACCGGTCGGGCGCCCGGTTGGCCCCGACCACGGTCCGCACGGCACGGCTCGGCGGACTCACCAGGGCGGCCGCGCCGGACAGCTGGCGGCAGGTCCGGCTCGCCCGCACCGCCGACCGCGACTGGCTGTCGCGGTACCGCCGGGTGGGCGACGACCCGGCCCTGGAAGCCGCCGCGCACGCCGTCCTGCACGGCGGACCGTCGGTCTGGTTCGCCCACGTGCCCGGCCCGGACGGCGCCCCGCTGGCCATCGGCCGGATGGCCGTGGACGGCGCCTGGGCCGGCCTCTCCGCGATCGAGGTCGTTCCGGCGGCCCGCCGTCGGGGCCTGGCCACCGCCCTGATGGCGGTGCTCGCCGCGCGCGCCGCCGAAGAGGGCGCCACTGCCGCCTACCTGCAGGTCGAGACCGACAACCACGGCGCGCAGGCGCTCTACGACCGCCGGGGCTTCACGACCAGTCACACTTACCACTACGCCCGCCTCCCCCAGCGGTAGCGTGCACCACCTGAACCGAGCCACGACCCGCTGCCGAACCGAAGGCCGCAGTGACCGAGCAGAGCAGAACCCGCTTCCGAGCCGAGGCCAGGGCCGAACACCCCGACCCGGTGCTGCTGTGCCTGCTCGCCGCCGCCGAGCACACCCTCGGCGACCCCGGCGACAGCGCTGAACCGCCCGACCTCGATGCCGTCCTGAGCGCCTGTCGGACCGCCCTCGACCGCCACGCCGCGGCCATCCGGCAGGCCGTCGCCGAACGCCGCCCGCACGGCCCCGAGGAGACCGCCGCGCTCCTCGCGGCGGTGCTCGGCGGCCGGGAACGCTTCCACGGCCGCCAGTCCGACTACCGGCGGCTGGAGTCCTCCCTCCTCCCGGAGGTGCTCCGCCGCCGCCGCGGGCTGCCCATCATGCTCTCGCTGGTCTGGACGGCCGTCGCCGCCCGGGCCGGCCTGACCGTCCACGGCATCGCCCTGCCCGGCCACTTCATCGTCGCCGTCGGCGACCCGGAGACCGGCGACGACTACGTCCTCGCCGACCCCTTCCACGGCGGCCGGCTGCTCGACGTCCCCGACGTCGAACGCCTCGTGGCCGCGGCCGGCCACCGCTTCTCCCCCGACCTGCTCACCCCCGCCCAGCCGCTCGACACCGTGCTGCGCGTCCTCGGCAACATCCGCCACTGGGCCGCCGAGCGCCCCGAGCACGCCCGGACCCAACTCTGGGCTGCGGAACTCGCCCTCCTCCTCCCCCGCCACCCCGCGCAACTGCGCCTGGAGCGGGCCGAGTTGCTGGTCAAGACCGGAGACTTCCTGGGCGGCGCCGCCGAGATGGACGCGTACGCGGAGATCCTGGACGCGTTCGACCCGGAGAGCGCGAGACGCGTGCGCCAGGAGGCGAAATCGGCGCGGCACCGCCTGAACTGAGGGGGAGCACCACCGGAGGCGGTGCAGCCTCCTACAGCCAGCCCTTCTCGCGCGCGACCCGTACCGCCTCCGCGCGGTTCCTCGCCGCCGTCTTCTGGATCGCCATCGACAGGTAGTTCCGGACCGTCCCCTCGGAGAGGTGCAGTCGGGCGGCGATGTCCGCGTTGACGGATCCGTCGGCCGCTGCGGCCAGCACGTCGCGTTCGCGCGGGGTGAGCGGGTTCGCGCCTTCCGAGAGCGCGGCGGCGGCCAGTTTCGGGTCGATGACCTTCTCGCCGCGCAGCACCCGCCTGATCGCGTCGGCGAGCTCCGCGGCCGGCGCGTCCTTGACCAGGAACGCGTCCGCGCCGGATTCCATGGCCCGGCGGAGGTAGCCGGGTCGGCCGAAGGTGGTGGCGATGACGACCTTGGTCTGCGGTCGGACGCGGCGGATCTCGGCGCAGGCGTCGATCCCGGTCATGCCGGGCATCTCGATGTCGAGGACGGCGACGTCGATCCGGTGCTCCGTCACGGCCGCGGCGACGGCGTCCCCGCGCGCGACCTGTGCGACGACGTCGAGGTCGTCCTCCAACGAGAGCAGCGCGGCGAGCGCCTCCCGCACCATGCTCTGGTCCTCCGCGAGGAGTACGCGTACCTGCCGACCGCCCGTTCCGTCCGTCACGGGGCGCAGCCTATTCCCCGCTGGGGCCGGGTCGCAGGGGGACGAGGGCGCGCAGGCGGAAGCCCTTGCCGCAGTTGGCGGGGCCGGTGTCGAGGCGGCCGCCGACCTGTTCGAGGCGTTCGCGCAGGCCCGAGAGGCCGTTGCCGGGGAGGGCCTTGCCGGGGCCGGGGCCGTTGTCGACGATCTCCAGGACGGCGTAGCGGCCGTCGTCCTCCCAGGCCTCGTCGAGGTGGACGGTGCAGCGGGTGGCGCCGACGCCGTGCCGGACGACGTTGGTGACGGCTTCGCGCAGGGCCCAGGCGAGGGCGCCGGTCTCCTCGGTGCCGAGGCCGGGGCGTTCGCCGGCGAGTCGGGGGTCGGCGTCGAGTTCGATCTGGCTGGCGCTCAACGCGGTGCGGGCGGCGGCGAGTTCGACGGGCAGGGTGGGGCGGCGGAAGCCGCTGACGGCCTCGCGGACGTCGGTGAGCGACTGTCGGGCGACCTGTTCGATGTCGGCGACCTGGGCGCGGGCCTCGGCGGCTTTCTCCGCGTCCATGAAGCGGCCGGCGAGTTCGCTCTTGATGGCGATCAGCGAGAGCGAGTGGCCGAGCAGGTCGTGCAGGTCTCGGGCGAGGCGCAGCCGTTCCTCGGAGGCGGCGAGGTGGGCGACGGCCGTCCGGGCCTCGCGCAGTTCGCGCATGGTGGCGACCAGGCGCTGCATGCCGTACATGGCGAAGCCGGCCAGCAGACAGGGCAGTCCGACGGCGACCAGGGTGGTGTGTTCGGCGCCGGTGGCGAAACCGATCAGCGCGAAGACGGCGGTGACGGCGCCGACGCCGACGAGGGCCTTGCGGCCGGGCAGGACGAGGGCGGCGCAGACCGAGGTGTAGGTGAACAGGGTCAGCCAGGCCTCGCCGAGGCCGATCGAGGTGCCGACGGCGATGCCGAGGATCAGGGCGAACGGCAGGTACTGCCGGGAGCTGCCGATCCGGCGGGTGTTGCGGATCACCACCAGCGACATGTAGGCGGCCAGGAAGACCACCAGCAGGGCCGCTCCGGCGACGGTGCCGGCGGTGGTGTGCTGACCGGTCGTCAGGTCCTGGACGGGGTACAGCAGGTAGAACGCCCAGACGGACGTCCACATCAGCTTGACGAGCAGCTGCCGGCGGGTGTCGACGGGCGCGCCCGGGTACGTGGTCCAACGGCCGTCCGGCCCGTCCTCCCCGTGCTGGTCGGGGCGGCGGGCCGGGCCGGTGCTCTGCATGCGGGCCATCATGCCTGCTGCGCGTCCTTGCGGTACAGGTAGGCCGCGGCGGCGGTGAACAGCGCCAGGAAGCCCGCCAGGGCGGCGATCGCGGAGCCTGCGACGCTCTGCCCGTGGATGAACGAGGCCAGCTGGTTGTAGTCGTAGACGGGGTTGAACCGGGCGTAGGTCTTCAGCGAGTCGCCGACCGGGAACCAGGTGCCGCCGAACAGCGCCATCAGCATGTAGACGATCATCACGACGGGCTGGACGGCGTCCGGCTGGGCGGCGTAGCCGAGGGCGACGCCGAGCGCGGCGAACACGAAGCTGCCGAGCCACAGGGCGGCGGCCAGGCCGAGCCACTGGACGGCGGTGAGGTCGACGCCCTCGATCGCGCCGATCACGAAGACCACGGCGATGGCGGGCAGGGTGGTGACGGCGCAGGAGGCGATCTTGCCGAGGGTGTAGGCCCGGCCGGGCAGGGCGGTGAGCCGCAGCTGGCGGGTCCAGCCGCTCTTGCGCTCCAGCGAGATCCGCTGCGCGGAGCCGGTGAGGACGGCGCCGACCGCGCCGAAGGTGGCCATCGAGACCATGAAGTAGGACTTGACGGAGACGCCGCCGGCCACGGTGCCGCCGCTGCCGTAGGCGCTGATGAAGAACACGTACAGCAGGGCCGGGTAGAGGACGGTGAACATCAGGTACCGCTTGTTGCGCAGGGTGCGCAGGATCTCCAGCTTGATCAGGGTGGTCATCGCGCGCTCGCCTCTGCTTCCTCGTCGTCCTTGTCCTTCTCGCCGGTGATGGTCAGGAAGGCCTGCTCCAGGCCGAGGGTGGTGACTTCCAGCCCGCGCGGGTACAGGCCGGCCTTGTAGAGCGCGGCGACGCCCGCGTCGGCGTCGGTGGAGCGGATCCGGACGGTGTGCACGCCGTCGGCGCGGGTGCTGACGTCCAGTCCGACGGTGCCGGGCAGGGCGCGCAGCAGGGCCTCGTCGAGGGCGCCGCCGTCGGAGGGGTGCAGCTCGAAGCCGATCCGGCGGGCGCCGGCCTTGGCCTTGATCTCGGCGGAGGAGCCGTCGGCGATCAGCCGGCCCTTGTGCAGGACGAGGACGCGGTCGGCGATGGAGTCCGCCTCCTCCAGGTAGTGGGTGGCGAACAGCACGGTGCGGCCGGCGTCGGCCTGGGCGCGCATCGCGGCCCAGAACTGCCGGCGGACCGAGACGTCCATGCCGGTGGTGGGCTCGTCCAGCACGATCAGGTCGTTGGCGCCGGCCACCGCGAGGGCGAACCGGACGCGCTGTTCCTGGCCGCCGGAGAGCTTGTCGACCCGGCGGTCGGCGATCTCGGTGATCCCGGCGGTCCGCAGCACCTCGTCGGGCGCGTGCCCCTTGGGGTGCACCTTGCAGGCGAGGGCGACCAGTTCGCGGACCTTGACGTCGCTCATCAGGCCGCCGCTCTGCAGCATCGCGCCGACCCGGCCGGCGGTGATCGCCTCGCGCGGGGTGCCGCCGAACAGTTCGACGGTGCCGCTGTCGGGTTCGCGCAGGCCGAGCAGCAGGTCGAGGCTGCTGGACTTGCCCGCGCCGTTCGGGCCGAGCAGGGCGACCGTCTCGCCCGGTCGCAGCACCAGGTCGAGTCCGTTCACCGCCTTCACCCGGCCGTAGCTCTTGCTGACGTTCCGGAAGGCCGCGACCTCCCCCGTTCCCGTACCCATCTGTCTCTCAGTCCCTTCGGAGCCGTTTCTCTGCGACTCCTCAAGACTCCTCGGAACGGGGGTGGCGGCGGCAGTGTGCACCGTCGTAACGTCCGCATGACGGATGTCACGGGTGCACCCGTTACGCGATGCCGAGCGCGTCCTTCAGGAACTGCACCTGGAGCAGCAGCAGGTTCTCGGCGACGTCCTCCTGCGGCGTCATGTGGGTGACCCCGGACAGCGGCAGCACGGTGTGCGGGCGGCCGGCGGCGAGCAGCGCGGTGGACAGCCGCAGGCTGTGCGCGACCACCACGTTGTCGTCGGCGAGGCCGTGCACGATCATCAGCGGCCGGCGCAGCGAAGGCGCGAGCGCCACCACCGAGTTGGCCTCGTACGCCTCGGGTTCCACCGCCGGGTCGCCGTAGTAGCGCTCGGTGTAGTGGGTGTCGTACAGGTCGTGCTCGGTGACGGGCGCGCCGGCCACCGCGGCGTGGAACACGTCGGGCTCGCGGAGCACGGCGGCGGCGGCCAGGTAGCCGCCGTAGGACCAGCCGCGGATGGCGACCCGGCCGAGGTCGAGCGGGAACTCCTCGGCGAGCGCGTGCAGCGCGTCGACCTGGTCGGCGACGGTGATCTCGGCGGTGCGCCGGTTGATGGACTTCTCCCAGGCGGGGCTGTGCCCGGGGGTGCCGCGCCCGTCGGCGACGATCACCGCGAAGCCCTGGTCGGCGAACCACTGCGAGGTCAGGTGCGGGTTGTGCGCCTGCACCACGCGCTGCCCGTGCGGGCCGCCGTACGGGTCCATCAGCACCGGCAACTCCCCGTCCACGTCCGGGTCGTAGCCGGTGGGCAGCAGTACCGCGCAGGGGATCCGGCGCTCGCCGGCGAACCGGAACACCGGGCGGGCGGCCAGCAGCGGGGTGTCGGCGAAGGAGGCGATCACCAGCGGCTCGGCGCCGTCCCGCAGCACGGTGACGGTGGTGCCGGGCCGTCGCGGGTCGGCGGTGGTGAGCACGGTGGTGCCGCCGCCGCGCACGGCGCCGAGCGCGCCGTCGCCGAGCTCCCGCACGCCCTCCGGCCCGTGGGTGAAGACGCCGAGCCAGCCGGCCGGGCGACGCTCGAACTCGGCGGCGCCGCAGGAGGCCGAGAACAGCACCTGCTCGCCGTCCAGGCCGAGCACCGAGCGAACGTGCAACTCGGCGTCGGTGACGGCCTGTTCGCCGACCATCAGGACCCGGGCGCCGTCGTGGTCGGCGATCCGCACCAGCTGCCCGTCGGCGCGCCGCACCGGGACGCCGGCGAACAGCTCCAGCCAGTCCTCGTCCTGCTCGGTGAGCAGCACAGTGGTCTCCCCGGTGCTCGGGTCGACCTCAAGCACCAGCTGTTCGCGCTGGTCACGGGCCTGCACCTGGATCAGCGGCGAACCGCCGGCCGACCAGTGGACCCGGGCCAGGTAGGGGTGGGCGGCGTGGTCCCAGCGGATCTCGGTGCGGGCGCCGTCCAGGCCGAGCAGCCACAGTCCGACCTCGGCATTGGGGGTGCCGGCGGCCGGGTAGGCGATCTCGACCGGCGGGCGGTCGGGGTTGGCGGGGTCGGCGATCCACCAGCGGCGCACCGGCGTGTCGTCGACCCGGGCGGCGAGCAGCGCGCCGCCGTCGGGGGCCCACCAGTGGCCGCGGTCGCGGCCCATCTCCTCCTGGGCGATGAACTCGGCCTGCCCCCAGCTGACGCCCTCGCCCTCGGGCCCGGCGAGCAGCCGGTCGCCGCTGCCGTCGAGGGCGGTCACCCGCAGCTCGCCGCTCGGCGTGGCGTACCCGACGTGCTTGCCGTCGGGGCTCGGCCGCGGGTCCAACAGCGGCGTGGCGGCGGGCAGTTCGCGGGCCTCGCCGGTCTCCACCGCGACCGCGAACAGCCGCCCGGAGAGCGCGAAGACGGCGGTGCGCCCGGCGGCGTCCAGCGCGTAGCCGACGATTCCGGCGGAGGTCTCCCGGCTGCGTTCGCGGCGGGCCCGCTCGGCGTCGGACAGCTCCTCGGCGCCACCGCCGAGCAGCACCGCGGGGTCGGCGAGCACGGTCTCGGCGCCGCTCGCGACGTCCAGGCTCCACAGCAGGTTGGCGGGCGCCTCGACGCCCCGGGAGCGCAGGAACAGCACCCGGGCGCCGTCCGGGGTGACGGTGAACGACCGGGGCGCGCCGGTGGTGAACCGGTTGGTGCGCGCGTACTGCCGGGGGAAGGTGTCGTGCGGCTTCTCGGTGGTCATGGCGCAGACCCTAAGCCCTGCCCGCGGCGCCGATCACTCGGACGGCGCAGCCCGCCGCCGCCGCGGGGTGCGGCCGTTCGGACCGCCCCTGACCGGCGGCGCTGTGCCCGGACGGGCCCGCCGCGACACCCCGGAAGGGTTCACGGAACGTCACTCGACGGTCACCGATCGGGTATCAGTTGACCATCGTTCCGCCCGCTGCCCCGTTCCCCCGGGGCGGCGCACCCGAGGAAGGGTGTGAGCCGTCATGGCTTTGTCCGTCTCCGCCGCCGTCCTGATGCTGTTCGTGGTCTGGATCCTGGTCCGACGTTCGGGCCTGAAACTGGGCCATGCGCTGGTGTGCGCACTGCTCGGCTTCTACCTGGCCTCCAGCTCGATCGCACCGTCGATCCAAGAAGTGACGGCCAACCTGGCCGGGATGATCAACAGCCTGCGGCTCTGACCGCCGCCAGCGCGCCACCACGGCCTGTCCGGGAAGTCCTCCCCGGGCAGGCCGTAAGCTGCCGGACATGACCTCCGTACCTCCGGCCGACGCGCGCGGACTGCTGCTGGTGCACGCCCACCCCGACGACGAGTCGATCAACAACGGCTCCACCATGGCGCGGTACGCCGCCGAGGGCGTCCGGGTCACCCTGGTGACCTGCACCCTGGGCGAGGGCGGTGAGGTGATCCCGCCCGAGCTGGCCCACCTGGCGCAGGACCGGGACAACACCCTGGGCGCCCACCGGATCGGCGAACTGACGTCGGCCATGCGCGAGTTGGGGGTCACCGACCACCGCTTCCTGGGCGGCGCGGGCCGCTACCGGGACTCCGGGATGATGGGCGTCCGGGACAACGACGACCCGTCCTGCTTCTGGCAGGCCGACGTGGACGAGGCGGCCGGCCACCTGGTCGCGGTGATCCGCGAGGTCCGCCCGCAGGTGCTGGTGACGTACGACGAGAACGGCGGCTACGGCCACCCCGACCACATCCAGACCCACCGGGTGGCGCTGCGCGGCTACGAGCTGGCCGCCGACCCGGCGTTCCGCCCGGAGCTGGGCGAGCCCTGGCGGATCGCCAAGGTCTACTACAACCGGGTGCCGCGCTCGGTGGTCGAGGCCGGGCTGCGCCGGACCGCCGCCGAGGCCCCGTTCAAGGGCGTCGCGCCGGTCGACCAGATTCCCGGCGTGGTGGACGACGAGATCATCACCACGACGCTCGACAACGCCGCGCACGCCGGGGCGAAGGCCGCCGCGATGCGGGCGCACGCCACCCAGATCGTGGTGGACGGGCACCACTTCGCGCTCAGCAACGACCTCGGTCAGCCGCTGCTGGCCACCGAGTACTACGAGCTGGTCCGCGGCGCGCTCGGCCCGGGCGGCCCGGAGAGCGACCTGTTCGCCGGGGTGGCCCGGTGAAGCTCCTCCACCCCGTGCTCGGCAGCCGCGAGGACCGACTGGCCGAGCCGATGCCCCCGCGCGGCGCCCGGATCACCGCCTACGCGGTGCTGTTCCTGCTGGGCGCGGCCGTCTCGGTGTGCGGAGCTTTCGTGCAGGCCCTGTGGGCGCCGGTCGGCGTGCTGCTCGCCCTGCTGGCCTGCCTCGGACTGTTCTACGGCGGGCTGCGGGCGACCGGCACCAAGCTGGGCGCGGGCGCGCCGCTGGCCGGCTGGTTCCTGGTGCTGGCGGTGCTGCTGGCGCCCCGCCCGGAAGGCGACCTGGTGCTCTCCGCGACCGCGACCGCGTACGCCTACCTGTTCGGCGGCTCGGTGCTCGGCGTGGTCTGCGCGACCCTGCCGACCCGCACCGGATTCCTGTTCGGCGTACCGGCGCCGGAGCCCCGACGGGCCGTCAAGGACGGCGACCGGTAGCCCATACCGGGGGGATTCGGGCCATTGGGATCCACCGGTCGTCGGACGAGGTGGAACCGCAGTCGGTATGGTGGTGCCTCGGCGGGCCACCCCCACCGTCCGGCCCACCGGGGCAGGGCGGTACCTTCGGCACCACGCGCGTGACGGGGTGTTGCCGCAGCCGACATGTGAACAGCTGATGTCCGGCCGTTCGGCCCGCCGCACGCCGCACGCCGCCGTACGGCGGCCCGACCCGCCCCATACGCAGCGGACGGCCCAGCCGGCCCGGCCGCGAACCCGGAGCAGAGCAGCATTGAGCAGCCGCGAATCTGACAACGCCCACCCGCAGCCCCGCCGCGGCGGCCCCGACGCGTACCCGTCGGGCACTCCGCCGTACGGCACCGGTCTGCCCGGTGGGCTTCCGGACCCGGCCGCCGCACGGACCGCTCCCGGCCCGCGCGCCGACGAGGCCGAGGTGCCGAAGACGGAGACCACGCTGACCACCCGGGTGCGGATCAACATCCCCGGTTCCCGGCCGATCCCGCCGGTCGTGGTGCAGAGCAAGGTCAAGGACGAGAAGCCGGCGGAGCCGGCCGGTCCGCGCCACCGCGGCGGGGGCGGCGGCGACCCGGTGCTCGGCGTGATGGACGCCGGCGCGGGCCGCGCCAACGGCGCCCCGCCGAACCTGCCGCCGGAGTGGCAGGAGCCGGCCGCGCCGAAGGCCTCCGAGTCGGACTCCACCGGCGAGTGGTTCAAGCCCCGCCAGAAGGGCCGCCAGGAGCCCGCCGCGGCCCCCGCGCCGGCCGCCCGGTCCGCCGCCACCCCCGCCCCGGTGGCCGGTGGCCCCGCCGGCGGCCCGCAGGCCGCGCCGCTCCCGTCCGGTGCGGCGGCCTCGCCGTACGCCCCGGCCTCGCCGTACGCCGCCGAGCAGCACCCGCAGCAGGCCTCGCTGCCCGGGCAGCAGCAGCCGACGGCGGGTCAGGACCCGTTCGCGGCGGAGCTGCAGCAGCACGAGCAGTACCGGCAGCAGGCGATGGCCGCCCAGGACCCCTACGCGGCCCAGCCGCAGCAGCCCACCCAGGGTCAGGACCCCTACGCGGTCCAGCCGCAGCAGCCCAACCCCGGCCAGGATCCGTTCGCGGCGCAGCCGCAGCAGCCCAACCCTGGCCAGGACCCGTTCGCGGCGGAGCAGCAGCAGCACGAGCAGTACCAGCAGCACCAGCAGCAGCAGCAGCCGGCCCCCGGTCAGGACCCGTTCGCCGCCGAGCCCCCGGCCGCGGCGCAGCACGGCGGTCAGGCCCCGTTCGCCGCCGAGCCCCCGGCCGGCCGGGGCGGCGCCCCGGACCCGGAGCCGGAGGACACCCAGATCGGCGGCTTCGACCCGGTCACCGGCGAGGAGCCGGCCCCGGGCGGTGCGATAGCCGCTGACCCGCCGACCACCCAGCTGTTCCTGAACGCCCCGAAGTCCCCGGCCGGTCCGGCCGCGGCCGACCCCTTCGCCGCCGCCGACCGGCCCCGACCGGCGGGCGGCAACGGCGGCGGCCGGTTCGCCGACCTGCCCGAGGCGCAGCCGTTCCCCGGCGGCCCGCGGGCGGCGACGCCCAAGCGCGAGGTGCCGAACGACCCGCCGCCGGTGGAGGAGGACTACGACGACGAGCCCTCCTCGAAGTCGGCCAAGGGCGGCGGCAAGGTCAAGAAGCTGCTGGTGACGGGCGTCGGCGGCGTGCTGTTCCTGGGCGCGGCGGCGTACGGCGCGGGCCTGATGATGAATCAGTCCGACATTCCCAAGGGCACCACGGTGCTGGGCACCGACATCGGCGGCGACTCCCGCGACCAGGCGGTGACGGCGCTGGACGGTTCGGTCGGCAAGGCCGGGCAGCAACCGGTGCGGCTGAAGATCGGCGACCAGTCGGTGACCCTGGACCCGGCCAGCGCCGGTCTGAGCTTCGACACCACGGCCACCGTGGACGCGCTGACCAAGCACAGCTACAACCCGGTCGACGTGCTCTCCTCGCTGACCGGCGGCGGCAAGGCCGTCGAGCCGCAGGTCCGGGTGGACAAGGCGAAACTGAAGGCCGCGCTGGATGACCTGGCCGCGAAGTCCGGGCAGGGCCTGCAGGAGGGCTACGTCCGGTTCACCGAGACCACCGTCGAGGTGGTCCCGGGCAAGGCCGGGCAGGGGCTGGACTCCGCGTCGGCCGCCGACAAGGTCGAGCAGGCCTACCGGGACCGGGCGGCCGGCAAGCCGGACGCCGAGCTGGCGCTGCCGCTGGCCGACGCCCAGCCGAAGGTCGGCCAGGACGCCCTGCAGGCGGCCGCGGACGGCCTCGGCAAGCAGGTGCTGGCCGGCAACATCACCATCAGCGCGGGCGCCAAGCAGTTCGCCTTCGGCGGCAAGACGGCGGCGAAGGCGCTGGTGCTGGCCCCGGACGCATCCGGCCAGATCGTCCTGAAGTGGGACCTGGACGCGCTGCGCACCTCCATCGGCACCACCTTCGACAAGGTGAAGACCACCAAGAACGGCCAGTCCTCGCTGATCACCGTGCAGGACGTGGCGGACGCGATCGGCCAGACCGTCACCAAGACGGGCCGGGACCGGGCGTACAAGTTCCCCGCCTGATCCACCGTCACCGTCCCCCCGGAGGCCGGGGCTCCGCCGTCGGAGCCCCGGCCTCCGGCGTGCTGGCGGATCCTCGCCAGTGGCGTCGCAGAACGGGACGAACCGGGCGGCGCCACGGGTGACCACGGCGCGTTATCAAGACTTGATCGGCGACTGGTCGACAACATGTCTCGCCGGTACGCAAGATGTGCCGCGTGCCGAGACGCCCCACCCCGAGAAGTCGCCGCCCGCTCGCCCTGATCGCGTCGGTGGCAGCGCTGTCCTTCGCGCTGTGCTCCTGCGCCGCCGGCGGCTCCCCGGGCGGCGGTTCCACGGCGGTGGCGGGCGGCGAGGCCCCGCGGATGACCCAGCAGGCGCTGAACCCGAAGCCGCGCACGGCACTGCGCCAGGGCGGCACCCTGAACTGGGCGATCGACCAGTACTCCAGCCAGTGGAACCCGGTCCAGGCGGACGGTTCCGAGGCGTCCACCGTCGACGTGGTCAAGGCGCTGCTGCCGACCTTCTGGCGCTCCGACGCGGGCGGCATGCAGACCCCCAACCCGGCCTACCTGACCTCGGCGAAGAGCGAGGTGCGGCAGGGCAAGCAGACCGTGGTGTGGACGCTCAACCCGAAGGCCCACTGGTCCGACGGCACCCCGATCACCTGGCGCGACCTGCAGGCCGACTGGCAGGCGCTGAACGGCCAGGACCCGGCGTTCAGGACCGCCTCCAGCAACGGCTTCGACCAGGTGGAGAGCGTGGTCCGCGGCCAGGACGACCACCAGGCCGTGATGACCTTCCGGGAGCCGTACTCGGAGTGGCAGGCGATGTTCAACAACGCCGGCAACGCCCCGCTGCTGCCGGCGAAGTACGTCGCCACGCCGGAGCTGTTCAACACCTCCTTCAAGGGGGGTTTCCCGGTCACCGGCGGGCCGTTCAAGGTGGAGAAGATGGACCCGGCGGCGCGCACCGTCACGGTGGTCGCCGACCCGGACTGGTGGGGCGACAAGCCGCTGCTGGACCGGATCGTCTTCAAGGCGTACGACACCGGGAAGATGCCGCAGGCGTTCGCCGCCGGCGAGGTCGACTTCTACAACAACGGCCCCAACACCGAGGGCTACCGGATCATCGGGTCCACCCCGGACGGCGAGGCCCGCCGGGCCGGCGGGCCGAACCTGCGGCAGCTGGTGCTGAACGGGCGCAGCGCGGCGCTCGGCGATCCGAAGGTCCGTCAGGCGCTGATCCAGGCGATCGACCGGGCGGAGATCACCCGGACCGACCTGGCCGGCCTGGACTGGCCGTACATACCGATGAACAACCACTTCCTGGTGCCGTCCCAGCACGGCTACCAGGACAACTCGAACGGCCTGAGCCGGTTCGACCCCGACGCCGCGAAGGCGTCCCTCGACTCGCTGGGCTGGAAGCTCGGGCCCTCGGGCGTCCGCACCAAGGACGGCACGGAGCTGGCGCTGCGGTTCGTGGCGCCGGCCGGCAACAACCTGGCCGCCAACGAGAGCGCGCTGGTCACCCGGATGCTGGGGCAGATCGGGGTGAAGGTCACGGTGCAGACCGTGCCGGCCGGCGAGTTCTTCGACGGCTTCGTGTACAAGCACGACTTCGACGTCACCGCGTTCGCGTTGATGGGCACCCCGTTCCCGGTCTCCAACTCGATCAGCACCTTCCAGCAGGACTCCGGCTCCAACTGGTCCCAGGTCGGCAGCAAATCACTTGACAAGGCCATGGCGGATGCCGCCAAGGCCGACACCGTGGACGACGAGACGGCCGCACTCAACCGGGCCGACGCGGCGGCGTGGGAGGTGGCCGGACTGGTCCCGCTGTACCAGCGCCCGGCCATTTACGGCGTCCGCAAGAACATCGCCAACCTCGGCGCACCGGGGCTCGGCGACCTCGTCTACGAGAACATCGGGCTGCTGAAGTAACACCCGGGCGGCGAAGTCCCGCCATTGGCGGGAAATTGCCAGGCGGCCGACGGTACGCCTGCCGCCCGAATTGGGTGACCCCTACCCACGAATTCGCTCCGGCATGCCCGAAAACGCAGGTGTCCGATTATCGGACACTCAATTGCCGCTCCCAATTCCTCTCAATGGCACCAAAACGGACACGAGGTCTACGCGCGTCGTTCAACCGGCCGCCGAACTGGCCGTCCAGATAGCGGACCTGACAGTGCATCGTTACGGACAGGTGAACGAGCCTTGATCACCTTTGTCCGGTTTTGACCGTATCGCTCAACGGCTGTCAAGAGTTCAGGAACTACGAAGTGGTTGATATTCCAGCACGAAGGAGGAAATGGGCCCTCGACAACTGAGGAACTCTTGACGTTCGATAAACGACTTGCAAGAGTCCATTCATCCAAGTTCTTACTCCTTGCTTCTGCACGGACCACGGTCGGGAGCTTTCGCACCATGACGACGCCTACTGGGGCCACGACGGACGGGGACACCCCCGGGTCCACGTCGGACCTTCCGGACAACGCCTCGGCCGACGCGCCCGCCGATCCCGGCTTCCGCGGCCTCTCCCCCGGGAAGCTGATGTGGCGCCGCTTCCTGCGCGACCGCACCGGCGTGGTGAGCGCCTGCGTGGTGCTGTTCTTCGTCCTGGTGGCGGTCCTCGCACCGGTCATCTCGATGCTCTACGGCAACGACGCCGAGACCCACTACGGCCAGAACGACCCGACCCTGCTGACCGACTCCGGTCTTCCGGTGGCCCCCAACGGCGGCATGAGCGGCGACTTCTGGTTCGGCCTGGAGCCGGGCCTCGGCCGTGACGTGATGATGCAGCTGGTCTACGGCATCCGCACCTCGCTGATCATCGCCTTCGCCACCTCGCTGCTGACCACCGTGATCGGTGTCGCGCTCGGCATCGCGGCCGGCTACCTGGGCGGAAAGGCCGACTTCTTCATCGGCCGCGTGATCGACGTGCTCATGTCGTTCCCGTCGCAGATCTTCCTGATCGCCACCATGCCGGTGGTCACCAGCCTGCTGGTGCCGTCGGGCCAGAAGGTCCCCACGTGGCTGCCGTTCGTCGCGGTGACCATCGTGCTCTCGCTGCTCGGCTGGATGGGCCTGGCCCGCATCCTGCGCGGCACCGCCCTGGCCCTGCGCGAACGTGAGTTCATCGAGGCCGCCAAGGTCACCGGCGCCTCACCGATGCGGATCATCTTCAAGGAGATCCTGCCCAACCTGTGGACCCCGATCCTGGTTCAGGCCACCCTCGCGCTCCCGGCGTTCGTCACCGCCGAAGCCGGCCTGTCCTACCTCGGCGTGGGCGTCAGCGAGCCGGTCCCCGACTGGGGCCGCATGATCGCCGGCGCGGCGGACTACCTGCGGACCGACGTCACCTACCTGCTCTTCCCGGGCATCGCCATGGTGATCTTCGTTCTCGCCTTCAACCTGCTCGGCGACTCCGTCCGGGACGCCTTCGACCCCAAGGCCAACCGCTAGCAGGCCCTCAAGACTCCGGGGGGATGGGAAAGCCAGGCCCCGGGCACCCCACTGCACATAGTCACTACACCTACCCCAGGCAGGATGAAGATGAGTTCTCGCAAGTCGCGGCTCGCCGCCGCCATCATGGTCGCCGGGGCCCTGACCGTCACCACGGCGTGCTCCAGTGGCCACTCCAACGACAGTGCGAAGTCGGGTGCCTCGAAGGCCCCCATCGCCACCACTTCGATCTCGGTCGGCACCGCCGACGACTCGAAGGGCCCGGCCGCCCCGGAGCCCGGCGCGAAGAAGGGCGGCACGGTCAACATGATCGACCGCGACGACTTCTCGCACCTGGACCCGGCCATGGTCTACATGAACTACAACGCCGAGGCCTCGCTGCTGTTCACCCGTCAGCTGACCGGTTACAAGACCGCCGCGGACGGCTCGCAGAAGCTGGTCGGCGACCTGGCCACCGACACCGGTACCACCACCGACGGCGGCAAGACCTGGAAGTTCACGCTGAAGGACGGCGTGAAGTGGCAGGACGGCGCCGCGATCACCTCGGCCGACGTCAAGTACTCGATCGAGCGCACCTACGCCTCGTTCATCAAGGGTGGCCCGACCTACATCCAGCAGTGGATCTCGGGCGACGACTACCGCGGTGCCTACGCCGGTCCGTACGACGGCAAGGGCCTCGACGCGATCACCACCCCGGACGAGAAGACCGTCGTCATCCAGTTCAAGGATGTCCACACCGACGCCAACTTCACCCTGGCGATGACCGGTTACGGCATCGTGCCGAAGGCCCACGACACCAAGGAGGAGTACGACAAGAAGCCGTTCTCCTCGGGCCCGTACCAGATCACCGAGCACGTCAACGACCGCTCGCTGGACCTGGAGCGCAACCCGAACTGGGACCCGGCCACCGACCCGATCCGGAACGCGTACCCGGACAAGTGGCACATGACCTTCGGTGTCCAGGCGCAGCAGTCCACCGAGCGCTTCATCGCGGACAACGGTGACGACAAGACCGCCTTCTCGTTCCACAACCAGGTCCACCCGACCTACATCGACAAGGTCAAGGCCGACGAGAAGCTGAAGCCCCGTACGCTCGAGGGTCTGACCCCGTACGTGGACTACTACTACATCAACAACACCCGCATCAAGGACCAGAAGATCCGCGAGGCGCTGGTCAAGGCCTTCCCGCACCAGCAGACCCGCCAGCTGCAGGGTGGCACCTCCTACGGTGACTACGCGACCTCGTACATGAGCCCGACCGTGCTCGGCTACGAGTCCTACGACCCGTTCGACGTGCTGAAGAAGCCGCAGGGTGACACCGAGGCGGCCAAGAAGCTGCTGACCGAGGCCAACGCCGTGGGCCAGCCCATCGTCTACGCCTTCAACAACACCCCGCTTCAGCAGAAGGTCACCGAGGCCATCCGCACCAACCTGGAGGCCGCCGGCTTCAAGTTCGTGCCGAAGCCGCTGGACTCGAAGACCTACTACGACGCGATCCAGCTGGTCAACAACGAGTTCGACCTGTACTGGGGCGGCTGGGGCGCCGACTGGCCGACCGGTTACACCTCCCTGCAGCCGGTCTGGGACGGCCGGGTCATCCAGGACGGTGGCCAGAACTACGCCCACGTGAACGACCCGGAGATCAACGCCGCCATGGACGCGGCGGTCAAGATCGCCGACCCGGCCGCCCAGGGCAAGGCGTGGGCCGCGATCGACAAGAAGCTGCAGGACAAGGCGTACTCGATCCCGGACGTGTACCAGCGCTCGCTGAGCCTGTACGGCTCGGGCCTCGGCGGCGTCAAGTTCGACACCCTGGCCGGCCTGCAGTCGCCGCTCAACATCTACGTCAAGTAGTAGTCATCACCGAGCAGTAGCTCACGGTGGGGCACCGGCACGATCTGCCGGTGCCCCTCCCCGATCAGGAGAGCCCGTCCGATGCTCCGATTCCTCGTCCGCCGATCACTCGGCGCGCTCGTCATTCTGGTGATCGTCTCGATGATCACCTACGCGCTGTTCTTCGCGATCCCGGCGGACCCGGCGCGGCTCTACTGCGGCAAGACCTGCACGCCCGAGAACCTCGCCCTGATCAGGCACGACATGGGCTTCGACAAGGCCTGGCCGATCCAGTACTGGGACTGGCTGAGCGCCATCTTCACCGGTGGCACCTACAACAACGTGGCCTGCTCCGCCCCGTGCTTCGGCTACTCCTTCGACAAGAAGGAACTGGTCGGCACCATCCTGCTGGACCGCTTCCCGACCACCCTGTCGCTGACCGTCGGCTCCGCCGTGATCTTCCTGATCTTCGGCATCGGCACCGGCATGCTGGCCGCGCACAAGCAGGGCAAGGCGCTCGACAAGATCGCCAGCTCCGCCTCGCTGATCGTCTCCTCGATGCAGATCTACGTGGCCGGTCCGCTCGCCCTGGTCGCCCTGGTCTACAGCACCGACCTGCTGGCCCAGCCCACCTACGTGCCGTTCACCCAGGACCCGGTCGGCTGGTTCACCGGCCTGCTGGTCCCGTGGATCGTCCTGTCGCTGATCTGGACCGCCAACTACACCCGTATGACCCGCTCCTCGATGGTCGAGCAGCTGTCCGAGGACTTCGTGCGGACGGCGCGCGCCAAGGGCATGTCCGGCACCTCGGTCTTCATGCGCTACGCGTGGCGCGGCGCGATGGGCACCATCGTCACCGTCTTCGGCATCGACCTCGGCGTCCTGCTCGGCGGCGCGATCATCACCGAGACCACCTTCAGCCTGCACGGCCTGGGTGAGCTGGCGATCCACTCCTTCAACGACTCCGACCTCTCGCTGCTGGTCGGCGTCACCGTGGTGGCCGCCACGCTGATCGTGTTCTTCAACATCATCGTCGACGCCGCCTACGCCCTGATCGACCCGCGCATCCGCCTGGCCTGACCGGCCGCACCCCAGGCCGACCCAGCAGTCCCGACCTCACGTACCGCACCGAGGAGCCCAGTCCATGACCACCCAGGCCAAGCCCGAGGAGGCCTCGTCCGCCGGCAGCGGCGGCGACAAGCCGTTCCTCTCAGTCCGCGACCTCTCGGTCCGTTTCAGCACCGAGGACGGCGTGGTCCGGGCCGTGGACAACCTCTCCTTCGACGTGTCCCCGGGCACCACGCTCGGCATCGTCGGTGAGTCCGGTTCCGGCAAGTCGGTGACCAACCTGGCCGTCCTGGGCCTGCACAACCCGGACCGGACCGAGATCACCGGCTCGATCAAGCTGGACGGGCAGGAGCTGGTCGGCGCGTCCAACCGCGAGCTGGAGAAGCTCCGCGGCAAGACCATGTCGATGATCTTCCAGGACCCGCTGACCGCGCTGTCGCCGTACCACACCATCGGCAAGCAGATCGGCGAGACCTTCCGGAAGCACACCGGCGCCTCCAAGAAGGAGTCCCGGGACCGGGCCATCGAGATGCTGACCCGGGTCGGCATCCCGCAGCCCACCACCCGCGTCGACGACTACCCGCACCAGTTCTCCGGCGGTATGCGCCAGCGCGCCATGATCGCCATGTCGCTGGTCTGCGACCCCAAGCTGGTGATCGCCGACGAGCCGACCACCGCGCTGGACGTCACCGTCCAGGCCCAGATCCTCGACCTGCTGAAGGACCTCCAGCAGGAGATGGGCACCGCGATCATCCTGATCACCCACGACCTGGGCGTGGTGGCGCGCACCGCGCAGAACATCATGGTGATGTACGCGGGCCGGGCCGTGGAGCGCGGCACCGTCCGCGAGGTGCTGAAGACCCCTCAGCACCCGTACACCTGGGGCCTGCTGTCCTCGATGCCGAGCCTGACCGGCGACGTGGACGTGCCGCTGCGGCCGGTCCGCGGCACCCCGCCGAGCCTGATCAACCTGCCGACCGGCTGCCCGTTCAACCCGCGCTGCGACTTCACCGAGCAGGTGATCGGCGGCGGTTGCACCTCGGAGCGCCCGCCGCTCGCCCCGGCCACCGGGCCCGCCGCCGCCTGCCACCTGAGCGCGGCACAGCGGCAGGACATCTTCATCGACCAGATCAAGCCGCGGCTCGGCTGAGAGGGACATCATGAGCAACGAACTGACCCTCCAGAAGCCGTCCGGGGCCGCTGCCGGCTCCGGCGCCCCGCTGCTGTCGATCAAGGGCGTGGAGAAGCACTTCCCGGTCCTCGACGGCTTCCTGTTCAAGCGCCAGGTCGGCGCGGTGCACGCGGTCGACGGCGTGGACCTTGAGGTCTTCGGCAGCGAGTCGGTCGGCCTGGTCGGCGAGTCCGGCTGTGGCAAGTCGACCCTCGGCCGGCTGGTGACCCGTCTGCTGGAGCCGACCGGCGGCGAGATCCGCTACAACGGCCAGGACATCACGCACGCCTCCCGCAAGGAGCTCGCGCCGATCCGGTCCGAGATCCAGATGATCTTCCAGGACCCGTACTCCTCGCTGAACCCGCGGCACACCGTCGGCGCGATCATCGGCGCGCCGATGGAGATCAACGGGATCAACCCGAAGGGCGGCGTCCAGCGCCGGGTGCAGGAGCTGCTGGAGACCGTCGGTCTCAACCCGGAGCACTACAACCGCTTCCCGCACGAGTTCTCCGGCGGCCAGCGCCAGCGCATCGGCGTGGCCCGCGCGCTCTCGCTGAACCCGAAGCTGATCGTCGCGGACGAGCCGGTCTCCGCGCTGGACGTCTCCATCCAGGCGCAGGTGGTCAACCTGCTCCAGGAGCTGCAGCGCGAGCTGGGCATCGCCTTCCTGTTCATCGCCCACGACCTGTCGGTGGTGCGCCACTTCTCGCAGCGCGTCGCGGTGATGTACCTCGGCAAGATCGTCGAGATCGCCGACCGCAAGTCGCTGTACGAGGCGCCCCGCCACCCGTACACCCACGCGCTGCTGTCCGCCGTGCCGGAGGCCGACCCGGACGACAACCGCGAGCGGATCCGGCTGACCGGTGACGTCCCGTCGCCGCTCAACCCGCCGTCGGGCTGCCGCTTCCGCACCCGGTGCTGGAAGGCGCAGGAGAAGTGCTCGGTGGAGGAGCCGCCGCTGGTCCAGCTGTCCGGCAACGTCGCCGGCCACCTGACCGCGTGCCACTTCCCGGAGGAGGGCTCGACCGCGGCCGTTCCCGAGCCGCGCGCCGAGGTCTGATCCCCCCCGTCACGCCCGAAGAGGGCCCCCACCGCTCGGTGGGGGCCCTCTTCGCGTCCGGTCAGACGTTCTCGCGTTCGCCCGCGAAGTGGCAGGCCGAGTCGTGCCGGGCCCGGCCCTCCAGCCACGCCCGGACCGTCAGCGCCGGGTCCTCCCGCTCGCACTTCTCCTGCGCCTTCCAGCAGCGGGTGCGGAACCGGCAGCCGGACGGCGGGTTCGCCGGGGAGGGCACGTCGCCGGTCAGCACGATCCGGTCCCGGGACTCCCGCGCGGTCGGGTCGGGCACCGGCACCGCGGACAGCAGCGCCTGGGTGTACGGGTGGGTGGCGTGGTCGTAGATCTCCAGGTCGGTGCCGATCTCCACAATCCGGCCCAGGTACATCACGCCGACCCGGTCGGAGATGTGCCGGACGATCGACAGGTCGTGCGCGATGAACATGTACGACAGGTTGAACTCGCCCTGGAGGCTCTCCAGCAGGTTGATCACCTGCGCCTGCACGGACACGTCCAGCGCGGAGACCGGCTCGTCGCAGATGATGATCTCCGGCTTGAGCGCCAGCCCGCGCGCGATGCCGATCCGCTGACGCTGGCCGCCGGAGAACTGGTGCGGGTACCGGTTGATGTACTCCGGGTTGAGGCCCACCACGTCCAGCAGGTCCTGGACGGCCTTGCGGCGGTCGCCCTTCGGCGCCACCTCGGGGTGGATCTCGAACGGCTCCCCGATGATGTCGCCGACCGTCATGCGCGGGTTCAGCGAGGTGTAGGGGTCCTGGAACACCATCTGGATGTTGCGCCGAACGGCCTTGAGCCCGGCGCCCGACAGGCGCGAGATCTCCTCGCCCTTGTACTTCACCGACCCGGTCGTCGCCGGCTCCAGGTTCATCAGGACCTTGGCCAGGGTGGACTTGCCGCAGCCCGACTCGCCGACGATGCCGAGCGTCTCCCCCTGCATCAGGTCGAAGGACACCCCGTCGACGGCCTTGACCGCGCCGACCTGCTTCTTGAACAGGATGCCCTTGGTCAGCGGGAAGTGCTTGCGCAGGTCGCGCACCTCCAGGATGGGCTCGCCGCGCTGCACCTCCTGCGCGAACGCGGCCTCCTCGGGCGTGGTCGCTCCGACCGGCGTGGCGCCGTTAACCGTCATGGAGGGTCTCCTTCCAGAAGAAGCACGCACTGCCCCGGCCGGCCAGCGGCGTCCCGTCGTCCTCGGTCACCTCCGCCAGCGGCGGCACCTTCTGCCGGCAGATCTCCTGCGCCCGCGGACAGCGCGGGTTGAACGCGCAGCCGGCCGGGATCCGCAGCAGGTTGGGCGGCAGGCCCTTGATCGCGTAGAGCTCCTGGCCCTTCTGGTCGAGGCGCGGGATGGAGTCCAGCAGCCCGCGGGTGTAGGGGTGGGCGGGGCGGGCGTAGAGCTCGTGCACGGGGGCGGTCTCGACGATCCGGCCGGCGTACATGACGGCGATCTTGTCGGCCACGTCGGCGACCACGCCGAGGTCGTGGGTGATCAGGATCAGACCCATGTGGTACTCGGCCTGGAGCTCCGCCAACAGGTCCATCACCTGCGCCTGGACGGTGACGTCCAGCGCCGTGGTCGGCTCGTCCGCGATGATCAGGTCCGGCTCCAGGGCCAGCGCCATCGCGATCATGATGCGCTGCCGCATGCCGCCGGAGAACTGGTGCGGGTAGTCCCCCACCCGTTCCTTGGCGGCGGGGATGCGGACCCGGTCCATCAGTTCGACGGCCTTGGCCTTGGCGTCCTTGCGGTTGCTGCCGCGGTGCGCCCGGTACATCTCGCCGAGCTGGAAGCCCACCGGCAGGACCGGGTTCAGCGAGGACAGCGCGTCCTGGAAGATCATCGCGATCTTCTGCCCGCGGATCTTCCGCCGCTCCTCCTTGGACATCTTCAGCATGTCCCGGCCGCGGAACAGCAGCTCCCCCTCGGGGATCGCGGCCGGCGGCATGTCGAGGATGCCCATGACGGCCTGCGCGGTGACGGACTTTCCGGAGCCCGACTCGCCCAGCACCGCGAGCGTCTCGCCCGCGCTGACGCTGTAGTTCACGCCGTTGACGGCCCGGACCACGCCGTCCCTGGTCCGGAACTCCACGTGCAGGTTCCGCACGTCCAGCAGCGGCCCGGTGTACGGCTCCTCGCGGGCCGGTCGGCCCTGGTCGGCGACGGTGCTCATCTGCCTGCTCCCCTCGCTCAGCGCAGCTTCGGATCGAGGGCGTCGCGCACCGCGTCGCCCATCATGATGAAGGCCAGCACGGTGATGGAGAGCGCCGCGGCCGGGAAGAACAGGACGAACGGCGCCTGCCGGATCACCTTCTGCGCGGAGGAGATGTCCACGCCCCAGGAGATGGTCGGGTCCTGCAGGCCGATGCCGAGGAAGCTCAGCGTGGCCTCCGCCGTGATGTAGCCGCCCAGCGCGATGGTGGCGACCACGATCACCGGCGCGATCGCGTTCGGCAGGATGTGCCGGAACATCAGCCGCGAGGTCCCGGCGCCCAACGCCCGCCCGGCCACCACGTAGTCCGACTGCTTGACGGTGATCACCGAGCCGCGCATCACGCGGGCCAGCTGGGTCCAGCCGAGGAAGGCCAGCGCGATCACCACGGACCACACGGTGCGGACGGAGAACGCGTTCAGCAGCACCAGGGCGCCCAGCAGCAGCGGGATGCCGAAGAAGATGTCGGTGATCCGGGAGATCACCGCGTCCGACCAGCCGCCGAAGAACCCGGCGGCCATCCCGGCCATCCCGCCCAGCAGGGTCACCGCCAGGGTGACGCAGATGCCGACGGTGATCGAGGCCCGCGCCCCGTAGATCACCCGGGCGTAGATCGACCGGCCCTGCCCGTCGTAGCCGAACCAGCCGCCCCCGAAGAAGTCGGTCCAGTCCGGCCGGCGCAGGTAGTTGTTGATCAGGTCGGAGGCCCGCGGGTCGGTGCCGGTGAACAGCCCCGGGAAGATCGCGATCAGGATCAGCAGCACGATCAGCACCGTCGAGACGAGGAAGATCGGCCGCCGCCGCAGGTCCCGCCAGGCGTCGCCCCACAGGCTGCGCGCCTGCTCCCGTTTGGCCGGGTCCGGCTCGATCAGCGTCTCCTGCTCCACCGCCAGGCCCTGCTGGCCGACGTAGTCCAGGTGGTCGCTGTCGGTCGGGTTGATGTTCCGCAGCGGATCGTGGTCGTCCGGGATGGGCTCGTTCCGGTCAGGCATAACGGATCCTCGGGTCGAGGACGGCGTACAGCAGGTCGACGACCAGGCTGGCGACCAGGTACACGATCACCAGCACGGTGACGATGCCGACCACCGTCGGGCCTTCCTTCTGGTTGATCGCCTTGTAGAGGACGTTGCCGATGCCGGCGATGTTGAAGATGCCCTCGGTGACGATCGCGCCGCCCATCAGCGCGCCCAGGTCGGTGCCCAGGAACGTCACCACCGGGATCAGCGAGTTGCGCAGCAGGTGCCGCCCGACGACGGTCCGCCGCGGCAGGCCCTTGGCCACCGCGGTGCGCATGTAGTCGGCGCGCAGGTTCTCGCCGATCGACGTCCGGGTCAGCCGGGCCACGTACGCCAGCGACAGGGACGCCAGCACCAGGCCGGGCAGGATCAACTGGCTGATGTCCCGGGAGTCCTGGACCGTCGCCGTCACCCAGCCCAGATTGATCGCGAACACCGTCTGCGCGATGTAGCCGAGCACGAACACCGGGATCGAGATCACCACCAGGGTCACCAGCAGCACCAGGGTGTCCGCGATGCTGCCCCGCTTCAGGCCGGCGATCAGGCCCAGCGGCAGGCCGATCACGATCTCGAAGAAGAACGCGACCAGGGCGAGCCGGATGGTGACCGGGAAGGCGTCCTTCATGATCTCGGAGACCGGACGGCCGGTGAAACTGGTGCCGAAGTCCAGGTGGAAGATGTTGTTCATGTAGTGCAGGTACTGCTTCCACAGCGGCTGATCGAGGTAGTACTGGTGCTTCAGGTGTGCCACGGTCGCCGGGTCGGCGGCCTTGTCGCCGAACATCGCGGCGATCGGGTCGCCCGGCAGGCTGTACACCATCAGGAAGATCAGCAGCGTGGCCCCGAAGAACACCGGGATCATCTGGAGCACGCGCCGCAGGACGTAATGGCCCATGGGAGCCCTCCCTCCAAAAAAGGTGACTGACGTGGCCCCGCCCTCCGTGCGGGGAGGGCGGGGCCGGCGTCGAACGGGATCAGCCCTTGACCTCGACCTGGGTCCAGGCCGGATTGCCGAAGGAGTCGAACGTCACGTTCTGCACCTTGGTGGAGAAACCGGAGTTCGTCCGGTAGTACCAGAGCGGGATGGCCGGCATGTCCGTCGCCAGCTGGGCCTCGGCCTGCTGGTAGCCGGTCGCCGTGTCCTGGATCGAGGCGGCCTGGTCGGCCTCGGTGGCGAGCTTGTCGAACTCCGGGCTGGAGTAGCCGGTGTCGTTGGAGGCCGCACCGGTGCGGTACACGTCCGCCAGGAAGTTCGCGTTCAGCGGGTAGTCCTGCACCCAGCCGGTCCGGAACATGCCGTTGATCTGGTGCCCGGTGATCGCCGCCCGGGCGGTCTTGAAGTCGGTCTTCGGGTCACCGGAGCAGTTCACCCCGGTCGCCTGCCGGATCGAGTTGCAGACCGCGTCCACCCACTCCTTGTGGCCGCCGTCCGCGTTGTAGGTGATCTTCAGCGAGTTCCCGGGGACGCCGCCGCCCTCCTGGATCAACTGCTTGGCCTTGTCCGGGTTGTAAGTGCAGAAGTCCCCGCACGTTCCGGCCTTGTAGCCCTCCACGCCCTCGGCCACCCACGCCGACGCCGACGCCCGCGAGCCCTGCAGCACCGTCTTGGTGATGGTGTTCCGGTCGATCGCCATCGACAGGCCCTGCCGGACCTTGGCCTTGTCCGCCCCCTGCCACTCCGGCTGGTACAGCGTGAAGCCGACGTTCTGGATCGCACCCTGCGGGGCGTCGATCGCCCGGTCGCCCAGGTCGTTCTTGTAGTTCGCCAGCGCCGACGGCGGCACCTGGTCCATCACGTCCAGGTTGTTCGACTGCAGGTCCGCGTACGCCGCCTCCGCGGTGGTGTACATCTTGAACACCACGCCGCCGTTCTTCGGCTTGTCCACACCCTGGTAGTTGGCGAACGTCTTGGTGGCCACCTGCGAGTTGTGGTCCCAGCTGACGAACTCGTACGGCCCGTTGCCCACCGGCTTCTGCCCGTAGCCCGCCGGATCCTTGTAGAACCCCTCCGGCAGCGGCGAGAACGCCACGTACCCCAGCTTGTACGGGAAGTACGAGACCTTGTTGGTCAGCTTGATCGTGAAGTGCGTGTCGTCCTGCACGGTCAGCCCCGACATGGTGTCCGAGGTCGGACTGCCGCTCTGCGGGTGGACGTCCGCGTAGCCCTGGATGTCCCCGAACCACGAGCTGTTGATCTGGTTGTTCTTGGTGCTCGCCGCCCAGTTCCAGGCGTCCACGAAACTCTTCGCCGTCACCGGCGTACCGTCGTGGAACGTCCAGCCCGACTTCATCGTCACGGTGTACGTCTGCGCGTCACTGGTGTCGATCGTGTCCGCGACCTGCATCCGCAGCTTGCCGTTGGACGGGTCGTAGTCCGCCAGCCCCTTGAACAGGTTCTGCACGATCCGCCCACCGCCGGTCTCGTTGGCATTGGCCGGCTGCAGCGGATTCTGCGGCTCGCTGCTCTGGTACGTGAACGTCTTGCTGGCGTCCGACGAACCGCCGCTCGAACTGCTGCCACCACCACCACAACCCGTGGCCATCAGGGCCACAGAGGTCGCACTGACGACAGCCCAGCGCACACGGGTGCCTGCGGGCATGGAGCCTCCTCCTCAAGGGCGTATGACGCATCTCACCCCATGAGAAGTGCCGCGTAGCGGCGACGCGACCGAGATGACTCCGGACGGCCCAAGGGTGCGCAACCGGGGAGGGCGGGCGCGAAACGCAGGGCGGGCGCGAAATGCAGGTGGGAGCGAAACGCAGGTGGGAGCGAAAACAGGGGCGCGGGGAACTGCGCGAAGCGGAAGGCGCCCGTCAGCCAGGTCGCGATCAAGTGCAAGTCATTGCCCTCGTCGCGACCCAGCGGTTGGCTGCCTTCCGCTTCGCGCGGTTCTCCCCCAGCCCTAGCGGGCCGGGAGGTACCCCCACGCGCCCCTGTCGGTGCGCGTCCTGTCTGTCGCCTACAAGGCCGCGCCGGCGACCTCGCGTTCGGCCGCGAAGTGGCACGCCGAGTCGTGCTTGGCCCCGCCCGTGAGCAGCTTCGGGGCGGCGAGCAGCGGCGACTCCGTCGCGCAGCGCTCCTCCGCCTTCCAGCAGCGGGTGCGGAAGCGGCAGCCGGACGGCGGGTTCGCCGGGGAGGGGATGTCGCCGGAGAGGATGATCCGCTCGCGGCCCTCGCGGCCGGTCGGGTCGGGCACCGGTACCGCGGACAGCAGCGCCTGCGTGTAGGGGTGGGTGGCGTGGTCGTAGATCTCGGTGTCGGTGCCGATCTCGACGATCCGACCGAGGTACATCACGCCGACGCGGTCGGAGATGTGCCGGACGATCGACAGGTCGTGCGCGATGAACATGTAGGAGAGCTCGAACTCCGTCTGGAGCTGCTCCAGCAGGTTGATCACCTGCGCCTGCACCGAGACGTCGAGCGCGGAGACCGGCTCGTCGCAGATGATGACCTCGGGCTTGAGCGCCAGCCCGCGCGCGATGCCGATGCGCTGGCGCTGGCCGCCGGAGAACTGGTGCGGGTACCGGTTGATGTACTCCGGGTTGAGGCCGACCACGTCCAGCAGGTCCTGAACGGCCTTGCGGCGGTCGCCCTTCGGCGCCACCTCCGGGTGGATCTCGAACGGCTCGCCAATGATGTCGCCGACCGTCATGCGCGGGTTCAGCGAGGTGTACGGGTCCTGGAACACCATCTGGATGTTCCGCCGAACGGCCTTGAGCGCGGCGCCCGACAGCCGGGAGATGTCCTCGCCCTTGTAGAGGACCTGGCCGGCGGTCGCCCGCTCCAGGTTCATCAGGACCTTGGCCAGGGTGGACTTGCCGCAGCCGGACTCGCCGACGATGCCGAGCGTCTCCCCCTTTTCGAGGGTGAAGGAGACGCCGTCGACGGCCTTGACCGCGCCGACCTGCTTCTTGAAGAGGACGCCCTGGGTGAGCGGGTAGTGCTTGACCAGGTCGCGGACCTCCAGGATGGGCTCAGCCATGGAGGGTCTCCTTCCAGAGGTGGCAGGCGCTCTTGCGGCCGGCGAGCTCGGCCCCGTCCCGGTCGGTGACCTGGTGCAGGGCGGGGATCTCGGTGCGGCACAGGTCGGTGGCGACGTCGCAGCGCGGGTTGAAGGCGCAGCCGGCCGGGACCTTGTAGAGGTTGGGCGGCAGGCCCTTGATCGCGTAGAGCTCCTCGCCCTTCTGGTCCAGTCGTGGGATCGACCGGAGCAGGCCCTTGGTGTAGGGGTGGGCGGGCCGCGCGTAGAGGTCGTGCACGGGCGCGGTCTCGACGATCCGGCCGGCGTACATGACGGCGATCTTGTCGGCGACGTCGGCGACGACGCCGAGGTCGTGGGTGATCAGGATCAGACCCATGTGGTACTCGGCCTGGAGCTCGGCGAGCAGGTCCATCACCTGCGCCTGGACGGTCACGTCCAGCGCGGTCGTGGGCTCGTCCGCGATGATCAGGTCCGGCTCCAGGGCCAGCGCCATCGCGATCATGATGCGCTGGCGCATGCCGCCGGAGAACTGGTGCGGGTAGTCGTTCACGCGCTGCGCGGCGGCGGGGATGCGGACCCGGTCCATCAGTTCGATGGCCTTGGCCTTGGCCTCCTTGCGGGAGGCGCCCTCGTGCACGCGGAACATCTCGCCGAGCTGGTAGCCGACGGAGAGCACCGGGTTGAGCGAGGACAGCGCGTCCTGGAAGATCATCGCGATCTTGCGGCCGCGGATCTTCCGGCGCTCCTCGTTCGACATCTTGAGCATGTCCCGGCCCCGGAACATGATCTCGCCGGCGGTGACCCGGCCGGGCGGCATGTCGAGGATGCCCATGATGGTCTGGGCCGTGACGGACTTGCCGGAGCCGGACTCGCCGAGGACGGCGAGGGTCTCGCCGGCCGCGACCGAGTAGTTCACTCCGTTGACGGCCTTGGCGACGCCGTCGCGGGTCTTGAACTCGACGTGCAGGTCGCGGACGTCGAGCAGCGGGGTGCCGGGGACCAGGCGGTCCTTCGCGGCGATGGTCTTCTCGGGTGCGGTGGTCATGGTGCGGGCCGCCTCTCTCAGCGCAGCTTCGGGTCGAGGGCGTCGCGCACCGCATCGCCGAGCATGATGAACGCCAGCACGGTGACGCTGAGCATGCCGGCGGGGAAGAACAGCGCGAACGGCGCGGTACGGAGGACCTTCTGGGCCGAGTTGATGTCGATGCCCCAGGAGATGGTCGGGTCCTGCAGGCCGATGCCGAGGAAGCTCAGCGTGGCCTCGGTGGCGATGTAACCGCCGAGCGCGATGGTGGCGACCACGATCACCGGGGCGATCGCGTTCGGCAGGATGTGCTTGAACATGATCCGGGTGGTGCCGGCGCCGAGCGCCTTGGCCGCCGTCACGTAGTCGGACTGCTTGACGGTGATCACCGAGCCGCGCATCACACGGGTCATCTGGGTCCAGCCGAGGGCGACCAGGGCGAAGACCACCGACCAGACGGTGCGGGTGGTGAAGGCGTTCAGCACGACCAGCGCGCCGAGCAGCAGCGGGATGCCGAAGAACATGTCGGTGACCCGGGAGATCACCGCGTCGACCCAGCCGCCGTAGTAGCCGGCGATCATGCCGGCCAGGCCGCCGAGGACGGTGACGCCTGCGGTGACGCAGATGCCGACCACCACGGAGGCGCGGGCGCCGTAGATCATCCGGGCGTAGATGGACCGGCCCTGCCCGTCGTAGCCGAACCAGTCGGCCTGGAAGAAGTGCAGGTAGTTCGGCTTGCTCAGGTAGTGCAGGCGCAGGTCGCCGGCCCGCGGATCCACCGAGGTGAACAGGCTGGGGGCGATCGCGAAGGCGATCAGCAGCACGATCAGCGCCGCCGAGATGATGAAAATCGGCCGCTTGCGCAGGTCGTGCCAGGCGTCCGAGCCGAGGCTGCGGGGCTTCTCCGGCTTGGGCTCGGTGGAGCCCGTCGCCGGGGCGGTCTTCTCGATCAGGTCAGGCATACCGGATCCTCGGGTCCAGGACCGCGTAGAGCAGGTCGACGATCAGGCTGGCGGCCAGGTACACCAGCACCAGCACGACGACGAAACCGGAGACGGTCGCGCCCTCGTTGAGGTTGATGGCGTGGTACAGCGCGTTGCCGACGCCCTTGACGTTGAAGATGCCCTCGGTGACGATCGCGCCGCCCATCAGGGCGCCGAGGTCGGTGCCCAGGAAGGTCACCACCGGGATCATCGAGTTGCGCAGCAGGTGGGTGCCGATGACCTTGCGCCGGGGCAGGCCCTTGGCGATCGCGGTGCGCATGTAGTCCGACTTGACGTTCTCCGCGATGGACGTGCGGGTCAGTCGGGCGACGTACGCGAGGGACAGCGAGCCGAGCACGATGGCGGGCAGCATCAGCTGGCCGAGGTTCATCGAGTCCTGAACGGTCGGGGTGATCCACTTGAGCTGGATCGCGAAGACGTTCTGGAAGATGAAGCCGAGCACCGGGACCGGGATCGAGATCAGCAGCAGGGTCAGCACCAGGGTGACCTTGTCGAACGCCTTGCCGCGGCGCAGGCCGGCCAGCAGGCCGATGCCGACGCCGACCACCAGCTCGAAGACGAAGGCCAGCAGGGCCAGTCGAACGGTGACCGGCAGGGCCTCGCCGATGACGTCGATGACCTTGCGGCCGGCCAGGGTCTCACCGAAGTTTCCCCTGAACAGGTCGCCCATGTAGTTGAGGTACTGCTGCCCGATCGAGACGTCGAGTCCCATCCGGTGCTTGAACGCGGCCAGCTGCGCGGGGTCGGCGGCCTTGTCTCCCCACATCGCCGCCGCCGGGTCACCGGGCAGCATGCGGGTCATGAAGAAAATGATCGTGACCGTGCCCAGGAACACCGGGATCATCTGGAGCAGTCGCCTCGCGACAAAGCGCCCCATCGTGCCTCCAATTTGCTGCTCTGACGGGCCGTCGTCCCGATCAGAGTTCTTGGCGTGACAACGGCCGGCGCCGGTCCGCCCGGTGGGGCGGGGACGGGCACCGGCCGTGTCGGTTCGAGCCGTGCGGTGCCGGCTCGGCTACTTCTGCTTGACCTCGACCTGGGTGAAGACCGGGTCGCCGAACGAGTCGTACTTCACGTTCTGCACGTTCTTCGAGTAACCGGCGGTGGTCTTGTAGTACCAGAGCGGGATCGCCGGCATGTCCTTGGCCAGCTGCTCCTCGGCCTGCTGGTACAGCTCGGCGGTCTTCTCCACCGTGGTGGCCTTGTCCGCCTCGGCGGCCAGCTTGTCGAACTCCGGGCTGGAGTAGCCGGCGTCGTTGGCCGCGGCGCCGGTGCCGTACACGTCGCGCAGGAAGTTGGCGTTCAGCGGGTAGTCCTGCACCCAGCCGGTCCGCATCAGGCCGTCGACCTTCTTGTTCTTGATCAGGTCGCGGGCCGACTTGAAGTCCGGCTTCGGTTCGCCGACGCACTCCACGCCGGTGGCCTGGCGGATGGAGTTGCAGACCGCGTCCACCCACTCCTTGTGGCCGCCGTCCGCGTTGTACAGGACGGTGATCTTGTTGCCGGGGACGCCGCCGCCCTCGGTGACCAGCTGCTTGGCCTTCGCCGGGTTGTAGGTGCAGGCCTCGCCGCAGGTGTTGTCCTTGTAGCCCATGGCGCCCGGGGCGACCCAGGTGTTGGCGGGCTGGCGGGAACCGTTGAGCACCGTCTTGGTGATGGTGTCGCGGTCGATCGCCATCGACAGGCCCTGGCGGACCTTGGCCTTGTCCTGGCCCTTCCAGGAGTCCTGGTAGAGCGAGAAGGAGATGTTCTGGATCGCGCCCTGGGGCTGGTCGACGGCGCGGTCGCCCAGGTCGTTCTTGTAGGAGGCGAGGTCGCTCGGGTCGACCTGGTCCAGCACGTCCAGGTTGTCGGAGACCAGGTCCTTGTAGGCGGCCTCGGGCTGCGCGTAGTTCTTGAAGACGATGCCGCCGTTCTTCGGCTTGTCGATGCCCGCGTACTTGTCGTACGCGGCGACGGTGATCGCCTTGTTGTGCTCCCACGAGACGAACTTGTAGGGGCCGTTGCCGATCGGCGACTGGCCGTACTTCGCCGGGTCGGTGTAGAAGACCTTCGGCAGCGGCGAGAAAGCGGTGTAGCCGAGCTTGTACTCGAAGTACGACACCGGGCCGGTCAGCGCGATGGTGAAGTGGGTGTCGTCGACGACCTTCAGGCCGGACATGGTCTCGGCGGTCGGGTCGCCCTTGTCCGGGTGGACCGCGTCGTAGCCCTGGATGTCGGAGAACCAGTCGGAGTTGATCTGGTTGTTCTTGGTGTTGGCGGACCAGTTCCAGGCGTCCACGAAGGACTGCGCGGTCACCGGGGTGCCGTCGTGGAAGGTCCAGCCGGACTTCAGGGTGACGGTGTAGTTCTGCGCGTCGGTGGTCTCGATCTTGTCGGCGACCTGGTTGCGCAGCTTGCCGTTGCTGGGGTCGTAGTCCACCAGACCCTTGAACAGGTTCTTGATGACACGACCGCCGCCGACCTCCATGGCGTTGGCGGGCTGGAGCGGGTTCTGCGGCTCGGAGCTCTGGTAGCTGAACGTGCCCTGGGCGTTGGCCGGTCCGCTGGAAGCGCCGTCCGACGAGCTGCTGCCGCAAGCGGTAGCGGCGAGGGCGACCGCGACGGCTGCGACAACCCACTTGGCCTGGCTGGCACCGCGCATGGGTGTGCCTCCTGAAATCGTGTTGCAGATCGCTCGCGGCCTGGCGCGCACCCCTGCGCAGGAGCCTCGACCCGAGCTCGACTGCACCCACTATCGGTCACTCTTGGATACGGAATTGACCAGTACGGATTTCAATTTGGTCACATGAACGGTGCATGAATCTCAAAAATCGGACATTGCAGACATAGCCAGACAGGGGCGAAACGGACAGTTGTCACGGATGACGATCAGTGACGTCCGATTAACGAACAGCCCGCCCTCGGCCGCTTGTGACGGAGCGTCACCAAAAAGCCGACCGGCCGGCACCCCGAGGGGCACCGGCCGGTCGGCCGAAAACAGGCGGGCGTCAGCTCTTCTTGGCGCGCGACGCGGTGCGGCCGCGCTCCTTGGCGTCCAGGACGACCTTGCGGATGCGCACGGTCTCCGGGGTCACCTCGATGCACTCGTCCTCGCGGCAGAACTCCAGCGACTGCTCCAGCGAGAGCTTGCGCGGCGGGACGATCGACTCGGCCACGTCAGCGTTCGAGGAACGCATGTTGGTGAGCTTCTTCTCCTTGGTGATGTTCACGTCCATGTCGTCGGAGCGCGAGTTCTCGCCGACGATCATGCCCTCGTACACCTCGGTGCCGGGGTCGGTGAACAGCACGCCGCGCTCCTGCAGGTTGGTCATCGCGAACGCGGTGACCACGCCGGAGCGGTCGGCGACCAGCGAACCGTTGTTACGGGTCGTCAGGTTGCCGAACCACGGCTCGTAGCCCTCGTGGATCGAGTGCGCGATGCCGGTGCCGCGGGTGTTGGTGAGGAACTCCGTCCGGAATCCGATCAGGCCGCGGGACGGCACCACGAACTCCATCCGGACCCAGCCCGAACCGTGGTTGGACATGTTGTCCATCCGGCCCTTGCGGATACCCATCAGCTGGGTGACGGCGCCCATGTGCTCCTCGGGGACGTCCACCGTGAGGCGCTCGACCGGCTCGTGGGTCTTGCCGTTGACCTCGCGGGTGACGACCTGCGGCTTGCCGACGGTCAGCTCGAAGCCTTCCCGGCGCATGGTCTCGATCAGGATGGCCAGCGCCAGCTCACCGCGGCCCTGCACCTCCCAGGCGTCGGGACGCTCGGTCTCCAGCACGCGCAGCGAGACGTTACCGATCAGCTCGCGGTCCAGGCGGTCCTTGACCTGGCGGGCCGTCACCTTGCGGTCGACCTTGCCGGCGGACTTGGCGTCCGCGCCCTTGCCGGAGCCGCCCTTGCCGACCAGCGGCGAGGTGTTGGTGCCGATGGTCATCGAGATCGCCGGCTCGTCGACGGTGATCAGCGGCAGCGCGATCGGGTTCTCGGTGTCGGCGAGGGTCTCGCCGATCATGATGTCGCCGATGCCGGCGACGGCGCAGATGTCACCGGGGCCGGCCACCTCGGCGGGCTTGCGGGTGAGCGCCTCGGTCATCAGCAGCTCGGAGATACGGACGTTCTGGATCGAGCCGTCGCGCCTGATCCAGGCCACCGTCTGGCCCTTGCGCAGCTCGCCCTGCTCGACGCGGAGCAGCGCGATGCGGCCGAGGAAGTTGTCGGCGTCCAGGTTGGTGACGTGCGCCTGCAGCGGGGCGTCCTCGTCGTAGGTCGGGGCCGGGACGTGCTCCAGGATGGTGGAGAAGAACGGCTCCAGGTTCTCGGAGTCGGCCGGCACGGTGCCGTTCTCCGGCTTGGTCAGCGAGGCGACGCCGTCACGGGCGCAGGCGTAGACGATCGGGAACTCGATCTGGTCCTCGTCCGCGTCCAGGTCCAGGAACAGGTCGTAGGTCTCGTTGATGACCTCGTCGATCCGGGCGTCCGGACGGTCGGTCTTGTTGATGCACAGAATGACGGGCAGGCGCGCGGAGAGCGCCTTGCGCAGCACGAAGCGGGTCTGCGGAAGCGGGCCCTCGGAGGCGTCGACCAGCAGGACGACCGCGTCCACCATCGACAGACCGCGCTCGACCTCGCCACCGAAGTCGGCGTGGCCCGGGGTGTCGATGATGTTGATCGTGATCGGCGCGCCGCCGTCCTTGGGGTGGTACTTGACCGCCGTGTTCTTCGCGAGAATGGTGATGCCCTTCTCGCGCTCCAGGTCGTTCGAGTCCATCATGCGGTCGTCGAGCTGCTGGTGGGCCGCGAAAGCACCGGCCTGCTTGAGCATGGCGTCGACCAGAGTGGTCTTGCCGTGGTCGACGTGGGCGACGATGGCGACGTTGCGGATGTCGTTGCGCGTGGGCATGCGGCGCTGATTCTCCCGGAATCGTGGGTCACGGTGCCCGGCCCGCGTCAGCATTCACCGGTCCACCCACCGGGCACGGCACATGCCTCGGCTTCTCCCCATCGTACGGGGAAGCCCGCAATGGAGCAGAAACGGGCAGCCGGAGGAGGTTTGGATCACAACGGCCCGGCACCCGCTTCCGGTACGAACGGACGGCGGTTCGAGGCCAAGCCCTAGAGCGCCAGCTCGAACCAGACGATCTTGCCCTTGGGGGTGCGGCGGCTGCCCCAGCGTTCGGCCAGCAGGGAGACGAGCTGCAGGCCACGGCCGCCCTCGTCGGTCTCCTGGGCGCGGCGCTGGCGCGGTTGGGCGTAGGCGTCGTCCCAGACCTCGCAGACCATGGTCCGGTCGCGCAGCAGTCGCAGCCGGATCTCGCCGCGGCCGTGCCGCAGGGCGTTCGTCACCAGTTCACTGACCAGCAGCTCGGAGGTGTCGACGAGTTCGTCCAGGCCGCGCTCCAGCAGCCAGCCGCAGGCGGCCTCACGGGCCCGGGCGACCGAGGTCGGCTCGGGCGGCAGCCGCCAGTCGCCGACGGAGCCCATGGGCAGCGCGTGGACCTTGGCCATCAGCAGGGCGATGTCGTCCTCGCCGTGGTGCGGGTTGAGCTCCTCCAGCACCTGGTCGCAGAGCTCCTCCAGGCGGTCGGAGCCGTTGGTGAGGGCGGTGCGGAAGGCGTTCAGGCCCTCGTCCAGCTGGTGCTTGCGGGACTCCACCAGGCCGTCGGTGTACAGCCCGAGGACGGCGCCCTCGGGCAGGTCGACGGTGACCTCCTCGAACGGCTCGCCGCCGACGCCGAGCGGCAGGCCGGGCGGCACGTCGAGCATCCGGGCGCGCTGGCCGGGGACGAGCAGCACCGGCGGGAGGTGGCCGGCGTTGGCGAAGGTGCAGCGCTGCTTGACGGCGTCGTAGACGGCGTACACGCAGGTGGCGAGGTAGACCTCGGCGCCGGAGCGGTCCGGTTCGGCGTCGTCGTTGCCGAGGCCGCGAGCGATCTCGTCGAGGGCGGAGAGCACTTCCTCCGGGTCCAGGTCGAGCATCGCGAGGGTGCGCACGGCGGTGCGCAGCTGGCCCATCGCGACGGCGGCGCGCAGGCCGCGGCCCATCACGTCGCCGATCACCAGGGCGGTGCGGCTGCCGGGCAGCGGGATGACGTCGAACCAGTCGCCGCCGACCTCGGTGTTGTTGTTGCTGGGCAGGTAGCGGCGGGCGATCTCCAGGCCGGAGGCGGCCGGGTTGCCCGGGGGCAGCAGGCTGCGCTGCAGGATCAGCGCGCGCTCGTGCTCGCGGCGGTACAGGCGGGCGTTGTCGACGCAGACCGCGGCGCGGGCGACCAGCTCCTCGGCGATCGCCACCTCGCGGGCGTCGAACGGCTCGCTGCCGATCGCCCGGGACAGCTGCACCAGGCCGAGCACCTGGTCGCGGGCGACCAGCGGCACCACCAGGGTGGAGCGCAGCAGCGGGTCGGGCCCGGGCTGCGGGACGACGCTGCGGCCGGTGCGCAGCGCGCGGGCGTGCGGGGAGCGCGGCGGGTAGCAGAGCGTGCCGCCGGCCTCGGCGACCCGGACGCCGCCGCGCTCGGCGCCGAGCACCGACGGGGCGTTGCCGACCACGCTGGAGACCGCGACCCGGCGCAGTTCGCCGTTCTCCGGGTTGGCGGTGAGCGAGGAGTCGCCGGTGAGCAGCGCGGTGTACAGGTCGACGGTGGCGACGTCGCAGAACTGCGGGACGATCACGTCGAGCAGTTCCTTGGCGGTGGTCTCCAGGTCGA
>NZ_BMRI01000003.1:376245-417253 GCF_014648555.1 Kitasatospora griseola
GGGTGGAGCCGATGTGGGTGGAGGCCTCGTTGAGCAGGGCGAGGCTGCGGCGCACTCCGGCGGCCTCGCGTTCGGCGATGCTCCGGCTGGTGACGTCCTGGACCTGCCCGGCGACGCCGATCGGGCGCCCTCCGGCGGCGGTGAGCCGGTACAGCGAGACCGCCCAGGTGCGCTCGTCGTCGCGGCCGGCCGGGCGGCCGGGGCGGGCGGGGGCGGACATCCGCAGGTCGAGGACCGGCTCCTGGCCGGTGAGGACCTTGCGCAGGGCGAGCAGCAGCCGGTCCGCGTCGGAGGGCCGGAACACGTCGCCGGGGGCGAGGCCCTGCAGGGCGCCGGGGCTGCGGCCGAGGCCGGCCGCGAAGGCGCCGTTGACGCGCTGCAGCTTCAGGTCGGTGTCGAACAGGAAGAACCCGGTGGGGGTCTGCCGGATGACGGCCTCGGAGGCCGCCAGGTCGGTCTCGATGGCGCGCAGCCGGCCGAGGTCGACGGCCAGGCAGGTGGCCGAGCCGTCGGCGCTGTCGGGCATCGCGTAGACCTCGGCGAGGCTCTCCGCGCCGGACTGGTCCCGGTAGGGGGCGGTGCCGACCCACTCCTCGCCGGACAGGATGCGCTCCAGCCGGGCCCGGCCGCGCTGCCACAGTTCGCGCGGGACGAACGCGGTGATCGGGTCCGCGCCGACCGCGTCCGCGGCGGGCACGCCGAAGAACTTGGCGGCCCGGTCGCTCCACTGCGCGATCCGGCCGTCGGGGCCGATCGCGAAGGTGGCGACCCGGATGTAGTCGTAGATGGTGCCCGAGGAGCCCTGTTCCCAGCCGTCCGGGAGGGTGGCATGCACCGTCGGGGCACCCGGCTGCTCCGGCAGCGCGGCTCGGCCGCTGCTGCCGTGCGTCGTGTTCCGTGCCGGGAAGCTGTTCAACGGACCGACCCCTCCAACCCGCGCGCCCATCCGGTGTCGAGACGACCGAGTATTTCGATGTCCGAGTATTCATCATTCGGGCGTGGGCGCACACGCCCTTCAACGTCACAACATCGACTCGGGTGGTTGAACGTCCGAGTCTGCCAGCTCGAACCAGACGACCTTGCCCAGCCCCTCGGCCCGGGTTCCCCACCGCAGGGCGAGCCGGCGGACCAGTTCGAGACCGCGCCCGCCCTCGTCGCCGGCGCTCGCGTGCCGCTCCTTGGGCGGGTCCGGCAGCGGGTCGGAGATCTCCACCAGCAGCAGGTCGCCGAGCGTCAGGCGGACCCCGATCGGGGCGCTGGCGTACCGGACGGCGTTCGTGACCAGTTCGCTGACCAGCAGCTCCGCGGTGTCGGTGAGGGACTCGACGCCCCAGTCGGCGAGGGTGTGGCGGACCAGCCGGCGGGCCCGGGAGACCGCGGTCGGCTCGGCGGGCAGCGTCCAGCCGGCGGTGGGGGCGTCCTCCCGTTCCCGGCCGAGCCGGGCCAGCAGCAGGGCCACGTCGTCGGGCTCGCGGCCCTGCTCCATGGTGTCGAGGACGGCCTCGCACGCCTGCTGGATCGAGGCGTACGGCTGTTCGAGCACGCTGATCAACCTCCCCAGTCCCACGTCCAGATCCTTGTCCCGGGACTCCACCAGCCCGTCCGTGCACAGGGCGAGCAGGCTGCCGTCCGGGATCTCCATCTCGATGGACTCGAACGGCACCCCGCCGACGCCGAGCGGCGCGCCGGAGGGCAGGTCGAGCACCTGGCCGGCGCCGCCGGGCAGCGGGCCGCCGGAGCAGGCCGGCTCGGCGTCGGCGCCGGGCACCACCAGGACCGGCGGGATGTGGCCGGCCTTGGTGACGGTCAGCCTGCGCCGCGCGGGGTCGAACACCGCGTAGACGCAGGTGGCGAGCAGGGCCTCGTCGGGGCCCTGGGCGAGGTCGTCGGCCAGCTCGTGGACGTGCCGCAGGACCACCTCGGGCGCCAGGTCGAGGGCGGCCAGCACCCGCACCGCGGTGCGCAGCCGGCCCATCGTGGCGGCGGCCCGCAGGCCGTGGCCCATCACGTCGCCGACCACCAGCGCGGTGCGGTCGCCGGGCAGCGGGATGACGTCGAACCAGTCGCCGCCGACCTCGGTGCCGCTGGAGCCCGGCACGTACCGGTAGGCCACCTCGACGCCGGCCGGCTGCGGCACCTGCTGGGGCAGCAGGGTGCGCTGCAGGGTGAGCGCGGCCGTCCGCTCGCGGGCGTACAGGCGGGCGTTGTCCAGCGAGCTGCCGGCCCGGTCGGCGAGTTCGACGGTGAAGGCCAGGTCGTCGCGGTCGAAGCCCTCCCGGTAGCCGGCCCGGCTGACCACCAGCAGGCCGATCACGATGCCGCGGGCCCGCAGCGGCACCACCAGCCGGGAGTGGATGCCGAGGTCGCGGGCGGCCTCGACCTTGGGGTCGCCGGGGAAGGACAGCGCGTCCAGCTCGGCGCCGGTGAGCAGTTCGGGGACACCGCTGCGCAGCACCCGGCCGAACGCGGACTCGTCCTCGAAGGTGATCCGGGCGCCGTGCCGGAGCATGGTCTCCACCGTCGGGCCGTCCTGCACGGAGGCGACGCCCAGCTGCAGCAGCGAGGTGCGCCGGTCGTGGCCGTGCCGGGGCAGGTCGTCACCGTGCGCGACGGCCTGCAGCAGGATCACCGCGGCGTAGTCGGCCAGCCGCGGGACCACCGCGCCGGCCAGCTCCTGGGCGATCATCGAGGCGTCCAGCAGGTCGCCGACCCGGGAGCCGAACTCGTTGAGCAGCGAGAGCCGGCGCCGGGCACCCTCCACCTTGGCCACCGCCCGGTAGCGCTCGGTGACGTCCATCGCGGTTCCGGAGATGCCGAGCACCCGGCCGGCCCGGTCGGTCATCCGGCTGAACGAGATCGACCGGAAGCCGGCCCGGCCGCCCGGCGAGGCCAGCGTGACGTCGATGACGGGTTCGCCGGTGGCCAGCACCTGGCGCTGCAGGGCGGTGATCTCGTCGGCGGAGCGCTCCGGCAGCGTCTCGCCGGTGGTGCGGCCGATGTGCGCCTCGGCGGGCAGGCCGTTCATCTCGGCCAGCGTGCGGTTGACGGCGGTGTAGCGCAGTTCGGTGTCCAGCACCGCGATGCCCAGCGGGGACTGCTCGAACAGCGCGTCGCGGACCGCGAGGTCGCGCTCGACGGCGCGCAGCGCGGCGGCCTCGGTGAGCGCGGCCTGCACGTACGGGGCGCCGTCGCCGTCCACCAGCAGCGACAGCCGGACCTCCACCTCGACCGGCACGCCGTACCGGTCGCTGATGCCGGTGAAGCCGTGCCAGGAGCCGCGGCGCAGCGTCTCCTGCAGGGCGGCCCGGGCCCGCTGCTGGTCCTCCGGGGCGGCCAGCAGGTCCTCCAGCGCCCGGCCGACCAGCACCTCGCTGGGCCAGCCGAGCATCTCCTCGGCGGCCGGGCTCCACAGCACCACCCGGCCCGCGGTGTCCAGGATGACGATCGCCACCCGCACCACGTCCAGCACGCTGCCGCCCTCGGTGCGGCGGCTGGGGTGCAGGCTGGTCGGCGCGGTGTCGGAGCGGGCGGCCGGGTGCAGGCCGGGCCCGCCGGGGAACGCCCGGACGGGGCGGCCGCGGGTGCTCCGGCTGCCCGGGGCCTCCGGGGCGCCCCGGGCGGGCGGCTCCGGCCCGGCGGACGGCCCCGCGGTGGGCGGCGTCGGCGGCTCGTGGCCGGGGCGGCGGCGCAGGCGGGCGCGGGCGGCCGCGCTGCCGGACCGGCCGGCGCCTATGGGCAGCGCGGAACCGCTCGGCCGCCCCGGCCCGCGCGGAGGCAGGCCGGACGCCTCGCGCTCTCCCCCGCCGTCACCCGGCTTCGCCACCTACGGGGCCTCCGGCCGTCGCTGGAACGCGCCGCCGGCGGGCCGTCGGGGGCGCGGGCCGCCGCCACGCCGCGCCGAACCCGGCTACTGATCGTGACGAATGCTGCCGGACACTGCCATACCCCGGGAAACGCCCAGCTATCCCGACATACGGGTCGTCTGTCCGATTGGCGTACAGAACGGGCATTTCCGGGGGCGTTCCGGCCTCAGCGCAGGTGGCCGTCGCGGTGCAGGTCGTCGAAGAGCAGCTGGTCGACCGGCGGTACGCGGTCGCGGTCGGCGTAGCCGAACCACTCCACGTCCTCGATCTCGCTGCTGGCGGCGAGGGTGCCCGTGTAGTCGGCGCGGTAGCAGGCCATCCGGACGGTGGGGCCGGACGGGTGGGCGTCGGCGTGGTAGGTGCCGACGTGGACGACGGTGTCGGGGCGGATGGCGACGGTGAGCTCCTCGGCGACCTCGCGGGTCAGCGTCTGCAGGTCGGTCTCGCCGTCCTCGCGCTTGCCGCCGGGGATGTAGAACACGTCCTTGCCGCGGGGGCGCGCGCAGAGGATCCGGCCGCCCTCCAGGAGGACCCACGCCACCGTGTCGATCAGCTCTGCCATCGCCGCCCTGCCGCCCTTGCCGCTCGTACCGTTCGTCGGCTCCCGACCCTATGTCAGGGGCGGGGCGGCCCGGCGGCGGTGGCGAGGCGCTGGTTCTTCAGGTCGGGGCGGTCGGTGACCTCCGGCCCGAACCAGGGCGGCGGGGTGAACGCGGCGGCGTCCCGCTCGTCGGCGAACTCGACCTCGACGGTGCGCAGCCCGGCCAGCCGGCCGTGGAAGGTGTCGACCACGGCCTCGTACCGGCCGAGCTCCACCACCCGGCGGGTCTTGGCGACCCGGGCCTGCTCGGTGGCGGGCCACAGCGCCTCGAACTGCTCGGCGGTGAGCGGGGTCTCCCACTCGCCGCGGACCAGGCCGGTGCCGCGCTTGACGGTCAGTGAGCACGCCCCGCCCTGGTCCCGCACCCGGGCCTCGGCCCCGTCCGGGCCGGTCACCAGGTACCCCTGCCGGACTTCGAACTCCCGCCCGTCGGGGACGGTTTCGCCGTCCGGGACCAGGAACTTGCGCTCGATCTCCAGAGCCAACGGATGTCCTCCTCGCTCGGCACGGCCGCCCCGGCCTGCTGCTCCCGCCACGCTACGCGGCCGCGGGCGCCCGGGCCCGGACCGACTACGCGCGGCCCGCCCCGGGCTGCGCGGGCTCCTCGGGCTCTTCGCGTTCGACCCAGTAGAGCTGCTTGTGGCCGCGGGCCTCGAACTCGGCGGCCAGGGCCTCGGCGGCGGGGCGGGTGAGGCCGCGGGCGAGCAGGAAGCGGTTGCCGTTGTCGTCCTGGCGCATCACGCGGTGGGCGGCGGGCGTGCGGTCCGGGTGTTCCTCCATGGCGCCACACGGTAGCGGTCCGGCCCGATGGGGGGCGGGCCGGACCCTGCCGTGGCCGACGGGTCGGACCGCAGCGAGCCAACTAGCTTACGCTCAACAGGAGTTCACTGTGCAGGACGACGAACCAGGCGTCCGGACGGCCGGCCCAGCGGAGCCAGCCGGCGGCGATCCGGGCCAGGTCGGCGGGGGTGGCGAGGCCCTCGGCGAGGGCAGTGGCGGCAGTGTTGGAGTGCACTGTCCGCTCGGCCCAGCTCTCCGACCACCAGGCGCGTTCGGCCCCGGTGGCGTACGTCCAGGTGCTGGAGGACGGCCGAGCGTCGGTCAGGCCGGCGGCGTGCGCCCAGGAGAGCAGGCGGCGGCCGGCGTCGGGCTCGCCGCCAAAGACCCGGGCGGTCGCCCGGTAGAGCGCCGACCACTCGTCGAGTTCCGGCAGTTCGGGGTACCAGGCCATCGCGGCGTAGTCGGCGTCGCGGACCGCGATCACCCCGCCGGGGGCGGCGACCCGGCGCATCTCGCGCAGCGCGGCGACCGGGTCGGCGAGGTGCTGGAGCACCTGGTGGGCGTGCACCACGTCGAACGAGGCGTCGGCGTACGGGAGTCGGTACACGTCGGCGGCCTCGAAGGTCAGCCGCTGCTCCAGGCCGCGTTCGGCGGCGAGCGCGGCGGCCTGGGCGAGCACCTCGGCGGACGGGTCGACGCCGATCGCCCGGCCGGTCGGGCCGAGCCGGTCGGCCAGGTCGGCGGTGATCGTGCCGGGCCCGCAGCCGACGTCCAACAGCCGCTGGCCGGGGCGCAGTTCGGGCAGCAGGTAGGCCGCGGAGTTGGCGGCGGTGCGAGTGCGGTGCGAGCGCAGGACGGCGGCGTGGTGCCCGTGGGTGTAACCGGCCACAGTGGTTCCCCTCTCCCTCGAAGGCGACCGGCCCAGCATAGAAAACCGTTCCACTGGTCGGACAATCCCGTCTCACCTTGTGGGACGTCGGCGAAACCCCCTCGCCCGCCGGGCCGACCCGGGCGCAGAATCGGCGGCATGGGAAAGACCTACGAACGCATCGACGACCGGCTGCGCGCGTTCATCGACAGGCAGCCCGTGTTCTTCGTGGCCACCGCCCCGCTGTCGGGCGACGGGCACGTCAACCTCTCCCCCAAGGGCCGCTCCGGCACCCTCGCCGTCCTCGACGAACTCACCGTCGCCTACCTGGACTTCGGCGGTTCGCACGCCGAGACCATCGCCCACCTGCGGGAGAACGGCCGGATCACCCTGATGTGGTGCGCCTTCGACGGCCCGCCGACCGTGCTGCGGGTGCACGGCCGGGGCGAGCCGGTGTTCCGCGACGACCCCCGCTTCGCCGAACTGCTCGGCCGCTTCGACCCGTCCGCGGACGGCGCCGGGCTGCGCGCGATCGTCCTGGTCCGGGCGGATCGGGTCAGCGACTCCTGCGGGTACGCCGTCCCGTTCATGGACTACCGCTCGGACCGGGAGATCCACCGGCAGTACTTCGACCGCAAGGGCGAGGAGAACTTCAGCGCCTACTGCGAGGGGAAGGACCACGTCGCCGTCAGCATCGACGGCCTGCCCTCGCTGCCGCTCCCGCTGTCACCGCGCACCGCCGTCTGAACCGGGCTCCGCCGGGACCGTACCGTGGGGGGCGTCGTCCTGCTGCGGTACGCCCCGAAGGAGCCCCAGATGACCACCGACCAGGAGTGGCTGCGTCGCGCGATCGAACTGTCCCGGCGCTGCCCGCCGTCCCGGACGGCGTTCTCGGTGGGCGCGGTGATCGTCGGCGCCGACGGCGAGGTGCTGGCCGAGGGCTTCAGCCGGGAGGTCGACGCGGTGAACCACGCCGAGGAGGCCGCGCTCGGCCGGCTCGCGCCCGGCGATCCGCGACTGCGCACCGCCACCGTCTACAGCACCTTGGAGCCCTGCGGGCAGCGCGCCTCCCGTCCGCACCCCTGCGCCGAGCTGATCGTCGCCGCCGGGGTGCCGCGGGTGGTGGTGGCCTGGCGGGAGCCCGCGCTGTTCGTCGAGGACTGCCGGGGCAGCGCGCTGCTCACCGCGGCGGGCGTCGAGGTGGTGGAGCTGCCGGAGCTGGCCGCGGAGGCCCGGGCGGTCAACGCGCACCTGCTGGGGTGAGCTCGACGGCTCCCGGCGCAGGTTTTGTACGATTGTGGAACAAACACTCGCCCGAGGCCCCGAGGAGCCCCGATGCCCGCCCTCACCCCGCCGGTCCGGGCCGTCCTGCTCGACATGGACGGCACCCTGGTCAACTCCGATGCCGTGGTCGAACGCTGCTGGCGCCGCTGGGCCGAACGCAACGGGCTCGACGCCGACGAGGCCATGAAGACCGTCCACGGCCGGCAGGGCCACCTGACCATGGCGCTGCTGCTGCCCGACCGCCCGATGGAGCAGAACCTCGCCGAGAACCGGCAGATGCTGGCCGAGGAGACCGCCGACACCGACGGCGTGGTCGAAGTCCCCGGCGCCCGACGGCTGGTGGAGGCGCTGGCCGGACTGCCGCACGCCCTGGTCACCTCCGCCGACGAGGCCCTCGCCCGGGTCCGGATGGCCGCCGCCGGCGTCCCGCTGCCGCCGCTGATGATCACCGCCGAGCAGGTCGGCGCCAGCAAGCCCGACCCCGAGGGCTTCCTGAAGGCTGCCGCCGAACTCGGCGTCGCCCCCGCCGAATGCCTGGTCCTGGAGGACTCCGAGGCCGGCATCTCCGCCGCCCGCGCCGCCGGCATGCCGGTCCTCGGCATCGGCCCGCGCGCCGCCGCCCACCGCCCCGACTTCTTCGTGAACGACCTCACCGGCGTCACCGTCACCGCCGATCCGACCGGTCGGCTGACCGTCCGACTGCCCTGACCGACAGGCCTGTTCAGCCGCCGGCTCCCAGGAGCGCGGCGGCCACCAGGGCGCGGTGCTCCGGGTGGGTGCTCAGCCAGCCGCCGAGCTGGTGGTCCGCGCCCGGCAGCACGAGGCGGGTGTACGCGGCCCGGGTGCGCAGGGCCGCGTCCAGCGCGTCCGTCACCTCGGCCGGGATCACCTCGTCCAACTCCGGCAGCACCAGCACCGCCCGGCCGTCGAACGCGGCCAACGCCTCGAACGCGGTACTGCTGCGCCAGCTGCCCGGGGTGCGCAGGGTGGCGGTGAACTCCGGCTCCGCGAACGGCAGTTCCCGCACCTCCCGGGCGTACGCGGCCGGCGCGCCGAGCGCCACCGCCCGCACCCGCCCGCCGATGTCCGGCTCACCCAGCAGGTCGGCGACGGTCTGGCCGCTCATCGAGAACCCGACCAGCAGCAGCGGCCCGTCCGGGGCGTACCGCTCCAGCACCGCACGGGCCTGCCGCGAGCGACGCGCCAACGAGAGCTGCCCGAGCTCGCCGGTGCTCGTGCCGTGCCCCGCGAAGTCGAACACCACCGAACGGCAGCCGGCCGCCGCCAACTCCTGTGCCAGCGGCAGACATCGGTGCTTCCCGCTACTGCCCGCACCGTGCATCAGCAACGCCGCACCCGGACGGGCCCGCCCCGCCGGCTCGACCACCGTGCACGCCAGGCGCTCGCCGTCCGCCTCCAGCGTGACCGCACCCGCCGCCGTCACTCGGGGACCGCCAGACAGAACGGGTGCCCGTCCGGATCGAGCAGCGTCACCCAGTGATCGCCGCCCGCCTGCTGCTCGGGCTTCGTCGCACCCGCCGCCAGCAGCTCCGCCACCGCGGGCCCCAACGCAGGCACCGTGAAATCCAGATGCGCCCGCGCCCCGTCCGCCGGCCAGTCGGGCGGACGGAACCCGCCGACCCGCTGGAACCCGATCCGCACCGGCCCGTCCCCGATGAACACGTACGCCGCACTGCGGTACGTCACCGCCCAGCCCGTCAGCCGCTGGTAGAACGCCGCCAGCCGCTCCGGATCGGGGCAGTCCAGCACCGTCGAACTCAGTGCGCCGATGGGCTGACGCGCCGTTGTCTGCTGTTCCGTCACCGGGCCAGCGTGCCACGGGCTGCTGACGGCGGCGTCCAGACACGGCAGGCGGCCGGGCGGCGGGTCCTCGGCGTGGCGGGAGCGATGAGGCAGGGCGGGTCTCTTGCCTCATCGCTCCCCCGTCGCCGGCCCGGCGCATCACCCGCCCGGGGCGACGACCTCCTTGCGCGAAGCGTGCCGTGCGGCGGGCAGCGTGGCGGCCGGGAGCAGGCCCGCGGCGGCGAGTGCGGCCAGGACCGGGAGGGCGCCGTGCGGGCCGGCGCCGGAGGCGGCGGCGATGCCCAGGGTGGGGCCGATGTTCATCGCGGTCTGCTTCAGGCCGCCGACCGCGCCCGCGCAGCCCGGTGGGGCGTCGCCGACCACGCTGCCGGTGGCCGTCACCATCACCGCCGCGAACCCCGCGCCCAGCAGGGCGGCGGCCACCGCCGTCGCGAGCGGCGCCGCTCCGCCGGCGCCCGGACCGGCCAGGGCGGCAACTCCCGTCACCAGCAGGAGCGTTCCGGCGAGCGCGGTGGTGCGGGGGCCATACCGGCGCAGCGCCTGTGCGGCGGCCGGGGCTCCCAGCACCATCAGCGCGGTCAGCGGCAGCATCCGCAGCGCGGTGTCCAACGGGCCGAGGCGCAGGGCGTCCTGGAGGCGGAACGTGGTGCTGAACAGGGTGCCGAACAGTCCGGCGGAGGACATCAGGAGCAGCACCAGCGAGCCGATCACCGGACGCGACCTGGCCACCGGACGCGGCACCACCGGCTCGGGGGTGCGTCGCTCGTGGCCGACCAGAACCGCCGACAGGGCTGCGGCGGCGGCGAGTTCGACCAGGGTCGCGGTGTCGCCCCAGCCCCGGTCGGGGACCTCCGCGAGCGCGTGCACCAGGACGGCGAGCGCGGCGGCGAGCAGCGCCGCACCCGCCAGGTCGAGCCGGTGGCGGCCCCGTTCGACCTCGGGCGGCCGCAGTGCGAGCGTCATGGCGGCGATCAGGACGGCGACCGGCACGTTGATCCAGAACACCGCCCGCCAGCCGAACTGCGCCACCAGCACGCCGCCGATCAGCGGGCCCGCGCCGGCCGCGACCGCGATCGCTCCGGTCCGCACCGCGATCGCCCGGCCGAGGCGCTCCGGCGGACAGCACAGCCGCAGCAGCGCGAGCGTCCCCGGTTGCAGCAGCGCGCCGAACGCGCCCTGGGCGACCCGCAGTCCGATCACCCAGCCGACCGTGGGGGCGACCGCGATCCCGGCCGAGGCCGCGCCGAACCCCAGCACCCCCGCCAGAAGAGTCCCGCGGTGCCCGTACCGGTCGCCGAGCCGGCCGGACACCACCAGCAGAGCGGCGACCGCGACCAGGTAGCCGGTGCTGGTCCACTGCAACGCGGCTGCGCCGGCCCCGAGTTCGCGCCGCATGCCGGGCTGGGCGATCAGCAGCACCGTGCCGTCCAGCGCCACCAGCATCGCGGCGGCGGCGCTCACCGGCAGCGCGAGCCGGCTCACCGCTCGCCCAGGTGCACGGTCAGGACCGCCGCCAGCAGCGCGTCCTCCCGCCGCTCCCCCAGCATCAGCTCGACGCTCCCCCACCCCTGCAACTGCGCCAGCCCGTGCAGGTTCGCCCACAGCGCCGCCGCCACGACCGGCGCCCGCTCCCCGTCCCCGATGCACTCCCCCACCAGCCGGACCATCCCCCCGAACAGCGGCCCCGTCGCCTCCCGCAGCCGCGGCCCGTCCGCCTGCTGCCCGTCGCTGCTCAGCAGGTCGTGACGGAACATCAGCTCGAACATCCCGCGTCGCTCGGCGGCGAACGCCAGGTACTCCCGCGCCACCCCCTCCAGCCGCCCCCTGGCGCCCTCCGCCCGCACCCCCGCGAACCGCCGCCCCAACTCCTCGAACCCCCGCCGCGCCACCGCCGACAACAACTCCCGGTGCGTCGCGAAATACCGCCGCGGAGCCCCGTGCGACACCCCCGCCCGCCGCGCGATCTCCCGCAACCCCACCGCCCCCGACCCCTCCGCCAGCACCAACTCCACCCCGGCATCCACCAGGCGCTCACGCAGGGACGTCCGCTCGTCATCCATAGACACTGTCTACCAGCCGATAGTAGACACCGTCTACCCACTACCCTGAGCGGCATGACCTCACTGCCCGACTGGATGCGCCCGCCGCGCGCGGAGGGCTGGTTCGCGGAGGATCTCGACCGCCTCCCCGAGGCGCCTCGACACACCGAACTGATCGACGGAGCACTCGTCTTCATGCTGTCGCCGCAGCGGGCGTGGCACAGCCGCGTCGTCACCGCACTCACCAACGCCCTCGCCGCCCAGGCTCCGGAGGGCATCGAAGTCGAGCGCGAGATGACCGTCCGACTGGACTCGCGCAACCGCCCCGAACCCGACCTCCTGGCGACCACCGCCCCCTACGACCCGGACCGGACCTGGCACGATCCCCGGGACGTCCTCCTCGTCGTCGAGGTCGTCTCGCCCGAATCCGCCCATCGCGACCGCACCGTCAAGCTCCACAAGTACGCCGAGGCGGGCATCCCCCACTACTGGCGGATCGAGGACGAGGACGGCACCACCGCCGCCCACGTCTACGAACTCGACACCCCCACCCGCAGCTACGTCCCGACCGGCATCTTCCGTGGCGCCCTCCACCGCCCGGTGCCCTTCACCCTCGACATCGACCTCGACCGGCTCACCCCCCGAGCACGCCCCTGACCGGCACGACAAAGGGACCGGCCACCGGCCGGTCCCTTGTTCTGCCGTGCGGCGTCAGACGTTGAAGCGGAATACTCACGACAAGGCTGTGACCTGCAAAGGCGCCGATCCCGGCGACCTGAGTCAGCACAGAATCAGCACGGTGACTCGAACCCTCAGCCAGTCATCAGTAGTGGTAGCGGGCGGCCAGAACGATGATTTCCCGGTCCGTCACCAAGTAGACGAGGCGGTGCTCGTCATCGATCCGCCGCGACCAGGCGCCGGGCAAGTGGTACTTCAGCGGCTCGGGCTTGCCGATCCCGGTGAACGGGTCGCGCAGGACGTCCTCGATGAGCTTGTTGATCCGGGCGAGCATCTTGCGGTCATTCTTGAGCCAGGAGGTGTAGTCCTCCCAGCCGGCCTCCTCGAAGACGAGCCTCACGCGGCACCCTTCTCGCCATCCGCCGCGTCAGGGTCGATGAGCTCCCGCTCGGAAAGCCCTGTGCCGCCAAGGGCGTTCTCGTACGCCTTGAGCAAGCGGCGGGCGTTCACCGGCGAGCGCAGCAGGTAGGAGCCTTCACGCAGAGCGGCATAGTCCTCGGCCGAGACGAGTACGGCATTTCCATGCTTGGAGACGATCTCAATGGCCTCATGATCGTCATTGACCTTCTTGATCAACGGGAAGAGAGCCTTGCGCGCCTCGCTGGCAGTGATCGACATCGACTGAACTCCCTCCATGACTGGTACCACATAACGTACCACTCATGCGAGCACGGCGGGCCGAAGAAGTCAGCGCCAAGTCAGCACGAAAAAGAAGTCGGGGCCCGCCTCAAGGGAGGCCGGCCCCGTACGACCTGCGCATTTGACAGATCAATCCATCTCAAGCAATCACACGTTGAAGCGGAACTCCACCACGTCGCCGTCCTGCATGACGTATTCCTTGCCTTCGATGCGGGCCTTGCCCTTGGCGCGGGCCTCGGCGATGGAGCCGGTGGCGACGAGGTCCTCGAAGGAGGTGACCTCGGCCTTGATGAAGCCCTTCTGGAAGTCGGTGTGGATGACGCCGGCGGCCTCGGGGGCGGTGGCGCCCTGCTTGATCGTCCAGGCGCGGGCTTCCTTGGGACCTGCGGTGAGATAGGTCTGGAGGCCGAGGGTGGCGAAGCCGACGCGGGCGAGGGTGGCGAGGCCGGGCTCGTCCTGGCCCATGGACTGGAGGAGTTCGAGGGCCTCGTCGTCCTCGAGTTCGATGAGCTCGGACTCGATCTTGGCGTTGAGGAAGATGGCCTCGGCGGGGGCGACCAGGGCGCGCTGAGTGTTCTTGAAGTCCTCGTCGGAGAGGGCGTCCTCGTCGACGTTGAAGACGTAGAGGAACGGCTTCGCGGTCATCAGGTGGAGGTCGCGGACGAGGGTGGTGTCGAAACCGGCCTCGAAGAGGGTCTTGCCGGTCTCCAGGACGGCCTGGGCGGCCTCGGCGGCGGCGAGGACGGGGCCGGTGTCCTTCTTGAGCCGGGCTTCCTTCTGGAGCCGGGGCAGCGCCTTCTCGATGGTCTGCAGGTCGGCGAGGATCAGCTCGGTGTGGATGGTGTCGATGTCGTCCTTGGGCGAGACCTTGCCGTCGACGTGGACCACGTCGGGGTCGGTGAACGCGCGGACGACCTGGCAGATCGCGTTGGCCTCGCGGATGTTGGCGAGGAACTTGTTGCCCAGGCCCTCGCCCTCGCTGGCGCCGCGGACAATGCCGGCGATGTCGACGAAGTCGACGGTGGCGGGCAGGATGCGCTGCGAGCCGAAGATCTCGGCGAGCTTGTCCAGCCGCGGGTCCGGGACACCGACGACGCCCACGTTGGGCTCGATGGTGGCGAACGGGTAGTTGGCCGCCAGCACGTCGTTCTTGGTCAGGGCGTTGAACAGGGTCGACTTGCCGACGTTCGGCAGGCCGACGATTCCGATCGTGAGCGACATGAAGAGTGGTGTCCCGTGGCTTGGAGGGCGTCGAGTTGGCCCGGTGCGGGCCGATCCCCCAGTCTACGGGGCGTGCGGGGGGCCGAGGCCGCGCGGTGGGGCGTGCACCGGCCGGACACGGATCAATTGGTCGGGAGCCATTACACACGGTGTCGATGATCGGACCGTACGTTGGTCGGGTGGAGCAGAGCATCCGTACCCAGCCGCCAGGGCCGAGACGACGAGCGCCGGGGCGCGGCGCCGACGAGGCCGCCGTTCCGGGGCAGAGCCGGCCCCCCGAGTCCCGGTTGCGGACGGCCTCCGACGGCCGGTCCGGACCCCTTGTCCAGCGGCTGCTGCACCGGCTGCTGACGGCCCGTCGGCAGCGGTCCGGCGGCCCGCCGGCCCGGCTGACCGCGGTGGGCGCCGGCGTGGTCGCGGCGGCCGGGACGCTGGCGTTCGCCGGGCTGGACCGGCTGATGTTCGGGGGGCTCGGGGTGCTGTTCGGGCTCGGCTATCTGGTGGTGTGCTTCCAGCTGGCCGTGCGGGTGCGGTACCCGGACCTGCCGGCCGCGCCGATCTGCGGCCCGATCGCGTTCGCGGCGGCGCTGGTGCTGCTGCAGCCGGGCACCACGAGCGGCATCACCGGCCAGGTGGTGGCGCTGGCCGGCGGGCTGGCGCTGCGCGCGGGCTGGCTGTTCGCCGGGACCGGCCTGGCCACCGCGATCGTCACCGCGCGTTACGTCGCCCAGCGCCGCCGCCACCGGAGCCGGTAGCCGGGACCGCCCGGCTCGCGGCCATCGCCGCGCCGACGATGCCCGCGTCGTTGCGGAGCTGGGCGGGGACGATCTCGGTGCGGCGGTCCTTGAGCAGCGGCAGGAACTTCTCGTGCTTGCGGCTGACGCCGCCGCCGACGATCACCAGCTGCGGGGAGAAGAGCATCTCGACCAGGTCGAGGTACTCGTCGACCCGCTCGGCCCACTTGGGCCAGCTGAGGTCGTGGCGTTCCTTGGCGGCGGAGGAGGCGCGCCGTTCGGCGTCCTTGCCGCGCATTTCGAGGTGGCCGAGTTCGGTGTTGGGGACGAGCACGCCGTCGGAGAACAGCGCGCTGCCGATGCCGGTGCCGAAGGTGAGCAGCAGGACCACCCCGGGGCGGCCGCGGCCCGCGCCGTGGGTGACTTCGGCGAGTCCGGCCGCGTCGGCGTCGTTGACCACGGTGGCGGGCAGGCCGAGCGCCTCGCCGAACCGGGCGGCGGCGTCCAGGCCGATCCAGCCCTTGTCGACGTTGGCGGCGGTCCGGGTGTGCCCGTCGACGACCACGCCGGGGAAGGTCAGGCCGACCGGCCCGCGGTGGTCGAAGTGCCGGACGACCTCGCAGACCGCGTCGATCACCGCGTCGGGGCCGGACGGGTGCGGGGTGAGCACCTTGTGCCGCTCCTGCGCGAGCACGCCCCTGTCCAGGTCGACCGGTGCGCCCTTGATGCCCGAGCCGCCGATGTCCACGCCGAAGACCGTCGTCACTGCCGTCGCCTTCCGTACCGCCGGGGACGTCCGCTGCCCGCCGGCCTTCGCACCAACGTACGGGGGCGCGGGGGCGGGCGCAGCCGTTCCCGGACGGCCGCCGCCCGCACGGCCGACGCCCGGACCCCTCGGGAGAGGGATCCGGGCGTCGGCGGGCTGACGTGGGTCGGACGGCCGGTCAGAGCTTGCCGGCGGCCTCGGCGCGCAGGTCGCGGCGGAGCTCCTTGGGGAGCGAGAAGGTCAGGTGCTCCTCGGCGGTCTTGACGATCTGCACGTCCTCGAAGCCGTGCGCGGCGAGCAGCTGCAGCACGCCCTCGACCAGGATCTCCGGCACGGACGCGCCGCTGGTCAGGCCGACCGTCTGCACGCCCTCCAGCCAGCCGAGGTCGATCTCGTCGGCGAAGTCGACCAGGTGGGCGGCCTTGGCGCCGTACTCCAGGCCGACCTCGACCAGGCGGACCGAGTTGGAGGAGTTCTTCGAGCCGACCACGATCAGCAGGTCCGCCTCGGGGGCGAGCTGCTTGACGGCGACCTGACGGTTCTGGGTGGCGTAGCAGATGTCGTCGCTGGGCGGCGAGACCAGCAGCGGGAAGCGCTCCTTGAGGGCACCGACGGTCTCCATGGTCTCGTCCACGGAGAGGGTGGTCTGGGAGAGCCAGACCAGCTTGGACTCGTCGCGGATCTTCACGTTGGCGACGTCCTCGGCACCGTCCACCAGGTGGATCCGGTCCGGGGCCTCGCCCATGGTGCCGACGACCTCCTCGTGGCCCTCGTGGCCGATCAGCAGGATGTCGTAGTCCTCGTCGGCGAACCGGCGGGCCTCCTTGTGCACCTTGGTGACCAGCGGGCAGGTCGCGTCGATGGTGGCGAGCTTGCCGGCTTCGGCCTCGTCGTGCACCGACGGGGCGACGCCGTGCGCGGAGAACACCACGATCGCGCCCTCGGGCACCTCCTCCGTCTCGTCGACGAAGATCGCGCCCTGCTTCTCCAGGGTCTGCACGACGTACTTGTTGTGGACGATCTGCTTGCGGACGTAGATCGGCGCCCCGTACTGCTCCAGGGCCTTCTCCACGGCGATCACGGCGCGGTCGACACCCGCGCAGTAGCCACGGGGGGCGGCGAGCAGGACACGGCGCTGAGCACTGGTGGACATGTGCTCCATCGTACGGGCGAGTCCCGCCCGCGTGGACGCGCGTCGCCCGGTCGGCGCGGGCCCGGACCGGTGGAATGGCGAGGGTGAGCACACAGCCAGGGACGACGGAACTGCGGCGCACGCTCGGCGTGCGCGATCTGATGGTGTACGGACTGCTGTTCATCGCCCCGATGGCGCCGGTCGGCGTGTTCGGCGTGCTGGACGCGAAGAGCCACGGCGCGGTCGCCGCGGTCTACCTGGTGGCCACCGTGGCGATGGGGTTCACCGCGCTGTCGTACGCCGAGATGGTGCGGGCGGTGCCCAGGACCGGGTCGGTGTTCGCGTACGCGCGGGCCGGGCTCGGCGAGGGGCCGGGGTTCGTCGCCGGGTGGATGGCGATGCTGGACTACCTGCTGATCCCCGCCGTCGCCTACCTGTTCTCCGGCATCGCGCTCAACTCCCTGGTGCCGGACGTCTCCCGCTGGGTGTGGACGGTGCTGGCGGTCCTGATCACCACCGCGCTCAACCTGACCGGGGTGCGGACGGCCGCCGTGGTCGGCTTCGCCGTGCTCGCCATGGAGATCGTGGTGCTGACGGTGTTCGTGGTCGCCGCGTCGGTGGAACTGGCGCTGCACGGGGCCGCCCGCGACTGGGGCTCCCCGTTCGGGGGAGTCGGCGGGTTCTCGTTGACGGCGGTGCTGTCGGCGGTGTCGGTCGCGGTGCTCTCCTTCCTCGGCTTCGACGCGATCGCCTCCTTCGTGGAGGAGGCGGTCGGCGCCTCGGCCGCCGTCGCCCGCGCGGTGCTCTGGTGCCTGGCGGCGGCCGGCCTGCTGTTCGTCGCCCAGACCTACCTGGCCGCCGTCCTGGAACCCATGACGCCCGATCAACTGGCCGCGGACCCCGCCGCGCAGGGATCGGCGTTCTACGACACCGTCGAAGCCTCCGTCGGGCACTGGCTGCACGTGCTGATCGCCGCCTCCAAGGCCATCGGCGCGGCATTCGCCGCACTCGCCGGCCAGGCCGCGGCCGGACGCCTGGTCTTCGCCATGGGGCGGGAGGGCCGCCTGCCCCGGCTGCTCGGCGCCGTCGACGAACGCACCGCCGTCCCCCGCCGCGCCCTGCTCACGGCCGCCGTCATCACCCTGGTCGCGGCCGTCTGGGCCGCCCGCCGCGACGACGGACTCGACCAGCTCACCTCGGTGGTCAACGTCGGCGCCCTCACCGCGTTCGTCCTGCTGCACGCCTCGGTGGTCGGCTGGTACGTCGTGCGCCACCACTCCCGCGACTGGCTGCGCCACGCCGTCGTCCCGATGCTCGGCGTCGCAGTGATCGTCGCGGTCCTGGTGGAGGCCTCGCACACGGCGCTGATCGTGGGCGGGATCTGGCTGGCGCTGGGCTTGCTGATCCTGCTGACGCAGAAGCGCTGACGGCGGCGCGCGGGGGTGCCTCCACGCGCCGCCGTCCGTGCGCCCGCCTGCGTGTCCCCCGCAAGAGCTAGCCTCGGGGGATGGCTAATGCGAGCAGTCCCGAAGCGCCCCTGCCCGTGGCAAAGGTCTCGGCGCTGATCGGCGGGTGGGTCGATCGGCTGGGCGAGGTGTGGGTGGAGGGGCAGATCGCGCAGCTGTCGCGGCGGCCGGGGGCGGGGATGGTGTTCCTGACGCTGCGGGACCCGGATCGGGACGTCTCGTTGACGGTGACGTGTTTCCGTTCGGTGTTCGAGCAGGTCGCGGATGCCGTGCAGGAGGGCTCGCGGGTGATCGTGCTGGCGAAGCCGGAGTGGTACGCGGCGCGCGGCACGCTCTCGTTGCGGGCGTCGGAGATCCGGCTCGTCGGGTTGGGTGAACTGCTGGCCCGATTGGAGCAGTTGAAGCGCAAGCTGTTCGCCGAGGGCCTGTTCGAGGAGGCCCGGAAGAAGCCGCTGCCGTTCCTGCCGGGCTGTGTGGGCCTGGTGACCGGTCGCGGTTCGGCGGCCGAGCGGGACGTGCTGGAGAACGCCCGGCGGCGGTGGCCGGCGGTGCGGTTCGAGGTGCGGAACGTGCTGGTGCAGGGGCCGCAGGCGGTGTCGCAGGTGTGCGCCGCGGTGCGCGAGCTGGATGCCCGGCCGGAGGTCGAGGTGATCGTGGTGGCCCGCGGCGGCGGCAGTGTGGAGGATCTGCTGCCGTTCTCCGACGAGGAGTTGGTGCGGACGGTGGCGGCGGCCCGGACGCCGGTGGTGAGTGCGATCGGCCACGAGCCGGACCAGCCGCTGCTGGATTTCGTCGCGGACCTGCGGGCGTCCACCCCGACGGACGCGGCGAAGCGGGTGGTGCCGGACGTCGGCGAGGAGCTGGCGAAGGTGCGTCAGCTGCGGGACCGGGCGCGGCGGTACGTGGTGCACCGGGTGGACCGGGAGGCGGCGGGCCTGGCGTCGGTGCGCAGCCGGCCGGCGCTCGCGGCGCCGACCGAGGCGGTGGCGGCGCGCGGCGCGGAGGTGACGGCGCTGGTGGAGCGGGCCCGCCGGGTGCTGGGGCACCGGCTGGACCACGCGCAGACCGATCTGGGCCATGCGCTGGCCCGGGTGGTGGCGCTGTCGCCGCTGGCCACGCTGGAGCGCGGGTACGCGGTGCTGCAGCGCGAGGACGGCGCGGTGGTGACGGATCCGGCGCAGGTCGCGGGCGGCGAGGCGCTGCGGGTCCGGGTGGCGGGCGGCTCGTTCGGGGTGCGGGCGGCCGAGGAGGGCTGAGGGCGCGGTTCAGTCGGTGAGCAGCCGTTGGCGGGAGAGCGCGGTGGAGTGCTCGTGGAAGCCGAGGCTGCGGTAGAGCGCCTCGCCGCCCTCGGTGGCGTGCAGGTCGACGCGGGTGGCGCGGCGTTCGTCGAACCAGGCGATCAGCGCTTCGGTGCAGGCCCGGGCGTGGCCGCGGCCGCGGTGGCCGGGGTCGGTGCAGATGTTGAAGACGAAGCCGAACAGGCCGTCGGGGTGGCCGGGGGCGGGCAGCCGCTGTTCGAGGGTGCCGACGGCGCAGCTGGCGAGTCGACCGGGGCGGTCCGGGTCGTCGATCACGTAGGCCTGCAGGCGCCGGTCGGGTTCGGCGAGCTGACGGGCCACCAGGTCCTGGGCGGTGTGCTGCCAGTGGCCGGGGCGCGCTTCGCCCTGCATGGACTCGAACATCAGCGTGCGCAGGCGGACGAGTTCGGCGGCGTCCTCCGGGCGGGCCGGGCGTGGGGTGCTCATGTTCGGCAGCGTAGGCGGGGGTGCAAGGGGTTTGTCCGGGCCTGCCCCTACGCTGGGCGCCATGGCTGATCAGCAGGGTGCGGGCGCCGAGCAGGCGCTCGGGTACGAGCAGGCGCGGGACGAGCTGCTGGAGGTGGTCCGGCGGCTGGAGACGGGCGGGACGACGCTGGAGGAGTCGCTGGCGCTGTGGGAGCGCGGCGAGCAGCTGGCGAAGGTGTGCCAGCGCTGGCTGGACGGCGCACGGGCCCGGCTGGACGCGGCGCTGGCGGCCGAGGAGTCCGCGGGCGAGTAGCCGCGCCGGAGTGTGGCTCGGATCACAGGCAGTCCGGGGAATGGTTTAACTTTCACCGAAGTTGAATCGGGGTGTACGGCACCCGCCGTGCCTGACCGCCCCCAGCTTTGAGGTAGGACACCGTCATGACCCTGGCCCTCGACGCCGCCGCCCAGGACCTGCTGTTCCGCGAGGCCCGCACCGCCAACACCTTCTCGGACGAGCCGGTCAGCGACGAGCAGATCCAGGCGATCTACGAGCTGGTGAAGTTCGGCCCGACCGCCTTCAACCAGCAGCCGCTGCGCATCGTCCTGGTCCGCTCCGACGACGCCCGCGCCCGCCTGGTGCAGCACATGGCCGAGGGCAACCAGGCCAAGACCTCCGGCGCGCCGCTGGTCGCGATCCTGGCCGCGGACAACGAGTTCCACGAGGAGCTCCCGACCCAGCTGCCGCACTTCCCGCAGGCCAAGGACATGTTCTTCAGCGAGCGCTCGGTCCGCGAGTCCTCCGCCACCCTGAACGGCGCCCTGCAGGCCGCGTACTTCATCATCGGCGTGCGCGCCGCCGGCCTGGCCGCCGGCCCGATGACCGGCTACGACGCCGCGGGCATCAACAAGGAGTTCTTCGCCGACGGCGACCACTCGGTGCTGGCCGTGGTCAACATCGGCAAGCCGGGCGAGGACGCCTGGTTCCCGCGCAGCCCGCGCCTGGCCTACGACGAGGTCGTCACCACCGTCTGAGCCTGCTCGGCCCCGTGACAGCGAAGGCCCCCGCCGTTCCCCGGCGGGGGCCTTCCGCGTGCGGCGACGTGTGACGACCGCTACTTCAGCGACTGGGCGAGCTGCGCGAGCTCCTCGTAGGAGGCGGTGCCGGTGAGCACCGTGGTGCCGGTGCTGCCGGCGGGACGGGTCAGCGCCCGGTAGCGGTCGCCCTGCACCCGCTGCCACTCCTGGCCGTCCACCGTGGCGGTGCCGTCCGGCTTGCCGCCGGGGACGTTCTTGGCCACCACGTCGTCGGGCTTGCCGTCGCTCTGCTCGATCGCCGCGTACTGGCCGGAGGCGGTGCTGAAGCCCAGGTGCCAGACGGCGTGAGCCTTGTCACTGGCGCCGTAGCTCACCGAGGTGGCCTGCCAGCCCTCCGGCAGCGGCTGCGGGCCGACCAGCGGGTACGGCGCGGCGCGCTTCGCCGACGCCAGCTCGACCTGGTACTGCACCGGGTGCACGCCGTTCTTGCCGTCCGCGCTCGGGATGCTGAAGTACGCCACCGTGACCACGATGCCGACCGCCGCCATCGACAGGACCATGTCCCGTACCGTCTGACGGCCCTTCTTGCTGCTGTTGCCTGCCACCCGCCCATGGTAGGCGGCGCTTACGGAACGGCGGCGCACGGGCCGCCCCGTCGCGGTGCGCGCGGAGTGCGCCGCAGACTCCCGTCCCACCTGCCGATACGATCGCAGCAACCCTCGAAGCAGCGCCGGTGACCCTCCGCGACCCGACGCTGACTGGCCGTCGCGTACAGAGAGGTAACGACGATGACCACGCAGTACCCGCACCACCTTCCCAGCGCCCTGGAGGTCGCGCCGGAAGCCCCCGATCGCAACCTGGCCCTCGAACTGGTCCGGGTCACCGAGGCCGCCGCGATGGCCGCCGGCCGCTGGGTCGGCCGGGGCGACAAGAACGGCGCCGACGGCGCGGCCGTGAAGGCGATGCGCACCCTGGTGTCCACCGTCTCCATGAACGGCGTGGTCGTCATCGGCGAGGGCGAGAAGGACGAAGCCCCGATGCTGTACAACGGCGAGCGGGTCGGCGACGGCACCGGCGCCGAGTGCGACGTGGCGGTCGACCCGGTGGACGGCACCACGCTGACCGCCAAGGGCATGAACAACGCCGTCGCCGTCCTCGCCGTCGCCGACCGCGGCACCATGTTCGACCCCAGCGCGGTCTTCTACATGGACAAGCTGGTCTGCGGCCCCGAGGCCGCCGACTTCGTCGACATCACCGCCCCCGCGGCCGTCAACATCCGCCGGGTCGCCAAGGCCAAGGGCTCCGCCGTCGAGGACGTCACCGTCGTCGTCCTGGACCGGCCCCGCCACAACGACCTGGTCAAGGAGATCCGCGAGGCCGGCGCCCGGATCAAGTTCATCTCCGACGGCGACGTGGCCGGCGCGATCATGGCGGCCCGCGAGGGCACCGGCGTCGACCTGCTGATGGGCATCGGCGGCACCCCCGAGGGCATCATCGCGGCCTGCGCGATGAAGTGCATGGGCGGCACCATCCAGGGCCGGCTGTGGCCCAAGGACGAGGCCGAGAAGCGCAAGGCGCTGGACGCCGGCCACGACCTGGACCGGGTGCTGCACACCGACGACCTGGTCAGCGGCGAGAACGTGTTCTTCGTCGCCACCGGCATCACCGACGGCGAGCTGCTGCGCGGCGTCCACTACCGCTCGGAGACCGCCACCACCTCGTCGCTGGTGATGCGCTCCAAGAGCGGCACGATCCGGCAGATCGACTCCACCCACAAGCTGGCCAAGCTGCGGGCCTACAGCGCGATCGACTTCGACCGCGCCAACTGAGCCCGGGCGGCCGGGCCCGCGGGCACGTTCGGGGCCGCCGGGGAGATCTTCCCCGGCCGCCCCTGCCGCGCGGCCCGGCTCAGCCGGCTATCCGCGCCGTCAGCCGCCGCGCGTCCAGCAGTTCGGCCTCGCGGCGGCGCCGACGGGCGAGCACCACACGGCGCTCGGCGGCCGTCAGCCCGCCCCAGACGCCGTACGGCTCGGGCTGGGCGAGGGCGTGCTCGCGGCATTCCAGCAGCACCGGGCAGCGGGCACAGACCCGCTTGGCCTGCTCCTCGCGGGCCAGCCGGGCGGCCGTCGGCTCCTTGGACGGAGCGAAGAACAGCCCGGCCTCGTCGCTGCGGCACGCGGCGGAAGTGTGCCAGGGGTTGTCGTCCGGATCCGGGACCGCGGGGCGGCGGGCGGCGGCGGTGGACTCGATCGGATGCAGCACGGTGACTCCTGACCAGGCTCAAAGGCTCGGGGTTGGGTCGCCTCCTGCCCGACTGCCCCGTGCTCCCTCGCCGTGGCACCGTCGCCGACCCGCGGGGTCACAGCCGTACAGGAACGATGTGCGATTGGAACTACCCCGCCACCCCCGGATTCATGCACACCGCACGCAATCGACTACCCACTGCACTCGCAACAACGACGAGTGCCGTCAAGCGAGTTGACGATCCGTGAGATCTCCGCAGGTCAGCCCTCCAGCTGGCGGCGGACCCACTCCTTGAGCTTCTTTCCGCGCTTCGGCTTGGCCTCGCAACCGCCGAACACCGCCGCGCCCTTGATCCGCACCACCGGCGCGTACGGGTCCGGCGAGGTCTGCTCGCGGACGTCGAAACCGCCGAAGATGCCGGCGCCGCTGCCCTGCAGCGTGACGTTCTCCGGAACCCGGATCTCGACGCCGCCGAACACCGCGATCACCTCGATGACCACCTCCGGCGACTCGAACACCGCGTCGGTCAGGTCGATCTCGACACCGCCGAACACCGCGACGGCCTTCAGGTGCGAACCCACCCGCCAGCGGCCCTTGCGGGCGGCGCCGCCGAACACCGCGAGCATCGTGGGCGATTCGGCCCGGGCCGGCGGCAGCGAGGGCTGCTGCTGCGGGGCGGGGGCCGGGGCGTCCAGCGGCGGCTTGGTCAGGTTGTGCCGGATCGGGCCCGGGTGGCTGGGCAGGTCGCGGGTGAGCGGCTCCAGTTCGCCGAACGTGCGGGCGTTGTAGGCGGCCTCGATCCGTTCGGCGTGCTCGTCGACGGTGAGCCGGCCCTCCGCGTAGGCGTCGCGCAGCAGGTCGGCGACGCGCTCGCGGTCGGCGTCGGCGGCCCGGAGCTCGCCGGCCAGATCGGTGCCGGGGGCAGGGGCGGGAGCCGGCGTCGGCTCGTTCTTCTTCATCGGGGCGGGCGGCTGGTCCTGCGGCTGCTGAGCGGGAGAGTTGTCCACGTCACAAGCCTAGCGAGCCCGCTCACCACCCGAACGTCGGTTCGACGCAATGCGCGTGGCGCGTTCGACGCGGGGTTCGTGGCGTGCGTGACGTGTTCCGCGTGGGGTGCGTGACGTGTTCCGCGTGGGGTGCGTGACGTGTTCCGCGTGGGGCGGGTGGGGCAGTTCGATGCGGAGTTGGCGGTGCGTTCGGCGCGGGGCGCACGGGGCCCGCGCGGGGAGCTCCGCGTGACCCGCGTCACGCAGGCCGACCTGAGCGCCGGGGGCGCGCGCCTTGCGCCTAACCTGGAGGGTGCCTCGTCGACGACGCCGAAAGAACTGAAGGATCTCCCCCATGGCTTCAGAGTTCGCCTACCGCGACCTGCTCCCGCTCGGTGCGGACACCACCCCGTACCGCAAGCTCACCTCCGAGGGCGTCTCCACCTTCGAGGCCGGCGGGCGCACCTTCCTGCAGGTCGAGCCGGAGGCCCTGCGGCTGCTCACCGCCGAGGCGATGCACGACATCTCGCACTACCTGCGCCCGGCCCACCTGGCCCAGCTGCGCCGCATCCTGGACGACCCGGAGGCCAGCCCCAACGACCGCTTCGTGGCGCTGGACCTGCTGAAGAACGTCAACATCTCGGCCGGCGGCATCCTCCCGATGTGCCAGGACACCGGCACCGCGATCGTGATGGGCAAGCGCGGCCAGAACGTGCTGACCTCCGGTCAGGACGAGTCGGCGATCGCCCGCGGCGTGTACGACGCGTACACCAAGCTGAACCTGCGCTACTCCCAGATGGCCCCCGTGACCATGTGGGACGAGAAGAACACCGGCAACAACCTGCCGGCCCAGATCGAGCTGTACGCCACCGACGGGGACGCCTACAAGTTCCTGTTCATGGCCAAGGGCGGCGGCTCGGCGAACAAGTCGTACCTGTACCAGGAGACCAAGGCGATCCTCAACGAGTCGTCGATGCTCAGCTTCCTGGAGCAGAAGATCCGCTCGCTGGGCACCGCGGCCTGCCCGCCGTACCACCTGGCGATCGTGGTCGGCGGCACCAGCGCCGAGTTCGCCCTGAAGACCGCGAAGTACGCCTCCGCGCACTACCTGGACAACCTGCCGACCGGCGGCGACGCGAAGACCGGCCACGGCTTCCGCGACCTGGAGCTGGAGCAGAAGGTCTTCGAGCTCACCCAGAAGATCGGCATCGGCGCCCAGTTCGGCGGCAAGTACTTCTGCCACGACGTCCGCGTCATCCGCCTGCCCCGGCACGGCGCCTCGCTGCCCGTCGCGATGGCCGTCTCCTGCTCGGCCGACCGCCAGGCGCTCGGCAAGATCACCGCCGAGGGCGTGTTCCTGGAGCAGCTGGAGACCGAGCCGGCCAAGTACCTGCCGGAGACCACCGACGCCCACCTGGACGGCGACGTGGTCCGCGTCGACCTCGACCAGCCGATGGCCGCGATCCGCGAGCAGCTCTCCAAGTACCCCGTGAAGACCCGGCTCTCGCTCTCCGGCACGCTGGTGGTCGCCCGCGACATCGCGCACGCCAAGATCAAGGAGCGGCTGGACCGCGGCGAGGGCATGCCGCAGTACATGAAGGACCACCCGGTCTACTACGCCGGCCCCGCCAAGACCCCCGAGGGCTACGCGTCCGGCTCCTTCGGCCCCACCACGGCCGGTCGGATGGACTCCTACGTCGACCAGTTCCAGGCCGCCGGCGGCTCCATGGTCATGCTCGCCAAGGGCAACCGCTCCAAGCAGGTCACCAAGGCCTGCAACGAGCACGGCGGCTTCTACCTCGGCTCGATCGGCGGCCCGGCGGCGCGACTCGCCCAGGACTGCATCAAGAAGGTCGAGGTCCTGGAGTACCCCGAGCTCGGCATGGAGGCCGTCTGGCGCATCGAGGTCGAGGACTTCCCGGCCTTCATCGTGGTGGACGACAAGGGCAACGACTTCTTCGCCGAGGTGACGGACGGCCCGCTGATCACCAGCCTGCGGGTGCGCTCGGCGCAGTGACCCGATGAAACGGGACGAGCCCCGGCCGGTGAGGGTCGGGGCTCGTTCTGGTGAGGGCGAGCGTCACGGGCAGTTGCCGACGGTGCCGAGCGGCTCGAAGGTCTCGCTGTCCTTCCGCTGGGCGGGAACCACGGGAACTTCCTCGACCGGCGCCTCGGCCAGCATCGTCAGGGCCTGCTCGATCGAGTTCGGGTCGGCCGGAGCCGCGACGTGCTCGACGGGGGTCGGAGTCTCCTCGGCCACGGGGACGGCGGCGGTGGTGATTTCGTTGGCCATGGGGTGGGCCGCCTTTCATTCAAGAGTTCGGATCACCCGGACGACTCTCCCCGGGCACGCGGCCAGTATCGTAGGGGCCGCTAAATGTCTCATAAACGTCGCACTGCGCACCCGCTTGGTAGACGTTTGCGGGCTTCCTCATAAGCTGACGCACCCACATGACGGGTATCAGCGTGGGAAGCAGACGGTTCATCGGCCACAGGGGAGGACATGGAGCTTCAGGGCACGCGCTCCGCAGAGGCGTTGCGCTTCCAAGTGCTCGGCCCTGTCCAGGCATGGCGTGGTGACGCACCGTTGGCGCTCGGATCCCCGCAGCAGCAGGCGGTGCTGGTCGCTCTGCTGCTCGGCGAGGGCCGCCCGGTCACCACCGACGACCTGGTGGACGGCATCTGGGGGGACCGGACCCCGCCGCAGGCGGTCGCCGCGCTGCGCACCTACATCTCCCGCCTGCGCTCCGTGCTGGAGCCGAACCGTGCCGTCCGGAAACCGTCCGAAGTGCTGGTTTCGGTGAGCGACGGCTACGCGCTGCGCGTTCCGGCCGAGGCACTGGACCTGTCGGTCTTCGAACAGCGGGTGGCCGAGGCCACGAACGCCCGGTCGGAGGGCAATTTCCGGTCGTCGCACGACGTCCTGATGTCGGCCCTCGACCTGTGGAGCGGCCGCCCCATCCCCGGAGTGCCCGGCCCGTACGCCGACGCCCAGCGCAGCCGGTTGACGGAGCGCCGACTCGCGGTCGCCGAGGAGCGCTGCGCGATGGCGCTGGAGATCGGCCTGCACGCCGATGTGGTGGCCGAGCTCAACTCGCTGTCCGCCGCCCACCCGTTGCGGGAGCGGCTGCGTGAACTGCTGATGCTGGCGCTGTACCGCAGCGGCCGACAGGCCGAGTCCCTCGGCGTCTACGCGGACACCCGGAAGCTGCTCATCGAGGAGCTGGGCGTGGAGCCCGGCACCGGCCTCGCCGCCATGCACACCCGCATCCTGGCCGGCGACCCGGAGTTGACGGCGGTGCTGGCCACTCCGGCCAAGGCCTCCGCCGAGGAGTCGGCGCCGTTCGTTCCCCCGGCGCAGCTGCCCGCCGATGTCTCGGACTTCAGCGGCCGCAGCAAGCTGGTCAGCGAACTCCGGGACGTCCTGAGGGCGGGTTCCGGCCAAGCCGTGGTGGTCACCTCGCTGGCCGGCATCGGCGGCGTCGGCAAGACCACCCTCGCGGTGCACGTGGCCCATGGCCTGCGACCGGACTTCCCGGACGGGCAGTTGTACGTGGACCTGCGCGGCGCCGGCGCCTCGCCGGCCGACCCGGCCGTGGTGCTGGGTGACTTCCTGCACGCGCTCGGCACACCCGACACCCCCGACTCGCTGGACCAGCGCGCCGCGCTCTACCGCTCGTTGCTGGCCGACAAGCGGATGCTGATCCTGCTCGACAACGCCCGTGACGCCCAGCAGTTGCGACCGCTGATCCCCGGTGTCTCGGGCAACGCCGTCATCGTGACCAGCCGCTCCCGTCTGGCGGAGATCCCCGGCGCGCACCTGGTGGACATCGAGGAACTGACCCCGGACGAGGCGCTGGCGCTGTTCTCCGCGATCGTCGGCGCGGAACGGGTGGCCGCCGAACCCGAGGCCGCGCTCCAAGTGGTCACCTCCTGCGGCCTCCTGCCGCTGGCGGTCCGCATCGCCGCCGCCCGGCTGGCCAGCCGCCCGCGCTGGAGCGTGTCGGACCTGGCCCGTCGGTTAGCGGACCAGCGCAACCGGCTCCAGGAGCTCCAGCTCGGCAACCTCGCCGTGGAGACCACCCTGGGGCTCGGTTACGCCCAGTTGCAGCCCGAGGAGGCCCGGGCGTTCCGACTGCTGTCCGTGGTCGACTCGCCCGACCTGCCGCTGGCCGCGGTGGCCGCTCTGCTGGGGCGGGAGGAGCGGGAGGCCGAGGACCTGGCGGAGGCCCTGGTCGAGGCGAACATGCTGGAGTGCTTCACCCCCGGTCGGTACCGCTACCACGACCTGCTCCGCCTGTACGCGCAGCACCAGAACGTGAAGACCGGCGACACGGCGGAACAGCACGCAGCATTGATGCGCCTGTTGGACCTGTTGCTGGCCACCATGCAGAACGCGGCCCGGGTGATCGAGCCGGACGACGAGCTGAACGAACAACTGCACCTGCCGGTCTCCTCCGGGCTGCCGCTGTCCGACAACACCGCCGCCCGGAGCTGGCTGCGGACCGAGATCTCGCTGGTCCTGGGAAGCATCGAAGCAGCGGTCGGGACGTCCATCGCCCTGCTCCGGCCGGCCATGGACCTGGTGCTGATCCTGCGCGCGCTGGTCGAGGACCCGACCTCGGTGCCCCGTTTCCGCTCCGCGCTGGTGGCCGCGTCGACGACCGCGTCGGAGGACCGGGACACCGAGGTACTGGCGCGTGTGCGGTATGCGGCGGGCCACCTCCACCAGATGGCCGGTGAACACGTGGAAGCGGAGTCGTCGCTCCGTCTCAGCCTGGAGCTCCAGTCCGTGGCACGCCCCAGTCGGCTGCAGATCTCGGTGGCGAACGAGCTCGCCATCGTGCTGACCATGGCGGGCCGGTCGGCGGAGGCGCTGCCCTTCTACCAGCAGGCCCACGCGATGAGCCGGACTCTCGGTGTGCCGATCAGTGAGGCGCGGCTGCTCGCCAACATGGCCAGGGCCTATGTCGGGCTGGAGCGGCACGAGGAGGCGGTGGAGTCGGCCCGTGCGGCGGTGACGGCGGCCCGGGCATCCGGGAACGTGCCGTGTCTCGCCGACACCCTCTACCAACTCGGCGTCGTCCTGCGCTCGACCGGTGAGGCCGGTGAGGCGGCCGTCCATCTCCGCGAGGCGCACCAGTTGTACCGGGCGCAGCAGCATCCGATCTGGGAGGGCTACTCGCTGGCCCGCCTGGCGGCCTGCCTGGTCGCGGACGGTCAGTTCGCCTCCGCCGCCGAGGCCGCGGAGGAGTCGTTGTCGATCGCGCAGGAGATCGAGGCGGCGTACTGCCAGGGGATGGCCAATGCCGCTCTCGGCGAGGCCCTGCTCGAACTCGGGCAGCCCTCCCGAGGACTGGCGTGTCTTCAGGAAGCGCTGACCGTGTTCACGCGGCTCGGTGTGCCCGAGGCCCAGCCCGTGCAGGACCTCATCGACTCGCGGCACACCGAGCCTTCCCCTCCCCCCGCGCCGTAGGCCTTCGCTTCCCCCGTGGTACCCCCCTGGTCCCCCCTGGCGAAGGCCTGTCCCCCCCGGGGCGTCAGCGTCCCCGCAGCCCCCCGGCTGCGGGAACGCTTTGACGCTTCCCCGGCGCTGAGGAAGACTCTGCCAGGCCGCGATTGACGTTCGATAAACGTCTGCGGTAACCAGGTTGACGGGGTATCGACGCAGGTCAGAGGCGTGGTGCGGGCGCGCTGGGCAGCGTGCGGGGTGCTGGCGTGCTCCGTTGCGGGCGACGGTGTGCTTCCCCTGGCGGGCGATATTCGCCCAACGGCGCACGAGTTGGCCGGAAACGGACTCCACAGTGCGGTGATCGCGTTTATTCTCATAGGCCAGGGTCGGGAGTGGTGTGCGGACCACGACGGGTGGGGCAGGACGCGCGCGGGAGAGGTGCCCAGATCAGGTGACGGACGAACAGATTGCTGTCCCCGTCGACGCCGAACGGGCGTCCGCGGGTGAGGGCCGACGGGCCGAGCGGGCCGAGCAGGCCGCTGCGTTCGACGCGATGGGAGAGCGCTACCAGGAGGTGTTTCCGGCCAGGTCGGGCCAGTTGGCCTGCGCGGGGTGGCTGCTGGAGCAGCTGCCGGCCGGGGCCCGGGTGCTGGACGTCGGGTGCGGGGCGGGTGAGCCGACCGCCGGTCAGCTGGCGGACGGCGGGCTGCGGGTGATCGGCGTGGACCTCTCGGAGGGCATGCTGGCGCAGGCCCGGAAGGCCGTGCCGGCCGCAAAGTTCCACCGGTTCGACGTCGTCGACCTGGCCACCGGGAACGCCGAGCGACTGTGGGGCGTGCCCGAGTTGGGGCCGGCCGGGGCCGGGACGTGGGACGGCGCGGCGGCGTTCTTCTCGCTGCTGATGCTGCCCCGGGCCGAGATCGCCGTGGCGCTCGGCCGGATCCGTGAGCTGCTGCGCCCCGGCGGCCTGCTGGCGCTGGGCATGGTGGAGGCGGACCTGGACAACGCACCGCTGCCGTTCCTGGAGCAGGAGATCCGGGTCAGCGGCTATCTGCGCGAGGAGCTGACGGGGCTGCTGGAGCGGTCGGGCTTCACCGTGGAGGCGGTGGACAGCCAGTCGTACGCCCCGGCGGGGTCCGCGCAGCCTCCGGAGACCCAGCTGTACCTGCGCTGTCGGCGCACCGGCTGACCTGACGTCAGCCCCAGCTACGACGTCCTCCACATCTGCACAGAATCGGGCAGCCCGTGCGCGACCAACTGGAGCCCCTGGCGGGGCAGCAGCCCGCCGTACCCGTCCAGCGGCATCCGCCGCCCGACGGGCCGCCCCGGCTTGCCGAGCGCCTGGCGTACCTGGACGGTGCGGCCCGGCGGATCAACAGTTCGCTCGATCTGACGGCCACCCTGCGCAACCTGGGCCGGGTGCTGGTGCCCGAACTGGCGGACGCCCTGGTGGTGCTGGTCCGCGACCCGCTGCCGGACGTCGAGCGCGACCTCGGACGGCCGCGCGCGCTGCGGGTGCTGCACACCGCCGGGACGCGGCTGGGCCGGCGCGGCGGGCTGCGCCCGGTGCCGCCCGGCAGCGCGCTGGAGCGCGCCCTGGAGCGGCGCGCCCCGCACGGCCCGGTGGTGCTGGACGAGCAGCGCGGCGGCCTGCCCGCCGAACTGCTCGGCGCCCGGGCGCTGGGCCGGCTGCCCGCGGGGACGGCGCTGCTGGCGCTGCCGCTGCACGGGCGGCAGGCGGCGCTCGGCATGCTGCTGCTGATCCGGCGGCCGGCGGCGGACGGGCAGCCGGTGTCGTTCGACCCGGCGGACACCGCGACGGCCGCCCATCTGGCGACCCACGCGGGCCTGGCCGTGGACACCGCGCTGCGCTACACCCGCGAGTGGGAGATCGCCGACGAGTTGCAGCGCTCGATGCTGCCCGCGCACCTGCCGCAGCCGCACGGCGTGCGCCTGGCACACCGCTACCTGCCGGGCGAGCGCGGGGCGCAGGTCGGCGGCGACTGGTACGACTCGATCCCGCTGCCGGGCAACCGGGTGGCGTTGATCGCCGGCGACGTGATGGGCCACTCGCTGACCTCGGCCGCGGTGATGGGCCAGCTGCGCACCTCCGCGCAGACCCTGGCGGGCCTGGACCTGCCGCCGCACGAGGTGCTCTACCACCTCGACGAGCAGGCCCAACGCCTGGGCCGCGAGCACCACTTGGCGACCTGCGTGTACGCGGTGTACGACCCGATCGCGGGCCGGGTGGTGATCGCCAGCGCCGGGCACGTGCCGCCGGTGCTGGTCGGCCCGGACGGCACCAGCGAGCTGCTGGACCTGCCGCCGGGGGCGCCGATCGGCGTCGGCGGGGTGGACTTCACCTCGGTGGAGCTGGCTGCCCCGCCCGGTTCGGCGCTGCTGCTGTTCACCGACGGCCTGGTGGAGACCCGCCGCCGCCCGCTGGGCACCGGCCTCGAACTGCTGCGGGCCCGGCTGGAGGGCGCCCACCGGCTCACCCCCGAGCAGCTGTGCCAGGAGGCGCTGCGGATCCTGCCGCCCGGCGACCGGGCCGACGACATCGCGCTGCTGGCCGCCGCGTTCGACGGGATCCCGGCCGACGACGTCGCCTACTGGTACCTCCAGCCGCGGCACGAGACGCCGGGCCGGGCGCGCCGGCTGGCCGGGCACGCGCTGCACAACTGGGGCCTGGACCATCTGCGGGAGAACTGCGAGCTGATGGTCAGCGAGCTGGTCACCAACGCGATCCGGCACGCCACCCGCCCGGTGACGCTCCGGCTGGTGCGCACCTCGCGCCTGCGCTGCGAGGTCGGCGACGACTCCGCGGCGCTCCCCCGCACCCGCCGGGCCGGCCCGGACGAGGAGCGCGGGCGCGGCCTCCAGATAGTCGCCCGGTGCGCGGACCGCTGGGGCGCGACCCGGCTGGGCGCGGGCAAGGTGGTCTGGTTCGAGCAGCGCCTCTGACCGGCCCTCAGGCGACGAATCCCGGTTCGGCGGCGACCAGTTCGTCCAGCGCGGCGAGGACGTCCGGGCCGAGCACCGCGAGCGCCAGCGGGCGGCTGCGGCGCAGTCCGAGGACGGTGCGCAGCACGTCGGCGTGATGGATCTCGCGCAGGGCCGCCGCGTACTCCTCGGCCTCGGCGGGGCCCGCCAGCTGCCAGGTCAGCAGCAGGGCCTTGACCACGGCGAACATCATCCGCCGGCCGCGCACCAGTTCGGGCCGCTCGTTGAGACCGAACACCTCGATGGTGGCCTCGCCCCGGACGGTGAGCGGGTCGTACGCACCGGAGTCCAGGTAGAGCAGCAGGTGGTCGGCCGGGTCCTCGCGGCACGGGTCGACCAGCAGGCCGTCGCCGGTGGCCGGGTCGCGCGGGAAGCGGTCGCGCTTGCGGTTGCTGTTGCAGTGCGCGCAGGCCAGCAGGTGGTTCTGCCAGTCGAAGGTCCGCAGCGGCGCCTGGGCGATCGGCTCGAAGTGGTCGATATCGGTGCCCAGGTTGTCCCCGCAGTACATGCAGCGCTCCAGGCCGGGCGCCATCTGCCGCAGCATCAGCCGCAGTTGGGCCTTCGGCCGGACGGCCTTGCGCCACGCGGCGCGGCCGGACGCGGTGCTCGGGCCGGCCGCCCGGATGCCGGCGGTGGCCCGGTCGAGGTCGGCGGCCAGCCGCGACTGCAGGGCGGGCCGCTGGAGCGGGATCACCGGTCCCGGCCGAGCAGCCGCGCGGTGACCTCGTCGACCCGGGCGGTCAGCGAGCTGTTCAGCTTCGCCCCGAGCTCCCGGTACTCGGCGAGCTCCGCGTCGGTGGCCCGGCCCGCGTACATCTTGCGCTCCAGCCGCACCAGCAGGCGGCGTTCGGCCTCGGCGGCCGGCGAGTAGGCGCTGGGCAGCCCGAACAGCTCCGACAGCACGGTGTCCTCGCCGCTGCCGTACAGCACCCGCTGCCGCAGGTCCTCGTCCAGCCGGTGCGGCGCGAAATCCTCGGCGGGGCCGGGCAGACGGATCAGCGCGCCCGGATCGGCGGCCTGGCAGACGTACGGGCTGTGGGTGGCGACCAGGAACTGGGTGCGCGGGAACCGCTCGGTCAGCCACGGGCCGAGACGCTGCTGCCACACCGGGTGCAACTGGCGGTCCACGTCGTCGATCAGCACCGGCCCGGGGTGCGGGACCGCCGAGAGCCGGCCGACCAGCCGGGCCAACGCGGCGACGCCGTCGCCGAGTTCGTCCAACGGCAGTTCCAGCTCGCCGTTCGCCACGTACTGCCGCCGCGGGTCGCTCACCCGCCAACCGGTGGGCAGCACCCCGGCCACCGACTCGGCGTCCAACAGGACGTCACGGCCCCCGGCCGGCTCCACGAACAGCGCCCTCGGCACACCCTGCGCCACCCCGACCCGCCAGCGCGGCGCGGGCTCGGCCTCCACCCAACCGTCGCCCCAGCCCGCGGCCGAATCACCCGGCAACGCCCCGAGCGCCACCGCGACCGCCCGCAGCAACGTACTCTTCCCGCTCCCGTTCGGCCCCGCGACCACATTCCACCCCGGCCCCTGAGGAACCGTCAGATCCACCGCCCGCGCCCCACGGAAGCACTTCACGCCGGACACCCTGATCCGCGACACGTACACCCGCCCACCCCCTCACCGTTCTTTATGCCCACCGCCCACCCACCCACCCGTGACCCCGCCGCCAAGGTGAACGCAGAAACACCGCTGCGCGGGCGGGAGAAGCCGGAGGGGACAGACACGAGAGCGACCCACCGCACGGGGCCTACACGGGCGAGCCGCAGCACCACCCCAGCCCCGCGCAGCGGAGTCGCCCCGGGGTCCACGTCGGCGGCGGGGCCACGGGTGGGTGGGTGGGCGAGGGGCCGCCGTCAGGCGGCGATGCGGACGGGCAGGCCCCGCAGGGCGTCGCGGAGGGCCGCCCCGAAGCGGTCGTACTCCGGGGTGCGGGCGGAGCCGGGGCGGTGGGCGAGGCCGATGCGGCGGCCGGGGGTGGGGGCGGCGAAGCGGACGGCGGCGAGGCGGTCGGTGCGGCCGGTCTCGACGTCGAGGGCGGTGGCGGGGAGCAGGGTGACGCCGAGGCCGCCGGCGACCAGTTGGACGAGGGTGGAGAGTCCGGCGGCGCGGGTGCTTCCGCCGGACACCTCGGCGCCGACCTCGCGGCAGATGTCGAGTGCCTGGTCGCGCAGGCAGTGGCCTTCCTCCAGCAGCAGCACGTCCAGGTCGAGCAGGACGTCGCGCGGGACGTCGACCCGTCCGGCGAGTTCGTGCTCGGGCGGCACGATCAGCACGAAGTCCTCGTCGAACAGCGGGATTTCGGCCACGGGGACGCTGCCGCCCGCGGGCAGGGCGAGCAGCAGCAGGTCGAGGCGTCCGGTGGCCAGGCCGTCCAGCAGGGAGGGGGTGCGCTCCTCGTGGACGTGCAGTTCGAGGTCGGGGTAGGCGTCGCGGACGAGTCGCAGGACGGTCGGCAGCAGGTAGGGCGCGACGGTCGGGATCACTCCGAGGTGCAGTGGCCCGGTGAACGGCCGGCGGGCGGCCTCGACCTCCTCGGTGAGGGCGTGCAGCGCGGACAGCACCTGCCGGGCGTGGACGGCGACCCGCTCCCCGAGCGGGGTGATCATGACGCGTCGGGTGGTGCGTTCCACCAGCTGTGCGCCGAGGGCCTCCTCCAGTGCGGCGATCGCGCCGGACAGCGCGGGCTGGCTGGTGCCGATCGCGGCGGCGGCCTCCCGGAAGTGCAGGTGTTCGACGACGGCCGCGAAGGCCCGCAGCTGGGAGAGGGTGGGCGTGCGTTGCGTAGGGTGCTTCACGGCTGCGCTTCCTGCGTGGGTCCGATGCTGCCACCAGTGTGCCGCACTGATCGGGATTGCCTATCAGGCAAAGCAGAAGATCCGATTTCACTGATCAGTAGCCGCTGTGCGACGCTGGACATGTCCGTAATTCGGACAACCCTCATCTCAACCCCTGGAGAAGCGACGTGCTGACGATCGGCGACAAGTTCCCCGAGTTCGAACTCAACGCCTGCGTGGACCTCGACGCCGCGAACGCCTTCGCCGAGATCAACCACAAGTCCTACGAGGGCAAGTGGAAGGTCGTGTTCTTCTGGCCGATGGACTTCACCTTCGTCTGCCCGACCGAGATCGCCGCGTTCGGCAAGCTGAACGAGGAGTTCGCCGACCGTGACGCCCAGATCCTCGGCGTCTCCGGCGACTCGGAGTACGTCCACCACGCGTGGCGCAAGGACCACAAGGACCTGCGCGACCTGCCCTTCCCGATGCTGGCCGACGTCAAGCACGACCTGATGCGCGCCTGCGGCGTCGAGGGCGCCGACGGCACCGCCCAGCGTGCGGTGTTCATCGTCGACCCGAACAACGAGATCCAGTTCGTCATGGTGACCGCCGGCTCCGTCGGCCGTAACCCCAAGGAGGTCCTGCGGGTGCTGGACGCCCTGCAGACCGACGAGCTGTGCCCGTGCAACTGGACCAAGGGCGAGGACACCCTCGACGCCCAGGCCCTGCTGGCCGGCTGACCCCGATGGCTCTCGACGAACTCAAGGCGGCCCTGCCGGACTACGCCAAGGACCTGAAGCTCAACCTGGGCTCGGTCATCGGCAACTCGGACCTGCCGGAGCAGCAGCTCTGGGGCACCGTGCTGGCCTGCGCGATGGCGACGGGCTCGTCCGCCGTGCTGCGCGAGCTGGAGCCCGAGGCCAAGTCGCACCTGTCGCCCGAGGCCTACCAGGCCGCCAAGGGCGCCGCCGCGATCATGGCGATGAACAACGTCTACTACCGGACGCTGCACCTGCTCTCCGACAAGGAGTACGGGACGATGCGGGCCGGTCTGCGGATGAACATCATCGGCAACCCCGGCGTCGACAAGGTCGACTTCGAGCTGTGGTGCTTCGCGGTCTCCGCGATCAACGGCTGCGGCCAGTGCCTCGACTCGCACGAGGGCGTGCTGCGCAAGGCCGGCGTCGAGCGCGAGGTCGTCCAGGCCTCCGTGAAGATCGCCGCCACCGTCCAGGCCGTCGCCTCGGTGCTGGACGCCGAAGCCCAGCTGGCGTAACGCACAACGCAAAGGTCCCGTCCCGGAGGAACTCCCCTCCCCGGACGGGACCTTGTCGTTTCCGCGGCTAGGGCCTGCGGGCCGCCTCGATCGCCTGGAAGACCTCCTGGCCGGCCGCGTTGCGCTGTCGCAGGTGCCCGGTGACGGTGTTGGTCACCGCGATCAGCGGCACGGCCACGATCGCGCCCGCGATGCCGCCGATGATGGAGCCCGCGGCGACGCCGAGCACCACGGCCAGCGGGTGGACCCGCACCGCCCGGCCGAGGATCAGCGGCTGCAGGATGTGGCCCTCCAGCTGCTGGACGGCGACCAGCACCACCAGCGCCATCAGCGCCTTGAACGGCCCGACGGTGACCAGCGCGATCAGCACGGCGATGGTGCCGGTGACCAGCGCGCCGACCAGCGGCACGAACGCGCCCAGGAAGATGATCACCGCGAGCGGCATCGCCATCGGCACCCCGAGCAGTTGGAGTCCGATGCCGATGCACAGCGCGTCGATGAACGCGACGACCACGGTGCCGCGGACGTAGGCGGTCAGCGTCGCCCAGGCCTTGGGCCCGGCGCCGGCCATCGCGTGCCGGGAGTGCCGGGGCAGGGCGCGCAGCATCCAGTTCCAGATCCGGGCGCCGTCGTAGAGCAGGAAGAAGATGGTGAAGGCGGTCAGCGCGATGCCGGTGAGCAGTTCGACGGCGATGCTCACCCCGGTGAAGCCGGCCGAGGTGAGCTGGTCGGAGTTCTTGCCGATGGACGTGGTGATCTGGTTGGTGAAGTTGTCCAGCTGGTCCTGCGTCAGGTGGAACGGCCCGTTGACCAGCCAGTCGCGCAGCGTCCGGACACCGTCCTGCGCCTTGACAGTGACCCGGTCGAGGTTGGTGGACACCTGCCAGAACACGAACCAGCCGACCAGGCCGATGCCCGCCAGGCCGGACATGAAGGTGCCGGCCGCGGCCACCGAGCGCGGGACGCCGCGCCGGCGCAGCCAGGAGACGGTGGGCTCCAGCAGCGCGGAGATCAGCAGCGCGGCGAGCACCGAGAACGCGACCAGCCGCAGCGTGTCGATGACCCGGAACACCACGTACAGCGCGACGCCGAGCAGCAGCAGGCGCCAGGTGGACTCGGCGGCGACCCGCAGCGTCCACGGCACCGCGTCCACCGGGTTGGCGGGCCGGCCGGGCGGGGCCGTCGACGGCGGTTCGGCGCTGCGCGGGGCCGGGACGGTCGGGTCTGCCCGCACGGCCGCCCCTTCCGGGGAGGCGGCAGCGGGGGCCCGACCGTCGGCCGATCCACCGCCCTGGTCGGCGAGTTGACGGGCCGTCTGCTCGACGGTGCGCAGGGCGGCCCGCTCGGCGGCGAGTTCGACGGCCTGCTCGGTGGCGAGGGCCTGCGCCTCCGCGGCGATGGCCGCACGACGGCGGCGTTCCGCCGCGGCGAACAGACCGGCCGCGACGGCCCCTATCTTGGCGACGCCGCGCCAGCGGCCGCCGCTCGTCTCTTCCGTCACTTCCCCGGTCTCCCCCGCGTTCGTCTGCTGCGCGGCCGCGGGTCGCACGGCCGTCGGTGAGGAACGCTACCCGCCGTCGGGGCCCCGGGTCGCGGCGGTGACACGGACCGCTTCCAGGAGATTCCGGGCAAATCATCACCAATATGCCCGTTTCGTCCGCCCGGACGTGGGAAGGGGCTTCAACAGACCTTCTGTCCGCGGACCGGCCGGGAGCGGAGGAACCAGGACCCGCTTCGCTTCCCCGCGTCCGCACCGGACCGTCGCCGCCCGCTGCGCACTGGTCAGCGCCGCCCGGGCGGCACGGCCCGCTTGGAGGCCGCTGTCTCGCGGCAGCACGAAGGGCCCCGTTCTCGACCGTGCGAGAACGGGGCCCTTCGGAACGAGCCGTGGCTCGGTACCAGTGGCCTAGTACCAGTGGTGGGACTGCCAGAACGACCAGGCGCCGCAGGGGCTGCCGTAGCGGCTGTTCATGTAGTTGAGGCCCCACTTGATCTGGGTCTCGGGGTTGGTGCGCCAGTCCGCGCCGGCCGAGGCCATCTTGGAACCCGGCAGCGCCTGGACCAGGCCGTAAGCGCCGGAGGAGGCGTTGGTGGCGGTGTAGTCCCAGCCGCTCTCGCGCTTGACGATCTGGCTGAAGCACTGGAACTGGTTGGCGTCGCCGACGATCTGGAGCGCCATGTCCTGGACCGAGCCGGGGCTGACGGTGGCGAGCACGCTGCGGGCGGAGGCGCGGTTGGCCTCCTCCTTCGCACGCTTCTCCTCGGCCGCCTTGGCGGCCTTCTCCGCGTCGGCCTTCGCCTGGGCGTCGGCGGCGGCCTTCTGCCGGGCCGCCTCTTCCGCTGCCTTCTTGGCGGCGGCGTCGGCGGAGACCTGCTGGGCGTTGGCCTGGCGACTGATGCCGTCGCTGACGTTCTGGGCCTGAGCACCGGTGGGCGCGTCGGCGAGCAGGGTGGCGCTCGCGACGTCGACCGCCTGGACGGTCTTGCCCTCACTGCCAGAGGCCGCACCTACCACTGCACCGACGGCGGTCACCGCGGTGGCGGAGGCGACAGCGACTCCCCGGACCGAGATCCGAGTCACATGGTTTCCTTCCAGCGTCGCCCGGCGCGTGACCGTCCGGGCGCAATCTGCCCCTGGTCACTGGCCTCCGTCGAACTCTGGTCACGGGAGGCGCGGGCTCGGCCGTCCCCCCGGGCGAGCCCGGAGCGGCGGTGGAATCGAGCGGCGTACGGCCTTGCGGTGTTCAGTTTTCCGCCCGCCGACCGGAGTTGCCGGGCGAGGAATAGCCGTACGCGGGGCCTGACAGAACCCTCACCATGCCGCACGCGACGGTGTCTACGCAATTCCCTGTGCCGTGGCGGATCTCACAAACTTCGCCACCTGGGCGTTTGGTGGACGAACGGCCGAGGGGTCGTCAACAGGGCTGACAGCGAAGGGGCCTGACGGTACCCGTCAGACCCCTTTGCCCCGGTGTGTCCGGTTATGCCTACGGCTGGATGTCCTCCAGCATCTCGGTCACCAGTGCGGCGATCGGCGAGCGCTCCGAACGCGTGAGCGTCACATGGGCGAACAGCGGGTGCCCCTTCAGCTTCTCCACCACCGCGACCACGCCGTCGTACCGGCCGACCCGCAGGTTGTCCCGCTGGGCGACGTCGTGGGTGAGCACCACGCGGGAGTTCTGGCCGATCCGGGAGAGCACCGTGAGCAGCACGTTGCGCTCCAGGGACTGCGCCTCGTCCACGATCACGAAGGCGTCGTGCAGCGAGCGCCCGCGGATGTGGGTGAGCGGCAGGACCTCCAGCATGCCGCGGGAGATGACCTCCTCGATCACGTCCTGGGTGGTGACGGCGGAGAGGGTGTCGAACACCGCCTGCGCCCAGGGGCCCATCTTCTCGGCCTCGCTGCCGGGCAGGTAGCCCAACTCCTGGCCGCCGACCGCGTACAGCGGCCGGAACACCATCACCTTGCGGTGCTGGCGGCGCTCCAGGACGGCCTCCAGGCCGGCGCACAGGGCGAGCGCGGACTTGCCGGTGCCGGCCCGGCCGCCCATCGAGATGATCCCGATCTCCGGGTCGAGCAGCAGGTCGAGGGCGATCCGCTGCTCGGCGCTGCGGCCGCGCAGCCCGAACGCCTCGCGGTCGCCGCGGACCAGCCGCACCCGGCCGTCGGCGGCCACCCGGCCGAGGGCCCGGCCGCGCTCGGAGTGCAGCACCAGGCCGGTGTGGACCGGGAGTTGCTCGGCGCCTTCGACCGAGAGGGCGCGGTCCTGGCCGGCGAACAGCTCGTCCACCTGGTCGGCGGGGACGTGCAGTTCGGTCATGCCCGTCCAGCCGGAGGTGATCGCCAGCTCGGCCCGGTACTCCTCGGCCAGCAGGCCGACCGAGCTCGCCTTGATCCGCAGCGGCAGGTCCTTCGAGACCACCGTGACGTCGTAGCCCTCGGCCTGCAGGTTGCGGGCGACCGCGAGGATCCTGGTGTCCGCCTCGCCGCCGCCGGCCCGGTAGCCGGCCGGCAGGATCGACAGGTCGGAGTGGTTCAGCTCGACCCGGATGGTGCCGCCCAGCTCGCCCACCGGGATCGGTTCGTCGAGCCGCCCGTGGCGGATCCGGTAGTCGTCCAGCAGTCGCAGCGCCTGGCGGGCGAAGTAGCCCAGCTCCGGGTGGTGCCGCTTGGCCTCCAACTCGGTGACCACGACGACGGGGAGGACCACCTCGTGCTCCTCGAACCGCGTCATGGCGAGAGGGTCGGCCAGGAGCACGCTGGTGTCGAGGACGTACGTGCGCCGGTCAGGTGTCCGGCGGCTCTTGGTACTGACCACTAGCCCTCCAGAGCGGGTGACGCGACGTCACCCGCGGCCCACCGGTCCCCGCGGCCCCGCTGGCCGGGGGGACGGTCTGAGGGGAGTCTTCCCAGGCGAGGAGGGCCGCATTCGCGCCGGAGCGAACGGCGGGAACACAACCGGTGAACGTTTTCCCGACTGGGGGACGGGTAGGGGAGACTGACCGCTCACCGGCCTCACCCCCGGCGGCGCAGCCGGTGTCGCAGCCCC
>NZ_BMRI01000004.1:0-21026 GCF_014648555.1 Kitasatospora griseola
CCGCCCCGGGACCGTCCACACAGATGCGTGTCCGGTGCTCCCTGCCGAGCGACCAGTGAACACTACGCCGGATCCGCTCCAGGTGCAAACATGCGCGACGGCCGGCCCGGAAGGAGTCTTCCGAACCGGCCGTCGCGCAGTCGAGCCGAGGGGCCGGGGTCAGGCCTGACGGGCCATCTCCTCCGCGATCGCGGTGGCGAAGGCGTCGATGTCGGCCTCGGTGGTGTCGAAGGCGGCCATCCAGCGGACCTCGCCGGTGTGCTCGTCCCAGAAGTAGAAACGGTAGTGCTTCTGGAGGCGCTCGCTGACCTCGCGCGGGAGGATCGCGAAGACGGCGTTGGCCTGCACGGGGCGGACGACCGTGACGCCGGGGATCTCACGGACGGCGGTCTCCAGGCGGAGGGCCATCGCGTTGGCGTGGCCGGCGTTGCGGAGCCAGAGGTCGCCGGTGAGCAGGGCCTCGAACTGGACCGAGACGAAGCGCATCTTCGAGGCGAGCTGCATCGACATCTTGCGCAGGTACTTGAGGTCGCGGACCTTCTCGGGGTTGAGAACGACCACGGCCTCGCCGAACAGCAGGCCGTTCTTGGTGCCGCCGAAGGAGAGGACGTCGACGCCGGCGTCGGTGGTGAACTCGCGGAACGGGACGCCGAGCGAGGCCGCGGCGTTGGCGAGCCGGGAGCCGTCCATGTGGACGAGCATGCCGCGCTCGTGGGCGTGCTCGCAGATCGCCCGGACCTCGTCGACGGTGTAGAGGGTGCCGAGTTCGGTGGACTGGGTGATGGAGACCGCGAGCGGCTGGGCGCGGTGCTCGTCGCCCCAGCCCCAGGCCTGCTGGTCGATCAGCTCGGGGGTGAGCTTGCCGTCGGGGGTGGCGACGGTGTGGATCTTGATGCCGGCCAGCTTCTCGGGCGCGCCGCACTCGTCGACGTTGATGTGCGCGGTCGCCGCGGCGATCACCGCGCCCCAGCGCGGCAGCAGGGCCTGCAGCGCGACCACGTTGGCGCCGGTGCCGTTGAAGACGGGGAACGCCTCGGCCCGGTCACCGAAGTGGCGGCGGAAGACGGTCTGCAGGTGCTCGGTGTACTGGTCCTCGCCGTAGGCGACCTGGTGGCCGTCGTTGGCGAGGGCTATCGCGGCGAGGATCTCGGGGTGCACGCCGGCGTAGTTGTCGCTGGCGAAGCCGCGCACGGCGGGGTCGTGGTGCCGCACCGCGTCGGTCGGGCCGAAGGGGGTGGTCATCGGGCTGTCAGCCACAGGTGCTGTCCGTTCAGTTCTGCTGCGGGGCGGTCCCAGAGGCCCGCCAGGGTGGTGGCCAGGTCGGCGGTGTCGGTGAAGCCGGCGAACTTGGCGTCCGGCTTCTCGGCGCGCATCTCAGGGCTGACCAGGGCCTTGATGACCAGGATGGCAGCTGCGGCGGTGGGGGTTCCGTCCGCGTCGGTGGTCTCCTTCACGAAGGAGTTCGCCATGGCGAGGGTCCAGGCCTCGGTGGCGGCCTTGGCGGCGGCGTACGCGGCGCCGCCGGCGGTGGGCTTGTGCGCGGCGGCGGCGGAGACCATCGCGTAGCGGCCGGCCGGGCTGCGCAGCAGGGCGGGCTGGAAGGCCAGCGAGGTGTGCTGGAGGGTGCGCACGACGGTGTCGTGCAGGAAGTCCCAGTCGTCTATCCGGCTCTCGAAGAAGGTCTTGCTGCCGCGCCAGCCGCCGACCAGGTGGAACAGGCCGTCGACGTGGCCGTGCTCGGCCTCGAGGTGGTCGGCCCAGTCGTGGACTTCCTGCGGGTCGAGCAGGTCGATGACCTGGCCGGTGATCTGCGCGCCGGGGACGGCGGTGCGGACGCCCTCGACGGCCTTGTCCAGGCGCTGCTGGTCGATGTCGGCGCCGATCACGGTGGCGCCGTCGGCGGCCAGGCGGCGCATGGTGGCCTGGCCGGCGGGGCCGCTGGCTCCGGCGACGGCGATGACCTTGCCGGCCAGCGGGCGGCCGGTCTCGGTACGGGGTGCGGTGGTCACGCGGCGATCTCCTCGACGTCGGCGCTGGTGATGCCCTTGGTGTCGGCGATGACCCGGCTGAGCTTCTTGGACAGGGCTTCGTAGAACATGCTGAGCGGGAACTCGTCGGGGTGGACGGCGTCGCACAGCGCCTTGCGCAGCGCCTTGTCGTCGGCGAGGTCGAGCGGGAGCGCCTCGGGGCCCTTGGCCCAGGTGGAGGCGGGGTGCGGGGTGAGGTACTTGGAGACCAGCTCGTAGGCGGCGATCCAGTGGGCGGTCTTGGGCCGGTCGATGCCCTCGCGGTAGAGGGTCTCGATCTCGGCGCAGAGCTGGTTGGTGACCTCGGCGACGCGCGACCAGTCGATGGTGAGGCGGTTGTCGCGCCAGCGCAGCGCGTCGTGCTTGTGCAGGTAGGCGAAGAGCAGCTGGCCGCCCATGCCGTCGTAGTTGCGGACGCGGTCGCCGGTGACCGGGAAGCGGAACATCCGGTCGAACAGGACGGCGTACTGGACGTCGCGGCCCTGGGTGTAGCCCTCGGCCTCCAGCTTGACCGACTCCTTGAAGGTGTTCAGGTCGCAGCGGAGCTCTTCGAGGCCGTACATCCAGAACGGGCTGCGCTGCTTGATCATGAACGGATCGAAGGGCAGGTCGCCGTGGCTGTGGGTGCGGTCGTGGACCAGGTCCCACAGGACGAAGGTCTGCTGGACGCGGTCCTGGTCCTGGAGCAGGCTCGCGGCGTCGGCGGGGATGTCGAGGCCGAGCTGGCGGACGGCGCTGGTGGAGACGGTGCGGAAGCGGGCGGCCTCGCGGTCGCAGAAGATGCCGCCCCAGGTGAAACGTTCCGGCGCTTCGCGGACGGCCACCGTCTCGGGGAACAGCACCGCGGAGTTGGTGTCGTAGCCGGCGGTGAAGTCGTCGAAGGTGATGCCGAGGTAGCCCGGGTTGTCGAAGCGGGTCTTCTCCAGCTCGGCGATCCACTCGGGCCAGACGACCTTCAGCATGACGGCTTCCAGGTTCCGGTCGGGGTTGCCGTTCTGGGTGTACATCGGGAAGACCACCAGGTGGCCGATGCCGTCGGCGCGGCGCTCCTCGGGCCGGAAGGCCATCAGCGAGTCCAGGAAGTCGGGCTCCCGGTAGCCGGTGTCCGCCCACTTGGCGAGGTCGGCCCGGACGGCGGCGAGGTACTCGGCGTCGTGCGGGAAGTGCGGGGCGAGCTCGGCGACGGCGGCCTGCACGGTCTCGACCAGGGGGTCGACGGTGGGGCGCGGCACGGTCGCGAGGTCGATCGAGCCGTCCTTGGACTGCAGGGGACGGAGGGCCTCGACGGCGTCCTTGAGGCGCAGCCAGGCCGGGTGCCCGGCAAGGTCGGCGGTGGGGGTGTCACCCGCGGCCGCGAGAGTCGGCGAAAGATTCTGCATCACAGGCTCACTTCGACAGGAGTTATTTCGACAAGACCACGTTAAATGCGAAAGGTCTTCCGGCTCAAGGGCAACTTGACGGCGGACACTCCAGTTCGTAGCGCGACCGGTGCCGCTCCCTGACGGGATGGATGAAACGGACAGATCCGGCGTCGCTTCCGGTACGCCCGACCCTGCCCCGCACCCGAACGGCCCGCCACCGGGGGCTTCCGCTCCGTCACCGTCGGCCGCGCGAGGCGCTGCGCCGGGCACCGCTCCACGCCCGGCGCAGGCCCGGCCGCGCCTCGGTGCGCCCCTGTTCACGCCCTGCTGCGCCCGGTCGGGATCGGTGACCGTGGGGTGGCGTGCACATCCGGCCGGAGGGGGAGGGCGATGCACGGTCCGGTGCTGGTGAACTGGCTGCTGGCGGCGCTGGCCATGGGCAGCGGCGGCTACTGCGGGTGGCGGGTGCGGCATGCGCGGCGGGCCGGACGGGCCGCCGCGACGTGCGGGGACGGCCGGTCGGCCCGGCCGGAGTCGGACGTGCTGGAGGCCGCGATGGGTTTGGGCATGGCGGGGATGGCACTGCTGCCGGGCGTGGCCTGGGGCTGGCCGTACGCGCTGCTGGCGGCGGTGCTGCTGGTGGGCGCGCTGGCCGGGCGCGGCGCGGGGCTGCGGGCGCACCGGCTGCACCACGGGATCGGCGCACTGGCGATGGCGTACATGGCGCTGGCGATGGCGGGCGGTCCGCCGGGCGGGCACGCCGGGCACCATGTGGGGCCGGCCGGGCTGCCGGTGGTGACGGGGCTGCTGCTGGTGTACTTCGGCGGGTACGCGCTGTGGGAGGGCAGTCGGGTGATCGCGGCGGGCGGTCCGGCGGTGGCGGCGCCGCTGCCGCGGGCCTGTCGGGCGGCGATGGGCATCGGGATGTTCGCGATGCTGCTGACCATGTGAGCCGCCGGTCGGCCCGGGCGGCTGACGGGCCGTCCGAAACCCTGCGGCGACGTGGTGTTGGTCACTGGACGCGCCCGGCCGTTCCCCGTCGGCGTGAGGCGGCATAGGTTGGGGGGAAGCGCATCGCCGCGCCTCGAATCCCGCCTCGGGGAGCCCCTGCCATGACGGCACTGCTGAGCCTGCTGCTGCTCGGACTGCTGCTCGCCACCGTGGCGCCGAGCCGCCTGGCCCGGGCCCGCTGGCCCGAGCGAGAACCGGTGTTGGCCCTGTTGGTGTGGCAGATGCTGGTGGTCGCGGTGCTGCTGTGCTGCGTACTGAGTCTGCTGCTGGCGAGCGCGGCCGCGTTGCCCGCCTGGCGGGACGTGGTGTTCTCGGGCGCCCCGGACGGAGTGGCGGACGCGTACGGCCTGGCGGGCCGGGAGGGTTGGGGCCGACTGTCGGCGGCGGTGCTGGCGGCGGGCGGGTTGTGGACGGCGCTGTCGCTGGCCCGGGAGATCCGCTCGGCCCGCGCGGAGCGCGGTCACCGCCATGCGCAACTGGTGCGGCGGGCCCCCGAGTTGCCGGCCTCGCTGCTGCCGCGTCGGCGGGCGGCGGCCAAGGAGCCGCTGGTGGTGCTGGAGAACGTCCGGCCGCAGGCCTGGTCGCTGCCGGGGCCGCGGGCCCGGCTGGTGGTGACCACCGGGGCGCTGCAGCAGCTCTCGGACCGGGAGCTGGCGGCGGTGCTGAGCCACGAGCGGGGCCACGTCCGGGCCCGGCACCACTGGTTGGCGCAGTGTGCGCAGGCGCTGGCGACGGGTTTTCCGGGGGTGGAGGTGTTCTCCGCGTTCCGGGACCAGGTGGCGGTGCTGGTGGAGCTGGCGGCGGACGACCGGGCGGCGCGCCGGCACGGGCGGGTGACCACGGCGCTGGCGCTCGCGGAGTTGAACAGCGAGGTGTTCGCGTCCTGCCCGCCGCGGCAGTTGGCGCAGTCCCCCGCCCGGGTGGACCGGCTGCTGCTGGGCGAGCCCCGGCTGCCGCGGCGGGCCCGACTGGCCTGGACGCTGGCGGCACTGGCCGCGCCCGTGACGGCGGCGCTGATCGCGGCCGCGCCCGGACTGTCGACGCTGTTCTGAACCCGGCCGCCCCGGACGCCCGAGGGCGCGCGGCCGCCCGGTCAGTCCGACAGCGTCTCGGCGAGGATCCGGCGGTGCACGGGGCGGGCCCTGCGGTAGCGCTCGCGGCCCTCGTCGGTGAGCGTGATGAAGATGCCGCGGCGGTCGTCCTCGCACATCGAGCGCCGGACCAGGCCGGCCTTCTCCATCCGGGCGACCAGCCGGGAGAACGCGCTCTGGCTGAGGTGCACGCTGCCGGAGAGCACCTGGGCGCGCGAGCCCGACAGGTGCTCCTCCTGCTCGAACTCCCAGAGGCGCTCCAGCAGTTCGAACTCGCTGACGCCGATTCCGAAGGTCTCGCCGAGCTCGCGGTCTATCGCACAGGACGTGGCCGCGTGGCTGGCCAGCACGGCGCGCCACTTCTCGGCCAGCGCAGTCTCCACCGCGGGGTCACGATCCGGATCTAGGTCGGTCACGCCGCCACGTTAGCACATGCGTACGCATCTGTTGCAGCCGCATTAAATGCACTTGCATCCCATGCACATGCATGTAGCGTACGGTGCCATGACCGACACGCGATGGACCCCGCGCATCTGGGGCGCCCTGGTGGTGCTCTGCGCCGCCATGTTCCTGGACGCCCTCGACGTCTCGATGGTGGGCGTCGCCCTGCCCTCGATCGGCGCCGATCTGCATCTCTCCGATTCCGCCCTGCAGTGGGTGGTGAGCGGCTACGTCCTGGGCTACGGCGGTCTGCTGCTGCTCGGCGGCCGTGCCGCCGATCTGCTCGGCCGTCGCCGGGTCTTCCTGATAGCCCTGGCCGTGTTCGCCGGCGCCTCGCTGCTCGGCGGCCTGGTCGACAGCGGCCCGCTGCTGATCGGGGCCCGCTTCCTGAAGGGCATCAGCGCCGCGTTCACCGCCCCGGCCGGCCTCTCCATCATCACCACCACGTTCGCCGAGGGCCCGGCCCGCAACCGCGCGCTGTCCATCTACACCACCTGCTCCGCCGCCGGCTTCTCGCTCGGCCTGGTGATCAGCGGGCTGCTGACGTCGGCCGGCTGGCGGCTGACGTTCCTGATGCCCGTGCCGATCGCGCTGGTCGCCCTGCTCGCCGGCATCAAGCTGCTCCCCCGTCAGCGCGGCGAGCAGCGCACCTCCGGCGGCTACGACGTGGCGGGCGCGATCACCGGCACCGCCGCCGTCCTGCTGCTGGTCTTCACGGTCACGGAGGCGCAGGGCGCGGGCTGGCTGTCGCTGCGCACGCTCGGCTCGCTGCTGCTGGTGGCGGTGCTGGCCGCGGCCTTCCTGCTGATCGAGGGGCGCACCGCGCACCCGCTGGTGCGGCTCGGCATCTTCCGCAACGCGGGCGTCCGCCGGGCGAATCTGACGGCGCTGACGCTGATGGGCTCCTACGCGGGCTTCCAGTTCGTGGCCACGCTCTACCTGCAGCGGCTGCTCGACTGGTCGGCGCTGGAGACGGCGCTCGGCCTGCTGCCCGGCGGCGCGATCGTCGCCTTCTCGGCCGGCTCGGTCAGCCGGCTGCTCGACCGGTTCGGCCCGGAGCGGGTGCTCCCGGTCGGCGTCGCCTCGATGGCCCTCGGCTACGCGCTCTTCCTCCGGCTGGACGAGCACAGCTCCTTCCTCGGCCTGGTGCTGCCGAGCATGCTGCTGATCGGCGCGGGCTTCGCGCTCGGCTTCCCCTCCATCAATGTGGCCGCCACCAACGGCGTGCCGGACGACGAGCAGGGTCTGGCCTCGGGCCTGGTGAACACCTCGCTCCAGGTCGGCGGCGCGATCGTGCTGGCCGTCACCACCGCGGTGCTCACCGCGGGCACCGGCACCGCCACCGACGCGCACGCCCAGCTCGCCGGCTACCGGCCCGCCCTGCTGCTGGTGACGGGCACCACCACGCTCGGGCTGCTGATCGCGCTCACCGGCGCGCTGCGCAGCCCCCGCGCCAAGGCCGCCGCCGAGCCGGTGTCGGTGCCGGACTACCAGTACCGGCCGCTGGAGCAGGCCGTGCTGTCGGAGCGCTGAACACCCGCAGGGCCGGCGCCCGTGAGCCGGGTCCCACGGGCCCGTCGCGCAGGCCTGTGAAGGTCGGGGCCGGCTCCACCAAACCCCCGTGTTGGTGGAGCCGGAATGCCGCCCGGTCCGCGCCCGAAGGGGGCGGGGCCGACGGCGGCGCAGTCACCATGGCAGCTTGCCGGGCCCCGGTCAATCCGGTTCGCCACCCCGATACCGAACTGCGGCCCGGCGGCCGCTGCGCGGGCCGACCTCTGACGTTCCGTCAGTCCCGGTCGGCCCGCGCGGCACCGCCGGGCCCTTTCGTCACTGGTTCTTGAGGATGCCCTGGAGCAGGTCGAGGGTCTGCTGCGGGGTCAGGCTGTCCACGCAGAGCCGCTCCATGACCTGGACGTACTCGTCCACGTCGTCGCGCTTGTCCAGGTACAGCGCACTGGTGAGCTGCTCCAGGTAGACCACGTCCGGCAGGTCCTGCTCGGGGAAGCGCAGCACCGAGAACGCGCCGCTCTCGCCGGCGTGCGCGCCGAACCGGAAGGGCATCACCTGGAGCACCACGCTGGGGAGTTGAGCGAGGTCCACCAGGTGCTCCAGCTGGGCGCGCATCACCTCCGGGCCGCCGACGGGGCGGCGCAGCGCGGCCTCGTCGATGACGGCCCACAGCTTCGGGCCGCGGCCCTCGGTGAGCAGCTTCTGCCGCCGGGCGCGCAGGGCGACGCGGCGTTCGATCTCGTCGTCGGCGAGCGCGGGCCGGTTCTGCGCGAAGATCGCCCGGGCGTACTCGTCGCACTGGAGCAGGCCGGGGACGAACTGCACCTCGTAGGTGCGGATCAGCGCGGCGGCCTCCTCCAGCCCCATGTAGGTCTGGAACCAGTTCGGCAGGACGTCGTTGTAACTGTGCCACCAGCCGGACTTGTTGGCCTCGCGGACCAGGGCGAGCAGGGTCTCCCGCTCCGCGCCGCCGGACAGCCCGTAGAGGCTGAGCAGATCGGCGACGTCACGCTCCTTGAAGGAGACCCGGCCGAGTTCCATCCGGCTGATCTTGGACTCCGAGGCGCGGATCGCGTAGCCGGCGTCCTCCCGGCTGATCGCACAACCCTCGCGGAGCCGGCGGAGCTGGGAGCCGAGGAGGATGCGGCGCACCATCGAGCCCCCACCGGGCTGCACTGTGGTCATCTGACCAAACCTCCACTCGGAAAGACCAGTTGCACAGTCTGCCATCACTTGGACGCACTGAGTGCCGGTAGTGATGCGCTCGGCTACCGGTTCTGATGCGCAGACACCATCTTGCACGTGCATCCGGTGCATGCATATGCCAATCGCACGACTGCACGTGAATCGACTCTTGCATCTGCCGTGAGCGCAGAGGACCATGGTGCACGTGCACTTGCACGCCCTTGGCAACCCCGCGGGCTCCGCGTCGACAGCTTGCGCGATTCCGCACACCCGTCCCGGCAACGCCCGTGCGTCGCTGGGTACTTGCGTGTGCGCGCAACGGTCGGACGCGGCGGCAGAGCGGCCGAGCGAGTCGGAGGTGACCGGCATGACCCCGGTGGGTCCCGCCGTGTCCGCCCCCTTATGGGAGGAGCTCTTCATGAGCACCGGTACGGCCCTGGCGACCGACCCGCATGTGGTCAGCTGCACACTCGCTCCCCGCTTCGAAGCCGTACGCACCGCACGGGAGTTCGCCCGAACCACCCTCGAGGACTGGGGCCTCGGCGACCTCTTCGACGATGTCGCCCTGGTGGCTTCGGAGTTGGTGACCAACGCGCTGCGGCACGCACTCGGCCAGCGCGAGCCGTCCCGGGTGCCGACCCAGATCGCTCCGCAGCTGGCGGTCGGTTCGCTGCCGATCCGGATCAGCCTGGTGCACCGGGCCCCGCAGGTGGTGTGCGCGGTGAGCGACCCGTCCAGCGCCGGCCCGGTCGCCCGGGAGGCCGACTTCGTGGCGGAGTCCGGTCGCGGCCTGCACCTGGTGGACTCCTTCTCCCGCTCCTGGGGCTGGCACCCGCTGGCGGGCGCGGGCAAGGTGGTGTGGGCGCTGTTCGACGCCCGCGGACCGGAGACGGCGGCCGAACCCCCGCTGCCGAACCTCGGCCGACACCGCCGCTCCGCCTGATCGTCACTCCCCTTTGCTTCTGCGCACTTCTGCGTACTTCTGCGCCCGGAAGGCCGACCGCACCGCCCACCGCCACCGACCCATCAGGTCGAACGGGGTCGGCCGGGTCGAACAGCCCGACACCCCGAGCAGGCCGGCCGGGAAGCCCGGAAAACACGAAGGCCGTCGTGGGATCTCCCACGACGGCCCGGGGGCACCGTCCCTGACATACCGTCAGAGCGCGGTGCCCAGGTGGTCGAACTCCCCGTCCTTCACGCCGAGCAGCATCGCGTCGATCTCCGCGCGGGTGTAGACCAGCGCCGGCCCGTCGGGGAAGCGCGAGTTGCGCATCGCGACGCCGCCCCCCGGCAGCGCGGCGAACTCCACGCAGTTCCCCTTCGAGTTGCTGTACCGGCTCTTCTGCCAGACCACGTCGAGGTCCGCCGCCGCGATGCCGTTGTACGCCTCACCCATTGATTTCTCCCCAGACCCTGGTGAATGCCTCACTTGACGTGATGATAGCTCGGCTGCACGTGCATCAGCATGGGAAATATCCCGTGCAGAAGACCGTGCCGATGCCGCCACCAAGTCTTCACAGCGCCGCAATTGACGGTGCGTAAGCGGACACAGCCGAGCAAATCGACCATCGCCCCATGACCGTCCGCACACGCCCGTCAGCACGTTGTCGATCATCAACGCCCGGTCCCACGCCTCACAGCCAGTCACAACTCGCGCTGTGATGACCGTCACTTCCCGGCGGAAAGCCGCCCGCTGCCGGTATCCGGCTGCAAGGCACGCTGGGCAATGTCCTACGATCTGGCCCATGAGCACCGCAGCCATCCCGGGCGCGCCACTGCCCGTCCGTACGCCAGGCTCCCGTGCGCGGGGGCGCCACCGCCGTCCCGAGCGCCCCGAGATCATGGCCGGTTCGCCTGCCCTGGTGCTGGCGGTTCCGGCCGTCGCCGGGCCGGAGACCCGCCCGGTCGTCGACGAGCTGCTGTCCGTCGTGCGCGGCGACCAGCCGGGCATCGAGGTGACGGCCGCCTACCTGGGCGGCGAGGACGCTCCGACGGTGGCCGAACTGCTGGGCGCGGCGGCCGAGGCCGGCCTGGCCGCGCCGGTGGTGCTGCCGCTGGTGCCGGGTCCGCACGAGTTCCTGACGGAGCTGCACAAGGCGGCCGCCGAGACCGGCGCCCAGGTGCTGGACCCGCTGGGCCCGCACCCGCTGCTGGCCGAGGCGGTGCACGTGCGCCTCTCCGAGGCGGACCTGGCCCGCGCCGACCGCGCCCGACTGTTCGCGATCGCCACCGCCGCCGACGGCGTGGTGCTGACCACCACCGGTGGTGAGGAGGCCGCGGCCGCGGCCGGCATCACCGGCGTGCTGCTGGCCGCCCGGCTCGCCGTGCCGGTGGTCCCGGCCGCGCTGGACGTGCCCGGTTCGGTCGCCGCGGCTGTCAACCACCTGAAGGCCACCGGCTGCGAGCGCCCGGCGCTGGCCCCGCTGGTGATCGGCCCGGAGGCCGACCCGGAGCTGCTGGCCGCGGCCGCCGAGGAGACCGGCTGCCCGAGCGCCGCCCCGATCGGCGCCTACCCGACGGTGGCCCAGCTGATCGCCTCCAGCTACCTGGCGGCGCTCCCCGAGCCCACTCAGGAGCAGTTGGAGGCCGCCGAGGCCGCCGCCGCCGAGCAGCGCACCACGCCGGGGGCGCACGCGGCGCGCTGACGCGCCGTCCTATGGACCGCGACGGGCGGGAGCAGCGCATCGACGCGCTCCCGCCCGTCGCAGTCTTTCCCCTCCTGCCGGGAGGGGGAGCGCTCAGCCGGTGACGCGCCCGGTCCGCGGCGCGCTGTCGGCGAACTTCAGCGCGGGCAGGGCGACCTGACGGGGCGGGGTGGGCGCGGTCGCGGGGCTGGTGGCGGCGTTCCACGGCCCGGCCGCGAGCCCGGGGGCGGGTTTGCCGAGCGCGACGGCCGCCGACTGCCCGGCTTTGCGGAACAGGATCTGCTTGGGGGCGGGCGCGTCCGGGTCGAGCCACAGTTCGGGGCCGTCGCCGAACTCGCAGTCCAGCACCGCGATGTCGTCGGGCTTGCCCTCGGCGGTGGCCCGGAACGCCACGCCGGCCTTGCGGTAGCCGGTGAGCCGGCTGCGGCTCAGGGTGACCTGCTCGCCGTCGAGTTGGTGCTTGAGGGTGGCCACGGCGTAGTCGGACTGCCCGGCCGCGTCGATCAGCAGCCCGTCGAACACGGTGCCCTTGTCGCGGCCGAGCGCGTGGACGGCGATCCCGCCGGCGGCGTTGCCGTACAGCACCGAGGCGCGGTACCCGAAGTCGTTCAGGTAGGCGCCGTGCTCGATGCCCCAGCCGCCGTTGTGGTAGGCGGCGAACCCGGTGACGGTGTGCGGGTGTTCGGAGTTCTGCCAGACGAAGATGCCGTCCTCCAGGTTGTTGTGCGCCAGGCAGTTCTCGAACGTCCACACCCCCTCGCTGTTCTCCGGCCACTCGTACCCGGACGCACCGGTGGCGCCCTGCACGCCGACGGCCACGCAGTCCCGGGCCGTGGAGCCGGTGCCCGCGCCGAGGCTGAAGCCGGTCAGCCGGTAGCCGCGCGGGTTGGGCTCGTACACGGTGCGGGAGGCGACGCACCCCAGGTAGGCGATGTCGTCGGACGGGATCTGCGGGGTGCGGGTGTCGGTGGGGCCGTCCCACCAGTACGCGTCCTCCCAGGTCTGGTGGGAGATGCAGCCGCGGAAGGTGATGCCGTGGCTGTTGTGCGGCACGAACGCGTGACTGCCGGCGTCGCGGACCACCACCCCCTCGACCACCGTGCCGCGCGAGGTGTCCAGCAGCATGTGGAAGTGCAGCCCGTACCGGCCGAGCACCGGCTCGGTGACGGGCTGCCCGTTCCAGCTCTCCTTCCCGGCCGCGCGCGGCCCGACCCGGCGCAGCGCGGCGTGCCGGAGGTCGGCCGGGCGGCTGGACGTCAGGTGAACGTGCGCCCGGCCCTGCTCGGTGCCTTCGACCCGGACGTTGCGGGTCAGGTTGAGCACCTCCGCGCCGAACACCGCGCCGCCGCCGACGCTCACCCGCGGGTGGGCGTGCTGGAGCGGCGCGGTGAGGGTGACGGTCCGGCCGTCGATCCGTTGGACCGTCACCAGGTCGTAGGAGGTGGAGAAGTCCGCGGCGTCGGGCGGGGCGGTCGGGGTGACGGCGAGTTCGTCGCCCGCCTGCCAGCCCTCGGGGTCGGCGGCCAGTCGCACCGCGGTCTCGCCGGCCTTCAACTCGGCGGCGGCGCGCACCCAGGCGGTGCGGGGTGCGCCGTCCAGCCGGAGGTAGCCGCTGCCGGTGACCCACAGGCCGGTGTCGGTGTCGACGACGGTCATGCCGCCGCCCTGGAAGCGGTGTTCGTCGATGTCGGGGAAGCGCAAGGTGTGGGTATGCGCCGGGTCGGGCGTGAGGGCCAGGACGCCACGGACTTCGACGTTGCCCCCACTCTCCAACGTCAGCGACCGGTCCTTGGCGAACACCAGCGAGCCGCCGGTGTCGATCAGCAGCGAGCCGACCCGGGCGTCGGCGTCCAGCACCACCTTGTCGGTGATCCGCACGGCGCTCCCCGGCCCGGGCAACCTGCCACCCCACCCCTTGGCGTCCGACCACTTCCGCCCGCTCTCGTCCAGCGCCGCCGGAGCCGCCGTCGGCGGCGGGCCCGCCGCCGTCACCGCCGCCCCGGCCAGCGACTGCCGCAGCGCCACTCCCCCGCCGACCGCCGTCACCGTCCCGACGGCCAGCCAGGTCAGCATCCGCCGCCGCCCCAGCAGCGGCCGCCGGTGCCGCCCGTTCTCCCACTGCTCCACGATGGCCGCCTCCCGAACACCCGCAGGGACTCCGAATCGTCGGGGGCAGCATAGGCGGCGGGCCTGACGGATATCGGCGACTTCGGCGACGGTTAAGCATTCTGACGTATCGTCATTCGTCAGTTCGACAGAAATGTCAGCGGACGGAATTTCACCACCCGTCGCCGGGAGTCGGACAGATCGGTTCAAATCACCCGACTGACGTGATCACAAATGCCTCCAAGGCGAACAATTGCTCACGAAGCGGCATACCACCCCAAATCGGACACAAGATCACCAATTCCCTGACGGCGCAGCAGTTCTCGCAGCACGTAGCGGATTTCGCCAGGAATTCCTTGATCGTCTTTCCGGGAGCAGCGAAACCCGTCACGGAAATTTGCTAATCGTCCTTAAATCCGCTTAATCTCCTGCCCACGTTCGTGGACACACGGACCCAGCTCACCCGGAACGCCGAGTCCTGCCGCCGGGTGCGCCGGCTCATGCGAAACGCACCGCGGCAGGGGCGGGGGAACCAGGTAAGTCGCCCTGGGGCGGTCCTGACGGACCGGTCCGGGGCTAGGGGTGAAGCCGGGCGCGCCGAGAGGTGCGCGCGGCCGGGCAACTCCAGCCCGAATCCGACAGCTCACCTCGCAGGCGTGGGAGAGGAACGCATCTTCATGCTGCCCGTCAGCGCCAAGCGCGCCCGCCGTCTGATCGCCACCACCGGTGTCGTGGGCATCGGCCTCACCGTCCCCGGCCTCGCGGCCGGCACCGCCTCCGCCGCCTCGGTGGCCACCTGGGACAAGGTCGCCCAGTGCGAGTCCAGCGGCAACTGGTCCATCAACACCGGCAACGGCTTCTACGGCGGCCTCCAGTTCACCGCCTCCACCTGGGCCGCCTTCGGCGGCACCGCGTTCGCCCCGCGCGCCGACCTGGCCACCAAGGACCAGCAGATCGCCGTCGCCGAGAAGGTGCTGGCCTCGCAGGGCCCCGGTGCCTGGCCGGTGTGCTCGGTCCAGGCCGGTCTGACCAAGGGCGGCGCCGCCCCGCAGGTCGACACCTCCGCGGGCTCCACCGCTGCCAAGCCGTCGCAGGACACCGCGCCGAAGCCGGCCCAGCCGCAGGTCCAGCAGGCCCCGAAGCAGGCCCAGCCCCAGCAGCAGCGCCAGCAGGCCCGGCCGCAGGCCCAGCAGGCCCCCCAGGCCTCCGGCAGCTACACCGTGGTGGCGGGCGACTGGCTGTCCGCCATCGCCCAGCGCCAGAACGTCGAGGGCGGCTGGGAGAAGCTGTACGAGCTGAACCGCTCCGTCCTCGCCGAGGGCCCGGACATGATCTACCCGGGTCAGCAGCTGGCGCTCGGCAACGTCGCCGTCGCCCAGGCTCCGGCCAAGCAGTCCGCGCCGGCCGGCAAGTCCTCGTCCAACGGCTCGAACCGGACGACCGACGCCCCGGCGCCGAGCACCCCGGCCCCGGCCAAGCCGAGCACCCCCGCGAAGCCCGCCGCCACCACCACGACCACCGCCGCCACCAGCACCGCCGTCAAGGCGACCGGCTCGAAGGCCGCGGCGATCGACTTCGCGCTGTCCAAGGTCGGCCAGCCGTACATCTACGGCGGCACCGGCAACGGCGGCTGGGACTGCTCGGGCCTGACCCAGGCGGCGTTCCGCCAGGCCGGCATCAGCCTGCCGCGCGTCGCCGCGGACCAGGCCGACTACTCGACCCGGGTCTCGCTGAACAGCCTGCAGCCGGGCGACCTGCTGTTCTGGTCGAACAACGGCGCCAACTCGGGCGTCTACCACGTGGCGATCTACATCGGCGACGGCAAGTACGTCGAGGCCGCCAACCCGAAGTCCGGTGTGCGGACCGAGACCATCGCCAACTGGGCGCCGGACTTCGCCGGTCGGGTCTGACACCCGGAAGCCCCCGCCGCACGCACCGCACGGTGAACGCCACTGCCCTCGGAGACCCTGGTCGGCTCCGGGGGCAGCGGCCTGTTCTCGGCCGGAAGCGGTAGCGAGACCGCCGAGACCGGGGAGCGGTGCGATGGCGAAGGTGACGATCACGCTGGAGGGCGGACCTCGCGCTGGAGGTGATGATGCGCCTCGGGGTGAGCAGCCCGCAGGACGCGGTGGAGCTGCTGGTGCGCGACTACCTGTCCACCGGTCGGCGCACCCAGGCGCGGACCGGCGGCAGCCGGGACGGCGAGCGGTTCGCCGGCCCGGCGCCGTCCGTCGAGGAGGGCTGACCGACCTGGCGGGCGGGGCCGGTCGGCGGCACGTCAAATCCTGTTACTGTCAAGGAACTTACCGTCTAGTAAGTTCGCGGCCGAGTCCCTACCCTGGGCGGACCCCCACCCACCCAAGGGAGTTCGCCGATGGCACACCCCCTCGCCCGGGCCGCCCGCGCCGAGCATCTGCGCGACCGTGCGCCCGTCGAAGTCCTGCGCTCCGACGGCCGGGTCGTCGAAGCCCGCACCCCGCACCTGGTGCCGCCGCCGGACGCCGGCAGCCTCGCCGACCTGCCGTTCCGCAACGCCGAGCAGGCGCCGGACGCCGAGGTGCTGACCAGGCGCCGACCGGACGGCGGCTGGCAGCAGGTGACGGCCCGGCAGTTCGCCGAGCAGGTGGCGGCGACCGCCCGCGGACTGATCGCCGCCGGGGTCCGGCCCGGCGGGCGGATCGTCCTGATGTCGCGCACCCGCTACGAGTGGACGCTGCTGGACTTCGCGGCCTGGGCGGCCGGCGCGTCCGTGGTGCCGGTGTACCCGACCTCCGCGATCGAGCAGGCCGAGTGGATCCTCCGCGACTCCGGCGCGGTGCTGGCGGTCGCGGAGGACGCCGGCACCGCCGAGGTGCTGACGGTGGCGATCGCCCGCACCGGCGGCACGGTGCCGCTGTGGCGGCTGGACGAGGACGCCGTCGCCGCCCTCAGCGAGCTCGGCAGGTCCGTCCCCGCCGGGGAGGTGGAGCGGCGCAGGAAGGCGCTCGGCCCGGACAGCGAGGCCACCCTGATCTACACCTCCGGCACCACCGGACGCCCCAAGGGCTGCCTGCTCACCCACGCCAACTTCCTCACCGAGGCGGCGAACTGCCACGCCCTGCTGGAGCCGGTGTTCACCGCCGCCACCGGCGAGACGCCGTCCACCCTGCTGTTCCTGCCGCTGGCCCACGTGCTGGGCCGGATGATCCAGGTGACCTGCGTCTTCGGCCGGATCCGGTTCGGCCACAGCCCCTCCCTGAAGCCCGACGAGCTCCGGCCCGACCTGGCCGCGTTCGGCGCGACCTTCCTGGTCGGCGTGCCCTATCTGTTCGAGAAGATCCACCAGTTGGGCCGGGCCGAGGCGCAGGCGAAGGGCGCGGTGCGGGTCTTCGACCGGGCGGCGGAGGTCGCGGTGCGCCACGCCCGCGCCGAACTGGCCGCGCTGGCGGGCGAGGGCGGCCCCGTGCCGCTGTCGCTGCGCCTCGCGCACCGCCTGTACGACGCGCTGGTGTACCGCCGGGTGCGGCAGGCGATGGGCGGCCGGATCCGGTACGCGATCAGCGGCGGCTCCTCGATCGACCCGGAGCTGCTGCTGTTCTTCGCCGGCGCGGGCGTGCTGGTGTACGAGGGCTACGGGCTGACCGAGACCACCGGCCCGTCCACCGTGAACCCGCCGCTGCGGCCCCGCCCGGGCACCGTCGGCCCGCCGGTGCCGGGCAGTGCGGTGCGGATCGCCGAGGACGGCGAGGTGTTCCTGAGCGGCGGCCAGGTCTTCGACGGCTACTACGAGTTGGGGGCGGAGCCGGCCGAGCGGGAGCAGTGGTTCGCCACCGGCGACCTGGGGCGGCTGGACGAGGACGGCTACCTGACCATCACCGGCCGCAAGAAGGAGATCCTGGTGACCTCCGGCGGCAAGAACGTCTCCCCCGGCCCGCTGGAGGACCGGCTGCGCGCCCACCCGCTGATCAGCCAGGCGCTGGTGGTCGGCAACGGCCGCCCGTACGTGGGCGCGCTGCTCACCCTGGACCCGGAGGCGGTGGAGCAGTTCCTGCGGCAGCAGCAGCCGACGCCGGCCGCGACGACGGTCGACGTGAGCAGCGCCGTCCCGGCCCACCCCGCCGTGCTGGCGTCGCTCGCCGAGGCGGTGCAGGCCGTCAACTCGACCGTCTCGCGCGCCGAGTCGATCCGCCGGGTGCGGGTGGTCGGCGGCGACTTCACCGAGGAACGCGGCCTGCTCACCCCGTCGCTGAAGGTCCGCCGGCAGGCCGTCAGCACCGCCTACCGGCGCGACATCGAGCAGCTCTACGGCTGAAACGCCGCCGCGGCCCCCGCTCCACCATCGAGCGGGGGCCGCGAGCGCCGCGGAACACCCGTCAGTTGCGCGGACCCGACCCGGTGGAGCCGCGCATCACCAGCTCCGGCTGGAACATGAACTCGGAGCGCTGCCCCGGGTTTCCGCCGACCTCCTCCAGCAGGGCGTCGACGGCGGCGGTGGCCATCGCCTCGACCGGCTGGCGGACGGTGGTCAGCGGCGGTTCGGTGAACGCGATCAGCGGCGAGTCGTCGAACCCGACCACCGAGACGTCCTGCGGCACCGACAGGCCCCGTTGGCGCACCGCGCGGATCGCGCCGAGCGCCATCATGTCCGAGCCGCAGACGATCGCGGTGCAGCCCTTGTCGAGCAGCGCCTGGGCGGCGGCGTGCCCGCCCTCCACGCTGAACAGGGTGTGGTGGACCAGCTCCGCGGCCTCGTCGGCGGTGCGCCCGGTGAGCTGCTGGAGCGCGGCGGTGAAGCCCTCGATCTTGCGCAGCACGGGGACGAACCGCTTCTGGCCGACCGCCAACCCGATCCGGTCGTGGCCGAGTTCGACCAGGTGCTGGACGGCCATCCACATCGCGGCCCGGTCGTCCGGGGAGATGAACGGCGCGGCGATCTTCTCGCTGTAGCCGTTGATCAGCACGAACGGGACCTGGCGGCCCGACAGCTTGGCGTACCGGTCGTGGTCCGCGGTGGTGTCGGCGTGCAGTCCGGAGACGAACACGATGCCGGCCACGCCGCGTTCCACCAGCATCTCCACGAGTTCGTCCTCGGTGGAGCCGCCCGGAGTCTGGGTGCACAGCACCGGCGTGTAGCCGTGCCGGCTGAGCACCTGCTCGATGACCTGGGCGAGTGCCGGGAAGATCGGGTTGCTGAGCTCCGGAGTGATCAGGCCGATCAGCCCGGCGCTGCGCTGGCGCAGGCGGGTGGGTCGCTCGTAGCCGAGCACGTCCAGCGCGGCCAGCACCGTCTGCCGGGTGGTCGCGGAGACGCCCGCCTTACCGTTGAGAACGCGGCTGACGGTGGCCTCACTGACCCCCGCCTGCGCCGCGATGTCGGAGAGTCGCGCCGTAGTCACGATCCCAGAGCCTATTGCAACCACCTCAGACCGCCCACCACGCGGTGCTGTCGGCCGGGAGTTCGGCCTGCTCGGACTCCGCCACGGCCGCCGAGGACAGCAGCAGCCGGCCGGGCGCGGGAACGGTGACGCTCTCCCCGGTGACGTTCACGGTGCACACGAACGACCCCTCGGCCGACTCGCGACGGAACATCAGCACGCCCTCGGGGGCGGCCAGCCACTCGACCTCGGTGCCGGCCCCGAGCGCGGGCTGCGCGCGGCGAACGGCCAGCGCGGAGCGGTACAGCTCCAGCGTCGACGTCGGGTCACCGGTCTGGACCTCCACCGACAGCTCGGCCCAACTGGCGGGCTGCGGCAGCCAGCTCGGGCCGCCGGCCGTCGGGCCGAAGCCGTACGGCGCCTCGGCGCCGGACCACGGGATCGGCACCCGGCAGCCGTCGCGGTAGCCGTCCTGGCCGGCCTGCCGGAAGAACGACGGGTCCTGGCGGACCTCGTCGGGCAGGTCGGTGACGTCCGGCAGGCCGAGCTCCTCGCCCTGGTAGATGTACGCGGAGCCGGGCAGCGCGAGCATCAGCAGGGAGGCGGCGCGGGCCCGGCGCAGGCCGAGCTCGCGGTCGCCGGCGGTGCGGATCTGGGTGCCCAGGCCAGGCTCGTTGGCGAACCGGGTGGCGTGCCGGGTGACGTCGTGGTTGGACAGCACCCAGGTGGTGGGGGCCTGCACCGGGCGCATCGAGTCGAGCGACAGGTCGATCACCTCGCGCAGCTTCGCCGCGTCCCAGTCGGTGCCCAGGTACTGGAAGTTGAACGCCTGGTGCAGCTCGTCGGGGCGGACGTAGTTGGCGGTGCGCTGGACGGTCGGGGTCCAGGCCTCGGCGACGCCGATCCGGTCGCCGGGGTACTCGTCGAGGATCCTTCGCCAGCTGCGGTAGATGGCGTGCACGCCGTCCTGGTCGAAGAACGGCATGACGTCGTTGCCGAGCAGCTTCAGCTGGTCGCGGCTGCCGAGGTCGGGCAGGCCGGGGGCCTTGACCAGGCCGTGGGCGACGTCGATCCGGAAGCCGTCGACGCCCATGTCGAGCCAGAACCGCAGGATCGAGCGGAACTCGTCGGCGACCGCGGGGCTGTCCCAGTTGAAGTCGGGCTGCTCCGGGGCGAACAGGTGCAGGTACCACTCGCCGGGGGTGCCATCGGGGTTGTCGCTGCGCGTCCAGGCCGGGCCGCCGAAGATGGACTCCCAGTCGTTCGGCGGGAGTTCGCCGTTCTCGCCCTTGCCGGGGCGGAAGTGGTAGCGCTCGCGCAGCGGGGAGCCGGGGCCCTCGCGCAGCGCCCGCTGGAACCACTCGTGCTGGTCCGAGGAGTGGTTGGGGACCAGGTCGACGATGATCCGCAGGCCCAGCTGGTGGGCGTCGCGGATCAGCCCGTCGGCGTCCAGCAGGGTGCCGAACATCGGGTCGACGGCGCGGTAGTCGGCGACGTCGTAGCCGGCGTCGGCCTGCGGGGAGGCGTAGAACGGCGAGAGCCAGACCGCGTCCACGCCGAGGTCGCGCAGGTAGGGCAGGCGGCTGCGGATGCCGGGCAGGTCGCCCATGCCGTCCCCGTTGCCGTCGGCGAAGCTCCGCGGGTACACCTGGTAGATGACCGCGTCCCGCCACCAGCCGCCTCTGGAGGCCCCGGTGGTCGCAGCAGTCGTCCGAGCGGCGGGAACGGCGGCGGGCCGGGAGGCGTCGGCCAGGTTCTGGGTCATTGGACAGTCATCCCTTGGGTGCTGTGGAAGGTGACGGAGGTTCAGGACTTCGCCGCGCCGGCCGTCAGACCGGTCACCAGGTGACGCTGCACCAGGTAGAAGACGACCGCGGCGGGGATGGCGATGAGCACCGAGGTGGCGGCCATCAGCTGCCACTGGTGGTCGTGCTCGCTGACGAATGAGGCCAGGCCGACCGCCAGCGTGTACTTGCTGGACGAGAGCATGAAGGTGGAGGCGAAGGCGACCTCGCCCCACGCAGTGAGGAAGGAGTAGAACGCGGCCACCGCCAGGCCCGGGCGGGCCAGCGGCAGGATCAGCCGCCAGAAGGCGCCGAACGGCGACAGCCCGTCGACCCGGCCGGCCTCGTCGATCTCCACCGGGATGGTGTCGAAGTAGCCCTTCAGCAGCCAGGCGCAGTACGGCACGGTGGTGGTCGCGTAGACCAGGATCAGACCGGTGTAGCTGTCCAGCATCTGCAGGTTGGACAGGATGTAGTACATCGGCACGATCAGCACGGCGATCGGGAACATC
>NZ_BMRI01000004.1:21057-36151 GCF_014648555.1 Kitasatospora griseola
TGGGTGACCAGCAGGGCCCACATCAGCGGGCGGTAACCGGGGAAGCGCATCCGGGAGACCGCGTAGCCGGTGGTGGCGGCGATCAGCACGCCGATCAGCGTGGTGCCGCCGGCCACGATGGCCGAGTTGCCGAACCAGGTGAGGAAGCCGGTGTCGCCCAGCACCCGGCCGTAGTTGGCGAAGGTGGCCTTGTCCATGATCTTCGCCGGGTGCAGGTAGTCCATGTCGTCCGGCCCCAGCGAGATGTACGCGATGTACAGCACCGGGAACAGGGCGATCAGGCTGGCGACGATCAGGGTGCCGTGCGAGAGCACGGAGGCCAGCCGGGAGGACTCGCCGCGTGGACGGGCCTTGACGGGTCGTCCGACGGGCGCCGGGTCGTCGGTGGCGGGGCGGTCGGCGGTGAGGGTCATCGGGCTACCTGCCTGGTCCTTGGGCTGGGGTTCGGTTCCGGTCCGGGCGTCGGCGCTCATCCGTTGGCCTTCTCGACGCGGGCCGTCCAGCGGCGGTAGAAGCCGGTGAAGACGATCAGGATGGAGAGCAGCAGGATTCCGTAGGTCGCCGACTGCGCGTAGTCCGCGGGCTGCTGGCCGAAGCCGAGGCGGAAGGCCCAGGTGACCAGGATCTGCGCGTCGGGGGCGCCGGAGCCGAACAGCAGGAAGATGATGGCGAACTGGTTGAAGGTCCAGATCACGCCGAGCAGCACGACGGTGGAGGAGACGGTCCGCAGACCGGGCAGGGTGACGTGGCGGAACCGCTGCCAGGCGGTGGCGCCGTCCATCTCGGCGGCCTCGTACAGCTCGGCCGGGATCGACTGGAGGCCGCCGAGCAGCGAGATCATCATGAACGGCACGCCGACCCAGGTGTTGACCAGGATCGCGGCGAACTTCTGCGCCAACGGGTCGGACAGCCAGGCGGGTTCGGGCAGGTGCAGCATCGACAGCAGGCCGTTGACGGCGCCGCCGTCGGCGAGCATCAGCCGCCAGGAGAAGACGGTGACGAAGGTCGGCACCGCCCAGGGCAGGATCAGGACCAGCCGGTAAACGCTGCGGCCGCGCATCTTGCGGTTGAGCAGCATCGCCAGGCCCAGGCCGATGCTGTAGTGCAGGACCACACAGGTCACGGTCCAGACGACGGTCCAGATGAAGTGCGACCAGAACCGGTCGTACGCGGTCGGCCCCCACAGCACGTCCGCGTAGTTGTCGAGGCCGACGAAGTCGAAGCTGTCGGGTATGTGGTTGACGCCGATCTGGCGGCCCACGTTGAGGCTGGTGGCGTTGGTCAGGGTCAGGTAGAAGCCGCGCACCAGCGGGTAGCCGACCAGCGCCCCGAGGACGACCACGACCGGCGCGACCATCGCGTACGCGTACCAGTACTTCGAGTACGACAGCCTGATGCGCTGAACGACCGCAACTGCCATGGGTTGACACCTTCTCCGAGAGGTCCGCCGCCTGCCTCGGCGACTGGTGCTGTGTGGTCTGACGGGGCGCGCCCGGCCCACCGTCAGGTGTGGGCCGGGCGAGCCTGGTTCCGACTTACTTGCCGAAGCCCGGCAGGAGCTTCGCGTAGTCGGTGGCGGTGGCGTCCAGGCCGGCCTTGGTGTCGGACTGGCCCTGGACGATCTTGCCGAGGTTGGTGCCGAACGAGCCGAACAGCGAGGCGTACTCGGGCAGTTCGGGGCGCGGCTGGGCGGAGGTCAGGATCGCCTGGAAGTCGGCGATGCCCGGGTTGGCCTTGACCTCGGCGGTGTAGGCGTCGCTGCGGGTCGGCAGGGTGCCGTTCTTCAGCGCGAGGAAGGTCTGGCTCTCGGCGGAGGTCAGGAACGCGGCGAGCTTCTCGGCGGCGGCCTTGTGGGCGGCGTCGGAGCCGGCGTAGACGGAGACGTTGTGGCCACCGGTCGGGGCGCCGCCCTTGCCGGAGGCGCCGTTCGGGACGGCCGCGATGCCGAGGTTCTTCTTGTCGGCGAAGGCGGCGCCCTTGTAGACGTTGGTGACCTCCCACGGGCCCTGGATGATCGCCGCGACCTTGCCGGTGTTGAAGGCGTCCATCATGTGCGCGTAGGCGTCGGTGGTGACGTCGGCCTTCACGGTGCCGGGGGCGGTGAACATCGACTTGTAGGTCTCGACGGCCTTGACCGCCTCCGCCGAGTTGACGGTGATCTTCTTGCCCGCGGCGTCCACCATGTTGGTGTTCTCGCCGTACAGGAACGGCATGGCGTAGTAGCCGTCAGCGGCCTTCAGCCAGAAGCCGTCCACGCCCGCCTTCTCCTTCAGCTGGGCGGCGTCGGTCTTCAGCTCGTCCCAGGTGGTCGGCGCGGCGGTGATGCCGGCCTTGGCGAACAGCTCCTTGTTGTACATCAGGGCGAGGGTGTCGGTGACCAGCGGGACGCCGTAGGTCTTGCCCGAGTACTTGGCCTGCTGGATCAGCGAGGGCTGGAAGACGGAGGCGTCGGTCAGCGCCGGGGTGCCGTCCAGCGGCTCCAGGTAGCCGGCCTTGGCGAAGGCGGAGGTCCAGCCGACCTCGGAGCGGAAGACGTCCGGCGCACCCTTGGCACCCATCGCGGTCTGGAGCTTGTTCTGCGCCTGGTCGAACGGCACGTTCTCGAACTTGACCTTGATGTTCGAGTTCGCGGCCTCGAACTTCTTGACCAGTTCCTGGTAGTTCGGCGCCTCGTTGGTGGCGTTCGAGGTGTCCCAGTAGGTGATGGTGACCGGTCCGCCGTCGCCCTTGGCGTCCGAACCGGAGCCGCTGCTGCCGCACGCTGCAAGAGTGACCGCAAGAGCCGCAACGAGAGCGGAGGCCGCGATACCACGCCGCATGGAAACTCCTTGAAAGATGAGGGTGCCCGAGTGGGGGAGGACCGCGCATAATGGCTGTCCCAGCCGACTGCGCCGTTGCAGGCCGTCGGGCTTGAGCAGGAACGTAACAGCGCGGCCAACGCGACTGAAAGTCCTTGCAGCAAGTTTCTGCAAGTTCCAGGGGATCGTTACGTCCACGTGTCCTTAGAGTTGCCGCCGCGCGTCTTGACCATCCGTGGCCTTGCGGAGACTCCTTGCAGCCCCACCATCGCTGAGCAGGCAAAAGAGGGCCCCGGGAAGCTCCCGGGGCCCTGCTCGGTGCGCTGCTGCGGTCAGTCGGCGGTGCCCAGCCGCAGCACCGTGCTGGAGCGGAACTCCTGGCCCGGCCGCAGCTCGGTCGACGGGTAGGACGGCTGGTGCGGCGAGTCGGGGTGGTGCTGGGTCTCCAGCGCGACGCCCGCGAACGGGCCGTACCGCGTGCCGGACGGGCCGACCACGCTGCGGTCGAAGCCGTTCGCGGTGTACACCTGCAGGCCCGGCTCGGTGGTCAGCACCTCCAACGTCCGCCCGCTGCCCGGGTCGGCCAGCAGCGCCGCCCGCACCGGCGGCCCGTCCGCGGGGCGCTCGCGCAGCACCCAGTTGTGGTCGTACCCGTGCGAGAGCTTCAGCTGCGGGTGCCCCTGGGCGAGGCCCTCGCGGATCGGCCGGGCACTGGTGAAGTCGAACGCGGTGCCCGCCACCGGCTCGAACGGGCCGTACGGGATCTGCCGCTCGTCGACCGGCGTGATGGCGTCCGCGTCGATGGTCAGCAGGTGGCCGAGCACGTCGCCGCGGCCCTCGCCGGCCAGGTTGAAGTAGGCGTGGTTGGTGAGGTTGACCACCGTGGGCCTGGTGGTGACGGCCCGGTAGGAGATGGTCAGGTCGGCGCCGTTCATCGTGAAGTCCGTCCAGACGTCCAGCGCGCCGGGGAAGCCCTGGTCGCCGTCCGGCGAGTGCAGGTGCATCCGCACCCCGTCGGGGATCTCCTCGGCCTGCCACACCCGGTGCGAGAACGAGTCGGGCCCGCCGTGCAGGGTGACGCCGTGTCCGGTCGGCAGCAGCGGGTGGTCCTCGCCGTCCAGGGTGACCCGGCTGTCGGCGATCCGGTTGGCGTACCGACCGACGGTGACGCCGTAGTGCTTGGCCGGGCCGAGCAGCGCCCCGACGTCCTCGGTGGTCAGCAGCACCTGCGCGGGCGTGCCCGCGCGGTCGGGCGCGGTCAGGGTGTGCAGCGCCGCGCCCAGGGTGATGACGGTGGCCTCGATCCGGTCGGAGCGCAGCGTCCACCGGTCCAGTCCCATCCCGGCCCCGGACGAGTCGTACGGTGCGCGGTGCACCTCGGTGGGCCGGTCCGGCACGGTCATGGGCTGCTCCTCGGTTCGTGATCACGCTGTTCGGCTTGTTCGTGATCACCCTTGTCGGCGGGGGCCTGTCCGGCCGGTCTTGTCGGATCAGCGCGCGGCGTCGGGCGCCCGGCTGGGAGTGCCGGCGAACCGTCCTCGTACTGGACGTACTTGGATGGTTTGCCGGTGCTTCCAGGCGGGATGATCCGGCGTCGCGCGCCCGGCAAGACCGGCCGGACAGGCCCCAGGGTAGCCCGCCCCGGCGGGCGGGTCGGTGACCCGCTCCCCGCGCGCCGGGGTGGTCCATCGGGCCGTCAGACAGCCTGCCCGGGGCCGTCGCCGGGCAATCCGAGCGCGTCGGCGAGACCCTCCGGTCCGGTGCCGAGCTTGCGGTGGACGGCGGCCAGCCGCTGCTTGACCACCGACACCGGCAGCTTCAGCTGTTCGGCGATCCGCTGCGGCGGCAGGGCCCGCGCCGCCAGTTGGGCGACCTCCAGCTCCTGCTCGTTGAGGGTGACCTTGACGGGCACCAGCGCCCGGCTGGGCTGCAGGCCGGACGACGCGAGCACGTTGCGGGCCCGCACCTCCAGGCCGTCGGCCCCGCAGTGCTTGGCCAACTCCATTCCCTGGTAGAGGTGTTCGGCGGCCTCCAGGCTGCGGCCGACCTGCACCAGGGCGGCCCCGAGGTCGACCAGCGCGTGCGCGTGCTCGTAACTGGCCGGGGAGCGGCCGAGCAGGGAGACGGCCTCCTGGAGCAGTTCGACGGCCCGCGGGCCCTCCCACACGCTGGCGGCCAGCCGCAGCGCGCTGCCGATCGCCGACGGCGAACCGGACTCCCGGGCCCGGGCGACCGCGTCGTCGCCGTTCTTCCGGGCGGAGGGCAGGTCCCGGTGGGCCATCGCCACCGCCAGGTGGCCGGCCCACGGCGCGTGCACGGTGGAGCGCCACCCGCGCTTGTCCAGCCGCATGCCGGTCTCGGCGAGCACCTCGACCGCCATGTCGTAGTCGCCGCGGGAGATCAGCAGCTTGCCGTAGATGGTGGCGACGTCGGGCAGCACCAGCGCGGTCTGGTGGTACGGCGGCGAGAAGCGGTACCGCTGCGCGATCTCCCAGGCCTCCCGGTCGCGGCCGCGCGCCAGCAGGGTGTCGATCAGCGAGCCGACCAGGTTCCACTGCAACGGCAGGCCCGAGCCCATCCGGTCCGCGATCCGCAGACCCCGGCGCAGGAAGTCCTCGGCCTCCGGGAGGAAGCCGCGGCGCAGCCGGGCGAAGCCCATCAGGAAGTAGGCGAAGCCGCGGTGCGCGCCGCTCCACCCGGCGATCTCGAACTCCAGGATGGCGGAGCTGAACAGCTTCTCGGCGCGGGCGAGTTCGTCGTTGTAGGCGAAGCACAGGCCGAGCAGCGCGGGCAGTTCGAAGTTCCAGGTGGTGTTGGTCCAGCCGAGGCTGCGCGGCAGCCGGCCGAGGACCAGGGCGTCCTCGGCGGCCCGCAGCGCCTCGGAGGTGGGGCCGCCCTTGAGGGTGAGGTCCCAGGCGTGCAGGGCGCGCACCGGCTGGGAGGCCTCGCTGTCCTCGTCGACCTGGGCGACGAGCGCGGTGACCTTGTCGGCCCGCTCGCGGCCGTTGTCCTCGTCCCGCTGGAGGGCGGTGCACAGCAGGTGGGCGGTCAGCAGCCGGACCTTGCCGAGGCCCTCGGCGGTGTTCTCGGCCTCGGTCAGGCACAGCCTGGCGGCCCCGGTGAGGTCGCCGCCGTGGGCGATCACCTCGGACAGCCGGAACACCGCCTCGACGCGCAGGTCGGGGCTGAGGCCGTCCTCGATGTCGAGCGCGCGGCGCAGCTGGTTGGCGGTCGCGTCCGGGTCGGTGAGCAGCGCGGCGCTGCCGAGTTCGTACAGCACCTCGGCGCGGTCGTCCTCGTCCGGCGGCTCGGCCAGGGCGCGTTCCAGGCAGCGGCGGGCGGCTTCGGGGGCGCCGATGGCGAGGTTCTCTGCGGCGGCCCGGCGCAGTTTGCGGACCATCCGGTCGTCGCCCTCGCCGGGGTGGGTCTCCAGCAGGTGCCGGGAGGCGGAGAGCAGCGAGCCGCCCCGGTCCTCGATCGCGGTGGCGGCGATGCCGTGCATGCCGGTGCGGGTGGCGTCCGGGATCGACTGGTAGATCGAGGTGGCGATCAGCGGGTGGACGAACTCCAGCTTGCCGTTGGGCTGGCTGGTGAGCACCCGCAGCCGGCGCAGCTCGCGGACCGACTGGGCGGACTGGGCCGGGCCCTGGGCGCAGATGGTGGCGGCCAGCTCCTCGCTGATCTCGGTGCCGAGCAGGGCCGCGGCCCAGGCGAACTGGATGACGGTCGGGCCGAGCTTGTCGAGCCAGTAGTCGCGGCCCTGGCCGCGGGCGGCCGCGGCGAGGTCGCGCAGCCGGGGCGAGTTCTCCTCGACGGGTTCGAGGTTCTGGTCGCGCACCTCGCGCAGCAGGGCGACGGTGTCGAACGGGGCTCCGGCGGTGACGGCCCACACCTGGCGGCAGAACGCGTCGTCGGCCTCGGCGAACTCGCTGTGCACGATCTCGGCGATCGACAGCGGGTTGAGCGGCAGCAACTCGTGCCGGCGCTCGGCGCGTTCCTGGATCTGCAGGACGAGCGGGCGGGCCGCCTCGTCGAACTCGTGGCGGTAGGCGAAGACCAGCAGCACCGGAAGCTCCCGGGCGCGGATCGCGAACGAGGCCAGCCAGGCCAACGACTCCTGGTCGACCGCGTGCAGGTCGTCGATCACCACGACCAGCGGGGCCCGCCGGGGCGCGAGTTGGGTGATGACGAAGTCGAGGCCGTCGTGCACGCCCTGCGGGTCGATCCGCTCGACCTCGTCGGACGGCGGGGCCAGGCCGACGGCCGGCGCGACGATGTTGTACCAGTTGCCGAACACCTCGGTGCGCTCGTCCTCGTCGAGGTCGCCGAGGACGGGCAGCAGCAACTGCCGCAGGACGCGGAACGGTTCGTGCTTCTGGCGTTCGCTGCCCCGGGCGAACAGCACGGTGGGGTCCTTGCGGGCGCCGGCGATCCGGCGGACCTGTTCGAGCATGGTGGTCTTGCCCATGCCGGCCGGCCCGGAGAACAGCAGCAGTTCGCCGATCCTGGTGCCGCCCGCGGCGAACTCCCGGCACAGCTTGTCCACGGCCTGTTCGGCGGAGTGGAGTTCGTTGTCGCGCTCCCACAGCCGCTTGGCGACTGCTCCCTCGCCGGCCACCGATTCCTGCGGCCCGCTCTGCTGTTCGGCCACGTCCGTCCTTCCGCCTCGCCTGCCCCGCACTCCGCTTCGACCATAGCGTCGTCGAGGGCGGCACGGGCGGCGTTCCCGCAGGCGGTGGCCCCTACGGGGAGTCAGATCGCCTGGTCAGGGGCAAATCCCTTGCAACAGACGATCACTGACGGATCACCAGGTTAACTCTTTCCGGTTTCCGAGGTGTATTCGATCTTTGCGAGGGAAGACCGACGCCGGGCGCGAGCCCGAAATCGACTTGACGCCCCAGCACATCAGGCCGCTCTGGAGAAACGTTGGCTGCCATACCCCCGCTCTTCTGCCCCATCCCCTCGACCCTGCACCCCGCGCACGAGACCGTCGGCAAGAGCACCGAGCTCTGGCTCGACACGATGGGCTTCACGCAGGAGGAGGAACGCCGTCGTCGCCTCCTGGCCATCGGCGCACACGAATTCGTCTGCCGGATCGCCAAGGACGCCGATGGCATCACGGGGCTGGAACTGGTTTCGCAGTGGCTGTGCAGCATGCTCACCCTGGACGACGAGTGGGACACCGGCCGACTGAGCCGAGACCCCTCCCGTGTACTCACGATAGCAGCCACATTACTCGCCGTTATCAACTCCACGCCTTCCCACCCGGCGGAGTCGGACATCTACGTCGCCTCGGTGCGCGACGTGTTCCGCAGAGCCCGGGACTGGGCCCCCGCGGTCGCCGTGAAACGGTGGGCGGACAGCCAGTTGGAGTCCTTCATGGGCGCCGCCGCCGTCACCGCCTACCGGGCGCAGGGCCGGCCGATGACGCTCTCCGAGTACCTGACGATAGGGCCGCTGGACCGCGGCAGCCGCTCCTGCATCGAGATCATCGAGGTCTGCGAGCGCACCGCCGTCCCGCAGTCCCAACTGGACTCGCCGCGGGTGCACGCGCTCACCGAGGCCGCCAAGTTCCTGGTGCTGATCGCCGCCGACGTCTACTCGTACCGGCGGGAGGACAGCCAGGGCGCGCTGGAGAGCAACATCGTCGACGCCCTGGAACGACATTTGGGCTGCAAACGGGACCAGGCCCTGCAGGAGGCCGCCGCGCTGCACGACCGCACCATGGTCCTGTTCCTCCGCCTGTCGGACCGCGCCTCCCGCCGTGCCGGGCCCGAACTGCGGCGCTACATCGACCAGTTGTCCAACCTGGTGAGCGGGAACCTGGAGTGGGGATTCACCTCCGCCCGCTACACCACCCGCACGCCGGGCGTCGTCCCGATCGCCGAGCGTGCCGAGCGCCCCGCCGACGGCCGGCTGACGCCGCCGCCCTATCCCGAGATCGCCTGGTGGTGGGAGCAGCTCTGGTGACGGATCGCTGACGGCCCGACAACCGCGCCGCGCCTCCCCGACCGGGGCGCGGAACCGCCCATCGGGACATCACACCACACCACTCCCCCGGCCCCGGCCCGCGGCACGCGCCCGGGGCCGAAGCGTGCCCGCAGCGGTGGCGCACCGGCTCCGACCGGCCCAGGAGGGCTGGCGAACGGCGGTCCGGCGTGGTCACGTCGGGTCAGTGTCCGATCCGTCGGGCCCGACCCGCCGTTCCACCGCCAAGGAGTGAACCCCTCATGACCATCGCCGTCGACAAGCTCTCCGACCCGGCCGTGCGCCGACTGCTCGGCGCCGTCAACTCGGGCAACCGGGACGCCTTCTTCGCCGCGCTCACCGACGACGCCACGATGTCCGACGACGGCTCCCAACGCGACCTGGCGGACTGGGTGGACCGCGAGATCTTCTCCTCGCACGGGCACATCGAGGTGCAGACCGAGAAGTCCAACGGCCGCGCCCTGGTGGCCGACTTCCGCAACGACGCCTGGGGCGAGATGCGCACCGCCTGGAGGTTCACCGTCGCCTCCGACGGCCGGGTCAGCCACTTCGACACCGGCCAGGCCTGACCGTCCCCTTGGCGGGCGGTCCGTCCGCACCGGCCGGCGGCCGCTCGCGTCAGGACGGCCGGCGACCGGTCAGCCCCGGGCCGCCAGGCACTCCCGGACGGCCGTGATCAGCGCCCGCGAACGGATGTCGCCGGTGACGCCGGGCTGCATGCCGTTGGTGACGTAGCCGAAGCCGACGCCCAGCTCCGGATCGGCGAAGCCCAGCGAACCGCCGCGGCCCGGGTGGCCGAAGCTCGCCGGGGACGCCATCGGCGAGGTGCCGCTGTGCCGGAAGAAGCCCTGGCCGAACGTGGTGTTGACGATCAGCACCCGGTCCGGCCCGTGCACCGAGGGGCCCACCGCCTCGGCCAGGGTGGCCGGCTCGAACAGTGCGGGCCGCCGCTGCCCGGGCGCGTCCGTCCGGTCGGTGGGGCCGATCAGCGCCGCGTAGAACCGGGCCAGCGACCGGGCGGTGCCGATGCCGCCCGCGCCCGGCACCTCGACGGCCCGCACCGCCGGGTCGTCCAGGTCCACGCTGCTGCGCACCGAGCCGAACGAGCGGGCCGTCAGCGAGCGCGGGTCCCGGTAGGCGTCCACCACGGACTGCTTGGGGCGTATTCGCATCCCGCCCGGCCCGGCCTTGGCCGCCTCCGGCGCGGGCAGGTCGACCAGCCGGCCGACCCGGCCGGACTCGGCGGCGGGCAGGCCGATCCACAGGTCCAGGTCGAGCGGCGCGGCGATCTCCTCCGCGAAGTACCGCCCGACGCTGCGGCCGCCGGCCCGGCGCACCACCTCGCCGACCAGCCAGCCGAACGTCAGCGGGTGGTAGCCGTGCGCGGTGCCCGGCTCCCAGGCCGGGGCCTGCGCGGCGACGGCCGCCGCGGCCGGGTCCCACGCCAGCACGTCCTCGATCCGCAGCGGCACGTCCAGCGCGGGCAGCCCGGCCTGGTGCGACAGCAGCCAGCGCACCGGGATCCTCGCCTTGCCGGCCTGCCCGAACTCCGGCCAGTACGAGGCCACCGGGGCGTCCAGGTCGAGCAGCCCGCGCTGCGCCAGCAGCAGCGCGGCGGAGGCCGTCAGCCCCTTGGTGACCGAGCGCAGCACCTGCGCGGTGCCGGCCTCCCAGCCCACCGCGGGCGCCGGCCTGCCACCCACCTCCGGACGGGCGTCGCCGCCCCACAGGTCGACCACCGGCCGGCCGTCCAGGTACAGCGCGAACGCCGCACCCAGCTCCCCGTACTGCCGGAAGTTGCCCTCGAAAGCCGCCCTGACCGGCGCGAATCCGTCCGCCGCGAAACCCTGGATCTCCACCCGCCCACCTTAGACACCGCCCTCCGCGACCTGCGGAGGGACCGGCTCCGGTGGGCTCGTCACCGCTCCACGGCTACTCCCTCTCCACCGCTACTCCACCGTCCAACCGATGTGGCCGATGCCCGAGGAGTAGATGGCGCAGTGGCCCGCCGACTCCTGGGTCTCGCCGGGCTGGGCCGTCACCGAGGTGCCCGAGACGTCCGGCGCGAGGCCGCACACGATGTCGGCGTGGAAGGTGATCGGGGCGCCGGTGTTGTTGGTGCAGAGCACTCCTCCGGTCAGCGGGTCGTTCTCGTGCACCCAGGTGGTGCAATCCAGCCCCGAACGCACGGCGGCGGGCCCGGACGCGGCCGCAGCGGGCAGCGCGGTGCCGAGCGCGACCAGGGCGGCGGCGACGGACAGGACAACGGCACGGTTCCTCAACGATCCTCCCGGAGCAGGTGACTGACGGTCCGACAACTGACTTTCCCGGCTCGGCCGTTCCGTATACCAACTCTTTCGAGTGATACCGGCCGTCCGGGGCCAGAATGGCGGTCATGACCACTCCCTCCCCCGACTCCCCTGCCGCTCCGCTCGACGAACTCGTCGACGTGGTCGACGAACACGACCGGGTGCTGCGCACCGCGCCCCGCTCCGAGGTCTACCGCGACAACCTGCTGCACCGCTGCGTCTTCGTGCTGGTCCGTGACCCGCGGGGCCGGATCTTCACCCACCGCCGCACCGACACCAAGGCGTTCGCCCCCGGCGCCCACGACTGCTTCGTCGGCGGTGTGGTCGGTGCCGGCGAGAGCTACTCGGAGGCTGCCGTCCGGGAGGCCGAGGAGGAACTCGGCGTCACCGGCATCCGCACCCGCCCGCTGTTCCGCTTCCGGTACACCGACGGCGAGCACTTCAGCTGGTGGTCCGACGTCCACGAGGCCGAGTGGGACGGCCCGGTCTCCCCGCAGGTCGAGGAGATCGCCTGGTACGCCTGGCTCACCGAGGACGAGCTCACCGACCGCCTCGCCACCTGGGAGTTCGTCCCCGACGGCCGGGAGGCCTGGCGTCGCTACCTGGAACAGCGCGCCACCGGCTGACCGCCCCGGACCTGCTGTCCCGCGCCACCCCGACGAACTAGGGTGGGCCGCATGGCTTCCCGTACGCCGTCCGTGGCGCCCCGCGCGGAGGAACAGCAGCCCGCCCGCACCCCCCGGCGGCGGCTCACCGTCGACGAGCGCCGCGAACAGCTCATCGCGGTCGCCCTCGAACTGTTCTCGGACCGGGCCCCCGAGGACGTCTCCATCGACGACATCGCGGCCGCCGCCGGCGCCTCCCGACCGCTCGTCTACCACTACTTCCCCGGAAAGCAGGCCCTCTACGAGGAGGCCCTCCGCCGGGCCGGCCGGGAGCTCGCCGGACGCTTCGAGGAGACCGCCGACGGCCCGGTCTCCGAGCGCCTGTACCGCGTCATGGGCCGCTACCTGGACTTCGTCCAGTCCCACGAGACCGGCTTCACCGCGCTGCTGCGCGGCGGCTCGGTCGCCGCCAGCCCCGACGCCGACGCCGTCATCGACCAGGTCCGGCGCGCCGCCCAGGAACAGATCCTCCGTCACCTCGGCCTCGCCGACCCCAGCCCGACTCTGCGCCGCACTGTCCGAGCCTGGATCGCCAACGCCGAGATCAGCTCCCTCGACTGGCTCACCGACAAGCCCGTCCCCGCCGAGACCCTGCAACTCCACCTGGTCCAGGACCTGGTCGCCGCGCTCGCCGTCACCGCCACCCGCGACCCCGAACTCGCGGCCCTCCTCCCCGAGCTCTTCACCGCCGAACAGCCCGACGGCCCCACCGCCCGCCTCCTCCGCGACCTCACCACCACCCTCGCCACCCCCACCCTCACCACCTCCCTCCTCCACCTCGCCACCCCACCCACCACCTGACCGACCCACAGCCGCACCACCAACACCACCAACCACCCGCCCCCGGACGACCCTTCTTCCTGCGTCGTTCACCTCCCCTCCCCTCACACCCGCGCCGCAGGCGCTCCCCTTTCCCCACCCGCACCACCAACACCACCCGCACCACCAACCACCCGCCCCCGGACGACCCTTCTTCCTGCGTCGTTCACGTCTGATAAAAAGTGCCTGAACTGTCCACACCCGAGAACGAGGGGGCTCGGCGAATGACGCAGGACGGCTTCGCCGCCGCAGACCGGATCACGGCCACGCTGGACGCGGCGTCCGCCGCACTTCTCGGCAGCCGCGCCACCCACTACCCCGTCGACGCGCTCACTGCGTTCCGCCGACCCCAACACCCAGCCGCCAAGGCCCTGTTCGGCCTGCGGATCAGCCAGATCGGGCCCGGCCTGCTCTCCGTTCCGAAGCTCGGCACGGTGATCGAGATCTCCGCCAACCGCCGGCCGAACGCGACCGCCGGCCGCGAGGCCGTCCCCGTTCTGACGCAGCGTTTCGCCGCCTCCGCCCTGGGCCTGACCGACGTCCCGTCGGTCTCCTCGCTGCGGGTGCACGCCGAGCCGAGCCCGGTGGACAGTGGGCCGCTGGCCGGCTTCACCCCCTCCCTCGCGGCGCTGGCCGAGCCCCGGGTCACGGTCGCCCCGGACGAGCTGTCGACCGGCTCCGGCGTCGAGGCGCGCCTGGTGGTCCCGCCCGCCTTCCACACGCTGACGGTGCGCGGCTCGGGCAATGCCCTCTCGGCCCATCTCGCCGAGACCGCCGAGGAGTTGTTCTCCGGTGCCACCCCGGCCGAGCGCAACGACTTCGCCGTGGTGGCCGCCCTGCTGGCGGAGCAGTTCGCCGCAGCGAACGTCGCCTACGCGGGCCTCGGCGCGCTGCTGGTGAACGGCCGCCGCTCGCGGGTCTCGCTGGTGGTGTCGACCGTTCCGTGCGCCCAGCCGATCCAGGAGCTGGCGGTGGAACTGTCCACCGAGCGCCCGTACTCCGAGGTGTGGACGGTGCTGCTGCCGGCCGGCCCGGCCGCCGTGCTGGTGGAGAACCGGTCGATGCCCGCCCTGAAGGAACTGCGCGACGAACGCCCCGGCGGCGTGGTGCACAGCTCGGTGGTCGAGGCGTTCGTGCCGATGCCGGACGGGGCGACGGTCCTGACGGTCCAGCTGACCACCTCCGACACCGAGGACTGGGACGTCTACACCTCGGTCTTCGCCGACCTGCTCTGCTCGGTCCAACTCGCCTGGGACGGTGTGGCGGTGGCCCCTGCCCCGGTGCCGGTCGGCCGGGCCGTCCCCGCGCACGCCCCGAACGTTCCGGCGCAGTCCGCCGCGCCGTCCGTGCCCGTCGCCCCGCCGGTGCCGGTCGCGGCGCCCGAGCAGCCTGACGCCCCGTCGGGCACCTCGGTGCGGGTCCCGCCCTCGGACTTCAACCCCTTCGCGGCGCCCGCCCCCGCCGATCTGCCGGCCCAGCAGCCCTCCCCGGTCCTGGCCTCCGCCGACCCGTTCGGCGCCCCGGCACCGACCGCCGCACCCGCGCCCGAACCGGAGGCCGCCGACCCGACCAAGGGCCGCCTGGTCAGGGTTCCCCCGGCGGACTTCAACCCCTTCGGCGCTCCGGCCCCGGCCGCCGCCGCACCGGCCCAACCCGCCCCGGCCACCGACCCGTTCGGTGCACCGGACCCGTTCGGCGCACCCGACCCGTTCGCCGCCGCTGCCGCCACCCCGGCGGCCGCGCCCACGCCGGAGCCCGAGCCCGAGCCCGAAGCCCCGGACCCCACCAAGGGGCGCTTCGTCAAGGTGCCGCCGGCGGACTTCAACCCCTTCGGCGCACCCGCACCGGCCCCGGCCGCCGCACCCGAGCCCGCCGCACCCACCGCCGACCCCTTCGGCGCACCCGACCCCTTCGCCGCCCCGGACCCCTTCGCCGCGTCCGCCGCCGCGCCGGCCGCCGCACCCGAGCCCGCACCGGCCGCGGCCGACCCGACCAAGGGCCGTCTGGTGCACGTGCCCCCGGCCGACTTCAACCCGTTCGCACCCCCGGCCCCGCCCACCACGGCAGCCGAACCCGAGCCCGAGCCGGAAACCCCGGACCCGACCAAGGGACGCTTCGTCAAGGTCCCCCCGGCCGACTTCAACCCCTTCGGCGCACCCGCCCCGGCACCAGCCGCCGCACCCGCCGCACCCGCGCCTGCTCCGGTCGCGGCACCCGCGCCCGCTCGGGCGGCCTCCGCCGACCCGTTCGGGACCGTCCTGTCCTCCGAGCCGGCCGACCCGTTCGGGACGGTCACCGGCTCGCCCTCCGCCATTCCGCCCCGGCCCAGCGCGCCGCCGACGGTCCCCGCTCCGACCGCTCCGCCGGAGCCCGCCGACCCGACCAAGGGCCGTCTGGTGCACGTGCCCCCGGCGGACTTCAACCCGTTCGCACCCCCCGCCCCGCCCACCACGGCAGCCGAACCCGAGCCCGAGCCGGAAACCCCGGACCCGACCAAGGGACGCTTCGTCAAGGT
>NZ_BMRI01000004.1:36177-53680 GCF_014648555.1 Kitasatospora griseola
CCCCCCGGCCGACTTCAACCCCTTCGGCGCACCCGCACCCGCACCGGCCGCCGCACCCGCCGCCCCGCAGGCCCCGCCGGCCACCAGCCCCTTCGGCTGAGGCTGATCCGCACCCCATGAACGGCGAGCCCGCCCCGGGCTCGCCGTTCTGCGTCCCCGGGAAGCCCGACGCACGGTCAACCACCCGCAGCCGAGCACTGGTTGGCCACTGGCCCCGGGCTCCACCCGTCGGTTAGGTTGACGGTCATGACGACCGGGACGGCCTCGCGCCACTCACGAATCGGCGACCCGGTGCTCCGCTGAGCACCGCCCGGACCGTGCCCGGCCCGCCGCCGGAACGGCATCCTCGCGCTCACGGCAGGAGAACCGATGTCCGCCCAGCCACGCACCGAACTGCTGCAGATCCCCACCCCGGACGGCCACGCCGACGCGCTGGCCGCCTTCCCCGACGGAGGCGGCCGCCACCCGGGGGTGCTGATGTACCCGGACGGCTTCGGCCTCCGGCCCGCGCTCCGCGAGCTGGCCTGCGAGTTGGCCGGCCACGGGTACTTCGTGCTCGTCCCCAACCTGTTCTACCGGCACGGCCCGGCGCCGGTGGTCGCGCTCCCCCCGTACATCGGGGCGGACCAGCGGGCCGAGGTCTTCGCCCGGGTCATGCCGTTGGTCACTGCGCACACCCGCGACCGCGCCCTGCGCGACGCCGACGCCCACCTGCGGTTCCTCGCCGCTCGGCCCGAGGTCGTCGCCGGACCGGTCGCGGTGACGGGCTACTGCATCGGCGGTCTCCAGGCCGTCCGCACCGCCGCCGCCCACCCGAAGCGGGTCGCCGCCCTCGCCGCGTTCCACGCTCCGGTGGCGGTGGACGGGCCCGGGCTGTTCGCCGAGCTCACCGCCGAGGTCCATTTCGGCCACGCGGCAAGCGATCTGACGCCCGAGACCCTCGCCGGGCTCAACCGCTCCCTGGACGCCGCCGGGATCACCCACACCTCGGAGATCTACCCGGGCACCGTCCACGGCTTCACCATGTCCGACACCGACGCCTTCGACCCCGCCGCCCTCCGGCTCCACTGGGACCGCCTGCTCCCCCTCCTCGCCCGCGCTCTGCCCACCGCCTGACCCGCGCTGTCAGCGCCCCCTGTCAAGATCCCCATGCACCCCACCCGGAGGAGATCACCATGGGCGCCTGGGACATCGGGCCGTTCGACAACGACCACGCCGCCGACTTCGCCGGCGAGCTCGACGACACTGCCCCGGAGCGGCGCGAGGACCTGATACGTGCCGTCTTCGGCGTCGCCCTCGGCGAGTTCGACGACCTGGACGCCGACGACGGGGACCGGATCATCGCCGCGGCCGCCCTGGTGGCCGCGCAGTGCCCGGGCGGCACACCGGTCGACACCGCGTACGGGCCGGAGCAGCCGCTGCCGGTGTTCGCGCCGGCGACGCGTCGGCTCGCGGCGGACGCGTTGACGGGCGTGCTCGGCGAGGAGTCCGAGCTGGCCGAGCTCTGGGAGGAGACGGACGAGGGCCCGGCCTGGCGTCAGGCGGTGGAGCGGCTGCGTGCCGTCCTGTCCGGCGCCGCTGCCTGACGTCGCTTCAGGCCGCGCCGCGCTCGGCGTCGATCTCCTCGGCCAGCACCGCCATCCGGTACAGCGCGACGAAGTACCGGGAGGCGTAGCTGTCGGTGCCGAAGGCCGGCAGCAGGTCGGCGAGGAGCTCGATGCGGCAGCGCAGGTGTTCGCGGTGGCGGGCGCCGAGCGGCGGGCCGTCGAGGACGTTGGAGGCGAAGCCGACGAGGGCGGTGTCCAGGGTGACCAGACAGGTGCCTTCGGGCTCCCGGTCGTACCAGCCGGTGGGGAACCTCATGGCGCTGAACTCGTCCCAGAGGCACGCCAGGAGGTCGGTCTTCTCGTCCGCCATGATGATGATCATGCCGCACCGAGGCCCTGCTGGGAACGCGTTACGTACACATGTTCGGCACGAATCCGGCAGTCGGCGGTGTCAGGCGGCGCGGCGGGCCAGGTGCACCGCATCGGGCACGCCGCGCTCGACGGCGATCTCCTCGGTGCGGACGTCGGTGAACCCGGCGTCCCGCAGCGCCCGTTCGAAGGCGGCGGACGGCCGGGCGCTCCACACTGCGAGGACGCCGCCGGGCCGGAGCCGGGCGGCGGCGTTGGCCAGGCCGACGGGGCCGTACAGCGCGTCGTTCTCCTCCCCGACCGTCCAGTCGGGGCCGTTGTCGATGTCGAGGCAGAGCGCGTCGTAGCGGTCCTCGGCGGAGGCCAGGTACGCCACCAGGTCGGTGTGCAGCACCTCGACCCGCGGATCGTCCAGCGCACCGGCGGAGAACGCGCCGAGCGGCCCCGCCCGGTGCCAGTCGATGATCGCGCCCTCCCGCTCGGCCACGGCGATCCGCCCCCACCGGGGCTCGGCCGCGGCGTGGGCCAGCGAGAAGCCGACGCCGAGCCCGCCGATCAGCACGCTCGGGCCCGGCACCGCGAGCTCGTCCAACGCGGCCTGGATCAGCAGCCGTTCGGAGCGCCCGTCGGCGGTGTCCATCAGGAAGCAGCCGTTCGCGATGATCTCGTACTGCTCGCCGCGCCGCCGCAGCACCACCTCGCCGTACGGACCCTCTCGCCGGTCGATCACTTCGGCCACGGGCAGGCCCTGACGGCTGGGCAGCACTGACATCCGGTCACTCCCGGTCGACGTACGGTAACGGACCCACCCGACCCTAACCGATGGCGACGGCCCGGTCACCGCAGTTTTCCTACCCCTGCGCGTCCAGCACCGGACCGGCGTCGGCGACCGGCGTCGCCCCCTCGCGCGGGCTGCGCCGGCCGCGCCGCTCCAGCCACTTGGCCAGCCAGGACAGCAGCAGACACATGCCGATGTAGATCGGGGTGATCACCATCACCACGGGGATGAACGGCAGGTCGTAGTCCAGGTTGGTGGCGATCAGCTTCCCGGCGTGCAGGAACTCCTCGTAGGTGATCAGGAAGCCCAGCGAGGTGTCCTTCAGCGCCACCACCAGCTGGCTGACGATGGTCGGCAGCATCGACCGGACGGCCTGCGGCACCAGGACGTACGTCATCACCTGGGTCTTGCGGAGGCCGAGCGCGAACGCCGCCTCCTTCTGCCCCTTGGGGACGGCCAGCACGCCGGCCCGGAACACCTCGGCCAGCACCGAGCCGTTGTACAGGGTGAGGCCGGCCACCAGCGCCCACAGCGGTTCGACCTTGAGGGCGACGAAGATGAAGAAGATCATCACCAGCAGCGGCATGGCCCGGAAGAACTCCACCACCAGGGTGGACACCCAGCGCACCGGCCGGTGGTCGGAGAGCCGCCCGGCGGCGAACAGCGCGCCGAACGGGAGCGCGAACAGCACCGTCCAGCCGAACGCCTTCAGGGTGTTGCCGAGGCCGCGCAGCAGCAGCTCCTGAACGCCCTTGTACTGGAAGGCCGTCCACTTGGCGTAGGTGAACTGGTTGGTGTGGAACAGCATCCAGATCACCCAGCCGACCACGGCGGCGATCACCACCAGCGCCAGGATGCCGTACAGCCGGTGCCGGGCCAGCGCCTTGGGCCCGGGGACGTCGTACAGCGCGGAGGACTCCACCGTCATCGGGACACCGCCACCCGTCGCTCCAGCACGTTGAAGAGGGCGCTGATCGCCAGCGTGATGATCAGGTAGCCGACTGCGATCCAGACGAAGGTCCAGACGATGTTGTAGCCCAGCTCGTTGATGGTCCGGTAGGTGCCGAGCAGTTCGACCACACTGAACGAGCCGGCGATCGCCGTGTTCTTCGCCAGCGCGATCATCACACTGCCCAGCGGGGCGACCACCGCGCGGTACGCCTGCGGCAGCACCACCAGGCTCAGCGTCTGACCGAACGTCATGCCCAGGCTGCGGGCCGCCTCACCCTGCCCCGTCGGCACCGTGTTCACCCCGGAGCGCAGCGCCTCGCAGACGAACGCCGAGGTGTAGCAGCCCAGCGCCAGCACGGCGAAGGTGAAGAACGGCAGCGTGATGTGGAACCGGGGCAGGCCCAGCACCACGATGAAGAACAGCAGCGTCAGCGGGGTGTTCCGGAGCACCGTCACCCACCCGGTGCCGAAGGCCCGCAGCGGCTTCACCGGCGACACCCGGAAGCCCGCGATCAGCACCCCGAGCACCAGCGCCAGCGCGGCGCTGGCCAGGGTCAGCCAGAGGGTGCCGAGGAAGCCGTGCCAGTAGGTCGACCAGTTGCTGGTCAGGACGTTCATCCGCGCCCCCTGCTCATTGGTACCGGTTGATGGCCGGGGGCGGCGGCGCTGGCACCCCGGAGAGGCCGAGCGTCGCGTCGTACGCCTTCTTCCAGTTGCCGTTGTCCATGTTCGTCTGCAGCGCGTCGTTGATCGCCATCCGCAGCACGGTGTCGTTCTTGGGGACGCCGATGCCGTACGGCTCGGTGGAGAACGGCTCGCCGACCATCTTCAACTCGTCGGGGACCTTGGCCACGTAGCCCTGCAGGATCGCGTTGTCGGTGGTGACCGCGTCCACCTGACCGCTGATCAGGTTGTCCACGCACGCCGAGTAGGTGTCGTACCCGACCAGCTCGGCCTTCGGGTAGTCGGTCTGGATCCGCTGGTACGGGGTGGACCCGGCAGCCGAGCAGACCTTCCGCCCCGCCAGGTCCTGCGGGCCGTTGATCTTCGTCTCGTTCTTGCGGACCATCAGCGCCTGCCCGGCGATGAAGTACGGGCCGGCGAAGCCGACCAGCTTCTTGCGGTTGTCGTTGATGGTGTAGGTGCCCACGTAGTAGTCGACCTGGCCGTTCTGCAGCGCGGTCTCCCGGTTGGCGGAGGCGATGGTGCGGAACTCGATCCGGTCGGGCGCGAAGCCCAGATAGGCGCCGACCATCTTGGCGATCTCGATGTCGAAACCGGAGTACACACCGGTGGCCGGGTTCTTCTGGCCCAGGTACGGCTGGTCCTCCTTGGCGCCGACCACCAGGTGGCCGCGGGCCCGGGCCGCGTCCAGCGTGGGCGAGCCGGTGATGGTCTCGGACCGCACCTGGTAGCTGGGCAGCGCGCTGGGCTGCGGACCCTTCGGCGGCGGGGTGCCCTCCTTGCCGCAGCCGGACAGCACCGAAAGCATCGCCAGCACTGCCAGCACCGCCAGGACGGCCGGAGCCAGGACCGCCGGAGCCCCGGCGACCGGAGCCCCGGCGGCCGGGCGGGGCAGCGCGGCGGGCCGCGCCGGCCCGCGCAGGATGTACCGCTGGTTCACCGCGCCGCCTCAGTGCTTCAGGATCTTGGACAGGAAGTCCCGGGCGCGCTCGCTGCGCGGGTCCGCGAAGAACTCCTCGGGGACGCGGTCCTCGATGATCCGGCCGTCCGCCATGAACACCACGCGGTTGGCGGCGGAGCGCGCGAAGCCCATCTCGTGGGTGACCACCACCATGGTCATCCCCTCGGCGGCCAGCGAGCGCATCACCTCCAGCACCTCGTTGATCATCTCGGGGTCGAGCGCCGAGGTCGGCTCGTCGAACAGCAGCGCCTTCGGGTCCATCGCCAGCGCCCGGGCGATCGCCACCCGCTGCTGCTGGCCGCCGGACAGCTGCGACGGGTACTTGTCCGCTTGCGAGGCCAGCCCGACCCGCTCCAGCAGCGCCCGCCCCTTGGACTCGGCCTCCGCCTTCCCGCGCTTGCGGACCTTGATCTGGGCGAGCGTGATGTTCTGCAGCACCGTCCGGTGCGCGAACAGGTTGAAGGACTGGAACACCATCCCGACCTCGGCGCGCAGCTTCGCCAGGCCCTTGCCCTCGGCGGGCAGCGGCTGCCCCTCGATCAGGATGTCGCCGCTCTCCACCGGCTCCAGCCGGTTGATCGCCCGGCACAGCGTGGACTTCCCCGACCCGGACGGGCCGATCACCACCACGACCTCGCCCCGGCCCACCGTCAGGTCGATGTCCTGGAGCACGTGCAGCTGCCCGTAGTGCTTGTTCACCCGGCGCAGCTCGATCAGCGGCTCCCCGGCCGGCCGCCCCGCGTCCTCCTGCGGCGCCGTCACCGGTCGCGCCGGCCCTTCAGCAGCCAGCCGAGCGCCGCGCCCGCGACCAGCGTCGCCAGCAGGGCGATCCACAGCGGGCAGGTGACGGTGAAGACCCAGAACTGGATCTTCACCTTGTCCAGGTTGGCGAACAGGAACCAGACCGCCAGCACCACGATGACGCCGATGCCGATCCAGCGGGTCGGGATGCCGCCGATCTCGCCGCGCTGGCCACTGGACGGAGAACCACCTGAAGTCTTGGTCACCCTGGCAGTCTGCGCCCGGCCCGCACGCCGACCCCCGCACCACCACCGCCGGGCCTGCCCATTCACCCGTCCGGCCCACCCTCCCCGGACCGGCGGCGCCGCATGTGATGCACACCACACCCCTTGGTGCGACCCGGATTCGGCCCCCGCGGCGTTTCATCCATCGGGGGGAACTCCGAGGAACTCGACCACCTCGGGAATACCCCGTTGTTCGACCCGGTTGCCGCCCTCTTGGAAACACCCGCGCAGCACCGCTGCACACCGAAGACCATGCACAACCGAAGGGCACCCCGTACTCGTGACCAGCACTTCCGCAGGACCTTCGATCCCCTCGATCACGCTGAACAACGGCGTGCGGATCCCGCAGCTCGGCTTCGGCGTCTGGCAGGTGCCGGACGCGGAGGCCGCCCCGGCGGTGGCCACCGCGATCGAGGCCGGCTACCGCTCGATCGACACCGCCGAGATCTACGAGAACGAGACGGGCACCGGCCGGGCGATCGCCGAGTCCGGCGTCGACCGCGACGAGCTGTTCGTGACCACCAAGCTGTGGAACTCCGGCACCCTCGACTGGTCCGGCGAGCAGGGCCGCGACCGGGTGCTGCGCTCCTTCGACGAGTCGATGGCCAGGCTCGGCCTGGAGCAGCTGGACCTGTACCTGATCCACTGGCCGCGTCCGATGCGCGGCACCTCCTACCTGAACGTCTGGCGCGCCTTCGAGCAGCTGCTCGCCGACGGCCGGGTCCGCGCGATCGGCGTCTCCAACTTCCGCGTCCCGGACCTGGAGCTGCTGCTGAAGGAGACCTCGGTGGTCCCGGCGCTGAACCAGGTCGAGCTGCACCCGTACTTCCCGCAGGCCGAGCTGCGCGCCCTCCACGCGGAGCACGGCATCGCCACCGAGGCATGGAGCCCGCTGGGCCAGGGCGGCGACCTGCTGGCCGAGCCCGCGCTGCTGAAGATCGCCGAGAAGCACGGCCGCTCGACGGCCCAGGTGGTGCTGCGCTGGCACCTGCAGAGCGGCGTGATCGCCATCCCGAAGTCGGTCACCCCGGCCCGCATCCGGGAGAACCTGGACGTGACGGGCTTCGAGCTGGACGCCGAGGACCTCGCGGCGATCGCCGCCGTCGAGACCGGCAAGCGGATCGGCCCCGACCCGGCCGAGTTCGACTGGAGCTGACGCCCCGCGTTCGCCCGTGGAACTGACGTCGCATCAGTTTCGGCTGACGCTCCATCAGCACGGAGCGTGACGACCGGAACAACCCGGAAGGGGCCGACACCTGACGTGGTGTCGGCCCCTTCCGGAGCGTCCCGAGCGGTGCCGCGTGCCCGTCGGAGCGCGATCGCCGCCCAAAAAATTGGACGACGCTTTGCAGAATCGTTACAGCCGAGCCGCCTTGGCGAGCAGCGCCAGCGCCGGCGCGTGCTCGTGCGGCTCCAACGGAGCGAGCAGCGCTTCCTGGACCTCACGGACCCCGGCGGTGGAGCGGTGCAGCAGCTCCTGGCCGGTCGGGGAGAGCGAGAGCAGGTTGCGGCGCCCGTCCGAGGGGTCGCGGCGGCGCAGCACCAGGCCGCGTCGCACCAGCCGGCTGACCATCTCGGCCATCGTCGCCTTGTCGAGCGACGCCAGCTCGCCGACCGTGCGCTGGTCGGCGCCCGGTTCGGTCTCCAGCGCGTCCAGCACGGCGTACTGAGGAGCCGTCAGTTCGGTGCCGACCTTCTCCGACCAGAGCTTGGTGTGCACCTGCTGGGCGACCCGGATCAGGTAGCCGATGGCCCGCTGGGCGTCCAGCGTGGGCCGGGCGTCGGCCATCACGGCGACGGCCGCCGGCTCCAGCCGGGCGATCCGCGCCATGGTCCGGACGAGTTCCAGCTGTTCGTCCGGGCTGAGCGGCTCGAACAGGGTCCGCTGGACCCGGACCACGCCGCCGGTCGCCTCGCGCACCGCCTGGGCGCCGCTCTGCGAGAGCGCCAGCAGCTTGCGCCGACCGTCGGCGGGGTCGCGGCGGCGGAGCACCAGGCCCCGCCGGACCAGTCGGGCGACCATTTCGGCCATCGTCGCCTTGTCGAGCGAGGCCCGTTCGCCGACCGTGCGCTGGTCGGCTCCGGGCTCCAGTGCCAGTACCAGCAGCACCGCGAACTGCGGAGCTGTCAGCTCGGTACCGACGTATTCGGACCACAAGCGGGTGTGCACCTGCTGGGCCACTCGAATGAGGTGGCCGGGCGACTGCTGCAGTCGGCCGGGCACACGGGTTGTCGGGATCTCCCCCAGCACCATGAAATCCGTCCCGGTGTCACGCTCGGGATGTGTGTGGGACACCCGAGCGGGGCAGTAACGGCGAGTGAGCATCCCGCTGTGAGTAAGGACGCGCCGGCCGTGCAGCCGGTGGCTGCTGGCGCACACTATACAAACGGTCGGCCTGGACCGGCAGGTAGGGGCGCAGAGTAGTCGCAGGTTCGGCAAAGTTGGCATATTTCCCCCGTATGTCGGGACCACGACCAACCTGGTTCACCCGCTCGGCCGCCGAACGCCCTCACCCTCTGTCACCTGCGGCGCTGCCTCTGGCCGGAATTTCTACTCGCCGGTAGGGTTGCCGCGCTGCGCGCTGCGCACCTCATTCAAATCTCATCCGCGGGTCACCGGCCCGGGCCGGTCCCGTCGTCCGATTCCGAGAGAGACGAGTACGAAGATGACCGAGCAGAGCACGTCCGTGACCGCCGACGCTCCGGTGCGGGTGGCCGTGGTGACGGGTGCGGCCCGTGGGATCGGCGCCGCCACCGCGCTCCGGCTGGCGGCCGACGGCTACGCGGTCGCGGTGGTCGACCTGGAGGAGTCCACCGCGAAGGGCACCGCCGAGGCGATCGTCGCCGCGGGCGGCCGCGCGCTGGCCGTCGGTGCCGACGTCTCGAACGCCGAGCAGGTGCAGGCCGCGGTGGACCGGATCGCCGCCGAGCTGGGCACCCCCGTGGTGCTGGTGAACAACGCGGGCGTGCTCCGCGACAACCTGCTCTTCAAGATGTCCGAGTCCGACTGGGACACCGTCATGAACGTGCACCTCAAGGGCGCCTTCCTGATGACCCGCGCGGTGCAGAAGCACATGGTGGCCGCCGGCTTCGGTCGGATCGTCAACCTGTCCTCCTCCTCCGCGCAGGGCAACCGCGGCCAGGCCAACTACTCGGCGGCCAAGGCCGGCCTGCAGGGCTTCACCAAGACCCTGGCCATCGAGCTCGGCAAGTTCGGCATCACCGCCAACGCGGTCGCCCCCGGCTTCATCGCCACCGACATGACCGCGGCCACCGCGGCCCGGGTCGGCATGGAGTTCGAGGCGTTCAAGCAGGCCGCCGCCTCGGCGATCCCGGTGCAGCGGGTCGGCGTGCCGGACGACATCGCGCACACCATCTCCTTCTTCGCCTCCGAGGGCGCCGGCTTCGTCTCCGGCCAGGTCGTCTACGTCGCGGGCGGCCCGCTCGACTAGTCGCCGACGGGTTCGTGGTGCGCCGCCCACGGCGCGGGTCCAGACTCGACGTGCAGACCTCCCGCCGCCGTCCCCCGGCGGCGGGCGTACCCACGGAGGATCTTGATGACCGATTCCACGGACAGCGACTCCAAGCCGACTCCGGACAGCCGACTGCACACCGGGGCGGAGAACCCGGTGGACCCCATCGACCTGGTGCAGGCCACGGGGCGCGACGTGACGGAGAAGCGGCTCGCGCAGGCGAAGAAGGACCTGGAGGAGCACGGCGCGGCAGCCGTCGAGAAGGTGCTGCCCTGAACCGCACCGCGCCGTCCGACCCGGCGGTCGATTTCCCGGAAGTGACCTGCGTCACGGGAAATCGACCGCCTCTTTCGTTCCCGCACCACCCGCCCGGCAATTGGAGAAACCCGGGGTAAACGGCGCCCGGAAGCGTTCGGGAGGGTGATTTCGCCCACTCCCCTCCGCTTTCCTGCCCCACCCTGTGCCCGTTGAACTGCCCGTATGGGGAAAGTGCGGACAACCGATCACCGGCGGGTGACAGATCGTCCGAATAGCCCGGGCCGCTCCGGGCCAGCCGGTAATGTCGAAGGCGTGCCAGCCAAGCCCGAATCCCCCGTGCCGCGGATATCGACCGCGCCGCGCACGGTTCCGATCCAGTCCGAGCGCGATTCCGTCACCACGACGACCGAATCCGCACTCTCCTCGATCAGTCGGCGGCACGCTCTGCTCTTCGGCATCACGGCCGTGCTCTACCTGGCGGTGGTGCTGGCCATCATGCTGGACTCACCGCTGGTCGACCTGGACTGGGCGCTGCAGCAGCTGCGCCCGTACAAGCAGTGGCCGCAGGCCCTGCCGTACCTCGACATCTGGGTGATCGCCGGGCAGCGCGGTCCGACCGCGATCGCGGCCTGCCTGTGGCTGGGCTGGCGCTGCTACCGCACCCACTCGTCGCGGCCGCTGCTGGTGATGGGCATGGCGCTGCTGCTGTTGAACGTCACGGTGGGCGGGGTGAAGATCCTGACCGGTCGGTTGGGTCCGCACTACGCGCACTACGTGGGCTCGCCCGAGCTGTTCTCCGGCGGCACCATCTTCCCGTCCGGGCACACCGCCAACGCCGTGGTCACCTGGGGCGTGCTGGCCTACCTCGCGGTGCGCTGGCGGCGGACCGGCACGGTGCTGGCCGCGCTCACCGCGGCCTCGATCGGCCTGACCACCGTCTACCTGGGCACCCACTGGATATCCGACGTGTTCGCCGGCTGGGCGGCGGGGGCGCTGGTGCTGCTGTCGCTGCCGCTGGCCGAGCCGGCCGTCGCCGCGCTGGACGAGCGGGTGCTGGCGGTCTGGCACCGCGAGGGCAGGTTCGCCCGGCCCGCCCCGGTGCCCCGGCCGAAGCCGGCCACCGCGCACTGGGCGGGCCGCCCGCTGCCGGTGCGCCCTCAGCCCGCCCAGGCCCGTTCCACCACCCCGGCGCGCACCGTCAGGTTGAGCCGCTCGGACCGGTACTCCATGGTGAGCAGCGCCTCCGGCTCCACCGCCCGCACCGTGCGCCAGCCGCGCTCGGCGGCCAGCGCCCGGGCGCGCTCCACCGGCAGCCCCAGGTAGTCGTCCAGCCGGTCTTCCATCACTCCGCCTCCCCGCACCCGACAGTCCTACGCTGGAAGGGTACGAGGGAGGCGGTGGCGCATGCGGCGCGCGAAGACTCCGAAGGTCTGGCGGAGCGGGACGGAGCCGGCCACCGCGCGCACCGACCTGAAGCTGCGTTTCCTGCTGTCGGTGCTGTTCCTGCCGTTCTTCGCGCTGTGCACCGCCGGGTTCGCGGTCTGGGCGGGCTTCGCGTCGCCGCACGGCGCGCCCAGCAGCGGGACGCTGATCGTCTTCGCGGTGGCCTGCGGGGTGCTGACGCTGGTGGCGGCGGCGGACCTGTGGGTCGTGGTGCGCCGCCGCCGGACCGAGCTGTAGCGCGTTCACCGCGAGCCGACGGCCTGCTTGACCAGGGTGCGGCCGAAGTCCCACATCAGGCCGCTGCCGCGGTGGGCGTCGTCCATCACCTCGGTGAAGGCGTCCAGGAAGCGGTCGACCTCCTTCTCGGTGATGATCAGCGGCGGGATCAGCTTGATCACTTCCAGGTGGTCGCCGGAGACCTGGGTGAGGATCCGGTGCCGCTGCAGCAGCGGGACCACCACCATCTGCGCGAACAGTCCCTTGCGGGCGGCCTGCAGCGCCGTCCAGCCGGTGCGCAGCTTGAGCGACCTGGGCCGGCCGAACTCGATGCCGATCATCAGCCCGCGGCCGCGCACCTCGGCGAGCAGTTCGTACCGGTCGACCAGCGCGGCGAGCCGGGAGCGCAGCAGCTCGCCGACGCGGGCGGCGTTCTCCACCACCTTCTCCTGCCGCATCACGTGCAGGGTGGCCAGGCCGGCGGCCATCGCCTGGGCGTTCGAGCCGAAGCTGGCGGAGTGCACCAGCACCCGGTCCATCGAGGAGTACACCTTCTCGAAGATCCACGACCTGCCGAGGGTGGCCCCGATCGGGACGTAGCCGCCGGACAGCGCCTTGGCCGCGCACACCAGGTCGGGCTGCACGCCCTCCTCGGCCTGGAAGGCGAAGAAGGCGCCGGTGCGGCCGACGCCGGTCTGCACCTCGTCGCAGATCAGCAGCGCCTTGTGCTCGCGCAGCAGCTGCTGGGCGGCGGCCAGCCAGCCGGGCGGCGGGGCGAGCACGCCCTTGCCCTGGATCGGCTCCACGATCAGCGCGGCGACGTCGCCCTTCTTCAGCTCCCGCTTCAGCGCGCCCAGGTCGCCGAGCGGGACGGCGGTGTCCGGCAGCAGCGGGTCGAAGCCCTTGCGGAAGCCGCTCTCGCCGTTGACGGACAGCGAGCCGGTGGTGAGGCCGTGGAAGGCGTGGTCGCAGTACAGGACGCGGCGCTTCCCGGTGGCGTACCGGGCGAACTTGAGCGCCGTCTCGACCGCCTCGGTGCCGCTGTTGCCGAAGAACACCCGGTCCAGGCCGGGCGCCAGGGCGAGCAGCTGTTCGGCGAGCAGGCCGGGCAGCGGGGAGCAGTCGAAGCGGGTGAGGTCGGCGGTCTCCAGGTCCATCGCCTGCTGGACGGTGGCCCGGACGGCGGGGTGGTGGCGGCCGAGCGCGAAGACGCCGAACCCGGCCAGCATGTCGAGGTACTCGTTGCCCTCGGCGTCGTAGAAGTACGCGCCCTTCGCGCGTTCGTAGGACCGGTCGAAGCCGATGGTGTGCAGCATCCGCGGCAGTTGCGGGTTGAGGAAGCGGGCGTGCAGCTCGTAGCGTTCGCCGCCCCGGGCGGCGAGCAGGGCGGCGAGGTCGAGCGGTTCGGCCTGGGTCACGCGGGTTCGCTCCAATCGGTCAGCGGCATCCGGGTCCGGTACTCCTGGGCGCCGGAGCGGGTTCCGGTCCCGGGCAGCAGGCGGCGGGCGTGGGCGGCGGTCTGGGCGGCGACGCCGGTGCCGGTGAGTCCGATCTCCTCCAGGATCTCACCGCGCGAGGCGTGCGCCAGGAACTCCTGCGGGATGCCGAGGTCGCGCAGCGGGGTGTCGACGTCGGCGTCCCGCATGGCCTGGGCGAGGGCGGCGCCGACGCCGCCGGTGCGGCCGTTGTCCTCGACGGTGACCACCATCCGGTGCGCGCCGGCCAGCTCCACCAGGGCGGGGTCGACGGGCTTGACCCAGCACGGGTCGACGACGGTGGCGGTGATGCCGTCGGCGGCGAGCAGCGCGGCCGCGTCCAGGCAGGCGGCGGCCATCGGGCCGACGGCGACCAGCAGCACGTCCGGGGCGGGGCCGGTGCGGGCGAGCACGTCGACGCCGCCGATCCGTTCGATCGCGGGCGCCTCGGGGCCGAGCTCGCCCTTGGGGAAGCGCACCACGGTGGGCGCGTCCTCGACGGCGACGGCCTGGCGCAGCTGTTCGCGCAGCCGGGCGGCGTCGCGCGGCGCGGCGATCCGCAGCCCGGGGACGACCTGCAGCACCGACAGGTCCCACATGCCGTTGTGCGAGGCCCCGTCGTTGCCGGTGACGCCGGCCCGGTCCAGCACGAAGGTGACGCCGAGCCGGTGCAGCGCGACGTCCATCAGCACCTGGTCGAACGCCCGGTTGAGGAAGGTCGCGTACACCGCGACCACCGGGTGCAGCCCGCCGGTGGCCAGGCCGGCGGCGGAGGCGACGGCGTGCTGCTCGGCGATGCCGACGTCGAAGGTCCGCCCGGGGTAGGCCTTGGCGAACGGGGCGAGTCCGACGGGGTGCAGCATGGCGGCGGTGACGGCGACCAGCTCGGGGCGTTCGGCGCCGAGCGCGAGCATCTCCTTGCCGAACACGGACGTCCAGGAGGCGCCGGCGGACGGCGAGATCGGCAGGCAGGTGTACGGGTCGATCGGGTTCACGGCGTGGAACCGGTCGGCCTCGTCCTGCTCGGCGGGCCGGTAGCCGCGGCCCTTGACGGTGAGGCAGTGCACGATGACGGGGCCGCCGAAGTTGCGGGCCCGGCGCAGCGCCTGTTCGACGCCGGCGATGTCGTGGCCGTCGATCGGGCCGAGGTACTTCAGGCCGAGGTCCTCGAACATGCCCTGCGGGGCGAAGGCGTCCTTGAAGCCCTTCTTGGCGCCGTGCAGCGCGTCGAACAGCGGCGGCCCGACCACGGGGGTGCGCTGCAGGGCGTCCTTGCCCCAGGCGAGGAAGCGCTCGTAGCCCTTGGTGGTGCGCAGCGTGGCGAGGTGGTGGGCGAGGCCGCCGATGGTGGGCGCGTAGGAGCGTTCGTTGTCGTTGACGACGATGACCAGCGGGCGGTCCTCGGCCTCGGCGATGTTGTTGAGGGCCTCCCAGGCCATGCCGCCGGTGAGCGCGCCGTCGCCGATCACGGCGACGGTGCAGCGGTCGACGCCGAGCAGCTGGTCGGCCTTGGCGATGCCGTCGGCGTGGCCGAGGGCGGTGGAGGCGTGCGAGTTCTCGATCAGGTCGTGCGGGGACTCGGCGCGCGAGGGGTAGCCGGACAGTCCGTCCTTGGCGCGCAGCCGGCTGAAGTCCTGCCGGCCGGTGAGCAGTTTGTGGACGTAGGCCTGGTGGCCGGTGTCCCACAGGATGCGGTCGTGCGGGGAGTCGAAGACGCGGTGCAGGGCGATGCTGAGTTCGACCACGCCGAGGTTGGGCCCGAGGTGGCCGCCGGTGCGGGTGACGTTGTCGATCAGGAACGCGCGGATCTCGGCGGCGAGCGACGGGAGCTGTTCGGGGTGCAGTCGGCGGAGGTCGGCGGGCCCGGTGATCCGGCTCAGCAGTGGCATGGCGTACCCCTCACGGCTGTTCGGGTGGGTGGACGGTCGGTGTCCAGCCTGCGGCCCTGCGGTCGCGGTCGCCTGTCGGCGTGGGCCGCCCGCGCCGTCGTGGCGCGGGCGGCCGGTGACGGCAGCTCAGACGGCCTTGGGGGCGGCGAGGGTCTCCCGGGCGGCGCGGATCGACTCCTTGAGCGAGCCCATGGTGGCGAGCACCGCGGTGGGCTCGTACCCGCAGTGGGCCATGCAGTTGTCGCAGCGGGGGTCGCGGCCGCGGCCGTACTTGTCCCAGTCGGTCTTCTCGATGAGTTCCCGGTAGGTGGGGACGTAGCCGTCGGCCATCAGGTAGCAGGGGCGCTGCCAGCCGAACAGCGAGTAGTTGGGAATGCCCCAGGCGGTGCACTCGAAGTCGACCTTGCCTTCGAGGAAGTCCAGGAACAGCGGGCTGTGGTTGAGCCGCCAGCGGCGGCGGTTGCCGCCGGAGAAGGCCTGGCGGAACAGTTCGCGGGTCTGTTCGACGCCGAGGAAGTGCTCCTGGTCGGGGGCCTTCTCGTACGCGTAGGCCGGGGAGATCATCATCTCGTCGACCTTGAGTTCGTCGTTCAGGAAGTCCAGCACCTCGACCACGGTCTGCGGGGTGTCGGTGTTGAAGAACGTCGAGTTGGTGGTGACCCGGAAGCCCCGCCGCTTGGCCTCCTTGATCGCCTCGACGGCCTCCGCGAAGGTGCCCTCCTTGGCCACCGACTCGTCGTGGCGCTCCTGCAGGCCGTCGATGTGCACGGCGAAGGTGAAGTACGGGGACGGGGTGAACAGGTCGAGCTTCTTGCGCAGCAGCAGCGCGTTGGTGCACAGGAAGACGTACTTGCGGCGGGCCACCAGCTGCCGGACGATCTCGTCGATCTGCGGGTGCATCAGCGGCTCGCCGCCCGCGATGGAGACCATCGGGGCGCCGCACTCCAGGACCGCGCCGACCGCCTGCGCGACCGGCATCCGCTGCTTGAGCACCCCGGCCGGGTGCTGGATCTTGCCGCAGCCCTCGCACTTGAGGTTGCAGGCGAACAGCGGCTCCAGCTCGACGATCAGCGGGAACTTGTCCCGGCGCTTCAGCTTCTGCTGCATGAGGTAGGTGGACACGCGGAGGGTCTGACGCAACGGCATGGCCATGGCTTAGCTCGCCTCCTGAGGGAGCGTCGAGGGCTGTGTCGAGGGCTGGGGGGTCGTCGGCGGACGGGGTGCGGCGTTCAGCTGCCGGTGCCACGCGGTGAGGGCGGGGACGGCGGCGCGCAGCGCCCGCCAGGCACGGAACCCGGCGGGCAGGGTGCCGGGGCGGATGAGCTCCCGCTCGGGGGTGTCGACCACCACCCGCAGCACGGCGGCGGGCAGGTCAGGGGCGTGCTCGGCGCGGGCGGCGAGCACCGCGGCGGCCTCCATGTCGACGGCGAGCGCGCCCTCGGCGTGCAGCCGGGACCGTTCGGCGCCGCGTACCACGTGGTCGGCGGTGCGGAGGGTGCCCAGGTGGGCGCGGAGCCCGGCCTCCTCCAGGGCGGTGGCCAGCGCGGGCGCGGCGGTCAGCGGGTGGGTGCGGCCCTCGGCGTCGGTGACCCGGTCGGCGACGATCACCTCGCCGGGGCGCACCCCGGGGCCGACCGCGGCGCCGAACCCGGCGATCAGCAGCGCCCCGTAGCCGCCGACGTCCAACAGGGCGGCGGCCCGGCGCCCGGCCGTCCGCCGGCCCATGCCGGTGCGGGCCAGCACCGGGGGTCCGCCGGCCGCGCCGGACCAGTCGCCGCCGCGCAGCGCCCAGGCCTCGGGGGCGAGCGCGCAGAGCACCAGCAGGGGCTCGGTCATCGCTCGCCGCCCCGGCCGAGCGGCGCGTCGTGCACGTACCGCCCGAGGGCGGTGACCGGGAAGACCAGGCGGTACAGGTGGTAGTTGATGGAGAAGTCCCAGGGGAACCCGGTGCCGGTGAACTGCGGCTCGTCCCAGCTGCCGTCGGGGCGCTGGGTGCGGGTCAGCCAGGCGATGCCGCGTTCGACCGGCTCGGTGTCGCGTTCGCCGGCGGCGAGCAGCGCCATCAGGGCCCAGGCGGTCTGCGAGGCGGTGGAGTCGCCGCGGCCGGCCCAGGTGGCCGGGTCCTCGTAGGAGCGCATGTCCTCGCCCCAGCCGCCGTCGGTGTTCTGGCGGGCCGTCAGCCAGCGGACGGCGCGGCGGACCGAGGGGTGGCCGGGGGCGATCCCGGCGGCGATCAGGGCGGGCACCACGGAGCCGGTGCCGTAGATGTAGTTGGTGCCCCACCGGCCGAACCAGGAGCCGTCGGCCTCCTGGTGCTCCAGCAGCCAGGCGACGCCGCGCCGGGTGCGGGGGTCGCGGGTGCGGCCGGTCTCGGCGAGCATCTCCACCATGTGCGCGGTGACGTCGGCCGAGGGCGGGTCGATGACCTCGCCGA
>NZ_BMRI01000004.1:53705-55719 GCF_014648555.1 Kitasatospora griseola
AGTCGCAGAACGGCAGCTTGTTGGGGAGCCTGCTGGTGTTGTCGGCGTCGAAGGCGCCCCAGGCGCCGTCCTTGGACTGCATGCCGAGGCTCCAGCCGACGGCGCGCTCCACGGCGCCGAGCAGCCGGGCCCGGTCGGGGTGGTCGATCCGGCGCAGCGCGAGCACCACTTCGGCGGTGTCGTCGACGTCCGGGTAGGTGTCGTTCTGGAATTCGAACGCCCAGCCGCCGGGGGCGAGCCGGGGGCGCTTGACGGCCCAGTCGCCGCGGGTGGTGACCTCCTCGCCGAGCATCCAGTCGCCGGCCCGCACCAGGGCGGGGTGGTCGCCGGGCAGTCCGGCGTCGCACAGCGCGACGGTGGCCAGGCAGGTGTCCCAGACCGGGGACTGGCAGGCCTCCATCCAGCGCTTGCCGTCCTCGGTGTGCACGGTGAAGCCGTCGAAGGCGGCCAGTCCGGCCTTCATCACGGGGTGGTCGAGGCGGTAGCCGAGCAGCCGCAGGGCGATCAGCGAGTACACGGCGGGCGGCTGGATGCCGCCCCAGCAGCCGTCGGCCTCCTGCCGTTCGACGATCCAGGCGGCGGCCTGCCGCAGCGCGAGGCGGCGCACCGGACGGATGGCGTGCCGGTGGTAGCGGTGCATCAGCTGGTCGAGGCGCTGGAAGAGTCCGTCCCAGCTGTGCGCGGGGGCGAGCGGCCGCCTCGGGTACGGGTTCGCCGGGTCGGTGTGCAGTTCGGCGAGGTCGAACGGGGCCGGGCGGACCGGGCGGTGGGCGGAGACCACGGTCAGCGGGACGATGGTCTGTCGGGCCCACTGGCCGAAGGAGTAGATGTTCAGCGGCGCCCAGCTGGGCAGGAACAGCACTTCGGGGGGCAGTTCGGGGAGTTTCTCCCAGGGCCACCAGCCGAACAGGGCGAGCCAGATCCGGGTGAAGACCCGGGTGGCGGCGATGCCGCCGCTCTCCCGGACGAAGGCGGCGGCGGACCGCATGTGCGCGGCGTCCGGGGCGTCCCCGGCGAGCCGGAGGGCGACGTACGCCTCGACGGTGGTGGACAGTTCGGGCGGGCCGCCGTGGAAGGTGGCCCAGGTGCCGTCCTCCCGCTGCCGGGAGCGGATCCAGGCCGCGGTGGCCCGGGTCTGCTCCTCGGTGCGGATGCCGAGGAACTGGCGGAGCAGCAGGTCTTCGGCGTCCATGGTGACGTTGGTCTCCAGGTCGCCCTTCCACCAGCCGTCGGCGTGCTGGAGTGACAGCAGGTGTGCGGTGGCCCGGCTGAGCGCCGCCGCGGGTGAGGAATCGTCAGATCGTGTTACTGCAACTGAGGTTTGGGGTCCGAGCCTTCCACCCGCGGTTGCTGTCACTCTTACGTCACCTCTCTCTGACCACCACGAATTCGGCGAGTGCGACGAAGTGCTCGCGCACCTCGTCGGCCATGGGCACCTCGCCGAGCGCGGCGAGGGCGGTGTCGTACTGGCGGCGGGCCTCTTCCTGCGTCCAGGCCCGGCCGCCGGCCTGCTCGATCAGCGCGGCGCGGGCGGCGAGCTGCTGCTCGCTCTCCTCGCCGCGGCCGGTCGGGTCGGCCAGCTGTGCGGCCAGCTCGCGGGAGGCGGCGCCACCCTCGGCCAGCGCGGCGCACACCGGCAGCGACTTCTTGCGCGACTGGAGGTCGCTCCAGTGCGGCTTGCCCGTCACCTCGGTGGCGCCCCAGATGCCCAGCAGGTCGTCCACCGCCTGGAACGCCAGGCCCAGGTGGTAGCCGTACCGCTGGAGCGCGTCGGAGATCCGGTCGTCGGCGCCGGCCAGTACCGCGCCGATCGCCGCGGAGGCCGCCAGCAGGGCGCCGGTCTTGCCGCCCTCCATGGTCAGGCACTCCTCGACCGTCACCACGTCACGCTGTTCGAACGAGACGTCCAGTGCCTGACCGTCGATCAGCCGCCGGGTCGCGGTGGTGATCAGACGGACGGCGCGGGCGGCATCGGTCGGGGTGGCCCCGCCGGTCACCGCGGCGTCCAGCAGGA
>NZ_BMRI01000004.1:55744-67159 GCF_014648555.1 Kitasatospora griseola
CCTCGGTGCCGAGGGTGGCCAGCGCGTCGCCGACCAGCACGGCCTGCGCCGGGCCGAACACCGTCCAGGCGGTGGCCCGGTGCCGACGCGTCTCGTCACCGTCCATCAGATCATCATGGAGAAGGGAGAAATTGTGGACCAGTTCGACCGACACGCCGCCCGGTACGCCCACCTGCGCGTCCGCGCCCACCGCCTCGGCCGACAGCAGGGCCAGCGCGGGGCGCACCGCCTTGCCGCCGTCGCCCGCGGCGGGCCGGCCGTCGCGGTCGATCCAGCCGAAGTGGTACGCCGCGACGGTGTCCATCGGCGCCGCCAGCGTGGCGACGGCCTCGCGCATCGGCGGCGTGCAGAGCGTGCGCCCGCGCGCCAGCAGGTCCAGGACCGTCGGGGTGTCCCTGACCGTCGAGCCGGTGCGTGCCTCCACGTGCGTTCCCTCTCGGTACGTCTGGCCGGCCGCGGACGGCGGCAGGCCGGGTGCGATGTCGATGGCAGGGGGCTGCCGGGTCGCCGTCATCGGGGCCACCGCCCGTCCGCGCGGTCAACCGGGAGCCGGCCGGATCCGGCCAGCGCGGCGTCGGCCGCGGCGTGGCCGCTGCGCACCGCGCCCTCCATGGTCGCGGGCCAGCCGGTGGCCGTCCAGGAGCCGGCGAGCAGGATCCCCGGCACCTCGGTGCGTGCGCCGGGGCGCAGCCGGGCGGTGCCGGGCGCCGGGTCGAAGGTGGCGGTCCGCTCCCGGGTGACGAAGAAGTCCAGCACCCGCGCGTCGCGGGCGGCGGGCAGCAGCCGGGCCAGCTCCGGCAGGTAGCGCTCGCGCAGCTCGGCGACCGGCAGGTCGATCTCGTCCTCGGCGGCGGACTGCGACACCGCCAGGTACTGGGCGCCGGGGACGGCCAGGCCGGAGTGCTCGGTGCGGTCGAAGACGAACTGCACCGGGGAGCCGATCGCGGCGAAGAACGGGCGGCGGATCAGCGGCCGGTCGTAGATCACGTGCACGTTGAGGATCGGCGCGGTGCCGAACTCGGCGAGCCGCTGCTGCCCGGGGATCGCGCCGGCCGGCAGCAGCGCCGCCGCGGTGTCCTGCGCACCGGCCAGCACCACGGTGTCGGCGGTGAGCAGCTCGCCGCTCTCCAGCCGGACGGCGTGGGGCTCGGCGGCCTTCAGCTCGGCGGCCTTGGCCCGCAGCAGCACCCGGACGCCCGCGCGTTCGAGTTCGGCCCGGGCCCGGTCGTGGTGGATCTCGCCGAGCGGGACGCGGGCGACGCCGATGTCGGCGGCCCCCGGGTCGGACAGCAGGCCGGTCTGGAACACCTTGGCGGCCAGCGCCATCGAGGTGCGGTCGGCGGTGGCGTTCAGGGTGGCGACGCCCACCAGGTCCCAGACCGCCTCGATGGTGGCCGGGGTCTGGCCGTGGCGGCGCAGCCACTCGCCGAAGGAGATCTCGTCGAGCGCCGGGTCGTCCAGGTCCAGGCCCTTGAGGGCGAGCGCGCCGCGCACCACCCGCAGCCGGTCGGCCGGGCCCAGGTGGCGGTAGGTGGCGAGGCTGCCGGCCAGGTGCAGCGGGACGGGCAGCGCGGCGCGGCGCAGCCGGCCGAGGCTGCGGGTGCCGTCGGCGGCCAGGCCGAGCACCGGGACGTCGAGCCGGTCCTGCAGGTCGGTGAGGGCGTGCGCGCCGAGCCGGTCGATCAGGCCGCGGTAGGCGGTGCAGCAGCGCAGGTACACGTGCTGGCCGTTGTCGACCGTCAGGTCGCCGCGCTTGAAGGAGAAGGCCAGGCCGCCGAGCCGCGGGCGGGCCTCGACCAGGGTGGTGCGCACGCCGGCGTCGGCGAGGCGGAGCGCGGCGGTGATGCCGGCCAGGCCGCCGCCGATCACCACGGCGGTGCGCTGCCGCTGCGGCGTCGGCGTGCTCATCGGTCCTCCCCGGCAGCAGTGGACTGAGGGCACAACAACGTGCGCACGCGTCGCGACTCCCTGTTGACACAGCGTGACATAACTGGCGTGAGAATCAAGAACGCCCTCCGGCGAGCCCGGACAGTGCCACGTACGCCTTCTCCCAGCCGGGCAGCGAGACCCGGCCGCGGAGCACCGAGTGCGGGTCGGCGGCGATCCGGCCGAGCAGGCGGTGGTAGATGCCCGCCATCGCGGCGGTGGCGGCGCGGCTGCGGCGGTCGAGCATCGGCAGCAGTTGCAGGCCCTCGGTGAAGGCCTGCTGGGCGCGGGCGGCCTCGAAGGCGACCAGGCCGGTGAAGTCGGCGCCGGCCGGGAGCTTCGGCAGGGCGAAGCCCTGCTGGCAGCCGAACCGGACGAGGTCCTCGGTGGGCAGGTAGGTGCGGCCGTTCAGGGCGTCCTCGCGCAGGTCGCGCAGGATGTTGGTGAGCTGCAGGGCCAGCCCCAGGGTGTCGGCGTACGCGGCGCCCCGCTCCCAGTCCTCGCAGCCGTACACGCCGAGCGAGAGCCGGCCGATCGAGCCGGCCACGCAGCGGCAGTACACCTTGAGCTCGTCGAAGGTCTCGTACTCGACGCCCTTGAGGTCCATCTCGACGCCGTCGATCAGCTCGTCGAAGCCGCCGAGCGGGATCGGGAAGCGGCGGGCGGCGTCGGCCAGCGCGACCTTGATCGGGTCGGTGTCCTCCTCGCCGACCGTGCCCTCCCGGATCTCGTCCAGCAGCGCCCGGGTGCGGGCCAGCGCCTCGGTCTTCTGCTCGGCGGGCAGTTCGCCGTCGCCGATGTCGTCGACCCGGCGGGCCAGCGCGTACAGCGCGGACATCGCCAGCCGCTTGGCCTCGGGCAGCAGCCGGATGCCGTAGCTGAAGTTGCGGGCCTGCAGGGCGGTGACCGCCTCGCAGTACCGGTAGGCCGCCATGACCGGCGCGGACGCCAGTGGTGATGCCCCCACGCGGGCGCTCACCTTCCCTTCGCGAAAAGTGCCGCCGCCCGGCCGGCCAGGCGGCGCTTGTCCGGCTTCGCCCGGTGCGCGAGCACGTCGTACCCGGCCGCCGCGATAGCGTCCAGGGCCGCGTACCCGCCGGCGGTGAATCCCGCCAGCAGCAGTCGAAGCCTCCCGTGAACCGTACCTACCAGCGGCGCGCCGCGATCGAGCAGGGTCCGGGCCCGGCTCGCCTCCCAGGCGATCAGCTGCCGCACCTCGCGCGAGGCGGCGGGGGCGGCGAGGTCCTGTTCGGTGACGCCGAAGGTGGCGAGGTCCTCCTGCGGGAGGTAGATCCGGCCGCGGTCGAGGTCCTCGGCGACGTCCTGCAGGTGTTCGACGATCTGCAGCGCGGTGCAGATGTCGTCGGACATCCCGATGCGTGCGGGGGTGGCGCGGCCGGCCAGGGCGAGCACCAGGCGGCCGACCGGGTCGGCGGACAGCGTGCAGTAGTGCCGCAGGTCGGCGTAGGTCGGGTAGCGGGTGGCGGTCTGGTCGACCCGGTTCGCCTCGATCAGCCGGCGGAACGGCTCCGGGGTGACGGCGTGCCGTTCGATCAGCGGGACCAGGCGGCGGACCAGCGGGTGCCGGGGCTCGCCGGCGGCGGTGCCGAGCACGGTGCCGCCCTGGGCCCGGTCGTCGCCGAGGGCGGTGGCGAAGGCCCGGTCGAGGTCCTGCTCCAGGCCGTCCAGCAGGGCGAGCCGGAAGCCCTCGTCCTCGGGGGCGCCGGGGACGTCCAGCAGCTGGGCGACGGAGGCGGGGTCGGCGAGGTCGCCGTCGCCGGCGTCGTCGATCAGCCGGGCGAAGCCGTAGACCGCCATCAGGTCGCCGCGCCAGGCGGCGGGCAGGAAGGCGGGGGCGACCGGGAAGTTCTCCAGGTCCGCCTTGTCCAGCGTCACCGCCGCTGTCTGGTTATCGGATTTGATTGAAGCCGACACTGCCGTCACTCCCCCGTTCTACACCGGTCCCGGCCGCCATCGCGCCTCGGACACGCTTCCGTCGCCACGCCTTCACCCGCCGCACGGCACAGGGCCGGTGCCGGGGAGGTTCCCCGTGCACCGGCCCTGCGACCGTCGGCCGCGCCCCGGTCAGGGGCGCTCGCCCTTCTCGTACCGCCGGACCACCTCGTCGGTGTGCCCGTCCATGATCAGCTCGCCGTGCTCGATCCAGATGGTGCGCTCGCAGGTCTCGCGGATCGCGTTGTTGTCGTGGCTGACCAGGAAGACCGTGCCGGCCTCCTTGCGCAGCTCGTTGATCCGGGCCTTGGAGCGCTGCTGGAAGCCCTGGTCGCCGGTGGCGAGGGCCTCGTCGATCAGCAGCACGTCGTGGGTCTTCGCCGCCGCGATGGAGAACCGCAGACGGGCGCCCATGCCGGAGGAGTACGTGCGCATCGGCAGCGAGATGAAGTCGCCCTTCTCGTTGATGCCCGAGAAGTCGACGATGCTCTGGTAGCGCTCGCGCACCTGGGCCGGGGACATCCCCATCGCCAGGCAGCCCAGCACCACGTTGCGCTCGCCGGTCAGGTCGTTCATCAGCGCCGCGTTCACGCCCAGCAGCGAGGGCTGGCCGTTGGTGTAGATGGCGCCCTTGGCGGTCGGCAGCAGGCCGGCGATGGCCGCCAGCATGGTCGACTTGCCGGAGCCGTTGGAGCCGATCAGACCGACCGCCTCGCCCTTGTACGCGGTGAAGCTGATGCCGCGCACCGCGTGCACCTCGCGGATCGCGGGCGACTTCTTGCGGGTGATCATCCGGCTCAGCGCCGAGGTGGCGCTGCCCTTGCCGGCGCCCGCGCCGTGCACCTTGTAGATGATGTGCACGTCGTCCGCGACCACAGTGGGGACCCGGGCCTGGTTGTCCACCGCGGTGGTCTCCTTCATGGTGTCGATCGCTGCGTCAGCCACGGCCGTACTCCTCCTCGGACTTCCAGAAGAACACGAAGCCGATGACGAAGGCGACGACCGCCCAGGTGCCGGCCATGATCCAGATGTGGTGGGGAAGGACCAGCGCCTTGCTCCCGTAGACCGCCGGGTCGAAGCTGTCCGGCATGAACGCGTAGCGCATCAGGTCCATGTAGACCGTCGCCGGGTTCCAGGAGTAGACCGTCTGCCAGATCTCCGGCCAGTTCTTGATGTAGCCGGAGACGCTGTACATCACGCCGGAGACGTACATCCAGGTGCGCAGCAGGAACGGCATCAGCTGCGAGATGTCCGAGGTCTTGGCGCCGATCCGGGCCATCACCATGGCCAGGCCGGTGTTGAACAGCGACTGCAGCAGCAGCGCCGGGACGATCAGCAGCCAGGTCATGGTGGGCGTGACGTGGTTCAGCAGCACGATGGCGACCAGCACCACCATCGAGATCAGCAGCTGCTGGAGCTGGATCACGGTGAAGGCGATCGGCAGCGCGGCGCGCGGGAAGTGCAGCGCCCGGATCAGACCGAGGTTGTCGGAGATCGACCGGGTGCCGGCCTGGATCGCGCTCTGCGAGAACTGGAAGACGAAGACGCCGACGCACAGCCAGGCGACGTACACCGGGACCGAGTCCCGGCTCTGCATGATCACACCGAAGACCAGGTAGAACACCGCGCAGTTGAGCAGCGGGGTGAGCACCTGCCAGAGCTGGCCGAGCTTCGCGGTGGTGTACTGCGCGACCAGGCGGGCGGTCGCGAACGCGCTGATGAAGGCGCGCCGGGCCCACAGCTGGCGGACGTACTTCGGCAGACTCGGCCGCTTGCCGCTGACGGACAGCCCGTACTTGTCCGCCAGTTGCTTCGGGGTCAGACCCGCGTCGGCGCCCCTCGGTGCGGAGAGGTTGACCGGGTCACTCAGTGTCGACACATTCGTCCTTCAGGGGGTCGAAATCCCGCGCCCGGGAGGACGGGACGCGGAACCGGGGCGTACCACGGGGAGCTCGGGTTTGCGCGCGGCCGGCGTGGGGAAACGCCGACCGGTTGCGATCAGATGATTGGCGGTCTGCCGAGCCTGGTCAAGCGCCAGACGGTGGACCACTTCATCGGCCGGCGCGGGCCGCAGGACTCGCTCCAGCCTGCCCGGAACCCGCCGAGCCACGCCTTCAGCGCCGACCCGGAGGGGCGGCGGGCGACCGTCAGCAGGAACCAGGTTCCCAGGTAGAGAGGCACCAGAGGGGCCGGAAGGTTCCGCCGGGCCAGCCACACCCGGTTGCGGGCGATGTTGTGGAAGTACGCCGCGTGCCGGGCCGGGGAGGTCGCCGGGTGGTACAGCACCACGTCCGGGCGGTAGTCGATCGACCAGCCGGCGTCCAGCGCCCGCCAGGCCAGGTCGGTCTCCTCGTGCGCGTAGAAGAACTCCGCGGGCAGCTGTCCGGCCTGCGGGAAGACCGCGCTGCGCACCGCGCTGGCGCCGCCCAGGAAGGTGGTGACCCGGGAGCCGTGCATCGGGTCGCTGGCGCGCAGCCGGGGCACGTGCCGGCGCTGCGTGGTGCCGGTCTCCGGGTCGGCGATCCGGAACGAGACGATGCCCAGCGACGGGTCGGCGGTGAACGCCTGCCGGAGCAGCTCGGCGGAGTCGGTGTTCGGCAGCAGGCCGTCGTCGTCCAGGAACAGCACCGCGTCGACGTCCCGGCCGTCCGGGCCGAACAGCTCGATGCCGACGTTGCGGCCGCCGGGGATGCCCAGGTTCTCGGGCAGTTCGGCGGTGCGCACGCCCGCCGGCAGCGGCGGCAGCGGGGCGCCGTTGCCGACCACGGCGAGCTCGACCGGCGAGCCCTGCTGGGCCCGCACCGACTCGATCAGCGCGTTCAGCTCGGCGGGCCGGTTGCCCATCGTGATGATGACCGCGCCGAGGCGGAAGTCGTCGCTCATCGCAGCCTGCTGGAGAGCACGATGGACAGCAGGTGCAGGACGGTCTGCAGCATCGCGATGGCGGCCAGCACCACCACGGCGAGGCGGGTGAAGAACAGGTCGCCGCGGACCGCGTCGGCGATGCCGGCGGCCAGGATGAACAGCGAGGCCTCGACGGCGCCGACCAGGCGGTGGAACTTCAGCAGCGAGGCGGCCCGGCGGGCCTTGGCGACCGCGTTCGACCGCGGCACCGAGGCCTCGTCCAGGACGGCGGTCATCCCGGAGCGGGCCCGGGCGACGTCGACCAGGTCGGTCTCGGACTTGATCAGGATCGCGCCGAGCGCGGCCAGCGTGCCGAGGAACGCCCACTGCCAGGCGGAGTGCGAGCCCTCGCGGTGCAGCAGGTCGGTGGCCCGCAGGCCGAGGCCGGTGAGCAGCGCCGCCTCGGACATGTAGTGGCCGACCCGGTCCAGGTAGACGCCGGTGAGCGAGGTCTGCCGGCGCCAGCGGGCGACCTCGCCGTCCACGCAGTCCAGCAGCAGGTAGACCTGGATCAGCAGGGCGCCGAGGATCGCGCCGGTGAGGCCCGGGACCACCAGGGCGATGCCCGCCAGGATCCCGGTGAGCATCATCAGGTAGGTCAGGCCGTTGGGCGTGATCACGGTCACGGTCGACAGGATGCGGGTGATCCGCAGCGAGATCTTCCGCATGTAGAGGCGGCCGGCCCAGTGCTCGGCGCTGCGTCGCTGGAGCATGCCCTCCGGGTGGATGACCGCCCGGAGCTCCTCGATCGACGGGCGGCGGGTGAGGTCAACCGGCGGGCGTTCAGCTGTTGACGGCTTGGACATAGTCGGCGTACGCGTCCCTGATGTCTGTGGCGGAGAGGTCGAGGTGTTCGAGGATGGTGAAGCGCCCCGGTCTGGTGTTCGGAGCGTAGTGCACCGCTTCGGTGAACTCCGCCTCGGTGAAGCCGATCTGATCGGCCGTCACCGGCAGGCCGTGGAAGCGCAGGCGTTCCACGATCAGTCCGGACAGGTCCCGCTCGCCCCGCAGGAAGCAGGCGAAGGCCGCGCCGAGGCCGACCTGCTCGCCATGCTGGGCGGACCGCTTGGGGTACAGCACGTCCAGGGCGTGCGAGATCTCGTGGCAGGCGCCCGAGCTGGGCCGGGTGCTGCCCGCGATGTTCATCGCGATGCCGGACAGTACCAGGGCTTCCGCGAGCGTGGTCAGCAGGTCCGGGTCCTCCAGGGTGCCCGGGTGCCGCAGCAGGTTCTCGCCGGCCGCCCGGGCCATCGCCACCGCCAGGCCGTCGACCGGCTCGCCGGTGACGGTGTGCGAGAGCTCCCAGTCCGCGCAGGCCGAGATGTTGGAGACGGCGTCGCCGATCCCGGCCGCCACGAACCGCTTCGGCGCCTTGGCGATGACGTCCAGGTCGACCACGATGCCGATCGGCCCGGGCACCCCGTAGGAGCCGCGGCCGGCGTCGTTGTCGAGGGTGGAGACCGGGGAGCAGATGCCGTCGTGGGCGAGGTTGGTGGCGACCGCGACCACCGGCAGGCCGACCCGGGCGGCCGCGTACTTGGCCACGTCGATGATCTTGCCGCCGCCGAGGCCCACCAGGGCGTCGTAGTGGCCGCGGCGGATCTCGTCGGTCAGTCGGACCGCGCTGTCCAGGGTGCCGTCGTCGACCTGGTACCAGTCCGCGCCCGGCAGCGCCGGCTCCAGGCGCTCGCGCAGCAGCAGGCCGGAGCCGCCGCTGATCGCCACCGCGATCCGGCCCGCCGGGGACAGCCGCTGGTCGGCGAGGATGCCGCCGAGCGCGTCCAGCGCGCCGGCCCGCACCTCGACGAACACCGGCGAGGGCACCAGTCGGGTCAGTACCGGCACGCGATCTCCCGGGCCTTGGCCAGGTCGTCGTGGTTGTCGACCTCGACCCAGGAGACCTCGCCGATCGGCTGGACGTCCACGGTCAGGCCGCGGTCGACCATCTCCTGGTAGCCGTCCTCGTAGTACAGCTGCGGGTCGCGCTCGAAGACCGCCTTGAGGGCGTCGGCCAGCGCCGGGCCGGCGGACGGGTTGATCACCGTGACGCCGATGTACTCGCCGGTGGCGTCCAGCGGGTCCATCAGCTTGGTGATCCGGCGCACCCCGAGCTCCGGGTCGACGACGACCTTCATCTCCTCGTCGGCGAGCTTCTTCACGGTGTCCAGCGCCAGCAGGATGCCGGGGGCCCGGCCCTCCTTGATCCGCCGGTCGTTGCCGTCCAGCATGGTGCGCTGCACCGACGCCGGGTGGACGGTGTCGCCGTTGGCCAGCAGCAGGCCCTCGCCGAACAGGTCGCGGGCGCACCACAGGGAGTAGGCGTTGTTCCACTCCTCGGCCTTGTCGTTCTCGACCAGGGTGAGCTTCACGCCGTACTTCTGCTCCAGCGCCTGCTTGCGGTCGTACACCGCCTCCTTGCGGTAGCCGACGACGATCGCGGCCTCCCGCAGGCCGACCTCGGCGAAGTTCCCCAGGGTCAGGTCGAGCACCGTCCGCTCCCCGTCGACCGGCACCAGCGCCTTGGGCAGGGTGTCGGTGTACGGACGAAGCCGGCGGCCTGCGCCGGCGGCCAGGACGAGGCCGATCATGCGGGACTCCAGGGTCTCGGGTGGTCCGGCGCGGTGCGGGTCGGGCGCCGGGACGCGGCCGCGGCTGCGGCGCGCCGTACGGGCGCGCCTTGCGGACCGCCCGGTCTCACTGATGGTAGGCGACCCCGACCACCTGCCAGAACGCGCCCCGGGCGGGCCGACCGATCAACTACGGGTGCGACGTGAACGTCCGGCGACGGCCGATGATCGCGGATCGAACAGTTCCGTCGAACATCCGGTCCGCCGCCCCGGCGGTGTGCGTCGCGGCCCCGAGCCCGCCGGGGCATGCGGCAGACTTGGGCCCCGACGCCGTCGGCGGACCGGGCCGGTCCGGTCCGACGTGCGCGCAGCCGACCTCAGGACCGGGGTGGGCGGCCCCGGGGCCGCCCCCGGTCCACGTGCCGAAAGGGGCATTGCGCCCATGAGTCCTGCTGTCAGCCCGACCGACGACCTCTCGCCCGAGCTCGCCGTCCCGTCCGCGGCCGCACCCGGTGAGATCCTGCTGGAGCTGGTCGACGACCACGGCGTGACCATCGGGACCGGGGAGAAGCACTGGGCCCACCAGCAGCCGGGCCGGCTCCACCGCGCCTTCTCGGTGTTCCTGTTCGACCGGCAGGGACGGATGCTGCTGCAGCGCCGGGCGCTCGGCAAGTACCACTCGCCGGGCGTCTGGTCGAACACCTGCTGCGGCCACCCCTACCCCGGCGAGCTGCCGTTCGTGGCAGCCGCCCGCCGCACCGCCGAGGAGCTGGGCGCCGCCCCCGCGCTGCTCTGCGAGGCCGGCACCGTCCGCTACGACCTGCCGGACGAGAGCACCGGGCTGATCGAGCGGGAGTGGAACCACCTGTTCGTCGGCCTGATCACCGCCGAGCCGGACCCGGCCCCGGAGGAGGTCGAGGACACCCGGTTCGTCACCGCCGCCGAGCTGCGCGCGCTACGGGCCGAGAAGCCGTTCTCGGTGTGGTTCGAGACGGTCTTCGAGGCCGCGCTGCCGGGGATCCGGGAGATCGCCGGCAACGACTGGTGACCTCGGCCCGTCAGTAGTCCGGGTCCTCGTCGGGACCGTCCCCCGTCCCGGCGGGCCCCGGTGCGGGCAGCGGCAGGCTGGCCCAGATCACCTTGCCGCCGTCCTCGGTCCGCTCCACGTCGCACTCGCCCCCCGCCTGCAGGGTGACGCTCTTCACCAGCAGCAGCCCGCGCCCGCCCGGACGGACCGGGTCGTTCTCCTGCGCCCGGGGGCGGTACGGGTGGCCGTCGAGCACCGAGATCCGCACCCGCTCCGGGTCGATCATCAGCTCGCAGTGCACCTGCGGGGAGAGCGCCGCGGCGTGCGTGACCGCGTTCGACACCAGCTCCGAGACGATCAGCAGCAGATCGTCCACCAGCTCCTGGTACCGCTCCCCCGCCATCCCCTGGGCCAGCAGCCGGTCCCGCACCGCGTGCCTGGTCCGCGGCACCGAGGACTCCTGCGGCTCCGCGGTGAACCGCCACACCCCCGGCCCGGGCTCCCGTCCGGAGCGCCAGGTGGCCGCGTCCGTGACCGCCTTCTGCGTCTCTTCCACTGCACGCCGCCCTTCACGCGGTGAACGGGAGCCGGCGGCAGCTGTCGGGACTTCGGGCGTTCCGCTCGGGGCTCCTGGTGACCCGAGGCTAGGAGAGCAGCCCCCGGCGACCCGCACCGGGACAGGATTCACGCGTGTCGTGAAGCTTCCCGACCGATTCGGTGCGCGACCTGCCCCCTCCTGGCCGCCCGCACCGCCAGGTCTGCCGCCAGAACACCCGCCCGAACCCCCACCACCAGCAGTTTCACCCCGATCTCCGCCCACCTTGCCCACCTTGCGCCCGAATTGCCCCACCGGACCGCCCCCACACCTCGAAAACGCAGGTGAGAAGCACTCCGGAAGCCTGGTAATGTTCTCTTTGTCGCCAGGGGGCAGCCGAAAGGAAGCCCGAAGGCGAGACACCTGGTCCGGGTGGCGGAATGGCAGACGCGCTAGCTTGAGGTGCTAGTGCCCTTTATCGGGCGTGGGGGTTCAAGTCCCCC
>NZ_BMRI01000004.1:67192-77572 GCF_014648555.1 Kitasatospora griseola
TGACGAAGAGGCTCCAGTCGAACTGGGGCCTCTTCTGCTTTTACGGCCCGCTCCGAGGCCTGCCCGGCCGGACCGTCGTCCCCGGTCACGAACCACGCAGGGGTGCTCAGCTCCCGTCCCTCCGCACCACGGATCGCTCGATGACCGCCAAACCCCCTCCGCGGAGGGCCGTCCCCTGGCAGGATCCTTCGTCACCGGACCCGTGACGGCGACCGCCGGGTCCGCGATCGCTGACGAGGACGGTGCGGTGACCGGCATGGGATCCAGGTGGCGGCTGCCACGGGTGAGGGCGACCGGGACGGGGCAGGCGCAGGCGAGCGGCGGGGTGGCCGTCTCGGGCAGCCTGATCGTGGACGGCGACCTGGTGGCGGGCCCCCCGGTCCAGCCGGCGCACACCGGCTACCTGGAGCAGATCCGCCGCATCGCGCCGCCGGAGCTCCGGGACCGCGCCGAGGAGCTGGCCGAGCTGGCCGCCTTCTGCACGGGCCCCTCCGAGTACGCGTACCGGTGGCTCCGGGGTCCGGCCTGGGCCGGAAAGTCCGCGCTGCTGTCCTGGTTCGCGCTGAATCCACCGGCCGGCGTCCAGCTGGTCCCGTTCTTCGTCACCGGCCGCTTCGCCGGGCAGAACGACCGGCTGGGCTTCTGCGAAGTCGTGACGGAACAGCTGTCCGCCTTCCTCGGCAGGCCCGTGCCGGCCCGGATGACCGACGCCACCTGCGACGGCCACGTACTCAGCCTGATCCACGAGGCCGCCGACGTGTGCGCGGAGAACGGCACCCGCCTGGTGCTGCTCGTGGACGGGCTGGACGAGGACCAGGGCGTCACCACCCGGCCGGAGTCGTACAGCATCGCGGCCCTGCTTCCGTCGCGCCCCCGGGCGGGGCTCCGAGTGATCGTCACCAGCAGGCTCCGTCCGCCGGTCCCCTCCGACGTCCCCGACGACCACCCGCTCCGTGAACCGCGCGTGGTCCGGGAGCTGTCCGTCTCCCCGCACGCCCAGGCGGTACGGGCGGATGCCGAGCGGGAGCTCCAACGGCTCGCCGCCGCCCCGAAGCTGGAACGCGAGATCCTCGGCCTCGTCACCGCCGCGGACGGCGGACTGACCACCCAGGACCTCGCCGAGCTCACGGGCACCTCGGTCTTCACACTCGGCCGCCACCTCGGCACCGTCGCCGGCCGGACCTTCACCACGCTGCTGAGCCCCTGGACCAGGGACGAGGTGTACGTCCTCGGCCACGACGAGCTCCGCACCTCCGCCCTGCAGGTGCTGAGCGGCAGCGACGTCGCCGGGCACCGGGAGCGGCTGCACCGGTGGGCCGAGGACTACCGCGACGAGGACTGGCCGGCCCGGACGCCCGAGTACCTCCTGCACGGCTACTTCCGGACCCTCCAGCTCACCGACGACCTGCCCAGGGCGGTCGCGCAGGCGACCGACTACGCCCGCCACGACCGCATGCTCCAGGTCACCGGCAGCGATGCCGCCGGCCTCGCCGAGATCAACGCCGCCCAGGAACTGCTGCTCGGCCAGGACACCCCGGACCTCCTGGCGATGGCCCGCCTGGCGATCCACCGCGACCGGCTGCGGGCGCGGAGCGACAACGCGCCCGTCGCCCTGCCGTCGCTCTGGGCAGCTCTGGGCGCCGTCGACCGGGCCGAATCGGTGCTGAGCGGCATCACCGCGCCCGCCCGCCACGGCCGGGCGCTGCTCGCGCTGGTGGAGGCCCTGCTGGCGGCCGGCGAATTCGACCGCGCCCGGACGCTGGCCGATTCGGCGCTGCGGCCGGAGATCCGCTCCCAGGCCTTGGCGATGGTGGTCGCCGGCCGGTGCGGGACGGGCGACCTCGCCGGCGCCGAGGAGGTGACGGCTCTGATCGAGGACCCGCAGTACCGGGTCGCCGCACTCGGCAGTGCGATCAAGGCGGCGATGGACGCCGGGGAACCGGCCGAAGCCGAACGGCTGGCAGCCTGCGCACAGGCGCACGCACTGACCGTCGCCAACCCCAGTCGCCGGGCTTCCGCCATCAGGAACGTGTCGATGCTGTACGCGCAACTGAACGACCACGATCGGGCGGTCGGCCTGGCTCGGCTGACCCCCGAGCCGATCCACCGCGTGTACACCCTCAGCACACTTACCGCCGAAGCGGCGAAGGCCGGGGACCACGACCGGTGGCGGCTTCTCTCCGCCGAAGCCGAGAGCACGGCTCGCGCATTGCCCCAACCAGCGGCGCGGGTGAAGCACCTGGCGGCCCTCGCCCGCACCGCCGCCCAGATCGACCAGCGGGCGCACGCCAGAGTGCTCGCCCGGGACGCTGCCGAGTCCCTGGAGAAGGTCAAGGATCCCGCCGAGCGGACGGCCGCACTCGTCTCGCTGATCGCCGCGCTCGTGGCCACCGGAGATCCTGAACTGGCCCGGCTGCTGACCCGGAGCATCGCCACCCCCGACAAGCGGATCACGGCCCTGCTGAACCTCGTCGACGGCGGGGCCGTCACCGCTTCGGAATGCCTGGCCGAGCTCCCTCTCGTGGAGGGGGACGACATTCGCGAGGGCCCGCTCATCGCCCTCGTCTGGAGGGCGGCGCTGGGATTGCGGCAGCCGGACCTGGCCGAGGCCGTCGCCGAACGGATCCACACTCCCGCCACCCGACTCCACCTCCTGGTCCGGCTGGCCCGGAGGTACGCGGCCGACGGCGCCCACGAACGCGCCGCTCGGCTCGGGGCCGAGGTCTCCGACCTGAGCCGGTCGCTCACCGACCGCCAGGAGCAGGTCGAGGTCATGACCGCACTGGCGCTGCTGGACGTGTCGCTGGGCCGTACCGAGCAGGCCCGCCGAACGGCTGACGCGGCCCAGTCGCACCTGCGGGACTTCACCGGCCAGGTGGTCCACCAGAGTCGCGCCGTCCTCAACCTCGCCGGGGCGATGACCGCGATGGGCGACGCCAAGCGGGCGAGAGAGTTGGGGAGCCTGGCCGAAGGTCTGGCCGTGGAGCACGGGCTGGAGGAGGAAGCGGCGAAGATTCGGGCCGAGCTGCTCGAACTGGCCATGGCCGCCTCCGACCTCACCTGGGCGAGCAGCCTCGCCCGTGAGGTCCCCGAACCACGCCGGCGGGCCCTGACCCTGCTGAGGGTCGCCCGGGCCTGGGCCGACGCCGGGGTCACCAACCGTGCCCTCGACCTGCTGCCCGAGATCGAGGCCGGGATCGACGGGCTGCCGGACAACAGGCGGTCACGCCCGCTGGTGGACCTGGCGCGGCTCCTCGCCCACCTCGGCCGGCCCGAGCGCGCCGAGCAGGCCGCCTGTCGGATCCCGGACCCCCAGCAGCGGGTCGCCGTGTTCCTCGAACTCGCCCAGCAGGTGACCGATCCCCACGCCAAGCGCCTGCTCGCCCGCGTTCTCGGCACGACCAGCTGGGCCGAGTCCCTGGCCGGCATGGCGTCCATGGCGCCGTCGGTCGTGCAGGCCGTGGCCGATGAACAGCTGGGCGAGAACCCGGACTTCGGGTGAGTCCGACCGCGCGGGCCCTCACTCGCCCGGTGCCCAGAAGCCTTCGGCGCGGCCGGCGGTGAGGCGGGACCGGTAGGTGTCGACCTTGTGGTCGATGCGGGTCAGGTGGGACTGGAGTTCGGCGAGTCGGGCGGCGACCTCGGTGCGATGGGATTCGAGGAGGGCGAGGCGGTCGGGTTCGTTGCCGGGGCCGGCGGTGACGAGTTCGGCGTAGCGGCGGATGGTGCGGATCGGCATGCCGGTGGCGCGCAGGCGGGTGCAGAGGTCGATCCATTCCAGGTCGCGGCGGTGGTAGCGACGGCGGCCGCCGGGGGTGCGGTCGACGGGGGTGACGACCAGGCCGGCCCGTTCGTAGTAGCGCAGCGTGTGGACGCTGACGCCGGTGCGTCCGGCGGCCTCCGCGATGGTCAACCCCTGGGCGGGGAGCACGGGTTGGGGCTTGATTTCGAGCACGCTCGAAATCGTAGCGTCGGTGCGGAGGACCGGCCCGGAGTGCATTGACGGTGCGTCAATTCATGGGCCGGACACGGATCGAGGGGGATCGGGTGCCCGAACTTGACGACCGGCGCAGGCGGTTGGTGCTCGCGGTGTGCTGCGTGAGCATGGTGATGGTGGTGCTGGACATCACGGTGGTGAACGTCGCGCTGCCGTCCGTCCGACGGGAGTGGGGCGCGACGGTGGCGGCGCTGCAGTGGACGGTGGACGCGTACACGCTGGTGCTGGCGGCGTTCCTGCTGCCGGCGGGCGCGGCGGCGGACCGGTGGGGGCGGCGGCGGGTGTTCATGGTGGGGCTGGCGCTGTTCGGGCTGGGGTCGGCGTTGTGCGCGCTGGCGCCGGGGGCGGGGGCGCTGGTGGGGGCGCGGGCGGTGCAGGCGGCGGGCGGGACGATGTTGAACCCGGTGGCGATGGCGATCGTGGCGACGACTTTTCCGGGGCGCGCGGAGCGGGCCCGGGCGATCGGGGTGTTCGGGTCGGTGTCGGGACTGTCGTTGGCGCTGGGCCCGGTGCTGGGCGGGGCGCTGGTGGACGCGTGGGGCTGGCGGGCGGTGTTCTGGGTGAACCTGCCGGTGGTGGCGGCCGGCCTGGCGGGGGCGGCGCGCTGGGTGCCGGAGTCGCGCGGAGCGCGGGCCCGGCGGTTCGACCCGGTGGGGCAGCTGCTGGTGGTGGCGCTGCTCGGCGGGACGGTGTTCGGTCTGATCGGGGCGGGCCGGGACGGTTGGTCGGCGCCGGCGGTGTGGGGGCCGCTCACGGTGGCGGCGGTGGCGGTGCCGCTGCTGGGGTGGTGGGAGGCCCGGCGGACGGATCCGCTGCTGGAGGTGGGCCTGCTGCGCAGCGTCCCGATGGTGTCGGCGCTGGTGATGGCGTTCGCGGCGCTGTGCGCGTTCGGGGCGTTCCTGTTCGCGGCGACGCTGTACCTGCAGGGGGTGCGCGGGATGTCGGCGCTGCGGGCGGGGCTGTGCCTGGCTCCGGTGGGAGTGCTGATCGTGCTGCTGTCGCCGTGGACGGGCCGGGTGGTGGGGCGGCGGGGGCCGCGGCTGCCGCTGGTGGTGTCGGGGGCGGCGCTGGCGTCGGCGGGCGGTCTGTTGCTGCTGGTGGGTCCGGGGACGCCGGTGCCGGCGCTGGTGGCGCCTTTCGCGCTGGTGGGGGTGTTCCAGGGGACGGTGAATCCGCCGGTGACCAGTACGGCGGTGGCGGGGATACCGGGGTCGATGGCGGCGCTGGCCTCCGCGTTGGCGTCGGCGGCGCGGCAGACGGGTTCCGCGGTGGGGGTGGCGGTGGCGGGCACGGTGCTCGCGGGCGGGGTGGCGGCCGGGGGTCCGGCGTTCACCGGGGCGGCGCACGGGGTCTGGTGGCTGCTGGTGGCGGCGGGCGTGCTGATCGCGGCGCTCGGCGCGGCGGGGTCGGGCCGCCGGTCGGTCGGGCGCGGGGTGGGGCGTCAGCCGGAGCGGCGGACGCAGTCGGCGCAGAGTCCGCGGTAGGTGACTTCGGCGGCGGTGATGGTGAATCCGAAGCGTTCGGCGGCGGGGAGGGCGGCGAGCGGGTCGCCGGTGGGGTGGACGTCGCGGATGGTGCCGCAGGCGAAGCAGACCAGGTGCTGGTGCGGCCGGTGCGCGTTGGGGTCGTAGCGCTTGGCGCGGCCGTCGGTGGCGACTTCGAGGATTTCGCCGAGGGTGACGAGTTCGCCGAGGGTGTTGTACACGGTGGCGCGGGAGATCTCGGGGAGACGTTCGGCGGCGCGCGCGTGGACCTCGTCCGCGGTCAGGTGGACGTGGTCGCCGTCCAGGACCTCGGCGACCACCCTGCGCTGGGAGGTCAGCCGCCAGCCCCGGTCACGCAGCCGATCGAGCAGGTCACTCATGTGTTCATCCATTCAGCTCAACAGACGCCCGAACTGTACAGGGGCTCGGCGGCGCGGCCCGATTCGAGCGGAGATCACCACCCGATTGACGGTGTTCTTGACTTAGACTGTGTCTATCTTAGGATCGACTCCGGCGAACAGCCAAGGTGTCAGTGAAGAGTTGCGATCCGCCCGACCCGGAGGGACTTCCCATGCCCCAGAACGACGACGCCATCGTCAGCGACCCCAAGTCCGAGGGTGCGGGCGGTTGCCCGGTCGCGCACGGCCGCGCGCCCCATCCGACCCAGGGCGGCGGCAACCAGCAGTGGTGGCCGAACCGGTTGAACCTGAAGATCCTGGCGAAGAACCCGGCGGTGGCGAACCCGCTGGGCGGCGACTTCGACTACGCCGAGGCGTTCAACAGCCTCGACCTGCCCGCCGTGAAGCGGGACATCGAGCAGGCGCTCACCACCTCGCAGGACTGGTGGCCGGCCGACTTCGGCCACTACGGCCCGCTGATCATCCGGATGGCCTGGCACAGCGCCGGCACCTACCGGATCTCCGACGGCCGCGGCGGCGCGGGCGCCGGCCAGCAGCGCTTCGCCCCGCTGAACTCGTGGCCGGACAACGCCAACCTGGACAAGGCCCGCCGGGTGCTGTGGCCGGTCAAGCAGAAGTACGGCAAGAGCCTGTCCTGGGCCGACCTGCTGATCCTGTCGGGCAACGTGGCGCTGGAGTCGATGGGCTTCGACACCTTCGGCTTCGCCGGCGGCCGGCCGGACGTCTGGGAGGCCGACGAGGACGTCTACTGGGGCCCCGAGACCACCTGGCTGGGCGACGAGCGCTACACCGGCGACCGTGACCTGGAGGACCCGCTGGGCGCCGTCCAGATGGGCCTGATCTACGTCAACCCGGAGGGCCCCAACGGCAACCCGGACCCGATCGCCGCGGCCCGCGACATCCGCGAGACCTTCCGCCGGATGGCGATGAACGACGAGGAGACCGTCGCGCTGATCGCCGGCGGCCACACCTTCGGCAAGACCCACGGCGCCGGCCCGGCGGACAACGTCGGCGAGGCCCCCGAGGGCGCGGGCCTGGAGGAGATGGGCCTCGGCTGGAAGAGCGGCTACGGCTCCGGCAAGGCCGGCGACGCGATCACCTCCGGCCTGGAGGTCACCTGGACGAACACCCCGACCACCTGGGACAACTCCTTCTTCGAGATCCTGTTCGGCTACGAGTGGGAGCTGACGCAGTCCCCGGCCGGCGCGCACCAGTGGAAGCCGAAGGACGGCGCCGGCGAGGGCACCGTGCCGGACGCCTTCGACCCGGAGAAGAAGCACGCCCCGCAGATGCTCACCACCGACCTGTCGCTGCGTTTCGACCCGGTGTACGAGCCGATCTCCCGCCGCTTCCTCAACGACCCGGCGGCGTTCGCGGACGCCTTCGCCCGCGCCTGGTACAAGCTGACGCACCGCGACATGGGCCCGATCGCCCGCTACCTCGGCCCCGAGGTGCCCTCCGAGGAGCTGATCTGGCAGGACCCGCTGCCGCAGGCGCAGGGCGCGCCGATCGACGCGGCGGACGTCGCCGTGCTGAAGGAGCGGGTGCTGGCCTCCGGGCTGACCACCGCCGAGCTGGTGTCCACCGCCTGGGCGGCGGCGTCCTCGTTCCGCGGCAGCGACAAGCGCGGCGGCGCGAACGGCGCCCGGATCCGCCTGGAGCCGCAGCGTGGCTGGGAGGTCAACGACCCGGAGCGGCTGGCGCAGGTGCTGCGGGTGCTGGAGGGCGTCCAGTCGGCGTTCAACGCGGAGGGCGGCCACCAGGTCTCGCTGGCCGACCTGATCGTGCTGGCCGGCACCGCCGCGGTCGAGCGGGCCGCGCAGGCCGGCGGCGTGGACGTCGAGGTGGCCTTCCACCCGGGCCGGGTGGACGCCGTCCAGGAGAAGACCGACGTGGAGTCGTTCTCGGCGCTGGAGCCGAAGGCGGACGGCTTCCGCAACTACCTGGGCAAGGGCACCCGGCTCCCGGCCGAGTACCTGCTGGTGGACAAGGCGAACCTGCTGAACCTGTCCGCCCCGGAGCTGACGGTGCTGGTCGGCGGACTGCGTGTGCTGGGCGCCAACCACGGCGGCTCGCAGCACGGCGTGTTCACCGACCGTCCGGGCACCCTGAGCAACGACTTCTTCGTCAACCTGCTCGACATGGGCACCGCCTGGGCGCCGGTCGCCTCCGACAGCACCCTGTTCGAGGGCCGGGACGCCGCCGGTGCGGTCAAGTGGACCGGCACCCGCGCCGACCTGGTGTTCGGCTCCAACTCGGAGCTGCGCGCGGTGGCCGAGGTGTACGCCTCGGACGACGCCAAGGAGAAGTTCGTCAAGGACTTCGCCGCCGCCTGGACGAAGGTGATGGACCTGGACCGCTACGACCTGGCGCGCGCCTGACGCACCCCCGGAGGCCCGGTTCCGCTCGCGCGGGGCCGGGCCTTCGGGCGTCCGCGGTCAGCGGCGCAGCTCCAGGGTGCAGCACTTGACGGCGCCGCCGGCCCGGAGCAGCTCGGTGAGGTCGATGCCGATCGGGGTGAAGCCGCGGTCGCGCAGCTGCCCGGCCAGGCCGGTGGCAGCCTCGGGGAGGATGACATGGGCGCCGTCGGAGACGGCGTTCAGGCCGAACACCCGGGCGTCGTCCTCGCCGGCCAGGATCGCGTCCGGGTAGAGGCGCTCCAGCACGGCCCGGGACTCGGCGTCGAAGGCCGGCGGGTGGTACATGATCTCGTCGTCGTCGAGGACGGCGAGCGCGGTGTCCAGGTGGTAGTAGCGCGGGTCGACCAGCCGCAGGGTGACCACCTCGCGGCCGAGGAACGCCGCGGCCTCGGCGTGCGCGGCGGTCTCGGTGCGGAAACCGGTGCCGGCCAGGACGCGCCCGCCGGCCACCAGGAGGTCGCCCTCGCCCTCGTTGACGTACTCGGCGTCCCGGACCTGCCAGCCGCGCGCGCGGAACCAGTCGGCGTACGCCGGGCCCTCGGCGAGGCGCTCCGGGTACCGGAAGCGGGCGCCCAGCACCTTGCCGTCGACCGCGGTGGCGCCGTTGGCGGCGAACACCATGTCCGGCAGGCCGGGCAGCGGGTCGATCAACTCCACGGTGTGGCCGAGGCGTTGGAAGAGCGCGTGGAGCTCGTCCCACTGGGCGAGGGCGGCGCCGGTGTCGGTGGGCTTGGCCGGATCCATCCACGGGTTGATGGAGTAGTCGACGGTGAAGTGCGTGGGCCGGCACATCAGGTAGTGGCGCGGACGGGCGGTTCGCGGCGACACGGCGGTGTCTCCCTCCAGGGCGGAACAGGATTGCTGACGGTCGGTCAGCGGGACTCCGTACAGGCGTGGTTCAACTGTCGACGGGCTGCGGGAAGGTGAACAGACCGTCCGGGTCATGGCGGTGCTTTACGGCCACCAGCCGAGGGTAGTTCGCACCGTAGTGGGCGACCCGGCAGCCTCGCAGGTCCGGATCGGTGAAGTTCAGGTGGGCGCCTTCGGTCGCGTACGCGGCGACCAGGTGGTCGGGCCGGGCGGGGCGGGCCCGGCCGAGGGGACAACGGTGCGACGGTCGGAACGAGAGGGGACGGGTGTGGGGACGGACTGGGCGCGGGGTGCGGTGCTGTACCAGATCTATCCGCAGAGCTTCGCGGACGGGAACGGCGACGGGATCGGGGACTTCGCGGGGCTGACGGAACGGCTGGAGTACCTGCAGTGGCTGGGGGTGGACGCGGTGTGGCTGAACCCGTGCTTCGCCTCGCCGTTCGGCGACGCCGGGTACGACGTCGCGGACTTCCTGACCACCGCGCCGCGCTACGGCGCGCCGGAGGACCTGGCGAAGTTCACGGACGCGGCCCGCAGAGCGGGCATCCGGGTGCTGCTCGACCTGGTGGCGGGTCACACCTCGAACCGGCACCCGTGGTTCGTCCGCTCCGCCGCGGACCCGGACGACCACCGGTACATCTGGGCGGACCGGCCCGCGCCCGGGTACGTGGCCTCCCCCGGCAGCCGGCCGGGCTGGTACCGGCCGAACTTCTTCGACTTCCAGCCGGCCCTCAACTTCGGCTACGCGCAGCGGGATCCGGCGGAGCCCTGGCGGCAGCCGGTGGACGCGGACGGCCCGCGGGCGAACCGGGCGGCGCTGCGGGAGATCATGACGCACTGGTTCGGCCTGGGCGTGTCCGGCTTCCGGGTGGACATGGCGTCCTCGCTGGTGAAGGACGACCCGGGCTTCGTGGAGACCGGCCGGCTGTGGCGGGAGACCCGGGCCTGGATGGACGCCCACCACCCCGGCCGGGTGATCCTCGCCGAGTGGGGCGACCCGGCGCGTTCCGTCCCGATGGGTTTCCACGGCGACTTCTTCCTCCAGTTCGGCGGCCCGGCCGACGGCGCCGCGCTGCGCTCGCTGTGGGACAACGGCACGGGCACGGTGCACGAGCACTGGCCGCAGCAGCCCTGCTACTTCGACGCCGAGGGCCAGGGCTCGATGCAGCCGTTCGTCGCCGAGTGGGAGC
>NZ_BMRI01000004.1:77607-115593 GCF_014648555.1 Kitasatospora griseola
ATGGACGGCCGGGGCTTCGCCTCGCTGCCGACCGCGAACCACGACTACTCGCGGCTGGCCTGCGGCCCGCGCACCCGCGAGCAGTTGGCCGCGGCGTTCACCTTCCAGCTGACCTGGCCGACCACCCCGGCGATCTACTACGGCGACGAGATCGGCATGCGCTTCGTGCCGGGCCTGCCGGACACCGAGGGCAGCGTGCTGGGCCCGCGCTACAACCGGGCCGGCTGCCGCACCCCGATGCAGTGGGACGCGACGCCGGACGCCGGCTTCTCCTCCGCGCCCGCCGACCGCTTCTACCTGCCCCTGGACCCCTCCCCCGGCCGCCCGGACGTCGCCTCCCAGCGCGCCGACCAGTCGTCCCTGCTGCACCAGGTACGGCAGTTGATCGCGCTGCGCCGCGCCCACCCGGCGCTCGGCCCGGACGCGCCGGTCGAACTCCTGCACACCGGTTACCCGTTGGCGTACCTGCGCGGCGACCGCTGCCTGGTGGTGGTCAACCCGCGCCGCACGCCCGCGCACCTGCCGGTGGAGCGGGAGCTGCCGGGGCGGCTGCTGTTCGGCCGGGGCGTGTCGCTGACCCACTCGGCGCTGCACGCGGACGGCTTCGGGTACGCCGTCTTCGGCCGCTGACCGACTACCGCTCGCCGCAGAGCAGTTCGGCCGCCGCCGTGCGCAGGTGGAGCACGGTGCGGCCGGTGCGGTGGCGGGCGGCTAGGCCGGCGTCGTGCAGGGCGTGCAGGTGGTGCGAGACGGTGGGGGCGGACAGGCCGGTGCGGGCGGCGAGTTCGATGGTGGTGGCGGGGGCGGCGAGCAGCCGGGCGCGGGCCCGGCCGAGCACCCGGGCGAGACCGTCGGGGGTGGCGCCGGCGTCGGTCTCCCACAGCGTGGCGACGCCGCGCGGCGGGCAGACCAGGCCGGGCTGCCAGGGCGGGTTCGGTGTCACGGCTACTGGAGGGCGTCCGGCCGACCCGGGCGGTGGCCGCCGGTTCGGCGCTGAACGCGCTCGCCTTCGCCTGGTTCGCGGCGCTGCCCGGCGCGCCCGGCCCGCCGGTCGGCACCGGGTTGGTGGCCGCCATGCTGGTGTACAACCTGGCCGAGACGGTCGCCACGCCCGGCCGCGAGGAGCTGAGCGTGGCACTCGCCCATCCGGCGCGCCGCGGCCGCTGTCCGGCGGTCAACCAACTCTCCTGGAGCATCGGCCAGGCACTGGCTCCCGGCCTGTTGACCCTGCTGTTCGTCCACGGTCCGGCGTGGCCGTGGCTGTTCCTGCCGGCCGTTTCGCCGGCCGCCGTCCCCGCCTTCCTCCTCCTGGAGCGCCTCACTGCCCCCTTTTCCGACATTCCGTCGGAAACCGGAACGCCCATCAGGGTCTAGCATGCCGTCAGGGTGACGGACAGTAGCGGGAGTTGACGATGGTCGAACTGGTGGTGGGATCGCGGGCCAGCCGGCTGGCGCGGGCCCAGGTCCGGGAGTTCCTCGCGCCGGTCCGGGAGCGCTACCCGGACCTGGTGATCCGCCACCGGGTGATCCTGGAGGACGGCGACCTGGACCGGAAGGCCGCCCTGCGGGAGGTCTCGGAACGCGGCGGCGGCTCGGCGTTCTCCACCAACCAGGTCGCGGCGCTGCTGAACCGCGAGGTGGACGTCGTCGTCCACTCGCTCAAGGACCTGCCCACCGAGAACCCGGACGGCCTGACCCTGCTCCCGCCGCCGCCCCGCGCCGACGTCCGCGACGCGCTGTGCGGCGGAACGCTGAACGCCCTGCCGGCCGGCGCCCGGGTCGGCACCTCCGCCGCCCGCCGGATCGCCCAGCTCCTGCACGCCCGGCCCGATCTGCGCCCCGAACGGATCCGGGGCAACGTGCCGACCAGGCTCGCCCGGCTCCGGACCCTGGACGCCGTGGTGGTCGCCGCCGCGGGGCTGCACCGCATCGACCGGGCCGAGGAGATCGGCGAGCTCCTGCCCGTCGGGCTCTTCCCGCCCAGCCCCGGCCAGGGCGCGCTCGGCATCCAGGTCCGCGAGGACCACGCGCTGGCCCGCGAACTCCTCAACCACACCGGCGATCTGGACACCGACGCCGAGGTGCGCGCGGAACGCGCGATGCTCGCCGAACTGCACGGCGGCTGCTCCGTCCCGGTCGGCGCGTTCGCCACCACCACCGTCGGCGGCGTCCTCACCCTGCACGGCCAGGTCACCTCGGTGGACGGCGCCCGCCAGGTCGAGGCCCGGCTGTCCGGCAGCGCCGCCGCACCCGAGAAACTCGGCCTCGCGGTGGCCGGCCTGCTGCTCGACCAGGACGCCGACCGCATCCTGGCGGAGGCCCGCGCGCTCGCCTGACCCCGGCAACGCCGGGTCGGATTCCCGCCAGCGCCGACCCCGCGCCCCGACAAGTATCGATCACATGAACCGACTTGAAGGAAACGTCGCTCTGGTCACCGGCGGCAGCCGCGGCATCGGCGCGGCCGTCGCGCTCCGCCTGGCCGAGGAGGGCGCCGACGTCGCCCTGACCTACCGCGAGGGCGAAGCATCCGCACAGAAGATCGTCGAGCAGATCGAGGGACTGGGCCGCCGGGCGCTGGCCGTCCGGGCCGACAGCGCCGACGCCGCCGCGCTGGACGCCGCCGTGGAACGGACCGTCGGGACGCTCGGCCGGCTGGACGTCCTGGTGAACAACGCGGGCGTCTTCCTGGTCGGCCCGCTGGACCAGCTGGGCCCCGCCGAGATCGACGCCACGCTCGCCGTCAACGTCCGCGCCCCGTACCAGCTCGCCCGGGCCGCGTCCCGGCACATGACCGACGGCGGACGGATCATCAACATCGGCAGCAACATCGCCGAACGGGCCCCGTTCCCCGGCCTCGCCCTGTACGCGATGAGCAAGACCGCCCTGATCGGCCTCACCAAGGGCCTGGCCCGCGAACTCGGCCCGCGCGCCATCACCGTCAACCTCGTCCACCCCGGCCCCACCGACACCGACGCCAACCCCGCCGCCGGCCCGAACGCCGAAGCCATCGCCGGCCTCACCGCCCTCGGCCGCTACGCCGCCCCCGCAGAGATCGCCGCCACCGTCGCCCACCTGGCGGGCCCCGACGCCCGCTACCTCACCGGTTCGGTGATCTCCGTCGACGGCGGCTTCTCCGCCTGACCCTGCTGCACTCCGCCCCCGACCGGCCACCGGTGCCCCGCTGCCCACCGCGGCGGGGCACCGGGCCGCACTCCGGGCGGCTCAACCGCGCAGGGCCTCGGTGATCTGACGGGTGGTCTGGGCGGCCACCCGCAGGTTGACGGCGGCGTAGCAACAACCCCCGGCCTCGGCCGCCTCCGCGCGCCCATGACGAACCTGCGAAAAATAATCATCGACCCCGGCACCGCGCGCCTGATTAAAGTGGCGCAATGTTCGAAGGAAACCTGGTAAGCCTCCGTGCGCTGCGCGCCGAGGATGCGGCGCACCATCTCCGGTGGCGGAACGATCCGGAGGTGGTGCGGTGGGCGACGGCCGGTGATCCCGGTTTCGGGCCGGTGACGGCGGAGGCGGTGGCTCGCGGGTTCGAGACCATGCTGCGGCTGAACCCCCGGGAGTCGGCCGTGTTCACGATCGAGGAACTGGCGGGCGGGAGGGTGATCGGCATGGCCGACTACCGGGACCTGGACCCGTACGCGGGGGTGGCCACCCTGGGGGTGACCATCGGGGAGCGGGAGTTCTGGGGCCGGGGCCACGGCCGTGACGCGGTGCGGGTGCTCGTGAACCACCTGTTCGGTGCGTATCGGCTCGGTCGGCTGGAGCTGGACACCTGGAGCGGCAACGAGCGTGCGGTGCGGGCCTTCACGGGGCTGGGCTTCCAGGAGGAGGGCCGCCGCCGGTCGGCCGTCCTGCTGGAGGGGAAGCGCTACGACACCGTGCTCTTCGGGATGCTCCGCGAGGAGTGGGAGAGCTCCGTGTGACACAGCTCCCGCTCAGGAGCCGTTGCGCAGACCGCCGTTGAGCAGCAGCAGCCCCAGCGCGACCGCCGTGGCGGCGATGACCGCCAGGAACGGGAGGCGGCCGCGCGGGGCGAGCAGGGCGGCGAGGGCGGGCGGAGCGGTGACGGCGAGAACGGGCCAGCCGGGGGCGAGGAGGAGTGCGGCGGCGGTCGCGGCGAGGACGGCGGTCAGGGCCGAGGCGCGGGCGCCGGCGCGTTGGGGCAGGCCGCGGATGTTCGCGGCGCGGTCGGCGGCCAAGTCCGGCAGGACGTTGGCGAAGTGGGCAGCGACGCCGAGCAGCGCGCCCGCGCCGAGGACGGGTGCGGCGGGCCACGGCCGGCCCGGCAGCGCGAGGGTGACGAAGGCCGGCAGGAGCGCGAACGCCAGCGCGTAGGGCAGCCAGGACCACCAGGTGGCCTTCAGCCGTAGGTTGTACACCCAGCCGGCGGCCACCGCCACCAGGTGCACGGTCGCCGCCGCGACCCCGCACGCCGCCGACAGCAGCACGCAGCAGGCCACCGCCCAGCAGGTCGACGCGGCGACCCGACGGCCCGCCACCTCGCCGACGGCGAGCGGCTTGTCGGAACGCCCGGCCGCCTCGTCCCGCCGTCGGTCGATCAGGTCGTTGCTCCAGCCGATCGACAGCTGCCCGGCCGCGACCGCACCGCCGGTGAGCAGCGTCCCGACCGGTCCGCGCCCGGCCCCGACGGCCATCGCCGCGGCCAGCACGGTCACCGCCGCGGCGGGCACCGGGTGGCAGGCCCGCGCCAGTCCCTCGATCGGCCCCCGGGACGCCACTGCCGCATCGCTCACCCCGGCCACACTAGCCGCCTGCGGACCGGCGACGCGGGACCGTCGGAGGTGACGGCATGTCACACCTGCGGTGAAGAGGCCGAGTTGTCGAGTGCCGGAGCCCGCGTGCCGGACATATAGTCCCGGTTCCTGCTCACCGGCCGACCAGGGGGAATCCGACGGTGCTGGACCTCAATCTCACCGTTGATCTGCTGATCGTGCTGCTGCCGGCGCTGGTGGTGCGACTGCTGTCACTGCCGCTGCTGCGGCGCTCCCAGCGCACGATCCGGGCCCGGTCCGTGGCCGCCGTGACGGGGACCGCGCCGCCCGGGCTCGGGCCGGTGGTGGGCGACTTGGCGGTGTTCGTGGTGCTCGCGGGTGCGCTCGAAGCCCTGATGACCCTCATCATGAACACCGGCTTCGACGTGCTGCACAGCCCGGCGGTCTTCGTGAGCGACCGCGCGCTCGCGGTGGCGCTCCGGCTGACCCACGTCGGTCCGCAGCTCTGGCTGACGGGCTTCACGGCGGTGCTGGTGGCCGCACTGCTGCTGCTCACCCACCTGGTCGACCGGGCGCTGCTGACCGTCGGCATGCCGCCGGAGGTGGCTGCGGACGGGCGGCTCCGTCGGCGGGGTCTCGGCGCGCTCGGGCTGCTCGCCGTTCTCGCGGTGGTGGCGCTGCCGCTGGGCGTGGTGCTCGGTGCGGTGGTGTTCCAGGCGGTGGCGCTGATCACCGCCCGCCGGCACCCCGCACTGGCGCCCACCGCGCCGCTCGGTTCCCCGGCCGCAGCCTGGCCGACGCCCGCCCCGCCGGTCGCTCCGCCCTTCGCCCCGCCCTTCGCTCCGGTCACCGCCCCCGCGACGGCACTCGCCACCGCCCCGCCCCCGGCCGCCCCGCCCGTCGTTCCCCCGCCTCCGCCCGCCCAGGTGCCGAATCAGGCGTTGGGCGGGCACGAGCCGCGCAGCATCGGGGGCTACCAGTTGCTCGGCCGGATCGGTGCCGGCGGCATGGGGACGGTGTACCTGGCGCGTCGTGCGGGCGCGGCCACCCAGGTCGCGTTGAAGACCATCAACGTGGAGCTGCTGGACGATCCGGACCTGTTGCGCCGCTTCCAGCGGGAGTCCGAGGTGCTGGCAATGGTGCCGGGGGCGTACACCGCGCGGGTGCTGGACACCGGGGTGGACGCGGGCCGCCCGTTCCTGGCCATGGAGTTGCTGGACGGACGGCCGCTCGACGCCCACCTGCGGGAGAACGGGCCGGTGCGCTCCCCGGAGGCGCTGCGCGCGCTCGCCCTGGCGCTCGCGGTGGCGCTGTCGGGCGTCCACCGGCTCGGCCTGGTGCACCGCGATCTCAAGCCGTCGAACATCATGCTGACCTCGGCCGGGCCGCGGCTGCTCGACTTCGGCATCGCCGCCCTGGTGGACGGCACCCGGCTGACCATGACGGGCGCGGGGCCGGGCACGCTCACCTACATGGCGCCGGAGCAGTTCGGCGAGGAGCGGGTGGGCACGGCCGCCGACATCTGGGCGTGGGCGTGCTGTGTGGTGTGCGCCGCGCACGGGGCCAGTCCGTTCGCGGCCGCCAGCACCGGCGCGGTGATCCGCCGGATCGTCGACACCGGCCCGGACCGGGCCGCACTGGCCGCCGTCCACGCCCTGGACCCGGCGCTCGCCGCCGTGGTCGCCCACGCCCTCACCCCCGACCCGGCGGCCCGGCCGGGCGACGGCACCGCCCTACTCGCCCTGCTGACGGCTCGCCGACCCGCCGACGTCCGCGACGACATCACCCGCGGCTGGAGCACCCTGCGCCTCTGACGGCATCCCCCGGCGTCGGCGCAGACGCGCCGGGCGCGGGAGGATTGCCCGGTTCGGGTGGGTTCGGTCCCTATCCTGGATCGGTGACGCGGATCGCGGCAGTGTGCGGGGTCCTTCCGCCCCATCGGTACCGGCAGGGCGAGTTGGCCGCCGGGCTGGCCGTGCTGCGCGGCGGGTCGGGGGACGAACGGGCCCTGTCGGAGCGGTTCTTCGCCGGCGCGGGGGTGGAGTCCCGGCGACTGGCGTTCCCGTTGGAGCGCTACGGCGGGTTCGACGGGTTCGGGCAGGCGAACGACGCCTGGCTGGAGGCCGCGTCCGAACTCGCCCTCCGGGCCGCCGAGTCGGTGCTGGCCGCGGCCGGGATGGCCGCCGAGCAGGTCGATGCAGTGGTCACCACCACCGTCACCGGCATCGCGGTGCCCTCGCTGGAGGCACGGATCGCGTCCCGGCTCGGCCTGCGCGAGGACGTGCGCCGGGTGCCGCTGTTCGGCCTGGGGTGCGCGGGCGGCGCCGGCGGACTGGCCGTCGTCGACGACTTGTTGACAGGGCGTCACAGCGCTGGCGCGGCTCTGCTGCTGGCCACCGAGCTGTGCTCGCTGACCCTGCAGCGGACGGACACCTCGGCCGCGAACCTGCTGGCCACCGCACTGTTCGGGGACGGCGCGGGCGCGCTGCTCGCGGTCGGCGACGAGCATCCGGCGGCGACGGCGGCAGCCGGGCCGACGGTGGTGGCGACCCGGAGTCGGCTGTATCCGGGGACGGAACGGCTGCTCGGCTGGCAGGTCGGCGACTCCGGGTTCGGCATTCTGCTGGGGCCCGAACTGCCGGAGCTGGTACGGCTGCACGTGGGCGAGGAGGTGGCGTCGTTCCTGGCGGCGCACGATCTGAAGCCGGGCGACGTGGGCAGTTGGGTGTGCCATCCGGGCGGGCCGCGGGTGTTGGAGGTGCTGGGTGAGGAACTCGGACTGTCGGAAGGCGCGTTGGCGCCGAGCCGGGAGTCGCTGGCGCGCTGCGGCAACCTGTCCTCGGCGTCGGTGCTGCACATCCTGCGCGACGTGATCGACCAAGGTCCGCCGCCGCCCGGCTCGTTCGGGCTGGTGCTCGCCCTCGGTCCGGGCTTCGCCTCCGAACTCGTCCTGCTGCGCTGGTGATCGACGTGGCCGCCTACACCGTGCTGATCGCGCTGGTCGCCATCGAGCGACTGGCGGAGCTGCTGGTCGCCCGCCGGAACGCCGCCTGGAGCCTGGCCCGGGGCGGGGTGGAGTACGGGCGGGGGCACTATCCGCCGATGGTGGCCCTGCACACGGGGCTGCTGGTGGGCTTGCTGCTGGAAGTCCGGTGGGCGGAGCGGCCGTTCCTGCCTGGCCTGGGGTGGCCGATGCTGGTGCTGGCGCTCGCCGCGCAGGGGCTGCGCTGGTGGTGCATCGGGGTGCTGGGACCGCGCTGGAACACCCGGGTGATCGTGGTACCGGGGCTGCCGCTGGTCGCCGGCGGTCCGTACCGGTGGCTTCGGCACCCCAACTACCTGGCGGTGGCAGTGGAGGGCTTCGCGCTGCCGCTGGTGCACACGGCGTGGGTCACGGCGCTCGGCTTCACCGTGCTCAACTCCCTTCTGCTGGCCACCCGGCTGCGCTGCGAGGAGGCGGCGCTGACGCTGTGCCGGGCCGCCGCGTGATCGACCTGCTGGTGATCGGCGGCGGCCCGGCCGGGTTGGCCACCGCGATCCACGCCGCCCGCGCGGGGCTGTCCACCACCGTGCTGGAGCCGCGCCCGACGCCGGTCGACAAGGCCTGCGGCGAGGGCCTGATGCCGGGCGCGGTACGGGCGTTGGCCCGGCTCGGCGTCGCGGTCGAGGGGCGGCCGTTCCACGGCATCCGCTACCTGGAGGCCGACGGCTCGCGCGCCGCCGAGGCCCGCTTCCGCACCGGCCACGGCCTGGGCGTGCGCCGCACCGTCCTGCACGCGGCGCTCGCGGCCAGCGCCGAGCAGTCGGGGGTCCGGCGCACCACCGGCCGCGCGGAGGGTCTCACCATCACCGAACAGGCCGTCACAGTAGGAGATTTGACCGCTCGGCACCTGGTCGCCGCCGACGGCCTGCACTCCCCCGTGCGCCGCGCGCTCGGACTGCACCGGCCGACCGACGCCCGCCGGCCGGCCCGGTACGGGCAGCGGCGGCACTTCGCGGTGCGGCCGTGGAGCGACCTGGTGGAGGTGTACTGGTCGCGGCATGCGGAGGCGTACGTCACGCCGGTGTCCGAGGGGACGGTCGGGGTGGCGGTGCTCGGCTCGCAGCGTCTGCCGTTCGATCGGCAACTCGACCAGTTCCCAGCCCTGTTGGCGCGGATCGGCGGCGCGGCGGCCGGGCCGGTCCGCGGCGCCGGTCCGCTGCGGCAGCACGCCGGTGCGCGGGTGCACGGTCGGGTGCTGCTGGTCGGGGACGCCGCCGGCTACCTGGACGCCCTCACCGGCGAGGGGATCGCGATCGCCCTGGCCTCCGCCGAGGCGGCCGTCCACTGCCTGACCGCCGACCGGCCCGCCGGGTACGAACGCGCCTGGCGGCGCGCCACCCGGCCCTACCGGCTGCTCACCACGGCGCTCCTGACCGCCCGCCACCATCCCCTGGTCGGGCCGAGGATCGTCCGACTGGCGGCCGTGGCACCGCCGTTGTTCCGGAGCGGCGTCAACCTGCTGGCCCGTTGATCCGATCGGTCGGCGTCATCGGCTGCGGGCCCGGCGACAGCACCAGTCTGGGCTGCGGCCGCACCGGCCCCTCGGCGGCGGGGCGGAGCCGCCAGCGGCCGGCGATGGTGGCCAGGGCCAGGGTGGCCTCGACGGTGCCGAAGCGGTCGCCCGGGCAGCGGGTGGCACCGAGGCCGAACGGCAGGTAGGCGTCCCGGTGGACGGCGCCGGGGGCGAAGCGGTCGGGGTCGAAGCGGGTGGGGTCGGGGAACAGCTCGGGGCGGCGCTGGAGCAGGTACAGGCAGCAGACCACCAACGCACCGGCGGGCAGCCGGGCGCCGCCGAGTTCGAGCGGGCGGGTGGTGGTGCGGCTGACCGCCCAGGCGGGCGGGTAGAGCCGCAGGGCCTCGCTCACCACCTGGGCGGTGTAGGGGAGTTGGGCGAGGTGCTGCCAGCGGGCGGGTTCGCCGGCCGGGCCGGCGTCCAGCTCGGCGTGCAACTTCCGCTCCACTTCGGGGTGTTCGGCGACCAGGCGGAGCGACCAGGCCAGCGCGGAGGAGGTGGTCTCGGCCCCGGCCAGCACCAAGGTGGCGACCTGGTCGGCGAGTTCGCGCTCCGCCAACGGGCGTCCGTCCTCGTCGCGGGCGGCCAGCAGCAGCGACAGCACGTCCCCGTGGTCGACGCCGCGGGCCCGGTAGTCGGCGATGATGGCGGCCACCCCGGCGTGCCAGGCCCGCAGCGCCCGGCGGTACTCGCGGCGGGCGGGGGTGGGCAGCAGGTCGGCGGCGGGGGCAGCACGACCCGCAGGTACAGGCCGCGCAGCAGCACGTCCAGCGCGTGGCGCAGCCGTTCGCCGGCCTCGGCGGCCAGACCGGCCGAGAACAGGGTGCGGACGGCGACGGCGGTGGTGAGGGTGAAGGCCTCACGGGTGACGTCGACGGTCCGCCCGGCCCGCCAACGGGCGGTGAGCGCGGCCGTTTCGGCCGTCATCGCCTCGGCGTAGCGCGGCAACAGGGCCTGCCGGAAGGCGGGTTGGACGATCCGGCGGAGCCGCTGGTGGTCGGCGTGCGGGCAGGAGGCGAGGCCGTTGCCGAGGAAGGTGCGGATCTTCGCGTAGAGCGGGCCGGTGCGGTCGAAGTCGGCCCGGTCGGTGAGCACCCGCCGGATCAACTCCGGTGCGCCGACCAGGTACAGCTCGCGCGGGCCGACCCGGACCCGGACCAGGTCGCCGTGCGCGGGCAGGGTGTCGAGGAAGGCGAGCGGGCGGGCGAGCATGGCCGGGAGGTGGCCCAGCAGCGGGAGGCCGCCGGGGGCGGTGGCGGGGTGCACGGGCCCTCGATTCGGTGACGGGGCGCGAATGGCGCACACGGGGGACGCGACTGGCGCACACGATACGTCACCGTTCGACCACGATGTGCAACAATCGTGCCGCATCCGGGTGGTGATGATGCGTCAGGCACGACTCTCGCCTCCGGCCCGGTGCCGGCTGCGGCCCCGGCCCAGCGACAGACGGGATGCCTGTGCCCTCCACTCCCGCACCGATGGATGCCCCCACCACCGCCCGGTCCGGCCCCGGCGCCGTCCGGCGCCGCCTCACCGCCACGGTGCACGTCGACCCGGTCGGCCGGGTGTTGCTGTACCGGCGCACCGGATCGACCCCCGTCCACCCCGGCCACTACGACGTCCTGGCGGGCGCGGCACGCCAATGCCTGCACCCGACCGTCCAGTTGGCGAGCGGCTTCCTGGTGGTGCGCCGACTGCTGACGGACCGCCCGCCGGCGCCGGACCCGGCCGAGGTCGACTGGTGCGGTTTCGTCCCGCCCGCCGAGCTGCTGGCCGGCCGCTACCACCCGCTGGCGCCGGGCGGTCTGGACGTGCTGCGCCGCCTGTTCGCCGGCTGAGCCCGCTCGCCGCCGCACCGTCCGCGACGGGCTGCACACGCTCCGCCGCCACCTCGTGACCTGCACCGATGCCGGTCCGCCCGGGGCGCGCGACACTGGGGGTATGAGCGAGACCGGAGACATATTCCACCCGCCGGTGGTGGTCCGCCCGCCGACCCGCGGGGCGCGGCCGTACCGGCGGGTGGAGATCTACGGACGGACGGTGGGGCGGGCCACCTCGGCGGAGGACGTGGCGGAGTTCGTCCGCCGCGCGGGCGTGGACGAACCGGACCTGGACGACCCCGAGCTGGTCGCCTGGCGCGGCGGCGACCGCACCGTGTGGGCGCAGCCCGAGCAGGCGACCTGACGTCGGTCCGATCGTTCGGTCGCTCAGACCGCCCTGCGGTACAGCCAGACGCCGAGCGGCGCGAACGCCGCGACGATGCCGACGTCCCAGGCGAGGGCCTGCCAGACCTGTGAGCCGACCGGCGTGCCCAGCATCAGGGCGCGGACCGCGTTGGCGGTGATGGTCACAGGCTGGTGGTTGGCGAACACCTGGAGCCAGCCGGGCATGGTCGAGGTCGGGACGAACGCGGACGACGCGAAGACCAGCGGGGCCAGCACCGGGAAGGCCGCGGCGGTCGCGGTCTCCGGGTCGCCGACGGCCAGTCCGACCACGGCGAACACCCAGGACATCGCGAAGCCGAACGCCACCACCAGCAGCGCCCCGGCCAGGAACCCCCAGACGTCGCTGTGCACCCGGAAGCCGACCAGGAAGCCGACGCCGCTGATCAGCGCCACCACGAACACGTTCCGGACCAGGTCGGCGGCCGTCCGCCCGGAGAGCACCGCGGAGCGGGCCATCGGCAGCGACCGGAACCGCTCCATCAGGCCGGTCTGCAGGTCGGTGGCCAGGCCGATCGCGGTGTTGACCGCGCCGAAGACGACCACCTGCACGAACACGCCCGGCATCAGGTAGTCGACGTAGCTCACCCCGTGCAGGGCCGCGCCGACCACGCCGCCGAACACGTAGCGGAACAGCAGCACGAACACGACCGGCTGCACCGTGGAGAAGATCAGCAGCCGGGGCACCCGGCGCAGCGCGATCAGGTTGCGCCCGCAGACGGCCAGGCCGTCCCGGACGGGGGCCAGCAGGCGTCCGGACAGGCCGGGCGCGGGGGCGAGGTCGGTAACGGTGACGGCGGTCATTTCGGGCCTCCGGAGGTGCGGTGGCCGGTGAGGGCGAGGTAGACGTCGTCCAGGCTGGATTCGCGGACGGCGATGGTGCGCGGGGTGAGCTGTTCGGACTCCAGCGCGTGCAGGACGTCCATCAGCAGCAGTGACCCGTCCGGGCTGGGCAGGCGCAGCAGGGCGCCGTCGCGTTCGGAGGCGTGTTGGAGCTTGTCGGCGATCAGGGCGGCGGCTCGGACGGCGCGCGGGTCCTCGCCCATGCCGAGTTCCAGCACGGTGGTGCCGAGGCGGGCCTTGAGGGCGTGCGGGGTGTCGTCGGCGACCACCCGGCCCTCGGCGAGGACGGCGACCCGGTGGGCGAGCCGGTCGGCCTCCTCCAGGTACTGGGTGGTGAGCAGCACGGTGGTGCCGTCGGCGACGAGTTCCCGGATGAGTTCCCAGAGCGCGGTGCGGCTCTGCGGGTCGAGTCCGGTGGTGGGTTCGTCGAGGAACAGCACGGGTGGTTCGGGGACCAGGGCGGCGGCGACGTCGAGCCGGCGGCGCATGCCGCCGGAGAAGGTGCGGACGGGCCGGTCGGCGGCCCGGGTCAGATCGAACCGGGCCAGCAGGTCGGCGGCGCGCGGGGATCTCCGGCCGCGGGGCAGTTGGGTGAGCCGGCCGATCAGGCGGAGGTTCTCACGGGCTGTCAGGTTCGGGTCGACGGCGGCGTACTGGCCGGCCAGTCCGATCATCCGGCGCACCGCGCCCGGGTGGGCGACCACGTCGGTGCCGAGCACCTCGGCCCGGCCGCTGGTGGGCTGGATGATGGTGGTGAGGATGCGGATGGCGGTGGTCTTGCCCGCCCCGTTCGGCCCGAGCAGTCCGAAGACGCTGCCGGGCGGCACTTCGAAGTCGACGTCGTCGAGGGCCACGAGGTCCTTGAATCGCTTGCCGAGCTTCCGGACCCGGATCGCCGGTGCGGTGCTGTGCTGGGTGGTCATGGGCGCCCCCTCGGGCGTGGTCGTACCTCTCCAGTGTCCGCCCGTCCGGGTGGGCCGCGCAGAGCGGCTGCCGGGCGGGCGGCGTCGACGGGCGGCGGGCGCGGGCGGTGGGCCGTCCAGGGCAACGGGGTACCCCCTGGTGCGGACCGGGCCCGCTCTGGGGTGGCCGGGCGGCGGGCGGCGGGGATGGATGGTGACCAGCCCCCGCCGCTCCGGCCCCAGGAGTCGTGATGCCCCGTACCTGCCGTGTCGCCACCGCAGTGCTGTCCCTGTCCGTGTTCGCGGCCGCGGGTTGCGGCGCGGATCCCGCCCCGAGCGCCCCGCCGGCCACCGGGTCCGCGCCGGCGGCGGCCGCGCCGGCCGCCGCCGCGAGCCCGTCGGGAGGGCCGGCGTTCGCCACCTCGGTGGGCGTCACGGTGGGGCTGGCGAGCGTGGGCAGTCTCGGCCCGATCCTGGTGGACGCGCAGGGCCACGCCCTGTACCTGTACGGCGCGGACAAGTCGGTGCACGGCAGCTGCCTGGACGAGTGCGCGAAGTCCTGGCCGCCGGTGACCACGCCGGGCTTCCCGCTGGCCGGGCCGGGCGTGGACGACGGGCTGCTGGGCGCGGCGGCGCTCGCCGACGGGACGGCGCAGGTGCTGTACAAGGGCCACCCGCTGTACCGGTACACGGGCGACCGCGGGCCGGGCCAGGCCACCGGGCACACGGTGGCGGACCCGCACGGCACCTTCTACGCGGTGACCTCGCTGGGCGACCCGGTGGGCGTGGACATCGCGACGCTGCGCGGGACCGGAGGCGCGCCGTCGGGCCTGCCTTCGGGTGCGGCGTCGGCGAGCGCGAGCGCGAGCGCGAGCGCCGGCGCGACGGACCCGGCGGCCACGGGTGCGACCGGGCTCCCGTCCGCGCCGGCCACGTCCACCGTCCCGGCGGTGCCCTCCACTCCCGTGGTCCCTTACGTGCCGCCGGCCCCGACCGCGCCCGCAGAGGTGCAGCCGCCCCGCGACACCGGGACGGACCCGGACCCGGGCGCGGGCTCCGGCGGGAATCCGGCCGACCCGGCTACGGATGCGGGTTCGAGCGCAGGTTCGGGCTCGGGTTCGGGTTCGGGCTCGGGTACGGGCTCGGATACGGATACGGGTTCGGGTACGGGTACGGGTACGGGCCCGGATACGGGTTCGGGTACGGGCGCAGGCTCGGGCTCGGGAACGAGCGCGGAAAGTGCGGGCGATCCGGGCACCGGCACGAGCGCGGACACCGGCACGAGCACGGGCGCGGACACCGGCACGAGCACGAGCACGAGCACCAGCGCGGACACCAGCACGAGCACCAGCACGGACACCAGCACGGACACCAGCACGAGCACGGACACCAGCACGAGCACCAGCACCAGCACGGACACCAGCACCAGCACCAGCACCAGCACGGACACCAGCACCAGCACCAGCACCAGCACCAGCACCGACGACGGCGCGCAGGACGGCTGAGGTGCGGCGCGCGGATGTGTCCTGGCCGACCGTGCTCGCGGTGCTGGCGCCGGTGGCGGTCGTCGCGGGGCTGTTCTGGTTCGGGCGGGTGCACACGCCCGAACCGGGCCGCAGCCTGTTCGGCGCGGCCGGGGTGGACGCGCTGCGGCTGAAGTCGCGGCTCGGGTCGGCGCTGTTCGGCCTGGCGCTGGTGCAGGTGCTGCTGGCGCTGTGGATGTACCGGGGCGGCCACTGGGCGCCCCGGGTGCGGATCTGGCACCGGGTGGGCGGGGCGGCGGCGTTCGCGCTGTCGCTGCCGATCGCCCAGCACTGCCTGCTGGCGTACGGGGTGCGGTTCACCGACGCGCGGGTGGCGGTGCACTCGGTGTCGGGGTGCTTCCTGTACGGGGCGTTCGCGGCGAAGGTGCTGCTGGTCCAGCACGGGCGACTGCCGGGCTGGGCGCTTCCGGCGGCCGGCGGGGCGCTGTTCTGCGCGATCGGGCTGCTGTGGTGGTCGGCGGCACTGTGGTTCCTGAACGGGTACTCCGCGCCCGGTTTCTGACGCTACATCACTTCTGGCGCGAACGGAGTGCCGGCCGGCGGGCTGCGGTTGTGGGCGGCCGGGGCCGGTGTTCGAGTGGTAGGAAGTCGCGGTGGACGACCCTCGCCGCCGCGCGGCTACGGCGCCCGGCGGGTGCCCGAGGAGGAGTTCTCCCGATGTCCCAGCACGTCCCGTTCACCACGAACAACGCGGGTGTCCCGGTCGAGAGCGACGAGCATTCGCTGACGGCGGGCCCGGTCGGCCCGATCCTGCTGCACGACCACTACCTGATCGAGAAGATGGCCCAGTTCAACCGGGAGCGGGTGCCGGAGCGGGTGGTGCACGCGAAGGGCAGCGGCGCGTACGGCACCTTCGAGGTGACCCAGGACATCAGCCGGTTCACCAGGGCGGACCTGTTCCAGCCGGGCAAACGCTGCGACATGCTGGCCCGGTTCTCCACGGTGGCGGGCGAGCTGGGCTCGCCGGACACCTGGCGCGACCCGCGCGGCTTCGCGCTGAAGTTCTACACCGAGCAGGGCAACTACGACCTGGTCGGCAACAACACGCCGGTGTTCTTCGTCCGCGACCCGAGCAAGTTCCAGGACTTCATCCGCTCGCAGAAGCGCCGCCCGGACAACGGCCTGCGCGACCACGACATGCAGTGGGACTTCTGGACGCTCTCCCCGGAGTCCGCGCACCAGGTGACCTGGCTGATGGGCGACCGGGGCATCCCGAAGAACTGGCGGCACATGGACGGCTTCTCCTCGCACACCTACAGCTGGGTGAACGCGGCCGGCGAGCGGTTCTGGGTGAAGTACCACTTCAGGACCGACCAGGGCAACGACTTCCTGACCCAGGCGGAGGCGGACCGGCTGGCCGGCGCGGACGGCGACGTCCACCGGCGGGACCTGTTCGAGGCGATCGAGGGGGGCGACTTCCCGTCCTGGACGCTGCACGTCCAGGTGATGCCGTTCGACGAGGCGTGGGACTACCGGTTCAACCCGTTCGACCTGACCAAGGTGTGGCCGCACGGCGACTACCCGCTGATCGAGGTCGGCCGGTTCACCCTGAACCGCAACCCGGAGGACCACTTCGTCCACATCGAGCAGGCCGCGTTCGAGCCGTCCAACCTGGTGCCGGGCGTCGGCGTCTCCCCGGACAAGATGCTGCTGGGCCGGATCTTCTCCTACCCGGACACCCACCGGCACCGGATCGGCCCGAACTACGCGCAGCTGCCGCCGAACCGCTCGCACGTGCCGGTGCACTCGTACAGCAAGGACGGCCCGATGCGGTTCGACGCCGCCCGCACCGCCCGCCCGTACGCGCCCAACTCGTACGGCGGGCCGGCCGCCGACCCGGAGCTGTGGGGCGCGCCGCTGGGGTGGGACGTGGCCGGGAAGATGGTCCGCGAGGCGTACCCGCTGCACCGGGAGGACGACGACTGGGGGCAGGCCGGGACGCTGGTGCGCGAGGTGCTGGACGACGCGGCGCGCGGCCGGCTGGTCGCCAACATCGCCGGGCACCTGCAGGACGGCGTCTCCGCGCCGGTGCTGGAACGCGCTCTCCAGTACTGGCGCAACGTGGACCGTTCGCTCGGCGACCGGGTGTCCGCCGCCGTCGCCCGCTGACCCTCCTCCGCCGCCCGCCCGGCTTCCCCTGCCCGGCGGGCGGTGCTCGTTGACAACTCGGGCCCTCGGGGCAATCCTAAGCAAGCGCTTAGTCAGCCCACGTTCCCCTGCGAGGTGCCCCCGATGACCACCGCCGCTCCGCCCGGACTCGACCTGGAGAGGCTGCGCGCCCACCTGGACGTCGCGCTGCCCTCCCCCACCGCCGGACCGCTGACGGCCCGCCGGTTCGAGGGCGGCCGGTCGAACCTGACCTACCTGGTCGAGGACGGCGCCTCCCGCTGGGTGCTGCGCCGGCCCCCGCTCGGGCACGTGCTGGCCACGGCGCACGACATGACCCGCGAGTACCGGGTGCTGGCCGCGCTGGCCCCGACCGCGGTGCCGGTGCCGGACCCGGTGCTGCTGGTCGAGGACGAGGCGGTGATCGGCGCGCCGTTCTACCTGATGGAGTACGTCGAAGGCGTCGCCCACCGGGACGCCGGGACGCTGGCGGCGCTCGGCGAGCAGCGGGTGCACGGCCTCGGCGAGCGGCTGGTGGACACCCTGGTCGCCCTGCACGCACTGGACCCGGTCGCGGTCGGCCTGGCCGGGTTCGGTCGCCCCGAAGGCTTCCTGGAGCGCCAACTGCGGCGCTGGGGCAAGCAGTTGGACGCCTCCCGGAGCCGCGAGGTGCCGGGCGTCGACGAGCTGCACCGGCGGCTGGCGGACACCCTGCCCGACTCCCCCGCCCCCGCGCTGGTGCACGGCGACTACCGCCTGGACAACGTGCTGGTCGGCCCGGACGACCGGATCACCGCGGTGCTGGACTGGGAGATGTCCACCGTCGGCGACCCGCTCACCGACCTGGGCCTGCTGGTGATGTACACCGAACTGGCCCGCCGCTTCGACGGCGTGCTGCCCGGCGCCGCGCTCGCCCCCGGCTTCCCCGAAACCGACGAACTGGTGCGCCGCTACGCCGAGTCGTCCGGCCGGGACCTCTCCGGCCTGGGCTGGTACGTGGGCTTCGCCTCGTTCAAGCTGGCGGTGGTGCTGGAGGGCATCCACTTCCGCTGGACCCAGGGCGGCACGGTCGGCGCCGGGTTCGACCGGGTCGGCGAACTGGTGCCGCTCTTCGTGGAGTTCGGACGCACGTCGGTGGAGGGCTGAGCAATGGACTTCGGATACGACGCCAGGACGGTCCACCTGCTGGGTGAACTCGGCGCGTTCATGGACGAGTTCGTCTACCCGGCGGAGGAGGTGCTGGCCGCGCAGCTGGAGGACCCGAAGCGCGAGCCGTGGACGATCCCGCCAATCGTCGGCGAGTTGCGGGCGGCGGCGAAGGCCCGCGGCCTCTGGAATCTGTTCTTGCCCGGCGAGCACGGGGCCGGCCTGACCAACGTCCAGTACGCGCCGCTCGCCGAACTCACCGGCCGCTCCGTCCTGTTGGCCCCGGCCGCGGTCAACTGCGCGGCCCCCGACACCGGCAACATGGAACTGCTCGCCCAGTTCGGCTCCGCCGAGCAGCGCGAGCGGTGGCTGCGGCCGCTGCTGGACGGGGAGATCCGCTCGGCGTTCGCGATGACCGAGCCGGACGTCGCCTCCTCGGACGCCACCAACATCACCACCCGGATCGAGCGGGACGGCGACGAGTACGTCGTCAACGGCCGCAAGTGGTACATCACCGGGGCGATGAACCCGAACTGCCGGCTCCTCATCGTGATGGGCAAGACCGACCCGGACGCCGACGTGCACCGCCAGCAGTCGATGATCCTGGTGCCGCGCGACACCCCGGGCGTCCATGTCCTGCGCGGCATGCGGGTGTTCGGCTACGAGGACGCCGACCACGGCGGGCACGCCGAGATCCTCTTCGAGGACGTCCGGGTCCCGGCGGCCAACCTGCTCGGCGAGGAGGGCTCCGGCTTCGCCATCGCCCAGGCCCGGCTCGGCCCGGGGCGGATCCACCACTGCATGCGGGCCATCGGCATCGCCGAACGGGCCCTGGAACTGACCTGCCGCCGGGTCGACTCGCGGGTGGCGTTCGGTCGCCCGCTGGCCGACCAGGGCGTGGTGCAGGACTGGATCGCCGAGGCCCGGGTGCGGATCGAGCAGGCCCGGCTGCTGGTGCTGAAGACCGCCTGGCTGATGGACACCGTCGGCAACCGGGGCGCCCACACCGAGATCCAGGCCATCAAGATCGCCGTCCCGTCCACCGTCGAGTGGATCCTCGACAAGGCCGTCCAGGCGCACGGCGCGGCCGGCGTCAGCCAGGACACCGTCCTCGCCCAACTCTGGTCCGGCAACCGCACCTTGCGCCTGGCCGACGGGCCGGACGAGGTCCACCGGCGCTCGCTGGCGCGGCGGGAGCTGAAGAAGTACCGCTGAGCACGCGGGAAGGGGCGGCCCGCTCGGGCCGCCCCTTCCCGGCAGTCACGGCAGGACGACGATCCGGCCGGTGCTGGCGCCGGTGGCGACCCGGTGGACGGCGTCGGCGGCGCCGGGCAGCGGAACGCGGTCGGAGATCAGCGGGCGGACCACCCCGTCGGCGGCCAGGGCGGTCAGCGCCTCGTGGCAGTCCCGGACGGCCCCCGGGTCCTTGGCCACGTACAGGCCCCAATGCAGGCCCAGCACCGAGTAGTTCTTCACCAGGGCGTGGCCCAGCTGCGGGGCGGGGATCTCGCCGGAGGCGAAGCCGACCACCACGACGCGGCCCTCGAAGGCGATGCACTTGGTGGAGCCGGTGTAGGCGCTGCCGCCGACCGGGTCGAAGACCACGTCGGCGCCGCGGCCCCCGGTGGCGGCCCCGACCGCGGCCACGAAGTCCTCGGACTTCCGGTCGACCACCAGGTCGGCGCCCAGCTTCCGTGCCACGTCGGCCTTTTCGGCGCCTCCGACCACGGCGATCACGAACGCCCCGGCGGCCTTGCCGAGTTGCACGGCCGCGCTGCCGACGCCGCCGGCCGCGGCGTGCACCAGCAGCGTCTCGCCGGACGCCAGGCGGGCCCGGCGGTGCAGCGCGAACCAGGCAGTCTGGTAGGCGATCAGCAGGGCGGCCGCCTCGGCGTCGTCCAGGCTGTCGGGGGCGGGCAGTGCGCCGGCGGCGTCCATCAGCGCGTACTCGGCGAACGCCCCGGCGGGCAGCGCGGCGGTGCCGATCAGGCGTTCACCGGCGCGCGGGCCCTCGACCACCTCGCCGCAGAGCTCCACGCCCGGCGTGTACGGCAGCGGCGGGCGCACCTGGTAGCGGCCCGCCGCCATCAGCGCGTCCGGGAAGTTGACGGCCGCGGCCCGGACCCGGACCAGCAGCTGCCCCTCGCCAGGGACGGGGCGGTCGGCGTCCTCCACGAGCTTCATCACGTCCAGCGGGGCGCCGAGTTCGGCGATCTGCCAGGCTCTCATCGGGTCTCCTGTCGGGCCTCGATCTGCCGCTGGAGCCGGTTCATTCCGTGCAGCCAGCGGTCGGGGGTGGTGGCGCGGGCCGCGTAGTAGTCGGCGACCTCCGGGTGCGGCAGGATCAGGAACTCGCCCGCCGCCATGCCGCGCAGGGCGGCCTCGGCCACCTCGGCGGGCTCGATCGCGGTGGGCGCGAGCAGCACCTGCCCGTGCTCGCCGGTGTCGTCCAGCATCCTGGTCCGCACGCCCTGCGGGCACAGCGCGTGCACCTGGACGCCGCGGTGCCGGTACGTCGCGGACAGCCACTCGGCGTAGGCCAGCGCGCCGTGCTTGGTGACGGCGTACGGGGCGGAGCCGAGCATGGTGAGCAGCCCGGCGGCGGAGACGGTGGCCAGGAACCGGCCGCTGCCGCGCTCCAGCCAGTCGGGGAGCAGCAGTTCGCTCGCCCGGACGTGGCCGAGCACGTTGACCTGCCAGGCCCGTTCCCAGGCGTCCGGCGGGGCGTCGGGGCCGCCGGTGGTGGCGACGCCCGCGTTGGCGCAGTACAGGTCGACGGCGCCGAGGTGGGCGCGGGCGGCGCCGATCAGTGCGGCGACGCCCTCGGCACTCGCGGCGTCGCCGGGGACGGCGTGCGCGCCGAGTTCGGCGGCGACGGCGTGCGCGGCGTCCGGGTCGAGGTCGTTGACCACGACCCGGGCGCCGGCCCCGGTCAGCGCCCGGGCGAGGGCCGCGCCGATGCCGTGGCCGGCGCCGGTGACGACCGCGCCGGTGCCGGCCGCGTCGAAGGCGGGTCGGCCGTCCGTCACAGCCCGCCGCCGAGGGTGACGCCGCCGTCCACCACCAGGGTCTGGCCGGTGATCCAGCCGGCGTCCTCGGAGAGCAGGAAGGCGACCGCACCCGACACGTCCTCGGGCAGGCCGAGGCGGCCGAGCGGGTAGGCGCGGGCGACCTTCTCCTCGCGGCCCTCGAACAGGGCTTCGGCGAAGCGGGTCTTGACCACGCCGGGGGCGACCGCGTTGACCCGGATGTCGGGGCCGAGTTCGGAGGCGAGTTCCATGGTGAGCCGCATCAGCGCGGCCTTGGAGACGCCGTACATGCCGATGCCGTTGGAGGCGCGGATGCCCGCGATGGAGGCCACGTTGACCACCGCGCCGCCGTGCTCGGCCATCCAGGCGGCGTGCGCGCGGCGGGTCCAGGCCAGCGGGGCGAGCACGTTGACGGCGAGGATCTTCGCGGCGGCGGCCGGGTCGGTGTCCAGGATCGGGCCGTAGATCGGGTTGATGCCGGTGTTGTTGACCAGCAGGTCGAACCGGCCGAAGGTCTCCATCACCCGGGTGACGGTCTCCTCCTGGTGCGCGGCGTCGTCGGACTTGCCGGCCACCGCCAACGCGTGGTCGGGGCCGCCGAGTTCGCGCACCGCCTCGTCCAGGGTCTGCTGCGTGCGGGCGGTGATGCAGACCTTGGCGCCGCGCTGCACCAGTTCGCGCGCGATGCCGAGGCCGATGCCGCGGCTCGCTCCGGTGACCACCGCCACCTTGCCCTTGAACGACACTGTCATCGCCGTACCTCTCGGATGTGCTGCCAGGGATGGTTCCGCTTGCCTCGCGCCGCCGCCACCCCGCGTCGAGGGAATGACTAAGCGCTTGCTTAGCATCTTGGCGGCGGGCGACACTGTCAACAGCCCACCCGCCCGGACCGGCCCGAACCGTCTGCGAGGATTGCCCCCATGAACGACCCAGCGACCGCCGCACTGTGGCCCGGGGAGCGCACCGAGGCAGCGCGGCGGCTGCTGCTGGCCGCCGTGGACTCCTTCGCCCGCCGCGGCTACCACGCCACCACCACCCGGGACATCGCCACCGCCGCCGGCATGAGCCCCGCCGCGCTGTACATCCACTACCCCTCCAAGGCAGCCCTGCTCGCCGAGATCTCCCGCACCGGCCACCGGGCGACGCTGGACCTGGTGGAGCAGGCCGAGGCCTCCGCCACCGACCCGGTCGCGCAGATGCGCACCCTGGCCGAGTCGTTCACCACCTGGCACGCCCGCGGCCACACGGTCGGACGGATCGTCAACCACGAGCTGCACGCGCTGCCCGAGGAGGACTTCGCGGCCGTCGCCGAGCTGCGCATCCGGATCGAGGAGACGGTGCTGCGGATCATCGCGCGCGGGGTGGCGGAAAACGTTTTCCAGGTGCCCGACCAGCGGACCGCGGCACGCGCCGTCACCTCGCTGGGCATCGACGTCTCGCGCTGGTACACCGAGCGCAGCAGCGAGTCCCCGGAGGAACTGGGCCGCCGCTACGGGCAGCTGGTGCTGCGCATGCTGGGCGCGCCGGCCGCCGCGATCGACGGCTGAGCCCCCGCCGCACGCCCGCTGGACGCTCGACCTCCGATTGACTTAGGTTAGCCTCACCTAAGTCAATCAGGAGGCTCTCCGTGCTGCCCCAGCCCGCCCGCCGTTCGCCCTCCCCCGCCGCCGCCGAACGGGCCCGCACCCTGCTGGAGTTCGGCTCCTCCGCCGTCCTGGACATCCGCGGCGCCGACCTCACCGCCCGCCCCGGCCTGCCCCCGCAGGTCCGCTGCACGCTGCGGCCGGACGGCTCGGTGGCCGTCCTGGTCGGCCGCGAGTCCGCCCTGCACCGGATCGCCGCCCTCGCCCGCACCCCCCTCAGCGCCGAACTCGACTGCGTGGACGTCGCCCCCGTCGCCGTGCCGCACCGCATCCGCGGCCGACTCCAGGCACAGGGCCTGCTCACCCGCGCCCCCGGCGAGACCCCGCCCACCGGCGAGGGCGTGCTGCTCCGCCTGGACATCGACCACCTGGCGCTGGACGACCTCTGGGGCGCCGAGTGCTGCCTCGACCCGGCCGAGCTGGCCGCCGCCGACGCCGACCCGGTCGCCGCCGAGGAGACCCGGCTGCTCCAGCACCTGGCCACCGCCCACACCGACCAGCTGCTGCTGCTCGGCGCCCGGGCCCTGGACCGCCCCGACGGCCCGCCGTTCCCCGCCGGGCGCCTCCGCGACGTCCGCCCGATCGCCCTCGACCGCCGCGGCCTGCGCCTGCGCCTGCTCGGCGCCGACCCCGCCGCCGTGCTCGACGCCCGCTTCGACTTCCACCACCCCGTCGACCACCCCGACGGCCTCCCCGAAGCCATGCACCGCCTGTTCGCCCACGCCACCGCGCCCGCCACCCGCGTCACCGACCGCTGAACGCGCTCGGGCAGCCGGATGGAAGGCGCCCCCGCAAGGGCGGTGTGCGGACGCGCCCGGCCCGGCCGTCCGCTGCGGGTTCGTCCGGACCGGCGCCTGGTCCCCCGCCGTCAGCGAGGTGCGGTCAGGATCGAGAACCGCCCGCCCTCGGGGTCGGCGAGGCGGGCGACGCGACCGTACGGGGAGTCGGCGGGGCCGTCGAGGACGCGGCCGCCGAGGGCGGTGGCGCGGTGGGCGGTGGCGTCGGTGTCGGCGACCGCGAAGAACACCTCCCAGTGCGGGGCGAGGTCGTGGGCGAGCCGGAGGGCGGCCACGCTGTGGCCCCCGGAGCGCAGCACGACGCGTTCGTCCTCGTAGCGGACCTCGAACTCCGACGGGTCGCGGCCGTCCCAGCGGAACACCTCGCCGTAGAACAGCGCGGCGGCGAACGGGTCGGCGGTGCGCAGCTCGATCCAGGCGGGCGCGCCGGGGGCGGTCATCCAGGTGTCCTCGCCGGGCTCGCCCTCCCAGATGCCGAAGGTCGCCCCGAACGGGTCGGCGGCCAGCGCCACCCGGCCCGCGTCGAACGCCAGCGGGCCGACCGCGAGCGTGCCGCCGCGCTCGCGGACGCCGTCGGCGGCGCGGTCGGCGCTCTCGATCCCGAAGTAGGTGGTCCAGGCGACCGGGCGTTCCCAGGCGGCGTCCAACTGGCTGAGTCCGGCGACCTCGACGCCGTCGACCGTGGCCCGCACGTACGGGCCCCAGCGGTCCGGTCCCGGGACGAACTCCCAACCCAGCAGCGGCCCGTAGAACCCCTGCGCGGCGTCCATGTCACGGACCGTCAGCCCCGCCCAGCACGGCACCGCCGGCACGCACCGCACCGTGGCCGTCCGCTCCACCACCATCCCTCGGACTCCCTTCACCACCACCCCGACCGCCCGGCCGGACCCGCGACCCAGCCTAGGCCGACCCCCCACCCGAACCCCGTTCCGCCTCGCGGACGAACCCCCACGACCTGCGACTCCCCCGCGCCCGGCCGAACCGCGGCCACCACCGGCGCGGGTCCCCCTGCCGGGAGTGGAGCGATGCCGTGGTCCGGAAGCCCAATCGCTCTATCGCCCCCTCAATTCACTCCCCTCCTGCCGACTCCCCACCCCAGCCCAACCGCGGCCACCACCGGCGCGGGTCCCCCTGCCGAAGGCGTCGCGGTGCCATGGTCTGGGGGAGTCGGACGGCGGGAAGGAGATTGGGCATGGATACCGGAATCGTGGTTGTCGGGGCGAGTCTGGCCGGGGCGAAGGCAGCCGAGGCGCTGCGCGCGGAGGGCTATGCGGGGCCGATCACCCTGGTCGGGGACGAGCACGAGCGGCCGTACGAGCGGCCGCCGCTCTCCAAGGGGTACCTGCTCGGGAAGGAGGAGCGGGAGAAGATCTACGTCCATCCGGCCGGCTGGTACGAGGAGCACGGGGTCACGCTCCGGCTGGGCGTCGCGGCCACCGCGATCGACCCGGCCGCGCACACCGTCGCGCTGGCGGGCGGCGACCGGCTGCCGTACTCGAAGCTGCTGCTGGCCACCGGATCCTCGCCGCGCCGGCTGCCCGTGCCGGGCGGGGACGGGGAGTTCGTGCAGACCTTGCGGCGGGTCGGCGACAGCGAGCGGCTGCGGGCGGCGTTCCGGCCCGGGGCCCGGGTGGTGATCGTCGGGGCGGGCTGGATCGGACTGGAGGCGGCGGCCGCGGCCCGCACGGCCGGGGCGGAGGTGACGGTGCTGGAGGCCGCCGAGCTGCCACTGCTGCGCGTGCTGGGCCGGGAGGTCGCGCAGGTCTTCACGGACCTGCACCGCGCGCACGGCGTGGACCTGCGGTTCGGTGCCAAGGTCGAGGAACTGAAGCCGGACGGCGTGCGGCTGGGCGACGGCAGCACGGTGCCCGCCGACGTGCTGCTGGTGGGTGTCGGCATCAGCCCGAACACGGCGCTCGCCGAGCACGCCGGGCTGACCGTCGAGAACGGCGTCCGCACGGACCAGCACCTGGCGACCTCGCACCCCGACGTCTTCGCGGCGGGCGACGTGGCAAACGCTTTCCATCCGCTGTTCGGAAAGCCGATCCGGGTCGAGCACTGGGCGAACGCGCTCAACCAGCCGGCCGTCGCCGCGGCGGCGATGCTCGGCAAGGACGCCGTGTACGACCGGGTGCCGTACTTCTTCACCGACCAGTACGACCTGGGCATGGAGTACACCGGCTACGCGGAGCCCGGCGGCTACGACCGGGTGGTGTTCCGCGGGGATGTCGCGGGGCGGGAGTTCGTCGCGTTCTGGCTGTCCGGCGGCAAGGTGCTGGCCGGCATGAACGTCAACGTCTGGGACGTGACCGACCCGATCCGTGAACTGGTCCGCTCCGGGCGCGGTGTGGACCCGGAGCGGTTGGCGGACCCGGCGGTGCCGTTGAACGAGATCTGACGCCCCGCCAGGTCGGCTGTCCGGGCGGGTCAGTCGGGCTGCCCGACCTCCTTGTGGGCCTTGGTGAGCAGTTGCATGGCGAGGTCGTTGAGGGCGCGGGCCCCGGCGACCTCCTCGCCGACCCGCAGTTGCGGGCTGTCGGAGTGGTGGCGGGTGGAGTAGCCGTGCGCGCGCAACTCCGATCCGTCACTGAGGCGGACCATGGCGGCGGCTCTGGTGCGGTTGCCGTCCTCCTGGAACTCCATTTCGATGTGCCATCCGACCAGTGTCTTCATGGCCACCACCTCCCGGGTGGGTACTGGGTGTTCAGCTGCCTTCCGGCTGGTTCGCCGCAGTGGCTCGGTCGCCGGTGGCCGGTTCGCAGTCCTCGCGGCCGGTCTCGGTGTGCACCACCCGGATCGGGTGGTGCGGGTCGTCGATGTGGATGACCTGCTGCGGCTGGCCGCAGCGCGGGCAGAGCAGGGGAATCGGGTGCATCTCGGCCGTCCACGCGCCCCGCGGCGGGTCACTCCCGGGCCCGCGTGGCCTCCTCACTCCCCAGTGTGCCGCGCCGGGGTGCTCACCGCCGGGCGAGCTGGACGGGGTGGGCGGGCACGGCGACCAGGACCGCGGCGCCCGAGCGCACCTCGAAGCGGGCGATCGCCGACGGGGCCAGTCCGGTGCCGCCGCCGGTGCGCAGCTCGGTGTGGCCGCCGTAGTCGGTGGCGGGGACGGCCCAGCTGGTGACGGTCTGCTGCGTGCCGTCCGTACCGACGGCGACCAGGGTGCAGCTCTGCGGCCCCGACAGGTGGCCGACGGCGACGGTGATCCGGCTGCCCCAGGCGGCGGGGTCGACGCCGACCGTGGCGGACACTCCGGTGGCCCGGTCGGTGGCGCTGAACTGCTGCGCCGCGACGGCCACTTGCGGTCCTTCGGTGAGCGCCCAGGTGACCGCGGGCCCGCCCAGCGCGAGGATCGCCGCCACCGCGGCCAGCACCAGCCGCCGCACCTTGGCGCGCCGCCGTTCGGCCACCACCTGCCCGGCCAGCCGGTCCAGCAGTTCGGGCGGCGGCCCGTCCGGCTCCGCGACCGCTGTGGCGCCCTGCGGGCTCGCGGCGGGCGCGAGTTCGGCGAGCAGCGCGGTGACGGGGGCGAGCCGGGCGGCCTCGGCGGTGCAGCGCGGGCAGTGGGCGAGGTGTTCGGCGAACCGGGCCTCCTGCTCGGGTTCGAGCACGCCGAGCAGGTGGGCGGCGAGGTCGCCGTGCGGACCGAGGTCGTCGTGGGGGGTGGTCATGGTGTCACTCCCCGTTCCTCCAGGGCGAGCCGGAGGGCTCGCAGGGCGTAGTAGAGCCGGGACCGGACGGTGCCGGGCGGGACGCCGAGGACGGCGGCGGCCTCGGTGGCGGTGCGTCCGCGCAGGTAGGTCTCGGTGATCGCGCCGCGGTGCGCCTCGGACAGCGAGTCGAGCGCGTCGGTGAGGGTCATCAGCCGCAGCACGCGGTCGAGTTCGTCCTCGGCGGGGAGCCGTTCCAGTTCGCCGTCGGGGACTTCGCGGGGCCGGGCGCTCCGGCCGCGCCGGTCGTCGATGACGATCCGCCGGGCCACGGTGGCCAGCCAGGGCCGCAGGCTGTTGCGGTCGGTATCGAGCCGGTCGAGGTGCCGCCAGGCGCGGACCAGGGTCTCCTGGACGACGTCCTCGGCGCGCTGGCGGTCGCCGCCGACCAGGTGCAGCACCATCCCGTACAGCGGGCGGGCGTGCTCCCGGTACAGGGCGCGCATCAACCGGTCCTCGGCGGCGGGGCCGCCGGTGTGTCCGGCGGTCGGCGCGGTGGCGGCGCCGTCGTCGTGACCGGTGGTACGGGGGTGCTCGGCCACGGCGCCATCCTCGCGCGGGTGCGCGCGCGGGTCGATCGGGGACGGCGGGTGCGCGGCCCGCGGCTGCGGGGCGCGCGGCCGGCGGTGTGCGGTGCGGGCCGGGCCGGGGTTCTCAAGTCCGGCCCGGCCGGTGTCGATAACCGTGGCGGGGGTGCGGCGCGGGCGCCCGCGCCGCACTCCTTCGGCTCCGGCCGTCGTCCGCTCGTCCATGGCGCACCGGCTCCGTCGGCACCGCGCGACCGGTCAGTAGCCGCCGCCGGACGGCATGCTCGGCGCGGTGCCGGCCATCGCCTTGTCACCGGTCGGAGTGGTCGCCCACCAGGTGCCGCCGACGCCCTGGCCGTTGGTCTGGCCGGGCTTGGTGTCGGGGGCGTAGCGGTACAACGGCCAGCCGTTCAGGGTGACTTGATGGGTGCCGTCGGGGCGGGTGACGGTGGAGACCAGCTTGGCGTCGATGCCCTTGAGGGCGGGCGCGCCGCTGCCGGTGGTGAGTTCGGGCGGCCAGAGGGTGGCGCAGTCGCCGGTGCAGTGCGTGGCCGACGGGTTGTTGGTGTCCTGGTCGAAGCGGTACAGGGTGAACCCCTGCCCGTCGGTGACCAGGGTGCCCAGGGTGCCGTTGTGCTCGGTCATCAGCGTGGCCTGGGTCTGGCTGCCGCTGTGCATGGTCGAGGACGAACTGCTGCCGCCGCTGCTGCTGCCGCAGCCGGCGATCAGGGCGGCGGCAGCCAGGGCGCCGGCGGCGAGCATGGTGACGCGGCGGCCGTTGGGGGCCGTTCGGCCGGTGGTGGTCATGGCGGGCTCCCGTCCGGGGGGTGCGGGTCGGCCGTACCACCGGGATGCCGGGGTTTCCGGGCCCGGGGTTCGACCGGTTCGCCCGGGGGTACGTACGGCGGGTCCGGAACGTTCAGTGGAAGCCGGGCGCCCGGAATAGTTCCGCAGGTGGCGGGGTTGTGACGGCCGTGGGTCCGAGACCGGGCCCGCTCCGGAGATACCCGGCGGTGAAAGGCAGGTGGCAGCGATGAGCACGGTGGAACTGACCAAGGACAACTTCGACGAGGTGGTCCAGGGTGAGGACGGCAAGGGCTTCGTCCTGATCGATTTCTGGGCGGCCTGGTGCGGTCCCTGCCGCCAGTTCGCGCCGGTCTTCGAGCGGGCCGCCGAGAAGCACACGGACATCACCTTCGCGAAGGTCGACACCGAGGCGCAGCAGGAGCTGGCGGCCGCGTTCGAGATCCGGTCGATCCCGACGCTGGCGATCATTCGCGAGGGCGTCCTGGTCTTCGCCCAGCCGGGCGCGCTCCCCGAGGCGGCCCTGGAAGACCTGATCGGCCAGGCCCGCAAGCTCGACATGGCGGAGGTGCACGCGGGCGTCGAGGCCCAGAAGGCCTCGCAGAACTGACGCGCACCGCAGGCCGGTTGACGGCATGACGGCACGAAAGGGGCACCGGGATTCCTCCCGGTGCCCCTTCGTCGTACCCGTTCGTCGTACCCGCGCAGCCGTCGTGCCCGCGCAGCGACCGCTCCCGCACAACGACCGTTTCCGGGCAGCACGGAGGCCCGCCGGGCGGCTCGGAAGCCGCTCGACGGGCCCGGGTGTCCCGACTCAGTCGAGGGTGGCGTTCATCTCCCACTGGAGCAGCTCGGCCCCGTCCGGTCCGGCGGTCACCCGCTGGCCCTCGGCGCCGGTGATGCGCAGCGCGTCGCCCTCGTGCAGCAGGCCGGCGCCTTCGACGGCGGCCTCGCCGCGGGCCACGTAGAGGTGGACGAACGGGGCGGTGGCGAGTTCCAGCGTCTCGTTCGGGCGGATGCGTGCGACGTGCAGCGCGGCGTGCTTCTGCCGGATGCCGATCGCCCGCTGGTTGGAGTGCTTGCTCATGCCGGACGCGAGGGTGGTCCAACCGCCCTGGCCGAGCTGGTCGTTGATGTCGAGCTGCTCGTAGCCGGGGACGATGCCGGCGGCGTCCGGGATGGTCCACATCTGGATGAAGCGGACCGGCTCCTGGTGCTGCGGCTCGCCGGTGATGGTCCAGGAGTCGTTCTTCTCGCTGTGCAGGATGCCGGTGCCGGCGCTCATCCGCTGGGCGAGCCCGGGGTAGATGACGCCGTTGTGGCCCTCGGAGTCCTGGTGGACCAGGCCGCCGTCGAGCACCCAGGTGATGATCTCCATGTCCCGGTGGGGGTGGGTCTCGAAGCCGGTGCCGGGGGCGACGATGTCGTCGTTGGAGACCAGCAGCAGGCCGAAGTGGGTGTTGGCCGGGTCCCAGTGGTGCGAGAACGAGAAGGAGTGCTTGGAGTCCAGCCAGCCGGCGCGGGTGTGGAAGCGCTGGTCGGCGCGGCGCAGGTCGATCGTGGATGCCATCGGGTCCTCCTTCGTCGGGCTTTGTTGAATTGTAAACCATCACCCCCCTCCACGCATTCCCCGACACCCCGGCCGGCCGTCGCGGCGCGCTGCCGTGCACCCGTCCGACCCCCGGGGGAGACTGCTGCGGGACCGCGCACAACCGAGTTCCGGGTGGTTCACGATGAGCGACGTACGGGATGTCCTGCTGGCCGTCGGCACGCAGAAGGGCCTTTTCCTGGGCCGCAGTTCGGGCCGCGAGAAGTGGGAGTTCAACGGCCCGCACTTCCAGATGAACGCGATCTACTCGGTGGGCGTCGACCGCCGGGGCGGGCGGACCCGGCTGCTGGTCGGGGCGGACAGCAGCCACTGGGGGCCGTCGGTGTGGTGGTCCGACGACCTGGGCGCGGAGTGGCAGGAGCCGTCGAAGCCGGCGGTGCGCTTCCCCGAGCGGACGGGCGCCTCGCTGGAGCGGGTGTGGCAGCTGCAGCCGGCCGGCCCGGAGGCGCCCGGCGTGGTGTACGCGGGCACCGAACCGGCCGCACTGTTCCGCTCCACCGACGGCGGCGAGAGCTTCACCATGGTCGACGCGCTCTGGGACCACCCGCAGCGCGAGCACTGGGGCGCCGGCTTCGGCGGCCAGGGCATGCACACCGTCCTGACCGACCCGCGCGACCCGGACGCGCTGACGGTGGCGGTCTCCTCCGGCGGCGTCTACCGCACCGCCGACGGCGGGCGCAGCTGGGAGCCGTCCAACACCGGCATCAAGGCCGACTTCCTGCCGGACCGCTTCCCCGAGTACGGCCAGTGCGTGCACAAGATCGCCCGGGACGCGACCGATCCCGACCGGCTCTACCTGCAGAACCACGGCGGGGTGTACCGCAGCGACGACGCCGGCCGGACCTGGGAGTCGATCGCCGGCGACCTGCCCGCCGACTTCGGCTTCGGCGTGGCCGCCCACCCGCACACCTCGGGCACCGCGTACCTGTTCCCGCTGGACGCCGACTACGCCCGGCTGCCCGTGGACCGCCGCTGCCGGGTCTTCCGCACCACCGACGCGGGCGAGACCTGGCAGCCGCTGGAGACCGGCCTGCCGCACGAGAACCACTACGGCGTCGTCCTGCGCGACGCCCTGTGCACCGACGACGCCGACCCGGCGGGCGTCTACTTCGGCAACCGCAACGGCGAGGTGTACGGCTCGGCCGACGGCGGCGAGAGCTGGTCGCTGCTCACCTCGCACCTGCCGGACGTGCTCTGCGTCCGCGCCGCCGTGGTCTGACGAGGACAGCCGGTTCAGGCGTCCGCGGCGCGCAGCCGGTCGGCGACGGCGCCGAGACTCGCGGCCAGGGCGGCCAGTTGCTCCGGGGCGAGCACGTCGATCAGCGTCTCGCGGACGGCGGCGACGTGCCCAGGGGCGGCGGCCCGCAGCGCCTGCCGCCCCTGCTCGGTGAGTTCGGCGAACACGCCGCGCACGTCGCTGGCGCAGGAGCGGCGGCCGACCAGTCCGGCCTTCTCCAGCTGGGTGACCTGGTAGGTCAGGCCGCTCTTGGAGGTGACCAGCCGGTCGGCCAGGTCGGTCATCCGCAGCGAGCCGTCGGGTGCGGCGGACAGGTGCACCAGGATCTCGTACTGGGTGTGCGACAGCCCCGCGTCGTCCTTGAGCTGGCGCTCCAGTCGGCGGGCGACCAGGTTGGTGGCCTCGACGAATCCGCGCCAGGCGGCCATCTCGGTCTCGTCGAGCCAGCGGGGTTCGTCCATGCTCCGCATCCTACTCCAGTTGTTCAAATTTGAACCGAGGTGTACCGTCGAGAGCGTTCGGTTCAAATTTGAACCACGGCTGCGACCGCACCGGACCGCCGGACCACGCCAGGAGGACGGACCCATGAGCACCGCCACCCCCGAGCGCATGCCCGCTCTCTACCTCTCGCACGGCGCACCCCCGCTCGCCGACGACCCGATCTGGCCCGGCCAGCTCGCCGCCTGGTCCGCCGACCTGCCCCGCCCCAAGGCGATCCTGATGGTCTCCGCGCACTGGGAGGAGGCCCCGCTGTCGATCGGCGCGGTGCGGACCATCCCACTGGTGTACGACTTCTGGGGCTTCCCCGAGCACTACTACCAGGTGCGGTACGCCGCCCCCGGCGCGCCCGAACTCGCCGACTCCGTCCGCAAGTTGCTGCGCACCGCCGGAACCCCCGTGCAGGACGTGCCGGACCGCGGCCTGGACCACGGCGCGTACGTCCCGCTGGTCGAGATGTACCCCGGCGCGGACATCCCCGTCCTGCAGATCTCGCTCCCCACCCTCGACCCGGAGCAGCTGCTGGCCATCGGCCGCAAGCTCGCCCCGCTGCGCGACGAGGGCGTGCTGATCGTCGGCTCCGGATTCTTCACCCACAACCTGCGCGCCCTCTCCCCCGACGGCCGGGTCACCTCCGTGATGGCTGAGTTCGACGACTGGGGCCGCCGCGCCCTGGAGGCCCGCGACCTCGACGCCCTGCTCGACTTCGAGCACAAGGCCCCCGCCGGCCGCCTCGCCCACCCCCGCACCGAGCACTTCGCCCCGCTCTTCGTCACCCTCGGCGCGGGCGAGGCCGACCTCGGCGAACAGCGCAGCGTCATCGACGGCTTCTGGATGGGCCTCGCCAAGCGCTCGATCCAGCTCGGCTGACGGCCCGTCACCCCCTCTGGCATCATGGCTCGCCGGAGGGGGTGCACCGTGATCGACGACCGAACGCCGTGGTGGCTCCGGGCGCGCTACTGCCTGCTGCTCGTCGCCCTGGGCTGGATGAGCACCATGCTGGCCCTGTTCCTCGACGACGAGGTGAACCGGCTGGTCACCCACCACCTGTTCAGCCCCCGGCCACCGCTGGCGGCCGCGGCGCTCGTGCTGAACCTCGTCGCACCCGGCTGGGCGGTGGCACAGCTCTGCACGGTGCTGCGCCGCAAGCACCGGCCGGTCGGCATCGGGCACATGGCGTTGACGGCGGTGCTGCCGATGGCCGTGCTGGCCGCCCTGGCGGAGCTGGCCTTCCTGTGGGCTGCGGTCGGCCTGCACGGGTGACGCGCCGCCGCTCGCCGCCGGGCCTCAGTAGCCGCAGGTGAAGCGCTCGCCGTGGTGGCGGGGCGTCTCCAGTTCGTCCACCAGGGCGGTCGCGAAGTCCGGCAGCGAGATGGTGGACAGGCCGTCCGGGGTGGCGACCAGTTCGTCGTCGGCGGTGCGGTAGTCGCCGGTGCGCTCGCCCGGCAGCAGGCTCTGCGGCGGGCTGAGCACCGTCCAGTCCAGGTCGCTGACGGTGCGCAGGTACTCCAGCGCGCGGCCGTGCGCCCGCATCACCTCCAGCTGGCGGGGCGTCACCGACGGCTCGTCCCACAGCCTCGCCCCGGCCGAGGTGGTCAGGCTGCCCGCGCTTCCGACCACCAGCAACCTCGGTGCGCTGTCGCCGAGTTGACGCAGGCCTGCGACCAGCGCGTGCGCCGCCGGCTCGATCAGCCGCCCCCGGCCCGGGCCGTCCCCGCCGCCGACCGCACTCACCAACGCCTCGGCCCCCGCCGCGACCCGCGCCACGTCCGCCGGCTCCAGCACGTCCCCGCGCTCGACACTGATCGCCAGCCCCTGGTAATCCTCCGGCCGCCGCACCACCGCCGTCACCCGGTGTCCCCGCGCCATCGCCTCGGTCACCACGCACCGACCGATCTCCCCGTTGGCCCCGACCACCACCATCCGCATACCGGGCTGACCTCCCACTCCGACCGCCTGACGCCCCATCAGAACACGTCGGCCGTACCCGAGCCACCGAGAGCCGCTGCGCGGGGCGGGTCGCGACCGCGGTGGCTCCGTCGGTCCGCCCGAACGGCGGAAGCGAATCCGTCGAGTGGCCGCGAGGCGGGGCCGGGCGGCAGGCCGTGCTGTGCGAGGGATCACTGGTGCGGCCCCGGGGTGGTGGGGTAAGGGTGGGGGGCATCGACGGCGAGAGGGGTGGCGGGTGGACGGGCTGGTGGCGGATCTGGTGGCCGAGGGGGAGGAACTGGACTTCCTGGTCAAGGACTTGGACGAGGCCGGATGGGCGATGGAGACGCCGGCGGCGGGGTGGACGGTGGCGCATCAGGTGTCGCACCTGGCCTGGACGGACCGGTGCGCGCTGTCGTCCGCGCAGGACCCGGAGGGGTTCGCGGCCACGGTGGAGCGGGATTTCGCGGACGGGTTCGGGCCGGTGGAGCTGGGTGCGGCGGAAGGGGTCGGCGAGGAGCCGGCCGCACTGCTGAAGCGCTGGCGGGCGGGGCGGGCGGAGGTGGCGCGGGTGCTGGCGCAGGTGCCGGCCGAGGTGCGGATGCCGTGGTTCGGGCCGCCGATGAAGGCGCGGTCGATGCTGACGGCCCGGCTGATGGAGACCTGGGCGCACGGGCAGGACGTCGCGGACGCGCTCGGCGTGGACCGCGTCCCGACCGAACGTCTGCGGCACGTCGTCCACCTGGGCGTCCGCACCGTCGGCTTCGCGTTCGCCGTCCACGGCCGGCCCGCGCCGACCACCCCCTTCCGCTTCGAACTCCGCTCCCCCACGGGACAGTTGTGGACGTGGGGCGAGGAGGACGCCGCCGACCGGGTGGCCGGCCCGGCGCTGGACTTCTGCCTGCTGATCACCCAGCGCCGTCACCTCGACGACCTCGCCCTGACCGTCGAAGGCGACACCGCCCGCGCCTGGCTGCCGTACGCCCAGGTGTTCGCGGGGCCGCCCGGTGAGGGACGCGGGCCCCTGCGCCGCGCCTGACCGCGGGGCCGGTCAGCGGATCTTGAGGCAGGGAGCCTGGCCGCGCATCGATGTGTAGTTGCCGGTCTCCTCGCCGTTCCCGACGCTGAGGAAGGCGACCTGGTGCGGGCCGTCGAGGCCGTAGCCGAGTTCGGTGATGCGCAGACACAGGGCCAGGGTCTGGTCGGGGGTGGTGTCAGGCGTGACGGTGACCATGACGGCGTTCTGGCCGCCCTCCTGGGCGTCCGCCGCGGGCGGGGTGTGGGAGTAGGTGCCGTGGTCGATGTGCGGCAGGCAGCGGATCTCGTCCGGCAGCGGGGCCACCCAGCCGCCCAGCCAGCTCTCGGTGGGGACGGGCGCCGCGCTGCAGGCGGGCCCGGGCCCGGCGGAGGTGGGCCCGGCGGCCTGCGGCGCGGTGGTGGTGGCGGTGCAGCCGGCGACCGCGAACGCGGCTGCGGCTGCGGCAAGGACGGTGACGAGCCGTCTGGACATGATCTCCTCCTGGTTCGGGCATCACCGTACCGACCTTGGCAAACGCTTTCCGCACGCGCCCGCAGGGCCGTCGGCAGGAAGGGTGGAAGCCGCTACGGCAGGGCCGGTCGGAGGGTCGACCGGTCCCCGTCGAAGCAGGCGGGGTCGCCGCCGGGCTCCGACACGTAGTGGCCCGCCCCGCTGACGGCCAGCAGGGTGATGTCGTGCGAACCGCCGAGGCCGTACCCGAGGTCGGTGAGGCGGTGGCACAGGGCCCGGGCCTGGTCGGGAGTGGTGCCGTCCGCCACGCGGACCTCGACGGCGTTCCACTCCTTGCCGTCGACGACCATCTCGCCCGCCATGTGGGCGAGGGTGCCGTCGGCCACGTGCGGCAGGCAGCGGATCTCCTCCGGGAGCGGGCCCCGCCAGCTGCCCGCCCAGCTGCCCTCCATGCTCACGGTGGGGCTGGGCGCCGCGCTGCAGGCGGGCCCTGGGCCGGCGGTGTCGGCCGGGGCGGCGTGCGCGGTCGGCCCGGTCGCCGGGCCCGGGTGGCCGGTGGTGGTGCAGCCGGCGGCGGCGAGGGCGGCCACGGCGAGGGCCACGGCGAGGCGTCTGGACATGCTCCCCCTTGATCGAGGCCACACCGTACCGTCCGCCGCGGGCCGCGCGACGAGAATTTCGTGGCGTCAGATCCCCAGCCGCAGCGGCGCGATCCGGGTGGCGATCAGGTTCGTCGCGCCGTGGGTGCGTTCGACGGTGCCGTGGACGAGCAGGCCGGCGCGTTCCAGGACGGTGCGGCGGTGGGCCTCCCAGACGGGGCGGTTGCAGATGACGTTGATCAGGCCGGTCTCGTCCTCCAGGCTGAGGAAGAGGACGCCGCCCGCGGTGGGCGGGCGTTGGCGGTGGGTGACCAGGGCGCCGACCACGACGGGGGTGCCGGGCGGGACGTGCCGGAGCTGCGCGGCGGTGACGGCGCCGGACCGGTGCAGGGCCTCGCGCAGGTGCTGGACGGGGTGGCTGGTGGCTGAGCTTCCGGTGGCCCACAGGTCGGCGATGGTCTCCTCGATCGGGGTCATCGCGGGCAGCGGCGGTGCCTCGGCGCCGGGGAGGGTGCCGGGCAGCGAGTCGGGGTCGGTGGCGGCGTACAGGCCGGCCGACCAGAGGGCCTGACGGCGGCTCAGTCCGAAGCAGGAGAACGCGCCGGCGGTGGCGAGGGCCTCCATCAGGGGCCGGGGCAGCGCGGTGCGGCGGGCGAAGTCCTCCAGGTCGGCGTAGGGGCGCCCGGCGGCGATGGTCTCGGCCTGGGCCCGGCCGAGGCCGCGCACCGAGGTGAGGCCCAGCCGGATCGCGGCCTGCGGCGTCCCGGCGGTGAGGGGGTGCGGGTAGGACGGGTGCCGCCCGGGTTCCAGCGTCGGCCCCGGGTCGCTGACCGCGACGTCCACGGCGCGCACCCGTACGCCGTGCCGGCGGACGTCGGTGATCAGGCTGAGCGGGGAGTAGAAGCCCATCGGCTGGTTGGCGAGCAGCGCGCAGGTGAACGCCGCCGGGTGGTGGTACTTGAGCCAGGCGCTGGCCCACACCAGGTAGGCGAAGCTGATCGCGTGCGACTCGGGGAAGCCGTAGCTGGAGAACGCCTCGATCTTGGTGTAGACGTCCTCGGCGGTCTCCGCGGGGATGCCGCGTTCGGCCATGCCCTCCAGCAGACGGGTGCGCAGCACGGCGACCCGTTCCAGCGAGCGTTTGGCACCCATCGCCTGGCGCAGCCGGTCGGCCTCGTCGGGGCTGAACCCGGCGCAGTCGATGGCGAGTTGCATCATCTGTTCCTGGAACAGCGGGACGCCGAGGGTTTTGGCGAGGGCGCGTTCCATGCTGGGGTGCGGGATCTCGACGGGTTCGACGCCGTCGCGGCGGCGCAGGTAGGGGTGGACGGAGCCGCCCTGGATCGGGCCGGGGCGGATCAGCGCGACCTCGACCACCAGGTCGTAGAAGTGCTTCGGCTTGAGCCGGGGCAGGGTGGCCATCTGGGCGCGCGACTCGACCTGGAAGACGCCGACGGTGTCGGCCCGGCAGAGCATCTCGTAGACCTTGGGGTCGTGTTGGGGGATGCTCGCGAGGTCGAGCCGCTCGCCGTAGTGCTGTTCGATCAGGTCGCAGGCGTCGTGCAGGGCGGCGAGCATGCCGAGGCCGAGCAGGTCGATCTTGACCAGTCCGGCGCCGGCGGTGGAGTCCTTGTCCCACTGCAGGACGGAGCGGCCGGGCATCCGGGCCCATTCGGTGGGGCAGATCTCCCCGACAGGCTCCCGGGTGAGCACCATGCCGCCCGAGTGGATGCCCAAGTGGCGCGGCAGGCCGTGGAGTTGGCTGCCGAGGTCGAGGACGTCGGCGGGGATGACGGCGTCGTCCTGGACGGTGCCGTGGAACTCGACCTGCCGGGTGAAGGCGTCCACCTGCTCGGCGGGGTAGCCGAGCGCCCGGGCGGCGTCGCGCAGGGCGAGCCGGGGTCGGTAGGTGATGACGTTGGCGACCTGGGCGGCGTGGGCGCGGCCGTAGCGCCCGTACACGTACTGGATGACCTCCTCGCGGCGGCGGTTCTCGATGTCCAGGTCGATGTCGGGCGGCCCGTCGCGGGCCACGCTGAGGAAGCGTT
>NZ_BMRI01000004.1:115621-118352 GCF_014648555.1 Kitasatospora griseola
CGAACAGCAGGCCGTAGGCGACGGGGTCGACGGCGGTGATGCCGAGGGCGTAGCAGACCGCGGAGTTGGCGGCGGAGCCGCGGCCCTGGCACCAGATGTTCTCGCGGCGGCAGAAGTCGACGATGTCGTGGACGATCAGGAAGTACCCGGCGAGGTCGCGGGTCTCGATCACGTCGAGCTCGCGGGCGAGTTGGCGGCGGGCCCGGTCGTTGTCGGGGCCGAAGCGCCGCGGTCCGGCCTCGGCGACCAGGGCGCGCAGGTGGCTGCTCTCGGTGTGGCCGTCGGGGACGGGGTAGCCGGGCAGTTGCGGGTCGAGGGTGGCGAAGTCGAAGGCGCAGGCCCGGGCGAGGTCGACGGTGGCCTGCTGGACGCCGGGGAACCTGCGCAGCCGGTTCGCCATCTCGCGGCCGGAGCGCAGGTGCGCGGTGCCGGCGGCCATGGTGTACGGGGCGGCCTGTTCCAGGGTGCGGCGTTCGTGCAGCGCGGCCAAGGTCTGGGCAAGCCGGCCCTGCGCGGGCGCGGCGTGGTGGACGTTGTTGGTGGCGACCAGCACAAGCGCGGTGCGGGCGGCCAGCGTGGCGAGCCGGTCGTTGCGCAGGTCGTCGCCGGGCAGCCGGTGGTCGGTCAGCTCGACGTACACGTTCTGCGGCCCGAACGCCTCGGTGAGGGTGCGGAGTTGCTGTTCGGCGGCGTCCTCGCCGGCGGTCTCCAGGGCGTGCCGGACCCGGCCGCGGCGGCAGCCGGAGAGCACCGCCCAGTGGCCGTGGTGGGCGTCGGCGAGTTCGTCGAACGCGTAGCGCGGGTTGTTCTTGGCGCCGCCGCGCAGCTGGGCGGCGCTGATCGCGGCGGACAGCCGCCGGTAGCCCTCCGGGTCGCGAGCCAGCACCAGCAGGTGGTCGTCCGGGCCGAGGGTGAGTTCGGCGCCGAACACGGTGCGGATGCCGGTGCCCTTGGCGGCCTCGGCCAGCCGGACCGCCCCGTAGAACCCGTCGTGGTCGGTGATCGCCACCGTCTCGATGCCCAACGCGGCTGCCTCGTCGAGCAGTTGCTCCGGGTCGCTGGCACCGTCGAGGAAGCTGAACGCCGAGTGGACGTGCAGTTCGGCCCACGGGACGGCGTCCTTCGGCGGCGCGGGCCTGGGGCGTTCGGGCTCCTCGGGGGCGGGCGGGACGGCGGCGCCCGCACCGGTCATCCGGCGCTGCAGCTCCGTCCAGGGGAGCGAGGGGTGGCTGGTGAATCCCATCGCGGGTGGTGCTCCGGTCTCGGGTGGTGGTTCCGGCTGCTCCCCCCGGGCAACGCGCTTGCTTCGCTGTCGACTTGCGCTAGTCATAGGCTCCTTCGACGTACCAGCGGCCGCCCTCCACGGTGAGCAGCAGGGCGCGGCCGCCCTCCACCGCGACCTGGAACCTGGCCCGGCGGCGGGCGGTGCCCGGGTCCCACCAGCGTTCGACGGCCGGCCACGGGCCGGTCCAGCCGAGCACTTCGAGGGTGCGGCCGTGCAGTTCGACCCGGTCCGGCGGGGCGGACACCTCGGCCCGGCCGTCCACCGCGACGGGCTGCCCGTCGCGGTCCAGCACCAGCACCGGCACCGGGTCCGGCGGCACCACGGACGGCGACGGGTCGGTGAGCCGGCCCGGCCAGGGACCGTCCGCCGTTTTCTCCCCACGGAGTTCGGCCTCGTCCCAGGGCAGTCGCGCCTGCTGCTCGCCGGGGGCCCGGCCGCCCTCGGGGGCGCCGCGCCGCAGCCCCGCGTAGCCCAGCAGCGACTGCACCCGGGCCACCGCCCGCTCCACCCGGTCCTCCGCGACCGCCTCGCCCCACAGCGCCAACTGCCGCCCCCGGTCCGGGAACAGGCCGTCCGGGACGAGGCGCAGCGCGGTGAACGCGCCGTCCGCGTCGGTGAACGTGCCGGTGGACTGCCAGGCGTTCAACTGCCAGCGGATCCGCTCGGCGAGGGCGGCCGCCGTCAGCCTCCCCTCGTGCTGCCACAGCCTGGAGACGGTGCGGCCGCCCGCGCAGGACACCTCCACCGCCACCCGCTGGCAGGCCAGCCCGACCTCGGCCAGCCGGGCGTGCAGCCGCTCCGCGAGGGTGCGGCCGACGAACACCAGCGGCTCCGCCAACTCCTCCGGCGGATCGAAGAGTTGCTCCACCGCGAGATCGAGCCCCTGGTCCTTGGGGGCCAGCGGACGCGGGTCCAGCCCGCGGGCCTGCCGGTGCGCGGCGCTCCCGGTCGGGCCGAACCGGTTCGCCACCACGTCCGCGGCCAACTCCGCGAACGCCCCCACCGTTTCCACGCCCAGCCGGTGCAGCAACTCCGCCAACTCCGGCTCCCCCAGCGTCGACACCGGGTACGGCGCGAGGAACTCCGGCGTCCGCCCGGCCGGCACCAACAGCTCCGCGCGGGCCGCCAGCACGGCGGCGAACAGGCCGTCGGCGACCCCGAGAAGACCGCGCGGGGGCGCGGGCTGCGGCTGTGGCTCCGGCTCCGGCTCGGGCTTCGAATCCGGCTTCGGCTTCGGTTCAGGGTTCGGCTTCGGTTCCGGACTGGCGGGGGCCACCAGGGCGAGCGGGGTGGGATCCTGGGCCGGGGCGGGCTCGGCGGAGCCGCCGTCGATCACGGTGAGCGGCGGACGCGAGGCCTCCGACCCGGTGAACACCTCGTCCACCCACGCGGGTTCGGCCTCGTCGGTCAGCTCGTCGGCGGGCTCCTCCGACGCGGCGACCGGCC
>NZ_BMRI01000004.1:118385-122161 GCF_014648555.1 Kitasatospora griseola
AGGTCTGCGCCAGGACGGCGGCGACCGCGTCCCGGATCCCCGCCACCAGCGCCTCCTCACCGCCGAAGTACCGGGCCGGGCCCTTCACCGGAATCGCGCACAGCCCCGGCCGGAGCACCTCCACCCGCGGAGTGAACGCCTCGACCGCCGCGACCACCGGCTCGAACCTGCGCGCCTCCGCCTCCTCGTCACGGTCACGCAGCCGCAACTCCGGGCAGAACCGCTGCGCCAACCGCAACGGCTGCCCGCGACGCACCCCCGCGGCACGCGCCGCATCCGAGGACGCCAGCACCCGGCCGCCCTCCACCACCGCCACCGCGCCCCCACCTACCGGCCCGACCGCCACCAACGGCCAGTCCGGACACCACACCACCAACACCCGCTGCCCCGCCGGCCCCCACCCCACCACCCCTTCCCCCGCCCGCGCGGTACCCCACAACGGCCCGCCACCACCACGGCTCACGGACGACACCGGCTTACGAATCGGATTGGGGTGCTTCATGGCTGGTCACTCGGGGGGAATAGACGGAACGAAAGGACAGGGTCGGCGAAGGATCAGAAACACCTCCACGACCGGACGCAGCCACCTGCCGGAAGGCCGCGGCGGCGGATCCGCTGTTCGGCGACCCGCCCCACGCACCGGACACCCGACACACTCGCCCGCACGACCACCGAGCCGGAGCCGGAAGGCCGCACCGGCGGAGCCGGCGGCCCGCAGTGGCGAGACCACCATCGATGAACCGCCCCGACCCCGAGCCCTTCTCGCCCCGGACACCGACGAGCGTGCCCGGGCCGGCAGGCCGGGAGCAGCGAAAGCCGCAGGCCGTCGGCACCGAAACCGAACAGCCGCGGCGCCGCAGGCACAGCACATCCGAGTCGGCGGCTCACGGCGGCGAAGCCACCATCGACGACCCGCCCCACGCTCCGGACACCCGGCACACTCGTCCGCGCGACCGTCGGGCCACAGGCGCCACAACCCTCCGCTGCCGAAACCGGACAGCCGCAGCACCGCAGGTGGCAACCCGCCGACGGCGGGAACCCTCGGGGCATCGCAGGCTCGACGGACCGTGCGCAGCCAGGTATTTGACGATGCGCCACCAAAGTCGGCGGAGCCGAAAGAGGTCGCATCTCAGACCGCCTCCAGGGCCGGGCGGGTGAGGGTGGGCTCGGCTGCCGGGGCGAGGGGGCGGGCGGTGCCTGTGGCGTCGGGGAGCCAGAGGTGGGCGGTGCGGGGGCGGGTCGCGGTGCCGCGGCCTTCGGCGACGGCTTCGACCTGGCGGCCGGCGAGTTGGCCGTGGCCGTCGCCGAGGCCGAACCAGCGGCCGGTGCGGATGCTGAGGCGCTGGGTGGCGCCGGGCCAGGGGCCGGCGACCAGGAGGGCGCAGCGGGTGCGGCGCAGGACGGCGGTGAGGCGGGCGGCGAGGGCGGGGGCGACGGGGCCGGTGGGGCGCAGCAGGATCAGGCCGACGGCGCCGGCGAGGGCGGCGACCACGTCGGGCCAGTGCGGTCCGGGGTGGTCGGCGAGCAGCAGGCGGCGCAGGTCGTAGCCGTAGCCGGCGGCGGCGGACAGGCCGAGTTCGGGGAGTCCGACCGCGGCGGCCCAGGCGGCGTCCCCGGTCTTCTCGGTGAAGGCGCCGGCGCCCAGGGCGAGCAGCAGTCCGGTGTCGCCGGTGACGGAGACGGCGGTGCCGGGGCGCAGTCCGCCGCCGGGAAGCAGGGGGGCGAGGGCGGGCAGGACGGGCAGCAGTTCGGGTTCGGCGACGACCGGCGGGACGACCTCGGGGGCGGGGGCGGTGCCGGGCCGCAGCGGGACAACGACCGTTCGATCGCGTTCGAGCGTTCGAACGCCGCCGCCCGCCCGACTGTGGGCAAATGGGGCGAAAGCGCCCGCATTGGACGGGTCGATCGAGTCTCGTTCGAACATGTGCACGACTCCAGCATCGAACACTCGTTCGTAAATATTCAAGTCCGAGAATCTGACTGAGCTGCAGAAACGTCCGTCCGGTGATCCTCGGTGACCATTCCGCCAACGGGTCCGGCGAACGCCCGACGGCCCGGCGAACGCCCGACGGCTCAGCGGACGTCGCGCGGGCGGAACTGGATGCTGATCCGCGGGCCGACCGCGCCGGCGCTCTTCGGGATGGCGTGCTCCCAGGTGCGCTGACAGGAGCCGCCCATCACCAGCAGGTCGCCGTGCCCGAGCGAGCGGCGCACCGTCGGGCCGCCGCCGCCCAGGGGGCGGAGCAGCAGGGGGCGGGCCTGGCCGACCGAGAGGATGGCGACCATGGTGTCCTCGCGGTCGCCGCGGCCGATCCGGTCGCCGTGCCAGGCGACGCTGTCGCGGCCGTCGCGGTAGAAGCAGAGCCCGGCGGTGACGAACGGCTCGCCGAGCTCCGTCCGATAGTGGGCGCCGAGCACGTCCCGGGCCCCGGTCAGGACGGGGTCGGGCAGGGCGTCGCCCTCGTGGTAGAACGCCAGCAGCCGGGGCACGTCCACCACCCGCTCGTACATCTCGCGCCGCTCCGCCTGCCACGGCACCCGGTCCACCAGGCGTTCGAACAGCGTGTCGGCGCCGCTCAGCCAGCCGGGCAGCACGTCGATCCACGCCCCGCGTCCGAGTTCCGTCCGGTCGATGCCGCCCAAGGGGCCTAGCGCGGGTTCCGCCTCCGGGCCGCCGGTGTCGAACAGCGAACCCTGCAGCTGGTACGTCATGCCGCCCAGCGTAGCCGAGCTCGAACGCCCGTACGATTATCGGACGGTCAGAAACTCCGACAAAGGCGGTGCGCCACCGAAGGTTCGCCGGGCGATTTGATCTAGATTGTCCGCTTATGGAAGAGAGTGGTGCGATCAGCCGCCGTCTGGTCCTCAAGAGCATCGCCGGCCTCGCCGTGGCGTCCGAGGGAATCCTGACCGCGCAGCGCGCGGCAGCGACAGCGGCACCGGCGTGCTTCCCGCAGCCGGCCGTGACGGCCTCGCGGTCGGCGTCCGGCCCGGCGACGCGAACGGTCGAGCAGACGCTCGACGTCCGCTTCACGGACGTCGACATCCCGGGCTACGGCCCGATCACCACGCGGACCTACAACGGGGCGATCCCGGGGCCGACCCTGCGGGTGCGCGCCGGGGACACCCTGCGGCTGACGCACGTCAACGGCCTGCCGCCCAACCCGCCGTTCCACCACGGCGACCACAACACGCCGCACCACGCGAACAGCTTCAACCTGCACACCCACGGCATGCACGTCTCCCCGTCCGGGGACGCCGACAACGTCCTGCGCGAGTTCGCGCCGCTCACCGAGGAGGACGCGGCTCTCGACGCCCCGGAGCCGCAGTACACGACGACCATCTGCGTCCCGGCCGACCACCCGGCGGGCACCTACTGGTACCACCCGCACCTGCACGGCTCCACCGCCGAGCAGATCGTCGGAGGAATGGCCGGGGTGATCGTCGTCGAGGGCGACATCGACGAGGTGCCGGAGATCGAGGCGGCCGACGACGTCGTCGTCTGCATCAACGAGCTCAAGCTCCGGGACGGCGAAGTCCCCGCCTTCACCTCGGGCAGCTGGGTGACCGGCGTCCCGTCCGTCTTCACCGTCAACGGCGCGGTCAACCCCGCCATCGGGCTGCGCCGGGGCGAGGTCCAGCGCTGGCGGCTGGTCGCCGCCACCGCCTTCACCGCCCTGCGCCTCCAACTGTCGGCGGGCGACCGCTACTTGACCATGCACCAGATCGCCCAGGACGGCATCGGCTTCGCCGAGCCGGTCGCCCGGGCGGCGGTG
>NZ_BMRI01000004.1:122189-175180 GCF_014648555.1 Kitasatospora griseola
GTCCTCGCCATGGGCAACCGCGCCGACGTCCTGGTCCGGGGCGACGAGCCCGGCCGGTACGAGCTGCGGGCCGACGGGGTGGACGACCCGCTGATGACGGTCGTGGTGACGGAGGAGTCCGTCGATCCGCCGATGCAGCTGCCGGCCGCGCTGCCGCCCGGCCGGCCGTTCCTCGACGAGGGCGAGATCACCGGCCCCGACCGCGAGGTGGTCCTGCACGTCGACCCGGAGGTCTTCGACGGGGCGTTCCCCAACGCCTACCGCATGCTGGGCAGCAACGCCACGCCCCCGGCCGACCCCGACGGCGACCTCACCCGGGACACCGCCTACGGCCGTTTCGACCCCGAGTACGTCAACCACACCCTGCGCCTGGGCGACGTCGAACGGTGGACCGTCCGCACGGACGAGACCGTGCCGTCGCACGGCCACCCGTTCCACCTGCACACCAACCAGTTCCTGGTCACCCACCGGAACGGCGAACCGCTGGACCCGCCGGTCTGGCACGACACCGTCGGCCTGGCCGGCGGCACCCCCGGGGACTCCGTCACCTTCCTGGTCAGGTACCAGGACTTCACCGGCATCGCCCTCGCCCACTGCCACCAGCTCCACCACGAGGAGCTCGGCATGATGCAGGTCGTCGAGTACGTCGAACCGTGAGAACGCCCGAGAACGCCTACCGCTGCTCGAAGTAGAAGCTGCGGATGAAGCAGTCCCGGGGCTGGCCGATCGCGAACAGCACGCAGTCGGTGACGGACTGGGCGGTGAGCACGTCGTCGGCGGTGCGGGAGGCGGCGTCCCAGTCGGGGCCGAGCGGGTCGGCGTCGTCGAAGTCCGGCGGGTAGAGGGCGATCACCCGGATGCCCTCGGGGCGCAGGCGGGCGGAGAGCACGTCGGAGAAGCCGGACTGGGCGGCCTTCGCCGCGTAGTAGGCGGGGTGCGAGGCGGAGCGGTGGTTGCGCAGTTCACCGACCGAGGAGACCAGGTTGACCACGTCGGCGGCGGCCGAGGCGCGCAGCAGCGGCAGCAGGTGACGGGTGATCAGCACGGTGCCGGTGGCCCCGGAGGCGATGGTGTCGACGATCGCCTCGTCGTCCCCGCCCAGCAGGTCGGCGCCGTGCAGGTAGCGGGCGCCGTTGTTGACCAGCACGTCGACCCGGTCGGTGCGGGCCGCGACCTCGGCGGCGAACTCCCGTACCGCGGCGGGGTCGGAGATGTCGCAGGCCAGGCCCTCCGCCTCGGCCCCGCTGTCGGCGGCGATCTCCGCGGCCGTCCGCCGGGCCGCTTCCGGCCCGCGCGCCGACACCAGCACCCGCGCGCCCAGCCGCCCGGCCCGGATCGCGAGCGCCCGGCCGGTGCCGCGGCCCGCTCCGGTGATGACCATGGTGCGTCCGGTGAGATCCATGCCCCGCCCCTTCGTCTGCATTCTGTTCGCTGCCGAAAGAATAGGACTGTCGATCGAGAGGGACGAAGTGGCCGAGTGGGGTGTGGCGTTCGCGGTGACCTGCGCGTGCGGGGCCGAGGCGCGACAGGACGCCGGGCAGTGGCTGCGGGACGGCACGATCAGCTGGGACTCGGAGTTCTCCTGCCGCGCCTGCGGGGCGTCGATGTGCCTGGGGTTCGGCGCCGACGGGACGCCGCACTGGGTGCGCGACCCGCTGATCGCCCGGCACGGGACGGCGCGGCTGCGGCTGACCGATTCGGCGGCGGGACGGGTCGCGGTACTGAAGACCCTGCGCGAGGCCTGGGACCTGACGCTGCCCCAGGCTCGGTACATGGCAGAGCAGTTGGCCGACCCGGGGCTGTCCGGGACGCTCCCCGAGGTCGCCTGGCTGCGCGAACGGCTGGACGTCCGCGGGGTGTCCACCGAGATCACGCCCGACTCCGTTGCGGCGCCCGGCCCTTGGGATCCGCCGGCCGCCGCCGGGCGCGGCTGAGCCGGCCGGTTCCGGCGCCCTGCCGTTCTCCCGCCCGACGGGGTGGTTGGATCGGGGGCGGCGGTGTCGCCACGGGCGCCGCCGGACGGAGGGAGGAGAACGGATGAGCGGCGCCGAGCGGACACCCGGGAAGACGGACCGGCAGCACCTGGCGGACAGCCACGATCTGATCCGGGTGCACGGGGCGCGGGTGAACAACCTGAAGGACATCAGCGTCGAACTGCCCAAGCGCCGACTGACGGTGTTCACCGGGGTGTCCGGTTCGGGCAAGAGTTCGCTGGTGTTCGGCACCGTCGCGGCGGAGTCCCAGCGGCTGATCAACGAGACCTACAGCGCCTTCGTCCAGGGGTTCATGCCGACGCTGTCCCGCCCCGAGGTGGACGTGCTGGACGGCCTGACCACGGCGATCATCGTGGACCAGCAGCGGATGGGCGCCGACCCGCGCTCCACCGTCGGCACCGCGACGGACGCCAACGCGATGCTGCGCATCCTGTTCAGCCGGCTCGGCGACCCGTTCATCGGCCCGCCGCCGGCGTTCTCCTTCAACGTGCCGACGGTGCACGGCTCCGGGGCGATCACGGTGGAGCGCGGCGAGGGCTCGAAGGCCGAGAAGCGGACGTACTCGCGGACCGGCGGCATGTGTCCGCGCTGCGAGGGGCGCGGCAGCGTCTCGGACATCGACCTCGGGCAGCTGTACGACGACGCCAAGTCGCTGAACGAGGGCGCGCTGACCGTTCCCGGGTACAAGCCCGGCGGCTGGAACTACCGGCTGTACACCGAGTCCGGCCTGGTCGACCCGGACAAGCCGATCCGCCGGTACACCGAGAAGGAGCTGCACGACTTCCTGTACCTGGAGCCGACCAGGATGAAGATCGCCGGCATCAACATGACCTACGAGGGCCTGGTGCTGCGGCTCCAGAAGTCGATGCTGTCCAAGGACCGGGCCGCGCTCCAACCGCACATCCGGAGCTTCGTCGACCGGGCCGTCACCTTCACCGCCTGCCCGGACTGCGAGGGCACCCGGCTGAGCGCCGCCGCCCGCTCCTCGAAGATCAAGGGCCTCTCGATCGCCGACGCGTGCGCCCTGCAGATCAGCGATCTCGCGGACTGGGTGCGGGAGTTGGACGAACCGTCGGTGGGCCCGCTGCTGTCCTCGCTGCGGCAGGTGCTGGACTCGTTCACCGAGATCGGCCTCGGCTACCTGTCGCTGGACCGCCCGGCCGGCACGCTCTCGGGCGGCGAGGCGCAGCGCGTCAAGATGATCCGGCACCTGGGGTCCTCGCTGACCGACGTCACGTACGTCTTCGACGAGCCGACCACCGGCCTGCACCCGCACGACATCCGGCGGATGAACGACCTGCTGCTGCGGCTGCGCGACAAGGGCAACACGGTGCTGGTGGTGGAGCACAAGCCGGAGACCATCGCGATCGCCGACCACGTGGTCGACCTCGGCCCCGGCGCGGGTTCGGCGGGCGGCACGGTCTGCTTCGAGGGCAGCGTGGACGGACTGCGCGCCAGCGGCACCGTCACCGGCCGGCACTTCGACGACCGGGCCTCGCTCAAGCCCGAAGTCCGCACCGCCACCGGCGCGTTGGAGATCCGCGGGGCGAGCGCGCACAACCTGCGCGAGGTCGACGTGGACGTGCCGCTGGGCGTCCTGACGGTGGTCACCGGCGTGGCGGGCTCCGGAAAGAGCTCGCTGGTGCACGGCTCGCTGGTCAGCGGCGCGGCGCTGAAGGGCGGCGCGCCGGAGGGCGTGGTGGCGATCGACCAGAGCCCGATCCGCGGCTCGCGGCGCTCCAACCCGGCCACCTACTCCGGGCTGCTGGAGCCGATCCGCAAGGCCTTCGCCAAGGCGAACGGGGTCAAGCCCGCCCTGTTCAGCGCCAACTCCGAAGGCGCGTGCCCGACCTGCAACGGCGCCGGGGTGGTGTACACCGACCTGGCGATGATGGCCGGAGTGGCGACGATCTGCGAGGAGTGCGAGGGAAAGCGCTTCCAGGCCGCCGTGCTGGAGTACCGCCTGGGCGGCCGGAACATCGCCGAAGTGCTCGCCATGTCCGTGGACGAGGCCGAGTCCTTCTTCGCCACCGGCGAGGCCCGCACCCCCGCCGCCCACACCGTCCTGACCCGCCTCTCCGACGTCGGCCTCGGCTACCTGACCCTCGGCCAGCCCCTCACCACGCTCTCCGGCGGCGAACGCCAGCGCCTGAAGCTCGCCGCGCAGATGGCCGAGAAGGGCGGCATCTACGTCCTGGACGAACCCACCGCCGGCCTGCACCTCGCCGACGTCGAACAACTCCTCGGCCTGCTCGACCGGTTGGTCGACTCCGGCAAGTCCGTCATCGTGGTCGAACACCACCAGGCCGTCATGGCCCACGCCGACTGGATCATCGACCTCGGCCCCGGCGCCGGCCACGACGGCGGCCGCCTCGTCTTCCAGGGCACCCCCGCCGCCCTGGTCACCGACCGCACCACCCTCACCGGCCGCCACCTCGCGGAGTACGTCGGCGCGTGACGGCCGCCACCCGGGAGTTCGCACGACACGGCGTCCGGGCGGGACGGCGCCGGTGGCGGCCGACGAGGGCCGGCTGGCGGGTGGGCTGCCGGTCGGGTACGCGCCTCCGGTGCGCTGCCTGCACCGGCTGGTGGTGACCTTCGGCGCGGACCACCCCGGGGCGGTGACCAGCGGTGCGCGGGTGTTCTACGAGCGGCTGGGGTTCTCCCCCGCCGAGGCCGCCGAGAACGGGCCGGAGGGCGGCTCGCGCCAGGTGTACCGGCGCGCGCTCTGATCAATCCCCGTGGTGCTCGCGGGCCCAGGTGCAGGCGGTGTCCAGCACGCCGATCAGCGAGCGGCCCACGTCCGTCAGCGCGTAGTCGACGTGCGGCGGGTTGCCGCCGTGGTCGGTGCGGGTCAGCCAGCGGTCGCGTTCCATCGCCCGCAGCGTCTCGGTGAGCACCTTCGGGTTGACGCCGCACAGCCGGGCCTTGAGCTCGGTGAAGCGGTGCGGCCCGCCCTCCAGGCAACGCAGCACCGCGCCGGACCACTTGTCGCCGACCTGGATCGGCGAGCGGTGCGCGCACTCCCGGGGATCGAACACGCCTGCTTCGTCGGGGATGGCCATGGGTACGACCATAGCCGCACCTCGGAGCCGGTTCCGTTGCAGTAACCGGGGGTGCCCGTCCTACCGTCGGCGACGACACGGAACGCGGCAGGCAACGAGGAGAAGCCATGAGCAGGATCGTGATTTTCGGCGCGGGCGGACGGGTCGGCCGGGCGGCGGTCGCGGAGGCCGTCCGACGCGGCCACACCGTGACGGCGGTCGTCCGCGACCCGGCCAAGTACCCGGACCTGGAGGAGAGTTCGGGCGTGACGCTGGTGCGCGGCGACGCGACGGACGCGGAGGCCGTCGCCCGGACGGCCGTCGGCCACGACGCGGCGATCAACGCCTCGGTGCGGCTGGACGTCCCGTCCGAGAGCTACTTCACCGCCGCCGCCCGCGCCCTGACGTCGGGTCTGAGGCGCGCCGGCGTCGGCCGTCTGCTCGTCCTGGGCATCGCCACCACCCTGGAGACCGCCCCGGGGATCCGCATCATGGACGACCCCCGGTTCCCCGAGCAGTACCGGACGTTCTCCCAGGGCCACGTCGCCGAGTTCGACCTCCTCGCCGCCGAGTCCGGCCCCCTCGACTGGCTGATGGTCGTCCCGCCCATGGACCTCACCCCCGACGCCCCCACCACCGGCCGCTACACCACCGCGATCGACACCGTCACCGGCACCGGCCGCATCTCCCACGCCGACCTGGCCGTGGCCCTGCTGGACGAGATCGACACCCCCAGGCACCACGCCGTCCAGCTGGCCGTCTCCCACTGACGCCCGGGCCTCCGACGGCTCACCCGCGATCCGCCGACCGCCTGACGTTCCGTCACCTCCTCGGCGCGGCAGCGCCGGTCGACCTGAGGGGGCGACCTAGGGTGGGCCCGTCGTCGCAGCCGGTGAGCCGAGGAGGTCGGAGATGCCCGGGGCCGCTGTTCCCCCGCCGCCGCAGGTGTGGCCGACGTTGCGGGCGCGTGACGCCCGGGCGCTGATCGCGTTCCTGGTGGAGGCGTTCGGGTTCGAGGCGACGTCCGTGTACGCGGACGGGGACCAGGTGGCGCATGCCGAGCTGGCGTGGCCGCCCGGGGGCGGGATCATGCTCGGCTCGGCGAAGGAGCCCGCGGACGGCGAGGAGGATCCGTGGCCGCTGCGGCCCGGCACCTTCGGCGCGTACGCGGTGACGGACGACCCGGACGGGCTGTACCGGCGGGCGGTGGGCGCGGGCGCGGTGGTGACCGCCGAGCTGCACGACACCGACTACGGCTCGCGGGACTTCTCGGTGCGCGACCCCGAGGGCAACCGCTGGTCGTTCGGTACCTACCGGGGCGAGCCCCGCCACCACTGACGGGCCGTCGCTGTCGGAGCCCGCTGAGCCTTCACGGGCTGCTGCGGCACCTGACCGGGATCGAGCAGTGGTGGCTGGAGATCCAGTTCGCCGGCGACGAGTCCAGGCCGCTCATGCACTACTCCGACGACGACCCGGACCAGGACTTCGAGCAGCTGGACGGCGACGTCGCCGAGTACGCCCGCCACAACGGGCACGCCGACCTGCTCCGGGAGTGCATCGACGGATCGACCGGCCACTGAGGGAACAAGTGGGCAGGGTTCCGGCGGTCGACCGAACGATCGGTTGACCGAATTCCGTCTTTTCCTCGATACCTTCCGGGCGGGGGTTGTAGCCTGGCTGGGTGCTTCTTCTTGTCAGCCGTCGCCACGTGGACCTGCTCCGCGTCACGAGCATGTCCTGTCGACGCTCCGGCTGATCGCCCCATCCACATCCCCCGCCCGTCGCGGTCCCACTCGACCGCGCGGGCCCCGCCACCCCGGCACTTCCCGGCGTGATCCGCCGTACCCGCCGGGCCTTTCCCCGTGGACGCGCACCCATGACGATGCAGCACCCCACCGCCCTCCCCGTGATCGATCTCTCGCTCGCCGACGGCGCCCCCGCCGAGCGGGACCGGCTCCGCCGGGAGCTGCGGGAGGCCGCCACCGGAGTCGGTTTCTTCCAACTGGTCGGCCACGGCGTGACCGCCGCCGAAACCGCCGACCTGACCTCCGCGATGCGCGCGTTCTTCGCGCTCCCGGAGGCCGACCGACTGTCCGTCAGCAACCTCAACTCCCCGCATTTCCGGGGCTACACCCGCACCGGCGACGAGCGCACCGGCGGCAGCCGCGACTGGCGCGACCAGCTCGACATAGGCCCCGAGCTGCCGGCGCACGTGCCCGCGCCGGGCGAGCCCGCCTACTGGTGGCTGGAGGGGCCCAACCAGTGGCCCGCCGCCCTCCCGGAGCTGCGCACCGCGGCCCTGCACTGGATCGCCCGCCTCGACGACGTCGCCCGCCGGCTGCTGCACGAACTCCTCGCCTCGATCGGCGCCCGTCCGGACTTCTACGACGACGCCTTCACCCCGCACCCCCACCTGCACCTGAAGCTGGTCCGCTACCCGGGCACCGCCCCCGACGGCGCCGCGCAGGGCGTCGGCACCCACAAGGACTACGGCTTCATCACCCTGCTCCTGCAGGACACCGTCGGCGGTCTTCAGGTCGAGCGCCCCGACCACACCTTCCTGGACGTCCCCCCGATGGAGGGCGCCTTCGTCGTCAACCTCGGCGAGCTCCTGGAGGTCGCCACCGACGGCTACCTCAAGGCCACCAGCCACCGGGTCCTGTCCCCGGCGGGCGCCCGCGAACGCTTCTCCGTGCCGTTCTTCTACAACCCCCGGCTCGACGCCCACATCGCCCCGCTCGACTTCCCGCACGCCCACCACGCCCCGGGAGCCACCCAGGACCCGGCCAACCCGCTGCACGCCGACTTCGGCTTCAACGAGCTGAAGGGCTTCGCCCGCGCCCACCCGGAGGTCACCCGCCGCCACCACGCGGAACTCCTCCCCCAGGCCTGATCGGGGCACCGGCCCGGACGCCCGGCGGGGCCATGGACCGCCGGGCGAGACCGGTGTCACACTGCTGGTGTCACAGTGGTGCTGGTACGAGGGCTGGGGTGCGATGGGCGGCGCGGAGCTGCGGTTCACGGTGGACGAGCTGGCTGCCCGGGCCGGGGTGACGGTCAGGACTCTGCGGTTCTACGGGGCGAAGGGGCTGCTGCCGCCGCCGGAGCTGGGACCGCGGCGGGTAGGGCTGTACGGGGCCGAGCACCTGGGGCGGCTGGAGCTGATCGAGGAGTTGCAGCGGCAGGGCCTGACGCTGGCCGCGATCGACCGCTACCTCGCGCAGCTGCCGTCCGACATCGGTGAGTTGGACCTGGCGATCCACCGGGCGCTGGTGGCGTCGTGGACGCCGGAGTCGGCCGAGGAGGCGAGTCGGGCGCAGCTGGAGCGGCGGACCGGGCGGGCGCTGTCGGACGCGGATCTCGACAGCCTCGCCGCGATGGGCGCGCTGCACCGCACCGCGGACCCGGACGTGTTCAAGGTGGATCCGGGGCTGCTGCCACTGGGCGTGCGGGTGCTGGACGTGCCGATCCCGCTGGAGACGCTGGTGGCGGCCCGGGCGGTGGTGCGGCTGCACAGCCGGGCGACGGCGCACGATCTGCACCGGCTGTTCCGGGACACCGTGTGGCGGCCGTACCGGGAGAGCGGTCCGGGGCCCGAGGAACTGGAGCGGATGCGGGAGCTGACCGACCGGATCCAGCCGATGGTGGTGCAGGCGCTGGTGACGGCGTTCCAGCGCTCGCTCGCGGAGGAGCTGGCCCGCCCGGCGGAGCGGGCGGGCCAGGAGGAGCAGGATCAGTCGCGGTAGCGGCCGCCGCTCTCGGCGAGGGCGGCCAGCGAGGCCGGCGGGGTGAAGCGCTCGCCGTACGCGGCGGCGAGTTCCCGGGCGCGGGCGACGAAGCCGGCCGGCCCGCCCGGGTAGCCGTTGACGTACTGCAGGACGCCGCCGGTCCAGGCGGGGAAGCCGATGCCGAGGATGGAGCCGACGTTGGCGTCGGCGACCGAGGTCAGCACGTTCTCGTCCAGGCAGCGGACCGAGTCGAGGGCCTCGGAGAAGAGCAGCCGCTCCTTCATGTCCTCGAACGGGATCTCCGCGCCGGGCCGAACGCTGTGCTTGTTTTTACCGAAATGCTCGCGCAGGCCGGGCCAGAGCCGGGTGCGCTTGCCGTCGACGTACTCGTAGAAGCCGGCGCCGCCGCTGCGGCCGGGGCGGTCGAACTCGTCGAGCATCCGGTCCATGACGATCTCGCCGGGGTGCTCGACCCAGGTGCCGCCGGCCTCCTCGACGGCGCGACGCGACTCGTTGCGGATCTTGCGCGGCAGGGTGAGGGTGAGCTCGTCCAGCAGCGACAGCACCTTCGCGGGGTAGCCGGCCTGCGCGGCGGCCTGTTCGACGGAGGACGGGTCGAGGCCCTCGCCGATCATCGCGACGCCCTCGTTGAGGAACTGGCCGATGACGCGGGAGGTGAAGAAGCCGCGGGAGTCGTTGACCACGATCGGGGTCTTGCGGATCTGCCGGACCAGGTCGAAGGCGTGGGCGAGCGCCTGGTCGCCGGTCTCCGGGCCGCGGATGATCTCCACCAGCGGCATCTTGTCGACCGGCGAGAAGAAGTGCAGGCCGATGAAGTCGGCGGGCCGCTCGACGCCCTCGGCCAGCAGGCCGATCGGGAGGGTGGAGGTGTTGGAGCAGAGCAGCGCGTCGGGGGCGACCACGTGCTGGATCTCCTGGAACACCTTGTGCTTGAGCTCGGGGTTCTCGAAGACCGCCTCGATGACGGTGTCGCAGCCGGCCAGGTCGGCCGGGTCCGCGGTGGGGGTGATCCGGGCGAGGAACTCGTCGCGCTCCTCGGCGGACAGCCGCCCGCGCTGCACCTGCTTGTCCAACAGGCCCGCCGAGTACGCCTTTCCGCGCTCGGCGGCCTCCTGCGTCACGTCCTTCAGCAGCACCGTCAGCCCGGCCTGCGCGCACGAGTACGCGATGCCCGCGCCCATCATGCCGGCGCCCAGCACCGCGACCTTCGACGCCGTCCGGGCCGGGACCGAATCCGGGCGGGAGGCACCGGAGTTGACGGCCTGCATGTCGAAGAAGAAGGCCTGGATCATGTTCTTGGAGGTGGCGCCGCAGGCCAGCTCGGTGAAGTACCGGGCCTCGATGACGAACGCGGTGTCCACGTCGACCTGGGAGCTCTCCACGGCGGCCGCCAGGATGTTGCGCGGCGCCGGGTAGGGCGCGCCGTTCAGCTGCTTGCGCAGGTTGGCCGGGAAGGCGGGCAGGTTGGCGGCCAGCGCGGGGGTGCTGGGGGTGCCGCCGGGGATCTTGTAGCCCTTGACGTCCCAGGGCTGCGCGCTGACCGGGTTGGCGGCGATGAACGCGCGGGCCTGCGCGAGCATCTCCTCGGCGGTGGAGGCGAGTTCGTGCACCAGGCCGTTCTGGAGGGCCTGCGCGGGACGGTACTGGCGGCCCTGCAGCAGCACCTTGAGCAGGGCGTCGGCGATGCCGAGCATCCGCACGGTGCGGACCACTCCGCCGCCGCCGGGCAGCAGGCCCAGGGTGACCTCGGGCAGGCCGATCTTGCTGCCGGGGGCGTCCAGCGCGATCCGGTGGTGGCAGGCCAGGGCGATCTCCAGGCCGCCGCCGAGCGCGGCGCCGTTGATCGCGGCGACCACCGGCTTGCCGAGGGTCTCCAGCCTGCGCAGTGCGCGCTTGATCCGCATCGAGTTGGCGAACACCTGCTCGGCGTCGTCCGGCCCGACCGAGGACAGCAGCTTGAGGTCGCCGCCGGCGAAGAAGGTCTTCTTCGCGGAGGTGACGATGACGCCCGTCAACTCCTCGGTGGCGGCGAGGCGTTCGACGGTGGCGTCGAGCGCGTCGGTGAACGCGGCGTTCATCGTGTTGGCGGACTGCGCGGGGTCGTCGAGGACGAGGGTGACCACGCCGTCCTGGTCCTGCTCCCAGCGGATGGGGCTCACGTCGGTCATTTCGTTGAAATCCTTGGGTGAGTACGTGAGTGGACGGGTGGTCAGATGCGTTCGATGACGGTGGCGATGCCCATGCCGCCGCCCACGCACAGGGTGGCGAGGCCGTAACGCAGGTCGCGGCGCTCCAGCTCGTCGATCAGGGTGCCGATCAGCATCGCGCCGGTCGCGCCGAGCGGGTGGCCGAGCGCGATCGCGCCGCCGTTGACGTTCACCTGGTCGGACCGGAAGCCGAGTTCGCGCATGAAGCGGAGCGCGACGGCGGCGAACGCCTCGTTGATCTCCACCAGGTCGATGTCGGCGGCGGTCAGGCCGGCCTTGGCGAGGGCCTTGCGGGTGGCGGGGGCGGGGCCGGTGAGCATGATGGTCGGCTCGGAGCCGGAGACCGCGGCGGAGACGATCCGGGCCCGCGGGGTGAGGCCGTAGCGCTCGCCGATCTCCTTCGAGCCGATCGCGACCAGCGCCGCGCCGTCCACGATGCCGGAGGAGTTGCCGGCGTGGTGGACGTGGTCGATGGACTCCACCCAGTGGTACTTCTGCAGCGCGACGGCGTCGAAGCCGCCGAGGTCGCCGATGTCCGCGAAGGACGGCTTCAGGCCGGCCAGCGTCTCCACGGTGGTGCCGGGACGGATGAACTCGTCACGGCCGAGCACCACCAGGCCGTTGCGGTCGCGCACCGGCACCACCGAACGGTCGAACAGGCCGTCGGCCTGCGCCTTCGCGGCGCGGGCCTGCGACTCGGCGGCGAACGCGTCCACGTCGGTGCGGGACAGGCCCTCGATGGTGGCGATCAGGTCGGCGCCGATGCCCTGCGGGATGAAGCCCGTCTCGTACGCCGTCATCGGGTCGGCGAACCAGGCGCCGCCGTCCGAGCCCATCCGCACCCGGGACATCGACTCCACGCCGCCGGCCAGGATCAGGTCCTCCCAGCCCGAACGGACCTTCGCCGCGGCCAGGTTGACGGCCTCCAGGCCGGACGCGCAGAAGCGGTTCTCCTGCACGCCTGCCACCGTGTCGGGCAGGCCCGCGGCGATCGCCGCGACCCGGGCAATGTCGGAGCCCTGGTCGCCGATCGGGCTGACCACGCCGAGCACGATGTCGTCGATCGCGGCCGGGTCCAGGGTCGGGAAGCGGCGGCGGAGTTCGTGGATCAGGCCGACCACCAGGTCGATCGGCTTGGTGCCGTGCAGGGAGCCGGTCTGCTTGCCGCGCCCGCGCGGGGTGCGGATCGCGTCGTAGACGTACGCTTCGGTGGTCACGGGGTGACTGCCTTTCAGACGGGTGGGTCGGCCGGGGTTCAGCCGAGCAGGGAGCGGCCGACGATCTCTTTCATGATCTCGGTGGTGCCGCCGTAGATGGTCTGGACGCGCCCGTCGGTGAATGCCCGGGCGACCGCGCTGTCGCTCATGTAGCCGGAGCCGCCGTGCAGTTGCAGGCAGCGGTCGGCGGTGCGCTTCTGCAGTTCGGTGGCCCACCACTTGGCCATCGAGGCGTCCACCGGCGTCAGGCTGTACCTGTTGTGCTCCAGCACGCAGCGGTCCACGAACGCCCGGGTGACGGCGCACTCGGTGGCCAGCTCGGCGATCTCGAAACGCACGTGCTGGAGCTTGGCCAGCGGACGCCCGAACGCGGTGCGCTGCTTCACGTACGCCGTGGTCTCCTCCAGCACGAACTCCGCGCCGGCGATCGCCGCGACCGCGATCGCCAGCCGCTCCTGCGCGAGGTTGCGCATCAGGTACAGGAAGCCCTGGTTCTCCTCGCCGAGCAGGTTCGCCTTCGGCACCCGCACGTCCTGGAAGAACAACTCTGCGGTGTCCTGCGCCTTCTGGCCGATCTTGTCGAGGTTGCGGCCGCGTTCGAAGCCCGGCATGCCGCGTTCCACCACCAGCAGGCTCAGCCCGTGCGCGCCGCCCTCCTCGGTGGTCTTCGCCACCACCACGACCAGGTCCGCCAGGATGCCGTTGGAGATGAAGGTCTTCGAGCCGTTCAGCACGTAGTGGTCGCCGGCGTCGACGGCCGTGGTGCGGATCGCCTGGAGGTCGGAACCGGTGTCCGGCTCGGTCATCGCGATCGCACTGATCAGCTCGCCGGAGCAGAACCCGGGCAGCCAGCGCCGCTTCTGCTCCTCGGTGGCCAGCCCCGTCAGGTACGGGCCGATGATGTCGTTGTGCAGCCCGACCGCCAGGCCGCTCGCGCCGGCCCGGGTGAACTCCTCGGCCAGCACCGCCGCGAACCGGAAGTCCGGGCTGCCCCCGCCGCCGTACTGCTCGTCCACCGCGAGGCCGAGCAGCCCCGCCCGCCCGGCGGCCAGCCAGGCGTCACGGTCGACGATGCCCTGCTGCTCCCAGCGGGCGTGGTGCGGGATGACCTCCTTGGCGAGGAAGGCCCGGACACTCTCCCGGAAGTCCTCGTGTTCCTCGGTGTAGAGCTCGCGCTGCACGGGTCTCTCCTTCAGGAGGCGTTCGGGTCGAGTGCGGGGACGGCCCAGTCGCGGGCCACCTCGGCGGTGTGCGCGCCGGGCCGGGCGGGCGCGGTGCGCAGCGCGGCCGGCGTCGCGGAGAACCTCGGGGCGACGCCGGGCTGCACGGTGCCGTGCTGCTCGGTGTAACTGCCGCGGGCCGCCAGGTGGGGATGCTCCTGTGCTTGACGGAGCGTCAGGACGGGTGCCACGCAGGCGTCGTGGCCCTCGAAGAGCGCCGTCCAGTCGGCCTGGGTGCGGGTGGCGAACCGCCGCTCGATGCGCTCGCGCAGCTCGGGCCAGCGGGGCAGGTCGTACTGGGCCGGGGCGTCCTCCCCGAGCTCCAGCAGGCGGGTGAACTCGGCGTAGAACTGCGGCTCCAGCGGGCCGACGGCCATCCACCTGCCGTCGGCGGTGGCGAACGTGCCGTACCAGGGGGCGCCGCCGTCCAGCAGGTTGACGCCCCGCCGGTCCTGCCACAGGCCGGCACCGAGCAGGCCCCACAGCATGGTGGACAGGTGGGCCGCGCCGTCCACGATCGCGGCGTCGACGACCTGCCCGGCGCCGGTGGCCCGGGCGTGGTGCAGGCCGGCCAGCAGGCCGACCACCAGGTACAGCGAGCCGCCCGCGTAGTCGCCCAGCAGGTTGGCGGGGATCGCCGGGGGCCCGTCCGCGTCGCCGATCAGGCCGAGGACGCCGGAGGTCGCCAGGTACGTGATGTCGTGCCCCGCGCGATCGGCGAGCGGGCCGTCCTGGCCCCAGCCGGTCATCCGGCCGTACACCAGCGCCGGATTCCGCGCCAGGCACTGTTCCGGGCCGACGCCCAGCCGCTCCGCGACGCCCGGCCGGTAGCCCTCGATCAGCAGATCGGCGCGCGCCGCCAGCTCCAGCACCAGGCCGGGGCCGTCCGCCGCCTTCAGGTCCACCACGACGGAACGCTTGTTGCGGTTGGTCAGGTCCTGCTCCGGAGCCGGCCCGAGCACCTGCCCGCCCGGACGGTCCACCCGCACCACGTCCGCCCCCAGATCGGCGAGCAGCATCGCGGCGAACGGCCCGGGCCCGATGCCCGCCAGTTCCAGGACACGGACGCCCGCAAGCGGCCCGACAGCCGGGGCGGGGGGTGTTGCGGGGGTCATCGGCGGCCGCCTCCCAGGTTTGACAGTGAAGCTGTCACAGTGGCGATGATAGGGATGCGACTCGCCGGTAACAAGAGCCTGCCCCGGGTGCGACAGGCGTACATCACGTCCGCGAGGTCGCGCCCCTCGGCTTCACCTGGGGGGACCCCCGGTGCCCCTGGCCTGCCATTTGCGGATCTCCAGGGCCGCAGCCACTTCGAGCGGGTTCTCGTGGAGGGGCCGCGGCAGCAACGCGTCGGCGTGGGCGAGGCGGCGCAGGAGGGTGTTGCGGTGGGTGAACAGGCGGGTCGCGGCGCGGGTCGCGTTGCACTGTTCGGCGAGGTAGGCGCGGACGGCTTCGGCCGGGGGGCCGTCGAGGGCGCCGAGGACGCGGCGGACGAAGCGGTCGGCGCCTTCGAGGTCCTGGGTGAGGAGGGAGACGAGTTCGATCTCGTCGTGGGAGGCGAGGCGTTGGACGGAGGCGAGGCGGGCCAGCATGCGTTGGGTGGTGAGGGCGTCGAGGTGGCTGCGGCGGAAGCCGTTGACGCCGGCGGCGGCGGGGCCGAGGGCGATCCGGACGGCGGGGAGCCGGTCCAGGCCGGCGCGGAGGGCGGACGGGTCGGGGCGGGCGGCGGTCCAGAGCCAGCGGGTGGCCGCGCTCGCGGTGACGTCGAGGACCGGCGGGCGGCCTGCCGCCACGGCCAGCAGGTCGGCGGCGCGGTCGAGTTGGGCGAAGTCCGCGTCGAGGTCGTCGACCCACAGGACGGCCGCGGTGTGGGGGCCGGCCAGGGGGTAGCCGAGCCGGGCCTCGGCGCGGGCCCGGGCGATCGGGGCGCCGTCCAGCAGCAGGGTGACGGCGTGCAGTCGCTCGGCGTGGTTGGAGCCGGTGAGGGCGGCGCGTTCGGCGCGCAGCAGCGCGGACATCTCGCCGACGCAGGCGTCCACGAACGCGGAGATGGAGCGCAGTGACACTTCCAGCAGGTCGCGCAGTTCGTCGGGGTCGGCGGTGAGGGAGCAGGCGATCCGGGTCCACAGGCGGACGGCGACGCTCTCGCCGGCGCGGTAGGAGTCGAGGGCGGGCTCGTCCAGCCCGCGGCGGACGATGTCGCGGGCGATGAGCCGCTGTTCCTCGCCCTCGGGGGCCGGGGGGACGGGCGCGCCGGGGGCGGTGACGTTGGCGGCGGCCCAGCGCAGCAGGTTGGCCCGGTTGACGCGGCGCAGGCCGGCCGACAGGACGGGGTCGGCGGCGATCGGCCGCCGGGCCTCGCCGGCGAGGGTCGCGGCGTCGAGTTCGGCCAGCCACTCGGGCTGCGGGTTCAGGGCGATCTCGGCGCCCTGGCGGATCAGTCTCCGGATCCGGGGCGGGGGCAGCGGCGGCATGCCCGTCACGGTAGTGGTGCACAGTGCACCGGGGAAGGCGCAGTACGGTGCAGGTTGAACCTGGGCAACTGCCGTGCGCTTTGAGGACGATGGCGGGGTCCGGCCCGTCACCCTCAGGAGTCGCCCGTGTCCACCGCTGCCGCTGCCGCGCCCCACGAGAGGGCCGCCGCGCCCGTCGAGCACCTGGACGTGCTGATCGTCGGCGCCGGGATCTCCGGCATCGGCGCGGCCCGCTACCTGACGGCCGAGTCTCCCGGCAGGTCGTTCGCGGTCCTGGAGGCCCGGGCGGAGCTCGGCGGCACCTGGGACCTGTTCCGCTACCCGGGCATCCGGTCCGACTCGGACCTGCACACCTTCGGCTACGCGTTCAAGCCCTGGCGGGAGAAGGAGTCGATAGCCGACGCCCCGCAGATCCTCTCCTACCTGCGCGAAACCGTCCGGGAGAACGGTTTGCAGGACCGGATCCGCTACCAGCACCGGGTGCTGGAGGCGTCCTGGTCGACGGCGGACGCCCGCTGGAGCGTCCGGGTGGAACGCGTCGACACCGGCGAGCAGGTGACGCTGACCTGCGACTGGCTGTTCTGCGCGATGGGCTACTACCGCTACGACCGGGGCTTCACCCCGGAGTTCGCGGGGCTGGAACGGTTCACCGGCACCGTCGTCCACCCGCAGCACTGGCCGGAGGACCTCGATCACACCGGCAAGCGCGTCCTGGTGATCGGCAGCGGCGCGACCGCCGTCACCCTGGTGCCCGCGATGGCCCGGCGGGCCCGGCAGGTGACGATGCTCCAGCGCACGCCCACGTACGTCATGCCGGTACCGCGCCGCGACCACCTCGCCAACCTGCTGCGCCGCCTGCTCGGCGACGAGCGCGGCTACGCGCTGACCCGGCGCAAGAACATCGCCCAGCAGTACGCGGTCTGGTCGTTCTGCCGGCGGCACCCGAAGGCCGCCCGGAAGATCATCCGCTGGGTGAACACCCGCCAACTGCCCAAGGGCTACCCGGTGGACGAGCACTTCAGCCCGCCGTACGACCCGTGGGACCAGCGGCTGTGCGCCGTCCCGGGCGGCGACCTGTTCAAGGCGATCCGCGGCGGCCGGGCGACGGTGGTCACCGACCGGATCCGCACCTTCACCGAGCGCGGGGTGCTGCTGGAGTCCGGACGGGAGCTGACGGCGGACCTCGTGGTCACCGCGACCGGGCTGAACGTGCAGGCGTTCGGCGGGATCCCGATGAGCGTGGACGGCGAGCCCGTACGGCTCGCCGAGACCGTCGCGTTCAAGGGCATGATGCTCTCCGGCGTCCCCAACTTCGCGTACGCGATCGGCTACACCAACTCCTCCTGGACGCTGAAGATCGGCCTGCTGTGCGAGCACTTCTGCCGCCTGCTGGCCCACATGGACCGGCAGGGGCACCGGATCTGCCGGCCCGAAGTCGCGGACCCGGCGATGCCCACCCGGCCGTTCCTGGACTTCGCGGCCGGCTACATCCGGCGCGCCGTCGACGCCCTGCCCCGGCAGGGCGACCGCGGGCCGTGGCAGACCTCGACCAGCTACCGCGACGACGCCCGGACGCTCGGCGCCGGGCAGGTCACCGACCCCGAGCTGCACTTCTCCTGACCGGCCCCGGACGCCGCCCCTTGCTCCCCGGCGGGAGCGGGCGGACGCTGGGAGGAAGGCGCACCGGCCGCCCGTCGCCGGTGCACGGGAAGGTGACACGTCATGCAGAACCACTGGGTCGTCGACCTGAACTTCGAAGAGGACGAGTCCCGCACCACCTGCACCGCCTCGCTCAGCGGCTTCAGCGCCCCCGGCGCCGAAGGCAAAGGCATGGCCCGCCGAAATCCCGTCGACGACGGCGACAGCGTCATCGGCGAGGAGCTGGCGGCGGCCCGTGCGTGCCACGACCTCGCCCACCAGCTGGCCGGCCGGGCCGAGACCGGCATCGAGAGCCACACCCACAACCCGGCGCACCTCCCGCTCTGACCGGCGCCGAACTCCCGTACAGGGCGGGCCCGTCCACCGGCCAGTGATCTTTTCGGACCGTCGAACCGGCAGGTAGAGTGCGGCGATCAGTCGTGCCCACGGGGGGCACCAGCGAGACGAACACCGGTGACCGCATGACCGTCTGGACCCGCCCCGCCCTGTGGTGGCGCAGCGCCATCGCCCTGTCCGCGTTCCTGGGGATCTACCTCAGCAACAGCTCACTGGTGTACTTCACGCTCCAGAGCAACGTGCTGGTGCTCGGCTACTTCCTGGGCGCGGTCTACTGGATGGTCAAGCGCGACACGGCGGACGCCCCCGCGCCCCGGCTGCGCGGCGCCGCCGTCCTGTACATCACCATCACCGGCATCGTCGCGCACGTGCTGCTCAACCACGGCGAGAACCCGCTGCCCGGCCTGGTCTCCGGCCCCGACCGCCTCCAGCACTGGTCGAGCTTCTTCCTGCACTACACCACCCCCCTGATGGTGCTCGCCGACTGGCTGCTGCTCTCCCCCCGCAACGCCTCCCGCTGGCGCGACCTCCCGCTCTGGCTCTCCTACCCCCTCGGCTACGCCTTCCTCACCGAGGCCCGCGCCGCGGCCTTCCCGGACTTCCCCCTCCGCTACCCCTACTTCTTCCTCGACCCCACCGAGAAGGGCTACGCCTGGGTCGGCCTCCAAATGGTCCAGCTCACCCTGGAGTTCGTCGTCCTCGCCGCCCTGGTCGTCGCCCTCGACCGCCTCGGCACCAAACTCCGCCGCGAGCCCGCGGCCCCCGCGGAGGCCTGACGGCGAGCCCCGGCCGATTCCCACTTCTTTGATAATCTGGGCTCATGGCTGAGAGCGTCTACAACATCGGCGACGGACCTGCTGTCAGAGTCAGCCTGTCCCTGCCCGAAGGCACAGCGGCCGCGATCCGCGACCGCGTGGGGAAGCGCGAGTTCTCGGCGTTCGTCACCGCCGCCGTGGAGCGTGAGCTCCGCGGCCGCATCCTGGACGAGTATCTGGCCGACTACGTGCACCGCAATGGGCCGATCCCGGCTGAGGACCAGGAGCGTGCCCGCAAGGTGTTCGACGAGGTGTTCGCCGAGGAGAGCGAATGGCCCGTCGCAAGTTGAACCACGAGGGGACGCTGGTCCTCGACTCCGAAGGGCTGTCCAAGCTGCTCGCCGATCACTCGGGCGTGGCCGCCATGGTCGAACAGGCCCGGGCCCGAGGCATGGAAGTGGTGATCAGCGCCCTGACGATCATCGAGGCGGTCCACGAGCGGTCCAACCAGGCTCGACTGGGCTGGCTGCTGTCCGGCCTGCGCATCGCCCCGGTCGGCGACGAGGAGGCGAAGGCGGCGTCGGCGCTCCTGCTGGCCGCCGGCCTGCACGGCCACAAGTACGCGATCGACGCCGTCGTGGCCGAACTCGCCCTGCGCCAGCAGCGACCCGTGGTGGTGCTGACGTCGGACATCGACGATCTCACCAAGCTCTGCGGGGGCCGGGTCCGGCTGATTCCGGTGTAGTTGTCAGCGGGTGGAGCCCATCGTTCGGGAGACGCGGGCGGCGGTGGCGGCGACCACCGGGCCGAGTTCGCGGGCGCGGGCGGCGGTGATGCGGGAGGTGAGGGCGGAGGTGGAGATCGCGCCGATGACGGTGTTGTTGTGGTCGAAGACGGGGGCGGCGATGCAGCGGACCTCGGGTTCGTTCTCGCGGTCGTCGACGGCGTAGCCGCGGGTGCGGATGCGGGTGAGTTCGGTGCGCAGGGCGGCGGCCGAGGTCAGGGTGCGGGGGGTGATCGCGGGGAGGCCGTGGGAGACCACGGTGGCGAAGGCGTCCTCGGGCATCCAGGCGAGCATGGCCTTGCCGACGGCGGTGCAGTACATGGGGGCGCGGCTGCCGATCCGGGAGGCCATCCGGACGGCGGTCTCGTTCTCGACCTTGTCGACGTAGACCACGTACGGCGCGTCGGGGACGCACAGGTGGACGGTGCCGCCGACCTCGCGCATCAGGTGGTGGGCCTCCTCGGAGGCGGCGGTGCGCAGGTCGAGGGTGGCCAGGTAGGCCTGGCCGAGCTGGAGGGCGCCGGGGCCGAGCCGGAAGTGGCCGGTGTCGCGGTCGCGGGCCAGCAGCTGGGCGTCGACCAGGGGCGCGGCGAGCCGCAGCACGGTGGACTTCGACATGCCGAGGCCTTCGGCGAGCGCGGTGAGGCTGAGGTCCGTCCCGGCCGCGGCGTGGTCGCGGACGTGTTCGAGCACCGCCAGGGCCCGGCGCAGCGACGCGGACTGGTTGCGTTCCGGTCGGTCGACGGGCCGGCTGTCGGCGGCGGTGCTGGTCATGGGGTGTGACGCTACGGCGCGTCGGGGCGTGGTGCCAGTTCCGCAGCACATCGTTTTGCAGTGCAGAACTTTCGCGCTCTGCTCTTGTCGGCGCGCCCGGCGGCTTTCTAATGTCCCGCTCACACCGATCCCCCACCGCATGTCCGAGTTTTCTCCGGATCGTGCAGGTACATCCCGCTTTTCGGCGAGGAGATGACGTTGAGCATGAAGAAGCTGGCCCGTGGTGCCGCCCTTGCCGTGCTGGCGGGCACCGTGGCGACGGCCTGCGCGCCGGGCACCGCCAAGACCGCCTCGTCGGAGGACAAGCAGACCGGCACCGTGAAGGTGTGGCTGTACGACGAGGCGAACCGGGCGCCGAAGGAGCAGGTGGTGGCGCAGGCCGTCGCCGACTTCAAGGCGAAGCACGCGGGCGTGGACGTGCAGGTGTCGTACATTCCGACGGACGCCGGTCCGCGCGCGGAGAAGATGAAGGGCGCGTTCAACGATCCGTCCTCCGCGCCGGACGTGGTGGAGTTCGGCAACACCGACCTGTTCGGCTACACCGCGTCGGGCGGCCTCGCCGACATCACCTCCGACCTGGCGAACTGGGAGGAGGGCAAGGACCTGCCGCAGGACCTGAAGGACACCGCGGTGGTGGACGGCAAGACGTACGGCCTGCCGTGGTGGCTGGGCGTGCGCGCGCTGTACTACCGCACCGACGTGTTCACCGAGCTGGGCCTGGCCGCGCCGACCAGCTACGCGGAGCTGAAGTCGGCGGCGGAGAAGGTCCGTTCGGCGCACGGCGACATGCTGGGCATCGCGGTCGGCGGCAAGTACACCTTCGGCGCGCTGCCGTTCGTCTGGGCGAACGGCGGCGACCTGGCGACGGCGAACGGCTCGGCGTACACCTCGGCGCTCGACTCGGAGAAGTCGCAGGCGGGCGTGAAGGCGTACACCGACCTGTTCACGGACGGGATCTGTCCGGCGCAGCAGTGCGCCGACCTGACCGGCGGCAAGACGGTGGAGTCGTTCGCAGCCGGCAAGGCCGGCATGGCGATCCTGCCGAACTCCTCGCGCAGCGCGGTGGAGGCGGGCGCCGCCAAGGGCAAGTACGCGATCGTCCCGCTGCCCGGCGCCGAGGCCGGGAAGATCGCGCCGGCCTTCTCCGGCGGCAACGACCTGGGCGTCATGAAGTCCACCCAGCACCGCAGCCTGGCCGTCGACTTCATCAAGGAACTGGCTTCCAAGAAGAACCAGTTGGCACTGTTCGACGCGATGGGCAACCTGCCGACGCTGACTTCGGCGCGGGCCGAGGTGGTGCAGAAGCAGCCGTGGCTGAAGCCGTTCACCGACACCATCGAGGCGGGCACCAAGTTCGTCCCGAAGGACGCCGCCTGGGCGAAGATCGACGCCCAGAACGTGGTGCCGACGATGCTGCAGAAGGTCATCACCGGCAAGGCCGACGTGGCTGCCGCGACCAAGGAGGCGGCGGCCGCGATGAACACCTCGTTCAGCGGCAAGTAGCCGTCAACCTGTAGACGAGAAGCGGAAGTTGTCGATGCCTGCCACGACCGTCACCGCCCGGGCGGACCACGGGGACTCCCCGGTCCGCTCGGCGGGCGGCGCCCCCGCGAAGGGTCGCCGCCGATCCGGGCCGCTCGCCCGGATCCCCGTCCCGCTGTGGCTGCTGCTGCCGGCCGCGCTGGTGCTGATCCCGCTGTTCGGCTATCCGCTGTACCAGCTGGGCCTGCTGTCGGTGCTCAAGTTCGGGCAGCCGCAGGCCTCCGGCGGGGTGCCGACCGAGTTCGTCGGACTGTCGAACTACACCGACGTGCTGGGCGATTCGCAGTTCTGGTCGGTGCTCGGCCAGACCCTGGCGTTCGCCGCGTTCTGCGTCGTCGCCACCCTGGTGGTCGGCGCGGTCTGCGCGGTGCTGCTGACCCGGGTCGGCAAGTGGCCGCGGCTGCTGCTGATGTTCGGCGCGCTCGGTGCGTGGGCCGCGCCCGCGATGACCGGCTCCACGGTGTGGATGTTCCTGCTGGACACCAACTCCGGCCTGGTCAACGAGATCCTCGGCACCCAGGGCCACAACTGGATGTACGACAAGTGGTCGGCGTTCGCGATGGTCGCCGTGGTCGTGGTCTGGCACAGCTTCCCGTTCGTGATGATCACCCTCTACGCGGGCATCCAGGCCATCCCGGACTCGATCCTGGAGGCCGCCCGCCTGGACGGCGCCGGCACCGCCACGATCTTCCGCCGGATCATGCTGCCGATGCTGCGGCCGCTGCTGGTGATCGTGGTGATCCAGTCGATCATCTGGGACTTCAAGGTCTTCACCCAGATCTACGTGATGACCGGGGGCGGCGGCATCGCCGGTCAGAACCTCGTCCTCAACGTGTACGCCTACCAGAAGGCCTTCGTCGCGGAGAACTACAGCCTCGGCGCGGCCATCGGCGTCCTGATGACGCTGATCCTGCTGGCCGTCACCGCCGTGTACATCCGCAGCCTGCGCCGCTCCGGGGAGGAACTGTGAAGCGCGACAGTCGCGTTCTGAGGCAGGGCGCGAACGTGGTGGCGATCGTGCTCGCCCTGCTGACCGTCTTCCCGCTGTACTGGATGGTGCTCTCGGCACTGAAGCCGAAGGGCGAGATCACCTCCGCCCACCCGCGCCCGTGGACGTTCGCCCCGACGCTCGACAACTTCCGCAACGCGCTGGGGGTTTCGGGCTTCGGCCGGTACTTCCTGAACAGCCTGGCGGTCGCCGTGGTCGTGGTGGTGGTCTCCGCCGCGATCGCCTTCCTGGCGGCGGTGGCGCTGTCCCGGTTCAAGTTCCGGTTCCGGACGACCATTCTGATCATGTTCCTGGTCGCCCAGATGGTGCCCGTCGAGGCGCTCACCATCCCGCTTTTCTTCCTGGTCCGCGACATCGGCACGGTCGCCCCCGGCTTCGGCCTGTCCTCGCTGGGCGCGCTGATGCTGGTCAACCTGGCGTTCTCGCTGCCGTTCGCGGTCTGGATGCTGCGCGGCTTCGTCGCCGCCGTCCCCGAGTCGCTGGAGGAGGCCGCCCGGATCGACGGCGCCAGCCGCTTCACCATCCTGTGGCGCATCCTCTTCCCGCTGGTCGCGCCCGGCCTGGCAGCGACCAGCGTGTTCTCGTTCATCACCGCCTGGAACGACTTCGTGTTCGCCAAGACGCTGATCCTGGACACCGACCACCAGACGCTGCCTGCGGCCCTGATGGTGTTCTTCAAGCCGGACGAGAACGACTGGGGAGGCATCATGGCCGCCTCCACCCTGATGACCGTCCCGGTGCTGATCTTCTTCGTCCTGGTCCAGCGACACATGGTGTCCGGACTCGGCGGCGCCGTGAAGGACTGACCTGTCGGCTACCCGGCCCAGGCGGCGAACGCCTCGTGGAAGCCCGGGAAGGTCTTGCGCACGCACCCGGGGTCGTCGAACGCGATCCCGGGCGTGCGCAGCCCCGTGACGGCGAACGACATGACGATCCGGTGGTCGCCGCGGGTGGCGATCTCCGCCGCCCTCGGCGCCCCGGGCCGGATCTCGATCCAGTCCCGCCCCGTCGCCACGTCGACGCCCAGCCGCCGCAGGTTCTCGGCGCAGGCGTCCAGCCGGTCGCACTCCTTGACCCGGGTGTTGTACACGTCCTCGATCCGCACCGGCCCCGACGCGAACGGCGCGATCGCGGCGAGGGTCGGCATGGTGTCGGAGATGTCCCGCATGTTGACGGTCCCCCCGGTGAGCTCCCCGCCCTTGACGGTGGCCGCGTCCGCCCCGATCTCCACCTTCGCGCCCAGCCGCTCCAGCACCTCGACGAACCGCAGGTCGCCCTGGAGGGCGCCGCGCCCGAGCCCGTCGACGGTCACCTCACGACCCGTCACCGCGGCCGCCGCGAAGAAGTACGACGCCGTGGACGCGTCCGGCTCGATCGCGTACCGGGTCGCCGTGTAGCCGCCGGGCGGCACGCTGAAGAGGTCGCCCTCGCGCTCGACCTCGACGCCGAAGCTGCGCATCATCGCGAGCGTGATCTCCACGTACGGGGCGGAGACCAGGTCGGTGACCCGGATCCGCAGCCCGCTCCGGGTCAGCGGGCCGAGCAGCAGCAACGCCGTCAGGTACTGCGAGGACAGGCCGGCGTCCAGCGTCACCTCGCCGCCCGCCACGCCGCCCGTCCGCACGCTCAACGGGTGGTGGCCCTCCTCCCCGTGGCACTCCACCTCGACGCCCAGCTCCCGCAGCGCCGTCGTCAACGGCCCGAGCGGCCGCCGCCGCATCTGCGCCGAAGCGTCGAAATGGAACGTCCCCCGGCCCGCCGCGGCCAGCGCCGGCAGGAACCGCGCCGTCGTCGCCCCGTCCCGGCAGAACACCCGCGCCCCGTCCGCCCCCGGCCCCTGCGGCCGCCCGTCGATCCGCCACTCCCCCGCCTCCCGCGCCACCTCGTACCCCAGCGCGAGCAGGCCCTCGGCGAACCCCTCCGTGTCGTCCGAGACCAGCGGCCGCACCAGCGTGGTGGCGCCCTCCGCCGCCGCTGCCAGGAACAGCGCACGCGCGGTGACCGACTTCGAACCGGGGATCTCGACGACACTCACGGGAGCCACTCCACCACGACGACAACAGGGCAGCCCCGATCCTGCCCTGCCGCGGCTGTGCGAGACGGATCGTCCCACCCCTCGGACAGCCGCGAGGCGCGGGCTACGAGTCGGTGTCCCAGTTGCACTTGGACGACAGCATCTTCCGCAGGATCGTGTCGCTGCTCCCGGTGAGCACGGGGCGCCAAGTCTCCAGGTCCCAGGTCGGGCCGCCGAAGTGGCCGCCGCTGGTGTTGGGGTAGGAGAACTCCGCGTGGCACATCAGCTGTTGGAAGGTCGAGTTCTGCTCGGCCTGGGTGGCGCCGGGGAACATCCGCGTGTTGGACCACACCTGCCGCCAGTCCTCGTTCAGGTCACTGGCGGCGTCGTCGGTTCCCAGGACGGTCTTGAACGCGGCGGCCGTCGGGGTGACGTGGACGGACGTCAGACGGCTGTCGGACCAGTTGACGTAGACCTCGGTCCTGACCACCCACTTGGTGTTGGTGGTCCCGCCGTAGCCGATGCACGCGCTCTGGCAGGCCTCGAAGGCGTCGGCCTGGCCGCCGCTCCACAGCAGGTACTTGCCGGACTGGAAGTCCTGGCGGACGCCGTTGTTGTCGTCGACGTTGCCGCCGACGTGTCCGGCGTTGTACTCGTCGCTGGTGGGGTAGCCGTACGTCCCCGTCTCGTAGCCGTACTGGCCCCACCACCAGCCGATGTTGCCGTGCACCGCGTGCGCCCCGGTGCCGGGCGACCAGTAGACCGTGGCGTTCTGGAACTGCTGGCGGACGCCGATCCCGTCGGGGTTGCGCAGCTCGTCGGTGAGCGGGTAGCCCATGTAGCCGCCCTCCCAGCCGTGTTGGGCCCATTCCTGGCCGACGAGTCCCCACACGGCGTGCGCCCCGGTGCCGGGGCTCCAGTAGATCGAGCCGTTGTCGAAGACCTGACGGCGGCCCACTCCGTCGGGAAGGCCGAGTTCGTCGCTGGTGGGGCAGCCGAGGGCCTGCCGCACGCCGGGCGTCCGGGTGTACTCGGTCCAGATGGCGCCGTCCACCGAGTGGGAGCCGCAGAAGACTTCCGCGGCCGCGGGGCCGGCCTGGACGCCCACCAGCAGGGAGGCGCCGGCCGCGCAGGCGGCGAGGGAGGCGAGGAACCGGGAAGCTGCTCGTCCGTTCATGACCAGCAGTATCGGGGAGCGCGGCCGGTGCGGGCTGCACCATAAAGCGCCAAAGTTCGCGTACCACGCAGAAGGCCCCACCGGCCCTTTCCGGGGCGGCGGGGCCTCGCTCGGCACGGCTACGCGGTGCGGGCGATCTCCTCGCGGGTGACCGGGTGTGCGAACGGCAACCCCTCGACGTAGCGGGCGAGTTCGTCGGCCGCGGCGGCGGCCATCCGGTGGAGTTCGCCGCCGAGGGAGCCCGCGATGTGGGGGGTGAGGAGGACGTTGGGCAGGTCGTAGAGCGGGGAGTCGGCGGGGAGCGTCTCGGGGACGGTGACGTCGAGCACGGCGTGGATGCGGCCGGTGACCAGCTCGGCGGTGAGGGCGTCCTGGTCGATCAGGGAGCCGCGGGAGGTGTTGATCAGGGTCGCGCCGTCCGGCAGCAGGGCGATCCGGCGGGCGTCCACCAGGTGCCTGGTCTCCGGGAGTTCGGGAGCGTGCACGCTCAACACGTCGGAGCGGGTGCACAGTTCGTCCATCGAGACCGACTCCGCGCCCATCGCGGCAGCCTGATCGGCCGTCACGTAGGGGTCGTGGAGCAGGAGTTCGAAGTCGTACGGGGCGAGCAGCTCCAGGACCCGGCGTCCGATCCGGGAGGCGCCGACGATGCCGACGGTGCGCCGGTAGTTGCCGACCTCCGCGTACCCGGCCTGCCAGTCGTGCGGGGCCCGCCGGGCGCGGTAGTCGGCGGCCAGCCGGAGCACCGGCTTGTTGCTGAACAGCACGGCGGCGACGGTGAATTCGGCGACCGGCAGGGCGTTCGCGTAGGCGGCGGAGGTGATGCCGAGGCCGCGGTCCCAGCAGGCGTCGGTGATGTGGTGCTTGACCGAGCCGGCCGCGTGCAGGACGGCGCGGAGCTCGGGCGCGGCGGCCAGGACGGCGTCGGTGAGCGGGGGGCAGCCCCAGCTGCTGATGATCACCTCGGCGGAGGCGAGGGCGGCCGCACCCTCCGGGGAGGAGAAGTCGTCGATGACCAACTCCGGGTCGAGGTCGGCGAGTTCGACCATCCGGGCCATGGTGTCGGCGGAGATCAGCCGGGCGGCGAGGTCGCGGTGCATGGCGAGCAGGGCGCGCGGGCGGGTCCGGACAGCGGCGGCGGAGGGCGGTGCCTCGACGGGCGCGGAGTTGGGCATGGCGGGGCTCCCCAGAAGGCGCAGTGGAAACGGAGGTGGTTACTTGACGCTGCCGGCGGTCATTCCGGCCTTCCAATGGCGCTGGAGCAGCACGAAGGCGATGACCAGCGGCAGGATGGCGAGCAGCGAGCCGGTGACCACCAGCGGGTAGTACTCGGGGAAGGCGTGGGTCTGGGCGTTCCAGGTGTACAGGCCGAGGCTGACCGGGAAGAGCCGGTTGTCGGAGAGCATCACCAGCGGCAGGAAGAAGTTGTTCCAGATGGCGGTGAACTGGAACAGGAAGATGGTGACGAAGCCGGGCATGACCATCTTCAGGCCGATCGACCAGAAGATCCGCAGTTCGCTCGCGCCGTCCATCCGGGCGGCCTCCAGGGTCTCGCCGGGCAGGTAGCCGGCGCAGAACACCCGGGCCAGGTACACCCCGAACGGGTTGACCAGCGAGGGCAGCAGCACCGCCCAGTAGGTGTTCACGATGTGCAGCTGGGAGGCCAGCAGGTACATCGGCAGGGCGAGCGCGGTGGTGGGCACCAGCACGCCGAGCAGCACCACGCCGAACAGCTTCTCCTTGCCGGGAAAGCCGTAGACGTGGAACGCGTAGCCGGCGCCGACGCAGATCAGCGCGCACAGCAGGGCCCCGATCCCGGCGTACAGCAGGGAGTTGAGGTACCAGCGGAAGTAGATGCCGTCGCCGGTGGTGGCCAGGTCGTGCAGGTTCTGGCCGAGGTGGAAGTTGCCCGCGCCGAGCGAGCGGCCGCCGATCAGGTCGGCGGTGTTCTTCGCGGAGGCGGTGAGCAGCCAGCCGAGCGGCAGCAGGGTGTACAGGGTGGCCAGCACCAGCGCCCCGTTGACGGCGGTCTTCGACAGCGTCCAGGGGCGGCGGCGCGGCGGCGCGGCGGTGTCCGCGGCGGGGCGGACGGGGGTGAGGGTGCTGCTCATCGGGCGGTCTCCGTCCGGTGCTCGGTCGGCTTCGGGGTCCGCTTCCCGGCCCGCTTCTCGTCGCGGCCGCGGGTGAAGCGGGTGACCACGAAGGACAGCGCGGCGGCGACCAGGGCGAGGATCACCGAGGACGCGGCGGCCAGGCCGTAGTCGTTGCGTTCGAACGCGGCGGAGTAGGCGTACATGTTGGGGGTCCAGGTGGAGACCACGCCGGGGGCGACGTCGTGCAGGATCACCGGTTCGGTGAACAGCTGGAGCGAGCCGATCACGGTGAACAGTCCGACCATCACCACGGAGGCGCGGATCAGCGGGATCTTCACGCTGAAAGCGGTGCGCAGCGGCCCGGCGCCGTCGACCACGGCGGCTTCCAGCACCTCGCGCGGGATGGCCTGCAGCGCGGCGTAGAAGATCACCATGTTGTAGCCGGTCCACTCCCAGACCGCGATGTTGACGATCGCGGGCAGCGGGTGGCCGAACACGTCGACCTGGGCGCCGGTCGAGTTGAGCGCGTCGATCACGGGGCTGATGCCGGGGGTGTACAGGTAGGTCCACACCAGGGCGGCGATGATGCCGGGCACGGCGTGCGGCAGGAACAGCGCGAGCTGGAAGAACCGCTTGGCGCGGGCCAGCGCGGAGTCCAGCAGCAGCGCGACGGCCAGCGACAGGCCGAGCATCAGCGGGATGTACAGCAGGCAGTACTGGGCGGTGTTCCAGAAACCGTCGCGGAAGGCGGCGTCACCGAGCGCCCGGGCGTAGTTGCCGAGGCCGGTGAACACCTGGGTGGTGGCGCCGCCGAAGCCGAGGCCGGAGCGGCGTTCGCTGAACAGGCTGAGGTAGACCGCGTAGCCGATCGGGATCAGCGTGCACGCGGTGAACAGCAGCAGGAACGGGGCGAGCAGCACAACCGGGGCGCCGAACGGGGCCCGGCGCCTGCGCGGGGCCGGCGTTCCGGCGGGACCGCCCCGGGCGGCGGCGGGGGTGCCGCCGCCCGGGACGGACGTGGCGCCGGACATCAGCCGGCCACCTTCAGACCGCGGTTCTTCAGCTCGGCGAGGGTGGCCTGCTGGGCGGTGTCGACGGCGGACGGCACGGTGGCGCCCTGGCCGAGCTTGCCGAAGGCGTCCTTCATCGAGGTGTTGGTGGCGCCCATCGACGGGCCCCAGGACCAGTTCGGCTTGATGGACTTGGCGGCGTCCTGGTAGATCGCGTAGATGTCCTGGCCGCCGTAGAAGTCGGTCTTGAACGCGGCCTTGGCGACCGGGATCAGCTCCGGGTCGGCCGGGTAGGCGGAGGACGCGCCGGAGGCGATGCGGGCCTGGATGCCCTCGGGGGTGGTGGTCGCCCAGGTGGCGAACTCGACCGCGGCCTTGGCCTTCTTGCTGTCCTTGGAGACCGCGAAGGTGGTGCCGCCGAGCATGCCGGACGCCGGCTGGCCGTCCCAGCTCGGCATCGGGGCGACCGCCCACTTGCCGTTGGCGGCCGGGTCGGTGCCGAGGGTGGACTTCAGCACGCCGCCGCCCCACGCGGCGCCCAGGTACGCGGCGGTCTCGCCCTTCTGCAGCGAGGCGGTCCACTGCTGGCTGAACGAGGGCTGCACGCGGATCAGGTCGTCGGCGATCATGCCCTGCCAGTAGTCGGCGACCTTCTTGGTCTCGGCGCCGCCCATGTCGACCTTCCAGCTGTCGCCGCTGGTGCCGAACCACTTGGCGCCGGCCTGCCAGGCCATCGCCTCGAAGGTGCTCGGGTCGTCCGGGAAGAAGGTGGCGATCCGGGTGTTGGCGTCGGCGGCCTTCAGCTTCGCCGCGGCGTCCTTGAACTCGTCCCAGGTCTTCGGGACGGCCACCCCGGCCTTCTCGAACAGGTCCTTGCGGTAGTACAGGGCCTGCGGGGAGGCGTCCAGCGGCAGCGCCCAGGTGGAGCCGCCCAGCGTGGTCAGCTCCATCGACTGGGGCAGGTACTTGCCCTTCAGGTCGGCGGAGACCAGCTTGCTGATGTCCTGCACCGCGCCCTGGCTGACGAAGTCCGGCAGCTGCGGGTACTCGACGTTGAACACGTCGGGGGCGTTGCCGGCCTTCACCGCGTTGGAGATCTTGGCGTAGCCGCCGGCGTTGCCGGACGGGATCTCCTCGAAGGTGATCTGGATGTTCGGGTGGGAGGCGTTGAACGCCTGCACCACGTCCTTGGTGCCCTTGGCCCAGCCCCAGAAGGTGAGCGCGACCGGCTTGCCGTCGCTGCCCGCGTCGGAGCCCGACGCCGACTTGTCGCCGTCGCTGCCGCACGCGGCGAGCAGGGTCACGCCCAGAACGGTGGCGGTGGCGGCGGCGGCGAGACGAAGGGCTCTGCGGCGGTGGAGAGCGGGAGAGGACATGGCACGGCTCCTGTGGGGGTCCTGGAAACGCCGGGTAGGTGCCCGATCACCCGATTTGAGCAGGTCGGGACGGGTTGATCGCTATCTTGGGACGGCCTCCGATCAGACGTCAAGGGATCGGGATCAAATGATCTGCGTTGATCAATCGCGTTCGGCCTGTTGAGCGCCGTTCACCTTGAGTTTTCGGCGTTTTCCGGGAGGTCACAATCGGATCAAGGAGATCATTCGATCAGCGATCCTTGACGGCGCGATCGCCTCTTCCTAGGGTCGGCCGGACAGCCCCCGCGCCCACCCCGCGCCCACAGGAACCGAGGCCGCCGCCATGCCGCACCCGCTCCCCCTTCCGCCGGAAGACCGCGCGCTCAGCCCGCACACCGGCTGGACCCGGGCCCACTGGGAAGCTGCCGCCGACCACCTGCTGGCCGCCCTCCGCCCCTACGCCGGGCCCGCCAACGCCCTGATCAACCTCCCCGGCACCCGTCCCAGCTGGTCCGGCCCCCGCTCGGACGGCCTGGAGGGCTACGCCCGCACCTTCCTGCTCGCCGCGATCCGGGTGGCCGGCGCCGACGGCGACGACCCGACCGGCCTGCTGGAGCGCTACGCCGAGGGCCTCGCCGCCGGCACCCGCACCCCCACCGCCGAACGCGACCTCTCCGACGGCGACCTCACCTCCTGGGGCGTCATCACCGACCGCGGCCAGCCCATGGTGGAGGCCGCCTCCGTCGCCATCGGCCTGCGCCTGACCCGCCGCTGGCTCTGGGACCGCCTCGACCCCGCCGTCCAGGAACGCGCCGGCGCCTGGCTCGCCCAGGCCCTCCACCGCCGGCCGGTGGACAACAACTGGTGGCTCTTCCCGTTCACCGTCGGCGGCTTCCTCGCCGAGGTCGGCATCGACACCGACGCCGCGAACGCCGCCGTCGACCGCGGCCTGGACCGCATCGACCGCTGGTACCTCGGCGACGGCTGGTACACCGACGGCCGCCCCCGCGCCATCGACCACTACAACGGCTGGGCGCTGCACCTCTACCCCGCCCTGCACGCCCACCTCGCCGCCGACCCGGCCCTCACCGCCCGCTACGGGAGCCGGCTGCACGCCTACCTCGCCGACTACTCCCGGCTGTTCGACCACAACGGCGCGCCCGTCCACCAGGGACGCTCGCTCAGCTACCGGTTCGCCGCCGCCGCCCCGCTGTGGGCCGGCGCCCTGCTCGGCACCACCCCGCTCGACCCCGGCGCCACCCGCCGACTCGCCTCCGGCGCGCTGCGCTACTTCCTCGACCGCGGCGCCCTCGACGAACACGGACTGCTCACCCTCGGCTGGCACGGCCCCTACCCGCCGATCGTCCAGCCCTACTCCGGCCCCGCCTCCCCCTACTGGGCCTCCGGCGGCTTCCTCGGCCTCCTCCTGCCGCCCGACCACCCCGTGTGGACCGCCCCCGAGACCCCCTCCCCCGCCGAGACCGCCGACGCCGTCACCCCGCTGCCCGCCCCCGGCTGGCTGATCCAGTCCACCGCCGCCGACGGCCTGGTCCGCCTGCACAACCACGGCAGCGACGACCAGCCCGCGGACGCCCCCGTCCCCGACAACCCGCTCTACTCCCGCCTCGCCCACTCCACCCGCACCGGCCCCAGCACCGCCGCCGGCGACAACCACTTCGCCCTGCTCCTCGACGGCGAACCCACCGAGCGCGGGCCCATCACCCCGCTCGGCGCGGGCCTCCTCGACGCCTGCGGCTGGGCCGCGTCCTCGCACCGGCCCCGCCACCGGGGAGCCGAACTGCCCGGCGTCACCGTCACCTCACTCACCCTCGCCCATGGCCCCGACGAAGTCCGGGTCCACGTCGTACGCGGCGCGGCCCCCGGCGCGACCGTACGCGAGGGCGGCTGGGCGGTCACCGGTGCCGCACCCGCCGTCTCCACCAACGGAGTTCACGCCGCCATCACGGGCGACGACCACCTCCGCACCGAACTCCGCGCCCTCCACGGCTGGACCACGGCCACCACCACGCCCGCCCCCGACGGCACCGCGTTCGGCGCCACCGCCACGGTTCCGCACCTGCACGGCGCGGTCGGCTCCACCACCGCGGTCTTCGCGAGCGCCGCCCGCCTCACGGCTGCCGCCGGCCCGCTCGCCCCGCTCACCGCCCTGAACCTCGCCGTCGCCGACGAGTCCCTCACCGTCACCTGGCCGGACGGGACCACCACCACCTGCGCGCTCCCCCCGACCGCCTGACTCCTCGTCACCGCCCGCCCACCCTCCTGTTCCTCCGTAGCCGGGCCACGGGTCGGCGGGTGGGCTGGTGGGCAACTACAGCAAGGACCTGACGTGCCGCTCGCCTTCTCCACCCTCGGCCTCCCCGGTCACCCCCTGGACGCCGTCCTCGCCCTCGCCGCCGAGCACGGCTACCAAGGGCTCGAACTCCGCGCCGCCCCGAGCGAGCCCGTCCACACCGGCCTGACCTCCGCCGAACGCCGCGCCGCCGCCCGCCGGTTCACCGCCGCCGCCATCACCCCCCTCACCGTCGCCTCGTACATCGGCATCGCCGAGCCCGGCCCGGACGCCCCCGTCCTCGCCGACCTGCGCGCCCACCTCCACCTCGCCGCCAACCTGGGCGCCCCGTACGTCCGGGTCTTCCCCCGCGGCGGCTCCGACGCCCTTGAGGGCACCCGCACCGCCGGCCGCCGACTCCTCCAACTCGCCGACAGCGCCGCCGATCTGGGCGTCACCATCCTGGTCGAGACCCACGACTCCCACCGCTCCGGAGCCGCCCTCGCCGCCCTCCTCGCCACCACCCCGCACCCGTCCGTCGGCGCCCTCTGGGACGTCCTGCACACCTGGCTCTCCGGCGAGACCCCGGCCGAGACCTACCACCACCTCGCCCCCCGCCTCGCCTACATCCAGGTCAAGGACGTCGCCTCCCCCACCGACCTCACCCCCCTCCCCCTCGGCGCCGGCGCCCTCCCCCTCCCCACCTGCCTCGCCCAACTCCCCACCCCCACCTGGATCTCCTGGGAGTACGAGGCCCCCTGGCACCCCACCGCAGCCCCCTTCGCCCACCAACTGGCCGCCGGCCACGCCTACCTGACGGACCTTCTGAGTCGCTGACGTCACTCGGCGTTCGATTCGCGCTGCTCACGGGCGGACCCCCTGCTCGACCTTGCCCGCCTGTCGGATCCGCCAACTAGCCTGCTGCGCAACGCGACAGGCGGAGGGCGCCATGGGGTTCAGGACCAGTCTGCTGATGTACACCGACGGAGAGGTGCCCGCTCTCCTGCGGCAGGCCGACGTGTCCGACCCAGGTCGGACCGTCGCCATGATGAAGCGCCTCACTCCCGGGCGAACGATCGAACCGACGGCCCCCGTCCGTCTCTGGGACGGGTTGTATCCGCTCTTCGGGCATGCGTTCGCGGCGAGTTTCCCCGGCGTCGACATCGTGTGCGATCTGCGACTGGTCTCCGAACGGCCGTCCGAACTCCCCGCGCCGCTGGTGGCCGCGAGTGCCGGCCGACGGCTCATCCTGCATGGCATGCACAGCGTCGTCGACTGGTCCGCCTTCGCCGTCTGGGAGGACGGGCGCCTCGTTCGCTCGCTGAGTCTGTGCCCCGACGACGGGTTCATCGAGGACATCGGCGAACGGCTCCCCTTCGAAACGCCGTACTGGGCGGCCGACTGCAACGCCGACACCATTCCCTGGCCCGACCGGGCCGAGGACCCGGACGCGCTGCCGTTCCACGCCCTGGCCCTGGGGGTGTCCGCACTGCACGCGCTGTGCGGAATCGACCTCGACGGTCCGCCGGGGCCCGACGCGGTCGACGGTGCGGTCGTCCAGTTGCACGGGTTCGTAACTCGGGGGCCGGTCGCGGGCTGAGGGGGTGTCAGTCGGCGGGGCGGTCGTCCAGGTGGGCGGCGTACTCGGTGGCGCGTACTTCGGCGATGCGTTCGTGGCGGGCCAGGCGGTCGGTCCAGGAGGCGTCGATACCGAAGGCGGTGTTCGCGAATCCGAGGCGGCCGATGGCCTCCGGCACGGACGGGTCGCCGGGGGCCAGGAGTTGGACCGGGTCGCCGATGGCGAGCATCTGCGGGGGGACGAAGTACTCGTCGGGGAGCACGGTGCGGGCGTGGACGAGCGCGGCGACGGCGACCACCGAACCGGCGCCGACCCGGGCCTCCTGCAGCACACTGGCGGAGGTGGCCAGGTAGCAGCAGCGCTGCACGGTGCAGCCCAGCAGGGTGGCGTGCGGGCCGACGAACACGTGGTCGGCGAGCCGGACGGGCTGGTCGGCGGCGACGGAGGAGGCCCGCAGGACGGCGTTCTCGGACACCACCGTCGCCTCCCCGATCTCGATGTACGAGCCCTCCGCGTCGAGCACCGCGCCGAACATCACCCGGGCACGGGGGCCGATTCGCACGTCGCCGACGAGTGCGGCGGTCGGCGCGACGTACGCGGTGGGGTGCACCTGCGGAGCTGCGCCGCGGTGCCTGATCCGGATTCCCTGCGAGTGCGTGGTCACGGGCCGGATCATCGAGGAGTGCGGCGCGCCCTCGCTGGCGGATATCGGACATGGCGTTCTCAGCTCCGGCCGCCCAGCAGTTGGGCGCGCAGGGCGGCGGTGCCGGTCTCGTCGAGCCAGGCCGAGAAGGTGCGCAGGCCGGGGTGGAGGACGCGCAGGGCGTCGATGTCGGTGTGCCAGCGGTGGCCGGCGGCCCACTGGCGGCGGACTTCGGCGAAGCTCGGGTGGAGCGCGGCGGCCTCGTCGTGGGTGAGCTGTCGGTAGCGGACCGCGATTCCGGTGGCGGCGCTGATCGCGGCGGCGGCCTCGACCGGGGTGAGGGCGTCGCCGGCCAGTTCCAGGGTGCGTCCGGCGAAGCGGTCGGGCTGTTCGAAGGCGAGGGCCGCGAACTCCGCGATGTCCTCCAGCGCGATGATCTCGACGGGGTCGTTCGGGCTGAACAGGTGCCGGTGGACGCCGTCGACGATGCCGTCGAGGCCGAGGCCGTTCGACCCGAGGTAGTTGGTCATGAAACGCACCGGGCGCAGCACGGTGACGAGCGGGATCCGCCGGTGCAGGTACTCCTCGATGCGCCGCTTCCCGGGCGCCGCGAACGGCGCGCCGGTGGTCGGGGCGACGCCGGTGAACACCGCCTGGCGGATTCCGACGGCGGCTGCCGCGTCGGTCAGGTCGCGGCCGCGGCTGAACTCCAGTTCGTCGTCGAGGCCTTGCGGGCCGTAGGCCACGGGCGGCACGGCGAACAGGGCGGTGGCGCCGACCAGTGCAGGTTCGAGGCTCGCCGGGTGGTCGAAGTCGGCGCGGACCAGTTCGGCTCCGGCGTCCGCGAGGGCCACGGCGGCGGGCGCGGCGGTGTCCCGCACCAGTGCGCGGACCGGGTGGCCGGCGGCCAGCAGGCGGCGTGCGGTCGCGCCGCCCTGCTTGCCGGTGGCGCCGGTCACGGCGATGACGCCCCGGGTGGGTTCGGTGGTCATGTCGTCCTCCTTCTTCCCCGGGCCCGGTCGGGGACCGGTCGTCGACTCGGGGATCTGGGATACTCCAACCCGGTCGGCTCCCGGGGGACAAGGGGTTTCGTGACATGACGACAGTGGTCGACGGCGGCGACCGGGCCGATGCCCGCCGCAATCGGGCGAAGGTGCTGGCCGCCGCCGGGGAGGCGTTCGCCGAGCAGGGACTCGACGTCCCGTTGGGCGACATCGCGCGCCGGGCCGGTGTCGGCGCCGGCACCGTGTACCGGCATTTCCCCAGTAAGCAGGCGCTCCTCGAAGCGGTGCACGCGCAGCACCTGAACGACCTGATCGCCTCCGGCGAGCGGCAGGCGGCCCGATTCGCGCCCACCGAGGCGTTCTTCGGGTTCCTCCTGGAGGTGGTCGAGACGTCCCGGCGGCGCGGACCGGTCTGCGACCTGGTGACCGCCGACCCGAGTTGGCCGCGCCCGGTGCTGACGGCGGCCGTGCAGCGGTTCCGCCAAGTCCTGACGGCCCTGCTCCACGCGGCGCAGCGGGCCGGCGGGGTCCGCCCCGACCTCGGCCCCGAGGACGTCGCCTCGTTCGCCGTGGGGTGCGCCTCGATGCTCACCGCGCGCCGCGACCCCCAGGCCGGACTCCAGCTCGTCCGGCTCGCCCTGGACGGGCTGCGGCCGTCCACTTCCGTCACGGAACAACCACCCTTTCGTGACACGCTCGGCGGCCGCCGGACGCTCGCCGCCGCCTGCGAGGAGTGCGGGGCCGCCCTCACGCCCCGACCCACCGGCCGCCCGGTGCGCTACTGCGGACCCACCTGCCGCCAACGGGCCCACCGCCGCCGCCCGGCCTCCGGTCCCCCTCCGACCGATGTCCCGCCCGCCTGCCGCAGCGCCGAGGTCCCGGCCTAGGCTCCCACCGTGACCAAGGAATTGAAGTGCACCCACTGCGGGAGTCCCGGTCTCGACCAGGGCTTCGTCGAGGACCGCGGTGAGGGCAGCCGGGGCGACGCCCGCTGGAGCGTGGCCTGTTCGGCGGGGCCAGGCGCTTCGGCCGACCCCACTTCCAGATCGACGCCTTCCGCTGCCCGCAGTGCGGCCACCTGGAACTGTTCGCCCGTCAGCAGCTCAGCTAGGCCCGGCCCGGCTCGCCCGGCGCCCGCCGGAGGGAGTCCTCACCCCCGCACCTCCCGATCCGGCGCAGCACCAGGTCGGTCTGCTGCACCGGGTGGGCGTGGAGCTCTTCGGCGGTGGTGAGCGGGCCGCGAACAGTCTTCCCTACTGTGACGCCGTCCCGGCCGGATGGCCGATCTCGGCCAGGTCCTCGGCGAGGTCGGCCAGGGTGAGTTCGGGGTTGAGGACGGCCACCAGGTCCTCCGTCAGCGGCTCGCCGGCGAAGATCGCGCGGACGGCCGCCAGGTCGATCTCGGCCTCCAGGTACTCCTCGGCGTGCGCGTGGTACGCCTCCGGCCGGCGGTCCGTCAGCAGCGCGAACAGGGCGTCCGCGCCGTCGGGGTCGGGTCCGGCGGGGAAGTCGATCGCGCCGTGCCGCCAGGCCGGGTCGGCGGTCTCGCGCCACAGGCAGACCGTCACCACCGGGGTGCCGTTCTCGTCGCTGAACGCCGGCTCGGCGACCTGCGCGGCGAACGCGGCAGGCACGTCATCCAGTACGCCGGGCCACACCTCGCCGTCGTGGCCGTACGGGCTCATCTCCGCCTCGTGGGCGAACCCGCGCACGTACGCGCCGGCGGGTTCGAACACGATCGCGTACTCGTCGCCGCTGCCGTTCCGCATCGAGGCCAGGTGCCGCCCGGCCGCCGCGTCCCACCGGCTGTCGTAGCCGAAGTACCGGTCCTCCCAGGCAGGGATCAGGATCGCGTCCAGCATTGCCAAGGTCCGGCAGTGGTTCTGGAGTTCGGCGACGGAGGGCAGCGCCGCGGCGACGTGTTCAACGGTCATACCGGCATCCAAGCAGGTCATACCCACACTCAGCGCCGCACTCCGGCCCGCCCGCCGCCACGCACTCCACCCCGCCCGCCGGCCCGCCCGTCGGCCCGAAAACCGGGTGCCCGCGGCCGCCGGGACGCAGCACAATGCCGCATGCTGATCGATCACTGGCCCGTGCTGGGCCTGCGACTGAGGACGCCCCGGCTGGAGCTTCGGCTGCCCGGGGACGAGGAATTGGCCGCGCTGGCGGACCTGGCGGCGGGCGGCGTCCACGCCGCGGACCGGATGCCCTTCCTGGTGCCGTGGACGGATCTGCCGCCCGCCGAGCGGGCCCGTTCGGTGGTGCAGCACCACTGGCGGCGGCTCGGCTCTTGGTCGCCGGACGACTGGGCGCTCAACCTCGCCGTGTTCGCGGACGGGCGGGTGGTGGGCCTGCAGACCGTCGCCGCACGGGACTTCGGCGTGCTGCGGCAGGTGGGCACCGGGTCCTGGCTGGGCGCGCCGCACCAGGGGCGGGGCATCGGCACGGAGATGCGCGCGGCTGTCCTGCACCTGGCCTTCGCGGGGCTGGGCGCGGACGAGGCGGTCTCGGACGCGTTCGCGGACAACGCCGCCTCGGCCGCCGTCTCCCGCAAGCACGGCTACCGGCCGGACGGCGTCGAGCAGGTGGTGGTGCGCGGCCGCCGGATGACGTCCCACCGGTTCCGGCTGACCCGCGCCAACTGGGAGGCCGGCCGCACCACCCCCGTCACGATCGACGGCCTCGCGCCCTGCCTGCCCCTCTTCGGCCTACCGGGTCAAGCCCCGCCGTCGCCCCCGCAGGAGGTGCGGACCTTCAGGGTGGGAAGCAGTTCGACGTGATAGGCGGGGAGGCCGGAGCCGCCGTCGAGGCGGCGGAGCAGGAGTTCGAGGGCGGCGGCGCCGACGGACTTCTTGGGTGGGGCGACGGCGGTGAGCGGGGGTGCGGCGAGGGCGGCGAAGACGTCGTCGTAGGAGATCAGGGCGACGTCCTCGGGGACGCGCAGGCCGCGGATGCGCAGCAGCGGCGGGAGTTGGATGGCGTCCTGGTCGTTGTGGACGAGGACGGCGCGGACGCCGTCGGCGGTGGCTTCGGCGATCTGCTGGGCGACCCACTCGGGGTCGGGGACGCCGGCGGGGGTGCCCGGGCGGTGCATGTCGATGACGGGGCGGGTGCGCAGGCCGAGCAGGTGGGCGGCTTCGGCGTAGCCGGTGCGGACCTGGTGGGCCGTCCAGGTGTCGGCGCGGGCGGCGAGCAGCACGGTGTCGTGGCCGAGGGCGGCGAGGTGGCGCAGCGCGAGCAGCACGCCGTGGCGGTGGTCGGAGCCGACGGCGTCGAGTTCGGCGGCGGCGCTGCCGGGGTCGGCCTTGCGTTCCACCAGGACGGCGGGGACGGGGAGTTCGGCGAGCCAATGGTGGTGGTCGGGGTGGTGCGTCGGGTCGCCGGGCTGCCAGTTGGGGGTGAGCAGCAGGCCGTCGACGCCGGATTCGAGCAGGCGCTCGACCTGGGCGCGGTCGTCGCGGGCCTCGTACGCGGCGATGCCGAGGACCAGTCGGGCGCCGGCGGTGGCGGCGGCGGCGCGGGCGCCGGCGATCACTTCGTCGAAGTAGGAGCCGACGGTGGGGACCAGCATGCCGATGACCCGGTCGTGGCGGCCGGGGCGGGCGTTCGGGCCGCTGTCGGGGAGGGAGACGGAGCCGTGCGAGCGGGCGAGTTCGCCGGCGTCGGCGAGGGCGGCGACGTCCCGGCGGACGGTGACCGCGGGGATGCCGAGGCGGGTGGCCAGGTCGACCACCCGGACGGTGCCGAGGTCGCGCACGACCTGCAGGATCCGTGCCCGGCGTTCGTCTGCCGTGACGGTCATGGCGTCCTCTCCTGGTGAGCTCCGCGGGCCCGGTCGGGCCGCGGCGGCAGGTGCGGTGGACCAGCGCCACCCCTGCCGATCAATTTTTATCATTCGATCGCCATTCGATCGAAAGGTCTGAAGTTATTGACTCGATCAGATGGTCAACCTACGGTGCGGAATCGGGCGCCCCATCCCACCCTCCATTCTCGGGAGTCCCAACGATGCTCCTGCACCGTTCCCTTCGGCGTGCCCTGCCTCCGGCCCTGGCCGCCGCCACCCTCCTGACCCCGGCGCTGCCGGCGGGCACGGCGAGAGCCGCCGCCGGCACCGCCTGGTACCTGGACTGTTCGGCCGCCGACGACGGCTCGGGCAGCCAGGCCAGTCCGTGGAACAGCCTCGCCTCCGCCAACGCGCACCTCTTCCAGCCCGGCGACCAGTTGCTGCTCAAGCGCGGCGCGACCTGCACCGGCACCCTGCAGCCGCAGGGCTCCGGAACGGCCGGCGCGCCGATCACCCTGGCGGGCTACGGTACCGGCACCGCCCGCCCGGTGGTGGCGGGCGACCCGGCGAGCAGCCAGAACGCGGCCGTCCGCCTCTACAACGTGGAGCAGTGGGAGATCCGCGACCTGGAGATCACCTTCCGGGACACCGCCGCCGCCAAGCGGGAGCGCAACGGCCTGCTGGTGGAGATCGCCGACCTGCCGAGCGGCGTCGGCACCCACTACCTGGTGGACGACGTGTACGTGCACGACGTCAACGGCGACGCCACCAAGTGGTCCAACGGCATCCAGTTCCGGGTCTCCGGCACCACCACCCCGACCAACTTCGACGACGTCACGGTGCAGAACTCGCAGATCGCGCACGTCGACCGGGAGGGCCTGACCAACCGCTCGACCTGGATGTGCCGGCCGAGCTACGGCACCGGCGACGGCTGCGGCACCACCAACAACTGGCGGGCCAGCACCCGGCTGGTGTTCCGCGGCAACACCGTCCAGGACACCGGCGGCGACGGCATCGTGGTGCGGGCCGCCGACCACGCGCTGGTCGAGCACAACACCGCCTTCGACCTGGCGATGCGCCCGATGGGCTCGAACGCCGGGATCTGGACCATCAACTCCGACTCCACGACGATCCAGTACAACGAGGTGCACCACGTGCGCCGGCTGTCCGACAACAACGACGGCATGGCCTTCGACTCGGACTACGGCAACAACGGGGCGCTGTTCCAGTACAACTACAGCCACGACAACCAGGGCGGCTTCATGCTGTTCTGCGGCGCCTGCGGGGCGGGCTCGTCCTCGACCGGCACGGTGGTGCGCAACAACCTGAGCCGGGCCGACCAGAGCCGCTGGCTGTTCGCCGTCGGTGAGAAGAACGCCCGGATGTACAACAACACCGTGTACCTGCCGGCCGGTTCGACCACCCCGATCATCCAGCAGGGCTCGGGCACCTCGACCACCGCGCTCAGCGGCAACCTCTTCTACAACCTGGGCAGCGGCGGCTACACCGGCTTCGGCACCAGCGCCTACAAGCCCGGCGACTTCAGCTGGGACGCCAACGCCTTCTGGGGCGCCCACCCGGCCAACGAGCCGACCGACGCCCGGAAGGTGACGGCCGACCCGCAGTTGGCGAACCCGGGCGGCGCCGCCCCGGCCGACTACCGGCTGGGCGCCGCCTCCCCGGCCCGGGGCGCGGGCGCCGTCGTCCCCGCCAATGGCGGGCGGGACTACTTCGGCGCCCCGGTGCCGCAGGTGTGCCGCCCCGACATCGGCTTCCAGCAGGCGAGCGCCTTCGACGACGCGACCTGCAGCGCGCCCGACCCCGTCCGCAACGGCGGCTTCGAGGCCGGGACGCTCGCCCCGTGGACGTACTACGGCGGCATGCAGCTGGACACCGCCAACGCCCACAGCGGCACCGCCGCCGTGCGGGTCGGCCCGGCGCAGGCCGCCGCCGAGCAGATCATCTCCGTGCAGCCGGGCACCAGCTACCGGCTGACCGGTTGGGGCAAGGTGTCGGCGGCCGGCACCGAACTGTCGCTGGGCGCCATGGAGTACGACACCGCCGGCTCCAGCAACCGGGCGGCCTTCACCACGACCGCCTGGAGCCAGGGCTCGGCCGTCTTCACCACCGGCCCGACCGCCACCACCGCGCGCATCTACTGCTATGCGCGCAGCGGCAGCGGCTACGGCTGGTGCGACGACGTGACGGTCACCAAGGTCTGAGCGGCCGCCACCCGGCGGGCCGGACTCAGCGCGGGTCCACCGCGTGGAGCTCACCCCCGTCCCACTCCAGCCAGCGGGTGATGCCGATCTCCCGCAGGAACGGGTAGTCGTGGCTGGCGACGACCAGCGTGCCCCGGTAGCCCGCGAGGGCCTGGGTGAGCTGGCGGACGCTGGCCAGATCCAGGTTGTTGGTCGGCTCGTCGAGCAGCAGCAGCTGCGGCGGCGGGTCGGCCAGCAGCAGGGCCGCCAGCGTCGCCCGGAAGCGCTCGCCGCCGGAGAGCGTGCCGGCCTGCTGGTCGGCCCGGGCGCCGCGGAACAGGAACCGGGCGAGCCGGGCCCGGACGTCGTTGTCCGTGGCGGCCGGGGCGTACGCCTTGACGTTCCGGAAGACGGTGGCTTCGTCGTCCAGCACGTCGAGGCGCTGCGGCAGGTACCGCATCGGCACCGGCGTGGTGATCATGCCCTCGGCGGGCGCGAGCTCCCCCGCGACGGTGCGCAGCAGCGTGGTCTTGCCGGTGCCGTTGCGGCCGATCAGGGCGACCCGCTCGGGCCCGCGCAGCTCCAGGTCGACCACTCCGCCGTAGGCCAGCCGGACGCGTTCGAGCTGCAGCACGCTGCGCCCGGCGGGGACGGCGGTGCGGGGCAGGTCGATGCGGATCTCCGCGTCGTCCCGCACCGCCTCCTCGGCGACGGCGAGGCGCTCCTTGGCCTCGTTGAGGCGCTCGGTGTGCATGCCGCGCAGGCGGCCCGCGGTCTCCTCGCCCTTGCCCTGGAGCTTGTCGGCGAGGGCCTTGGGGTCGTTGCGCCGCACCGAGCGGGCCTTGCCGTAGGCCGCGGACTTGGCGAGCCGCTGGGTGGCCTCGACCAGATCCCGCTTCTGCCGCTTCACATCGGCCTCGGCGTTGCGGACCAGGCGTTCGGCGCTCTCCTGCTCGGCCGCGAGGGCCGCCCGGTAGGCGCTGAAGTTGCCGCCGTACCAGGTGACTTCGCCGTCCCTCAGGTCGGCGATCTGGTCGACCCGCTCCAGCAGCTCCCGGTCGTGGCTGACCAGCAGCAGCACGCCCGGGAAGGCGGCCACCGCGTCGTACAGCCGGGCCCGGGCCTGGGCGTCCAGGTTGTTGGTGGGCTCGTCGAGCAGCAGCACGTCGGGGCGGCGCAGCAGCAGCGCGGCGAGGTGCAGCAGTACGGCCTGGCCGCCGGAGAGTTCGCCGGTGGTGCGGTCCAGGTGCAGCCCCGCCAGGCCGAGGCGGTCGAGGGTGGCGCGGGCGCGCTCCTCGACGTCCCAGTCGTCGCCGATGGCGGCGAAGTGCCGTTCGTCGACGTCTCCGGACTCGATGGCGTGCAGGGCTTCGCGCTTGGCGCGGATGCCGAGCGTCTCGTCCACCCGCTGGTCCGAAGCGACCGTCAGGTCCTGTGGCAGGTAGGCGAGTTCACCGGCGATCCGGACGGTGCCGGAGGCGGGGGTGAGCTCGCCCGCGATCAGCCGCAGCAGCGTGGACTTGCCGGCGCCGTTCAGGCCGACCAGCCCCGTCCGGCCGGGGCCGACCGCGAGGTGGAAACCGCTCAGCACGGGGCGGCCGTCGGGCCATTCGAAGCCGAGGTCGGTGCAGAGGATCGAGGTGGTGGGTTGCGCCATGGAGGGCCTCCGTCAGTTGCCGTGGAAAAGGGGACAACACGGGGAGACACCGGGGACGCGGCTGCGAGAAGGGCCGTCACGGGAAAGCAGAAACCCGCACGGGAGCCATGGATCGCTGCCCAGCCGAGGTCGCACTCGCGCCCGCACGCCGAAGAAAAGCCCGGAAACAACACGGGTGTGGCGTGGCGCGGTGTCTCATGACCTCAGACAAGCAACGGCCTTCTCCAGACATGCGGGAATGTGACGCCTCCGAGCGTACGGAACCCCTGCCGCCGGGTGCAACGGAATTAAGTCCCGAGTCGGGGACGAGTCGCACCCCCGGCACCGCAGGCCGGGCCGCCCGGCCGGAGGTGCTTCGGGCGGCGTCTAAAATCGACTCATCATGAGTGCCACTCTCGTCGTCAAGGATCTCGCCGCCGGTCACGGTGAGCGCACGCTGTTCGCCGGGCTGGACCTGGTCGTCGCCCCCGGGGACGTGATCGGGCTGGTCGGGGTGAACGGCGCCGGCAAGTCCACGTTGCTGCGGCTGCTGGCCGGGCTGGACGCGCCGGAGGGCGGCAGTCTGAAGCTGAGCCCGCCGACCGCGAACGTCGGGCACCTGCCGCAGGAGCCGGAGCGGCGGGAGGGCGAGTCGGTGCGCGACTTCCTGGCCCGCCGGACGGGCGTCGCGGCGGCGCAGGCGGCGCTGGACGAGGCGACCGAGGGCCTGGTGGAGGGCCGGCCGGGCGCGGACGACGCGTACGCGGTGAGCCTGGACCGCTGGCTCGACCTGGGCGGCGCGGACCTGGAGGAGCGGGCCGAGGAGGTCGCCGACCAGCTGGGCCTGAAGGTGTCGCTGGACCTGCCGATGACGGCGCTGTCCGGCGGCCAGGCGGCCCGCGCGGGCCTGGCCTCGCTGCTGCTGTCCCGGTACGACGTGTTCCTGCTGGACGAGCCCACCAACGACCTGGACCTGGACGGCCTGGAGCGCCTGGAGGCGTTCGTCAAGGGCCTGCGCGCGGGCACCGTGCTGATCAGCCACGACCGCGAGTTCCTGGCCCGCACCGTGACCAGGGTGCTCGAACTGGACCTGCACCAGCACCAGGTGAACCTGTACGGCGGCGGCTACGAGTCGTACCTGGAGGAGCGGGCGATCGGCCGCCGGCACGCCCGCGAGCAGTACGAGGACTACGCGGACACCAAGGCCGGCCTGGAGGCGCGCGCCCAGATGCAGCGCAACTGGCTGGAGCACGGTGTGCGCAACGCCCGGCGCAAGGGCGGCGACAACGACAAGAAGGCCCGCGCGCAGCGCGCCGAGTCCACCGAGAAGCAGGCCGCGAAGGCCCGGCAGACGCAGCGGATGATCGAGCGGCTGGACGTGGTGGAGGAGCCCCGCAAGGAGTGGGAGCTGCGGATGGAGATCGCCCCCGCCCCGCGCTCCGGCTCGGTGGTGGCGACGCTCCGTCAGGCCGCCGTCAAGCGCGGCGAGTTCGCGTTCGGCCCGGTGGACCTGCAGATCGACTGGGCGGACCGGGTGGCGATCACCGGCGCCAACGGCGCGGGCAAGTCGACGCTGCTGGCGGCGCTGCTGGGCCGGCTGGAGCTGGACTCGGGCAGTGCGGTGCTCGGTTCGGGCGTGCAGATCGGCGAGGTCGAGCAGGCCCGCGGCCACCTGTTCGGCGGCGACGCCGAGCGTCCGCTGCTGGAGGCGTTCTCCGCCGCCGTGCCGGACCTGAACCCGGAGGACGTGCGCACCCTGCTGGCCAAGTTCGGCCTGAAGGCGGTGCACGTGCTGCGCCCCGCCGCGACGCTGTCGCCGGGCGAGCGGACCCGGGCGGCGCTTGCGCTGCTGCAGGCCCGCGGGGTGAACCTGCTGGTGCTGGACGAGCCGACGAACCACCTGGACCTGCCCGCGATCGAGCAGTTGGAGTCGGCGCTGGCCTCCTACACCGGCACCCTGCTGCTGGTCACCCACGACCGGCGGATGCTGGACACGGTGAAGGTGAACCGTCGGCTGGTGGTCGCGGACGGCCGGGTCACCGAAGCCTGACGGCCGCGGCCGCCTGACGACCGGGCCGCCCCGGCCATCGACTCGCCGGCCGCCGGCCGCACGGTTCGCCGGGGCCCGGCGACGCGGCCGCCGAGACCCTGCGGCCGCGTCGCCGGCCCGGCTGGCAAGTCCTGGCAAGGTCGGATCTTCCACTCGGCGCTCGCCATGTGCTGTGCTGTCACCCATGGTTGACAGTGCATCCACCACCGAAGCGCCGTCCTTCCCGACGGTGCCGCTGCGTCCGATGAGCGTGCCCGCCGACGAGGCCGCGGACCGCTGCCGGGACTTCCACGAGGTGATGGCACAGCGCCGCACCGTCCGCGACTACTCGACCCGTCCACTGCCCGAGGGCGTGCTGGAGTGGGCGATCCGCACGGCGTCGACCGCGCCCAGCGGCGCGCACGTGCAGCCGTGGCGGTTCGTGGTGGTGACCGATCCGGAGCGCAAGCGGCGGCTGCGGGAGGCCGCCGAGGCGGAGGAGCGGGAGTTCTACGCGCACCGGGCGTCCGAGGAGTGGCTGGCGGCGCTGGCCCCGATCGGCACCGACTGGCGCAAGCCGTTCCTGGAGGACGCGCCCGCGGTGATCGTGGTGTTCGAGGTGCACAAGGGCCCCAACTCGCCGCGCCCCTATTACACCAAGGAGAGCGTGGGCATCGCCGTCGGCCTGCTGCTGGCCTCGCTGCACCAGGCGGGCCTGGCCACGCTGACGCACACGCCGAGCCCGATGCGCTTCCTGAACGAGGTCTGCGAGCGCCCGCAGGAGGAGCGCGCCGCGTACGTGATCCCGGTCGGCTACCCGGCGGACGACGCCCGGGTGCCGGACCTGGAGCGCAAGCCGCTGGACGAGGTGCTGGTGCGGCTCTGACGGACCGGCGGACAGCGCGCGGGTCCGGGCGGCGCTCCGGGCGTGCGCGACCCCGCCCCGGCCCGGGCCGTGAACGAGCCGTGAGGGTACGGAATATCCCCTGGTCAGCGCGGTCGGGCATGGCTCATACTTCCGGATCATGAGCCACTCCACCGACGCACCTGACAACACGGTGCGACCGCTGACCCCGGGCCGACCGCCCGAGCTGCTGCCGATCGGCGGCGGCGCGCACCTGCGCCGCCGCCGGCTGGCGGACGCCGCCGCGCTGAACACCGCGGTGCTCGCCAACCTCGACCACCTGCGCCCGTACATGCCGTGGGCCGCCAACGCGCCGACGCTGCCGGAGAGCGAGCAGCTCTCGGTCCGCGGCGAGCAGGTCTGGGACGAGGGCACCGACTTCATGTACCTGCTCGGCCTGGACGCCGAACCGGACGTGGTGATCGGCGGTTTCGGCCTGCACGGCCGGATCGGCCAGGGCGCGCTGGAGATCGGCTACTGGGTGCACCGCGAGCACGTCGGCCGCGGCCTGGCCACCGCCGCCGCCCGCGCGCTCACCGGGGCCGCGCTCGCCCTGCCGGGCATCACCCGGGCGGAGATCCACTGCGACGAGTCGAACGCCGCGAGCGCCGCCGTGCCGCGCAAGCTCGGCTACACGCTGGACCGGATCGATTCGGCGGCGCCGACCGCCCCGGCGGAGACCGGTCGCAAGATGATCTGGGTGACGGGCTCCTGACGCACACGCGGCAGAACTGACGGGGACGGACGGCGGCCGTCCCCGTTCTTCATGCCCGCCGCCAACGCCTCACGCCCCGCCCGGCTCACGCCATGCCCGCCGTCAACGCCTCACGCCTCACGCCCCACCCGCCGCCCCGCTCAGCGTCCGGCGAGCCGTTCGATCAGGGTCTGCCAGCCGTCGGCGAGCAGCGCGCCGAGGTCGCCCTGGCAGCGTTCGGCGCGCTGCTCGGCGGTCGACCGGTCCATCGACAGGAAGACCAGCGGGGGGCCTTCGAGGGCGCTGGTGAGCTGGAAGGCGAGCGTCTCCGGGTCGGGCAGGCCGAGCCGGGCCTGCCTGAGCAGCATCCCGATGTGCGGCTGGGTGAACACCGGTCCGCCGGCCGGGACGGGGCCCTTGCGTTCGACCGCGGCACGCGCGATGTCCTGCCGCGCCAGCAGGAAGTGCGTCCGTTCGCGGCCGTAGGCGATCAGCCGGTCGACCGGGTCGGCGCCGGGGCCGAGCGGGGGCGCGCCGGACAGCACCGCGGCCTGGAAGCGCTGCTCCTCGGCGTCCAGCAGCGCGCGGAAGATACCGGCCCGGGTGCCGAAGCGGCGGAAGACGGTGCCTTTGCCCAGGCCGGCGCGTTCGGCGAGCCCGTCCATGGTGACTTTCTCGGTGCCGAGCTCGGCGATCATCGCGCGGGCCGTGCACAGCAGGGCCTCCCGGTTGCGGGCCGCGTCCGCTCGCTCGACCGGGGGCTTGCCGAAGGGGACGTCCATGGCTGCCAATTTACCTTCCGAGCGAAACGGGGTAAAGTCCGTTTCATCGAAGCGGGGTAAAGTCCGCTTCATCGGAGCGCGGCCCGCCCGGCCGCCTTCCCCGCCCTGCCCCGCCGCGCCCGCTGCTTCCCCGGCAGGCCGAGATCCGAGGAGATCTGTCATGCACCTGTTCCGCTTGGACGCCAGCATCATGGGCCCCAACTCGACCAGCTCCGAGCTCGCCGACACCGCCCACGCCGAGTGGGCGGCCGCCCACCCCGAGGGCACCGTCACCCGCCGCCACGTGGGCGCCGACCCGCTGCCCGGCGACGTCTGGACCCACGCCACGCTGGCGGGCTTCACCCCCGAGGACCAGCGCACCGACGAGCAGCGCACCGCCGCCGCGCTCGGCGCCGAGCTCGCCGAGGAACTGCGCGCCGCGGACGCCGCGATCATCGCCGTGCCGCTGTACAACTGGGGCGTCTCGCAGCACTTCAAGACCTGGGTCGACGTGGTGATCGCCGGCGCCGGCCCGTCCGCGCAGCTGCTCAAGGACAAGCCGGTCCTGCTGGTCACCTCGCTCGGCGGCGGCTTCGCCCCCGGCACCCCGCGCGAGGGCTGGGACCACTCCACCCCGTACCTGGAGCGCATCCTGCGCGACGTCTGGGGCGCCGACCTGACCGTGGTCCGGCGCGAGCTGACCCTGGCCGCCGTCAACCCGGCGATGGAGAGCCTGCGCGACCTGGCCGCCGAGTACCACACCCAGGCGCTGGACGCCGCCCGCGACGCCGGCAAGAACCTGGTCCGCGCCTGACGGACCGTCAACAACCGGGCGCCGGAACGGGAATCCCCGTTCCGGCGCCCGGTCGTCCGCAGGCGGTTCCGACTCCGCGAAACGCGGTCGAGCCCGGTCCGCGGGTCCGGCGGGAGTGATCCGCATGCACCCGCTCGACGCCGCCCGGCTGATCGCCGCCATGGATCCGCCCCCCGGAGCGCACCGCACTGTTCGCCGAGCCGTCGGAACGACCGGGAGGCCACCGTCGGATGACCTTCCGGTGCGGCGAATTGACGTACGCCCACCGGAGGGTGACGTTCCGTCGGATTCGTTGACCCCCGGGTCCGGTTCCGCCCACCCAGGACTACGATCGATCGATGACGGACACGACGCGCAGAACAGACGACAGAGCCGCGATCGCAGCCAGGTTCCCGGCCCTCCACGCACCGCAGCGCTGGGAGTGGGGCGGCATCGACGCGCAGTTCACCACGGAACTGCCGCCGGACGAACTGGTCACCAACATCCACCTGGTGGGTTTCTCCGAGGGCCGCGTGGTCCTCTGCCACGACGTACGCGGCCACTGGTTCCTCCCCGGCGGCACCCGCGAGGCCGCCGAGAGCATCGACTCCTGTCTGGCCCGCGAACTCCGCGAAGAGGCCGGCGCCCGCCTCACCGGCCCCCCGACCTGGATCGGCCACCACCTCGCCGTCTCCGACGGCCCCACCCCCTACCGCCCCTGGCAGCCCCACCCCGTCAAGGCCTGGCTCTGGGGCTGGGCCGAAGTCCTCGTCGACTCCGCCCCCACCAACCCCGCCGACGGCGAACAGGTCCTCGAAGTCCGCCTCACCACCCCCGAAGAGGCCCAACACCTCCTCGCCCACCACCGAGACCCCTGGTGGCCCGAACTCATCGCCCTCGCCACCGAGTCCCGCGCCGCCGGCTGACGGCGACGGCCGGCCCCGTGGGACCGGCCGTCGGGCGGGGGCCTGCTACTTGCCCAGGCCGGCGCGGCGGAGGGCGTCGGCCATGGCGGAGTTGGCGGGCGGGGGCGGGGTGCGGTCGTTCTGGCGGCGGTCCTGGCGCGGGGGGCGGGAGTCGCGGCGGGCGGACTGCTCGCGGGGGCCGGCGGCAGGGCGGGTCTCGTCGTCGAGGCGCAGGGTGAGGCCGATCCGCTTGCGCTGGACGTCGACGGCGGTGACCTTGGCGCGGACGATGTCGCCGGGCTTGACCACCTCGCGCGGGTCCTTGACGAAGTTCTTGGACAGCGCGGAGACGTGCACCAGGCCGTCCTGGTGGACGCCGATGTCGACGAAGGCGCCGAACGCGGCGACGTTGGTGACCACGCCCTCCAGGACCATGCCGACCTCCAGGTCGGAGATCTTCTCCACGCCCTCCTTGAAGGTGGCGGTCTGGAAGGCGGGCCGCGGGTCGCGGCCGGGCTTGTCGAGTTCGCCGAGGATGTCGGTGACGGTCGGCACGCCGAAGGTGTCGTCCGCGAAGTCGCCGGGGCGCAGCGAGCGCAGCACCGAGCCGTTGCCGATCAGCGCGCCCAGGTCGCCACCGGTGGTGGCGAGGATCCGCCGCACCACGGGGTAGGCCTCGGGGTGCACCGCGGACGCGTCCAGCGGGTCGTCGCCGTCGGGGATCCGCAGGAAGCCCGCGCACTGTTCGAACGCCTTGGGGCCGAGCCGGGAGACGTCCTTGAGCGCGCGCCTGGTCCGGAACGGCCCGTTCGCGTCGCGGTGGGCGACGATGTTGTCGGCAAGCGTGCCGGTGATGCCGGAGACCCGGGTGAGCAGCGGCGCGGAGGCGGTGTTGACGTCGACGCCGACGGCGTTGACGCAGTCCTCGACCACGGCGTCCAGCGAGCGGGAGAGCTTGAGCTCGCTAAGGTCGTGCTGGTACTGGCCGACGCCGATCGACTTGGGGTCGATCTTGACGAGTTCGGCCAGCGGGTCCTGCAGGCGGCGGGCGATGGAGACCGCGCCGCGGATGGAGACGTCGAGGCCGGGCAGTTCCTGGGCGGCGAACGCGGAGGCGGAGTACACGGACGCGCCGGCCTCGCTGACCATCACCTTGGTGAGCCCGAGCTCGGGGTGACGCTTGATCAGGTCGACGGCGAGCCGGTCGGTCTCCCGGGAGGCGGTGCCGTTGCCGATCGCCACCAGGTCCACCTTGTGCTCGGCGGCGAGCCGGGCCAGCACGGCCAGCGCCGCGTCCCACTTGTTGGCGGGCTGGTGCGGGTAGATGGTCTCGTGGGCGACGACCTTGCCGGTGGCGTCGACCACGGCGACCTTGACGCCGGTGCGGAAGCCCGGGTCGAGGCCCATGGTGGCACGGGTGCCGGCGGGGGCGGCGAGCAGCAGGTCGCGCAGGTTGGCGGCGAAGACGCGGACCGCCTCGTCCTCGGCCTCGGCGCGCAGCCGGGTGCGCAGGTCGATGCCGAGCCGGACCAGGATGCGGGTGCGCCAGGCCCAGCGGACGGTGTCGGTGAGCCACTTGTCGGCGGGGCGGCCGCGGTCGGCGATGCCGAACCGGGCGGAGATCCGCTGCTCGTAGTCGCTCGCGCCGGGCAGGTCGGCCTCCTCGGCGCCGTCGTACGGGGAGAGTTCGAGGTCGAGGGCCTCTTCCTTCTCGCCGCGCAGCATCGCCAGGATCCGGTGCGAGGGCAGCTTGGTGTACGGCTCGGCGAAGTCGAAGTAGTCGGCGAACTTGGCGCCGTCCTGCTCCTTGCCGTCGCGGACCTTGGCGACCAGCCGGCCGCGGGTCCACATCCGTTCGCGCAGCGAGCCGACCAGGTCGGCGTCCTCGCCGAAGCGTTCGACCAGGATGGCGCGGGCGCCCTCCAGCGCGGCGGCGGCGTCGGCGACCTGCTCGTTCGCGTAGCCGGCGGCGAGCGCGGCCGGGTCCTGCGCGGGGTCGGCGAGCAGCGTGTCGGCCAGCGGTTCGAGGCCGGCCTCGCGGGCGATCTGCGCCTTGGTGCGCCGCTTGGGCTTGTACGGGAGGTAGATGTCCTCCAGCCGGGCCTTGGAGTCGGCGGCGAGGATCTGCGCGCGCAGCGTGTCGTCGAGCTTGCCCTGGGAGTCGATGGACTCCAGGACGGCGGTCCGGCGCTCCTCTAGTTCGCGCAGGTACCGCAGCCGCTCCTCCAGGGTGCGCAGCTGGGTGTCGTCGAGGGCGCCGGTGACTTCCTTGCGGTAGCGCGCGATGAAGGGGACGGTCGCTCCGCCGTCGAGCAGGCCGACGGCGGCCTGCACCTGGTTCTCGCGGACGCCCAGTTCCTCGGCGATCTTGCGTTCGACGGGCATGGTCACGATGCCGGTCACCCTTTCTGGTGGTTTCGCTTCTCGCCCGTGCATTCTGGCAGGTCCGGCCGACGTTGTTCGGCGGACCGGGCAGCACGGCGGGGTGTGGCGCGTTCCGGGGACGTGCACGGACACGCGCGGAGGCCGGTCCGGCCTTGCCCGATTTGTCTGATATGAGTGAGATCGCACAAGGGCCTGTCCAGAGGCTCGGCCCCGGATCGACCCCGCAGCACGACCGCACAGGAGGACAACGGTGGCGCAGGTCCCCACCCGGCCGATCCGCTGGAGCCGCCCCGCGACCTGGCCCCGCGAGGTCCTCGTGCTGGCCGTGTACTGGGTCGCCAGCCGGCTGCTGATGGTCGGCCTGGTCCGCTCCGCGAAGACGGAGTCCACCTCCGAGGTCGGCGAGCTGTACCGCGGCTGGTCCGAGGTGCTGCGCACCGGCTCCTTCCCGGTGGACGACGTCACCTGGCAGTACCCGCCGGGCGCGGCGCTGCCGATGCTCGCACCCGCCGCGCTGCCGTTCCTGACGTACCTCCAGGCGTTCTGGCTGCTGATGCTGCTCACCGACGCGCTGGTCCAGTTCGTGCTGCTGCGGGTCTCGCTGGGCCGGCCCGGCCGTTCCACCTCCGGCGCGTGGCTGTGGGCGCTGGCGCTGCCGCTGCTGCTCGGTCTGCCGTACGGGCGCTACGACCTGGCGGTCACCGGGCTGGCGATGGTCTCACTGCTGCTGCTGCCCGCCCGGCCCCGGCTGGGCGGGGCGCTGGCCGGGGTCGGCGCGATGGTCAAGGTGTGGCCGGCGCTGATCGTGCTCGGCACCCCGCGCGGCCGCACCACCCGGCAGGCCTGGGCGGCGATGGCGGCGGCCGCGCTCGCCCTGCTGCTGGTGCTGGCCGCGCTCTTCGACCACGCCCTGGACTTCCTGCACGCGCAGCGCCACCGCGGCGTCGAGATCGAGTCGCTGGGCGGC
>NZ_BMRI01000004.1:175212-186202 GCF_014648555.1 Kitasatospora griseola
ACGGCCTTCCAGCTGGCCCGGATGTTCGGCTGGCCCGGCCGGGTCGAGCAGCACTACGGCTCGATGGAGTTCCTCGGCCCGTACGTCCACCGGGCGTCCCAGCTGTCGCTGCTGCTGACGGTCGCCGCGTTCGGCTGGCTGCTGCTGTGGCGGCTGCGCGCCCGCCGCTGGACGGCCGCCACCCCGTACGACGCGGCGCTCAGCGCGGTGCTGCTGTTCACCCTGACCAGCCGGGTGATCTCCCCGCAGTACCTGATCTGGCTGATCGGGCTGGCCGCGGTCTGCCTGTCCGTCCGGGGCACCTGCCAGCGGCCGGTGGCGCTGCTGCTGATCCCGGTGGTCGCGCTGACCTCCGTCGACTTCCCACTGTTCTTCGACGCGGCGGTGGCCGGCGGCTGGCGGCCCACCGCGGTGATCGTGGCCCGCAACGTGCTGCTGCTGGCCGCGGGCCTGTGGTCGGCGGGACGGCTGTGGCGGGCCACCGTCCCGTCCCGGGCCCGCCGCCGGCGCACCGCGCCCGCGCCCACCGGGCCCCGGACGGACACCGACCCGGTCGGCACTGTCTGACGGACCGTCGGCCGCCGTACACTCGCGGCCATGGCCGACACCCCGCTGGACCGGCTCGCCGCCGGGAAGTACCTGCTCATCACCAGCTACCGCAAGGACGGCAGCGGCGTGCCGACGCCGGTGTGGATGGTCCGCGACGGCGACAGCCTCGGCGTGTGGACCGTGGCCGACTCGTGGAAGGTCAAGCGGATCCGCCGGCGCCCGGACGTCCTGGTCGGGCCGTGCGACGTGCGCGGCAACCCGACCGGCGAGGCGGTGCCGGCCACCGCCGCGGTCGCCGACGCCGCCACCACCGAGCACTATCGGCGGCTGCTCGCCCGCAAGTACGGGCTGCTCTGGTGGGTCACCCTGCTCGGCAGCCGGCTGCGCCGCGGCAAGCACGGCACCGTCGGCCTCACCGTCCGGCTCGCCTGACGCTCCGTCACGCCTGGTACGGCAGCAGCTCGGGGCGCTTGGCGGGGCGCCCGTCGCCGGAGGAGCGGCCGCGCAGCCGCCGCCCGATCCACGGGCCGACGTGGGTGCGCAGCCAGCGGGCGTCCGCGCGCAGCTTCTCGCCCCGGGTGCGGGTGTCGGGCTCGGCCAGCGGCGCGCGCCAGTCCTCCTCGGACGGGCGGCCGAGCGCCTCCAGCACCGCCAGCGCGACCCGGCGGTGGCCCTCCGCCGACAGGTGCAGCCGGTCCTCCGCCCACAGCCGGCGGTCGTCGAAGGCCGGCGCGGAGAACAGGTCGACCAGCACCACCCGGCCCGGGTTCTCCCGCACCGTCCGCTCCACGAACGCCTTCATCCGCAGGATCGCCGGCAGCAGCCGCGCGCTGCCGGCCATCCGCCGGGTCGGGTCGGTCGAGGTGAACAGCACCACGGTGCGGCCGTCCGCGACCAGTGCCGCCGCGCACTCGCCGAGCCGCCGCTCCACCTCGGCCACGTCGCAGCCCGGCCGCAGCACGTCGTTCAGGCCGCCCGCGAGCGTCACCAGGTCGGCGTCGGTCGCCGCCGCCCGGTCCACCTGCTCGTCCCGGATCTGGCCGATCAGCTTGCCCCGCACCGCGAGATTCGCGTACCGGAACCCGTCCTGCTCCGCGGCCAGCGCGCCCGCGACCCGGTCCGCCCAGCCGCGGAACTGCCCGTCGGGCAGGACGTCGTCGCACATCCCCTCGGTGAACGAGTCGCCCACCGCCACCATCGCCCGGTACTGCCGCACACCGCCTCCTGGGGTCGTCCCTGCGGCCCCAACCCTACTCGCGGGTTCGGTCGCCGCCGGTGCGCGGCCGGGGCACCACCTCCACGCTCTCCGGGCCGTTGACGATCAGCGACGGGAGGCGGGCGGGCCGCCGCCCCGGCTCGGCCAGGGCCAGCTCGGGCAGCCGCTCGAACAGCGTGCTCAGCGCCACCTCGGCCTCCAGTCGGGCCAGCGGAGCGCCGACGCAGAAGTGCGGGCCGTGGCCGAACGCCAGGTGGCCCTTGTCCGCCCGGGTCGGGTCGAACTCGTCCGGCCGGTCCGGGTGCTCCTGCGGGTCCCGGCCCGCGGCGGCGAAACCGACCATGATCGGGTCGCCCTTCGCGATCACCACGCCCTCGCCGAGGTCGATGTCCTCCAGCGCGTACCGCAGCGGGACGTACATGATGGGGCCCTCGACCCGCAGCGTCTCCTCGATGACGTCCGTCCAGTCGATCCGGCCCGCCCGCAGCCCGGCCAGCTGCTCGGGGTGGGTGAGCACCAGCAGCGCCGCGCTGGCGATCAGGTTGACGGCCGTCTCGAAGCCGGCGGCGATCATCGTGAACAGCGTGCCGACCAGTTCGTGCTCAGCCAGTGGCTGTTCGCCCGGCCGATCGGAGAGCAGCAGGTCGGTGGTCAGGTCGGCACCCGGGTGGGCCCGCTTGTACGTCGCCAACTCGCCGAGGCGTTCGTAGAGTTCGTTCTGCACGGCGAGCGCGGCGTCCTCGGTCAGCGAGGAGTCCAGCGCCCGGTCGATCAGGTGGCCCAGCCTCTCGCGCATCTCCTCGGGCACGCCGAACAGGTCGCAGATCAGCGTCATCGTCAGCGGCCGCGCCAACGCCCCACGCAGGTCCGCGCGTTCACCCGGCGCGAGCGCTCCGAGCGCCGCCACCAGCCGGTCGGCCGTCGCCTGCACCTGGGGCCGCATCGGCTTCACCCGCCGCGGCAGGAACGACGGCGCGATCCGCCCCCGGGCCCTGCGGTGCTCGTCCCCGTACCGGTTCACCAGGCTGTCCTGGAACGCCACCGACCCCAGCACCCACCCGTCCGGCACCTCGCCGATTCCCGGCCAGTGCCGCCGAAAGTCCCGCGACACCCGCGGATCGGTGGTCAGCGCCTGGATCACCGCGTGCCTGGTCACCGACCAGGCCCGGACCTGCCCGGGCAACTCGACCAGCACCGCCGGCCCCTGCCCCCGCAACCCGGCGGCCTCCGCATGGATCGCCCCCGCGGTGGGGTCGAGAAACGGGCATCGCGGCTCGGAAGAATCGGACACGGCGTGCTCCCCTCAGCACCGGACGTCCCTGCGTGCCTCATATGGTGCGCCCCCCGCCGGAGACCCGGAAGCCTCCCTTCACCATTGGCCTGATTCCATCCCTCCCGGCGTCAACTCCCGTCCCCATCAACCCAGTTGGTCAGGATGAGGTGAGCGACACCGAGGCCTCGGGGGTGTGGAGCTGGAAGGTGAGGGACTCCTGGAGGTAGAGGTGGACGGTGGTGTCGTCGTGGGAGAGGTAGCCGATCGACAGGTCCTCGCCGAGGTGGAGTTCGAAGTCTCCGCCGCGGGCGGAGAGCAGGATGGCGCCCTCGACGGCGGGGGCCCAGATGATCTCGCCGTCGAGGAGGCGGGCGAGGTGGTTGTGGACGGGGTAGCCGTGGTCGGAGGTCTCGTTGACGGCGGTGTAGGTGTCGGCGCCGAGCAGCAGGGAGTAGGGGCCGCCGACGCCGGCCAGGCGCAGCGCGGTGAGGGCGCGGCTGACGGCGTTGGGGTAGTCGCGGACGTCGGTGGGCAGGGCGACGGGGTGGTTGCTGGAGCCGTCGCGGATGCCGGTGATGCCGGCGGCGGCGTAGCCGTCGAAGAGGGCGCGGTCCTCGGCGAGGGCGATGGTGCGGGCGGCGTCCTTGACCGGGTCCCAGTCGGAGTCCTTGGAGCCGCGTTCGACGTCGTCGACGGCGGCCCGGGTGACGGTGAACGGGACGCGCAGTTCGACCAGCGGCTGGCACTCCCGGGCGCGGGCCTGGACGCCGTTGGTGGGGGCGGCGATGTCGGCGAGGTGGCCGGTGCCGACCGCGGCGAGTTCCGGCCCGTCGGGGCCGAGCAGGTCGACCACCCGGCGGCCGGCCAGGTGCAGGGTGAAGGTGCGCCGGGCCTCCTCCTCGATTTCGGCCCAGGCGGCGGCGGAGACGGGCGCCAGCTCGCGGTGCAGGTTGTTCACGGTGAGGGACTCCTCTTCAGGCTGCCGATGCGGAGACTGCCGTCCCGGACCGCCGGGTTCGCGGACGGGGCCGGTGGCTGGGGTGCCGACGGGGCGTCGGCCTGCGCGCGGGCGGCCGCGGTGCCGGGCGCGGGCGGCGGGTCGCTCAGGAAGTCGGCGCTCGGGACGTGGAAGAGGGTCCCGGTGACGGGGGTGGAGAAGTCCAGCAGCCGGTCGTGGGCGGCCGGGCCGCGGCCGAGGAACATGTTGCGGAGCATCTCCTCGGTCACCCACGGGTCGCGGGCGTAGCCGATGAAGTAGGTGCCGCACTCGCCGCCCTCGGTGAACGAGCCGAACGGCATGTTCAGCCGCCGGATGTCGAGCCCTTCGCCGTCCGGCCCGGTGACGGTGTTCAGCGCGACGTGCGAGTCGACGGGCTTGACGGCGTCGTCCAGTTCGATGTTGTCGAGCTTGGTGCGCCCGATGATCAGTTCCTGGCGTTCGGTGCTGAGCGCGTTCCAACCGTCCATGTCGTGCAGGTACTTCTGCACGACGACGTAGGAGCCGCCGGCGAACGCCGGGTCCTCGTCGCCGATCAGCACGGCGTCGGCGGCGTCCCGGCCGACCGGGTTCTCGGTGCCGTCGACGAAGCCGATCAGGTCGCGGCAGTCGAAGTACCGGAAGCCGTGCGTCTCGTCGACGACGCTCACCGCGGCACCCAGCCGGCCGGTGACCCTGGTGGCCAACTCGAAGCACAGGTCCATGCGTTCGGCGCGGACGTGCAGCAGCAGGTCGCCGGGGGTGGCGGGAGCGAGGTGCCGGGGGCCGGCCAGTTCCTCGAACGGGTGCAGGCCGGCGGGGCGGGGCCCGGCGAACAGGCGGTCCCAGGCATCCGAGCCGATGCCGACCACCAGCGACAGCCCGTCGTGCGGGGCGCGGGTGCTCACCGAGCGGGCCAGCCCGCCCAGGTCGGGCAGCAGGTCACGAACGGCCTGTTCGCCGCCCTCCTCGACGGTGAGCACCAGGAACACGGCGGCCCCGGTCAGATTGGCGAGGACCGGTTGGGGCTGCGGCATGGCGGATGCTCCAGGGGGGACGTGCGGACGCCCGCCGACCATACCGGGCAAAAGGTTGGAGATTCTGCCATAGCGCCTGAATCGGGCGTGTCCCGGACCTGGACCGAGCCCGGACCGGCCCTGGAGCGACCCCCGCGCGTCAGCCGCTCGCGACCATCGCCGTGACGGCGAGTGCGGACAGGACCGCCAGGCCGCCGTACACGGCGAGGTGGAGGCGGCGGCTGCGGCCGGTGAACCGCAGCCAGTGCCGGCCCGGTTCGTCGGCCGCTTCGCCGCACAGCGCGCCGAAGACCGTGCCCGCCGGCAGCACACCGGGGAGGCAGCCGAGCGCCGGCCAACCGAGGCCCGGCCCGTCGTCCTCGGCGTAGGTGTCGCCGAGGACGGCCAGGACCACGGTGACCAGCAGGAGCAGGAGCAGTGCGACCAGCAGGGCGGGCCGCCGGTTCACCGGCCGGCGCTCCCAGATCGAGCTCATCGGACCGCCCACCGGAAGGATCGCCAGGCCCACGATCGACGACGGGAGCCCGCCGTCGCCGAACAGCGCAGAGCCCGCCCAGAACAGCAGGATCAGGACCAGCCCGATGCCCGTCCCGACGGCTGCGGCCGTGAACCCGGCCAGCGCGCGCGACCGATCGGTCTCCTGCACGATTCTCCCCCGTCCCCGCATCCCGTCCCGCTACTGGGCGTTGAGCACTGCTATCCCTGATTCCCCCGCCTCGAAGCGGTCGAACAGCCCGGCCGGCGCATCCACCGGCCCGACGTGGTCGATCAGCAGCACCGGCTGCTTCTCGCCGTCCTGCTCGGCCGGCACGAAGTCGGTGACCAGTTCGCGCCGCAGCAGCGCCACCCACTCGTCCTCGCCCTCGGTCGGGGCGTCGGCGAACGCGTCCAACAGCTCGGCCTGTTCGGCCAGTTCCTCGCCGAGCACCGCCCGTGGCGCGACCAGCGTGACGGCCAGCCGGTCGCCGGTTCGGGCGTAGCGGGCGGACAGGTCGAAGGGCAGCAGGTAGAACACGCCCTCCTCGCCCTCGTGGCCGCGGTTCAGCAGCTGACAGGCGATCCGCTCCCCGGGGTCGGCCGAGTCGGCGTCCACCGACAGCAGCACCCCGACCTCGTCCGGGCCGAACGGCGGTACGGCGGTGATCCACATGCGTGAGGAGTCGTCCATGGGGGCCAGCCAAGCACACGGCTCCGACGGCCCGCCGCGCGCTCCGGATCGGCCCGCCGTGCGCTCCTGGTCGGCCCGTCCCACCGGGATTTGACGAACAGTCAGTCCAGTTGTGAACGATGTGCAAGGATCGCCTCGGCACCGCGCCCACCCGGCCGATGGCCCGATCCGGCCGTCGGCGACGGAGTGCGGCGGGTCCCGTCGACAACTGCCGTTCAGCGGGCGGCTGCGTCTCCCGCAGCCCCGCTTCACCGCGCCGGACCGGGATCGCCCGTCCGGACGCGGCCCGACCCCCTCACGGAGGGCGTTCATGTCCCGTTCCACCCTCGCCGCGATACCGGCCCGCCGCACCGCGGCGCTGCTCGCCACGGCGACCACCACGTTCGGCCTGCTGACCCTGGCGAGCCCGGCGCACGCCGACTCCGTCGTGCAGCTGTCCGGCCCGGCCGGGCCGGTGCCGGCGAACACCGCCTACACCGTCACCATCGACGTCCCGAACACCGGCTCCGGCTCCAGGTCCACCGGCGTCAACGTCAAGCTGTCCGGCGCCGCCGCCACCGTGACGTCCGCCACCGCCTCCTCCCAGATGTGGTACTGCGACTTCTCGGCCGGCTCGACCGGCTCCTGCCGGAACCTCGCCAACCTGCCCGACCCCACCTCGATCACCCTCACCGTCCTGCCGACCGCGGGCGGAACCGTCACCACCGACGTCGACGCCCGCGACTTCGCCGACCGGCCGGTGGGCAGCGCCACCCTCGACACGCAGGTCGCGGCCCCGGCTCCCACGGTGGCCGGCCTCGAACCCGGCCACGGGCCGCTCGCGGGCGGCACCGCCGTCACCATCACCGGCGCCCACTTCACCGGGGCGACCGGGGTCTCCTTCGGCGCCACCCCGGCCACCGCCTTCAGCGTCGACAGCGACAGCCGGATCACCGCCACCGTGCCCGCCGGCGCCGCCCCCGGCCCCGTCGCGGTCGCGGTCACCACTCCCGGCGGCACCAGCGCCACCGGCCGGTACACCTACGACGCGCCCCCGGTCGGGACCTACACCCTCACGGAGAGCTCCGACCCGAAGTCCGGCTCGGTCGTGCACACGGGCGACAAGGTGACCTACACCGTGACCGTCGTCCAGCACGGCGACGGCGGCGTGCAGGAGGCCCGGGTCCGCGACGACCTGTCGGAGGTGCTGGACGACGCCGACTACAACGGCGACGTCCGGACCGACCTCGGCGCCGTCGAGGTGCAGGGCGGGCGGCTGCTCTGGACCGGCGACCTCCCGGTCGGCGGCAGCGCGACGATCACCTACTCGGTGACCGTCAACGGCAAGGGCGACCACCGGCTGTCCACCTCCGCCGAAGCGCCGGACGACCCGCGCGGCGACTGCGGGACCGGGACGGGCTGCGCGACCGACCTCACGGTCAAGGACGCCGTCACCCCGTCGCCCACGCCGACTCCGACGCCCACCGACGGCAGCCAGACGCCCGGGACCCCGAGCCCCGACCCGTCGACTCCGTCCGCCCCGGCGACCTCGCCCGCCCCGCAGACCCCGGCGGCCTCCGGGACCCCGCAGGCCTCGGGCGTCCTCGCCAGCACCGGCGCCGACGTGCTCACCACGGCGGCCACCGGCGGCGCCCTGCTGCTGCTCGGCGGTCTGACCGTCGCCCTCGGCCGGCGCCGGGGCCGCCACGGCTGATCCGGTCGCACCCGACGGGTGGGGCGGTCCCGGCAGCGGCCGGGGCCGCCCCACCTGTCGTACCGCCGCTACTGGGCCGGCCCGCCGCCCGTCCAGCTGTGGTTGGCGGACCGGTGGTGGCGGGCCGCCGCGGCGTCCCGGCCGACCTCGGCGCGGTGGGCCTCGGCGTGGTCGTGGGCGGGGCGCCGACTGCGGAAGGGGCGGGCGACCGCGCGGGCGGCGGAGACGGCGATTTCGATCAGCCGCAACATGGTGGACCCCCGTTCGCCCCCGGACGACCGGTTGCGCCCGGACCCTCTCAGCGTACCCAAACGGCCGTCTTCACCACTCAGTTGACGGCGTACCAGTGGCCGCGGAAGGCGTCGGTGGGGCGGGGTTCGCCGAGTTCCGGGGCGCCCCAGTGGGCGAGCGCCTCGATGACGGGGCGCAGCTCGGCGCCGCGGTCGGTGAGCTGGTAGACGGTGGCGTTGGCGGGGCGCTCCAGCCGTCGGCGCTCGATCAGCCCCTCGGCCTCCAGTTGCTTGAGGCGGGTGGCCAGGACGTCGGTGGAGACGCCCGGCAGGTCGGCGTGCAGGTCGGTGTAGCGGCGCGGTCCGCCGAGGAGTTCACGGACGATCAGGAGACTCCAGCGTTCTCCGACCGCGTCCAGGGCGCGGGCGACGGCGCAGTACTGGTCGTAGCTTCGGCGTGGCATGCCGTCAGCATAGCCAAGAGGTTGGACTTTCCAAGTCCTCACTTGGTAGAACGAAGCAAGCCGGCCGCAGGGGCTCGGTGACGGGTCGGGAGGCCGCTGATGGAGTTTCGCCAGTCCAGCAAGCTGAAGGACGTCTGCTACGAGATCCGCGGCCCGGTCGTCGACACCGCCAACGCCTTGGAGGAGGCTGGCCACAGCGTCCTGCGCCTGAACACCGGCAACCCGGCGCCGTTCGGCTTCGAGGCCCCCGAGGAGATCGTCCAGGACATCATCCGCAACCTCACCAACGCGCACGGCTACAGCGACTCCCGCGGCATCCTGCCGGCCCGCCGCGCCGTGGTGCAGTACTACCAGCAGCGCGGCGTTCCGAGCGTCACCGTGGACGACGTCTACCTCGGCAACGGCGTCTCCGAGCTGATCCAGATGAGCGTGCAGGCGCTGGTCGACAACGGCGACGAGGTGCTCGTCCCGATGCCGGACTACCCGCTGTGGACGGCGGTGGTGACCTTCGCCGGCGGCAAGGCGGTGCACTACCTGTGCGACGAGGAGTCCGACTGGTTCCCCGACCTGGACGACATCGCCGCCAAGATCACCGACCGCACCAAGGCGATCGTGGTGATCAACCCGAACAACCCGACCGGCGCGGTCTACCCGAAGGAACTCCTCGAAGGCCTGCTGGACCTGGCGCGCCGCCACAACCTGATGGTCTTCGCCGACGAGATCTACGACAAGATCCTCTACGACGGCGTCGAGCACCACTGCCTGGCCGCCCTCGCCGATGACGTCCTCACCCTCACCTTCAACGGCCTCTCCAAGTCCTACCGGGTGGCCGGGTTCCGCAGCGGCTGGCTGGTGGTCTCCGGCCCCAAGCAGCACGCCAAGGACTACCTGGAGGGCCTCACCATGCTGGCCGGCATGCGCCTGTGCCCCAACGTGCCCGCCCAGTACGCCGTCCAGGCCGCGCTCGGCGGCCGGCAGTCCATCGACGACCTCGTCCTGCCGAACGGCCGCCTCACCGAGCAGCGCGACGTCACCTGGCGCGCGCTGAACGAGATCCCCGGCGTCTCCTGCGTCAAGCCGCGCGGCGCGCTGTACGCCTTCGCCAGGCTCGACCCCGCCGTCCACCGGATCGTCGACGACGAGCGCTTCGTCCTCGACCTGCTGCTCCGCGAAAAGATCCACATCGTCCAGGGCACCGGCTTCAACTGGCCCCGCCCCGACCACTTCCGCTTCGTCACCCTCCCCCGGGCCGACGACCTGGAGACCGCCATCAACCGCATCGGCCGCTTCCTCGCCACCTACCGGCAGTAGCGGACCCCCGGCCGGCCACGGAGCAGGTCGGCGGCGCGGACGCCGGTGGGCCCGCCACGCGTCCGCGCCTTCACCCGCCGTCAACTCCGGGCGGGCCGACCGACCTTGAGCCGATCGTGGCGCTGCCCGCGGATCTCGGTCGGCGCGCCCGGACGGGCGTCGAGGGCGCGCTGCGACGCACCTCGATCACCGATCGATAACGAACCGGTCACTCGAACTCCACGGCTCGCACACACTCGGAAGGATGGCGTCCCGTCCACGCCGCCCCTGCGAGATGAGCCGTCTTGTCCTTCTCCCTCCGCCTGCGCCGGGCCTCCGCGGCCGGTGCGCTGCTGGCCGCCGCGCTGTTCGCCACCGCCTGTGATCCCACCGACGCCGCGCCGGCCACGACCGGCTCGCCCGCTGCCGTCAGCAGCAGCGCGCCGTCCCCCAGCGACTCCCCCACGCCACCGCCGAGCCCGAGTCCGAGCCCGACGCCGACGCCGAGCCCCACTCCCACGCCGACCGTCGAGCCGACCACGCAGGCTCCGACCACCAGGGCGCCGGAGCCGGCGCCGAAGGCCACCACCGCCAAGCCGCCGGCCGACCCCACCGACGCGCCGGAGCAGGCGGGCTGCCACCCGCTGTCGAACGCGGGGAACTGCTACAAGGCGGGCCAGTTCTGCCGGGCCTCGGACCACGGGGTGGCGGGCACGGACGCCTCGGGGCGGACCATCCGGTGCGAGGACAAGAACGGCTGGCGCTGGGTGGCGGGCTGACGGACGGTCAGCGTCGCGGGCCGTACATGATCACACCGACGCCGGCCAGGCAGATCAGCGCGCCCAGCACGTCCCAGCGGGTGGGGCGGAAGCCGTCCACGACGACGCCCCACAGCAGGGAGCCCGCCACGAAGACGCCGCCGTACGCGGCCAGCACCCGGCCGAAGTCGGCGTCCGGCTGGCGGGCGGCGGTGAAGCCGTACAGTCCGAGCGCGAGCACGCCGAGGCCGGCCAGCCACCACGGTCGGGACTCGCGGACGGACTGCCAGACCAGCCAGCAGCCGCCGATCTCCAACAGCGCGGCCAGCGCGAACA
>NZ_BMRI01000004.1:186226-220237 GCF_014648555.1 Kitasatospora griseola
ACGTGATCGAGCGGACGGTACTCACCGCACCACCCTAGACGGCGAGGTCCCCGGGCCCGACAGCACCGGGTCCGGGGAACCTCGCCGACCCTCAGTGGCCGTGCTCGCTGCGGCCCGCCCGGCGGGTGATCGAGTAGTGGTCGATCCGGGTGCCGTCCTCGGCCAGCGCGGTGACCTTCATGCTGCTGGTCGCGCCGCGGTGCGCCGGGGCGACGTCCACCTTGATGAACGAGTAGCCGGTGTAGCGGACCCGCGACCACTGCACGGTCTCCGCGACCTTCATGCTGCCCTTGTCGAAGTGGTACGTGACCACCTCGTCCTGGTGGTTCTCGTGGCCCTCGTAGGTGTCGGGGGCGTCGAACGAGTACAGGCTGCGGCCGGCCGCACCGGCGGTCACGTACACCACGCCGTCCTTGGACGGGTCGATGCTCGCGCCGCTCGGCACCGCCTTGTTGACCTTGTTGCCGAGGATCGCGTCGGTGCGCTCGTACACGTGGTTGTGGCCGTTGATGACCAGGTCCACCCGGTACTTCTCGAACAGCGGCACCCAGGCGTCCCGGACGCCGCCGTCGGAGGCGTGCTGGTGGGTGGTGGAGAAGGCGCAGTGGTGGAAGAACACCACCACGAAGTCGATCGCCTCGTCCGCGCGCAGCTCGCGCAGCTTGCGCTCCAGCCACTCGGTCTGCCGGCCCGCGGTGATGCCCAGGTTGGCCGGGATCTCGTAGGACACGTCGTTGGCGTCCAGCGAGACGACGCCGACGTTGCCGTAGGTGAAGGAGTACACGCCGGGCGCCGTACGCGGGTCCGGGCCGTTGGTCGGCAGGGTGAAGCGGGCGTCGTCGCCGCCGTACCCGTTGTGCGAGTACCAGGCCTCCATGTCGTGGTTGCCGTAGGCGACCATCCACGGGACCTTCGCCGCCACCGTCTCGGTCTGCGCCAGGAACGCGTCCCAGGTCAGCGCGTTGAACGCGACGCGGTCGCTGTCCTTGCCCTGGCCCATCGGGTCGGCGTAGCAGATGTCGCCGGCGTGCAGGTGGAACACCGGCTGCTGGGCCAGGATGACGTGGTCGTTGCCGGCCGCGTGCGAGGAGACGCCCTGGTCGCCGAAGGCGGTGAAGGTGAACGGCTCGAACGGACGGCCCCGCCGGCCGTGGCGGGACGGCGCGGTGGTGAAGGTCTGCAGGGTGGAGATCGCCTGCTGCGAGGCCGGGTCGAAGCCCTCGTGGCCGACGCCGTAGTAGTAGGTGGTGCCGGGCTGAAGGTGGTTCAGCTCCACGTGCAGGTAGTACTGGTCGACCGGGGTGGCGCCGTCGACCAGCGCGGGGGTGTGCAGCGCCCGGACCTCGGCCTCGATCTTGTGGCTGAGCTCCCACGGGTGCCGGCCGAAGCGCAGGAACGGCTTCTTCACCGGCGCCGGCACCTGCCAGGACACCCGCATCTGGGTGTCGGCGTCGGCGCCGAACTGCAGGTGACGGCCGACCGGGGCCACCAGCGAACCGGACACCGCGTCCGTCGTGCCGCTCTGCTTCACGGCCGGGTCGGCGAACGCCGTGCCGGAGCCCAGCGCCCCGCCGACGGCCAGCGCGCCGACCGTCACCGCGCTGGAGCGCAGCAGGGTCCGGCGGGAGAGCTTGCTGCGGAGGTACTCGTGCTGCTCCGCCATGTTCATGCGGGCGGCCAGCCGGGCGGGCACGCCCATGTTCGGGATATCCATGCGCGGGAGACTGCCAGCGGCCGATGGCCGTCACCCTGATGCTCGGTGAACGACCGTCATCGTGTCGGTCTGGCCGAGCACATGATCAGACCATGTGTTCGTAAAGCCGCCGTCGCGAGGCGCCCGTCGGCCCGATCATGGCGCATCGTCGCTGCTCACAGCGGGTCGCCCGGCACCTCCAGGTACGCCGCCCGCAGCCTCGCCAGCCCCGCCGCCTCGGCCTCCCGGACGTCGAACTCCCGGCCGTCCACCGCCGCGACCGCCCGCACGCCGGTCGTCGCATTGGTGGCGAACACCGCGTCCACGCCCGCGAGTTCCCTCCCCACCCTGGCGAACTCCCCACCGCACGCCCCGCGCAGCAGCGTCATCGCGGTGCCCGTCAGGTACTCCCCCTGCGGCCACACCGCCTCGCCGTCGCGCAGGAACCCGACGTTCCAGGTCGTGCCCTCCGTCAACCCGCCCTCCGCGTCCGCGAACAGCGCGTCGTCGAACCCCGCCTGCTGAGCGAGCCGCCGCTGCCGCAGCACCCCGAACAGCGCCACGCTCTTCACCTCCGGCAGGTCCCGCCGGTACCCCGCCGTCCGCACCCGCACCGCCCCCGGCGCCCCGCTCCCCGCCGGACGCGCCGTCACCAGCACCCGCGGATCGGCCGGCCCCCCGACGCTCCCCAGGTCCATCCCCGGATCGAACAACGTCACCCGCACCACCACCGCCCCGCGCGCCGGCACCTGCCGCCGCACCAACTCGCGCACCCGCCCCCGGTCCGGCCGCACCCCGAACACCGTCGCGCAGTCCCGCTCCAACCGCGCCAGGTGCAACTCCAGCCCCCGCACCCGGCCGTCCTCCACCAGCATCGTGGTGAAGTGCCCGTAGTTCGTCAGCGCCAGCGCCTGCAACTCCCCGGCCGCCACCGGCCGTCCGTCCAACTCCGCCACCACGACTCCTTCGCTCACGCCCCCATTCTCCGCGCCCGCAGAGCCGCCCACGCGGCACCGCACGCCGACCGCCCGGAAATCCCGGTGCGATCCGCGCGGCGGGACGGATAGGTTCGCGGGATGACTGCGACCGAGACCCAGCGCCGCCCCGTACCGTTCAACGACAGCAGCGAACTCGACACCTCGCTGGCCTTCCTGAGGTTCGCCCGGGAGTGCGTGGTGAAGAAGACCGAGGGGCTGACGGAGGAGCAGCTGCGTCGGGTCCTGGTCGGGACGGGGACCAACCTGCTGGGTCTGGTGCAGCACCTCACCGCGTCCGAGCGGTACTGGTTCGGGTACCACGTGGCGGGCCGGACGGAGTACGAGGAGGTCGACTTCACCATGGACGTCCCGGCCGGGGTGGGTGCCGAACAGGTGCTGGCCGCCTATGCGGAGGCCGTCGCGGCGAGCGACGCGGTGATCGGCGCGTCCGCCGACCTGTCCCGTCCGGTGGCGATGCCGGTCCGCGAGGAACTGCTCTCGGTGCGGTGGGTGATGGCCCACATGACCAGCGAGACGGCCCGGCACGCCGGTCACGCCGACATTCTGCGGGAGCAGATCGACGGCGCGACCGGGCGGTAGCGGGGGATCAGGCGGTGGCGGCGGCCGCGGCCCGGCCGGCGGTGCGGCCGGTGAAGAGGCAGCCGCCGAGGAAGGTGCCTTCGAGGGAGCGGTAGCCGTGGATGCCGCCGCCGCCGAAGCCGGCCGCCTCGCCCGCCGCGTACAGGCCGTCCAGCACCGAGCCGTCCGGCTGCAGGACGCGGGAGTCGAGGTCGGTGTGGAGGCCGCCCAGCGACTTGCGGGTGAGGATGTGCAGCCGGACGGCGATCAGCGGTCCGGCCGCGGGGTCGAGCAGGCGGTGCGGGGTCGCGGTGCGGATCAGCTTGTCGCCGAGGTAGCGGCGGGCGCCGTGGATGGCGGTGACCTGGAGGTCCTTGCCGAAGGGGTTGGCGATCTCCCGGTCGCGGGCCTCGACCTCCGTCCGCAGCGCGACGGCGTCGATGGGAGGGGCGCCGTCCTGGCGCTCGTTCATGCCGCGCACGAGCTCCTCCAGCGTGGCGGCCACCACGAAGTCCGCGCCGTGCTGCTTGAAGGCCTCGACCGGCCCCGGCGCCCCGGGCAGGGCCCGTCCGAGCACCCGGCGGATCGAACGTCCCGTCAGGTCGGGGTTCTGTTCGGAGCCGGAGAGCGCGAACTCCTTCTCGATGATCTTCTGGGTGAGCACGAACCAGGTGTGCTGGTACCCGGTGCGCATGATGTGGTCGAGGGTGCCGAGGGTGTCGAAGCCCGGGAACAGCGGGACGGGCAGCCGGGCGCCGGTGGCGTCCAGCCAGAGCGAGGACGGGCCGGGCAGGATGCGGATGCCGTGCCGGGCCCAGATCGGGTTCCAGTTCTCGATGCCCTCGGTGTAGTGCCACATCCGGTCGCCGTTGATCAGTCCGGCGCCGGCCGCGGCGGCGACGTCCAGCATCAGGCCGTCGACGTGCGCGGGAACGCCGGAGAGCATCCGGGCGGGCGGGGTGCCGAGCCGTTCGGGCCAGGCGGCGCGGACCTTGTCGTGGTTGCCGCCGATGCCGCCGGAGGCGACGATCACGGCCTGGGCGCGCAGTTCGAACTGCCCGGCGACGGCCCGGGAACTGGCTTCGCCGCGCGGCACGGCGGACGGCGCGAGGACCTCCCCGGTGACGGTGTCCAGCGAACCGCCGCTCGCGGAGAGGCCGGTGACGCGGTGCCGGAAGCGGAGGGTGACCCGGCCGGCCCGGACGGCGTCGCGGACCCGGCGGGCGAACGGTTCGACCAGGCCGGGCCCGGTGCCCCAGGTGATGTGGAAGCGCGGGACGGAGTTGCCGGGGCCGCTGGCCAGCAGTCCGCCGCGTTCGGCCCAGCCGACCACCGGAAACAGCCGCACGCCGAGGCCGTGCAGCCAGGCCCGCTTCTCGCCGGCCGCGAAGTCGACGTACGCCTCGGCCCAGCGGCGCGCCCAGGCGTCCTCGGGGCGGTCGAAGCCGGCGGTGCCGAGCCAGTCCTGCCAGGCGAGTTCGCGGGAGTCCTTGATCCGCATCCGGCGCTGTTCGGGCGAGTCGACCAGGAAGAGCCCGCCGAAGGACCAGTGCGCCTGGCCGCCGAGCGACCCGGCGGGTTCCTGGTCGAGCAGGATGACGCGCCGCCCGGCGTCGGCGAGTTCGGCGGTGGCGGCCAGGCCCGCCAGGCCGGCTCCGATCACGATGACGTCGGCGTCGAGGGCCATCCGGGGATCCTTCCCAAAGACAGTGAGCCCCGATCCTGCGGCCACCCGGCCCCCAGGTCAACCCACCGGTAACAACGCGGGAGCCCCCGCCCCGCCCGAGAAGCGGCAGGACGAGGGCTCCCGACGAACACCCGGCGGGCCGTCAGGGCTTGACCCGGACCACCTGCGGGTCGTGGTCGGAGGCCTGCACGGCGAACTCGCTGTTGATGTGCACCACGTCGTAGCGGACGTGCTGCCGCTTGAACGCCGGGCTGACCAGGATGTGGTCGAGCACCTGCGAGTTGCCCTGGTAGACGTACGAGTAGCGCTCGCTCGCGGGCAGGTCGTTCACCAGGTCGCGGAGCACGCCGCCCTTGGTGAGGGTCTGCAGCGCGGGCGAGAACTGGTAGTCGTTGAAGTCGCCGAGCGAGACGACCCGGGCGTCCGGGTCGGCGGCCTCCAGCTTGGCGACGAAGGCCTGCTCGACGGCGGCCTGCTGCTGCCGCTGCACCTCGGAGCTGCGGTTCGGGGCCTGGAAGCGGCTGTCGATGCCCTGGTCGCCGCCCTTGCTGTTGAAGTGGTTGGCGATCACGAAGACCGCCTTGTTGTGGAAGCTGAACTGGCCGACCAGCGGCTTGCGGCTGGTGGTCCAGGCGTCGTTGTTCGGGTCGATGCGGCCGGGCGAGGCGGTCAGCGAGGTGCGCTTGCCGGTGCCGGTGACGTCGACGGCGGTGGTGGAGTCGCCGCCGGGGATGTCGGTGAAGGAGACCCGGTCGGGGTTGAACAGGAACACCTGGCGGATGTTGCCGCCGGGCTGGCCGCCGTCCTTGTCGTTCACCGGGTCGATCGAGCGCCAGTCGTAGGCGGGGCCACCGGCGGCCTTGACGGCGTCGATGAACTTCTGCACGGTGACCGAGGCGTCCACGGTGCCGTCGTCGACGGCGCCGCTGTTGTCCTGGATCTCCTCCAGGGCGACGATGTCGGGCGAGCGCAGGTTGGTGACCACGGCCTGGGCGAGCTCGGTGTACTTGGTGTCGGCGTCGCCGGGGGCGAGGTTCTCCACGTTGTAGGTGGCGATGGAGAGTTCGCTGGGCAGCGCCCGGTCGGCGACCTCGCGCTGCAGGCCGTTGTCCTGGACGGTGCCGACGGTGTTCGCGGCGATGGTGTAGCCGCCGAACTGGTTGTAGTCGAGCGGGCCGGCGGTGGAGCCGGTCAGCCTGTCGCCGACGTTGGCGACCGGGAACGGCTGCTCGGTCAGCGGCGGCAGCGACTGGATCATGATCCGGCCGTTGTTCGGCTTGTCGTAGCCGAGGTAGACCACGCCGCCGCGGTCGGTCCGCGGGTCGGTCGAGGCGGCGTCCACCCACAGCTCGTGGTACTTGTCCGTGGCCTGCACCACGGGCACGTCGCGGACCTCGACGTTCATGCCCTCCAGCGACTCGTACCGGTCGAGGGCGTACTTCGACGGGTCCAGCGGCAGGTTCTCGATCGAGCCGCCGGCGGCGTCCGGCGCGTACGCGGCCGGGATGGCGGCGGCGTCCAGCACCACGGGCGCGGGGACGGCGTTGCCGGAGGACAGCACGGTGACCTTGGGGCCGGTCAGCTCGGTGACCGACTGCGAGCCGCCCGAGCTGTTCGGGTAGTACTCGCTCACCTTGGCGGTGACCAGCACCGAGTCGCCGACCTTGACGGTCGGGTTGGCGGAGCCGGTGTAGACGAACACGGCCTCGCTGGTGGCCGGGTTGGCGTCCGCGTCGGGGTCCTGGATCCAGAAGCCCTTGGTGCCGTAGCCGCGCACGCCGGTGACGATGCCGGGCACGTTGGTGACGGTCTTGGTGTTCAGCGGCGATATCCGGGTGGCGCCCTGGACGTCGTGGATGCGCACGTCGCCGGGGACGGGCGTGCCGCCGCCGGGGGTGGTGCCGCCGCCGGTGGTCTGGCCCTTGGAGTTGACCGGGGTCGGGTCGCCCGCGGTGAGGTCCTTGGCGTTGTCGTCGGTGTCGGCGAGCGCGGAACCGCGCGCGACCGAGGCGGAGTTGGACGCGCCCGCGGCCGGGCCGCTGCCCTCGCGGACCACGGCGGTGCCGAAGCCGACCAGGTCGACGATCCGCGGGTCCGCGGCGCAGTCGGCGGCGGTCTTGCAGCTCAGCGGGGCGGTGCCGTTGACCAGCGCGACGGTGCCGGAGGTGGCGGACAGCGCCAGGCTGCCACTGGCGTCGGCGGCCGGGAGGTCCACGGTGCCGCCGGCGCCGGGCGCCTCGGCGATCAGGTAGCGGCCGCCGGCCGGGATCGAGCCGTTCAGCGGGGTGACACCCCACTGGGTGGAGGCGCCGGGGCTGCCGGGCAGGTACTGCACGCTGTAGCCGGCCAGGCCGAAGGCGGCGCCGGTCGGGTTGCCGAGCTCGATGAAGTCGTTCTTCAGCGTCGCACCGGAGTTGCCGCCGCCGCCGTACACCTCGGCGATCACCGCGCCGGTGGACGGCGCGGCGAACGCGCCCGGCAGCGGGACGAGGACCAGGGAGGCGGCGACCGCGACCGGCGCGGTGACGCGCAGCAGCGCGCGGCGGGAGCGGCGGGTGGGGGTGGGGCTGGGCACCTTGGCGGGGCTCCTTCGTGGCAGGACCATGGCCCGGTCGCCGTCACGTGGGCGCCGGGTGGCGTTGAGGGTTCGTCAGGATGCTGACTGCCGGGGCCCCTCCGGCCCTGCCGGGCGGGTCCCGAACAGCAACTCGCGTAGATCCAGCCAGAAAGATACGCGCGTAGAAGTTGACCCGACAAGGGCCTTGACGTGAACTTCTCGCCGCCGAGCGGGTACGCCGGGCCACCCGGCCCGGAGCGTTCCGGCCACTGCGCATGCGAAAGGGGCGTCCGGCCCGGAACGCTCCGGCCCCCGCACATGCGAAAGGGGCACCCGCCGGGTGCCCCTTGCCGGCTGACGCCGCGTCGGTCAGGACTGCTCGCGCAGGCCCGCCGACCACTTCTGCTCGACCTTGCCGAACTTCCAGAACGCCATCGCCCCGGCCCAGGTGACCACGAACAGGCCGACGATCACGTAGCCGACCAGGTTGAGGTCGAGCGAGCCGATCCAGCCGATCGGGCCGGAGGTGATGTCCAGCTTCTCGGCCAGCAGGCCGACCAGCTCGATCACGCCGATCACCAGCGCCACCAGCACCGACAGGCCGGTGACGGTGAGGTTGTAGTAGATCTTGCGGACCGGCTTGGAGAACGCCCACTCGTAGGCGAAGTTCATGAACGAGCCGTCGATGGTGTCCAGCAGGCTCATGCCCGCCGCGAACAGGATCGGCAGCACCAGCAGCGCGTACCAGGGCAGCGAGAACGCGGCCGCGCCGCCGGCCAGCACCAGCAGCGACACCTCGGTGGCGGTGTCGAAGCCGAGGCCGAACAGCAGGCCCACCGGGTACATGTGCCAGGGCTTGGTGACGGCCCGGGTGACCCTGCCGAGGATCCGGTTCAGGAAGCCGCGCTTGTCGAGCTGGCGCTCCAGCTCGGCCTCGTCGAAGTCGCCCTGCCGCATTCGCCGGAACACCTTCAGGATGCCGTTGAACGCGCCCAGGTTGATCAGGCCGATCAGCACCAGGAAGGTGCCGGAGACGGTGACGCCGATCAGGCCGGTCGCCGTGTGCAGTGCGGAGTCGTCGGACTCCACCTGCCCGGCCAGCGAGCGGATGCCGAACGCCAGCAGGGCGCACAGGCCGAAGACGATCGAGGAGTGCCCGAGCGAGAACCAGAAGCCGACCGAGAGCGGGCGCTTGCCCTGGCCCATCAGCTTGCGGGTGGTGTTGTCGATGGCGGCGATGTGGTCGGCGTCGAAGGCGTGCCGCATGCCGAGCGTGTACGCCGTCAGGCCCATGCCCGCGCCGAACACCTGGCCGCCGACGTCGTAGTGCTTGGGGGCGATCACCGCCAGCAGCGTGAACCACCCGACCACGTGCAGGGCGAGGACGAACGCGGCCATTCCGGCCAGCCGGATCCACTCCTCGCGGGTGAGCCGGTCACGCAGACGGCTGGGCGCTGGCATGGGATCTTCCTTCCGGACGGTGGTGAGCCGCATCATCCTTCCGTCGATCCGCTCGCAATTGCAAGTCATATGCAACTGAGAGCCAAGGGCGCACAACGGCGGAAACCTCCCCGTCCGAGTTCCCCGGCCGCGACCGCCCCCAACCCGAAGGATCGGAAAGCTTCCTGACGGTTCGTGAGCCGAAATCCTTGACCCGGACGATTGGTCCAGTCCAATCTAGGTGACGCGCTCACCCCAAGCGCGCAGGCTCCCACCTGGGCCCGTCGGGCCGCCGCACCTACCGGACAACCCCACTACTCCGGAGGTTCCTCCATGCTTGAACGGGCCACGCCCGCACCCGGGTCGACGCGCCGGGCCCCCTCCCGGCGACGCGCCGGCGCCCTCGTGGTGGCCGCCGCCATGACGGTCGGCTCCACCGCGCTCGCGCTCTCGCTCGGCAGCGCCTCGGCGGCCACCGTCAACCTGCTCGCCAACGGCGACTTCGAGGCCGGCTCGCTCAGCGGCTGGACCTGCACCAACGGCTCGGTGGTCACCACCCCCGTGCACGGCGGGTCCTACGCGCTGAACGCCAACGCCACGGCCTCGGACACCGGCCAGTGCCAGCAGACCGTCGCCGTCCAGCCGAACACCAAGTACACCCTGGCCGGCTGGCTCAAGGGCAACTACGTGTACCTGGGCGCCACCGGCACCGGCGTCAACGCCTCCACCTGGACGCCCGCCGCGACCAACTGGACGCAGCTGAGCACCACCTTCACCACCGGCGCGACCACCACCTCGGTGACGGTCTTCACCCACGGCTGGTACGGCGCCGGCGCCTACCAGGCCGACGACCTCGCCCTGACCGGCCCCGGCACCGGCGGCTCGCCGAGCCCCTCGACCTCCGCGAGCTCCAGCGCCAGCGCCTCGGCGTCGGCCGGCCCCTCGCAGAGCGCCTCCCCCAGCCCGTCCACCTCCACCTCCTCCTCGCCGTCGCCGTCCGCGAGCTCCAGCTCGGGCACCGGCAACGGCCCCGGCGGCGACGGCAAGATCACCGTCCCGGGCGGAGTGGCGGTCACGAAGACCACCGCCAACGCGGTGGTGCTGAAGTGGAGCGCCTCGACCGACTCCACCGACAACTACGTCGGCTACAAGGTCTGGTCGAAGGGCCAGCTGGTCGGCACCTCGATGGGCACCTCCATCGCGATCTCCTCGCTGCTGCCGAACACCTCGTACACCTTCACCGTCCAGGCGTACGACAAGGCCGGCCACGCCTCCCAGCAGTCCGCCGCGGTGACCACCTCCACCGCCGCCGCGCCCGCTGCCGCCAAGCCGTACAAGTCCGCGTACTTCGACCAGTGGTCGGTGTACGACGCCGCCTACTACCCGAAGAACGTCGACACCTCGGGCGCGGCCGGCAAGCTGGACGTCATCTCCTACGCGTTCGAGAACATCCACCCGACCAACCTCAACTGCTTCGAGGCCGTCAAGGCCTCCGACGCCACCCACGAGGACAACCCGAACGCGGGCGACGGCGCGGCCGACGCGTACGCCGACTACCAGATGGACTACTCCGGCGCGATCTCGGTCGACGGCTCCGCCGACGACTGGCAGCAGCCGCTGAAGGGCAACTTCAACCAGCTGCGCCAGCTCAAGGCGAAGAACCCGAACCTCCGGGTCACCCTGTCGCTGGGCGGCTGGACCTACTCCAAGTACTTCTCCGACGCGGCGGCCACCGACGCCTCGCGCAAGAAGCTGGTCTCCTCCTGCATCGACATGTTCCTCAAGGGCAACCTGCCGACCGGTGTCGCCGGTGACGCCTCCGGCGGCGCGGCCAGCGCCGCCGGCATCTTCGACGGCATCGACATCGACTGGGAGTACCCGGGCTCGGCCGGCGGCCACACCGGCAACCACTACTCCGCGGCCGACAAGCAGAACTTCACCGCGCTGCTCGCCGAGTTCCGCAGCCAGCTGGACGGCTACGGCGCGAGCGTCGGCAAGAAGTTCCTGCTCACCGCGGCGCTGCCGTCCGGCCAGGACAAGATCCAGTACATCGAGACCGACAAGATCGGCTCGTACCTGGACTACGCCGACGTCATGACCTACGACATGCACGGCTCGTGGGACGCCACCGGTCCGACCAACCTCCAGGACCCGCTGCACGACAGCCCCGCCGACCCGACCACGCCGATCACCCCCGGCACCGCCAAGTACAACGTGGACACCACGCTGGCGGCCTACACCACCGGCCTGCCCGAGTACGGCATCACCGGCGGCTTCCCCGCCAACAAGATCATCCTCGGCATCCCGTTCTACTTCCGCGGCTGGACCGGCGTCCAGGCCGGAAACAACTACGGCCTCTACCAGAAGGCCACCGGCGCCACCCCCGCCAAGCCCGGCAGCCAGGAAGCCGGCCTCGCCAGCTGGCGCGAACTCACCCTGACCGCCCAGAACACCCACTGGGACCCGATCACCGAGTCCACCTGGGTCTACGACGGCACCAACTTCTGGACCGGTGACGACCCGAAGGCCATCCAGGCCCGCGCGGCCTACGCCAAGTCCAAGGGCCTGGGCGGCATGTTCGCCTTCGCCCTGGAGAACGACGACGACTCCAGCACCCTGCTGAACACCATCTACAACAGCCTGGGCTGACGTCCCGTCGGATCCTGAACGGACGGCCCGCCGCATCTTCCCCATGGGTGCGGCGGGCCGTCACCATGTTCAGCCCCGCACGGCGAGCAGCAGCCGGGCGTCCTCGCGCAGGCGGTCCTCCTCCCGCACGCTCCAGTAGTGGTCCCGGCCGACCGGCCGGCTCCGGTCCGTGGCCGACCAACCCTCGACCAGGGCCCGTTGTTCGCCCGGCAGCGGCCGGCCGATCCGGCGCAGCACGGCGAGGGCGCGGGCGCCCGCCGCGCTCCGGTCCAGGGCGGCGAGCAGGACGGGGACGGCCCGGGCGGGATCGCCGGTGATCCGCCAGTGCGCCTCGGCGGCCTCCACGCGCTGCCGGACATGACCTTCCGTCAGCCAGTGCTCCACCACGGGCAGCAGGGGCGCCCCGAGCGGCCCGAGCAGGGCGGCCTCGGCCAGGCAGTCGGCGCGTTCGGCGAGCAGCCGCAGCGCGGGCTCGGGGTCCGCGCCGAGTCGGGCGGCGGCGACGGCGGCCACGGGGGCCAGGAAGCGGTCGTCGCCATTGGCCAACTCGCCCAGAAGCCGGATGAGTTCAGGGTCGCCGAGGCCGGATCCGCCGAGGAAGCGGACGAGTTTCGGGCTCGGGCAGGTGCGCAGCAGCGCGGTCAGTTCGGGCAGCAGCGGCGCGGCGCTCTCCGGGGTGAGCGCGTCGAGGAGTTCGTCCGCGCCGCTGTGGAGTGCGCCGCCGCACGGGGACCGGTGCGGGGCGAGGGCCCGGCGGCGCAGGGCGGGGTCGTCGGTCCGGGCGGCGAGGGCGTCGAGCGCGGCGGCGTCGGGCTCGGGGACGGCGGTGAGCAGGCGGATGTCGCCGGCCCGGCCGAGGGCGAGCTGGGCGGGCCGGGAGATCCGCCAGTCCGGGTCGACGGTGTGCGGCAGCACCGCCTCGACGACCGGGCCGGGGTCGGGGCAGCGCGCGACCAGACCGGCGAGGCCGTCCAGCACCTTCATTCGCCAGTACCACTCGCGTTGGTGCGGCAGCGCGGCGATCAGCAGCGCGACGGTCTCGTCCCGGTAGCCGTACCAGCGGGCGGCCAGCCGCAGCGCCCGGCGGGCCCCGCGTGCGTCGTGGTCGCCGGCTGCGATCCAGGCGGCGGCGACGGCCCGGGTGGCCTCCGGGTCGGCGTCGAGCAGCCGCTGCAGCCGGTCGTCGGTGTTGCCGACCCCGGGGAACCACTCGCCCCACCCGACCCGGAAGTCCGGAACGCCGCCGTCCGCCACCAGGACCGCCACCAGCTCCGCCGGGTACGGCGCTCCGGCGCCCTCCAGCAGTCCGAGCGCGGCCGTGGCCCGGACGGCGGGCTCGGGGTCCGCCAGCGCCGCCCGCAACCGCCCGCCGGGGTCGGCGTCGAGGAAGCCCAGCACCGTCAACGCCTCGGCCCGCACCGCCGGCGACGGGTCCTCCCGGTGGCACGCCGCCAACGCGTCCAGCGCGAGCGACCGGCTCTCCCCCGCCGCCCACCGCGCCACCCGCACGACCTGCCGGCGCACCTCCGGGTCGGGATCGCCGCGCAACAGGCCCAGCAGGCCCGGGAGTTCCCGGGACGCCAGGGTCCGCCCCGTCACCTTGTCCTGGTACCCGCTCTCCTCCTCCTCGCCGTCGTACTCCTCCTCGGCCCCGCCGGTCGTCGCGATGAACGCCAGCACGTCGTCCCGCCGGTGGACGGCGTGCACCGCGGCATGCGCCAGGTACGGGACGGCGGCGGCCCCCGCCGAGGACACCGTCCCCTGATGCAGAGCCCGGTCGAACAGCTCCCCGAGCGCCTTGCCGACCACCGCCTCGTCCTCGGCGTACAACGCCTGGACCCAGCCGGGGACGTCGGTGCCGCTCCCGTACGAGTGCTCCAGCGATGCCCAGTCGGTCAGGTGCAGTTCCTCAGGTGATCTCACGAGCGCAGGAGGCTAGCCGGAAGTTCCGACAGGCGAAGCAGTTGGTCTGCCCTTGAGGGGGGCTTGGGAAACCCGGGAAGGTGCTGGGAGGCGGCTGTGAGCTTGATGAGGCCGTACCTTACGATCATCGGGTGCCGAGCCTGACCGGAGCCCCGATCCAGATCATCGCCAGCCTGCTGGCCGTTCTCGCCTTCGCCGCCACCATGTGGCTGTGGCCCCGGATGGGTGGCCGGAGCTGGCGGGCGTGGCTCGGGCGGCTGGGGGCGTTCTTCGGGACGCAGATCGCGGTGCTGGCCGCGATGGGGCTGGTCGCCAACTCGTACTTCGGCTTCTACTCGACCTGGAGCGACCTGCTCGGTCTGGACGGCAGCCCGGGCACGGTGGTCGACCACCAGCCGGGCGGCAAGGCCGTCTCGGTGACCGGCGAGCAGAAGATGTACTCCTCGCAGGGCGCCGCGCAGGATCGTTCCGGCGTGATCCAGAAGGTGGAGATCCACGGCGAGCGCTCCGGGCTGACCGGCACCCCGGCGTACGTGTACCTGCCGCCGCAGTACTTCCAGCCGGCCTACGCGGGGACGAAGTTCCCGATGCTGCTGGCGCTGTCCGGCTACCCGGGGACGCCGGAGAAGCTGATCTCGCTGCTGCAGTACCCGGCGTCCACGCTGAAGGCGATCGAGGCCAAGGAGATGCCGCCGACGGTGCTGGTGATGATGCGGCCGACGCTGGTCGCCAACCGCGACACCGAGTGCATGGACGTGCCGGGTGGGCCGCAGGCGGAGACCTTCTTCACCGAGGACCTGCCGAAGGCGATGTCCGCCTCCTACCGGGTCGACGACCGGCCCGAGGCGCGGGCGGTGATCGGCGACTCCACCGGCGGCTACTGCGCCGTCAAGTTCGCGGTGCGCAAGCCCGATTCGTACCGGGCGGCGATCGCGCTGTCCGGCTACTACGAGGTCCACAACGACCCGACCACCGGCGACCTGTTCGGCGGCAGCGCCGAGGTCAAGCAGGACAACGACCTGCTGTGGCGGTTGCAGAACAAGCCCGCGCCGCCGGTCTCGCTGCTGCTCGCCACCAGCAACAACGAGGAGAACTACCCGGCGACGCAGCAGATGGTCGCCGCGTTCAAGGCCCCGACCCGGCTGTCCACCATCACCCTGGACACCGGCGGCCACAACTTCCACACCTGGACCCGGGAGATCCCCCCGGCGCTCACCTGGCTCGGCAGCCGCCTCCCGCAGCCGCAGCCGGCCCCCGCGAGCTGAGCCGAACCGGCCTGACGGACCGTCGGACGAAGGCTCGCGGAGAATAGAGCCCGCTCACAGTCGGGTCTCATGGAGTTCTCAGCCACGCCACGCAGCGTGTCTCCCATGACCACGCCCAGTTCCGTTCCTCCGACCAGCGAGCCGTGGCCCGACGCCGCGAACCACCCGCCACCGGCGGTCCCGGCCGACGCCGCCGCGTCCGGCCCGACCGTCTGGCCGGCGCCGCCGCCCGCCGAGGCCGGGGACGAACGGCCCGCCGGGCGCGAGCGGCCCGCCGAGCCGCTGTTCCCGCCCGTCGCACTGCCGCCCGTCGGCCCCAAGGGCCCGGCCACCTGGGCCGGCCGGCTGCGCACCCTGCCCGGACGCACCTGGCGCGGACGCGAGGACGACCCGAGGTGGGTCCGGCCGGCGTTCCTGGGGCTGCTGCTGGCCACCGCCGTCCTCTACTTCTGGAACCTGACCGCCTCCGGCTGGGCCAACGCCTTCTACTCGGCGGCCGTGCAGGCCGGCAGCGTCAGCTGGAAGGCGATGTTCTTCGGGTCCTCGGACGCGGCGAGCTTCATCACCGTCGACAAGCCGCCGCTGTCGCTGTGGCCGATGGCGGTCTCCGCCCGGATCCTCGGCCTGAACTCGTTCAGCGTGCTGGCCCCTCAGGTGCTGATGGGCGTCGGCACGGTCGCCGCCGTGTACGCCACGGTGCGCCGCCGGTCCTCGGCGCTCGGCGGCCTGGTCGCGGGCGCGGCGCTGGCGCTGACCCCGGTGGCGGCGCTGATGTTCCGCTTCAACAACCCGGACGCGCTGCTGGTGCTGCTGCTGACGCTGGCCGCGTACGGCACCGTCCGGGCCACCGAGACGGCGTCCACCCGCTGGCTGGTGTTCGTCGGCGTGATGCTCGGGCTGGCGTTCCTCACCAAGACGCTGCAGGCGTTCCTGGTGCTGCCCGCGTTCGCCCTGGTGTACCTGTTCACCGCGCCCACCGGCTGGGGCCGTCGATGGCTCCAACTGCTGTACGGCACTGTGGCGATGGTGGTCGCAGGCGGCTGGTGGGTGGCGATCGTCGAGCTGATGCCGGCCTCCGCCCGCCCGTACATCGGCGGCTCGCAGGACAACTCCTTCCTCTCCCTCACCTTCGGCTACAACGGCTTCGGCCGGATCACCGGCAACGAGACCGGCAGCGTCGGCGGCGGAAACCGGATGGGCGGCGGCGGGGGCGGCATGCCCGGTGGCGGCATGTGGGGCTCCACCGGCCCGACCCGCCTGTTCGACGGCGACATCGGCGGGCAGATCGCCTGGCTGATGCCCGCCGCGCTGATCCTGCTGGTGTTCGGCCTGTGGGCGACCCGTCGCCACGCCCGCACCGACTCGGCCCGGATCGCCTTCCTGGTCTGGGGCGGCTGGCTGCTGTGCACCGGGCTGACGTTCAGCTTCATGTCCGGGATCTTCCACCAGTACTACACGGTGGCCCTCGCCCCGGCGATCGCCGCACTGGTCGGCATGGGCACGGACGGTCTGTGGCGGGCCCGCCACCGCTTGCCGTACGCGGCGGTGCTGGCCGTGACGCTCGCCGTCACCGCCTGGTGGTCGCACCAACTCCTGGGCCGCAGCGCCGAGTTCCTGCCGTGGCTGCGCTGGGCCGTGCTGATCGGCGGCCTGCTCGCCGCCGTCGCACTGCTCGCCGCGGGCCGGATCACCGGACCGATCGGCGGCCGGATCGCCGCCACCGCCGGACTCACCGCACTGGCGGCGGGCCTGGCCGGGCCGGCCGCGTACGCCCTCGACACCGTCTCCACCGGCCACACCGGATCCATCGTCACCGCCGGACCGCGCGTCAAGGGCGAGGGCTTCGGCCCCGGCGGCGGTCGCGGCAAGGCGCACGGCACCTTCCCGGGCTTCCCGGGCGGCCAGAACGGAATGAACGGCGGCGGGAACGGCAACTTCCCGGGCGGCGGCATCGCCGGCGGTGCCTTCCCGGGCGGCCAGAACGGAAGTCAGAACGGCGCGTTCCCGAACCTCCCCGGCTCCCAGGGCTTCCCCGGCACCGGCACCGGCACCGAGGACGGCCGCACCGGCCGCGGCGGTTTCGGCGGCGGGATGGGCGGCGGCATGGGCGGCCTGCTGGAGGGCGCGAAGGTCCCGTCCGAGGTCGCGGACCTGCTGAAGCAGGACGCCGACAAGTACACCTGGGTGGCCGCCGCGGTCGGCTCGCAGAACCAGGCCGGCTACCAACTCGCCACCGGCGAGCCGGTGATGGCGCTGGGCGGCTTCAACGGCAGCGATCCCTCGCTCTCGCTGGACGGCTTCAAGCAGCTGGTCGCGGAGGGCAAGGTGCACTGGTTCATCGGCGGTGGCGGCATGGGCCGCAGCATGGGCGGCTCCGACTACTCCTCGGAGATCGCCTCCTGGGTGGAGTCCACCTACACCGCGAAGACGGTCGGCAGCACCACCATGTACGACCTGACGGCCGCACCGAAGAGCGCGGGCTGACCTGCCCCGCTCCCACGACGCCCGAGGCCGTTCGACTCCCCCTCCCCCAGAGGAGCTCGAACGGCCTCGGGTCCTTCCGCGGTCGCGGGCCGACGCGCCGTCAACAAACGCTCAGCCGGTCAACGCTCCGTCAGCCGCCGCACAGCGACAGCATGGTCTTCTTGTCGGCAGGCGTCACCGGCAGCTGGTACTTCAGCGAGACCTGCGCCCACCGGATCGCGTACGAGCAGTGCACCTCGGTGTTGGCGGGCAGCCAACTCGCCGGGCCGGAGTCGCCCTTGGAGGCGTTCTGCGAGCCGTCCGCCGGGATCAGGTTCAGCGGGTCGTTGGCGATCTGCACCCGCTTGAGCTTGTCCCACTGGGAGGCGCCCTGCTGCCAGTCGTAGGACAGCGGCATCACGTGGTCGATCTGTATCTTCGACGCCTGCTGCTTGCTCCAGTCCACGTTCTTGCCGGTGTACGGGTCCCAGATGGTCATTCCGGTGACGACGCACTGGGAGCCGTCCTTGTGCTCCACCTTCTTGCCGTCCCGGGCCAGCATGTCGTCACGGGTGCTGCAGCTGTTGTGGCCCATCGGTATGCCGTCCACGTTGTCCGTCCAGGCGGGGCCGAACTGGTCGCGGTCGTAGCCGGTCTTCGGGCCGGGGTCGGCGGTCTTCACCTTGGCGATCAGGTCCCGGCCGGCCTTGCGGTCCGCGTCGTCGGTGACGGGCGCCAGGCCGGGCTTGGTGCCGTCCGGGTTCTGCAGCGGGTTGGTGCCCTTGGAGGCCGACTGCGGCTTGGACTTGGCGCTGTCGCTCGACGACTTGTCCGCTCCGTTGCACCCGGCGAGGGCGAGCGATCCGAGCAACAGGGCGGCGACTACGGCGGTACGGCGGGATCGCACGGTATTCCTCTGTGGGTGGGCGACTCTGACGGCCCACCAGAAGACCAGCCGGTCAAGTGCGGGTCAAGGCGGCCACGCCGCAGCATGACGCACCTCACAATCCGGGCAAAACCCCGACCGGCGCGAACCGTTCCGCCGACCGCGCCGGGACGCTCCCGGGACGGCGCCGACCCGGGCAGACTGGCGGCATGACGGAGTTGCGGGTGCCGGCCCTGGTGCTGGCGGCGGGCGGCGGGTCCCGACTGGGCGGGCGCCCGAAGGCGCTGCTGCCGTACCGAGGTCGCCCGCTGCTGGAACACGCGCTGGCGGTGGCCCGCGACGGCGGGTGCGACGGAGTGGTGGCGGTGCTGGGGGCCGCCGCGGCGGAGGTCCGGGAGCGCGTCGACACCGGCGACTGCCTGCTGGTCGACAACCCCGACTGGCGCACGGGGCTGTCCTCGTCGCTGCGGGCGGGCCTGGCCGCCCTGCCGACGGGGGCGAGCGCGGTCCTGGTGCTGCTGGTGGACACCCCCGGCGTGACGGCGGAGGCGGTGCGCCGACTGCTGGCGGCGCACGCCGGGCGCACGGATCTGGCAGCGTGCGCCTATGCCGGCCGCCGGGCGCACCCGGTCCTGATCGGCGCCGCGCACTTCCCGGAGCTGCTGGCCACCTCGACCGGCGACGCGGGCGCCCGCGCGCTGCTGGCCAGGCACCCGGTCACGCTGGTGGACTGCACCGACGTGGCCGTCCCCGACGACCTGGACACCCCGGCGGACTTGGCCCGCTGGGGCATCGACTGACGTCCCGTCAGCCCGGCGCATGGCCCGCGCCGCACCTTTCCGCCACCTCAACTGCGGTGCAGGATTACCTCATTCCGCACCGGCCGGGATCCCGATCGGCGAGGATGGAACGGATCGTTGCCAGCCCGACCGGAACGGACGGTGACCAGCCATGCCGCTGCCCGAGGACGCCGCAGACCCGGCCCGGTTCTCCCCCGGTTCGCCGTCGGGGGCCAGCGAACTGCGCTGCCCGGCCTGCCGACGCGAGCACCGCTACGAGCCGCCGAGCCTGCCGTGCCCGTGCGGCGCGCAGTTGCGGGTGCCGCTGCTGCGCGGCGGGGTTCCGGTGCAGGTGCGGTTCCGCTCCTGGGAGGACTCCTGGGTGAGCATGCGATGTCCGCACTGCGGCCGCAGCGACCAGTGGCCGCAGCCGGAGTTCACCTGCGACTGCGGGGCGACGGTCCGACTGCCGGTGGACCGGGCGCCGAAGCTGCAGAGCGCGGGCCCACGGGCGACCCGCCCGGCCGAGGCGGCCCGCCCGTACACCACGGCGGTGCCGCCGGTCGCCCCGCCGGACCCGCCGGCGGCGGGCTCGGGCCCGGCCCGGGTGCTGCGTCCGCCGTTCCGCCCGCAGCCGGTGCGCACCCCGCAGGACGCGGTGCTGACGGCGGCCCGCTACCTGCAGTGGCTGGGCTTCGAGGACCTGGAGTTGACGCCCGGTCAGGAGCGCGACTCGACCACACTGCTGGGCGGGCAGCTGGTGGCCCGGGTGGACACCTGGACGGAGCCCGCCGACGTCAAGGCGGTGGAGTGCCTGTGGCTGGAGACGCTGCACAGCGAGCAGGTGGCGGCGGCGATGTTCACCGTCTCCGGTTTCTCCCGGCAGGCCACCGTACGCGGCGAGCAGCTGCTGGTCGCCCTGTTCACGCTGGACGCGGCGGGCATCCCGCAGCCCTCGAACGGCGCCGCCGAGGCCCTGATGGAGACCGGTTGGACGTCCTGACGCGCCGTCACTCCACCGTCACCCGGAAGCGTTGATTCCGGATTTCCTCACGCTCGTGATCTGGTGCACAAGCTCCCGCGCGTGTTGAATTGCCGCCACGACGCGGGCCCTTGGGGATTGGGGAGGGTCCGCCGGTCACTGCATGGCGCGCACAAGGAGGTGGCGTTGTCGGTGCACGGGACTGCCCCGGGGGGCATGGCGGACGTCGTCTGGCGACTACGGTCGCGGGGCTGCTGGCAGGAGGCCGCGGACCTGCTCCGCCCGCAGGCCGGCCGGGATCCGACGGCGGCGTTGCAGCGGGCCGAGCTGCTGATCGAGCAGTGCCTGTTCACCGCGGACCACTGGGAGCGCGCGGAGGACGCCCTGCGCCTGGCGGAAGCCTCGGTCGCGGGCACCGAGCATCGCGCGGCGGCCTCCTGCGCCCGCGGCTACCTGGCCTACGTGGCCAGCGTGCTGGGCCGCCGGGACCGGCTGGACGAGGCCCAGGCCGCGCTGGGCCGCACCTCGGCGCTGCTGCCGCCGAAGGCGCCGGGCCGGCCGCTGCTGGACTTCCGGCGCGGACTGGTCGCGGAGAATCTGCTGCACGACCCGGCGGCGGCGCACAGTGCGTACACCCGGGCGCACGAGGGCGCCCGGGAGCGCGGCGACGACCTGCTGCGCTCCTCGACCTGGTGCCACCTGGCGGGGCTGGCGCTGGCGGCGGGCGACCAGGAGCGGGCCCGGCAGGGTTTCGGAACCGCGCTGAAACTGCGTGAACAGCTCGGCTTCACGGTGGGGGTGGCGCCGGCGCTGGCCGCGTTGGCGGAGGTGTCGGAGCCGGCCGAGGCGGAGCGGCTGCGCGCCGAGGCGTCCCGGCTGGTGCAGGCGCTCGGCGGGGTCCCGGTCTGGCTGGCCCGGCGACTGGGGAGGCTCCCGGAACAATCGCCCGCACCGGACGGCGGCACCGTGCACGACCCGCGGCACGGCATCAGCTAAGGTGAGCCTTACCTGTCCGGGGCGAGCAGTGGCCCGGACAGGCCCACCGCGCCGTGCCCGGGCCCCGCTCCCGGGGTACCACCCAGGGAGCCCGCGTGACCGCGCACCAGGTCGGCCAGTGCCCCCCGCCCGCCGCCACCGACTCCCGTCCCCTTCAAGGGAGTTGGCGGCGGCTGACCGAGCTCTTCCCGGATCTTCGGATCCATTCCGCCACCCCGCGCACCGACCCCGGCTGGACCACCGCCGCAGCCCTCGCCACCGATCCGGCCGCGCTCGACGCGACCATCGCCTTCGACGAACGCCTCGGCCTGAAGCTCTACGGCGCCCCCACCCGCCCGGACGTCACCGCCGGTTTCAGCCTGCACCGCTACGCCTGGCCGGTCGCCCTCGCCTTCACCCTGCCGTGGTTCCTGGAGCGCCGGGTCCCGGTCCTCCCGGTCGAGCAGCTCTCCATCAACCGCGCCGACGGCGAACTGACCGCCCGTCCGCTCGCCTTCCACTGCCTGCCGGACGACCCGGCGGCCTCCCACCCGGACGCCCTGGTCGCCCCGGACCGCCCGGCGCTCGACACCGCGCTGCGCGCCGCGCTCGCCGACCATCTCGCGCCGGTGCTCGACGCCTTCCGCCCCCGCGTGCGACGCGGCCCGCGCACCCTCTGGGCACTCGCCACCGACGACGTGGTGGACGGCCTCTGGTACCTCTCCACTCTGCTCGACGAGGAGCCCCGGGCGGTCGCCGAACTGACCGCGCTCCTGCCGGGCGACGCCTCGTCGGCCCCGTTCGTGGGCGCGCCGGGCTTCCGCGAGGAGGGCGGGCACCGGACCAGGACCAGGGTCAGCTGCTGCCTGTTCTACACGGTCCGGCCGACCGAACCGTGCTTCAGCTGCCCCCGCGGCAAATAGATCTGACAATCCGTTGATGTAATTCCGAAATTCCCCCCTAATAGTGTATTGCTCGCGATCCGGCCATGTTTCGACGCATTTCTCCGCCATGATGGTCCCCCCATCAAACGCGAAGAGCGAGGCTTGATCAGGTCATGAGACTGTCGGACATACCGCTGGGCTGGGTCGTCGCCGGCACGGCCGCCCTGGTGGCCGCCGTCGCCCTGCTGGCCTTCGCCCGCAGCCGCTCGGCCGCAGCCACCAACAACGGCGCTTCGGATTCCTGGGAACGCGCCGAGGAACGCCGCCGCCGCACCGAGAGCCTCTACGGCGGCGCCTCCTACCTCCTGCTGTTCTGCTGCGCCGCGGTCGCCGCCGCGCTCTCCTTCCACGGACTGGTCGGCTTCGGCGTCCAGAACCTCGGCCTCTCCGGCGGCTGGGAGTACCTGGTCCCGTTCGGCCTCGACGGCGCCGCGATGTTCTGCTCCGTCCTCGCCGTCCGCGAGGCCAGCCACGGCGACGCGGCACTCGGCTCCCGCCTGCTGGTGTGGCTGTTCGCCGCCGCCTCGGCGTGGTTCAACTGGGTGCACGCCCCCCGCGGCTTCGGCCACGACGGCGCACCGCAGTTCTTCGCCGGCATGTCGCTCTCGGCCGCCGTCCTGTTCGACCGCGCCCTGAAGCAGACCCGGGTCGCCGCCCTGCGCGAGCAGGGACTCGTCCCGCGACCGCTGCCGCAGATCCGCGTGGTCCGCTGGCTGCGCGCCCCGCGCGAGACCTACGCCGCGTGGTCGCTGATGCTCCTCGAAGGCGTCCGCACCCTGGACGAGGCCGTCGAGGAGGTCCGCGACGACAAGCGCACCGCGGCGGAGAACCGGGAGCGCCGCAGGATGGCCTCCCGCCGGGAACGCGCCGAGATCCGCGCCATCGGCCGCCAGCCCGGCAGCAGCTGGCGCACCCGCCACACCCGCCAACTCGAACCCGCCCCTGCCCCCACCACCTCCACGGAGCCCGCCATAGCCCCCGCCGGCCTCCCCGCCACCCCGGCCCACCGCAGCATCGACCTCACCCCGGACGAGGACACCACCACCATGCCGCGACTCGCTTCGCTCGAACAGAAGCTCAAGGACCTGGAACAGCAATTCGGGTGAATATTCAGGGGCTCGGGGAACGGCGAGGTCCTGTTGCCGGCGGCCGGAGACAGCGGTTGGCCATGGCTGCGGCGGGCCTCAGAACAGGAACCCGAAACGGCGGAACGCAAAGCGCCCTGCTGACCCTCCGCAGACACGACCCCGCCGTTCCCCGGGCCCCTGAATTCGCACCCCCGAGCCCCTGGTTTCGCGCCCACCTGCGCTAGCTGCTGAGCTCGAACCACATCCGTTTGCCCGAGCCGCGGGGCTCCACGCCCCAGGCGTCCGCGAGCCCCTCGACGAGCATCAACCCCCGGCCGGAGGAGGCCTGTTCGCCCGGGGTGCGGCGGGTCGGCCAGAGGTCGCTCTCGTCCTCGACCTCGACGCGGAGGCGGGCCCGCCCGCTCTCCTGGTAGAGCCGGGCCGTGAACATCGCGTCCCGGTCGGTGTGCCGGATCGCGTTGGTGACGAGTTCGGAGGACAACAGCTCGGCGGTGTCGATGAGTTCGGGCACTCCCCAACGACGCAGCGCGTCCCGGAGCTCGGCCCGGAGCTCGGAGATCCGGGCCAGGTCCGCCTGTCCGATCCGGCGGCGCAGCTGCTGCGCGGCGCGCCCGCCCGCGGGCCCGTCCCAGCGCAGCAGCAGGAGCGCGATGTCGTCCTCGCGTTCGCTGGTGTCGGCGGCCTGCGAGGCGATCCGGTCGGCGAGTTCCTCCAGTGGTTCGCGGGGGGATTCGCCGACCGCGGCGAGGTGTTCGGAGACGGTCTCGCAGAGGCGGCCGAAGCCGGTGTCGAGGTCCATGTCGCGGGCCTCGACCAGGCCGTCGGTGAACAGCAGCACGGTCTCGCCGGGGTCGAGGCTGAACCGCGTCACCCGGTACTCCTCGTCGGGCGCGACGCCGAGCGGCAGCCCGCCCGCCACCGGAACGGGATGCGCGGTGCCGTCGGCGCGGCGGACCACCGGGTCGAGGTGGCCGGCCCGGACGGCGTAGACCACGCCGTAGTCGACGTTGACTTCGGCGTAGGTGCAGGTCGCGAAGTGGTCGGTGTCGAGGTCGGCGAGGAACCGGGAGGCGCGGGCCATCACGGCGGCGGGCGGGTGGCCCTCCGCGGCGTAGGCGCGCAGCGCGATGCGGAGTTGGCCCATGATGCCGGCGGCGTGCACGTCGTGGCCCTGGACGTCGCCGATGACCAGGCCGACGTGGCCGCCGGGCAGCGGCACGACGTCGTACCAGTCGCCGCCGATCTGCAGGCCGGAGCCGGCGGCGAGGTAGCGGACGGCGGTGGTGACGCCGGGCACGGCGGGGACGGTGCGGGGCAGCATGACGCGTTGCAGGCCGGCGGCGAGTTCGTGCTCGGCGTCGTGCAGGCGGGCCCGGGCGAGGGACTGGGCTACGAGTCCGCCGAGAGTGGAGAGCAGGGTGCGTTCGTCGGCGTCGAGTTCGCGGTCGTCGTCGAAGGAGACCACGCAGACGCCGGTGGGGCGGCCACTGGCGACCAGCGGGAGGAACGCCCAGGAGGAGCGCCCGCTGCTCTCGGCCCAGTCCCAGGCGTCGGGGTAGCGCTCGCGGTACTCCTCGCGGCTGGAGACGAAGATCGGTGTGCGCTGGCGGACGGCCTCGGCGGCGGGGTGGGTGGGGGCGAGCGGGATCCGGTCGAACTGGTCGCTGAGCGTGCTGCGGTAGCCGCTGGAGCCGAGCAGGGCGATCCGGCCGCCTTCGAGCGAGGCGAGGGCGAGGCCGTCGGGGCCGAGGCCGGGCAGCGGGAGTTCGGTGAAGACCCGGGCGACGTCGCGGACGGTGACGGCTTCGGAGAGGGCGCGGGCGGCTTCCTTGATGAACCGGGAGCGTTCCTCGCGCAGCACGGCGAGCTCGTCGGCGCGTTCGCGCTTGTGGAGTTCGACGGTGGCGTCCCAGACGAAGCCGACCATCCGGGAGGGGCGGCCGAAGGCGTCGGCGAGGACGCGGCCGCGGAAGCGCACGGCGTGCAGTTCGCCGTTGGGGAAGACGGTGCGGTAGTAGGCGCCGCACTGGCCGAGTTCGGCGACGGCGCGTTCGACCCGGCGGCGCACCACGGGGGCGTCCTCGGGGTGCAGCAGGGCGAGGAAGGAGCCGGAGGTGCGGTCGAAGCTCTGGCCGGCCAGGCCGAGGATCGTGCAGGCGCGCCGGTCGCCGACCAGGGTGTCGCGGCGGATGTCCCAGTCGAAGGAGCCGATGCCGTTGGCGGCCATCGCCGGTTCGAGCCACTCGGGGGTGGAGTCGCCGGTGCGGGTGGGCAGGCCGCGGGCGGTGGACGGCACGGCGCGGCCGGCGGCGGTGCGCAGCGGCTTCGCGGGGGTGCTGTTCCGGGTGGCCTGGGTGGCCTGGGCGGGCGGGGTGCGGCGGGCGGGCCCAGGCGCCTCGGGCTCGGTGGCCATGCTTCTCCTGCCGGTGCCTTGCCTGGCGGCCGCTGGATATCCGTGTCCCCTGCTGGGCCGGCCGGACCGCGATGGTTGCGTGTGCCTGCTGGCACACATTCTCACTACCCTCTCGTATGTTCGGCAAGGCGGCAATGCCGGTGACCCGGACGGTACTGATCGCATACGATCCCGCCCGGGACATTCACTCGAACGGCCCTCTCGGGTGGCCGGTCCGGAATTCGCCCCACCGGTTCGGGGCGGGCCCGCTCAGAGCGCGGACAGCTCGAACCAGGTGACTTTTCCGTCCCCGCGCAGTTGCACTCCCCAGTCGTCGGCGAGCGCCTCGACCAGCAGCAGGCCGCGCCCGGAGGTGGCGTCCTCGTTCGGGTGGCGGCGGCCGGGGAGCCGGCTGGTGCGGTCGTGCACCTCGATCCGCAGGCGCTGTTCGTCGGTGAGCCGGGCGTCGAACTCGGCGCCCTTGCCGGTGTGCACGAGCGCGTTGGTGACCAGTTCGGACGTCAGCAGCTCGGCGGTGTCGGCAAGTTCCGGCACACCCCAGTGGTCGAGCGCGGCCCGCAGGCGGCGTCGGACGGTGCCGACGGCGGGCAGGTCCGCCGCTTCCAGGGAGGCGTGCAGCCGGCGGTGCAGGGCGCACTCCGGTTGGCGCGCCGGGGCCGCGCTCTGCGGCTGTGGCTGCGGCTTCGACTGCATGGGTGCGGGCCCCTGGTCGAGCTGCTCCCGGCGCGAGGCCGAGCGCTGCCGCGGGAACCTTGCCTGACCGTCCATCAACTTCGTCAGCCCCCGCCCTCGTTCCGGACGGCCGCTCCGGTCCCCCACCGGTTCGGCGGCCACTTCTGGTCATCCTCATGCCCACTCGGCGGCGTTTGCAACAGTGATCCGGCCCTACGCCCGTGGTGAACGGTGCGCAAGGGCGTGCGCGGGCACGCGGGTGAGCCGGGGCGCCCGCCCTGGTCGGGGGCTCCGGCGAAAGCTTTCTCCAGGCAGGCGGCGACGACGGCGACCCGGTGGCCGAAACCCTCGCCCGGTCCGATGATCGCCTCCGCCGACCACTCCCTCACATCTTCTCCCCGCTCCTTCCACACCCCTTCCGTGCGCCTGCCGGGCGTCCCGGGCCTGCGGCCGGACGCTGGACATGACGGGCGGCCGCGGGTTCAATGGGGCCCACGCGTTTGAACGTCGTTCTAAACTCTTCACCGACCACCCTCCGCCCACCCCCGACGAGCGAGGCACCGTGCGACTGACTCCCACCGAACGGGACCGGCTGCTGATCTTCACCGCGGCCGAGTTGGCCCGCGCCCGACGGGCGCGCGGCGTGCGATTGAACGTGCCGGAGGCAACGGCGCTGATCGCCGACACCGTCTGCGAGGCGGCCCGCGACGGCCGCCGCCTGGCCGAGGCGATCGAGGCCGGCCGCACCGTGCTGAGCGCGGAGGACGTGCTGCCGGGCGTGCCGGACGTGGTGACGGTGGTCCAGGTCGAGGCGGTGTTCGAGGACGGGACGCGGCTGGCCGTGGTCGGCGACCCGTTCCGCGGCGCGGGTTCGCTGGGCGACGGGGCGCCCGGCGCGGCGCTGCCGGGCTCCGGCGCGGGCTACGACCCGGTGGAGGAGTCGCTGCTGCTGCCGGTGCACAACACCGCCTCGGTGCCGATCTCGGTGACCTCGCACTTCCACTTCTTCGAGTCCAACCCGCGCCTGGCCTTCGACCGCGCCGCCGCGTACGGGATGCACCTGGCCGTGCCGGCCGGCTCCTCGGTGCGCTTCGACCCGGGCGCCACCGTCGAGGTCGGCCTGGTGCCGATCGGCGGCGAGCGGGTGGCGATCGGCTTCGCCGGCCTGGTGGACGGGCCGCTGGACGCGCCGGGCGCGAAGGACGCGGCGCTGGCCAAGGCCCGCGCGACCGGCTACCTGACCGAGTTCGACGACACGTTCGACGACGCGGAGCCCGCCCAGTGACCGCCAACCCCCGCCGCACCAGGAAGGACACCTGCGCATGAGCGCCATCTCCCCGCACGACTACATCTCGGTGCACGGCCCGCGCGCCGGCGACCGGGTCCGGCTCGGCGACTCGGGGCTGATCGTCCGGGTCGAGTCGGACTCGCAGGCCCCCGGCGACGAATTCCTCGCCGGGTTCGGCAAGACCGCCCGCGACGGGCTGCACCTGAAGCCCGCCGCGGTCCGCGAGACCTGCGACGTGGTGATCTCCAACGTGCTGGTGATCGACGCGGTCCAGGGCATCCGGAAGACCTCGATCGGCATCCGGGCGGGCCGGATCGCCTCGATCGGCCGGGCCGGCAACCCGGACACCCTGGACGGCGTCGAGGTGGTGGTCGGCACCGGCACCACGATCGTCTCCGGCGAGGGCCTGATCGCCACCGCGGGCGCCATCGACACCCACGTCCACCTGCTGTCGCCGCGGATCATGGAGGCCTCGCTGGCCTCCGGCGTGACCACCATCATCGGCCAGGAGTTCGGCCCGGTGTGGGGCGTCGGCGTCAACTCGCCCTGGGCGTTGCGGCACGCGTTCAACGCCTTCGACGCCTGGCCGGTCAACATCGGCTTCCTGGGCCGCGGTTCGTCCTCCGACGCCGCACCGCTGGTGGAGGCGCTCGCCGAGGGCGGCGCGTCCGGGTTCAAGGTGCACGAGGACATGGGCGCGCACACCCGGGCGCTGGACACCGCGCTGCGGGTCGCCGAGGAGTACGACGTCCAGGTGGCCCTGCACACCGACGGGTTGAACGAGTGCCTGTCGGTGGAGGACACCCTCGCGGTGCTGGAGGGGCGCACCATCCACGCCTTCCACATCGAGGGCTGCGGCGGCGGCCATGTGCCGAACGTGCTGAAGATGGCCGGCGTGCCGAACGTGATCGGCTCCTCCACCAACCCGACCCTGCCGTTCGGCCGGGACGCGCTGGGCGAGCACTACGACATGATCGTCTCCGCGCACGACCTCAAGCCCGACCTGCCGGGCGACGCCGCGATGGCCCGCGACCGGATCCGGGCCGGCACGATGGGCGCCGAGGACGTGCTGCACGACCTCGGGGTCATCGGCATCACCTCCTCCGACGCCCAGGGCATGGGCCGGGCCGGTGAGACGGTGCGCCGCACCTTCGCGATGGCCGGCAAGATGAAGGCCGAACTCGGCCCGCTCGACGGCGCCGGCTCCTACGGCACCGCCGAGGGCGGCGACGACAACGAGCGGGTGCTCCGCTACATCGCCAAACTGACCGTCAACCCGGCCATCGCGCACGGACTTGTCCACGAGGTCGGCTCGATCGAGGTCGACAAGCTGGCCGACATCGTGCTGTGGCGGCCGGACCACTTCGGCGCCAAGCCGCAGCTGGTGCTGAAGGCCGGCTTCCCCGCGTACGGCGTGGTCGGCGACCCGAACGCCTCCACCGACCGGTGCGAACCCCTGGTGCTGGGGCCGCAGTTCGGCGCGCACGGGGCCACCGCCGCGGACATCTCGGTGGCGTTCGTCGCCCAGGCCGCCGCCGACTCCGCCTACTTGGACGTGGCGGGCGACCAACTGCCCACCCGCAGGCGGCGGGTGGGAGTGCGCGGCACCCGGGGCATCGGCCCGAGCTCGATGCTGCGCAACGGCCGCCTGGGGAAGGTCGACGTCTCGGCGACCGGCCTGGTCTCGCTGGACGGCGAGCCGCTGCGCTCCGCGCCCGCCGATTCGGTCTCCCTCAGCCGCCTCTACTTCCTCTGAACTCCCCTCACCCCGCTAGGACTTGATTCCCATGACCACCCCCACTCCCGCCGAGCTCGGCTTCCGGATGCCCGCCGAATGGCACCCGCACGAGCGCACCTGGATGGCGTTCCCGACCGCGAACCCGACCTTCGACGGCGCGGAGCAGCTGGACGCGGCCCGCCGCGCCTGGGCCGAGGTCGCCAACACGATCGTCCGCCACGAGCCGCTCACCCTGGTGGTCAACACCGGCGAGACCGAGCAGGCCCGGCCCTACCTCTCCCCCGAGGTGGAGATCGTCGAGCGCCCGCTGGACGACGCCTGGATGCGCGACATCGGCCCGTCCTTCCTGATCGACGACAAGGGCGAACTGGCCGCCGCCGACTGGGTGTTCAACGGCTGGGGCGCCCAGTCGTGGGCCCGCTGGGACAACGACCGGCACATCGCCGAGCACGTCACCGAACTGGCCGGCGTCCGGCGGTTCGCCTCCCGGCTGATCAACGAGGGCGGCGGCATCCACGTCGACGGCGAGGGCACCGTCCTGGTCACCGACACCGTCCAGCTCGGCGAGGGCCGCAACGCCGACTGGACCCGCGAGCAGGTCGAGGCCGAGCTGCACGCGCACCTCGGCACCACCAAGGCGATCTGGCTGCCGCGCGGACTGACCCGCGACTACGACGAGTTCGGCACCCGCGGCCACATCGACATCGTCGCCTCCTTCGTCCGCCCCGGCACCGTCGTCGTCCACTCCCAGCCCGACCCGGCGCACCCCGACCACGCGGTCTGCCAGGAGCTCGCCGAGATCCTCCGCGCCGCCACCGACGCCCGGGGCCGGCAGCTAGAGGTCATCGAACTCCCGGCCCCCACCGTCCTGTTCGACGAGGACGGCGAGCCCGTCGACTACTCCTACATCAACCACTACGTGGCCAACGGCGTCGTCGTGCTGTGCGCCTTCGACGACCCGCGCGACGAGCAGGCCAAGGCCGTCCTGGAGAAGGCCTACCCGGGCCGCACCGTCGAACTGGTCGACGCCCGCGAGATCTTCGCCAACGGCGGCGGCATCCACTGCATCACCCAGCAGCAGCCGAAGGCCTGACACCTCGACGGCCGCGGGCCGGAACCTCGCAACGAGGTTCCGGCCCGCGGCCGTTCGGGTGTCCGGCGGTCGGTCAGTGGCGGCGCCGGGGACGGCGGCAGGTCACCGCGCAGAGCGCCGCACCGCCGACGGTGAGCAGTCCGGCGACCGCGGCCAGCAGGCTGCCGGGCAGGTCGCTGCCGGTGTGCGGCAGCATCCCGTGCTCGCCCTTCGCCTCCTCGCTGGGCTTCCCGGCCGACGGCGACGGCTCCGGGCCGGTCGAGGGCGAGGTCGAGGGCGACGGGCTGGGGCTCGGGCTGGTGTGGGGCAGCACCAGCCCGAGGTCCAGGTCGAGGTAGCGCCGGCCGCCCGCCAGGTCGACGGTCTGGGTGAGGCCGGTGGCGGGGTCGGCGTCGGAGTCGAGTGCCGGGTCGGCGCCGGCGTGCCGGAGGGTGACGGTGGCGCCCGCGGGGATCGTGGAGAGCTCGAAGCGGATCTGGTAGGCGCCGTCCGGCAGGTGGTCGAAGAGGTAGTGGCCGCCGCTGTCGCTGACCGTGGTGAGCGGGTTGCCGTGCAGGTCGCGGACGGGCTGGCCGCTGCCGTCCAGCAGGTCCACGTGCACGCCGGGGACGCCGGGCTCGCCGGGCTGCTGGATGCCGTCGTGGTTGAGGTCGTCCCAGACGAAGTCGCCGAGCGCGTTGTCGGACGGGCGGGTCTGCTCGACGGCCACGCCGACCTTGGCCGGTTCGGCGGGCAGCAGCTGACGGCCCGTCGCGTCGATGGCGGTGTAGGCGAAGGAGTTCCAGGCGTACGCCCCTTCGGGGGCGTCGAACGGGGCGACCATCGGCCAACCCAGGGTGAAGGAGTCGCCGGGGGCGAGGGTGCCGGGGCGCTCGATCCGGAACCAGGCAGCGGTGCCCGGACCCGGGAAGGTCGCCGTCCACACCGCGTTCGGGTTGCAGCCCGGGTCGGAGGCGGGCGGCACCAGCGCGGGCACGCAGGGGTGCTTGTCGGTGGTGTACTCGACGGTCACGCTGGGGTCGGAGCTGGTGATGGGGCTGCTCAGCGACGGCGCCCAGGCGCTGCCGCGGGCCGCGTCCGGGGTCAGCACGTAACTGTCGCCGGGGGTGGGCAGCTTGTCGTAGGCGACGAACTCGGTGACCGGGTCCGGCGAGTCGTTGCGGACGGTCATCCGGTAGGACAGCGCGCCGCCCGGCGTGGTGGCGCCCATCGGGCCGTACCCGGAGTCCAGGTCGCCCTGGACCTCCTTGTAGGAGCGCAGCACGCTCGGCACCTGCACCTCGACCTGCGACGTGGCGTGGCACATGGTCTCGGTGAGGTCGCCGTCGCCATTCAGGTCGAGCGTGTCGGGGACGCCGTGGCTGACGCCGCTGAAGTAGCAGGTGACGGGCTCGGTCGGGTGGTCGGCGGTGACGAACACCTGGTTGGTGAGGGCGCCGGCCCGGACGCTGTCGGCGACCTGGACGTCGAACAGCACCCGGTAGGCCAGCGCGTCGTTCAGGTACGTCATGTCGGGCGCACCGGCCGGCCAGGTCATCTTGATGATCTGCCGGCCGTCCGCACCGGGCGTGACCTGCACGGACTCGGGAAGCTTGGCGTCCGGGTAGCTGGGGTCGGTGCGCAGCGAGCCGTCCAGGTAGACCAGCCCGGCGGGCAGCACGTCGTACAGCACCAGCGGCCGGTCCAGCGCGCGCCCGCTGCGGTTGTACGGGATCACCTCGAAGGTGGCGCGGCCGCCGGCGTTGGTGACGGCGCCCGCGACGGTGCTCTTGGCCGCGCCGAGGTTGGTGGCGGCGACGACGGTGGTCTCGGCGCAGCCGGTGGCCCGGGCGGTGGTGGTGCCGTCGGTGGCGGTGTTGTCGACGCAGTTGGTGAGCAACTCGGGCGCGGGGCGGCCGTCGTGGCCGGGGGTGACGACCTGGGTGACGACCTGGACGCCGCCGCCCGGGGCCCAGCCGGTGGGCAGCGGGCCGTTCCAGGTCAGGTGCAGCCCGTCCAGCCAGCGGCCGGCGGGCAGGCCGAGCTCGTCCGCGGCGGGGTCTCCGGCGCCCTCGACGAAGGTGATGCGGCGGGGGGTGGAGCCGTCGAACGGGGTGCCCGGGGTGAAGGTCAGCCAGGTCGGGTCGCCGTTCAACCGGTACTGGAAGGTGAGTTGGATGCCCGGCGGGTTCCACGCGTCGAGCTGAACGGTCTGCGGGAACAGCCAGTTGTAGAGGCTGTCGGTGGTGCCGGCGCCCGGGTCGGTCATGGTGAGCTCGGTGGCGGGCGCCGAGGTGTTGGTGGCGAACAGGCTGAAGCTGTTCAGGTCGCCGGAGACGCTCCGCTCGCCCCAGGACTTGGCGGCGCTGACCTGCACGCCGGTGGCGGGCTCCTGGAAGGTGCCGGTGGTGGCTTCGGCGGTGGACAGGCTCTGCTCGGGGGCGGCGCCGAGCGGGTCGCCGAGCAGTTCGACGTCGTTGGTGGAGGTGGTGCCGGACGGGAACGTCGGGTCCGGGTAGTTCACCACCAGCACGCCGGGGATCCGGCAGCCGGCCTGGCCGTTGGCGGCCCGGAACTCGCCGATGTCGTAGCCCCAGGTGTTCGGCCCGGGCGCGACCTGGCTCCAGCCGGGCGAGCGCGCGGTGTCGACCACCGCGCCGGGCGGCAGCGTGTCCAGCAGGCGAGTGGCGTCCAGGTCGACGTTGGGGCCGGACGTGGAGCAGGCGCTGAACTGGTAGGTGACGGTCCGTCCGTCGGCGCTGGCGGTCTGCACGCCCTTGGTGACCTGGTAGGCGGGCTCGACGTGCGCCGTGACGGAGGCGGAGCCGTTCTGCGGGGTCTCCCCGTCGACCGTCAGCTGCGCCGAGTTGAGCGCCGAAGTGCCGTCCGCGGTCGTCCAGTTGGGGAAGCGCACCACCACGCTGACGGCGGCCGTGGTGCCCGGGCTGAGGTTGAGCAGCCTGATGTCGAGCGTGCCGCCCATGGTTCCGGCGGCGGGCACGGTGGAGCCGGCCACGTCCACGGTGGTGGGGTCGGGCGTCCAGCCGACGAACTCCATGGACGCGGGCAGCGTGTCGGTGATCCGCCCGTTGACGCACTCGGTGACCGAGCAGGTGTACTGCAGGGTGAAGGTGACGTTCTCCCCCGGCGCGGCGGTGAACTTGTCGACGTTCTTGACGAAGGAGATCGCGGCGTGCGCGGGTGCGGCCAGGACACCGCTGCCGAACAGCGATCCGGCCAGGAGTGCCAGGACGGAGCCGACCCGTCCGGCCCGAAGGGGAGTACGCATACCGGTCAGTTGATCGGACATAAGGACCACAAGCGGCGTTGGCGCGAGCCGAAATGACAGGTATTCACCCGATTGGCCCAGCCGATCCATCCGCCCGGCGGACGCCCCGTCACCGACCGGCCGTCCGGTCGCCGGTGAACTCCTGAGAACGATCTCCGGTATTCGACCTTGGTACGCCTGTCGGCAGTTAGCATGCCCGTGCGGCGTCAGGGGGACGCCCGCCCAGCATTGGGGGAACCACGCATGCGCATCCGCGCGAAGGGGCTCACCGCCCTGCTCCTCGGCTCTCTGCTCGCCGTCGGCGCCACCGCCGCACCGCAGGCCGGTGCCGGCACCACCCCGGCCACCGCGACCACCGCCACCCGCGGCCTGGAGATCGGCGTCCCGGCCTACACCTTCCCGAACTACCCGATGATGCTGGACGTCCAGGCCGCCCAGCCCGCACCGTCCGTCGTCATCCTCAACCCGAACAACGGCGAGGACCCGTTCGACGCGAGCTGGCAGGCCCGCGCCGACGCGCTGCGCGCCCGCACCACCGCCACCGGCGAGCACACCAAGGTGCTCGGCTACGTGCACACCGAAGCCACCAAGCGCGACCGGGCCGCCGTCCTCAAGGACGTCCGCAACTACCTGGTCACCGCCGACGGCAAGC
>NZ_BMRI01000004.1:220258-250100 GCF_014648555.1 Kitasatospora griseola
TGCACGTCGACGGCATCTTCTTCGACACCAGCAGCCGCAACTGCGGTGTCAACAACGTCGAGCGGGACTTCTACCTCGACCTGCGCCAGCAGGTCCAGGGGATCATCCACTCCATCGACCCGGCGGCACAGGAACTGGTGGTGAACAACCCCGGCACCGCCGTCCAGGACTGCTTCCTGGAGCCCGGCAAGCGCACCGCCGACACCTTCGTCACCTTCGAAGGCACCTACGACGCCTACACCAACAGCTACCTCGGTGGAAACGTCTTCAACCTGACCGTCGGCTACTACCCCGGCGCCGGGTTCGACCCCGACGGCACCTCCTACTGGCACCTGATCCACGCCGTCCCCAACGCCACCGCCATGAAGACCGCCCTCAGCACCGCGTTCACCCGCGGCGCCGGGTACGCGTACGCCACCGACGACGTCCTCGACAACCCGTGGGACGCCACCCCCGCCTGGGGCTTCGGCGCGGAGACCTCCTACGCCGCCACCCTCGGCTGACCTGCCGTCCGGCCCGCCCCTGCGTCCTCGGAGGGGCGGGCCCGGCCGCGACGCGATGTCATGGACCCATGACCTCCCCCTCGCTCGACGAGCTCACCGACGAACTGCTCCGCCTCGCTCCCGCACTCGACCGCGAACAGGCCGCCGCCGTCCTCCGCAAGGCCTACCGGGCCGGCCTCGACCACGGCCGACAGGAGCACGCCGAAGGGCTCGAACACGGCGGCTGGTGACCCCGCCCGCACATCCCGCCCTTCCCGTACGGGAGACTGGACCCCGGACAGCCAGCAACGAGGAGAGCGGATGGCCCCGCCACGCACCCGCCGCCCGGCCCGCCCGCGGGAAGAGGTGTACGCGGCCGCCCGCGCCGCCATCGCCGAACACGGCCTCGCCCGCCTCACCATGGCCGGCCTCGGCCAACAGCTCGGCATGAGCGCCGGACACCTCCTCTACTACTTCGGCAGCAAGGACCAGCTCCTGCTGGAGACCCTCCGCTGGAGCGAGACCCAGCTCGGCGAACGCCGCACCCGCGAACTCGCCCGCCACGACCTGCCCGTGCTCGAACGGCTCGACCGCTACATCGACCTCTACCTCCCCGAGGGCCCCGGTGACCCCCGGTGGATCCTGTGGATCGAGGTGTGGAGCCGCTCCCCCGAGACCGCGGACCTCCGCCAGGGCCAACTCGACATCGAAACCCCCTGGCAGAACGACCTCACCGCGCTCATCACCGAGGGCCGCACCACCGGCGTCCTCACCCCCACCGCCCCCGCCGCCGACCGCGCCACCCAGCTCCGCGCCCTGCTCGACGGCCTCGCCGTCCCGCTCGCCATCGGCCTCCCCGCCACCACCCGCGACCGGGCCACCGCCCAAGCCACCGCCGCGGCCCACGCCCTCCTCGGCGTCCCGCCGAGGTAGCCGGCGCCTGCGGCGCGGCCCTTCGGCAGGCCACCGCTTCGTCCCGTGGGCGTCAGTCCGTCCAGACCGCCGCCGCGGTGCGGTCGTCGGCGTAGCCCTTGGCGCGGACCTGGATCTGGCGGAGGAAGTCGACGGTGCCCGGGGGGTGGGGGTGGGCCCAGTGGCTGGAGAGGAAGTGGGCGACGGCGGGTTCTTCGGCGATCGGGTCGGCGAGGCCGGGGGTGCACAGGAGCAGGATGTCGCCGGCGGTGGCGGGGACGAGGCGGAAGCGGAAGGGGCGCAGGGCGGGACGGGCGGCCGGGGGCAGCGGCGGCTGGCCGTCCGGGTGGTGGAGCAGGCGGGCCGCGTAGGCGTCGATCCAGTGGCCCGAGCGCAGGAGGTAGAGCCCGCCGGGGCCGGTGCCGAACGCGGCCCGGTGGGTGGCCGCCGGGTCGGTGGACATCAGCAGGCAGTGCAGCGAGGCGGTCTCCTCGGGCGGCAGCGCCTCCTGCGGAGGGACGTCCTCCGTGCTCCCGGTCTCGCCGTGCAGCCGGGCCGCCGCCTGGAGGGCGATCCGCTGGAGGCCGTACCGCAGCCGGTCGCGGGCGCCGGCCCGCAGGTCGGCGGCGAGTTCGGCGCGGCTGCGCCCGATCGCTGCCGCCAGTTGCCGGGCCGCGTCCGTCGCCGCGGCGGAGCCCCAGCCGGCGGCGGCCTGTCGGGCGGGGCCCGCGAGGACGGCCAGCACCAGACCGTCCTCGGCGTCCCCGAACCGGACGGTGAGCAGCGCGTCGCGTCGCGGTTCGCCCCGGTAGCGGGCGGAGTCCCCGCGGATCGACACGGCCCGCAGGGTGGTCGTCGCGAACCGGGCGCCGTCGACGGCCGTGTCCGGCACGATCGCGCCCAGGGCGTCCGGGTCGCTGACCGGCAGCGCGGTCGGCTCGGCGGCGTACGTCGGCGGCCGCTCCCCGACGTGCGGCACGGTCGGCGTCTCCGGTTCCCGCCACGGCGCACCGCGCTCCGACGGCGGCGCCGACGGGACCTCGGGCTCCGGCGCCGCCTCCGCCCGCGGCGGCTCTGCTCGCGGCGCCTCCGCCCTCGGCGGCTTCGCCAGGACGGGCGGTTCGACGACCGGCGGTTGGACGACCGGCGGCTCGACCGAATGCGGCTGCTCGTCGGGCGCGTCCTCGGTGGGCCGGAGTTCGGGCCAGGCGGCCTCGGCCCAGCTGCGCTGCGGCGGTACCGCGTGCGCCGTGTCCGTGTCCGTGTCGGTATCGGTGCCGGTCGGGGGCGGGGTCGGGGTGTCCTCGGCGGGCCGGTACTGGGGGTCGAAGAGGCCGGCGGCGGCGGTGAACCAGTCGTCCACGGAGGTGGTGTCGGCGACGGCGTCGGGAGTGTCGGGGAGGGTGCCGGCGGGGCCCGTGTAGACGGTGTGCCACCAGGCGTCGTCGGATCGGGTCGGCCCGGGTGCGCCCTGCTCGTTCAACTGACGGCTCCTGATCGATCCGTGGGAATGCCGGACGTGACGTCATTCTTCCGAAGCACAACGGCGCTGTCCGGGAATCGGAACATCGCACCGACGCACGGGGGAGGTTCCGGCCACCGGCGGTCCGCTGACGGGCTCGAATGAGCCACGGCAATGGCTCTGGGACGGAAATTCGAAGCCCAAGGGGGGCATCGCTTCACCCGATCGGCTGATTAATATGTGCGCATGACCGCGCCAGGACTTCGCACTCGCCCCGGAGGAGGGACCGCGTACGCGGTGCTCCGCCCGGTGGCGATGCTGTGGGCGGTCCTGCTGGCCGCGCTGCTGGCGCTGCTGCCGTGCACGGCGAACGCCCGATCCGCGGGCTCCCCGCCGGCCGGGGCCGTCACGTCCGTGCGGGCGGTGTCGACCGTCGTCCCGGCCGCGATCGCCGTCCCGGACCGGGCCGGCACTCCCGCCGGCCACCAGCACGCGCTGGCGCCGGAGAGCTCCGGCGTGCTCATCCTCTGCACTGCGGACGGCCCGAACCGGCTGCCCGGTCACGGCTGTTCCAGTCACTCCTTCTGCGGCCCGGAGTCGCAGCTCCCGAACGCGCCCCCTCAGCCCGGCGCGGTCGTCCTGCCGCAGTTGGTGGCCCCACCCGCGTCGCCCGCCGTCCCGGCGGCCGACGTCCGACCGGCGCCGCACCATGCGCCCGACCTGCACGCACTCCAGGTTCACCGGTCCTGAGCGGAACCCACCGCCGACCCGTTCCCCGGCTCCCGGGCGGTCGGCGGCTCCGCTGCCCCAACCTCACCGCAGACCGCCGTGCGCCGCACGGCGGGGACAAGGACATCATTCATGGGTTCCGCCTCCAAGCAGTCGTCCCAGCCGACCGGCAAGCAGCCCAAGCCGGGCAGCAAGTCCGCCCAGCAGGCCGACCGCCGGGCCCGGATCGCCGAGCTGCGCGCCGCCGAGCAGCGCCGTGAGCGCCGCAACAAGTTCCTCACCATCGGCATCTCCGCCGCCCTGGTGCTCGCCATGATCGGCGGCGGCTCCTGGCTGGCGCTGGACGCCAAGCACAAGAAGGACGCGGATGCCGCGGCCGCGAAGGCGCCGATCGACGGCGTCAAGACCTGGGACAAGCTGTCCCGCAACCACGTCCAGACCGAGGTCAAGTACGACCAGGCCCCGCCGGTCGGCGGCGACCACAACCCGGTCTGGGCGACCTGCATGGGCACCGTGTACGACCAGCCGGTGAAGAACGAGAACGCGGTGCACTCGCTGGAGCACGGCGCGGTCTGGGTCACCTACAACAGCAAGGCCGGCGCGGACGACATCAAGGCGCTGAGCGAGAAGGTCAAGGCCACCCCGTACAGCCTGATGAGCCCGTACCCGGACGAGCAGGGCACCATCACGCTGAGCGCCTGGGGCACCCAGCTGATCGTCGACTCCGCGCAGGACCCGCGGATCGAGAAGTTCTTCACCAAGTACGTGCAGGGCCCGCAGACCCAGGAGCCGGGCGCCTCCTGCAGCTCGGGCGCGATGTGACCGGCGACCAGGAGTCGACGGCGGAGCAGGCCCGGTCCGGCGGCCGGAGCCGCCGGAAGCTGTGGTGGCCGGCCGCGCTGGCGGCGTTGGTCGCGCTCGGCCTCGGGGTGCCCGCGCTGGTCTCCAGCGGCACCCCGGCGTCCGGGAGTTCCTCGTCCGCGCCGAGCACCGACTCGGCGGAGGCCGGGTTCGCCCGCGACATGGCCACCCACCACCAGCAGGCGATCGACATGTCGTTCATCGTCCGCGACCGCACCCAGGACCAGGCGGTCCGCACCCTGGCGTTCGACATCATCAACACGCAGGCGAACCAGCGCGGCATGCTGATGGGCTTCCTCGACCAGTGGGGCCTCACTCAGGCCAGCGCGGCCAAGCCGATGGCCTGGATGGGGCACACGTACGAGGCGCACGACGGTTCGCTGATGCCCGGGATGGCGACCAACGCCGACCTGGACCGGCTCCGCACGCTCAGCGGCCGGGACGCCGAGGTGTTCTACCTGCAGCTGATGCTCGCCCACCACCGGGGCGGGATGGACATGGCCCAGGCGTACGTGGACGCGGCGAAGAACGACGTCGAGAAGCGGCTCGCGCAGACCATGGTCAACGGGCAGCAGGCGGAGATCGACCTGATCAGCAGCATGCTCACGGAACGCGGCGCGAAGCCGACGCCCTGACCCTCCGAGCACCAGGGGCGCCGTCCGGGACCACCCGGGCGGCGCCCCTGCTGTCGTACCGGCGGCGCTTCGGCGGGCGGAGAGCCGGACCGCCGACACCGCCCGGCGGCGCTTCTTCGCACGGACAGCCGGACCGCCGACACCGCCCGGCGGTTTCCTCAGCGGGCGGACAGCCGGGCCGCCAGCACCGCGACCGCAGCGAGCAGCAGCAGGACCGCCCGGCCGCCGGACGCCGCCCCGGCGAGGTGGACGGCGAGCACCGGCAGGGCGGTGCCGAGCGCGGTGCCCAGGCTGCGCACCATGTTGACCAGGCCGCCGCCGACGGCCGAGCTCTGCGCGGGTATCGCCCGCATCACCAGGGCGTTGTTGGCGGGCAGCAGCAGCCCGAGCCCGTAGCCGGCCGCCAGCAGCGGCCCCACCGCAGCGCCGGCGCCGGGCGCGGGCAGCACGGCGAGCACCAGCAGTCCGGCCGCGGCGAGCAGCGCGCCGGCCCGGCAGCGCACCGCGTCGCTCCAGCCGCGCGGCAGCAGCCCGCCGCCGACCGTGGCGGCCAGCGCGAACGCCGCGGGCAGCGCGGTGATCACCACGCCGGCGGTGGCGGCGGGCACGCCGCGGCCGGCCAGCACCACCGGCTCCAGCACCAGCGGGCAGAACAGCAGCAGGTAGCCGATCAGCGCCACCACCAGCCCGGCCCGGATGCCGGGGGTGTTCACCAGTCCGGGCGGGACGATCGGCCGGTCCGCGCGCCGCTCCTGCCGGACCAGCCCGGCCGCGGCGAGGACCGCGAGCACCGCCAGCGCGGCCACCGCCCACCCGGGCAGCGGCAGCCCGGACGCGGCGGACAGCGCCAGCAGCAGCGCGGTGGACGCGCCGGCCAGCAGCAGCAGTCCGGTCAGGTCGAAGCGTCCGCCGGCGTCCTTCGAACGGGCCGAACGGGCCGGGCGGGCCGGACGGCCGTCGGGGAAGGTGCGCGGCAGCAGGAACCAGCCCGCCAGGATGCCGAGCACGCCGATCGGGACGTTGACCCAGAACGCCCAGCGCCAGGAGGCGTGGGTGACCAGCAGGCCGCCGAGGGTCGGGCCGAGGGCGAGGCCGAGGGCCTGGGCGGCGGCCTGGATGCCGAGCGCGGTGCGCATCGCCCGTTCGGGTACACCCCGGGCGACCAGCGCCACGCTGTTGGCCTGCATCATCGCGCCGCCGACCGCCTGCACCGCGCGGCAGGCGACCAGCACGGTCAGGCTGCCGGCCAGTCCGGCGCCGAGCGAGGCGGCCGCGAACACCGCGAAGCCGCCCAGGTACATGGTCTTGCGGCCGACCAGGTCGGACAGCCGCCCGACCGGGGCGAGCAGGGCGACCAGCACCAGCAGGTACGACAGCGACACCCACTCGACGGCGGCGAAGCCCGCGTCGAACCGCTGCTCCAGCGCGGGGAACACCAGCGAGGTGACGCTCGCGGTCAGCTGGCCGAGGAACGCGCCCAGGCAGACCGTGCCGACGGCCAGCCAGTGCGCGTGCGGCCAGCGCGCGACGGCGCGAGGGCGCGGGCGTTCGGCGCGCTGCAGGGCGTCCTGCAGGGTGTCGAGCAGCCGTGGGGCGAGGGCGGGTTCGGCCATGGTCCGAATATATCGGCCGCAGACATAATCGCTCAAGGACTCTTTCCGGAGCCGAGTCATCTGGTTGCGGCCGACAACCGTTCCCGCTGGTCACCGAACGGACGGCGGACAGCACCGACACCACCTGGCGCTACGCTGTCCGCCATGTCCTCGCAGCCCCAGCCCGCGCCCGGCCCCCTCGCACCGGACACCGACGCACTCGCCGGGGCCCAGCAGCTCACCGACGTGATCACCCGGCTGCGCCGTGCGCTGCGCAGCTCGATCCGGTCCGAGTTCCCCTGGGAGGCCCTGCCGATGGCCCAGGTCGAGCTCCTCCAGACCCTCGCCGTCGCCCCCATGCGGGTCGGCGAACTCGCCGCCCGGCAACGGCTGGCGCCCAACACCGTCAGCGGCCTGATCTCCAAGCTCCTCGACGCCGGGCTGGTCGACCGCCAACCCGACCCGGGCGACCGCCGCACCGCCCGGATCGCCCTCACCGAGGCCGGCCACCAACAGCTCCGCGACTGGCAGAGCGCCCACGAACGCCGCCTCGCCACCGCTCTCGCCGGCCTCACCCCCGCCGACCGCGAAGCCGTCATGCACGCCCTCCCCGGCCTCGACCACCTCGCCCACGCCCTGGCGGGCACCGACCCGGCCCGCTGAGACGCCGACCCACCGAGCGTCGACCAACCCGCCGGGACGCCGGCCCGCCGGGACCCCGGCGGGCGTCGGCCGGTCCCGTCGACACGTCGGCGGCCCGCCCCATGGCGACGTCCGATTCCCGCCAGTCGTGGCCCTGACGATGGCGCAGACTGGATGGCGTGATCGACGACGAGAACAGGTACCGAGCCGTGCACAGCCGGGACGCCCGCTTCGACGGGGTGTTCTTCACGGCCGTCCGCACCACCGGCATCTACTGCCGTCCGAGCTGCCCGGCCACCACCCCCAAGCGCAGCAACTGCTCGTTCTTCCCGACCGCGGCCGCCGCCCAGGGCGCGGGCTACCGGGCCTGCCGGCGCTGCCGGCCCGACTCGGTGCCGGGCTCGCCCGAGTGGAACCACCGTGCCGACCTGGTCGGCCGGGCCGTCCGGCTGATCGGCGACGGCGTGGTGGACCGCGAGGGCGTCGCGGGCCTGGCCGACCGGCTCGGCTACAGCGCCCGCCAGCTCCAGCGCCAGCTGATCGCCGAACTCGGCGCCGGCCCGCTCGCACTGGCCCGCGCGCAGCGCGCCCAGACCGCCCGGCTGCTCCTGCAGACCACCGAACTCCCGGTCACCGAAGTGGCGTTCGCGGCGGGCTTCGCCTCGGTGCGGCAGTTCAACGACACCATCCGCGAGGTCTACGACCGCACCCCCAGCACGCTGCGCACCGAGCACGGCGGCCACCGCCGCTCCCCCGTCGCGGCCGGCTCGCTCGCCCTGCGGCTCGCCTACCGGGGCGCCGTCGACACCGATCACCTGCTGGACTTCCTCGCGCTGCGAGCCGTCCCGGGCGTCGAGGAGGTCGTCCCCGGCCCGTACCCCGGCACCCGCACCTACCGGCGCACCCTGACCCTGCCGTACGGGCACGGCATCGCCGAGGTCGACGGGCTCGCCCCCGACGACCCGCGGACCCGCGGCTGGCTGGACTGCCGGCTCACCCTCAGCGACCTGCGCGACCTCACCACAGCCGTGCACCGGCTGCGCGCCCTGTTCGACCTGGACGCCGACCCGGACGCGGTCGACGGCCGGCTCGCCACCGATCCGCTGCTCGCCCCGCTAGCCGCCGCCCGGCCCGGACTGCGCTCCCCCGGCCACGTCGACCCGCACGAGCTCGCCGTCCGCGCCGTCCTCGGTCAGCAGATCACCGTCGCCGCGGCCCGCACCCTGGCCGGCCGGCTCGCCGAGGCGTACGGCACTCCGCTGCCCGCAGCCGACGGCGGCCTGCGCCTGCTGTTCCCGACCGCCGCCGCCCTCGCGGCCGCCGATCCCGAGCACCTGAAGATGCCGCAGTCCCGCCGCCGCGCGCTGCTCGGCATGTGCGCCGCCCTCGCCGACGGCACCGTCCGGCTCGATCCGGGCGTGGACCGCGAGCAAGCCGCCGCCGACCTGCTCGCCCTGCCGGGCATCGGCCCGTGGACGGTCGGCTACCTGCGGATGCGTGCCCTCGCCGACCCGGACGTCTTCCTGCCCACCGACATCGGCGTCCGCGACGGCCTGCGCTCCCTCGGCGAGAGCGGCGACCCGCGCAGCGCCGCCGAGCGCTCCGCCGCCTGGGCGCCGTGGCGCTCCTACGCCCTGCACCACCTGTGGTCGGCCGCCGGGGCCCACCACGCCAACCGCGCCGCCAAGGCCCGGACCACCCGCGACACCCGCAAGGAACCGGCATGACCACTGTGTTCACCACCATGGACAGCCCGCTCGGCACCCTGCTGCTCAGCGGCACCCTCGACGAGGAACACGGCTTCGCCCTGGCCGCCGTCACCGCCCCGGGCCAGAAGGGCGCGCTCGCCGAGCCCGCCGCCGACTGGCAGCCCGACGCGGAGGCGCTCGCCCCCGCCGTCGAACAGCTCACCGCGTACTTCGCCGGCGAGCGCACCACCTTCGACCTGCCGCTCGCCCCCGTCGGCACCGAGTTCCGCCAACGGATCTGGGACGCCCTCGACGACATCCCCTACGGCACCACCACCACCTACGGCCAACTCACCGACGCCGCAGGCCAGTCCCCCCGCGCCGTCCGCGCCGTCGGCGGCGCCGTCGGAGCCAACCCCCTCCTCATCATCCGCCCCTGCCACCGCGTCATGGGCGCCAACGGCAACCTCACCGGCTTCGCCGCCGGCATTGACGCCAAGCGCTGGCTCCTCGCCCACGAGAGCAGCGAGGAGTCGGGGCAGCTGTTCTGACTGTGCATCAGCCCGTCGGCAGCTCCTCGATCCGACGGGCGAGCCGGGCGGTGTCGGGGGCGGCGACACTGCGGTAGAGCTCGTACGAGGCGGTGAACCGCTCCCTGGCGATGCCCGTCTCACCCTGCGCCAGGGCGAGTTCACCGAGCCACTCGATGCTGCGGGCCTGCCAGTGGGGTGCGCCCGCCGCGACGAACCCTGCCCGGGCGATCTCCAGTTCTTCCCCGGCCTGCCCGTACCGCCCGGCCATCAGGTACGCCCGGCCCCGGATCGCCTGCGCCCGGAACACCTCGTACTGGTCGCCGACGGCCGTGAAGTCCTCGATGGCTGTGGACAGTTGCCGCACCGCCTCGGCCTCGTCCGCGGCATCCGTCGCGACCTCGCCGAGCGCAACCCGGAGCAGACCCACACCCCGCCGGTAGCCGATCGCCTCCCACAGCACCAGTGCCTGCTCGAACCGGGCACGCGCGGAATCGAGCTCGCCGAGATCGCGGTGCGCGTGCCCGAGCCCGATCAGGGCCTGCCCCTTGCCCTTCCGGTCGCCGATTTCCTCGGCCACCAGGAGCGCCTGCGCGAACCAGTCGGCGGACTCCTGGATCCGGCCGGCGTTGCGCCGCCCCTGCCCGAGGGAGGTCAGCATCCGCTGCTCGACGATCCGGTCCTCGACCTTGCGGGCGGCAGCCAGTCCCAGGGTGTTGGACTCCAGTTGCATCGCATGCGGCCGAAGGCGGACGAACATCGGCTGCATCGCGTCCGCCAACTGCCAGGTCAGCGCGTACCGGCGATTGCGGGTCGCGTCCCTGAGCACCGCCATGAGCTGGTCTCGCTCCCGGTCGAACCAGCCGAGCGCCTCCGTCTCCTCGGTGAACTCCGGTACGTGCAGAGGAGGTTGATGGTAGTCCCGGGCCATTCGACGGTGGCTGGGCATGATCAGCGCCTCGGCCACGGTGGCCACCGCCAGATAGTGCTCGCCGACGCGGCGCACGGCGGCCTCGCACTGCTCGGGCGGGTCCTCGGTCTGCCCGAGCCCCCAGGCGTGCAGCCGGACCAGGTCGTGGAACCTGTAGCGGCCGTCGCCCCGTTCCTCCAGCAGGTGCGTCCCGGCGAGCAGGTCGAGCGTGGCGTCGGCGTCGGCGCGGGAGAGTTCCGCGGCGGCACCGGCCGTCTCCGGCGTGAACTCCGTCACCGGGAGCTGCCCGAGCATGCGGTACAGCCGGCCTGCCGCCCGGTCCAGCACCCCGTACGAGGCGTCCAGCGCGCCGCGCACCGCACTCTCGCCGTCCAACCGCAACGCCGCCAGCCGATCGGCCTCCCGGCGCAACGCCTCGGCGGTCGCCGCGAGCGGCTGGCGGGGGCGCGAGGCCATCCGGGCACCGGCCACGCAGATCGCCAGCGGCAGTCCGGCGCAGCGGCTCACCACCTGTTCGACGGCGGACAGTTCGGCGGCGACCCGCTCCGCGCCGATCCTCCGGGTCAACAGCTCGGTGGCGGCGGCCCGGTCGATCAGGCCGACCGGGAAGAGTTCGGCGCCGTCCATGGACAGCCCGTCCAGCCGGGTGCGGCTGGTCACCACCGTGACGGAGCGCTCGGCGCCGGGCAGCAGTGCGCGGACCTGGGCCGCGGTGGCGGCGCTGTCCAGCAGGACGCCGATCCGTCGGCTCGCCGCGGCGGACCGCCAGAGCGCGGCCGCCTCGTGCAGTTCGGCGGGCACCCGGGCGAGGCCCAGCGCGCGGAGGAACGCGCCCAGCACCTCGACCGGATCGGTCGGGCCCCCGGGGGCATGACTGCGCAGGTCGGCGTAGAACAGCCCGTCCGGGAACTCCTCCGCCCGACTGCGCAGCCAGCTGCCCGCGAGCGCGCTCTTGCCCACGCCGGCCGGGCCGGCGAGTACCAGGCATCGGCCGCCCGGCGGCGGGGGCGCATCCAACTCCCGGTCGAGCGCGGCGAGTTCCACCTCGCGCCCGAGGAGGTGCGCAGGGGCGGGTGGAAGCTGTTGCGGTACTGGAAGCAGCGCCGGAGCGTGCGAATGGACGTGCACGCCCCCATGGATGTCGCCCGCCTGGAGCGCGACGCCCTCGATCCGGGCCTGGCCGGTGACGGAATTGCGGTGGCCTTCCACGTGCTCGTTCCTCCACTGGATCGATCGGTACGGCTGCGTCCGGGGTGGTACGACAACGCCTGGTGCGACTCCCTCGGCAGTCGGGCGACCGACCCGCCGCCGAAGGACGGCAGCAGCCACCGCCTCCCGCGGCTTCGCCGGCCTGCCCGGGTCCCGGGCAGTTTCGACGCAGGTGGCGAACGTCGGGGCGGACCGTTCGGCGATCGACACCCGCCCTCCGGGCGGGGCGGAGCTTCTACCAGAAGACTGCGACAACGGCCGGAACAATAGGGAAAAACTGGCGAGGGGAAACTCAGAGGTGCTATAGCAGCATGCCCCCACCCGTGCCATGCTCACCTCCTGCGCGTCCGAAGAACCGGCGACAGGAGGCACCCGGGTGTATCTGCACTTGTTGGGAGCAATCGAACTCACGGCCTGCGGAAGGGCGTTGCCGATCAGTTCGTGGAAGGTCCGAACCCTGCTGGCCGCCCTGGCCGTGGATCTGGAACGTCCGGTCTCGCCCGCCGTCCTCGCCGAACGCCTCTGGGACGGCGAACCCCCGCCCAGCGCCGCCGGCACCCTCCAGGTCTACGTCTCCCGGCTCCGGGCAGCACTGCGCGACGCCGCCGTACTCGACACCGAGTCCGGCGAACGCCCCGTCGAGATCGTCTCCCGCCCCGGCACCTACGCCCTCCGCGCCGAACCCGAACAGATCGACTGGCACGCCTACCACCGCCTCGCCCGCCAGGCCCGCGCCCTGGTCGAGGAGGGCGAGGACCGCGAAGCCCTCGACCTCCTCGACCAGGCCGACGACATCTGGCAGGGCGAACCCCTGGCCGGCCTGCCCGGCGAATGGGCCCAGCAGACCCGCAAATCCATGCAGGACCGCTGGCTCGCCGCCCAGTTGACCCGCTCCGAAATCGAACTCCGCCTCGGCCGGTACGCCGACCTCGTTCCCACCCTGGCGGAACTCGCCGCCAAATACCCGTGGAACGAACGCGTCGCCGCTCACCTGATGACCGCCCTCTACGGCAGCGGCCGTATCGCCGAGGCCCTCGCCACCTATCGGCGCATCCGCAACCAGCTCGGCCGTGACCTCGGGACCAGGCCCGGTGAGCGCCTCAACACCCTCAACCACCACATGATCAACGGGGCTGGCGTCGCCGCTCTCGTCCCCCACCCGGCCGTCGCACCGGCGGCTCCCGCCCGCACAACGCCCCCGCGCCCGGCCCCTCGCCAGGGCCCCGCGCAGCGCATCGCAGGTCTGCTGGACGTCCCCGACCTGGTCGGCCGGGAGAACGAGTTGGCGCTCCTGACCGCCGCCGCCCGGGGCGAGTGGCCGGCCCGAACCAATGGCCGAGGCGCCGAGCCGGGCCGACCGGTGGTCGCCATCAGCGGTCTGCCCGGGAGCGGAAAGACCGCGCTCGCCACCGCTGCGGCCGACCGCCTGCAGGGCCACTTCCCGGACGGCGTCCACATTCTGCGGCTCGGCACCTATTCGGGAGCGCAGCACGACCCGAGCCCCGAGGCCGCGGCCACCGCGTTGCTGCGACTGTTCGGCGTTCCGGCCCGTCGAGTTCCCGTGGAGCGCGAGGAACTTCTCGGCCAGTGTCATGAGTTGCTCACCGAGCGGCAAGCTCTGGTGATCCTCGACGACGCCGCGGGGCCCGGCCAGATCGGGCCATTGCTCCCGTCCAGACCCAACGCCTTCGTCCTGGTGACCAGCCGTCACCGGATGGCCGCCCTCCCGGCCGTCGTCGCCGTTCCGCTCGATGCCCTGTCTCCGGCTGCGTCCGCCGAGATGTTCGTCCGCCTGACCGACCCGGATCGGACGGCCGACGCCGACCGGCTCGCCGAAGTCGCCCACCTGTGCGCACACCACCCCTTGGCCCTCCAGCTGGCCGCCGGTCGCTTCCGCTTCCGCTCGTCCTGGACACTCGCCCACCTCGCGGACCGACTCGCCAGAAACGGCCTCCTGGACGAGTTCGGCGACGGCCCCGACAGCCTCTGCGGCGCACTCGCCATGTCGTACCACGACCTCTCGGCCGAACATCAGGTCGCGTTCCGTCGACTGAGCCTGCACCCCGGTCCGGACTTCGGCCTGCTCACCGCCGCAGCACTGATCGGCTGCCCGGTCGACCGCGCGGAGCGGCTGATCGAGGACCTGCTGTCCGCGAGCCTGCTGTCCGAACACTCCGCCGAGAGGTTCAGCTACCACGCGCTGGTGCGCTCCTACGCGAGCGCCCGAGCGCGGCAGGAGGATTCCGACCAGGACCGCCGCGAGTCGTTACGACGGTGCGTCAATTATCTGTGCTCGACCGCAGATTGGGCCGATCGGAAGATCAGTCCGAGCCGCCATCGAATCGAACTGACGGCCCTCCGCGACACAAACGCTGCGGACTCTTCGACGATCGGCGTCCAACCGACGGACACGGTGGAGCCCAATCGCTGGGTGGCCGTCGAGATCGCTACCTTGCTCGACCTTCAAAAGCACCTGCGAGTCACGGAAGACCGCGAATCGGCCGCAGTCCTCGCACATGTGGCCAGAGAGCACGTGGAATCACGGGGGCTGTGGCGCGAGGCCATAGAAATGCACCGCGCGGCCGCCGAGCACTGGTGTGAAGCCGGGGCAGATCTCCCCGAGCTGCATGCGCAACTCGCACTGGCTGCCGCCGAGTTGCAGGTGGCCCACTACCCTGCGGCCGAGCAGGCAGCGGAACGCGCCCTGGCCCTGGCCCGGACCGTCGGAGACCTCCGCGGCGCCGCCGAGGCCTTGACGCGACAGGGTCAGCTGCACTCGAACCAGGACGATCTCCGGGGCGCGCTGCGATGGCAGCGTGAAGCGCTCGACATCCTTCGCGAGATCGGCGACGCCGGCGCAGTGGCTCGGGCAGTCGGCAACCTCGGCATCGTACAGAGCCGACTGGGAGACACGTCGGGCGCAATCGACAGCCTGTCCGAGGCGCTGTCGTTCGCCCGCAGTGCAGGCGAATCCGCGCTGGCATTGCGCATCATCAATAATACTGGCGGACTCTATCTGGAGATCGGTGACAATGTCGCCGCTCGGCAGGCTTTCGAGCATGTAGTGAGATCCGGCGAGGGACTGATCAGAGAATTGGACCTTGCGACCGCGCAGACGAATCTCGCCCAACTCATGCGGCTCCCCCAGGAGGCCGACAAAGCCCTTTCCCTGATCGATTCCGCAATTCACACCTTCCGGCAGGCCGGGGCACTTCAGCACCAAGCCGGTGCAATGAATGTCCTGGGGCAGATCACGCTTGCTTCCGGGAATCTGGAATCAGCCTTCGACCTGTACTCGGAGGCGCATCGGATCGCCCACTCCGTCGGGGCGCCGCGAGAGAAGGTGGATGCCCTGAGTGGTCTGGACCAGGTCGAACGGCTGCTCCCAAGCCTTCGCCAGCAAACCCGCACAGCAGGAAGCAGACGCTTCGAGCGAACCGGAGACGGGGATCGGCCGGACGACGGAACCACAGCTGTGGAAACGCTCGCGCACTACCGAGAGCTGCTCGACACAAAGGCCCAGCCGAAGCCCGGAAGTCCCTGACATCTTTCGTTCGACAATGACCGAATGCCGCCGGATCTGATCACGTCAAATTTCCATCCCACCGCTACACAGTTGAGCGGCATGGACCTCATCAAAGTTGAATGCATCAGACTTTGATCATAGGTACGACTCCGGGTAGTGTCATGCCATCCGACGTCACCTGGACGTTGCCTACGGAAAGCATTGAGAACAAGAACGTGCACGAAACTTCTGCTAGCCGCACCACGCCCGCCTCGCTCCCTAACCACGACACCGCCTCGGCGCTCCACGGATCCATACCGCGAGGCGGCAGCGCCCCCGGCGGGCCGGGCCACTGGCTGGACATCTGGCTCTGACACCTGCGGTGCGGCCAAGGCTCAGCTTTGAGCCCTTGGTACCACTCACCCGCGCCCCGGGTCTGTCCCGGGGCGCGGGGCTCGGGCGTCAGGGCCGGTGCGAGGTGCGGGCCGCCTTGGTGCGGGACTTGTGGTGGCGGGCGCGTTCGGCGCGGAGGCGGGCGTCGGTGCGGGAGGCGATGAAGGCGTTCTCGCGCTGGAGCTTGAGGTAGGACTCCCAGCGGCGCTCGGGGAGGGTGCCGTCGGCGAGGGCCTTGCGGACGGCGCAGGCGGGTTCGGTGCGGTGGGAGCAGTCGTCATAACGGCAGCCTGCGGCGAGAGCGTCTATGTCGGCGAAGGCGAGGTCGATGCCCTCGCCGCCGAAGAGGCCGACGCCGCGGAGGCCGGGGGTGTCGATGACGGCGCCGCCGCCGGGGAGTGGGACGAGCTCCCGGGTGGTGGTGGTGTGGCGGCCCTTCTCGTCGACGCTGCGGACCTGTTGGACCGTCATGGTGTCGGTGCCCGCGAGGGCGTTGGTGAGGGTGGACTTGCCGGCGCCGGACTGGCCGATCAGGGCGCAGGAGCCGGTGGTGAGGGCGCGCAGGGCGTCCATGCCCGCTCCGGTCTCGGCGCTGACCGTCAACACGGTGACCCCGGGGGCGACCGCCTCCACGTCCGCCCGGACGAATTCGCCGTCGTGCACCAAATCGGACTTGGTGAGGACGATCAGCGGGTCGGCCCCGGATTCCCAGGCGAGGGCGAGCAGGCGCTCGATCCGGCCCAGGTCGGGTTCCGCGGCGAGTGAGACGGCGATCAGGACGGTGTCGATGTTGGCGGCCAGCACCTGACCTTCGGAGCGCTTGTGGGCGCCTTTGCGGATGATCGCGGTGGTGCGGGACAGCACGGCGGTGAGGGCGGGCAGTGGTCGGGCGGCCGGGTCGACGGCCACCCAGTCGCCCGTGCACGGGTTGTGGACGGTGTCGGCGCCGGTGACCGGCCGGGTGTCGGCGCGCAGTGTGGTCGGCTCGCCGGTCTCGGGATCGACGAGCAGCACGTCGCAGCGGCCCCGGTCGATGCGGGTGATCCGCCCGGCGAGCAGGCCTGCCTCGGCGAGCGGGTGGAAGTCGGCGGCCCGGTCCTCGTCCCAGCCGAGGCCGGAGAGCGGGTGGGCAGCGGAAGTGGCGGAAAGCACGGGGTGAACCCTTCGGGGAACACACGGCCCCGGCCGGACGACGGCAGTGTCAGCGTATGGGCGACACCGATTCGAGGTCGGCCGCGGACCTGGGGGTACAGGACTCGGTGGTCTTCTGAACGCGGGGAACAACACCTGCAAGAACAGGCCTCACGGTCCTCACCTCCTCTGCTGCGACGCGCCTCGCGCACCCCACTCCGGGGCGCCTCGATCGGCCTACGCCACGTTAGTACCCACCCGCCCCGGCCGCCACCGAATTTCCGCCAGCCTTCGACGGACGCCGGAACGCCCCACCGGCGGACGCCAACACACCCCAACCGCACAGAAGTTGACGCAAGGGTTCCGCAAGGATCCGCAAGGGTTCTCCAGCCGTCCCGCCACCGCCCGCGGACATTCCTTCCTCGCGGCGGTGCACGGGGCACCGCCGTCCGGTGGGAGGCCGGGAAGGACAAAGGGGGGATGCCTCGTGTCGTGGGCGACTCTGCCCGACTGCAAGCGAGTGCTGGCAGTGGTGCACACCGAGGTGTACGGCCGGCGGCTGCGCGAACTCTGCGAGCTGCTGGGATCGGATCTGCGGGTGCAGGTGGTCTTCACCGTCGCACCGCACGCGTTCAACGACGGGGTGGCCGCGTTCCTGATGGGGCTCGGCGGCACGGTGGTGCCATGGGAGCAGGCCGTGCGGACCGAGTTCGACCTGGTGCTGGCGGCCGGTTCGCGCGGCATCGAGCAGTTGCGCGGCCCGCTGGTACGGCTGCCGCACGGAGCCGGGCACCTGCAGTTGACCCGCACGCTGCCACCGGTGGGTTCGGTCAGCGGCGCCCGGGACCAGAGCGGCGCCGGCACCGAGGCAGCGCCGCAGGAGCGGCAGGTGGCCGGCCTGGGCCGGGACTACCTGCTGTGGGAGGGCCGGCCGAACGCGGCGGCGTACGCGCTGGCGCACCGGGACGACCTGACGGAGTTGGAGCGGACCTGTCCGGAGGTGCTGCCGGTGGCGGAGGTGGTCGGCGACGGCGACCACGACCGGATCACGGCGGCGCTGCCGCGGCGGGCCGAGTACCGGGCGGCGCTCGGGCTGGCGGAGGGGGAGCAGTTGGTGCTGCTCTGCTCGACCTGGGGACCGAACTCGGTGTTCGGCCGGTTGGACGCGCTGCTGCCGCGGCTGGTCCGCGAACTGCCGGACGGCAAGTTCCGCACCGCGCTGGTGCTGCACCCGAACGTGTCGGCGGGGCACGGCCGTTGGCAGGTCCGCCGGTGGGTGGACGGGGTGTCCGGCGGGTCGGTGTCGCTGGTGACGCAGGAGGTGGACTGGCGTCCGATGCTGGTCGCGGCGGACTACGTGATCGGCGACCACGGCTCGGTGACGCTGTACGCGACCCTCACCGGGGCCCGGATCCTGCTCGCCCGGTTCCCGCACCAGGACGTCAATCCGCGCTCACCGGGCATGCAACTGGCGCTGACCGCGCCGGCGTTGGACCCGGCCCGCCCGTTGGCCGGCCAGCTCGCGTACGCGGACCGGGTGTACCGGCCGGAGGCGTACGCGGAGATCGGCGCCCGGATCTCCTCGGAGCCGGGCGAGTTCCTGCCGCGGATCCGCCGCCTGCTCTACCGGCTGCTGAACCTGGGCGAGCCGGCCTACCCGGCCGCCGAGCCGCCGTTGCCGTTGCCCACCCCGCTGACCGGAGGCACCCGTTGGCAGTGACCGTGACGGTACAAGTGCCCGGCCCGCCCGGCGCCGCGCCCCGGTACGACCGGCACGTGGCGGCCGGGGTCGACGAGCCGGCCCGGGTCCGGCACCTGGCGGACGTGCTGCACGGCGGGTCCCCGGAGACGGCGGAGGAGGTGTGGCGGCGTCACCCGGGCTGCGCGGTGCTCGCGGTGCCGGGCGAGGACGGGTCGGTGCACGTCCGGTTCCGCGGCGGCGCCCTGACCGTCCACTGGGAGGAGCCCGCCGTCCACGGGGAGCACAGAGCGCCCGACGCTGCGGCACTGGCCGGTTCGCTGGTGCACGCACTGCTCGCCACGGGCGGTGCGATTCGCCGGTGAGATGAACGAGAGCCCCGCTCCGGACACGATCCGGGGCGGGGCTCCACGGCCGGCGAGGCTACTTGCGGCCGCGCCGAACCTTGGCGAGGCGGCGGCGGACGTCGTCGTGCGGGAGGAAGCCGGCCCAGCGTTCGGGGTACTCGCTCGGTACCGGCTCGTCGTCGTCCTCGTCGAAGAGGTCCTCGTCGTGGCCTTCGGCGAGGCCGAACTGGCGGGTGCGTTCGGCGCGTTCGGCGGCTCGGCGGGCGGCGGCCTCGCGGCCGCGCTGGACGGCGGCGTCCTCGGTGAGGCGTTCGACCTCGGCGCGGGCGTCGGCGGTCTCGACGGCGGGCCAGCGGCGGTCTATGGCGGCGTTCATCGCGGCGCCGATCAGGACGGCGAGCGCCACCACGAAGATCCACAGCAGCACGGCGACGGGTGCGGCGAGCGAGCCGTACACCGAGTGGCCCTCGACGGAGGAGACCAGGTAGACGCGCAGGGCGACGCTGCACACCACCAGGACCAGCAGGGCGACGAGGGCGCCGGGGATGTCCTCGCGCCAGGGCGTGCTGACCGGCACGGCCACGTGGTAGAGGGTGGTGAGGAAGACCACCAGCAGCAGGATCGCGGCGGGCCAGTAGAGGGAGTTGATCACTCCGGCCCAGGCCTGGAAGGTGTTGATCAGCAGTCCGGGCCCGACCACCAGCAGCGGCAGCACCAGCGAGCCGATCACCAGCGCGCCGAGGTAGAGGCCGAGCGACATCAGCCGGGTCTTGACCAGGCCGCGTTTGCCGTCGAGGCCGTACATCACGGTGATGGTGTCGATGAAGATGTACAGCGCCCGGGAGCCGGACCAGAGCGAGAGCAGGAAGCCGATCGAGATCAGGTCGGGCCGGGCGTTGTCGAAAACGCTGGTGAGCAGTGGTTGGACGATCTGGTCGATGGAGCTCGGTGAGAGCACCGTCCCAGCTGCTGAGACGATGTCCGCCTCCAGCCGCACGATGGTGCCGGCGCCGAGGATGTCGTCGAGGTAGCCGAGGGTGCCGGCCAGGCAGAGCAGCAGCGGCGGGATGGAGAGCAGGGTGAAGAAGGCCGCCTCGGCCGCGAGGCCGGTGACCCGGTACTCGACGCAGGTGTTGGTGGTGTCCTTCACCAGTGCCCACAGGGTGCGGTACCAGGTGGTTCGCTTGGCGGCGCGGCGGCGTCCGCCGCGGTGGCGGGAGGGCCGGTCGCCGGTCGCCCCGGTCCCCCCGGGTGGATGCGGAGTACTGCCTGCTGCTTGCACGCCCCTACGGTATCGGCCCGTACTCGTGGGCCGGTGCGCCACCGCCGGGAACTGACGGGCCGCACGGTGCGGAGCGGCACCACTCTCCCTGCCGTCCCAGCATGCGAAACGTCAGAGTCCGGGATTCGGACGATAGTGGACCGCGAGTCGCTCGCCGTGCGAATCTCTTGCCATGTCTAGCGCCGGAACCACCCTAGTTGGCCGACTCCACGTCGACCTCCTTCGCGTGTCCAGCGCCATCTGTCCAGTGACCTGAGCCCCACTCGCACGCCGCCTCCGCATCGGCGCCCTGCTCGCCCATCCCCGCCGTCGCGGATGCGCGCTCCACCCTCCCCGGCCCAGCGTCACCCCACCCACCGCCTGTTGATATCCGCAGGTGGGAGCGGTGCGCGCCCGGGATCAGCAGTCTTCCCGCTCCTGCCACGCCGCTCAAAGGACTGACATCATGGCCCGCACTCCCGAGCCGGACGAGCCCCAGGCCGGCGCCGCCGACGCGGCCCGCCCCGCCGCCCGTAAGGTGACCCGTCACCGCGGCGAGGGCCAGTGGGCGATGGGGCACTACACCCCGTTGAACTCGAACGAGCAGTTCAAGAAGGACGACGACGGTCTCAATGTACGGACACGTATTGAGACGATCTACTCCAAGTCGGGCTTCCAGTCGATCGATCCGGCGGACCTCCGCGGCCGGATGCGGTGGTGGGGTCTGTACACCCAGCGCCGCCAGGGCATCGACGGCGGCCGCACCGCGATCCTGGAGCCGCACGAGCTCGAGGACGAGTACTTCATGCTCCGGGTGCGCATCGACGGCGGCCAGCTGACGGTCGCTCAACTGCGCGCCATCGGCGAGGCGTCGGAGCAGTACGCCCGCGGCACCGCCGATGTGACGGACCGCCAGAACGTCCAGTTCCACTGGGTGCGGATCGAGGACGTCCCGGCGATCTGGGAGAAGCTGGAGTCCGTCGGCCTGTCCACCACCGAGGCCTGCGGCGACTGCCCGCGCGTGGTGATCGGCTCGCCGGTGGCGGGCATCGCCGCCGACGAGATCATCGACGGCAGCTGGGCGATCGACGAGATCAACCGCAAGTACATCGGCAACCCCGAGTACTCCAACCTGCCGCGCAAGTTCAAGACCGCGATCTCCGGCTCCCCGCTGCTGGACGTGGTCCACGAGATCAACGACATCGCGTTCGTCGGCGTGGTCCACCCCGAGCACGGCCCGGGCTTCGACCTGTGGGTCGGCGGCGGCCTGTCCACCAACCCGAAGCTGGGCGTCCGGCTCGGCGCCTGGGTGCCGCTGGCCGACGTCCCGGACGTCTGGGCCGGCGTGATCGGCATCTTCCGCGACTACGGCTACCGCCGCCTGCGCAACCGGGCCCGCTTGAAGTTCCTGGTCGCCGACTGGGGACCGGCCAAGTTCCGGCAGGTCCTCCAGGACGAGTACCTGAAGCGTGAACTGACCGACGGCCCGGGCCCGGAGCAGCCGGCCGGCCGCTGGCGCGACCACGTGGGCGTCCACCCGCAGAACGACGGCCGGTTCTACGTCGGCTTCGCGCCGAAGGTCGGCCGGTTGAACGGCAAGCTGATCCAGCAGGTCGCCGACCTGGCCGCCGAGCACGGCTCGGGCCGGGTGGCCACCACCGTCGAGCAGAAGCTGATCGTGCTGGACGTCGAGCAGGACCGGATCGACTCGCTGGTGGCCGGCCTGGAGGCGCTCGACCTGCGGGTCAACCCGTCCACCTTCCGGCGCGGCACGCTGGCCTGCACCGGCATCGAGTACTGCAAGCTCGCGATCGTCGACACCAAGGACCGCGGCCGCACCCTGATCGAGGAACTGGAGCGCCGCCTGCCGGAGTTCGACGAGCCGCTGAGCATCAACATCAACGGCTGCCCGAACGCCTGCGCCCGCATCCAGACCGCCGACATCGGTCTCAAGGGCCAGCTGGTCACCGACGAGAACGGGCAGCAGGTCGAGGGCTTCCAGGTCCACCTGGGCGGCTCGCTGGGCTTCGAGAACGCCGCGTTCGGCCGCAAGATCCGCGGTCTGAAGGTCACCAGCGCCGAACTGCCCGACTACGTCGAGCGCCTGCTGACCCGCTACCAGGCGGACCGGCAGGACGACGAGCGGTTCGCGCAGTGGGCGCTGCGGGCCACCGAGGAGCAGCTGTCGTGAGCGAGCGCGCTGCACCGTTCTACTGCCCGTACTGCGGGGACGAGGACCTGCGCCCGTCCGAGAGCGGCCACGGCTCCTGGGAGTGCCGGGCCTGCCGTCGGGGCTTCCAGCTGAAGTTCCTCGGGCTGTTGGCGACTTCCGACGGGGGGACCGGGCATGGCGACCACGACTGACTACGAGGCGCTCGCGCTCAAGGCCGGCCGGGAGCTGGAGGAGGCGTCCGCGCAGGAGGTCCTGCAGTGGGCGGCCGACACCTTCGGCAAGCGGTTCTGCGTCACCTCCTCGATGGAGGACGCGGTGGTCGCCCACCTGGCGTCGACCGTGCTGCCCGGCGTGGACGTGGTGTTCCTGGACACCGGCTACCACTTCGCGGAGACCATCGGCACCCGGGACGCGGTCGCCGCGACCATGCCGGTCAACATGATCACGCTGACCCCGAAGCTCACCGTGGCCGAGCAGGACGCCCAGTACGGGCCGCAGTTGCACGACCGCGACCCGGACCTGTGCTGCGCGCTGCGCAAGGTCGAGCCGCTGAACCGGGGCCTGGCCGGCTACGACGCCTGGGCCACGGGGCTGCGCCGCGACGAGTCGCCGTCCCGGGCGAACACCCCGGTGGTGGCCTGGGACGCCAAGCGCCGCAAGGTGAAGCTCTCCCCGATCGCCCGCTGGACGCAGGACGACGTCGATGCGTACGCGCAGACCAACGGGGTACTGATGAACCCATTGCTCTGGGAGGGCTACACCTCGATCGGCTGCTCGCCGCTGTCCTGCACGGCCAAGCCCGGCGAGGGCGAGCAGGGCCGGGCCGGCCGCTGGGCGGGCTCGGGCAAGACCGAGTGCGGCATCCATCTCTGAGCAACGCCACCGACCTACCGTCACCGACCGTCAGGAGTTACCACCGTGACCACCGTGACCACCGCCGACACGCAGGCAGCGGGCCGCGAGCGCGGCGCCACCGTGTGGCTGACCGGCCTGCCCAGCGCCGGCAAGACCACGCTGGCGTTCGCGCTGGCCGAGCGGCTGCGCGCCGAGGGCCACCGGGTCGAGGTGCTGGACGGTGACGAGATCCGCGAGTTCCTCTCCAAGGGCCTCGGGTTCTCCCGTGAGGACCGGCACACCAACGTCGCCCGGATCGGCTTCGTCGCCGAGAAGCTCGCCGCCAACGGCGTCAAGGTGCTCGCGCCGGTGATCGCCCCGTTCGCTGACTCCCGCGCCGCGGTGCGCGAGCGGCACGCCGCCAACGGCACCGAGTTCCTGGAGATCCACGTCGCCACCCCGGTCGAGCTCTGTTCGGAGCGGGACGTGAAGGGCCTGTACGCCAAGCAGGCGGCCGGCGAGATCTCCGGTCTGACCGGCGTCGACGACCCGTACGAGGCGCCGGAGAAGCCGGAGTTGCGCCTGCAGACGCAGGGTCGGGCGGTGGCCGAGTCCGCCGCCGAGCTGCACGCCTTCCTGATCGAGAGGGGCCTCGCGTGACCACGGTGACCGACAGCCCGGTCCGCACCGACGACAACCCCTTCGCGCTGTCCCACCTGGACGCGCTGGAGGCCGAGTCGGTGCACATCTTCCGCGAGGTGGCGGGCGAGTTCGAACGGCCGGTGATCCTGTTCTCCGGCGGCAAGGACTCCATCGTCATGCTGCACCTGGCGCTGAAGGCGTTCGCGCCCGCGCCGGTGCCGTTCGCCCTGCTCCACGTGGACACCGGCCACAACTTCCCCGAGGTCATCGAGTACCGCGACCGCACGGTGGCGCAGCACGGCCTGCGGCTGCACGTCGCCTCCGTCCAGGACTTCATCGACCGCGGCGTGCTGCGCGAGCGCCCCGACGGCACCCGCAACCCGCTGCAGACCGTGCCGCTGCTGGACGCCATCGCGTCGGGCAAGTTCGACGCGGTCTTCGGCGGCGGCCGCCGGGACGAGGAGAAGGCCCGCGCGAAGGAGCGGGTGTTCTCGCTGCGTGACGAGTTCGGCGCCTGGGACCCGCGCCGCCAGCGCCCCGAGCTGTGGTCGCTGTACAACGGCCGGCACGCCGTCGGCGAGCACGTCCGGGTCTTCCCGCTGTCCAACTGGACCGAGCTGGACGTGTGGCAGTACATCGAGCGGGAGGAGATCGCCCTCCCCGAGATCTACTACGCCCACCACCGCGACGTGTTCCGGCGCGACGGCATGTGGCTGACCGCCGGCGAGTGGGGCGGCCCGAAGGAGCACGAGGCCGTCGAGAACCGCCTGGTGCGGTACCGCACGGTCGGCGACATGTCCTGCACCGGCGCGGTCGACTCCGACGCCGACACCATCGAGGCCGTGATCGCCGAGATCGCCGCCAGCCGCCTCACCGAACGAGGCGCCACGCGGGCCGACGACAAGCTGTCCGAGGCCGCGATGGAAGACCGCAAGCGCGAGGGGTACTTCTAGAGATGAGCACCACCCAGGCCGACATCTCCCAGACCGGCACGGCCACCTCGCTGTTGCGTTTCGCCACCGCCGGAAGCGTCGACGACGGCAAGTCCACCCTGGTGGGCCGGCTGCTGCACGACTCCAAGTCGGTGCTGGCCGACCAGCTGGAGGCCGTCGAGCACGCCTCGCGCCGCCGCGGTCAGGACGCGCCCGACCTGGCGCTGCTCACCGACGGTCTGCGCGCCGAGCGCGAGCAGGGCATCACCATCGACGTGGCCTACCGCTACTTCGCCACCGCCCGCCGCCGGTTCATCCTCGCCGACACCCCCGGCCACGTGCAGTACACCCGCAACATGGTGACCGGCGCGTCCACCGCCGAACTCGCCGTGGTGCTGGTCGACGCCCGCAACGGCGTGGTCGAGCAGACCCGCCGGCACGCCGCGGTCGCCGCCCTGCTGCGCGTCCCGCACGTCGTCCTGGCCGTCAACAAGATGGACCTGGTCGAGTACGCGGAGCCGGTCTTCGCGCGGATCGCCGAGGAGTTCACCGCGTACGCCGCCTCGCTGGGCGTCAAGGACGTGGTGGCGGTGCCGATCTCGGCGCTCGCCGGGGACAACGTGGTCGAGCCGTCCGCGAACATGGACTGGTACGGCGGCCCGACCCTGCTGGAGCACCTGGAGACCGTCCCGGTCGGCTCCGACCCGGGCGTCGAGCCGGCCCGGTTCCCGGTGCAGTACGTGATCCGGCCGCAGAGCGAGGAGTTCCACGACTACCGCGGCTACGCGGGGCAGTTGGCCTCCGGCGTGCTGCGGGTCGGCGACCCGGTGACGGTGCTGCCCTCGGGCCACACCAGCACCGTCGCGGCGATCGACGCGCTCGGCGGCCCCGCCGAACTCGCCTGGGCCCCGCAGTCGGTGACGGTCCGTCTGACCGACGACATCGACATCTCCCGCGGCGACCTGATCGCCGCCGGCCCCGCGGCCACGCCCACCAAGGACATCGAGGCGACCGTCTGCCACCTGAACGAGCGTCCGCTGAACGTCGGCGCGCGGGTGCTGCTCAAGCACACCACCCGCACCGTGCGCGCGCTCGTCAAGGAGATCTCCTACCGGATCGACATCGACACCCTCGAACAGCGCTCCGGCGCCGAGGGGTTGAACGTCAACGACATCGGCCACGTGGTGCTGCGCACCGCCGAACCGCTGGCCCTGGACACGTACCACGACAACCGCCGGACCGGCTCGTTCATCCTGATCGACCCGGCCGACGGCACCACGCTCACCGCCGGCATGGCGGGCGAGGCGTTCGACACCATCGTCAGCACCACCGACGCTTCCATTGAGGAGGACTGGGTCTGATGCCCAGCGAGGCGTTCTCGGGCATGGACAAGGAAGGCGGCCGCATCGGCAGCGGCGTCCTCGGCAGCGGCCAGGGCGGCCTGACGCGATGTGGGGGCGGACAGGGGCACTGAGCCCCTGTCACCGGGCCCGGCCCGCCGCACCTGTCCACAGCGGGTACGGCGGGGCGGCCCGGCCCCGGTCAGGCACGACCTCATCCTTCTCCACGAACGGGACACCTTTCATGGCTTCCAGCGCCCTGCCCACCCATAGCCACGCCCGCCCCTCCGCCGGACGGATCAGACGGGCCGCCGTGGCGACCGTCGCGGTCCTCACCGCGGCCGGACTGCTCTCCGCCTGCGGCTACGGCTCCAAGAGCGAGGACAAGTCCTCGGCCGCCCCGGCCGCGTCCGGCGCGAAGCTCTCCGCCGACACCGTGAAGATCGGCTACTTCGCCAACCTGACCCACGGCACCGCCCTGGTCGGCCTCAAGCAGGGCATCCTCCAGCAGGAGCTCGGCGGCACCCGGATCAAGACCCAGGTGTTCAACGCCGGCCCCGCGGAGATCGAGGCGCTGAACGCCGGCTCGATCGACATCGGCTGGATCGGCCCCTCCCCCGCGATCAACGGCTTCACCCAGTCCGGCGGCAAGTCCCTGAAGATCGTGGGCGGTTCGGCCTCCGGCGGCGTCAAGCTGGTGGTCAACCCGGCGAAGATCGGCTCGGTCGACGAGCTCAAGGGCAAGCGGCTCGCCACCCCGCAGATCGGCAACACCCAGGACGTCGCGCTGCTCAACTACCTTGCGGGCAAGGGCTTGAAGGTCGACCCGAACACCGGCGACGGCGACGTCAAGGTGATCCGCAGCGACAACAAGGTCACCCCTGACGCCTACAAGTCCGGCTCCATCGACGGCGCCTGGGTGCCCGAGCCGACCGCCTCCAAGCTGGTCACCCTCGGCGCGAAGGTCCTGCTCAACGAGAAGGACGTCTGGCCGGACAAGAAGTTCGTCATCACCAACATCATCGTGTCGCAGAAGTTCCTCACCGAACACCCCGACGTGGTGGAGGCCGTCCTGCGCGGCTCGGTGAAGACCAACGCCTGGATCAAGGCCAACTCCGACCAGGCCAAGGCCGTCGCGAACGAGCAGATCAAGGCCGACGCCGGCAACGCGCTGGACGCCGCCGTCCTCGACCCGGCCTGGCAGGACATCGACTTCATCGACGACCCGCTGGCCAACACCCTGCAGGCCGAAGCCGACCACGCCGTCACCGCCGGCCTGCTGAAGAAGCCGAACCTGGCCGGGATCTACGACCTGACCCTGCTCAACAAGGTGCTGAAGGCCGCCGGCCGGCCCGAGGTCGCCGACGCCGGCCTCGGCGCCAAGTAGCCCCTCCAGGCCCCGGGTTCCGCCTCGTTCCCGCCCATCGATGCCCACTCAGCGGGCGGGCGCGGGGCGGACCCCGGACAACAACACCGATCCTGCCGCTTCCCGCCCTGCCCGGACCAGACCAGACCCGCAGGAGGTGCCCGTGACCACGGCACTGACCACCTCGCCCGACGCCCCCGGCGCGGGCCACCCGGTCGGCGACTTCGCCGTCCGGCTCTCGCACGTGCACAAGACCTTCGGCCGACCCGGCACTGCCGCCCCGGTCCTCGACGACATCAGCCTGGACGTCGCCCCCGGCGAGTTCGTCACCCTGCTCGGCGCCTCCGGCTGCGGCAAGTCCACCCTGCTCAACCTGGTCGCCGGCCTCGACCGGCCCACCTCCGGCACCATCGAGGTCCCCGGCGGCCGCCCTGCCCTGATGTTCCAGGACCACGCCCTCTTCCCCTGGCTCACCGCCGGCAAGAACATCGAACTCGCCCTCCGCCTGGCCGGCGTCGCCAAGGCCGACCGGCAGACCGAGGCCGAGCGCCTGCTCGAACTGGTCCGCCTCACCGGCTCCTACAAGAAGCGCGTCCACGAACTCTCCGGCGGCATGCGCCAGCGCGTCGCACTCGCCCGCTCGCTCGCCCAGGGCTCCCAAGTCCTTTTGATGGACGAGCCGTTCGCCGCCCTCGACGCCATCACCCGGGACGTCCTGCACGACGAGATCACCCGCATCTGGGCCGAGCGGCAACTCACGGTCCTGTTCGTCACCCACAACGTCCGCGAAGCCGTCTGCCTCGCCCAGCGCGTCGTCCTGCTCTCCTCCCGCCCCGGCCGGATCGCCCGCGAGTGGCACGTCGACCTGCCGCGGCCGCGCCGCATCGAGTCCGCCGGGGCCGCGAATCTGTCCATCGAGATCACCGAAGAACTGCGTGGGGAGATCCGCCGCCATGTCCAGCACTGAGACCCTGCCCACCGCGGCGGACGACTCCGCCGGCGTCGAAGCCGGCCTCGACGCACTCGAAACCGTCCAGGCCCAGCGCACCCCGCTCACCGCCGTCCTGCGCCGCTCGGTCCTCCCGCCCGTCCTCGGCGTGGTCCTCGTCCTCGCCGTCTGGCAGCTCTCCTACACCTTCGAACTCACCACCCCCGACAAGCTCCCCAGCCCCGCCGACGTCTGGGACTCGCTCACCGAACTCTGGTACGCCGGAACGCTGTTCTCCATCATCTGGACCAGCGTCTGGCGCGGCCTGTCCGGCTTCCTGCTGTCCGTCGTGATCGGCACCCCCATCGGCCTGCTGGTCGCCCAGGTCAAGCCGGTCCGCGCAGCCCTCGGCCCGGTCCTCTCCGGCCTCCAGTCCCTCCCCTCGGTCGCCTGGGTCCCCGCCGCCGTCATCTGGCTCGGCATCAACAACTCGGCGATGTACGCGGTGATCCTCCTCGGCGCCGTCCCCTCGATCGCCAACGGCCTCATCGCCGGCGTCGACCAGGTCCCCCCGCTCTTCCTCCGGGCCGGCCAGACCCTCGGCGCCACCGGCATCCGCGGCGCCCGCCACATCCTGCTCCCCGCCGCCCTCCCCGGCTACCTCGCGGGCCTCAAGCAGGGCTGGGCGTTCTCCTGGCGCTCCCTGATGGCCGCCGAACTCATCGCGTCCTCCCCCGACTTGGGTCTCGGCCTGGGCCGCTACCTGGAGAACCAGCGCGAGTTCACCAACATGTCCGGCGTCCTCCTCGGCATCCTCCTCATCCTCACCGTCGGCGTCGCCATCGACCTGCTGTTCTTCTCCCCGCTGGAACGCCGCGTCCTGCGCAGCCGCGGCCTCCTCGTCACCACCCGCTGAAACCGATGCCTCCCCGCACCACACCCACCCACCAGGAGCGCAGCGACCTGACGCGGTCCACACCCCGTCAGGAGCGCAGCGCCCTGACACCTGCGGCCGCGGCGCCCCGCCAGGAGCGAAGCGACCTGACGCACAGCAACCCCGCGCCCCGTCAGGGGCGCGGGGAACTGCGCGCAGCGGAAGACGACCTGCCGCAGCCGGGCGCCGCGCCCACCCCCACCCACCGCTCGCGCCCCGCTGCCGCCGCACCGCTTCTCCTTCTCGCGCACGGCTCCCGCGACCCCCGCCACGCCGCCACCGTCGAAGCCCTCGCCGACGAGATCCGTACGCTCCGCCCCGAACTTCCCGTCACCACGGCCTACCTGGACCACTGCGCCCCTCGCATCGCCCAGGTCGCCCCCCGCCTCAACGACGCGATCGCCGTCCCGCTCCTGCTCAACCGCGCCTTCCACGCCAAGCACGACATCCCGGCCGCCCTCCGCGCCGCCGGCTCCGCCATCCCGGTCGCCGACGTCCTCGGGCCGTCCCCGCTGCTCCTCGACGCCCTCGACCGGCGCCTCGCCGAGACCGGCCTCGACGTCACCGACCCGGCGGTCCGCGCCCGCACCGGCGTCGTCCTGGCCGCCGCAGGCTCCTCCGACCCGGCCGCGAACGCCACCACCCGTGCGGTGGCGGCCACTTGGCGGCGCACCCGCGGCTGGG
>NZ_BMRI01000004.1:250138-289314 GCF_014648555.1 Kitasatospora griseola
CCGCCGTCGGGACCGCCTACGCCTCCGCCACCGCCCCCACCGTCACCGACGCCCTCGCCGCCCTCCGCGCCGACCCGGCCGTCCGCACCACCGCCGTCGCCCCGTACCTCCTCGCCCCGGGACTCCTCCCGGACCGCATCGCCACGGCAGCCACCGCCTCCGGTGCCGACCACCTCGCGCCCACCCTCGGCGCCGCGCCCGAACTCGCCCGGCTCGTCCTCGCCCGCCATGCCGAGGCGGCGATCGCGACCTCCGCGGCTCGCACCGCCTGACGGATCGCCGATTCCTGATTCGATCTCAAATGGTCGCGAACCAGAGGTCGCTCGCCGAGAATCGATCGGCGTCCAGCGCGAGAGCCGCTCGGCCGTCACCCAACACCTCGCTCAGGACCGCGAATTCACAGCGCAGCAGCGGAGCCTCGAACGAGGGGACGGAAACGACCTCGATCCCCAGCGAAACGGCCGACGGAACCTTCGCGGAACTCATCAGGGCCAAGACGCCCCGCACCAGGAGGCTCACCCGGTCCTCGTCGGCGTGACCGTCCCGGTCCCGGCCCTCAGGAGCCGGACGCCTGGAACGCGGCCGCCAGCTCGTCGGCCGCCGACGGCAGTGGCGTGGTGACGCCGACCCATGAGCCGTCGCGGAAGTGCAGGTCGAGGCGGCCGCGCTGGGTGACGCCCTTCGCGTTGCGGTGGGCGGCGGCGACCTCGTGGCGGGGGAGTTCGAACTGGAGGGCGTGCTGTTCGGTGAGCTGCCAGAGTTTGGCGCGGTCGGCGAGCAGGAGCAGGCGGCGGTCGGTGAGGACGAGCAGGGCGCTGCCGTTCGCGCCGTCCTCGTGGAGGCGGACGACGAGGCGGCCGGCGGTGGTGTGCCAGTCGCCGGCCATGCCCTTGCCGTGCCAGACGGAGTCCGGCACGGCGTCCATCATCCGGTCCTCGACGGCGCCGACGCCCGCGGACACCGGGTTGACCACCGCGTACGCGCGCCGCAGCAGGCTGAACGGCCTGGCCAGCTTCTGTTCCAGCTCGCCGGGCCGGCGCGGCGTCAGCAACTCCTCCGGCGGGCGCGGGATGCCGGGCGCCAGCGAGACGGGCGCGGCGCCGAGCAACTGCTCGCCGGCGGCGAGGAACGGGGCGGCGAACTGGCGGTCCCGGTCGAGCACGTGGGTTCTCCTTGGGGTGGTCGGCTCAGCCGAAGGCGTCCTCGAAGCGCCGGCGGCGTTCCTCGGGGCTGAGTTCGGGCGCCTGGGCGGGCTGGGCGATGCCGGTGTGCTGACGCAGGCCGGTGCTGGGGCCCTGGTTGCCGCTGATCCGGTCGTCGGCCTCGTCGGCGAGGATCCCGGCGCCGCTCTGGGTGATCTGCTGGAGCGCCTCGCCGGCCGGGTTCCCGGTCAGGCCGATGCCGTGCAGACCGGCCTTGCCGACCGTCTTGACGGCGGTCTTGGCGAGGTACGCCTCGACGTCCAGCGGCTTGTTCCAGGTCCAGGGCTTCTTGGGGTTGAGGTGCGGGCGCTTGGAGACCGCCTTGAGGGCCTTCATCGCGTCGGCGATCTTCTTCAGCGCACTGGCGAGCTTGCGCACCAGGTTGGCTATCCGGGCACTGGCGATGGCGCCCTCGGCCGCGGCCGCGGCGGCTTCGGCGGCCAGCGAGATGCCGGCGGTGATCACGCTGAAGGCGAGCGACGCGGCGAGCGTGATGATCGCCCACTCGATGAGCTCGCGGATGATCGTCTCGACCAGGTCCTGCGCCATCCGGGCCTCGGCGGCGGCTTCGGTGAGGAGTTCGGCGGTGCCCGCCATGTCCTCCGCCTCGTCCTCCAGCGCCTGCTCGTACTCGGCGAGTTCACGCTGGAACGCCTCGGACGCCGCGCCCTGCCACTCGCCCGCGAGGGCGGCCCGGTCGCGGCGCTGGTCGGCGATCACTTCGCGCAGCTGCTCGGCCTGCTTCTGCCACAGCTGGGCGGCGGCCTCCAGGCCCTCCGGGTCGCCGGTGACGAACTCCAGCGGCTCGGCGAGCGGTTCCACGAGGGGACGCATGATCTCGTCGATCACGCTGCCCAGCGGGGTCATCCAGTCGTTGATCTTCGTGTAGGCGTCGACGGCGCCCGCGATGGGGCCGCTCATCCGCCCAGCCCTCCGGCGATCGCCTGCATGGTCCGCCCGATGCCCTCGTCGGTGCGCTCGTACGCGCCGGCCATGCCGTCGGCGTACTCGGCGATCCGGTCCATGGTGTCGGCAGCGGCCCCGGCGTTGTCGATCGCCGCCTCGGAGCGCTCCACGTAGTCGCGGCCGGTCTCGTCGGACTCCGGGAGCTTCCCGAAGGCGGACGGCGACAGCTGGTGTCCGCCGAGTTCGGCGCGGATCGCCCGCAGCCGCTCGGCCCGTTCGGCACTGGTGCGGGCGAACCGGCGCAGCGCGTCCGGGTCGACCGTGAACTCCCCCGCCATGTCGGCGTACCTCTTCCCCGTTGTCAGGGTCCGCGACGCGGGCGACGACATAGGCCACCCCATGCGAGGACCATGAATTGGCAAAGAAGCTAACACGGCGTCGCCCTCAAGAGGTAGTCCGCTGCGGTTTATTGACGCCGGGTCGGCCGCTCGGCCAGCCGTTCGCGCGCCCACGGGTCGACGCAGCGCGCCGCCGCCTCCCGGCGGGCCGCCGGAAAGCGCTCGGCGAGCGGTCCGTCCGCGGCGTCCGCCCACCGCCACGCGCCCACCGCGCACACCTGCCGCAGCGGGTCGTCGGCCGCCACCGCCGCCACCAGCTCCTCCTGCAGCCTCTGCCGGCCGCCCACCGTCAGCAGCACCTGTGCGAACCAGCGCGGCGAGGACGGGTCGTCGTCGGTCAGCAGCGCGGCCAGCACCAGCGGGTACGCGTGGTGCGCGGCCGCCCGGTCCGCCGTCAGCCGCCGGTACGCGGCCTGCCGCTTGTGACCGATCCGGTGGTACTGCGCATAGCCCGGGGCCCGCTCGGCGAGGCGCGCCACCCGGTCGTCCTGCGGCACCTCCGCCGGCACGCCGAGAGCCTCCAGCAGGGCGTCCAGCGCCGCCTCCTGCGCGTCCAGGCGCGCGTGCTGCTCCATCGACCGTCTCCTCGCGTTCCGCCCGGACCTCCCGCGAACGACCACCCCGATACTTGCAGGCGCGGGAATTTGCACATCTCGACTAAGCTTGTACGAAGTGAAACCACTCGGAAGGGAGCGCGGCCGATGACCCGCCCGGATCCTGCCCTGGCGCACGGCTGGTGCGCCCTGACCGCTCTGCATGGTCGGATCGAGGCCCACCTCGAACGTGTCCTGCAGGCCGAACACGAGCTCAGCGTCCGTGAGTTCTCCGTCCTCGACGTGCTCAGCGAGCAGCACGACGGCGACGGCGGCCACTTCCGGATGAACCAGCTCGCGGACGCGGTCGTGCTCAGCCAGAGCGCCACCACCCGCCTGGTCACCCGGCTGGAGGACCGCGGCCTGCTCGCCCGCTACCTCTGCCCCACCGACCGGCGCGGCATCTACACCAACGTCACCCCGGCCGGCCTCGACCTGCTCGCCAAGGCCCGCCCCACCAACGACGAGGCGCTCGCCGAGGCCCTCACCACCGCAGAACAGCGCCCGGAGCTGGCCCCGCTGGTCGCCACCGTCCGCGCGACACAGCCGACGCACTGACAGAGCGCGAGAACGGGGCGCGTGGGGTACCTCCCGGGCTGGGAGGTACCCCACGCGCCCCGTTCTCGCACCCGACTAGTCGGCCTGGCGCCGCTGCCGCCCCGTCCCGTAGTTGGAGCCGCTCTTCGTCCCGGAGCCCGGCTTCGCCCGCCCCGACGACTTGCCGATGAAGCCCGCCGCCATCTGCGAACTCCCGCGGCCCGGGCGCTGCTTGGGCCGGGGGCGGCGCGGGTTGCCGCTCATGTCGACGTCCTTGGGCAGCCCGCCGGAACGCTTCGCCGGGCGTCGTCGCGCCTCGCCGTCCGCCGGCTTCGCCCCACCGCGCCCGCGGCCGCGGTTCTCGGTCTGCTCGGGCACGGCCGCGACGATCGCCGTCGCCGGACCCGGGAGCACGACCGCCACGCCGGACGGCGTCCGCGCGCCGGTGATGCGCTTCAGCTCGCCGTCCTCGGGGCGGACCTTGGTGATGGTGGGCCGGATGCCGGCGATGCTCATCAGGCGGTTGACCTCGCGGCGCTGCTCGGGCAGCACCAGGGTGACCACGGTGCCGGACTCGCCGGCCCGCGCGGTGCGGCCGCCGCGGTGCAGGTAGTCCTTGTGGTCGATCGGCGGGTCGACGTTGACGACCAGGTCGAGGCCGTCGATGTGGATGCCGCGGGCGGCGACGTTGGTGGCGATCAGCGCGGTGACCTGGCCGTCGCGGAACTGGTCGAGGACCCGGTTGCGCTGCGGCTGCGACTTGCCGCCGTGCAGTGCGGCGGCGACCACGCCGTGGGCGCGCAGCTGCTTGGCGAGCCGGTCCGCGCCGTGCTTGGTGTGCACGAACATGATCACTCGGCCCTCGCGGGCGGCGATCCGGGCGGTGGTCTCGGCCTTGTCGGCGGGGTCGAGCTGGAGCAGGTGGTGGTCCATGGTGGTGACCGCACCGGCCGACGGGTCCACCGAATGGGTGACCGGGTCGCTGAGGAAGCGGTTGACCAGGCGGTCCACGTTGCGGTCCAGGGTGGCGGAGAACAGCATCCGCTGCCCGCCCTCGGCGACCTGCTCCAGCAGCTTGACGACCTGCGGCAGGAAGCCCATGTCGGCCATCTGGTCGGCCTCGTCGAGGACGGTGATCGCCACGTCGTCGAGTCGCACGTCGCCGCGCTGGATCAGGTCGTCCAGTCGGCCGGGGGTGGCCACCAGCACCTCGGTGCCGCGGCGGACCTGGTTGGACTGGCGGGTGATCGACATGCCGCCGACCACGGTGGTGATCCGCAGGCCGAGCACCCCGGCATAGGGGGCGAGCGCCTCGGTGACCTGCTGGGCGAGCTCGCGGGTCGGCACCAGCACCAGGGCCAGCGGGTGGCGGGCGGTCGCCCGCTTGCCGGCGGTGCGCACCAGCAGCGGCAGGCCGAACGCCAGGGTCTTGCCGGAGCCGGTGCGGCCGCGGCCGAGGACGTCGCGTCCGGCCAGCGCGTCCGGCAGGGTGGCGGCCTGGATCGGGAACGGCTCGGTGACGCCCTGCGCGCCCAGTTCCTTCAGCAGTCCGGCGGAGAGGTTCAGCTCGGCGAAACTCGCGGCCGGCGGACGCGACGGGGTGCCCTGTACGGGCGTGAAGTCTTCGGCGGGCGCGGCCACCGGGGCGGCGCCCCGACGCGGCCGGCGCGGGCGCTCGGCACGGGCCTGCTCGCCGCCACGGGGCGAACCACCGGTGCGCGGCGCGCCGACGCGGCCCTCGCCGCGGGCGGCACCGGTGCGCGGCTTCCCGCTGCGGGTGCGCGGCTTGTCACCACGCGGAGCGGACTGCGGGCCGGACTGCGGACGGGACTGCTCGGGCATGCGTGTTCCTCTTCCTGGAGGGCCGTCGGCCGACGCGCGGGACGCGCGGCGGCGGGATGTCGGCCGCCGAGGAGGAGGGGCCGCCCCGGCCGTCGGGCGGCATGGACGAGGGCCCGTACCTGAGGAGGTACGGGCCCTCGCCTGCGACAAATGAGTCGGCGTAGGCCGGGACTCAGATGGTGCGGATGTTCTCCGCCTGCGGGCCCTTCTGGCCCTGGGTCACGTCGAACTCGACCTTCTGGCCCTCGACGAGCTCACGGAAGCCCTGGGACTGGATGTTCGAGTAGTGAGCGAAGACGTCAGCGCCGCCGCCGTCCTGCTCGATGAAGCCGTAGCCCTTTTCGCTGTTGAACCACTTCACGGTGCCGGTAGCCATAACCGTCTCCACTTTCACTGGGGCGTTGGGACACACACCTCGTGCGCCCCACGTAGCCGCGATCCCCATCCGGAGACTAAACACCGGACAAAACAAATGCGCCTGTCGGTTGGAACCAGCAGGCGCACACACACGTTCATGGGAACCAATACTGCAACTGCTTCGACAATAGCACGGCCACCCTCGTCAACGGCGGGAAAAGTTCCGCTGGTCACACCGTGTTTCGCCGCGACGCCGAAGGGGCATGCGGTCCGGCCGGACCGCATGCCCCTCTCACTCGGTGCTGCCCGCGGCTACCCGCGGACGGCCGTTCAGGCCCTGCCGACGGGCTGCGGCTCGCGCTCGCCGACCGGCTCGTGGCCGGGCTCGGGCATCGCGCCGTGACCGGGCCACCAGGCCTTCTTGCCGAGCAGCGCAGTGATCGCCGGGGTGAAGAACATCGCCATCACGAAGGCCGCCAGCACGATGCCGATGGCCAGCGCGAAGCCCAGCTCGGCGAAGAGCACGTTGCCGGCCAGCATGAAGGTCGCGAAGGACGCCGCCAGGATGAAGCCGGCTGCGGCGACGGTCGGACCGGCGTGCCGGATCGCCTCCTTGGCCGCCTCGCGGGGGCTGCGGCCCTCGCGGGCCTCCTCCCGGAGCCGGGCGATGATCAGGATGTTGTAGTCGGTGCCGATCGCCACCACGAACAGGTAGATGAAGATCGGCAGCATGAACATCAGGCCGGACTCGGAGCCGAGCTTGAGGAAGGCCACCGTGGTGGCGCCCAGCGTGGCCGCGAAGCCGAGGCCGACCGAGGCCATCAGGTACCAGGGCGCGACCACGCTGCGCAGCTGGAGGCCCAGGATCAGCAGGATCAGCACGCCCGCCACCGGGAAGACCAGCTTGTAGTCGTGCGCCATCGCCAGGTTGATGTCCTTGTACACCGACGAGGTGCCGCTGACCAGTGCCTCGGAGCCGGCGGGGGCGGCCGCGTGGGCGGCCGTGCGCACCTTGGTGACGGTGTCGATCGCCGCGTTGCTGGCCGCGGAGTCCTTGAGCATCACGACGAAGTCGGCGGTGGTGCCGTCCTCGCTGAGCTTGGGCTCGGGCTGGACGGTGGCGACGCCGGGAACCTGGCCCAGCTTGGCGCCGAAGCCGCCCAGGGCGTTCGGGTCGAGCTTGCCGCCGGCCTTGGTGCCGGTGGTCAGGAAGACGTGCGTGGGGTCGGCCGCACCGGCCGAGAAGCCCTTGCCGATGGCGTCCATGACGACCATGGACTCCTTGTCCTTCGGCATCATGCTCTTCGCCATGTCGAAGGTGCCCTGGTAGCCGAGGCCGGCCAGCGACAGGACCACCAGCAGGCCGCCGGAGACCAGCGCGATCAGACCGGGGCGACGGCCGACCGCGCGGCCGAGCTTGTGGAAGCGGGCGCCCTCCGGCTCCTGCATCCACTTGCGGCCGGGCCAGAAGGTGGCCTTGGCGGGGATGACGGCGAGCAGCGCCGGGGTCAGGGTGAGCGAGGCGAGCGCGGTGACGACGACGGAGATCGCCAGCGCCGGGCCGAGCGCGGTGAACATGCCGAGCTCGGAGAGCAGCAGCACCGCGAAGGCGACGGTGACCGCGCCGGCCGCCGAGGCGATCGCCTCGCCGACCCGGCCGACGCCGTTGGCCACGGCGGCCTTGCGGTCGTCGCCGGCCCGCAGGCGCTCGCGGTAGCGGAACATCAGGAACAGGAAGTAGTCGGTGCCGACGCCGAGGATCACCACGATGTCGATCGCGGAGGCGATCGGCGAGGACTTCAGGTCGAACAGCTTGGTGACGAAGGCGATCAGGCCGGAGGCCGCGATCATCGGGAACATCGACAGCAGCACCGGCAGCCAGCCGACCAGGATGCCGCGGAAGATCACGCCGACGATGACCACGATCAGGACCACGGTGGCGACCATGGTGATCGCGTCGGTGGCGCTGGAGGACTCCTTCTGGTCCAGGCCCATCGCGGCCTGGCCGCCGACCTGGTACTTCAGCGCGGTGCCCTTGGCCAGTTCCTTGCCCTCGTCGCGCACGTCCTTGGCGGCCGTCAGGTACTCGTCGGTCTGCATCTTGGTCTTGTCGATGGAGACCATGCCCATCGCGTAGTGACCGTCCTGCGAGATCGTCCGCCCCTCCATCGGGGGGATGACCTGCTCGACCAGCGGGATGTGCTTGTCGGTGAGGCCCTTGGTGATCTTGGCGATGTCGGCCTTGTCGGCGTCGGTGAGCGCGCCGCCGTCCGTGCGCTCGAACATCAGGATCGCGCTGGGGGTGAACTCGGCCGGGAACTTGTCCTGCTGGACCACGGCGGCCCGGATGGACTCGTAGTGCTTCGGCAGGAACTCTGACTCGTCGGTCGAGGCGCTCATCTTCGGAGCGGTGGCGATCAGGGCTATGGAGCCGATCACCCACGCGATGATCACCCACCAGGCCCGCTTGACGACGAAGTGTCCAAGTCGGTGGAACATGCTCGAAATGCCTCCCCTGGGCATGGTTCACCGCAGCCGCAGGACGGGGTACCGGGCAACGGCAGGACCGGCACGCGAAACCCTCGGCAGGGCCTAGCCGGTCGGCAGGTAAGTAACAGTGGGCATCCTACGGGACCTTGCTTGCCGCCCGGCAAGTGGGTTTCGTTCTACGCCCCCTGGGGCGGCCACGGAGCCGACCCTGATCCATCGTCACCCGGCCGGGGCCCTTCCCACCTCGTGCCCGGGGTGGAGATCGCTCCCCCTCAGGGTGGACGTCCGGCTGCCCTCAAGGAGGAGAACCCGAGCCCGAGGGTAGGGCTAACCCCCTATTCACCCCTGAGGACAGGACCAGGGAAAAGTCGGTGACTAGCCGGATGGTTCGTCAGATTCCCAGCTCATAGCGTCTGTTGTGCCGCCGGACGCAGCCCGGCGGCCCGTCGACCCGGGCGGCCCGCACCCGCCCGACACCCCTGGGGGAACACCTACCGTGAAGCATGGAATCGCCGCCACGATGGGCGCCTGGAGCGCCCGCCACAGAAAGACCGCGGTCTTCGGGTGGCTGCTCTTCGTCGTCCTCGCCGCCTACCTCGGCGGCGTGCACGGCGCCACCAAGGTCACCGACGCCGAGCAGATGCCGGGCCAGGTCGCGCAGGCCGCCAAGATCCTGGACGACGCGGGCATCAAGTCCCCGGCCGGCGAGACCGTCCTGGTGCAGAGCCGCACGCTGACGGCCGACGACCCGGCGTTCAAGGCCGTCGTCGAGCAGGTCGGCGCCGCCGTCCGGGCCACCGGCAAGGCCGGCGAGCTGCACAGCCCGTACGAGACGGGCGCGGTCTCCGGCGACAAGCACTCCGCGCTGATCCAGTTCACGGTCAAGGGGGAGGACCGCGAGACGGCGGTGGCCAACGTGCCCGCGGTGATGGACGCGGTGACGGCCGTGCAGAAGCAGCACCCCGAGCTGCTGGTCGAGGAGTTCGGCGAGGCCAGCGCCGGCAAGTGGTTCAACGAGCAGTTCAGCGACGACTTCGCCCGCGCCGAGTGGACGGCCGTGCCGCTCGCCCTCGGCATCCTGCTGGTCGCCTTCGGCGCGCTGGTGGCCGCGGTCCTCCCGGTGGTGCTGGCGCTCACCGCCTTCGTCGCCGCCTCCGGCCTGGTCGCGCTCTCCTCCGGCCTGCTGCACACCAGCAACGACGCCTCCTCGGTGATGCTGCTGGTCGGCCTCGCCGTCGGCGTCGACTACTGCCTGTTCTACCTGCGCCGCGAGCGCGAGGAGCGCGCCGCCGGGCACGACGCCGAGACGGCGCTGCGGATCGCCGCCGCCACCAGCGGCCGCGCCGTGCTGGTCTCCGGCATCACGGTCGTGGTCGCGATGGCCGGCATGTTCCTCACCGGCATCGCCACCTTCAAGGCGATGTCCTTCGCCACCATCCTGGTCGTGATCACCGCCGTGCTCGGCTCGCTGACGGTGCTGCCCGCCCTGCTGTCGCTGCTCGGAGACCGGGTGGAGAAGGGTCGGATCCCGTTCCTGCACCGCCTGCGCCGCGGCGCAGGCGAGGGCAGCCGGTTCTGGAACGCGGTGCTCACCCCGGTGCTGCGCCACCCGCTGGCCGCCGCCGGCCTGGCCACCGCCGCCCTGCTGGCGATCGCCGCGCCGATGCTCACCATGCACACCGCCAACCTGACGTTCCAGCAGCAACTGCCCAAGGACAACACCCTGGTGGCCGTCTCGCAGCGGATCCAGGACGCCTTCCCCGGCAGCCCCTCCCCCGCCACCGTGGTGGTCAGGGCGAAGGACATCTCCTCGCCCGAGATGACGCAGGCGCTCGCCGATCTCCAGTCCAAGGCCCTCGCCACCGGCAGGATGCACGGCCCCACCAGCCTGACGGTGCACGCCGCGCAGAACGTCGCCACGGTCGACATCCCGCTCTACGGCACCGGCAACGACACCACCTCCGCCGAGGCGCTGAAGGTGCTGCGCGAGCAGGTCGTGCCCGCCACGGTCGGGAGGATCGCCGGCGCCGAGGCCCCGGTCACCGGCAGCACCGCCGGCTCGGTCGACTTCAACAAGCAGATGTCCGGCTCGATGCTCCCGGTCTTCGGGTTCGTGGTCGCCTTCGCCTTCCTGCTGATGCTCTGCTCGTTCCGCTCGCTGTCCATCGCCGTCACCGCCGTGCTGCTCAACCTGCTCTCGGTCGGCGCCGCCTACGGCGTGCTGACGCTGGTCTTCCAGCACGGCTTCGGCGCCTCGCTGATCGGCACCGACGGCGTCGGCGCGGTGGAGAGCTGGATCCCGCTGTTCCTGTTCGTGATCCTCTTCGGCCTGTCGATGGACTACCACGTCTTCGTGGTCTCCCGGATCAAGGAGGCGTACGACCGCGGCCTGCCCACCGGCGCGGCCGTCGCCCACGGCATCCGCACCACCGCCGGCGTGGTCACCAGCGCCGCCGTGATCATGGTCGGCGTGTTCGCGGTCTTCGGGACGCTCTCCATGCAGGTGATGAAGCAGATGGGCGTCGGCCTCGCCGTCGCCGTCCTGATCGACGCCACGGTGATCCGCGCCGTCCTGCTCCCCGCCGTGATGTCGCTGCTCGGCGACCGGAACTGGTACCTGCCGCGCTGGCTGCACTGGCTGCCCCGGCTGGAGGGCGAGGCGCCCGCCGCCGCCCCGGCCGGCACCGGAGCCCACCGCGGCCGCGACGAGCACGAGCTGGTCGGCTGACCCACCCCCTCCCGCCTGGAACGCCCCCGGTTCGCCGACAATGAGCAGGTGATCTTCGACGAATCGGGGGCCCAGGCCCTCCTGCAGCAGGCGTGCGCCCCGGCCGGCATCGACCCGGCCGGGGCCACGCTCATTTCGCTCGGCCAGAACGCCGTCTTCGACCTGCCGGAGCTCGGCCTGGTCGCCAAGGTCGGCCGCACCCCCGGCTCGGCCGACCGGGCCGCCCGCGAACTCGCGCTGGCCGGTTGGCTGGACGGCGCGGGCGTGCCGGTGGTCCGCCCGGCCGACCCCGTCGTGCACCTCGCCCAGGAGCACCCCGTCACGCTGTGGCACCGGCTGGAGCCCGCCGTCCGCCCGGCCCGCCCCGCCGACCTCGCCCCGCTGCTGCGCGCCCTGCACGCCCTGCCCGCGGAGCCCGCCCCGCCGGCGCCGCTCGGCCGGCGCGACCTGCTCGCCCCGGTGGACAGCTGGCTGGCGACCGCGGAGGGTCACATCGATCCGGCGGACGCCGCCTTCCTCCGTGACCGGAAAGAGACCTTTGTCACCGCTATTTCCGAATTGACCCCTTATATCCCGTTCGGCCCGATCCACGGCGACGCCCTGCCCCGCAACGTGCACATCACCCCCGCCGGCCCGGTGCTGCTCGACCTGGAGTACATGGCCTCGGACCTGCGCGAGCACGACCTGGTGGTGCTGGCGCTCAGTCAGGACCGGTACGGCGTACCGGCCGAGGAGGTTGCGGCGTTCAACACGGCCTACGGCTGGGACGTCCGGGAGTGGCCGGGATTCGCGGTGCTGCGCGGCGCGCGGGAGACCGCGAGCGCCGCCTGGGTGGCCCAGCAGACGGCCGGAAACCCGTCCGCCCGGGCCGAGTTCCGTCGCCGCGTCGACTCGCTGCGTGACGGCGAGGCGGCAGTACGCTGGTTCGCGTTCTGACCGCTCCGTTCGGTGCCCGCCCTGTGGCGCAGCGCACACCCGGACGGAACCACCTCGTTCGTGCCCGGCGTCGTATCCCACCAGACGCCCCGCCGCATCGGCGGCCGCGGTACGACGTCAGGAGTCGTTCCATGGTGAAGTCCCGCATATCCGCCCGTCGTCGTCCTCTTCTCCTCGGCGTGTCCGCCGCACTGCTCGCCCCGGCCCTGCTGGCGGCGTGCGGTGCGCACGGCACCCCCCTCGCGGCGGGGGACGCCGCGCAGCCCTCGGCGACGCCGAGCGCGAGCACGAGCACGACGCCGAGCGGGAGCGGGAGTTCCTCGATCGCGGCCCGGCCGACCCCGAGCGGGGTCTCCTCGTCCCCGTTCGCCTCGCCGAGCCAGACCCTTGGCGGCGCCGGGTCGACAGCAGCGACCACCGCGCCGTCCGCGCCGGCGACCGGCGCCACCACCCCGTCCGCACCGGGCTCCGGCGCGTCGAGGCCGGCCGGCGGGCAGCACACCCCCGCCCCGGCCACCAACGTGCTGCACCACACCGCCTCGGGCGGCAGGACCGTGGCGCTGACCTTCGACGACGGCCCGGGCCCGGCCACCGGCCAGGTGCTGGACCTGCTGGCGAAGTACGACGCGAAGGCGACGTTCTGCGAGATCGGCGACAACGCGAAGGCGAACCCGGCGGCGGTCAAGCGGATCGTCGCCGAGGGCCACCGCCTGTGCGACCACACCGTCGACCACCCGCAGCCGATGCACACCCAGTCGCACCAGCAGCAGGTGGCGGAGATCGCCGACGCCAAGACGCAGATCGAGAACGCCGCCGGCGGCAACGCGCAGATCACCTGGTGGCGCGCCCCGGGCGGCGACTTCACGGCCGAGAACGAGAAGATCGGCGCCGACCAGGGCATGAAGTCCCTCGGCTGGTCGGTCGACCCGCGCGACTGGTCCCGCCCGGGCGTGCAGTCGATCGTCAACACCGTGGAGCAGAACCTCCGCCCGGGCAGCGTGGTGCTGATGCACGACGGCGGCGGCGACCGCAGCCAGACCGTGGCGGCCCTGAAGCAGCTGCTGCCGTGGATGGTGGCGCAGGGCTACACTTTCGACTTCCCGCAGTCCTGACCGGCCGTTCGGCCGTGGCGTCCTGACGGTCTGTCGGGACGCCGCCTAGGTCGCGCGGCCACCGTCCGCCGACCGGCCCGGGAGCAGCGTGCCGAAGTTCGTGCACCGCGTCACCAAGTACGACCCCGCCAACCGCGACGAGCGCGGCCGCTACCTGGCCGACGACGACGTCGACAGCGACCGCGGGCCGATCGAGGCGGCCTACCTGCAGGCCGTGGTCGCGTTCGCCGAGGAGTGCGGCGTCGACCGGCTGTCCGTCCGCGATCCGGGGGTCAGTGGGGACACCGGCCCCCTGGAGGACCTGTTCCCGGGCCTGCAGGGGTTCCACGACGGCGCAGAGGTCTCGTTGGCGGCGGCACTGGAGTTGGTGCGGATCATGCTCCGCGACGCCGCTGGCTGGTGTCGGCTGGAGGCAGGCGACGAGTTCTTCGTGCACATCGGCTACGACCAGTACATGTACATCGGCACCGACCGGCCGTGCGAGCGCGCCGCGGCCCGCGCCCGTCGGCTCGGCCTGTTCCCGGAGCCGATACCGGAGTCGCCCTACTCGGAGGAGCCCGAGGAGCCGGACGGCCCGCAGCGGCCCGCCGACGAGGAGTTCTGGGCGCGGGTGCACTGGTTGGTCGCCTCCGGGCAGGCCGGCGTCCTGGAGGAGTCACCCATCCAGCACGTCTCCCGCCGGCACCGCCTGACACCCGACAGCGTCGACGCGGTCCGCGCGGGGCTCGCACCGCGCGCGATGCTGACCGTCTGGCCGCCGCTGTCCACCGACGTGGCGGCCGTGCTGGCCTCGGTCCCCGAGGACGGCCGGGTGGAGTTCGTCCGGGAGGACGCTGCGGGCACGATCACCGGCGTCCTTGTGGACGGGGAGCAGCGCGAGGAGTTGGCGGCCCTGGCCGCGGGCGCGCGGGCCGCCGCCGCGCTGCCGACCACGGTCGACGAGCACCGGCCGCTGTCCGCCGCGGTGCTGCCCGACCCGGACGGCGTCCTGCGGGCCCGTTGGCGCACCACCTGGTCGCCGTGCGACCGGACTTGGGCGTTCCTGAACGCGCTGCGCCCGGGGCAGGCCGTCACCGGCACGGTCACCGGGATCGCCGACACCGTCACCTTCGTGGACGTCGACGGCTTCACCGTCCGGATCCGGCAGCCGGAGCTGTCCTGGCGGTGGATCGGCGACCCGTCGGCCGTCGTCGCGGTGGGCCGGCAGGTCACGGCCGCGGTGCTCGGCGCCGACCTGGTGCGCGAGGAGCTGTATCTGTCGCTGAAGGCCCTGCAGGACAATCCGCTCACGCAACTGGCCGATCGTGTCGGAGAGTTGGTGGACGGCGTGGTGACGAAGGTGGCGCCGTTCGGCCTCTTCGTCCGGATCGAGGACCGGCCGGACGGTCTTCAAGGGCTGGTCCCCGAGGCCGAGTCGGCCGGGGAGGCCGTTCGGGTCGGCGACCCGCTGACCGTGCGGATCACCGAGGTCGACCTGGCCCGGCAGCGGTTCCTGTTGTCCCGCCGCCGGGCGCTCGACTGATCGGCAGCCGCGAAACCGTCCTCAGGACGCCGCCTTGAGCGGCCAGCGCGGGTCGACGGTGGCGGCCGGGTCCTTGCGGCGCAGCCAGGCCTGCAGGTCGGTGGCCCAGGTGCGGTACCAGTCGATCTGCCGCCGGTGGAGCTCGTCCAGCGGCAGGTCGCCGGCCTGGGGGTAGCGGTGGCCGAGGGCGACGGCGACCCGGACGGCGGCGAGCGCGTCGCTGCCGGCCTCGTGGGCGTCGTGGAGTTCGACCCCGTAGACCTCGCAGACCCGCTGCAGGGTGCGGGAGCCCTTGCGGTACTTGTCGAGGGCGCGGTCGACCACCATGGCGTCGACCACGGGGGTGACCGGCCCGCCGAGACGGTCGGCGAGGGTGGGGCGGCCGTGGCGGCGCAGTTCGGCGTCGAGCAGCGACAGGTCGTAGGGGGCGTTGAAGGCGACCACGGGCCGGCCGGCGGCGAGCCGCTGGTGCAGGGCGCGGGCGATCTCCTCGACGGCTTCGGCGGCGGGCCGGCCGTGGGTGCGGGCCTCGGTGTCGGTGATGCCGTGGATGGCGGTGGCCTCGGCGGGTATCGGGACGCCGGGGTCGATCAGCCAGTTGGTGGCCCCTTCGACACGGCCGCCGAGGGTGTCGACCACGGCGGCGGTGACGATCCGGGACTCCTCCGGGTCGGTGCCGGTGGTCTCCAGGTCGAAACCGGTGAGCGGCCCCTTCCACCAGGTCATGGGGTGTGTCCTTCCGTCGGCACTGCCAAGACGCGGACCATCATCGCCTGCCGCTGTGACAGCGCCGACGGCGCGTCCGCTCCACGGGGCGCGATCCTGCTGGTCAGGACACCGCGCGGGAGTCTCCCCAAAGGTCCTCGAACTCCTCCCGGTAGACCTCCAGCAGGCCGGGTTCGGTGCCGCCGGCCTCCTGTCCGGCGCCGCCGCGCAGCACCAGGGCGGGCGATTCGATGCCGCGGGCCCGGCGCAGGTAGGGCTGGACGACGCCGAGGTCGGTGGAGCGCCGGCGTCCGCCCGCGCCGGTGGTCCGCGGGCCCTCGACCAGGTAGGCGGTGAACCGGGGCAGTTCGTCGAACACCCGGATCTCGAAGCTGCCGGGGTCGCGCAGCCGGGCCCTCACCCGGCGCACGTGCATGATGTTCATCTCCACCGATCGACCCAACTCGCCACGCCCGATGCCGAGTTCGCGTTCGCGACGGCGCACCGCGCTGCTCGCCGGGTTGAGGAAGAGCAGCCGCACCCGGCAGCCGTCGGCGGCGAGCCGCACCAGTCGCTTGCCGGTGTAGTTCTGGCAGAGCATGCCGAGGCCGATGCCGACCGCGTCGAGCCGCCGGGCGCCGTCGAGCAGGTCCTCGACGGGCAGGTCGCGCTGCAGGCGGACCCGGTCGGGGTGGACGGCGACCACGTCGGAGTAGCGGCCGGCGACGAGTTCCTCGACGACGTCGGCGGGCACGCCGCCGAGCGTGCCGTCGAGCACGGCGAGCAGGCGGGCGGCGGCCCGTTCGGTCTGGTCGAGGACGGTCTGGGTGAGCGCCCGGTTGCGGGAGACCACGTGCCGGGCGACCTCGAGTTCGTCGAGGGCGAGTTCGACCTCGCGGCGGTCCACCAGGTGGGGTTCGAAGCACGGCCAGTGCTGGACCATGAGTTCGCGCAGCTGCGGCAGGGTGAGGAAGACCAGCGGGTCGTCGTCGACGGGGTCGAGCAGGTAGCCCTTGCGGCGGGAGACCTCGCGGACGGCGGCGGCCCGGTGCACCCACTCCTCGCCGACCGGTCCGGCGGCGGCGGTGACCCACTCCTCGCCGTGCACGGGCGCGTAGACGGGGCGCAGCACTTCGTGGACCAGGGCGCGCATCCGCTGTTCGACCAGGTTGAGCCAGACGTAGGCGCGGCCGGCCAGCCGGACCCGGCGGTAGGCGTCCTCCCACTGGTCGGCGGCCCAGGCGGGCGGCATGCCCTCGACGGGGCCGCCCTGCGGGGGCAGCGATCCGCGGCCGCCGCCGGTGCGGACGACCAGCGTCGGGGCCTCGCTGCCGCCGGCCCGCGGGTCGGGTCCGTCGCCGTCGGCGGGGAACGCCATCCGCCACCTCACCTCTCGCCCGCCGCCCGCCGACTGACGGGCTGTCCGCTGACTCGGTCCACCGTGACGGCCCCTGGTCGCCGGCCGCACACGGGCCCGGGGTTCTCGCGGTCCGGACGATCAAGGGTATCGCCCTCGGTGGCCGCGACACAGCCCTCTTGACAGCACGCACCGCGGCGCGCACCGCTGCGGCCGACAGTCCGTCACGGCCCGGCCACGGCGGGCTGTCCGGCCCGGAAGCCGGGACACCCGTCCGGGCGAACAACGGGCGAATGGACGCGGATGGACGCCGGGTTCGGCCGTCCGGCGAGGAGTATGCGGATGTGCGGTGCATCACGCCCGTCGCGCCACTGACGCCCGCACATGCTCGGGCGCTCCACCGGGTGACCGCCCGTGGGAGCGCCGATTGGCGTCTGGCACGGGGAAGTTGAGGACACATGCAGGTCTGGCCGGGGCAGCCCTACCCGCTCGGCGCCACCTACGACGGCGCGGGCACCAACTTCGCGGTGTTCTCCGAGAGCGCGGACCGGATCGAGCTCTGCCTGATCGCCGAGGACGGCTCGGAGACGGCGGTCGAACTGCGCGAGACCGACGCCTTCGTGCGGCACGCGTACCTGCCGGGCGTCCAGCCGGGCCAGCGCTACGGGTTCCGGGTGCACGGCCCGTTCCAGCCCGGGCTGGGTCTGCGGCACAACGCGTCGAAGCTGCTGCTGGACCCGTACGCGAAGGCGATGAGCGGCCACATCGACTGGGACGAGTCGGTGTACGGCTACCACTTCGGCGCGCCGGAGCGCCGCAACGACCTGGATTCGGCGCCGCACACCATGCACTCGGTGGTGATCAACCCGTACTTCGACTGGGGCACCGACCGGCCGCCGCGCACCGACTACCACCGCACGGTGGTGTACGAGGCGCACGTGAAGGGCCTGACCAGGCGGCACCCGGGCATCCCGGAGGAGATCCGCGGGACGTACGCGGGCCTGGCGCACCCGGCGGTGATCGAGCACCTGGCGAAGCTGGGCGTGACGGCGATCGAGCTGATGCCGGTGCACCAGTTCGTCCGCGACCACCGGCTGCGGGACCTGGGGCTGTCCAACTACTGGGGCTACAACACGATCGGCTTCTTCGCCCCGCACTCCTCGTACTCCTCGACGGGCGACCGCGGGCACCAGGTGCAGGAGTTCAAGTCGATGGTGAAGGCGCTGCACGCGGCGGGCATCGAGGTGATCCTCGACGTGGTGTACAACCACACCGCGGAGGGCAGCCACCTCGGGCCGACGCTGTCCTTCCGCGGCCTGGACAACGCCTCGTACTACCGGCTGGCGAAGGACCAGCGGTTCTACGAGGACACCACCGGCACCGGCAACTCGCTGCTGATGCGCTCCGCGCACGTGCTCCAGATGATCATGGATTCGCTGCGCTACTGGGTCACCGAGATGCACGTGGACGGGTTCCGCTTCGACCTGGCGGCGACGCTGGCCCGGCAGTTCCACGAGGTGGACCGGCTGTCCTCGTTCTTCGACCTGGTCCAGCAGGACCCGGTGGTCTCGCAGGCCAAGCTGATCGCCGAGCCGTGGGACCTCGGCGAGGGCGGCTACCAGGTCGGCAACTTCCCGCCGCTGTGGACCGAGTGGAACGGCAAGTACCGCGACACCGTCCGTGACTTCTGGCGCGGCGAGCCCGCCACCCTGGCCGAGTTCGGCTCCCGGCTGACCGGCTCCTCCGACCTGTACCAGGACGACGGCCGCCGCCCGATCGCCTCGATCAACTTCGTCACCTGCCACGACGGCTTCACGCTGCGCGACCTGGTGTCGTACAACGACAAGCACAACGAGGCCAACCGGGAGGACAACCGGGACGGCGAGTCCTTCAACCGCTCGTGGAACTGCGGCGCGGAGGGCGACACCACCGACCCGGGCGTGCTGGAGCTGCGAGCCCGCCAGCAGCGCAACTTCATCGCCACCCTGATGCTCTCCCAGGGCGTGCCGATGCTCTCCCACGGCGACGAGCTGGGCCGCACCCAGCACGGCAACAACAACGCCTACTGCCAGGACTCCGGGCTGACCTGGGTGGCCTGGCCGAGCCGGGAGGGCGAGCAGGCGGACAGCCGGCTGCTGGAGTTCACCCAGGGCATGATCTGGCTGCGCCGCGACCACCCGGTCTTCCGCCGCCGCCGGTTCTTCCACGGCCGCCCGGTCTCCGGCACCCACGACGCGCTGACCGACATCGCCTGGTTCACCCCGGGCGGCGAGGAGATGACCGATCCGGACTGGTCGACCTCGTACGCGAAGTCGCTGACGGTCTTCCTGAACGGCAACGCCATCTCCGAGCCGGACCGGCGCGGCGGCAAGATCGTCGACGATTCGTTCCTGCTGATGTTCAACGCCCACTCGGAGCCGATCGCCTTCACCGTCCCGGCCGGTCACGGCGAGGCCTGGCAGGTCGTCGTCGACACCGCGCTGCCCGCCCTCCCCGCGCCCGGCACCGGCCCGCGCGCCAAGGCCGGCGACACCCTGCACCTGCCGGACCGCTCCTTGCTGGTGCTGCAGCGACCGGCGTAGTCACCCCGTTCGGGGCAATGGGCGGTAGGCCCCGGGCGGTCCGGGTAGGGATGCGGCTATGACGTCAGTCGCCGCGCGCCCTTCGACGGCCCGCTTCCCGACGGCCACCTACCGGCTCCAGTTGCAGCCGGAGTTCACCCTGCACGACGCCCGCCGGGCGGTGCCGTACCTGGCGGCGCTCGGCGTCTCGCACCTGCACCTGTCGCCGCTGCTGGAGGCGGTGCCGGGCTCCACGCACGGCTACGACACGGTCGACCACGGCCGGGTCGCCGAGCAGCTGGGCGGCGAGCAGGCGCTGCGCGAGCTCTCGGCGCACGCACGGCGACACGGCCTCGGCCTGATCGCGGACGTGGTGCCCAACCACATGGCGCTGCCGGTGCCGGAGCAGCTGAACCGGCCGCTGTGGCAGGTGCTGGCGAACGGCCCCGACGACCCGTTCGCCGCCTGGTTCGACATCGACTGGACCGCCCAGTCGGGCCCGGTCGACGCCCCCGGGCGCGGCCGCCTGCTGCTGCCGCTGCTCGGCGGCCGCCTCGGCGCGGAGCTCGGCGCGCTGACGGTGGACGGCGAGGTGCTGCGCTACCACGAGCACGAGTTCCCGCTGCGCCCCGGCACCGCGCACCTGCCGCTGCCGGAGCTGCTGGACCGCCAGTGGTACCGCCTGGCCTGGTGGAAGCTGGCCGACGAGCAGATCAACTACCGGCGGTTCTTCACCGTGAACGAGCTGATCGCGGTGCGGATGGAGGTCCCGGAGGTGTTCGAGGCGACGCACGCGGTGCTGCTGCGGCTGCACCGCGAGGGCGTCCTGGACGGCTTCCGGATCGACCACCCCGACGGGCTGGCCGACCCCCGCGGCTACCTGCGGCGCCTCGCGGAGGCCACCGGCGGCGCGTACACGGTGGTGGAGAAGATCCTCACCGGCGACGAGCGGCTGCCCGCCGACTGGCCGTGCGCGGGCACCACCGGCTACGACGCGCTGCGCCGGATCGACGGCGTGCTGACCGACCACCTGGGCGCGGAACGACTGACGATCACCTACCGGCGCGACGTCGGCGACCGGGCGGACGCGGCGGCGTCGGCGCTGATCGGCCGGGCCGAGATGGTGTCGCCGGACGGCGCGCTGTCCGCGGAGACCGACCGGCTGGTGCGCCTGGTCGAGCGGATCTGCGCGGACGGCCCGGAGCTGGCCGACCACTCGCCGCTGGCGGTGCGCCGGGCGCTGGAGGGCCTGCTCACCGAGTACCCGGTGTACCGCCCGTACGTGGTGCCGGGCGAGCCGGCCCCGGCCGAGGCCGCCGAGGCGCTCGCCCCGCCCGAGGGCGCGTCGGACACCGAGCTGCTGGTGCGCCGCCTCGCGCTCGGCGCGCTGGGCCGCTCCCCCGCGAAGGACGAGTTCTGCCACCGCTTCGGCCAGACCGCCTCGGCGGTGGCGGCCAAGGGCGTGGAGGACACCGCGTTCTACCGGTTCAACGCGCTGCTGTCGCTGAACGAGGTCGGCGGCCTCCCCGAGCACCCGGGCGTCGCCCCGGCGGACTTCCACCGCTGGTGCGAGCAGCAGGAGCAGCACTGGCCGCACGCGATGACGGCGCTGTCCACCCACGACACCAAGCGCAGCGCGGACGCCCGGGCCCGGCTCGCGGTGCTGGCGGAGCTGCCGGAGGCGTGGGCGGCGGAGTGCGCGGCGTGGACGGTGGCGGCCGGGCCGTGCCCGGACCGGGCCTCGGCGTGGCTGCTGTGGCAGACCCTGCTGGCGGCGTGGCCGCTGACCGAGGAGCGGCTGCTGGGCGTGGTGCTGAAGTCGGTGCGGGAGGCGAAGCGCCGCACCTCGTGGACGGCGCCGGACGAGGTGTTCGAGCAGCGGCTCGCCCAGTACGTGCGGGACGCGCTGGCCAATCCGGGGCTGTGTCCGCGGATCGCCGGGTTCGTCGGCATGCTGGAGCCGTTCGCCCGGGTGAACTCGCTGTCGGCGGCGCTGCTGCACCTGCTGGCGCCGGGCGTGCCGGACGTGTTCCAGGGCGGCGAGGAGCCGCTGTACACGCTGGTCGACCCGGACAACCGGGCCCCGGTGGACCTGGACGCGCTGGCGGTGCGGCTGACCGACGCGGCCGCGCCGCGCCCCGGCGACCTGGCCCGGGAGAAGCTGCACCTGACCACCACCGCCCTGCACCTGCGCCGCGAGGGCCCGCTGGGCGCCTACCGCCCGCTGACGGGGATCGGCCCGGCGGCCGAGCACCTGGTGGCGTTCGCCCGCGGCCGGCAGGTGGTGGGGGCGGCGACCCGGCTGCCGTACGGGCTGCTCCGGTCGGGCGGCTGGCGCGGCACCCTGCTGGAGCTGCCGCCGGGCCGCTGGACGGACCGGTTGACGGGCCGTCGCTTCACCGGCGGGGCGGTCGAACTGGCGTATCTGTTCCAGCAGCTGCCGGTGGCGCTGCTGGTGAAGGGGGCATGATGCGGTACCGGGTGTGGGCGCCGAAGGCCAGGGTGGTCGAGGTGGAGGTCGGGGCGATCCCGTACCTGCTGGAGCGCGATCCGGCGCACCCGGGCTGGTGGCACGGGGACGGCCCGGACGGCGACTACGGCTTCCGGCTGAACGGCGGCCCGGCGCTGCCCGATCCGCGCTCGCCCCGCCAGCCGTCCGGCCCGGACGGGCTGAGCCGCCCCGTCGACCACGCCGCGTTCGACTGGTCGGGGACGGCCTGGCGGGGCCGCCCGCTGCCGGGCGCGGTGGTGTACGAGCTGCACGTGGGCACCTTCACCGTCGAGGGCACCTTCGACGGGGCCGCCGCCCGCCTCGACCACCTGGTCGAACTCGGCGTGGACTTCGTCGAGTTGATGCCCGTCTGCCCGTTCCCGGGCCGGCACGGCTGGGGCTACGACGGGGTGGCGCCGTGGGCGGTCCACGAGCCGTACGGCGGCCCGGACGGGCTGAAGCGCTTCGTGGACGCGGCGCACCTGCGCGGCCTCGGCGTGATCCTCGACGTGGTGCACAACCACCTCGGCCCGTCCGGCAACTACCTGCCCCGGTTCGGCCCGTACTTCACCGACCGGCACCGGACCCCGTGGGGCGCGGCGGTGAACCTGGACGCGCCGGGCTCGGACGAGGTCCGGGCGTACCTGATCGGCAGCGCCCTGGCCTGGCTGCGCGACTACCGGATCGACGGGCTGCGGCTGGACGCGGTGCACGCGCTGGCGGACGACCGGGCGCTGCCGTTCCTGGAGGAACTCGCGGCCGCCGTAGAGGAGTTGGCGGAGGCCACCGGCCGCCCGCTGTTCCTGGTCGCCGAGTCGGACCTGAACGATCCGCGGACCACCGCGCCCCGGCAGGCCGGCGGGCTGGGGCTGACCGCGCAGTGGAGCGACGACTTCCACCACGCGCTGCACGCGCTGCTGACCGGCGAGAGCCAGGGCTACTACGCGGACTTCGCGGCCGACCCGTGGGCGGCGCTCGCCAAGACCCTCACCCGCGGCTTCTTCCACGACGGCAGCCCGTCCTCGTTCCGGGGCCGCTCGCACGGCCGCCCGTTCCCGTCGGCCTACGGGCACCGGCTGCTGGGCTACGCGCAGACCCACGACCAGATCGGGAACCGGGCCACCGGCGACCGGCTGTCGGCGTCGCTTCCGCCCGGCCGGCTGGCCGCCGCAGCGGCCCTCGTGCTCACCTCGCCCTTCACGCCGATGCTGTTCATGGGCGAGGAGTGGGGGGCGTCCACCCCCTGGCAGTACTTCACCGACCACACCGACCCGCAGCTCGCCGAGGCCGTCCGGCAGGGCCGGCGTCGGGAGTTCGCCGAGCACGGCTGGCGCGCCGAGGACGTCCCCGATCCGCAGGACGCGGCCACCGTCCGCGCCTCCACCCTGGACTGGTCCGAGCCGGGCCGCGCCCCGCATGCCGAACTGCTTGCCTGGCACCGGGAGTTGATCCGGCTGCGGCGCACCGCGCCCGAGCTGGCGGCCGGCGACCTGGCGGCGGTGCGGGTGCGGCACGACGCGGCGGAGGGCTGGCTGGCCGTGCACCGGGGCCGCTACCGGGTGCTGGCCAGGCTCGGCGGCGAGCAGCCCGCCGCCGTCCCGCTGGAGGGCGAACTCGCCGCCCTGGAGGCCTCGTTCGGCGAGGTGAAGGCCGGGGCGAACGGTGCGGTGCTGCTCGGGCCGGACGCGGTGGCGGTGCTGCGCACGGCCTGACTCGCCCCGGGCCGGGCTCACCACAGGCCGAGCCTCACCACAGGAAGGCGGCGATCCGGGCGTGCAGGTGGGCCGCGTCCAGGCCGTACGCCGCCAGGTGCTCGGGCAGCGACCCGTAGTGCCGGTGCTCGGCCACCGGCACGCCCAACCCGAGGACGCGGTGCGGCAGTTGCTCCAGCGCCCGGTGCGCCTCGCGCTCCGAGGTGCCGGCCAGGTACGGCTCGACCAGCACCACGTCGGCCCGGCCACCGATCGCCGCCCGCAGGCCCGCCGCGTCGAACGGCCGCACGGTGGCCGCGTACAGCACCGTCACGTCCAGCGTCTCGGTGGCCTCCAGCACCGCGTCCAGCATCGGGCCGACCGCCAGCACCACGCCCCGGGCGCCCTCACGGACCGTCAGGAATCGCCCCGGGACGATCGGCCGGGCCTCGCGGTTCTGCTGGACGGACAGCCGCACGTACTGCAGGCTGTCGCCCGCCGCGACGGCGTGGCGCAGCAGCAGGTCGGCCTCGGCGGGGTGGCCGGGGACGTGCACGTGCCAGTCGGGGAGGGTGTCCAGCAGGGCGACGTCGCCGGGCGCCATGTGGGTGCGCCCGCCGGCCGGCCAGTCGTAGGAACCGGCCGCGCTCACCAGCACCGCGCCGACGCCCTGGTGGTTCAGATCCAGCTTCACCTGCTCGAAGGGCCGCTCGATCAGGAAGCTGGCGAAGGTGTGCGCGATCGGCCGCATCCCGGTCAGCGCCAGGCCGCCGGCGACGCCGATCAGCAGCTGCTCGCGGATGCCGACGTTCACCACCCGGTCGGGGTGGGCGCTGGCCGCCTCGGGGAACTGGGCGGCGCCGATGTCGGCCAGCACCAGGGCGGTGCGCGGGTCCTGGTCGAGCAGCTCGGCGGTGGTCAGCGCGAACTGGTCGCGCATGGTGAACTCCTGGGTGGTCATGGTCTGCGGTCTCCGCTCTCGGTCGTTCTCGGGCAGCTGCTCTTGGGTGCTCAGCCGAACTTGGGCTCGGTGCGGGCCACCACCACGTGCGGGCGGCCGGGGTGCGGGGCGGTGTACGCCCGGTACAGCTCCTCGTGGTCGCGGCCGTCCACGGTGGCCGTCGACCAGCCCTCGCCCGCGAACCGGGCCGCGATGCCGCCGTTCCAGCCGTGCGTGGCCGAGGAGTTGTCGATCACCACCGCGTGCAGCCGCTCCAGGCCGTACGCCCCGGCGAACGCCACCGCCTCGTGGTTGCTGCCCTCGTCGAACTCGGCGTCCCCGATCAGCACCCACACCGCCGGGGCGTGCAGGCCCTGCGCCCGCAGGCCCAGCGCGGTGCCCACGGCCAGCGGCAGCCCGTGCCCCAGCGACCCGGAGCCGATCTCCGCGCCGGGCACCAGCAGCCGGTCCGGGTGGTGGCCTAGCGGCGAGTCGTACGACCCGAAGCTCGGCAGCAGCTCCACCGGGAAGAAGCCCTTCGCGGCCAGCACCGCGTAGTACGCCATCGGGCCGTGGCCCTTGGACAGCAGGAAGCGGTCCCGGTCGGGCGCGTCCACGGTGGCCGGGCCGACCTTGAGCACCCGGTCGTACAGCACCCACAGCGCGTCCAGGGTGGAGTTCGCGGCCGGCGAGTGCTTCTCGTCGCCGGTCATCAGCGAGATCAGGTGGGGCAGTTCGTCGAAACCGCCGGGAGTGCGCGTTGCTTCGCTCGTCATGCCAACGAGGATCCAACTTCAAGTGCGCTTCAGGTCAAGGCCGTGCGCCGGTAGTGTTCCGGGCCATGACGCCCACCCGGCACGACCGCCTCACCATCGGCCAGCTCGCCGAGCGCAGCGGCCTCGCCACCTCCGCGCTGCGCTACTACGAGAGCCTCGGCCTGATCCACGCCGAACGCACCACCGGCAACCAGCGCCGCTACCCGCGCGCGGCGCTGCGCCGGATCGCCTTCGTCCGGGCCGCCCAGCAGGTCGGACTCTCCCTGGAGGAGGTCCGCACCGCGCTCGCCCGACTGCCCGTGGACCGCGCGCCCACGCCCCGCGACTGGCACACCGTGGCCGGCGCCTGGCAGCACCGGATCGACCGACAGATCGCCGAACTCCAGCTGATGAAGGCCAAGTTGACGGGCTGCATCGGCTGCGGCTGCCTCTCCTTGAGCCGCTGCCTGCTGTACAACGCCGACGACCGGGCCGCCGCCGCCGGGCCCGGCGCCCGCTACCTGCTCACCCGCGACCCGGACGACGGGCCCGAACCCGCTGTCGGACCGGATCGCTAACCTGGCCGGAGGGACCGGTTTCGGCCATCCGTCGTCGAACCGGTTTCCCGGCCGTCTATGCTGCCCCCGAAAGCGTGTTCCACCGACGGGGGGCCGGATATGACCGATCATCAGGAGATCTCGCTCGACTGGATGTCCGGCGAGCAGTGTCCGCCGCCGTCCGCCGAGCTGCGCCCGGAGATCCCGCACCCGGCCCGAATGTACGACTACTACCTCGGCGGCAAGGACAACTTCCCCGCCGACCGGGCCGCCGCCGAACAGGTGCTCGCACTCAGCCCACTGGTGCGGATCAGCGCCCTCGCCAACCGCGCCTTCCTGCAGCGCGCGGTCCGCGCCCTCGCCGCCGAGCAGGGCATCCGCCAGTTCCTCGACATCGGCACCGGCATCCCCTCCGCGGGCAACACCCACGAGATCGCCCAGGCCGTCGATCCCACCGCCAAGGTCGCCTACCTGGACAACGACCCGATCGTGCTGGTGCACGGCCGGGCCCTGCTGGCCGGCGCGCAGCTGGGCAGCGTCAGCGTCCTGCAGGCCGACCTGCGCGACCCCGAGGCGATCCTCACCGACCCCGCCGTCCGCGAACTGCTCGACCTCGGCAAGCCGGTCGCCGTGATGCTGTTCGCGATCCTGCACTTCATCGACGACGCCGACGACCCGTACGGGATCGTCCGCACCCTGGTCGACGCCCTGCCCTCCGGCAGCTACCTCGCACTCTCGCACGGCACCGCCGACTTCGTCGACCCGGCCGAGGCCTCGAAGGGCCCCGCCGTCTACCGCTCCGCGACCGCGCAGCTCACCATGCGCAGCCGCGAACAGGTGCTGCGCTTCTTCGACGGCCTGGAACTGCTCGAACCCGGCCTGGTCACCGCCCCGCTGTGGCGCCCCGACCAGGCCCCGCAGGACACCGACGGCCAGGTCGCCATCTGGGCCGGCGTCGCCCGCAAGCCCTGACGCCGCCCTCAACCGCCGGGCGGCGGCGGTGCGATCATGAGGCTCCCCTCACCGACGGAGCCCCCGCCATGACCGCACTGCCGCCGCCCCTGGTCGACGCCGCCTGGCTGGCCGCCCGCCTCGACCGGCCCGACCTGGTCGTCCTCGACGCGAGCGTCGGCGCCCACCGCCACGCCGCCCACCGCATCCCCGGCGCCCGCCCGTTCGACCTCGACGGACCGCTGTCCGACCCGTCGTCCGAACTCCCGCACACCATGCCGTCGGCCGCCGACTTCCAGCGCGAACTGCGCGCCCTCGGCGTCCACGACCGCTCCACCGTGGTCGTCTACGACGGCGCGGGCATCTACTCCAGCCCGCGCGCCTGGTGGATGCTGCGCGCCATGGGCTTCGACCGCGCCGCCGTCCTGGACGGCGGACTCCCCGCCTGGCAGGCCGCCGGCCACCCCGTCACCACCCGTCGACTCCCGTACTCCCCCGGCGACTTCACCGCCCGCCCGCGCCCCGGCCTGCTGGTCGACCGCGACACCGTCGCCGCCGCCCTCACCGACCCCGCCACCGCCGTCCTGGACGCCCGCTCCCACGACCGCTTCACCGGCGACGCCCCCGAACCCCGCCCCCACCTGCGCCGCGGCCACCTCCCCGGCTCCACCAGCCTCCCCTTCACCGACCTGCTCACCCCCGACGGCCGCTACCTCCCCCTCCCCGCCCTCCATACCCGCCTCACCACCGCCACCACCCACCGCCCCCACCTCATCACCACCTGCGGCTCCGGCGTCACCGCCTGCATCCTCGCCTTCGCCGCCCACCTCACCGCCCACCCCACCCCCACCGTCTACGACGGCTCCTGGTCCGACTGGGGCCGCCCGGAAACCGCCCTCCCGGTGGCCACGGGAACCTGAGGTCCACGCCATTTCACCCCGGTCGGTGACCGCCCGCAGCGCTGCGGCGCACCTCAGTCGACCTCCACCGCCCTGGACAGCCGGCCCGGCCACCACATGTGGTGGGTGAGGTCGGCGGTGAGGGCGGTGACCAGGACGGAGCGGACGACCAGGGTGTCGAGGAGGACGCCTAGGGCGACGGCGAAGCCGATTTCGGCGAAGCCCACCAGGGGGAGGGTGCCGAGGACGGCGAAGGTGGCGGCGAGGATCAGGCCGGCGGAGGTGATGACGCCGCCGGTGGCGGCGAGGCCGGCGACGGCGCCGCGGCGGGTGCCGAGGTGGGCGGACTCCTCGCGGACGCGGGTCATCAGGAAGATGTTGTAGTCGATGCCGAGGGCGACCAGGAAGACGAAGACGAAGAGCGGGAACGCCGGGTCCTGGGCCTCGAAGTGGAAGACGTGCGCGAAGAAGAAGGCGCTGATGCCGAGCGCCGCCGCGTACGAGAGGACCACGGTGGCGATCAGCACCAGCGGCGCGACCACGGCGCGCAGCAGGGCGGCGAGGATCAGCAGCACCACGGCCAGGACCAGCGGGATGATCACCCGGTTGTCGCGGGCGGCGGCCCGTCCGGCGTCGAGGACGACCGCGGTGGGGCCACCGACCTGGGCGTTCGCCCCGGGCACGGCGCGCACGGCCGTCCGGACCCGGTCGACGGTGGCGCGGGCGGCGGCGCTGTCGGGGGCGTCGGCGAGGGTCGCCGGGAAGAAGGCCTCGCCGCCGCGCACCTCGGCGGGGCCGATCCCGGCGATGCCGGCGGTGCTCGCGGCGGCCTGCCGGACGGCGTCCAGCGGCGGGCCGGCGTTGCTGATCACCGACAGCGGCGCGCCCGTCCCGCCGGGGAAGTGCGCGGCCAGCACCTGCTGGCCGGTGACGGAGTCGGGGGTGCCGGTGAACGATCCGGCGGCGCTCAGGCCGGTCGCGTCGAGCGAGACCAGCCCGGCGGTGCAGGCGGCCAGGGCGAGCGCGGTGGCGATCCACACCTTGCGGGGGCGGTCGGCGATCCAGGCGCCGATCCGCGCCCAGCGCCCGGTCTTCGTCGGCTCGGGCGTGCCGTAGCCCGGGCGGACCGGCCAGAACACCCAGCGTCCGACGGTCACCAGCAGCGCGGGCAGCAGGGTGAGCATCGCGAGCAGGGCGACGACCACGCCGATCGCGCAGACCGGGCCGAGGCCGCGGGTGGAGTTCATCTCGGCGACCAGCAGGCACAGCATCGACGCGACGACCGTCGCCGAACTGGCCAGGACGGCCGGCCCGGCCCGGTGCAGGGCGGCGGCCATCGCCTCGTGCCGGTCCTGGTGGCGTCGCAGTTCCTCCCGGTAGCGGGCGGTCAGCAGCAGCGCGTAGTCGGTGCCCGCGCCGAGCACCAGCACGATCAGGATGCCGGCGCTCTGCGCGTTGACGGTCAGTCCGGCGTGCTTCGCCAGCAGGTAGATGACGGCCTCGGCCACCGTCAGCGCCGCCCCGGCGGACAGCAGCGGGAGCAGCCACAGCACGGGGCTGCGGTAGGTGAGCAGCAGCAGGACGACCACCACGCCGACGGTCGCGAACAGCAGCGTGCTGTCGATGCCCTCGAACGCCTTCGCCTGGTCGGCGGCGATCCCGCCGGGGCCGGTGACGTGCGTGACCAGCCCGGGCGGCGCGTCGGCCGCGGCGGTGGCGCGCATGCTGTCGACGGCGGGCTTGAGGTTGTTCCACCCGCTGGTGCCGACCTCGACGGGCACCACGGTCTGCATCGCCTGCCCGTCCGCAGAGACGGTCGGCCCGACCACCGGTCCGACCACGTGCGGCGCGCCGGCGAAGCTCTCGGCGTCGCGGGCCGCCGCAGCCCGGTCCTCGGCGGTGACGCCACCCGACCGCTCGTACACCACCACGGCCTCGGCGGTGTCCACCGGCTGGAACCGGCGCTGCGCCTCCTGCACCCGGGTCGACTCGGCGTTCGCGGGCAGCCAGCTGGACGCCTGGTTGTCCTCGGCGCCCATCAGCTTCCCGGCCGGCGGCGCGGCGGCCAGCAGCAGCATCAGCCACAGCGCCAGCACCACCCACTTGCCGCGCCGCCCGCACGGCAGCGCGGACCATCTTCTGCCGGAACTCATCGCGACCGGCCCCCAGTCGACGACCCCGGGCGGGGCCGTCCGCCGCGCCCTCCTCGTCCCAGCATCGGGCCGGGCCCGCCGGCCCGCGCGCGCCGCGACCCGATCGGCGCAGGTCAGGCGCTGCGTTGCGCCAGTTGCCGCCAGAGTTCCCGGACGCGGGCGGTGAGAGCGTCGAGGTCGCCGCTGTTGTCGAGGACCAGGTCGGCGACGGCGAGGCGGTCCTCACGAGTGGCCTGGGCGGCCATCCGGGCGCGGGCCTCGTCCTCGGGCATGCCGCGCAGCGCCGTCAGGCGGCGCAGGCGTTCGGCGTCGGGGACATCGATGACCACGACCAGGTCGTACAGCGGGGCGAGACCGTTCTCGGCGAGCAGCGGGACGTCGTGCACGACGATCGCGTCCGGGCCGGCGGCGGCCTCCAGTTCGGCGGACCGGGCCCGCACCAGCGGGTGGACGATGGCGTTGAGCGCGGCGAGGCGGGCCGGGTCGCCGAAGACGATCCGGCCGAGCGCGGGACGGTCGAGCGCGCCGTCGGGCAGCAGCACCTCGGGGCCGAACTCGGCGACCACCGCGGCCAGTCCGGGCGTCCCGGGGGCGACCACCTCACGGGCGATCAGGTCCGAGTCGACGATCACCGCGCCCAGCGCGGCCAGTTGGCGGGAGACCTCGCTCTTGCCCGCGCCGATGCCGCCCGTCAGTCCGATCCTCAGCATGCCGCCAGGTTACCGGCCCGTACCGCGGCGCTCGCGGCGGCCCGGGCGGGACGAACACCGGGCGAACTCCGAAGGAACTCTCCGGGCCCTCGTCCAAGGGACGTCCGGAAAAAGTTGTCCGTACAGCTCTACGGGCCCGCTCGGGCCGCTAAGGTGCCGAACAGCTCGAACACCTGCACCACCATCGAACGATCGGAGCACCATCCGTGTCCAGCATCTGGCCCGCCGGCCCGCGCCGGGTCCTGGTCGTCGGCATCGACGGCGTCCGTCTCGACCTGCTGCCCGAGCTGCACACCCCGCACCTGGACGCGGTCGCCGCCGCCGGTTTCCTCAGCCCCGTCGAGGTGGACGACGCCACCCCGACGATGTCCGGCCCGTGCTGGGCGACCATCGCCACCGGCGTCGGCGTCGCCAAGCACGGCGTGCTCGGCAACCACCTGGGCGGCCACCGGCTCGACGTGTTCCCGGACTTCACCACCCGGCTGGCCAAGGCCCACCGCCGCCGGACCTTCGCGGTCGGCGGCTGGGAGCCGCTGTTCCTGGCCCGCGACGGCGGCCCGCTGTTCAACGCGCCCGGCCGGCTCTCGTACATCGCCCCGCTGGAGGACACCCCGGAGGCGTGGGAGGTCTGCGACGAGCGGGTCACCGCCGAGGCCGAGTACGTGCTCGCCCGGTCCGACGACGACCCGCAGGCGTCCTTCGTCTACCTCGGCGCGGTCGACGAGACGGCGCACTTCCGCGGCTGCGGCGAGGACTACCGCCGCTCCATCGAGACCGCCGACGCCCGCCTCGGCCGCCTGCTGGCCGCGCTGCGCGAACGGTCCACGTACGCCGCCGAGGAGTGGACGGTCATCGTCGTCACCGACCACGGCCACGTCGACGCGGGCGGCCACGGCGGCCGCAGCGACCTCGAACGCACCGCCTGGATCGCCGCGTTCGGCCCCGGCATCACCCCGGGCGCGCCGGTCGGCCCGCTGCACCACACCGACGTCGCGGCGCACGTGTACGCGGCGCTGGAGATCGTCCCCGACCCGCACTGGACGCTCGACGGCCGCCCGTTCACGGCCGCCGTGCCCGCCCTCTGACCGACCGTCAGACCAGCTCGACCGACTCGCCGACGTCCAGGGTCCGGTACGCCACCCCGCCGGTGCCGGGCCCCTGCGGGCCGAGCAGCCGCCCGTGCACGGCCCGGCCGGCCGGGCTGAGCGTCTCGTCGTGGATCGCCACCGCCTGCCGGGGCCGGGCGTCGCGCAGGTAGTCGACCAGTTCGCCGACCCGCAGCCAGGGCGCGCCGAGCGGCAGCAGCAGCGTGTCGACGGTGTCCGGCGGGACGGTCAGCGCGTCGCCCGGGTGGAACACCCGGCCGCCGAGCAGGAACCCGATGTTCGGGATCCGCTCGATGTCCGGGTGGATCTCCGCGTGCCACTCGCCGTGCACCGTCACCGGCAGCCCGTCCAGCTCGAACGCGTCGCCCTCGCCGACCACCGTCACCCGCGCCCCGATGCCCTCCAACTGCCGGGCCACCGAACGGTTGGTGTACACCCGCAGCCCCGGGTTCGCCTCGACGGCGGCCCGCACCTGCGGTTCGGTGAAGTGGTCGACGTGCTCGTGGGTGATCAGCAGGGCGCGCACGTCCCGCACCGCCTCGGGGCCGGTGAACATGCCGGGATCGATCAGCACCGCCCCTTCCGCGTGCTCGATCCGGACGCAGGCATGGCCGAACTTCGTCAGTCGCATACCGCCACCCTAGGGCCTGTCCGGCCGATCCCGCCGGGCGCACGACGCCGACGGTCCTAGGGCGTGCCCACCAGTCCCGGCTCCTTCGGCAGCCGCGGTGCGGGCAGCTCCGCCGGACGCAGCGGCGGCAGTTCGACGTGCTCGCTCAGGCCGATGCGGCGGTGCAGGCGGCGCAGCGGGGCGGGCGCCCACCAGTTGAGGCGGCCGAACAGCGACATGGTGGCGGGCACCAGCAGGGTGCGCACCAGGGTGGCGTCCACGGCGACGGCGACGGCCAGCGCGATGCCCATCTGCTTGACCATGAGCATCTGCCCGAAGGCGAACCCGGCGAACACGATCACCATCAGCAGCCCGGCCGAAGTGATGATCCGACCGCTGCGCTGCAGCCCCAGCTCCACCGACCGCAGACAGCCGTGGCCCTGGTCGTGCAGCTCCTTGATCCGGGACAGCAGGAACACCTCGTAGTCCATCGACAGCCCGAACGCGAAGGCGAACACCAGCACCGGGATCACGGTCTCCAGGCCGCCGGTCGGGGTGAACCCGAGCAGCCCGCTGAAGTACCCGTGCTGGAACACCAGCGTCAGCGCCCCCAGCGACGCGCCCAACGACAGCACGTTCATCAGCAGCGCCTTCACCGGCAGCACCACCGACCCGGTCATCATGAACAGCAGCACCAGCGTCCCCGCCGCGACCAGCCCGACCGCCCACGGCCCGCGCGAGCCGAGCTCGTGCTGGAAGTCCACCAGCGACGCCGCGTCCCCCGTCACGTACGTCTCCAGGCCGCCCCGGTGCTCGCGCAGCTCACCGACCACCCGCTTGGCCTCCGCCCCCTGCGGGTCGCCCTTCACCAGCACGTCCACGGTCTGCACCCCGTCCGACACGGGAGTGACGGCCCGCACCCCGGACACGCCCGGCAGCGATGCCACCACGCTGTCCGCGTAGTGCTGCGCCTGCTGCGGCGTCCCCTCGACCACCACCTGCACCGGGGCCGGAGCCTGCGCCGGGAAACGTTCCTGCACGGCCTCGGCGACCTGCCGGGACGCGAAACTCTTCGGCAGCACATCGGCGCCCGAGATGCGGAAGTGCGAACCCAGGAACGGCGCCCCCGCCGCGAGCAGCAGCGTCACGCACGCCAGCATCACCGGCACCGCCCGCCGCTGCACCCGGCGCACCGTCCGCGAGAAGAACCCCTCGTCCGGGACGGGCGCGCTCGGCGCCTTGATCCGCCGCCCCATGAACCCCAGCAGCGCCGGCACCAGTGTCAGCGCCGCCGCCACCGCGATCACCACCACGCTCACCCCCGCCGCGGCGACCGCCCGGAACACCGGGCTGGTGAACACGAACAGACCGCTCAGCGCCACCGCCACCGTCAGCCCCGAGAACGCCACCGTCCGACCGGCCGTCGCCGACGTCCGCTCCACCGCCTGCGCGATCGTCGCGCCCAGACCGCGCTCCTCCCGGAACCGGTTCACCATCAGCAACGCGTAGTCGATCGACAGCCCCAGCCCGAGCACCGTCGCGATCGGCAGCACGCTGGTGTCGATGTCCATGATCCGGCTGAACCCGAACATCGCCAGCAACGCCCCGCCCACCGAGGCCACCGCCCCGATCCCCGGCAGCCCCGCCGCGGCCAGCCCGCCGAACACCAGCACCATCACGATCAGAGTGAGCGGCAGCGTCACGATCTCCCCGAACCGGGTGTCCCGCGCCGTCTGGTCCTTCACCTCCTGCTGCAGCACCGGATCCCCGCCCACCACCGTGTGCGCCCCGTCCGCGGTGATCTGCTCCAGCCGGTCCGTCACGGCCTTGAGCTGCTTCGCCGACGCCCCGTCCGCGATCCGCACGTTCACCAGCGACGCCCGGCCGTCACCCGCGCTCAGCTGGCCCCCGGTCGAGTACGTGTCCGCCACCGAGACCACCCCCGGCAGCTTCGCCACCTCGGAACTCGCCCGCTGAACAGCCGCCTTGACCCCCTCGCTCCCCACCGGCGCCCCGTCGACCACCGCCGTCACCGTGCCCTGCACCGGATCCGCCGCCTGCACGACCGCCACACCCCGCGCCGATTCCGACCCCCCGCCCCCCGTCCCCGCCACCGACCCCTCGAACACCCGCCCGCCGATCAGCACCCCCACCGCGAGCACGACCGCCCAGAACCCCAACACCCAACGCCGATACCGAAAACACACTCGCCCAAGCCCGGCCAACCGACCGTGAACCTGGAAAACCTGGACCTCTGCTGCGGTGGAGCACGAGCTGCGCATGCGGGGAGCCTTTCGGACAACTCACCCCAAGGTATGCGTCACGCCGCGAACGTCCTATAGCCGGACGATGAGCCTCATCTCACAATTCCCTTCACATAAACGCCACTTAAGCTCCTCAGAAGGACACGCACCGCCTCGGAACGAGACGAGGGGGTGGGAGCGCCGCGCGAAGCGGACAGCTCGGGCGACGTCCGGCGCCCCCGCCCGGGCGAGCTCAGCCGGTAGCACGCGTGGCACACCTCACCCGGCCCCGCGCAGCGTCCCCCATTGGCGCGCGGGCACAAAAACAAGGACCCTCTGCCCAGGAAAGCCTGGGCAGGGGGTCCCTACGTGAGTCAACTACTCAGCGAGAGCGATTCAGCTCTGGCCGCCGGCCAGCTTCTCGCGCAGAGCAGCCAGCGCCTCGTCCGAGGCAAGCGCGCCGGAGCCCTCGTCGCTGCTGGAGGAGTACGAGCCGCCACCGGACACCGGGGCCTCCTCGCCGGCCTCGGCGGCAGCAGCCGCGTCCGCCTCGCGGGACTTGATGACCTGGGCCTGGTGCTGCTCGAAGCGGGCCTGGGCCTCGGCGTACTGCCGCTCCCACTCCTCGCGCTGCTTCTCGAAGCCGGGCAGCCAGTCGTTCGCCTCGGGGTCGAAGCCCTCCGGGTAGATGTAGTTGCCCTGGTCGTCGTAGGACGCGGCCATGCCGTACAGGGTCGGGTCGAACTCGACCGACGCCGGGTCGGCACCGAGGGACTCGTTGGCCTGCTTCAGCGAGAGGCTGATGCGACGACGCTCGAGGTCGATGTCGATGACCTTGACGAAGATCTCGTCGCCGACCTGGACGACCTGCTCCGGGATCTCGACGTGGCGCTCGGCCAGCTCGGAGATGTGGACCAGGCCCTCGATGCCCTCGTCCACGCGGACGAACGCACCGAACGGAACCAGCTTGGTGACCTTACCCGGCACGACCTGGGAGATCTGGTGCGTGCGGGCGAACTGCTGCCACGGGTCCTCCTGGGTCGCCTTCAGCGACAGGGAGACGCGCTCGCGGTCCATGTCAACGTCGAGAACCTCGACGGTGACCTCCTGGCCGACCTCGACAACCTCGTTCGGGTGGTCGATGTGCTTCCAGGACAGCTCGGAGACGTGCACCAGACCGTCGACGCCGCCGAGGTCGACGAACGCACCGAAGTTGACGATCGAGGAGACGACGCCGGAGCGGACCTGACCCTTCTGCAGGGTGGTGAGGAACGTCTGGCGAACCTCGCTCTGGGTCTGCTCGAGCCAGGCACGGCGGGACAGGACCACGTTGTTGCGGTTCTTGTCCAGCTCGATGATCTTCGCCTCGAGCTCCTTGCCCACGTAGGGCTGGAGGTCGCGGACGCGACGCATCTCGACCAGCGAGGCCGGGAGGAAGCCGCGGAGGCCGATGTCGAGGATGAGACCACCCTTGACGACCTCGATGACGGTACCGGTGACGATGCCGTCCTCTTCCTTGATCTTCTCGATCGTGCCCCAGGCGCGCTCGTACTGCGCACGCTTCTTGGACAGGATCAGGCGACCCTCCTTGTCCTCCTTCTGGAGAACCAGGGCCTCGATGTTGTCGCCGACAGCGACAACCTCGTGGGGGTCGACGTCGTGCTTGATCGAGAGCTCGCGGGACGGGATGACACCCTCGGTCTTGTAACCGATGTCGAGGAGCACCTCGTCACGGTCGACCTTCACGATGACGCCCTCAACGATGTCGCCGTCGTTGAAGTACTTGATGGTCTCGTCGATGGCGGCGAGGAAGGCCTCGGCGTCGCCGATGTCGTTGACCGCAACCTGCGGGGTGGTGCTGACAGAGGTGTCGGTGGGGCTCGTCATTAGGAAAAGGGCTCCGGTACGGACATGAAGTCGTAGTAATGCCACGCGGAGGGCCCTGATCGCTCCCACCGAAAGCCGTACAGGCCGGAAAACGGCCACCGAATCGATTCCACCAACCGGAATCCCGATGCCCGTCTGACGACCGTTGGGGTCTTCGACAGATGCGAGCGCGACCTGCTCCGTCCGAGGCGCGCAGGCCCGCAGCGCAACTTGTAGCATACGGGGACACCCGGACACGGTCAATGCCGAAGGCGGCAAGACCGGTAGAGGCCGGGACGGATCAGGCCATATCCTCCGAAGGCACACCTCGCGGCGGCTCGAACACCGGCCCTACCCCGGATGCCACGGCCCGACCCGGTCCCGCAAAGGACCGACTCCGCGGCAGTGGCGCTTCCGCATCCCATACCTTACGTGACGGATTCCATGACCCACTCCACCACCCCCGGCCCCGACGCGTCCCGCGACTACGACCCCGCCGAGTACGACGTCCCGAGCGCCTACCGCACCGACGCCGAGCCGGACGACGACGACGGCGACGAGGCGCTCCGGCGGGAGGCCGGGGAGGTGGAATCGAGCCGGGCGAGTCGGCACTGGTGGGACCGGAACGCGGACGACTACCAGGACGAGCACGGGGAGTTCCTGGGGGACGACCGGTTCACCTGGTGTCCGGAGGGGGTGGACGAGGCCGAGGTGCGGCTGCTCGGTGAGCCGGCGGCGCTGAAGGGCGCGGATGTGCTGGAGATCGGGTCGGGCGCGGCGCAGTGCTCGCGCTGGCTGGCGGCGCAGGGCGCCCGGCCGGTGGCGCTGGACATCTCGTACCGGCAGTTGCAGCACTCGCGGCGGATCGATCTGGGCCGCGGCCTGGAGCCGGTCGCGGTGGTGCAGGCGGACGCGGCCACGCTGCCGTTCGCGGACGGCTCGTTCGACCACGCGTGTTCGGCGTACGGCGCGGTGCCGTTCAGCGCGGACACCTCGCGGCTGATGCGCGAGGTGCACCGGGTGCTGCGACCGGGCGGGCGGTGGGTGTTCTCGGTGACGCACCCGATCCGCTGGGCGTTCCCCGACGAGCCGGGCGAGGAGGGCCTGACGGCGTCGTCGTCGTACTTCGACCGGACGCCGTACGTGGAGCAGGACGAGCAGGGCGTGGCGACGTACGTCGAGCACCACCGGACGCTGGGCGACCGGGTGCGGGAGCTGGTCGGGGCCGGGTTCGTGCTGCTCGACCTGATCGAGCCGGAGTGGCCGGAGGAGCTGGAGCAGGAGTGGGGCGGCTGGAGCCCGCTGCGCGGCCGACACATCCCCGGGACGGCGATCTTCGTCGCCCGCCGGGACGGCTGACGGTGCGCACCGGGGGGCTCGAACTGCCGGTCCGCACTGCGCTGCCCGGGTTGGCCGAGGCGTTGGAGGGGCACGGCGCGGCGGTGCTGTCCGCGCCGCCCGGCACCGGAAAGACGACGCTGGTGCCACTCGCGCTGGCGGGCCTGCTGGAAGCTTTCCCCGGTCCGCCGCGCCGGGTGCTGGTCGCCGAGCCGCGGCGGCTGGCGGTGCGGGCCGCCGCCCGCCGGATGGCCTGGCTGCTGGGCGAGAATGTCGGCGGCCGGGTCGGGTTCACGGTGCGCGGCGAGCGCCGGGTCGGCCCGGACACCCGGGTCGAGGTGGTCACCACCGGCGTCCTGCTGCAGCGTCTGCAGCGCGACCCCGAGCTGCCGGGCGTGGACACCGTGGTGCTCGACGAGTGCCACGAGCGGCACCTGGACGCGGACACCGCGCTGGCGTTCCTGCTGGACGTCCGGGCAGCGCTCCGCCCGGAGCTGCGGCTGCTGCTGGCCTCGGCCACCGCTGACACCGACGCCTGGGCCGAGTTGCTGGACGGCGCGCCGGTGGTGGCCGCCGAGGGCGTGTCGCACCCGGTGGAGGCGGTGTGGGCGCCGCCGCCGGGCACCGTCCGGCCGCCGCACGGGACGCGGGTCGATCCCGCGCTGCTGGAGCACGTCGCGGCGACGGTCCGCCGGGCGCTCGCCGAGCGGGACGGGGACGTGCTGTGCTTCCTGCCGGGCGTGGGCGAGATCGCCCGAGTGGCCGGGCAGCTGGACGGCGTCGAGGTGCTGCAGCTGCACGGGCAGGCCCCGCAGGCGGTGCAGGACGCGGCGCTGGCGGCCGGGCAGCGGTGGCGGGTGGTGCTGGCCACCTCGGTCGCCGAGTCCTCGCTGACGGTGCCGGGCGTGCGGGTGGTGGTCGACTCCGGGCTGACCCGAGAGCCGCGCACCGACCACGCCCGCGGCCTGTCGGGGCTGGTCACCGTCCGCACCTCGCTGGCCGCCGCCCGGCAGCGGGCCGGCCGGGCCGGGCGGGAGGCTCCCGGCACGGTGTACCGGTGCTGGGCGGAGGTGGAGGACGCCCTCGCGGCGCGCTTCCCGACGCCCGAGATCGCGCTCGCCGACCTGACGTCGTTCGCCCTCCAGGCCGCCTGCTGGGGCGACCCGGACGCCACCGGCCTCGCCCTCCCCGACCCGCCGCCCGCCGGGGCGATGGCCGCCGCCCGCACCACGCTGCGCGCGCTGGACGCGGTGGACGCCGATGGCCGCCCCACCGACCGCGGCCGGGCGATCGCCCGCACCGGCCTGCACCCCCGGTTGGCCCGCGCGCTGCTGGACGGCGCCGCGGCGGTGGGCTCCCGGCGCGCGGCCGAGGTGGTCGCGCTGCTCTCCGAGGAGCCGCCGCGCGCGCTCGGCGACGACCTGGCCCACATCTGGCGCACCGTCAGGCAGGGCAACGACCCGTACGCGCGCCGCTGGAAGGACGAGACCCGCCGACTGGAACAGCAGATCGACAGATCGTCAGGTGGATCCGCGGAGCCGCATGCGGCCGTCGGCCTGGTGGTCGGCCTGGCGTACCCGGAGCGGCTCGCCAAGGCCCGCGGGGGCAGCGAGGGCGGCG
>NZ_BMRI01000004.1:289351-292464 GCF_014648555.1 Kitasatospora griseola
AGGGCGCGTACCTGATGGCCTCCGGGACGGCGGCCCAGGTGCAGGGCGGCTCGCGGCTGCCGGCCGGCGGGTGGCTGGCGATCGCGGTGGCCGACCGACCCGCCGGGTCGCCGTCGGCGCGGGTGCTGCGGGCGGTGGCGATCGACGAGGCGACGGCCCGCCGGGCGGGCGGGCCGCTGCTGGACGGGCGGGAGGAGGTCGGCTGGTCGACCCGGCAGCGGGAGGTGACGGCCCGTCGGGTGGAGACCCTCGGTGCGGTCGAGCTCGCCGCGGCGCCCCTGACGGCGCCCGATCCGGCGCTGGTGCGCGAGGCGCTGCTGACCGGCCTCGAACGCGAGGGCGTCGGCGCGCTGCTGTCCTGGCCGCCGGCCGCGGCCGGGCTGCGCGAGCGCCTCGCCTTCCTGCACCGCACCCTGGGCGGGGTGTGGCCGGACGTGAGCGACGCCGCGCTGCTGACCTCCGCCGAGCAGTGGCTGGAGCCGGAACTCTCCCGGGCCCGTCGCCGCGCCGACCTGGAGCGGATCGACACCGCCGCCGCGCTGCAGCGCCTGCTGCCGTGGGCGAGCGGCCAGGCCGGCCGGCTGGAGGAGCTCGCCCCGGAGCGGATCACGGTGCCGAGCGGCAGCCGGATCCGGGTCGACTACTCGGGCGACCGCCCGGTCCTCGCCGTCAAGCTCCAGGAGCTGTTCGGCTGGGACGCCGCCCCGGCGCTGGCCGACGGCCGGGCCCCGCTCACCGTCCACCTGCTCTCCCCCGCAGGCCGCCCGGCCGCCGTCACCGGCGACCTGGCCGCGTTCTGGCGCGAGGGCTACCGCGCCGTCCGCGCCGACCTGCGCGGCCGCTACCCCCGCCACCCGTGGCCGGAGGACCCGACCACGGCCGAACCCACCCGCCGGGCGAACCCGCGCAAGTGACTACAGCCAGTCCTCCGCGAGGACGGCCATGTCGATGTCGTCGATCCACTCGTCGCCCCAGCGCAGCACCTGCCGCCGGACGCCCTCGACCTTGAACCCGGCCTTCTCGTAGGCACGTTGGCCGCGCCCATTGAAGGCGTAGACGCCCAGCGAGACCCGGTTCAGGCCCAGGGCGCGGATGGCGTGGTCGGTGGCCATCCGGACGGCCTCGGTGCCGAAGCCCCGGTCGCGACCGTCGGGGCCGATGCAGATCCGCAGGTTGCAGGAGCGGTTGGCCTCGCTCCACTCGTTGAGGACGACCTCGCCGACGCCCCGGCCGGTCGACTTGTCCACGATGATCAGGTCGAGCCGGTCGGTCTGCTCGTTGCGCGTCGAGTACCACTCGACGATGCGCTTCTCCATCGCCTCGTCCCACTCGGGCGCGACGGGCGTGTACTCGGGGGAGGTGTAGCGCAGCACGTCCGGATCGTTCAGCATGACGCGCAGCCAGGGAAGGTCCTCCTCCGCCTCGACCGGCCGGAGGACGATCCGCTCCCCCTCCAGCGTCGGCTTGTCGGCGAACGTAACCGTGAGGGAAGGAAGTTGATCAGTCATCCGGCCAGTCTCGGAGGACCGGCCGACCGACCGCAATCGGATTACCTGGGCGTCCGGATCAGATCGCGCGCCAGACCCCGGGGTGGCCGTCCTCCGGGACCGCGTTGCTGAGCGTGATGGCGATCGGGCCATAGGCCGTGTCGATGCGCCAGCAGTCCCACTGGTCGAGCTCGTGCACGACGTAGCGCCGCAGGTAGTCGCGGAGCCTGGTCCACTCGGCGTCCGTCAGCCTGCGCCCGGGGTCGTCCTCCAGGACGCCGGCGGGACGCTCCGGGTCCGGGCCGGGCGGCAGTTCATGGCCCCAGTCCTCCGCGAGGGCCGCCATTTCGATGCGGTCGACCCACCGTCCGTTGAACGGCAGGGCTCGCCGCCGCACCCCCTCGACCCTGAACCCTGCCTTCTGGAAGACACGGCAGCGGCTGTTGAGGCTATGAACGGAGAGCGAGACGCGGTGGAGGCCGAGGACGCGGAAGGCGTGGTCGGTGAGGAGGCGGATTGCCTCGGGGCCGAGGCCCCGGTCGCGGCCGTCGGGGCCGAGGGCAATGCGGAGGGTGCAGGAGTTGCCGGGCTCGTCCCACCCGTCGAGGACGATCTCGCCGACGCCGCGGCCGGTGGACCTGTCGACCACGATCAGGTCGAGGCAGTCGGTCCGGTCGTTGCGGGTGCGGTACCGGTCGACGGTGCGGCGCTCCAGCGCCTCGTCCCACTCGGGGACGACGGGGGTCCAGGAACCGGAGGTCCAGCGGAGAATCTCCTCGTCCTGGAGCAGGACGCGGAGCAGCGGAAGGTCCTCCCGCAGCCGGACGGGCCGCAGGAGGACCTTCTCGCCCACCAGGGTGGGCTTGTCGGCGAAGATGGCGCGCGGTTCGGTCATCGGGCCAGTCTCAGGATCGCCCGGGCCGTCGTGCAAGGGATCAGTGGGCTGCCGCCTCCCAGTTCGCGCCGACGCCGACCGAGACGTCGAGCGGGGCGCGGAGGGGGTAGGCGTCGGCCATCTGTTCGCGGACCAGGGCTTCGACCTGCTTGCGCTCGCCGGGGGCGAGTTCGAGGACGATTTCGTCGTGGACCTGGAGCAGCATGCGGGACTTCAGGTCGGCGGCGCGCAGGGCCTCGTCGACGCGGAGCATGGCGATCTTGACGATGTCGGCGGCGGAGCCCTGGATGGGGGCGTTGAGGGCCATCCGTTCGGCCATTTCGCGGCGCTGGCGGTTGTCGCTGGTGAGGTCGGGCAGGTAGCGGCGGCGGCCGAGCAGGGTCTCGGTGTAGCCGACGGCGCGGGCCTCCTCGACCACGTTGTGCAGGTAGTCGCGGACGCCGCCGAAGCGCTCGAAGTAGGTGTCCATCAGGCCCTGGGCCTCGGCGGGCTTGATGCCGAGCTGCTGGGAGAGGCCGTACGCGGACAGGCCGTAGGCGAGGCCGTAGGACATGGCCTTGATCTTGCGGCGCATCTCGGCGTCGACCTGGTCGCGGGCGACCGAGAAGACCTGGGAGGCGACGGTGGTGTGCAGGTCCTCGCCGGAGGCGAAGGCCTCGATCAGGGCCTCGTCCTCGGACAGGTGCGCCATGATGCGCAGTTCGATCTGCGAGTAGTCGGCGGTGAGCAGC
>NZ_BMRI01000004.1:292489-337513 GCF_014648555.1 Kitasatospora griseola
GACTCGTAGCCCTCGCCGACCACGAAGGCGCGGCGGATGGCGCGGCCCTCCTCGGTGCGGACCGGGATGTTCTGCAGGTTCGGGTCCTGGGACGAGAGCCGGCCGGTGGCGGCGACCATCTGGTTGAAGGTGGTGTGGATGCGGCCCTGCGGGGAGACCGTCTTGAGCAGGCCCTCGACGGTGGTGCGCAGCTTGGCCTGGTCGCGGTGGCGGAGCAGGATGACCGGCAGTTCGTTGTCGGTCTGGGTGGCGAGCCAGGTGAGGGCGTCGGCGTCGGTGGTGTAGCCGGTCTTGATCTTCTTGGTCTTGGGCAGGTTGAGGTCGCCGAACAGGATCTCCTGGAGCTGCTTGGGCGAGCCGAGGTTGAACTCGCGCCCGGCGGCGGCGTGCGCCTCCTCGACGCAGCGCTGGATCTCGGCGGCGAACTGGGCCTCCAGGCCCTGCAGCCAGCCGCGGTCGGCGGCGATGCCGTAGCGCTCCATCCGGGCGAGCAGCGCGGCGATGGGCAGTTCCATGTCGTGGAACAGCTTGTCGGCGCCGACCTCGGCGAGCCGGGTGTCGAAGAGCTCGGCGAGGTCGTGGACGGCGCGGGCCTCGGTCATCTGGGCCTGGGCGCCGGCCGTCGGGTCGGGCTCGTCGGCGTCGAAGCTGAGCTGGCCGGTCTCGGCCTGGGCGGCGGGGGCCAGCGAGCGGGACAGGTACTCCTCGGCGAGGACGTCGAGGGTGAAGGTGCGGCGGCCGGGCTTCTCCAGGTAGGCGGCGAGCGCGGTGTCGGCGCTGACGCCGGCGAACTGCCAGCCCTGCTCGGCGAAGGCGCGCACGACCTGCTTGGCGACGTGCAGGGCCTTGGGGCGCGCGGGGTCGGCGAGCCAGGCGGTGAACGCCCGGTCGTCGTCCTCCTCCAGGGCGGCGGGGTCGAACCAGGCGGCGGCGGTGCCGGTGGCGAGCGCGACCTGCTTGACCTGGCCGGAGCCGAGGGCCCACTCGTAGTCGGCGGCGATCGCGGTGCGCTCGCCCTTGCCGGTGTGCTCCTCCAGCCAGGCGGCGAGCGCACCGGGGACGGTGAGCAGGTCGCCCTCGACGGCGGGGCCGGTGGGGATGTCGGCGGCGGCGGCGCTCTCGGCGCCGGCCGGGTCGATGCCGGCCACCCGGTCGCGGAAGTTGGGGTTGCGGAACTCCAGCGCCTCCATCAGCCGGGCGATTTCCTCCCGGTCGAACGGCGTGCGCTCCAACTGGGGGACGCCGAGCGGGAGTTCGACGTCCCTGACGAGCTCGGTGAGGACCCGGTTGCGCTTGACGGAGTCGAGGTGCTCGCGCAGCTTCTCGCCGATCTTGCCCTTGACCTCGTCGGCCCGCTCGACCAGTTCCTCGAAGGAGCCGAACTGGTTGACCCACTTCGCGGCGGTCTTCTCGCCGACGCCGGGGATGCCGGGCAGGTTGTCGGACGGGTCGCCGCGCAGCGCCGCGAGGTCCGGGTACTGGTCGGGGCGCACGCCGTACTTCTCGGCGACCTTCTCCGGGGTGTAGCGCGTCAACTCCGAGACGCCCTTGGTGGGGTAGAGCACGGTGACGTGTTCGTTGACCAGCTGGAGCGAATCCCGGTCGCCGGTGACGATGAGCACCTCGAAGCCCTCGGCCGCGGCGGCGGTGGCGAGGGTGGCGATGATGTCGTCGGCCTCGAAGCCCTCGGCGGTGAGCCGGGGGATCCGCATCGCGTCGAGGAGTTCGCCGATCAGCGGGATCTGGCTGCGGAACTCGTCGGGAGTCTTGGCGCGGTTGGCCTTGTACTCGGGGAACTCGGCGGCGCGGAAGGTCTGCCGGGAGATGTCGAAGGCGACCGCGAGGTGGGTGGGCGCCTCGTCCCGGACGGTGTTGACCAGCATCGAGGTGAAGCCGTACACCGCGTTGGTGTGCTGGCCGGTGGTGGTGGAGAAGTTCTCCACCGGCAGGGCGAAGAAGGCCCGGTAGGCCATCGAATGCCCGTCCAGCAGCATCAGCCGGGGCCGCCCGGCCGCACTCTTGCCTGCACCCTGTGTCGCCACGTCACATCCCGTTCCTGCCCGGTTGCACTGCCGTCCCCGATCCTATGGCCCGGGGCCGACATCTCCCGGCGCGGCGCGGAGCACCTCCCTACCGACGGGTAGACAGTCGTACGATCGACGCGCACAACGAAGTGAACCCCGAACAGGAGCACCATGACCGACGCGGCGCCCGTACTGAACGTGCCCCAGGACGTGCTGGACCACTTCGCGAAGCTGGGGGTGAACCCGGAGACCTTCTCGGGTGGCCTGCTGGGCGAGAAGCTGGGCATCACCATCGTCGAGGCCTCCCCGGACCGGGTGGTGGGCACCATGCCGGTGGAGGGCAACCAGCAGCCGTACGGACTCCTGCACGGCGGGGCGTCGGCCGCGCTGGCCGAGACGCTGGGGTCGATCGGCGCGATGCTGCACGCCGGCCCGGGCCGCTACGCCGTGGGCGTGGACCTGAACGCCACCCACCACCGCTCGGCCACCTCCGGCCTGGTGACGGGCGTGGCGACGGCGGTGTTCAAGGGCCGCACCGCGGCGACCTACGAGATCGCGGTGACGGACGACACCGGCCGCCGGATCACCAGCTGCCGACTGACCTGCATGCTGCGCGACCTGTAGCGCCGCGAGGCCGCAAAAAGCCTCAACTCCCCACGCGCCCCCTGGGTTTGGCCGTTTCCCGGCACGGGAATTCTCGGCTGGACGAGGGGGCGCCGCCATGTCCGCAGAACCGCCGCCGGGCGAGCCGAAGGGGTTTCTCGGCCCGGTGGAGCCGGGCGAGGGCACCTGGACGCCGCTCCGACTGTACGTCGACGAACCGCCGCGGCTGCTGAGCAGACGCCTGAAGGCGGTCCTGGTCCTGCTACTGCTGGCGCTGGCGCTGTTCCTGACGGCGCGTCACGCGATGGAGCGCACGGCGGCCGCGGCCAACTCGCCGCCGCCGGAGCTGCCGTTCCCCTCGCAGTCCACCCGGTTCCAGTACGGCGGCAGGCTGCCGGTCGGGCAGGAGTCGTTCGCACTGTCCCTGACGGTGCACAACGCCGGCCCCGGCCCGGTGGACGTCCTGGGGGTGAGCCAGGGCTACCGCGGACTGTCGGTGGTGGTGGGGGGATGGCTGCCGCAGACGGTGCCGCCGGGGCAGACGGTGTCGCTGCGGGTCGGCCTGAAGGTGACGGACTGCTCGGCGGCCCCGGCGGACGCCGGCCTGCCCTTCCTCGATGTCACGCTGCGTAACACGCGCGCATTGGAGACGACAAGTCAGATTCTGGGCGATTCCTACGCCCGGGACCTCTCCGCGGCACTGCACGCGACCTGCGACACTCCCGATAATCGAACACCCACGACCAGCCCGAGCAGCTCGGACAAACCTGTCCGATAAGCGGATCTTCCAACCCTGCCTGGGGAGTTGGGCGCCCCGACCGCCCGCGCCACCGGCCGGAGCCCGGAACAGCGGGCTCCACCTGCGGTTTTCTCCCACGCACTGAGATCAACTTCCGGCGTGGTCATAACAAGAGAATCACAGCCTCACCCGCCCCACTGACCGCACCGCCACACGCGGTCTAGAGTCACGCCCAGTCACCGCCCGTCCGATTTTCGGGCCCGGTCGACGCGTTCCGGCACCGCCAGCCCTGTGCGCGTGTCTTCCGTCCAGAAGGAGACCCCCGTCGTGCGAAAGAGCTCACTTCTTGTCGTGACCATTGCAGTTACCGGAGCGCTCACCCTCTCGGCCTGCGGCTCGCGCGGTGCCAAGACCGGCTCGGACAACGCGGGCGGCACCACCAAGGTGGTCATCGGCGTGGACGCCCCGATCAGCGGCAAGCTGTCCGCGCTGGGCCTGGGCATCAAGAACTCGGCCGACCTGGCCACCAAGAAGGCCAACAAGGACAACCTGGTTCCGGGCGTCACCTTCTCCATCGAGGCCAAGGACGACCAGGCCAACCCGACCTCCGGCAAGCAGAACGCCACCGCCCTGGTCGACATGAAGGACGTCGTCGGCGTGGTCGGCCCGCTGAACTCCAGCGTCTCGCAGACCATGCAGAAGGTCTTCAACGACGCCAAGCTGACCCAGGTCTCCCCGGCCAACACCAGCCCCGAGCTGTCGCTCGGCCCGGACTGGGGCAGCAGCAAGTTCACCCGCCCGTACGCCTCGTACTTCCGCACCGCCACCACCGACGTGGTGCAGGGCAAGTACGCCGCCCAGTACCTGTTCAACGAGGCGAAGAAGACCAAGGTCTACGTCATCGACGACAAGAAGACCTACGGCGCGGGCCTGGCGGCCATCTTCCAGGAGGAGTTCAAGAAGCTCGGCGGCACCGTGGCCGGCTCCGACCACATCAACCCGGACGACAAGGACTTCTCCGCGGTCGCCACCAAGGTCGCCTCCTCGGGCGCCGACTCGGTGTACTACGGCGGCGAGTACCCGGAGGCCGGCCCGCTCACCGACCAGATCAAGAAGGCCGGCGCGAAGGTCCCGGTGATGGGCGGCGACGGCATCTACGACCCCGAGTTCATCAAGCTCTCCAACAACAACAGCGACGGCGACCTGGCCACCTCGGTCGGCGCCCCGGTGGAGGAGCTGTCCTCCGCCAAGACCTTCGTCGCCGACTACACCGCGGCCGGCTACAAGGACGCGTACTCCGCGTACGGCGGCTACTCGTACGACGCCGCGTGGTCGATCATCGAGGCCGTCAAGGCCGCGGTGGAGCACAACGGCGGCAAGGTGCCGAGCGACCTGCGCACCAAGGTGCTGGCCGAGATGGCCAAGGTGAACTTCTCCGGCGTCACCGGCCAGGTCTCCTTCGACCAGTACGGCGACACCACGAACAAGCAGCTCACCGTCTACAGCGTCAAGGGCGGCGAGTGGAAGGCGGTCAAGAGCGGTACCTACAACGGCTGATCCCGCACCTGCACCAGCCGATGTCCGGCGGGGGGCGCCACAAGTGCCCCCCGCCTCCTCATACCCCCCTATCCACGGAGGCCCGCGGTGCACGAACTGCCGCAAAACCTGGCCAACGGACTGATGCTCGGCCTGATGTACGGCCTGATCGCCATCGGGTACACGATGGTCTACGGCATCGTCCAACTCATCAACTTCGCCCATGGCGAGATCTTCATGATCGGCGGCTTCGGAGCCCTGACCGCCTACGCCGCGCTGCCGCACGGCACTTCGCTCTGGCTGGCCCTGCCGGTCATGATCCTGGGCGGCGTGATCGCCTCCGTGCTCACCGCCACCGCGGCCGAACGGTTCGCCTACCGCCCGCTGCGGACCGCGCCCCGGCTGGCCCCGCTGATCACCGCGATCGGCCTGTCCATCGCGCTGCAGCAGGTGGTCTGGGCGTTCTACCCGGGAGCCAAGAAGGCCATCTCCTTCCCGCAGTTCGCGGGTGACACCGTCGACCTCGGCCTGTTCCACCTCCAGCGCAACGACCTGTTCCTGCTGGCCGCCGCACCGCTGTGCATGCTGATCCTGGCCTCGTTCGTGCGCTTCACCCGCACCGGCCGGGCCATGCAGGCCACCGCGCAGGACCCGGACACCGCGAAGCTGATGGGCATCAACACCGACCGGATCATCGTGATCGCCTTCGCGCTGGGCGCGGCCTTCGCCGCGGTCGCGGCCGTGGCGCACGGCCTGAGGTACGGCCAGGTCGACTTCATGATGGGCTTCCTGGCCGGTCTGAAGGCCTTCACCGCCGCCGTCCTGGGCGGCATCGGCAACATCTACGGCGCGATGCTCGGCGGGCTGGTCCTCGGCGTCGCCGAATCGCTGGCCACCGCGTACATCCAGAACGTCCCCGGCATGCACCAGCTCGGCGGCGGCGCCTGGGCCAACGTGTGGGCGTTCGTCCTGCTGATCGTCGTGCTGCTGGTGAGGCCACAGGGCCTGCTCGGCGAGCGCGTCGCGGATCGGGCGTGAGCAGATGACCACTTCGTCCCAGAAATTCGCGGCCTCGCACGAGACCACGCCCGTTCTCCGGCTTCCCGGCACCGCGGCGCTCGCCGCGGCGGTGGCCGGCGGGGTGCTGGCCGCCGCGTCCGCGGCGATGTCCTGGACCTGGACCGACCAGTTCCCGGGCGACCTCACCTACTACGGCTCCCCGGCCGGCCTGCAGTGGCCGGCGCTGGTCGGCGGCCTGCTGACCGCGCTGCTGGCGCTCGCCGCGCACGGGCTGAAGGGCCTGCGCTGGCTGAGCCCGTCCGGCAGCCACAACGGCGTGCTGTTCGCCGCCCTCGGCACCCTCGCGGTGTGCTGGTACTCGGTGATCGCGATCACCGTCCAGCTGGACGGCCTGGTCAACCTCGACCCGGGCGGCTGGGTCGCCGCGGTCGGCTCGTTGCTCGCCGTGGTCGGCGCGCTCGGCCTGCCGCTGGACCGCCGCCGCACCGTCAAGCAGACCCCCTTCGCCCCGTGGTGGTACCTGGTCGCCGGTGTCGCGGTGGTGCTGCGGGTCGGCTTCGGCCAGGGCTGGGCGCTGAACGCCGTCCCGCCCGGCGTCCGGCCGCTCTTCACCGAGAACCTGTGGTTCTTCGTCGCCGTGCCGGTCGTGATCCTCGGCTTCCGGCTCTGGCAGCTGCTGGACGCCTGGCTGCGGATCGGCCGGATCGAACGCCCGCTGCCCGCCGCCCGCGCACTGCCGTCCTGGGCGGAGATCCTGGTGATCACCGCGGTGTTCGCGCTCGGCCTGGGCGTGGTCGAGTTCGGCATCTCCACCGAGTACGGCGAGCTGTTCATCGGCTTCCTGCTGCTCGCGGTCTTCGCCACCGCCGCGCTGCTGGCCGGCGGCACGGTCGCCCGGCTGAGCGAACTGACCACCCGCCACCGCGCGGTGACCACCGGCGCGGCGTTCGCCGCCGCGGGCGCGTTCCCGTTCACCCAGAGCAGCGAGACGTACGTGCTGATCGGGGCGAACATCCTGATCTTCGCCACGGTGGCGCTCGGCCTGAACGTGGTGGTCGGCCTGGCCGGTCTGCTGGACCTCGGCTACGTCGCCTTCCTCGGCGTCGGCGCGTACGCGGCCGCGCTGGTCTCCGGCTCGCCGTACTCGGTGTTCCGCGGCCTGCACCTGCCGTTCCCGCTCGCGGTGCTGATCGGCGCGCTGGCCGCGCTGGTGTTCGGCGTGGTGATCGGCGCCCCGACGCTGCGGCTGCGCGGCGACTACCTGGCGATCGTCACGCTCGGCTTCGGTGAGATCTTCCGGATCGCCATGAACAACCTGGACGGCCGCTCCGGCCCGAGCCTGACCAACGGCCCGAACGGCGTCGCGGCGATCCCCGACGTCAACCTGTTCGGCTTCGACTTCGGCCGGCCGCACGACTTCGGCTTCGTCCAGCTCGGCAAGTTCGGCAACTACCTGCTGCTGATGCTGGTGGTCACCGCGATCGTCGTGGTGGTGTTCGGCCGGGTCGCCAACTCCCGGATCGGCCGCGCCTGGGTGGCGATCCGCGAGGACGAGACGGCGGCCGAGGCGATGGGCATCAACGGCTTCCGGGTGAAGCTGATCGCCTTCGCGCTGGGCGCCACCCTGGCCGGCCTGGCCGGCGCGGTGCAGGCGCACGTGGCGGGCGCGGTCTCCCCCGACCAGTACCAGTTCGCCGGGCCGGTCCCGCCGAACTCGGCGTTCCTGCTGGCCGCGGTGATCCTCGGCGGCATGGGCACCATCAGCGGACCGCTGGTCGGCGCGGCGCTGCTGTTCCTGATCCCGGCGAAGCTCCAGTTCCTGCAGTCCTACCAACTGCTGGCGTTCGGCGTCGCGCTGATCCTGCTGATGCGCTTCCGCCCCGAGGGGCTGATCGCCAACCGCCGCCGGAAGTTGGAGTTCCACGAGGCCGAGCTGCCCGCGCAGGGCGGCCCGACCGATGACGCACTCTCGAAGGCAGGGGCGTGAGCACCATGACCACCGACACCGCGCCCGCCGCACCGCTCGCCGAGACGGTCCTGGAAGCCACCGACGTGGTGATGCGCTTCGGCGGCCTGACCGCCGTCAACCAGGTCAACCTGACGGTCCGGCAGGGCGAGATCGTCGGTCTGATCGGCCCGAACGGCGCCGGCAAGACCACCTTCTTCAACTGCCTGACCGGGCTGTACGTCCCGACCTCGGGCGTCGTCAGGTACAAGGGCCAGGTGCTGCCGCCCAAGCCGCACCTGGTCACCCAGGCCGGCATCGCCCGGACCTTCCAGAACATCCGGCTGTTCTCCAACATGACGGTGCTGGAGAACGTCCTGGTGGGCCGGCACACCCGCACCGAGGAGGGCCTGTTCTCGGCGATCCTCCGCGGCCCGGGGTACCGGCGGGCCGAGGCCGAGAGCCGTGCACGGGCCATGGAGCTGCTGGAGTTCTGCGGCCTGTCCGGGAAGGCCGACCACCTGGCCCGCAACCTGCCCTACGGCGAGCAGCGCAAGCTGGAGATCGCCCGGGCGCTGGCCTCCGAGCCGGGCCTGCTGCTGCTGGACGAGCCGACCGCCGGCATGAACCCGCAGGAGACCCGGTCCGCCGAGGAACTGGTGTTCGCGATCCGGGACCTCGGGATCGCGGTGCTGGTGATCGAGCACGACATGAAGTTCATCTTCAACCTGTGCGACCGCACCGCGGTGCTGGTGCAGGGCCAGAAGATCGTCGAGGGCGACCGGGAGACCGTCCAGAACGACGAGCGGGTGGTCACCGCCTACCTGGGCGAGCCGCTCGAAGGAACCACCACCGCTACGGAGGCCGACCAGTGACCGCTCTGCTGGAGGTCGAGGACCTTCGCGTCGCCTACGGCAAGATCGAGGCCGTCAAGGGCATCAGCTTCACCGTCGAACAGGGCGAGGTCACCACCCTGATCGGCACCAACGGCGCGGGCAAGACCACCACCCTGCGCACCGTGTCCGGCCTGCTCCGGCCGACCGCGGGCCGGATCCTGTTCGAGGGCGAGCCGATCGACACGGTGCCCGCGCACAAGATCGTCGCGCTGGGCCTGGCCCACTCCCCCGAGGGCCGGCACATCTTCCCGCGGATGACCATCGAGGAGAACCTGCTGCTGGGCGCGTTCCTGCGACGCGACCAGGCAGGCATCGCGCGGGACATCGAGCGGGCCTGCTCGCTGTTCCCGATCCTCGACGAGCGCCGGAAGCAGGCCGCGGGCACGCTGTCCGGCGGCGAGCAGCAGATGCTGGCGATGGGCCGGGCCCTGATGTCCAACCCGAAGCTGCTGCTGCTGGACGAGCCCTCGATGGGCCTGTCGCCGCTGATGATGCAGAAGATCATGGCGACCGTGGTGGAGCTGCGCGCCTCGGGCACCACCATCCTGCTGGTGGAGCAGAACGCGCAGGCCGCGCTCTCGCTCTCGGACCGCGCGTACGTGATGACGACCGGCGAGATCACCCTCTCCGGCACGGGCGCGGAGCTGCTGCGCGACGACACGGTGCGCCGCGCGTACCTGGGCGAGGACTGACGGACCGTCAGTACGGCGAGTGCCCCCGTCGGAAGTCCGACGGGGGCACTCGTGCGCTCGGGGGCGGTCAGCCCTCGGCCGCCTCGGCCTTCTTGCGGTCCTGGGCGGCGCCCTCCTCGATCACGGCCTCGGCGACGGCGGCCATGGTCATCCGGCGGTCCATCGAGGTCTTCTGGATCCAGCGGAACGCGGCGGGCTCGTTCAGCCCGAACTTGGTCTGCAGCACGCTCTTCGCCCGGTCGACCAGCTTGCGGGTCTCCAGGCGCTGCGAGAGATCCGCGATCTCCTGCTCCAGGGTGCGCATCTCGGTGTAGCGGGAGACCGCCATCTCGATCGCGGGCACCAGGTCGCTCTTGCTGAACGGCTTGACGATGTAGGCCATCGCACCGGCGTCGCGGGCCCGGTCGACCAGTTCGCGCTGCGAGAACGCGGTGAGCATCAGCACCGGGGCGAGGTGCTGCTCGTGGATCCGCTCGGCGGCGGACAGGCCGTCCAGCACCGGCATCTTGACGTCCAGGATGGCCAGGTCGGGCTTGAGCTCCTCGACCAGCCGTACCGCGGTCTCGCCGTCACCGGCCTCACCGACGACGGTGTAGCCCTCCTCCTCCAGCATCTCCTTGAGGTCGAGGCGAATCAGTGCCTCGTCCTCGGCGATGACGATTCGGGTGATCTGGGGCGAGTCGGTCTCAAGCGGCTGGGGCTGCTCGTCGGCGGTGCTCACGGGGCTCCTCGGTCCGGCGGGGTGCTGCATGCACGAGCCTACCCAGACGCGGTATGTTTGGTTCACCACGGTGGGGGGTTTGACCTTCGAACCGCTGGGCCCCGATAGCCCAATCGGCAGAGGCAACGGTCTCAAACACCGTCCGGTGTGGGTTCGAATCCCACTCGGGGCACTTTCTCTTCAATTCCAAGGTCGCCGACCTTGGCTGCGCGCCGCCGCGGTGACCATCACCACGGCGGCGCGAATCGTTTCCCCGCCCGGCTGCCGGGGGATCCGGATCAGGACGCCAGGTGCAGTCCGGCGGACGGGCCGGCCCGGTGGGCGAGGGCCGCCGCCTCGCCCCGGGAGGCGACGCCGAGCTTGGCCAGGATGTTGGCGACGTGGAACTTCACCGTGGACTCGCTGATGTGCAGCGCGGCGGCGATGTCCCGGTTGCGGCGGCCCCGGGCCAGCTGGTCCAGCACCTCCCGTTCGCGCGGCTGGAGACCGTCCAGGGGGTCGCCGACCGAAGCGGGTTCGGGCAGCGCGAGGGGCAGGTCCACGGTGATGGTGGCGCCCCAGCCGGGCACCGCCTCGACCGTGCTGCGCCCGCCCAGCGCGGCGATCCGCTCCGCGGTGCGGTGCACGCCCAGCGCGTCGGCCGCCAGCGCGCCGAGGCCGTCGCCGCGCACCACCGCGCGCAGCACCGAATCGGCGGTGAACTGCCAACTGACATGCAGCCGCCCGGGCTTCTCCTGGTCCAGCATCACCAGCACGGCGGCCCGGACGGCGTCCCTCGCGGTGTGCGCCAGGTCGGCGGGGACGGAGCGGGCGCCGTCGGCCGGGGGCGCAACGTCGAGGCGGACCCGGGTGTGGCGCAGCAGCGGCCGCAGTTCGCGGGCCAGTCGGGCGAACGCGGCGTCGGCGGGCTCCTCGCTGAGGACGCGGTCCAGGTCCGCGGAGCGGCGCAGGTCGAGCAGGGCGGTGACGGCGAGTTCGGTGGCCGCGCGGCGGGCGGCGGCGTCGTCCAGGTCGGCGGAGCGCAGCGGGGCGAGGATGGCGGTCAGCGCGGCGCTGTGGGTGCCGGTGGACTTGGCGATCGCCCAGGCGCGGGCGTTCGCGGAGACCCGGGAGACGGCGGCCTGCGCGGGGGCGGCGTCGGTGGCGCGGTGGTCGGAGTGGGTGACCACCAGGTCCCACAGCTGTTGCAGGATCTCCAGCACGTCCGTCGTCAGCGGCGCCCCGTCCGGCCGGATCAGCACCAGCACGGCGCCCTTCCCGGCCCCCGGCGTGGTGGTGACCACCACCAGCGGCCGCTCCGCTCCGGCGAGTTCGGCCTCCCCCTGCCAGGGCCGGCCGGGCCCGGCCTCGGCCAGCGCGCGCTCGCCGAGCCGGGAGATCACCAGGCTGCCGAAGGCCTCCGTCAGCTCCGACGGCCCGACCGTGTTCGCCGGGGAGTACGCGCAGACGCCGCTGAGCTGCGCCGCCGCCAGGTGCGGGACCAGCGGTTCGAGCACCTCGGACAGCTTCGGCAGCAGGCCGGGCCGGGGTTCGCGCAACACCTCGACGGCGCGGGCCAGCGCGTCCTGCGGGCGGGCCCAGGGGGCGGTCTCGTCCATACCCGCCAGCCTAGTTCGGGCCGCGGGTGCCGACCCTGGCCTTTCGGCCGGGTCGACCTGTCCGAAAGGCGGGCCGCGGGTCAGTCCGCGAGCCTGAGGGCGAACCGGTCGAAGACGGTCAGCACGTCCACCCAGGCGACCGCGCGGGTGCAGACCGCCTCCCCGGTGGTGAACGTGCAGTCGAACCCGTCGACGACCATCCCGTTCAGCTGGCGGGAGTCCGGGTCGTTGATGGTGATCACCGGTCCGCCGCTGTCGCCGCCGCGCGCGACGACTCCGCCGTTCTGCGGGACGCCTTCGCTGCCGAAGACGGTGACGCCGGCGGTGGGCCAGCTGGCGTCGCCGGCGTTGGTCGTCCGGATGTTGCAGACCACCTTGGAGCTGTAGCCGAGCTGGCAGACGAAGTCCCCCACCGCCACGTCGCGCACGCCGTTGAGGCGGCGGACGTACCCCTGCTGGTCGAGGCCGTCCCAGGTGAAGGGGGCCGTCGGGGTCTCGATGAAGCCCGCGTCGAGATCGGCGATCTTGGCCTGGACCACGCCGACGCGGTTGCCGCCCGCCGCCCAGACGGTGTCGCCGAGGTTGTAGCAGTGGCCCGCGGTGACGAGCCATTGGCGTCCGTCGGCGGTGCTGACGCCCGGGATGCCGCTGGTGCAGTGGGCCCGTGAGCCATCGATGGGTCCGAGCGCGGCCGCCGCGTAGAACGGCGGGGTGTCGTTCCACCGGCTCAGCGGCGTCGCGGCGGGTGATCGGCGGACGCGGACGGGGGTGGCCCCGGCGGCGAGCTGGGCCTGCGCGACCTCGGGCCTGGCGAAGTACTCCTGAGCGGCCTTCGGGTCGTCCACGCCGAGGTCGATCGCGCTGCCGTCGACCGTGCTCGACGCCTTGTTGATGGCGAACGGCAGGTCCTTGCGGGCCATCAGGGCTGTGATCTCCTTCCGGAGCTCCTGCCGCGGCTTGGCGCTCCTCCGCACCGTCAGCAGCTCCGTCCGGGCCTGCGGGTTGGCCTTGCGCACGGCGTCCAGGAAGGCGGGGGCCCGGTCCGGGTCGGTGAGGTAGACGTTGACGGACCGGTAGTCGGGGGCCATCTCGACCTGGGTGTACACGTCCGCCTGGGTGCCGCGGCCGGCTCGGGACGCGGCGTCCGCCACCACCCGCAGCGGTTCCAGCACCCGGCCCTGCTCCTCCGGCGTCATGGCGGCCACCACGTCGGCGGACAGCGGCTCGGGGGCCTTCTCCACGGCGATCGCCGAGGACAGCGGCAGGGCGGCCAGCGCCGCGGCGAACGCGAGGGGGCGCCATGCGAATTTCGTCATCGGATCTCCATCGATCACTCCCCGAGTTCGAACACGTACTGCGAGCGACCCTAGGGACGGTCGAATGCCCCGGCAAACCCAGCGCGGCGGTCCGGGTCCGGCCGTCCTGGCTTTTCGGCCAGGTGGAACCGTCCGAAAGACCGGCCGGGCGGCCGCCGCCCGGGGCGCAGGATGGAACCCGTCGGAACGAAGCAACTCCCCGTGAATCCAAGGACATTGCCATGACCAAGGCCATTGCTTTCGCGCACTACGGCGACCCGGACGTGCTGGGCCCGATCGACCTGGAGCTGCCCGAGCCGGGGCCCCGCCAGGTGCGGGTCGCGGTCCGCGCGGTGGGCGTCAACCCGCTGGACCACAAGCTGCGCAGCGGCGCGCTGGACGGGTTCTTCCCGGTCGTCTTCCCCTCGGTGCCGGGTTACGAGGTGGCGGGCACGGTGGAGGCGGTCGGCGCGGAGGTCGCCGAGTTCGCCGTCGGCGACCAGGTGTTCGGCGCGGTGATGGGCGGCGGCTACGCCGAACACGCCCTGGTGGACGTCGAGTTGCTGGCGGCCAAGCCGTCCGGGCTGAGCTGGGAGGAGGCGGCGGCGATCCCGACGGCGGCGGAGACCGCGGAGCGGGTGCTCGGGGTGCTGGGCGTGCGGCCGGGCGAGACCCTGCTGGTGCACGGCGCGGCGGGCGGGGTCGGCACACTGCTGCTGCAGTTCGCCCGGGCGCGCGGCATCACGGTGGTGGGCACCGCGAGCGAGGCCAACCACGCCTACCTGCGGGAGCTGGGCGCGATCCCGGTGGCGTACGGCGAGGGCCTGGCGGAGCGGGTGCGGGCGGCCGCCCCGGGCGGGGTGGACCGAGCGCTGGACGCCTCCGGGAAGGCCGACGAGCTGGCGGTGTCGATCGAGCTGACCGGCAGCGCAGACCGGGTGCTGACGATCACCTCGCCGCTGGCGGGCCAGCAGTACGGCGTCCGCTTCACCGGCGGCGCCGAGGCCGAGCCGTACCACCCGGGCGCGTACGCGGCGGTGCTGGCGCTGCACGAGGCGGGCACGCTGGTGCTGCCGATCCACCGGGTGCTGCCGCTGGCGGAGGCCGCCGAGGCGCACCGACTCAGCGAGCACGGCCACCTGCGCGGCAAGATCGTCCTGACGGTGTGACGGGCGAAGGGCCGCCCGGTGCCGGGCGGCCCTCGCGTCCGTCAGTTGTCCAGCTCGCCGACGTGGTGCACGCGCACCAGGTTGGTGGAGCCGGCCAGCCCGGGCGGGGAGCCCGCGGTGATCACCACGATGTCGCCGCGCTTGCAGCGGCCGAGGCTCAGCAGTTGGGCGTCGACCTGGGCGACCATCTCGTCGGTGGTGGTGACGAACGGGCCGAGGAAGGTCTCCACGCCCCAGGTGAGCGCCAGTTGGCTGCGCACGGCGGGCTCGTAGGTGAACGCCAGGACCGGGATCGGCGAGCGGTAGCGGGTCAGCCGGCGGGCGGTGTCGCCGCTCTGGGTGAACGCGATCAGGTACTTGGCGTCCAGGAAGTCGCCGATCTCGGCGGCGGCCCGGGCCACCGCTCCGCCCTGGGTGCGGGGCTTGCTCTTCTCGGTGAGCGGCGGCAGCCCGCCGGCCAGGATGTCGGTCTCGGCGGCCTCGACGATCCGGGCCATCGTCCGGACCGTCTCCACCGGGTACTTGCCGACCGAGGTCTCGCCGGACAGCATCACCGCGTCGGTGCCGTCGAGCACCGCGTTGGCGACGTCGGACGCCTCGGCGCGGGTCGGCCGGGAGGCGTTGATCATCGAGTCCAGCATCTGGGTGGCGACGATCACCGGCTTGGCGTTCCGCTTGGCCAGCTTGATCGCCCGCTTCTGGACGATCGGCACCTGCTCCAGCGGGAGTTCGACGCCCAGGTCGCCGCGGGCGACCATCAGGCCGTCGAAGGCGTCCACGATGGAGTCCAGGTTCTCCACCGCCTGCGGCTTCTCGATCTTGGCGATGACCGGGATCCGACGGCCCTCCTCCGCCATGATCCGGTGCACCCCCTCGACGTCCTTGGCGCTGCGCACGAACGACAGCGCGATCAGGTCGGCGCCGGTCCGCAGGGCCCAGCGCAGGTCTTCGACGTCCTTGTCGGAGAGCGCGGGCACGGAGACGGCGACTCCGGGCAGGTTGAGGCCCTTGTGGTCGGAGACCAGGCCCCCTTCGATGACGATGCAGTGCACCCGGGGGCCCTCGACGTGGGTGACCTCCAGGCAGACCCGGCCGTCGTCGACCAGGATCCGTTCACCGCGCGACACGTCGGCGGCCAGGCCCTGGTAGGTGGTGCCGCAGATCTCCCGGTCGCCCGGGACGTCCTCGGTGGTGATGGTGAACTCGTCCCCGCGTTCCAGCAGCACGGGGCCGTCGGCGAAGGTGCTCAGCCGGATCTTCGGGCCCTGCAGGTCGGCGAGCACCCCGACGCTGCGGCCCGACTCGTCCGAGGCCTTGCGGACCCGGTGGTAACGATCCTCGTGCTCCGCGTGGGAGCCGTGGCTGAGGTTCAGTCGGGCGATGTCCATGCCGGCGTCGACCAGGGCCTTGATCTGGTCGTACGAGTCCGCGGCAGGCCCGAGAGTACAAACGATTTTTGCTCGGCGCATACCTCAGAAGCCTAGGTATTACCCGGCCGTAACAGCACGCTTCCGGCCAGTCGTCCCATGGCAGTTGGCGAAAGATTTGATGAACGGACCGACACAGTCGCAACGGTGGCGTACGGGGTGAGCACGATCGACTCCGGTTGACGCACTGGTGTGCGGCCCGGCGGGCCGGTGTCACGGGAGAGTTGCCCAGATCTCACCTGTTGGACAGCTCTCGGGGCTGGTACCGGAGGCCAGAAGACGGCAGACTGCCACACGCGTTTTTCTACGCGCGTCACGGCAGGTGGCGGGGTGTCAGCTGCCCTGTCGCCGATGCCGCCCGACGGCCCGTACTGCTCGACTTGGAGACCTCGATGGCCCTGAACCGCCGTGACTTCGTCACCCGCTCCGCCGCCACCGCGGCCGGGGCCGCCCTCGCCGGCGGCCTGACCGCCGCCACGGCCACCCCCGCCGCCGCGGCGGACCAGAACCAGGGCGAGTCCCGCGGCCGGGGCCCCGTCCCGTTCAAGGCGAGCTTCACCGTGATGGGCACCACCGACCTGCACGGCCACGTCTTCAACTGGGAGTACTTCACCGACTCCGAGTTCGACGACAAGAGCCACAACGACGTCGGCCTGGCCAAGATCTCCACCCTGGTCGAGCAGGTCCGTGCCGAGAAGGGCCACGGCCGCACCCTGCTGATCGACGCCGGCGACACCATCCAGGGCACCCAGCTGTCCTACTACTACGCCCGGGTCGAGCCGATCACCGGCAAGAAGGCCCCGGTCCACCCGATGGCCGCCGCGATGAACGCCATCGGCTACGACGCCGCCGCGCTCGGCAACCACGAGTTCAACTACGGCATCCCGCTGCTGCGCGCCTACCAGGACCAGCTGGACTTCCCGCTGCTCGGCGCCAACGCGCTGAACGCCAAGAACGAGAAGCCAGCCTTCCCGCCGTACGTGATCCGCGAGCTGCACCTCGGCCACGGCCGTCCGATCCGGGTCGGCATCCTCGGCCTGACCAACCCCGGCATCGCGATCTGGGACAAGGCCAACGTCCAGGGCCAACTGACCTTCCCGGGCATCCCCGAGGTCGCCGCCAAGTGGGTGCCGAAGCTGCGCGCCGCCGGCGCCGACGTGGTCGTGGTCTCCGCGCACACCGGCGTCGACGACCCGTCCTCCTGGGGCGACCAACTGCCCTACGCGGAGAACGCGGGCGCCGCGATGGCCGCCACCGTTCCCGGCATCGACGCGGTGCTGGTGGGCCACGCCCACAAGGAGATCGCGCAGCGGATCGTGGTCAACACCCAGACCGGCAAGAACGTCGTGCTGTCCGAGCCGCTGTGCTGGGGCGAGCGGCTGACCTGCTTCGACTTCGAGGTCGAGTTCGCCCGCGGCCAGTGGACCGTCACCGGCGTCACCTCGCGCCTGCTGAACTCCAACACGGTCGCCGAGGACCCGAAGATCGTCAAGCTGGTGGACGCCCAGCACAAGAAGGTCGTCGCCTACGTCAACCAGGTCATCGGCACCTGCAAGGAGACCCTCTCCATCGCCGAGTCCCGGTTCAAGGACACCCCGATCATCGACCTGATCGGCCGCGTCCAGGCCGACGCCGTCCGCACCGCGCTGGCCGGCGGCCAGTACGCGAACCTGCCGGTGGTGGCCCAGGCCGCGCCGTTCAACCGCACCGCGGTCATCCCGTCCGGCCAGGTCAAGCTGCGCGACGCGGCCGGCCTGTACATCTACGAGAACACGCTGGAGGCCCGCCTGCTGACGGGCGCCCAGATCAAGGACTACCTGGAGTACTCCGCCAAGTACTACGCCCAGGTCGCCCCGGGTGCGCCGATCAACCTGGACACCCTCACCAACCAGGCCAACAACACGCCCGACTACAACTACGACTCCCTCTACGGCGTCAGCTACGACATCGACATCGCGCAGCCGGTCGGCAGCCGCATCGTCAACCTGTCGTACCAGGGCAAGCCGGTCGACCCGACCGCGCAGTTCGTGCTCGCCGTCAACAACTACCGTGCCAACGGCGGCGGCAACTTCCCGCACGTCGCCAAGTCGCAGCAGCTGTGGGCGAACTCCGACGAGATCCGCAACACCATGATCGCCTGGGTGAAGGCCAAGGGCGTCATCGACCCGGCCGACTTCTACGGCCAGTCCGGCTGGCGCCTGGTCCGGGCCGGCGTGCCGGTCTTCTAACTCCCGCTCGCACCAGGGCCGTTCGGACCGCGTCCGGACGGCCCCGGCCGTTTCCCGCGGAACCGGATCGCCGGCTGCCCCGTCCAACTCGCGTCCTGTGAACGGACTTCGAGGGGGATCACGGAGATGCGTGGACGGATTGCGGTGGCGGCGGCGCTGGTTCTGCTGCTCGGCGGGTGCGCGAGCAGCACGGCTCCGAAGAGCTCGGCGATCGGGCCGAGCCTGATCACGGCCGGACCGGAGGTGCGCACCGCCACCGGCGAGGCCGCCCGGCGGGCCTCCGAGGTGACGGCCGCCTGGCCCGGATCGGCGGCCCAACAGGCCTGGGAGCACGGCTACTTCCCTCTCCAGGACACCACCGAATGGCTGCCCGAGGGGGCGTTCCACAACGGCGCGGACAAGGCCGCCTACCTGGCCGGCCACCTCGACCTGGCGACCACCCTGCCGGTTTCCGTCTCCGGCACCACCGAGGTGACGTTCGCGGACGGCTCCCGACTGGCCCTGCCGCAGCGCTCCGCGAAGACCGTCTTCGACTCACTGACCCAGCGCCGCAGCGCCTGCGCCGCCGACTGCGACACCCGGCTGACCGTCACCGCCGTCCGGCCCGGCACCACCGCCGTGGCCACCAGCCGGGGCCAAGCCGTCATCCCGGTCTGGGAGTTCACCGTCACCGGCTACGACCGGCCGTTCCGCTACCCCGCCGTGCTCTCCCAGGCCCCGGCCCCCACCGCGCCCGCCCCCGTCACCGGCGCCACCACGCTGCACTCGGTCTCCGCGGACGGTCTGGTGCTCACCGCCTTCGTCCCGCACGGCAGTTGCGACACTGTCCGGCCCGGCGAGGTCCACGAGACCGACCGGGCCGTCGTCCTGATCGGCCGCACCACCCCGGCCGAGTCCGGCCGCCCCTGCAACGACGCCCTGCTCTCCACCCCGGTCGAGTTCCGCCTCTCCCGCCCGCTCGGCGCCCGCGCCGTCCTCGGCCTCGCCGACGGCCGCCCGCAGATCCCGGCGTCGCAGTAGCCTGACCGCATGCCGACCACCGAGCGCCTCACCCTGCGCCCCTGGGAACCCGCCGACCGCGACCGCGCCTTCGACCTCTACTCCCGCTGGGAGGTGGCCCGTTGGCTCGGTGCCGAGCCCCGCGCCCTCGCCGAGCCCGCCGAGGCGGACGACCTGATCGCCCGCTTCGGCTCCCGCTGCACGCCCGACGGCCGCTACGGCGTCTGGGCGGTCGAGGTCCGTGAGACCGGCGTGATCGCCGGGACGCTGCTGCTGATCCCGATCCCGGACGGCGCCGGCGAGATCGAGATCGGCTGGCACTTCCACCCGGACAGTTGGGGCCACGGCTACGCGACGGAGGCCGCGACCGCGGTCCGCGACCGCGCTCTCGCCGACGGCCTGACAGAGCTGTACGCCCTCGTCCGCCCGGACAACACCCGCTCGGCGGCGGTCTGCCACCGCCTGGGCATGACCCCGCTCGGCCGCACCGACCGCTGGTACGGCACGGAGCTGGAAGCCTTCCGGCTCGGCCAGTAGAGGACGACAAGGGGCGCCGGGAAGCCGAGCGCGACAGGCGCACGCGCCCCGGTCTTCGCGCCCGACCGCTCTCCCTCAGAAGGGGAAGCGCGAGCGCCCGTGCTGGATCGAGATCCACTTGACGGTGGTGAACGCGTCCACGCTGCTCTCGCCGTTGAGGCGGCCGAGGCCGGAGTTCTTCTGGCCGCCGAACGGCACGATCGGTTCGTCGGCGATGGTGCCGTCGTTGACGTGCATCATGCCGGTGTCGATGCGCTGGGCGAACCGCACGCCGCGTTCGATGTTCGCGGTGTGGACGGCCCCGGACAGGCCGAAAGGCGTGTCGTTGGTGATCCGGACGGCCTCGTCCTCGTCGTCGAAGGGGATCAGCAGGGCGACGGGGCCGAAGATCTCGCGGTGCAGGATCGGGGCGCCGACCGGGATGTCGGTGAGGACGGTGGGCTTCACCAGGGTGCCGACGGTGGCGCCGTGCAGCAGCGGACGGGCGCCGGCGGCTATCGCCTGGTCGACCTCGGCGGTGACGGATTCGGCCTGGGCGGTGTTGATCAGGGGGCCGAGCTGGGTCTCCGGGTCGCCGGGGTCGCCGGCCCGCAGCGAGGCGACCTTCGCGGTGAACTTCTCGCTGAACTCGGCGAACAGGCTGCGGTCGACCAGGATCCGGTTGGCGGCCATGCAGATCTGGCCCTGGTGGACGAAGCGGCTGGCCACGGCGGCGTCCACCGCGTAGTCGACGTCGGCGTCGTCGAGCACCACGAGGGCGCTGTTGCCGCCGAGTTCGAGGACGGTCCGCTTGAGGTGGCTCGCGGCGACGGTGGCGACGTGCCGGCCGACGGTGTCGGAGCCGGTGAAGGCGATCACCTTGGGCACGGGGTGCTCGATGAACGCGTCGCCGATCTCGGCGATGTCGGTGAGGACGACGTTGAGCAGGCCGGCGGGCAGCCCGGCCTCCTCGAAGATCTTGGCGATCAGGGTGCCGCCGGCCACCGGCGCGTCCTGGTGGGGCTTGAGGACGACCGCGTTGCCGAGGGCGAGCGCGGGCGCGACGGCCTTCAGCGACAGGAAGATCGGGGCGTTGAACGGGCTGATCACGCCGACCACGCCGACCGGAAGCCGGTAGAGGCGGTTCTCCTTGCCGGGCACCGGCGAGGGCAGGATCCGGCCCTCGGCGCTCAGCGCCAGCGACATCGACTCCCGCAGCATGTCCTTGACCAGCGAGAGTTCGAACGCGGACTTCATCAGGGTGCCGCCGAGCTCGACGGTCAGCACGTCGAGGATCTCGGCCTCGCGGGCCTCCACCACCTGCAGCGCCCGTTCGAACACCAGTCGGCGGTCGTACGCGCTGGCGGCGGCCCAGGCGGGCTGGGCCCGCTCGGCGGCGCGATAGGCCTGGTCGATCTCCTCGGCGGTGGCCACGGTGAAGGAGGCCAGCTTCTCCCCGCTGAAGGGATCGAGGTCCACGATGTCCCAGGAGCCGGTTCCCGGCCGCCACTGGCCGTCGATGTACTGCTGGGCGAGTTCCGCGATCAAGGACATCGGATCCCTTTCGGTGCTGACGATCACCTACTGACGGATCATCATCTTAGGTGCGGACTAGCTCTCTTGGAGGATCTCCGCCAGAAGCACCCGAGTCTCCTCCTCGGACAGCGCCGCCGCCGACACCCGGTCCAGCGCGGCCGTGTACTCGGCGACCTCGCTCGGCTTGTCCAGGTACAGCGCGGTGGTGAACTGCTCGACGTACACCACGTCCGACAGGTCCGGCTCGGGGAAGCACAGCACGGTGAACGCCCCGCTGTCCGCCGCCAGCGCGCCCATGCCCAGCGGCAGCACCCGCAGGCTGATGGTCTCCCGCAGCGACAGCTCGGCCAGCCGCGCCAGCTGACCGCGCATCACCTCGGGCCCGCCGCACGGGCGGCGCAGCGCCGTCTCGTCGACGATCAGCTCCAGCCGGGCGGTGGTGTCCGGCGCCAGGTAGCGCTCCTGGCGGCGCAGCCGGACGGCCGCCCGCCGGGCGATCTCCTCGTCCGGCACCGTCGGGCTGCCCGCCCGCATCACCGCGTGCACGTACTCGGGCGTCTGGAGCAGCCCGGGCACGAACTGCACCTCGTAGCTGCGCACCAGGTTCGCCGCGTCCTCCAGGTTGAGGTACGTCTGGAACCAGCCGGGGATGACGTCCCCGTAGCCGTGCCACCAGGCCGGGGTGTTGGTCTCGACGACCAGGCCGAGCAGCGCCGCCCGGGAGTGCTCGTCCTCCACGCCGTACAGCGTCAGCAGGTCCGCCACGTCGCGCTGCTTGAAGCCGACCCGGCCGAGCTCCATCCGGCTGATCTTCGACTCGGAGGCGCGGATCGAGTAGCCCGCATCCTCCCGGGTCACGCCTCGGGCCTCGCGCAGGCGGCGCAACTGGGCGCCCAACTGGATGCGACGCGCGGTCGCACCGCTGCCCGTCTGCAGGCCCGTCATGCAAACCTCCGCCCCGAACCACCAGTTGGACCCTGTGGGATGCAGTCTGCCACTGCCCGACGACACTCCGCGAGGGGCTTCCGGCATTTGGCCAAGCCGTTGCACAGTTGTGCTGCGGCGTCACTCAGGACAGCGTCGGCAACACCCGGGCGAGATCGGTGCGCGAACTCACCCCGAGCTTCGGGTACGCCTTGTACAGGTGGTGGCCCACGGTGCGGGCGCTCAGGAACAGTTGGGCGGCGATGTCCCGGTTGGACAGGCCCTGCGCGGCCAGCCGGACGATCTGCGACTCCTGCGGGGTCAGGCCCGCCACCGCCCCGGCCGGGCCGCGCGCGGCGGGCGCGCCGGTGGCGTCCAGCTCCAGCCGGGCCCGCTCCGCCCACGGCAGCGCGCCCAGTTGACGCAGCGTCCGCTCGGCCGAGCGCAGCGGCACCCGGGCCTCCGACCTGCGCCGGCCCCGGCGCAGCCACTCGCCGTACAGCAGCTCGGTGCGGGCCTGCTCCCACGGACGGGGCTGCTCGGCGTGCCGGGCCAGCGCCGCCAGGTAGCACTCCTCGGCCAACTCCTCCGGCGCCAGCAGCGCGTGGCAGCGGTGCACCAGCGCCCGGGCCCACGGCAGCCCGCTGCGGTCCGCCCACCGCTCGAACCGGGCCAGCGGCTCGGCGACCTCCTCCGGCCGGCGCAGCCGCACCGCCGCCTCCACCAGGTCCGGCACCGAACGGACGGCCGACACCTGGAAGTTCTGCCCGCCGCCGGCCAGCGCCGCCAGCTGCCCGAACGCGTCCTCGGCCCGGCCCGCGCCCAACTCCAGCACGCCGAGCGCCCACTGCGCCCACGGCACCCCGGAAGCGCCGCGGGCCCGCGCCAGCCCGGCGTGCTCCCGGCACCGGGCGTCCTCGCCGCGGGCCGCCGCCAGGTACGCCAGGAAACCGTGCAACTGCCCGGTCCACAGCGGCTGCCCGCAGTCCTCGGCCAGCCGCAGCGCCTCCCCCGCGTGCTCGTCGGCGGTGCCCGGGCGGCCGGTGAACAGCTCGGCCTCGGCCAGGAAGAACAGCAGGGTGGGCAGCGTGCCGAACGCGCCGGCCTCCCGGGCCTCCCGGACCAGCCGGCCCGCGAGGTCCAGCACCTCCTCGTCCCGGCCGGGCAGCAGGGCGGCCCCGCAGGGCAGCGCCAGGTCGACGGGGGCCACCGCGCCGGCGGCCCGGGCGGCCTGTTCGGCCTCCGTCAGGGTCGGCCCGTCGGGGGCGTCGCCGAGCGCCGCCGTCACGTACCGCACCGCCGGCGCGAGCGGGTCGTCCGCCGGCAGGGCGAGTGCGCCGAGCGCCGTCAGCGTCCCGCACACCGCCTCCACGTCGAGGTACCAGGCGGCGTGCAGGGCCTGCACCAGGACCCGGGTCGCCGGGCCGGGCGCGAACTGCGCGACCAGCGCCGCCGCCTCGATCAGCCGCCGGTGCGCGGAGCGGTGCTCGCCGCGCCAGAACTCCGCCACCCCGCGCGCGAACAGCAGGTGCGCCCGGGTCACCGCGTCCAGCCCGGGTACGTCCGCCGCGGCCGCCAGCGCCTCGGCCCGGCCGACCTCGCCCGCCTCCAGCGCCGCCTCCACCGCCTCCACCGTCAACTCCCGGGCCCGCGACGGGTCCGGGCTCAGCCGCGCGGCCCGCTCGTACGCCGCCGACGCGCCCGTGTGCCCGCCCCGCGACGCCGCGCCGGCCGCCGCCGATGCCAACTCCTCCGCCACCGCCGTGTCCCGGCCGGTCGCCGCGAGGGCCAGGTGCCAGGCCCGGCACAGCGGCTCCCGCTCGCCGTACGCCTGCGCGAGCGCGGTGTGCGCGGCCAGCCGGTCCATCAGCGGCGCCCGGTCGATCAGCGCCGAACGCAGCAGCGGATGCCGGAACACCACCCGGCCCTCCGCCAACTCCACTCGGACCAAACCCTGTTGCTCGGCCGGCGCGAGATCCGCGACCGTCAGACCGCACTCCCCCGCCGCCCGCAGCAGCACCTCCAGCGCACCGGATTCCTCCAACGCGGCCAGCAGAAGCCACCGTTGGGTCCCGCCGGGCAGGCGGCTCACCTGCCCGTGGTACGTCAGCCGCAGCCGCCCCGCCGGAGGCAGCATGCCCGCCGCACCGGCCGCCGAGAGCTCCACCAGCGCCAGCGGGTTGCCCTGGGCTGCCTCCAACACCGGCTCCCGGTCGGCGAGTTCGGGTGCGACGGCGGCCAGCAGCTCGGCGGCGGACCGCTCGTCCAGCGGCTCCACCCACGACTCGGGCAGCCCCGGCAGCTCCGGGCCGTCCGTCCGGGTCGCCAGCAGCAGCGCCACCGCCTCCGCGCCCAGTCGGCGGGCCGCGACCTGCAACACCGCCACGGACTCCCGGTCCGCCCACTGCACGTCGTCCACCAGGCACAGCAGCGGTTCCTGCTCGGCCAGCTCGCCCAGCAGCGTCAACACCGCCAGGCCCACCAGCAGCCGATCCGCGGCCGGGCCGTCCGCCAGTCCCAACACCCGCTCAAGCGCTGCCCGCTGAGGGCCCGGCAGCTCGGGCACCCGGTCCAGCACCGGGGCCAGCAACTGGCTCAGCGCCGCGTACGGCAACCGGGCCTCCGACTCCACGCCCGTCGCCCGCAGCACCCGCCCCGACGCGGACTCGGCCGCCGCGGCCAGCAACGCGCTCTTGCCGACCCCCGGCTCCCCGCGCAGCACCAGCACCCCGGCCCGCCCCGCGCCCGCCTCCGCCAGCAGCCGGCCGACCGCCGCCAGCTCCGTCCCCCGCCCGTACAGCAGCATGCCCAGCACCCTACCCATACGCGACTGATTCGCCGTCCGCGCGAGATCCCTAACGTCTTGTCCCGCAAGGAAGAACCGCACCGGAACGGGAGACCACCATGGACCTGCAGAACATCGTCGAGCGCTACCTCGCCGTCTGGAACGAGACCGACCCGACCGCCCGCCGCAAGCTCGTCGAGGACGTCTGGGCCGCCGACGGCACCTACACCGACCCGCTGACCGCCGTCCGGGGCCGCGACGAGTTCGACGCCGCCCTCGCCACCGTCCAGACCCAGTTCCCCGGCTTCGCCTTCCGCCTCGGCAGCCCCGTCGACACCCACCACAACGTCGCCCGCTTCACCTGGGAGCTCGCCCCGGAGGGCGCCGAGGAAGCGCTCGTCGTCGGCTTCGACGTCCTCACGGCCACCGAGGACGGGCGCGTGGCCTCGGTGGTCGGCTTCCTCGACAAGGTGCCGAGCGCGTAGCGGAGGGTCCACAGAAAACAACGACGCCTGCCCTGTACCTGGTCGGGGAAGGGGCAGGCGTCGACCGGATCCCGGCGGCTCTGGCGGGTCGGTGTTTGTCGGCCGCACCCCCGTGAGGGGGCTGGCGTTCTTGGGGGTGGTCAGACCACCAGGGGACGGTCGGTCGGCTTGATCGGGGCGGGGAGCGGTGTCTTGCCACCCAGGTACTTGTCGACCGCCGCGGCGGCCGAACGGCCTTCCGCGATCGCCCAGACGATCAACGACTGACCGCGACCGGCGTCACCGCAAACGTACACCCCGGAGACGTTGGTGCCGAACTTGCCGTCCCGGGCGATGTTTCCGCGGGCGTCGAGGTCGACGCCGAGCTGCTCGACCAGGCCGTTCCTGACGTCGGTGCCGGTGAATCCCATGGCGAGGGTGACGAGTTGGGCGGGGATGACCTTCTCACTGCCCGGAACCGGCTCGAACTTGCCGTCCTTGAAGGCGACCTCGACGAGGTGCAGCTCCTGGACGTTCCCGTCCTCGTCGCCCGCGAAGTGCGTGGTGGAGACCGAGTACACGCGCTCGCCGCCCTCCTCGTGGGCGGAGGTCACCTTGTACGTCATCGGCATGGTCGGCCACGGCTGACCGGCCGGACGGGCCTCCGACGGCCGCGGCATGATCTCCAACTGGGTGACGGAGGCCGCGCCCTGGCGGTGCGCGGTGCCGACGCAGTCGGCGCCGGTGTCGCCGCCGCCGATGACCACGACGTGCTTGCCCTTGGCCGAGATCGGGGAGTCGACGTAGTCGCCCTCCTGGACCTTGTTGGCCAGCGGCAGGTACTCCATCGCCTGGTGGATGCCGTTCAACTCCCGTCCGGGGACGGGCAGATCACGGGCGGTGGTGGCGCCGGCCGCGACCACGACCGCGTCGAAGCGGGAGCGCAGGTCCTGGCCGGTGAGGTCGACGCCGACCTCGACGCCGGTGCGGAACCGGGTGCCTTCCGCGCGCATCTGCTCGATGCGGCGGTTGATGTGGCGCTTCTCCATCTTGAACTCGGGGATGCCGTAGCGCAGCAGTCCGCCGATCCGATCGGCGCGCTCGTACACGACGACGGTGTGCCCGGCCCGGGTGAGCTGCTGGGCGGCGGCCAGACCGGACGGGCCGGAGCCCACCACGGCGACGGTCTTGCCGGACAGCCGCTCCGGGACCTGCGGGGTGACGCCGCCCCGGTCCCAGGCCTTGTCGATGATGGTGACCTCGACGTTCTTGATGGTCACCGCGTCCTGGTTGATGCCGAGCACGCACGCCGACTCGCACGGGGCGGGGCAGAGGCGGCCGGTGAACTCCGGGAAGTTGTTGGTGGCGTGCAGGCGCTCGATGGCGCCGACGAAGTCGTCCCGGTACGCGAGGTCGTTCCACTCGGGGATGAGGTTCCCGAGCGGGCAGCCGTTGTGGCAGAACGGGATGCCGCAGTCCATGCAGCGCCCGGCCTGCTTGCTGATGATCGGAAGGAGGCTGCGCTCGACGTAGACCTCGTTCCAGTCGCGCAGTCGCACGTCCACCGGACGGCGCTCCGCCAGCTGCTTGGGGGTGGTCAGGAAGCCCTTGGGGTCAGCCACGTGCCGCCTCCATCATCTTCGCGGTGGTGTCGGCCTCGGAGAGGCCATCGCGCTCAGCGGCGTCCTTGGCGGCGAGCACTGCCTTGTAGTCGGTCGGCATGATCGTGGAGAAGCGGGAGACTCCGCTGCCCCAGTCGGCCAGGAGTTCGGCGGCCACGGTGGAGCCGGTCTCCTCGTAGTGCTGCTGCACGGTCTCGCGCAGCCATTCGCGGTCGGCGGCGTTGGGAGCCTCAATGCCCACCATGCCGCTGTTGACGTTGGCGGGGCGCAGGTCCAGCACGTAGGCGATGCCGCCGGACATGCCCGCCGCCAGGTTGCGGCCGGTCTCGCCGAGGATCACCACTCGGCCGCCGGTCATGTACTCCAGGCCGTGGTCGCCCACGCCCTCCACCACCAGGGTGGCGCCGGAGTTGCGGACGGCGAAGCGCTCACCGGCCTTGCCGCGCAGGTGGATCCGGCCCGAGGTGGCGCCGTAGCCGATGGTGTTGCCGGCGATCACGTGGTGCTGCGCGTCGGCGCCGATCGCGGCGGCGTCCCGGGCGGGACGGACCACGAGCACACCGCCGGACAAGCCCTTGCCGACATAGTCGTTGGCGTCGCCCTCCAGGCGCAGCGTCACGCCCCGGGGGACGAAGGCGCCGAACGACTGGCCGGCCGAGCCGGTGAAGGTGACGTCGATGGTGCCCTCGGGCAGGCCTTCGCCGCGGTACTTCTGGGTGACGCGGTGGCCGAGCATGGTGCCGACGGTGCGGTTGACGTTGCGGATCGGCAGCTGGATGCGGACGGCGTCGCCGCGCTCCAGGGCGTCCTCGGCCAGCTCGATCAGCTGGTTGTCGAGGGCCTTGTCGAGGGCGTGGTCCTGCTCGGTGGTGCGGTGCAGGGCCGCGCCCTCGGGCAGTTCGGGGACGTGGAGCAGCGGGGCGAGGTCGAGCCCGGCGGCCTTCCAGTGGTCGATCGCGGCCCGCGCGTCGATGTGCTCGGCGTGGCCGACGGCCTCCTCGATCGAGCGGAAGCCCAGCTCGGCGAGGATCTCGCGGACCTCCTCGGCGATGAACTCGAAGAAGTTGACCACGAATTCGGGCTTGCCGGTGAACCGCTCGCGCAGCACCGGGTTCTGGGTGGCGACGCCGACCGGGCAGGTGTCGAGGTGGCAGACCCGCATCATGATGCAGCCGGAGACCACCAGCGGGGCGGTCGCGAAGCCGAACTCCTCGGCGCCCAGCAGGGCGGCGATGACCACGTCGCGGCCGGTCTTCAGCTGGCCGTCGGTCTGCACCACGATGCGGTCGCGCAGGCCGTTGAGCAGCAGGGTCTGCTGGGTCTCGGCGAGGCCGAGCTCCCAGGGGCCGCCCGCGTGCTTGAGCGAGGTCAGCGGGGAGGCGCCGGTGCCGCCGTCGTGGCCGGAGATCAGCACCACGTCGGCGTGCGCCTTGGAGACGCCGGCCGCGACCGTGCCGACGCCGACCTCGGAGACCAGCTTCACGTGGATGCGGGCGGCCGGGTTGGCGTTCTTGAGGTCGTGGATCAGCTGAGCCAGGTCCTCGATGGAGTAGATGTCGTGGTGCGGCGGCGGGGAGATCAGGCCGACGCCCGGAGTGGAGTGCCGGGTCTTCGCCACCCACGGGTAGACCTTGTGGCCGGGCAGCTGGCCGCCCTCGCCGGGCTTGGCGCCCTGGGCCATCTTGATCTGGATGTCGTCGGCGTTGACCAGGTACTCGGAGGTGACGCCGAACCGGCCGGAGGCGACCTGCTTGATCGCCGAGCGGCGCTCGGGGTCGTACAGGCGCTCCGGGTCCTCGCCGCCCTCGCCGGTGTTGGACTTGCCGCCGAGGCGGTTCATCGCGATCGCGAGGGTCTCGTGCGCCTCCATCGAGATGGAGCCGTAGGACATCGCGCCGGTGGAGAACCGCTTGACGATCTCGGAGACCGGCTCGACCTCGTCCACGGAGATCGGGGCCCGGTCGAGGCCGTCCAGCCGGAACAGGCCGCGCAGCGTCATCAGCCGCTCGGACTGGGCGTTCACCCGGCCCGTGTACTGCTTGAAGATGTCGTAACGCTTGGTGCGGGTGGAGTGCTGGAGCCGGAACACCGTCTCCGGGTCGAACAGGTGCGGCTCGCCCTCGCGGCGCCACTGGTACTCGCCGCCGATCTCCAGCGCGCGGTGCGCGGCGGAGATGCCGGACGCCGGGTACGCCTTGGCGTGCCGGGCGGCGGTCTCCCGGGCGATCTCGTCCAGGCCGATGCCGCCGAGCTTGGTGGTGGTGCCCGCGAAGTAGGCGTCCACCAGCTCCTGGGACAGGCCGATGGCCTCGAAGACCTGCGCGCCGCGGTAGGAGGCGACGGTGGAGATGCCCATCTTGGACATCACCTTCAGCACGCCCTTGCCGAGCGCCTTGATCAGGTTCTTGATCGCCTTCTCGGGCTCCGCGCCCTGCACGAAGACGCCCTGCGAGACCAGGTCCTCGACGGACTCCATCGCCAGGTACGGGTTGACCGCGCCGGCGCCGTAGCCGATCAGCAGCGCGACGTGGTGCACCTCGCGGACGTCGCCGGCCTCGACCAGCAGCGACACCTGGGTGCGCTGCTTGGTGCGGATCAGGTGGTGGTGGATCGCCGAGGTGAGCAGCAGCGACGGGATCGGCGCGTGCTCGGCGTCCGAGTGCCGGTCGGAGAGCAGGATGATCCGGGCCCCGTCGGCGATCGCCGCGTCGGCCTCGGCGGCGATCTCGGCGAGCCGGGCGGCCAGGCCCTGGCCGCCGGTGGCGACCTTGTACAGGCCGGAGAGGGTGACGGCCTTCAGGCCGGGCTGGTCGCCGTCCGCGTTGACGTGGATCAGCTTGGCCAGCTCGTCGTTGTCGATCACCGGGAAGGTGATGCCGACCGAGCGGCAGTGCGCCGGGGTGGCGTCCAGCAGGTTGCCCTCGGGGCCGAGGTTGCTGTGCAGCGAGGTGACCAGCTCTTCGCGGATGGCGTCCAGCGGCGGGTTGGTGACCTGGGCGAACAGCTGGGTGAAGTAGTCGAACAGCAGCCGCGGCTTCTCGCTGAGCGCGGCGATCGGCGAGTCGGTGCCCATCGAGCCGAGCGCCTCGGCGCCGGTCTTGGCCATCGGCGCGATGATGACCCGCAGCTCCTCCTCGGTGTAGCCGAAGGTCTGCTGACGGCGCGTCACCGAGGCGTGGGTGTGGGCGATGTGCTCGCGCTCGGGGAGCTTGGCGAGCTGGATCTGCCCGGCGGCGACCCACTCCTCGTAGGGGTTCTCGGCGGCGAGGGCGGACTTGATCTCCTCGTCCTCGACGATCCGGTGCTCGGCGGTGTCGATCAGGAACATCCGGCCGGGCTGCAGGCGGCCCTTCTTGGCGACCTTGTCCTGGTCGATGTCGAGCACGCCGACCTCGGAGGAGAGCACCACCAGGCCGTCCTCGGTGATCCAGTACCGGGCGGGGCGCAGGCCGTTGCGGTCCAGGACGGCGCCGATCCGGGTGCCGTCGGTGAAGGTGACGCAGGCCGGTCCGTCCCAGGGCTCCATCAGGTTGGAGTGGTACTGGTAGAACGCGCGGCGGGCCGGGTCCATGGTGGCATGGTTCTCCCACGCCTCCGGGATCATCATCAGCACCGCGTGCGGCAGCGAGCGGCCGCCGAGGTGGAGCAGCTCCAGCACCTCGTCGAAGGACGCCGAGTCGGAGTGGTCCGGGGTGCAGACCGGGAAGATCCGGCTCAGGTCGCCGGGGATCAGGTCGGTGGCGAGCTGCGACTCCCGGGCGGTCATCCAGTTGCGGTTGCCCTTGACCGTGTTGATCTCGCCGTTGTGCGCGACGAAGCGGTACGGGTGGGCGAGCGGCCAGCTCGGGAAGGTGTTGGTGGAGAACCGCGAGTGCACCAGGCCGATCGCGGAGGCGTACAGCCGGTCCGACAGGTCGGGGAAGAACGGCTCCAGCTGCCCGGTGGTCAGCATGCCCTTGTAGACCAGGGTGCGGGCGGACAGCGAGGGGAAGTACACCCCGGCCTCCCGCTCGGCGCGCTTGCGCACCACGAACGCGATCCGGTCCAGCTCGATGCCGGCCCGCTCGCCGTGCGAGACGAAGAGCTGCCGGAAGCGCGGCATGACGGAGCGGGCGGTGGCGCCCAGCAGCTCCGGGGCGGTGGGGACGTCGCGCCAGCCGAGGACGGTCAGGCCCTCCTCGGCGGCGATCGCGCCGATCCGGGCGACGGCGGCCTCGGTCGCCTCGTCGTCCTGGGGCAGGAAGGCGATGCCGACCGCGTAGGAGCCGGCGGCGGGGAGCTCGAAGCCGACGTTGGCGCGCAGGAACGCGTCCGGGATCTGGGTCAGGATGCCCGCGCCGTCGCCGGAGTCGGGCTCGGCGCCGGTGGCGCCGCGGTGCTCCAGGTTGCGCAGCACGGTCAGCGCCTGCTCGACGATCCTGTGGTCGGCGATGCCGGTGAGCGTGGCCACGAAGCCGACGCCGCAGGCGTCGTGCTCGTTGCGCGGGTCGTAGAGACCCTGGGCCTGGGGACGCGCGTCCGGAACGAGGGCGTAGGGGCCGCCGGTGGCCGGGTCGTCCTCGTGGCCGGAGTGCAGGGATGCAGACAGCATCGGCTCTCCCGTCGTCGTGATCAGTTGCTTGATGCAAAGGGACGACGTTGGCCCTGATGCGATTGGTCGGTGCAGGTTACATGATGCCGGTGGTCCCGGGAAGCGGATTCCTGCGTCCATATCGCGGACGCAACCCCAGGTCACGGGGCGGATGGAGGGAAGGCGCAGCGTCGCGCGTCCAGACCAGTGTGCCCGGGGTCGAGGGGGTCGAAACAGGGGCGAAACACCCCCGGAACGACCCCTGCCGGGGTCAACCTGGGATTCTCCGACCGGGATGCCGACTGCGGTTGGGATTGTGCGGGTCGGCGACCGGATGTTGAGACTAGGGCAAGGCGACGGCCCGTGCCCATGTGTGGAACATCACGCGCTGCAGTGCATAGTCATGCAGAGATCTGGGTGTTCGTACAGGCCCGTCCGGAGGCCCGGTCAGCCGATCGCCCCGCCGATCAGTCGGCCCAGCAGGAAGGTGACGGCCGCCGCCGCGCCGCCCAGCGCGAGCTGGCGCAGGCCGCTGAACCACCAGGTACGGGCGGTCACCCGGGCCACTGCCGCACCGCAGACGAACAGGCCGAGCATGGCCAGCAGCGCGGCCGGCCACAGCGCGGTCGCGCCGAGCAGGTAGGGCAGCACGGGCAGCAGCGCGCCCAGCGCGAAGCAGCCGAACGAGGAGACGGCGGCGACCAGCGGCGAGGGCAGGTCCTCCGGGTCCACGCCGAGCTCCTCGCGGGCGTGCACGGCGAGCAGGGTGTCCGGGTCGGCGGACAGCTGGCGGGCCACCTCCATGGCCAGCTCCGGCTCGACGCCCTTGGCCACGTACAGCTGCGCCAGCTCGGCCAGCTCGCCGTGCGGGTTGCGCCGCAGCTCGATCCGCTCGGCCTCCAGCTCGGCCTCCACCAGCTCGCGCTGGGAGGCCACCGAGGTGTACTCCCCCACCGCCATGGAGAACGCGCCGGCCGCCAGGCCGGCCAGTCCGGTCAGCACCACGGTGCTCGGCTCGGCGGCCCCGCCGACCACGCCGGTCATCAGCGCGAAGTTGGACACCAGGCCGTCCACGGCGCCGAACACGGCCGGACGCAGCCAGCCGCCGTTGACGTCCCGGTGGTGGCCGTCGGCGGGTATCCGGGGCTGCGGGCTGTCGGTGTGGTGGTCGACGGTGATGGTGCTCATGCGGGCGGCTCCCCTTCCGGGCACGGCGAACACCCCCCAGGCCGGGTTCCGGACAGGCTGCTCGTGCCCTTCGAAACTAGCCTTTTGACCTGCGAGTTTCCAGCAAAGTAAGCCTGCCCAAAGGCAGTTGGGGCCGCCCCGCCGGTGCTGGCGGAGCGGCCCCGTGGAGGGTCAACTGGTGCGCTCAGGAGGACTTTTCGGAGTCCTTGGCGGCCTGGACGCTCTTCGCGTCCTTCGGGTCCTTCGCGTCCTTCGCGTCCTCGGGGCCCTTGGCGTCCTTCGGCGTGTCGTCGGCCGGGGCGTCCCCGGCGCCGGCCGCGGCAGCCGCGGCCTCGGCGCGCTCACGGGTGGCCTGCGGGTCGATCTCGTCCGGGTCCTCGCGGCCGGGGCGCAGCCGGGCGGAGACCACCAGGTAGACCACCGCGCCGATGAAGACGAGGATCGCCACCCAGTCGTTCAGCCGCAGGCCGAAGAAGCGGTGCGCCTCGTCGATCCGCAGCCACTCGGTCCAGAACCGGCCGGGCGTGTAGAGCGCGACGTACAGCGCGAAGGCCCGGCCGTGGCCTAGGGTGAAGCGCTTGTCGGCCCAGATCACCAGCACCGCGACCAGCACGCACCAGAGCGACTCGTACAGGAAGGTCGGGTGGTAGACGCCGGTGACCACGTCGCCGTTCGGCAGGGTCTTGTCGATCTCCAGACCCCAGGGCAGCGTGGTGGGCTTGCCGTACAGCTCCTGGTTGAACCAGTTGCCCCAGCGGCCGATGGCCTGGGCGAGCGCGATGCCGGGGGCGAGCGCGTCGGCCCAGGCGGGCAGCGGGACGCCGCGGCGGCGGGCGCCGATCCAGGCGCCGACCGCGCCGAAGGCGATGGCGCCCCAGATGCCGAGGCCGCCCTCCCAGATCTTCAGCGCGTCGAGCGGGTGCTTGCCCTCGCGGAAGTACAGCTGGTTGTCGGTGATGACGTGGTACAGCCGGCCGCCGACCAGGCCGAACGGCACCGCCCAGACCGCGATGTCGCCGACCGTGTGCCGGCCGCCGCCGCGGGCGACCCAGCGCTTGCTGCCGAGCCACACGGCCACGACGACACCGATGATGATGCAGAAGGCGTAGGCGCGCAGCGGGATGGGTCCGAGGTACAGGACGCCCCGCGACGGGCTCGGAATGTATGCGAGATCCATGACACCCTCGACGCTACCGTGTCCCGCCCCTCGCACCGGCACCGGAGCGGGTCACGGAAGCATCAAACCTCCCGGTCGGTCGTCCGGCGGTCAGGGCGTGGGCGAGGTGTTGGGCTCGGCGGCGGTCGAGGTGGGCGCCGGGCTCTGCCCGTGCGAGCCGGGGGTGCCCAGCTGCTTGCCCTGGTTGGCCTCGTCCACCCACTTCACCAGGTTGTCGGTGCTGATCTGCTCGTCGCCCTTCTTCGGGTAGATCGGCTGGCCGTTGAGCAGCACCGTCGGCGTGGACTTGAAGCCGGACTTGTCGAAGTCCTGCTGGACCGCGGAGACCCAGCCGCCGAACCTGTTGGTGTCGACGCAGGACCGGAACTCCGCGTTGTCCAGCCCCGGCACCTGCTTGCCCAGGTCGATCAGGGTCTGCTTGGTGCCGAAGGTGTCCTCGGTCTCCCCGGGCTGGTTGCGGTACAGCACGTCGTGGTAGTCCCGGAAGTGCCCGGCGTTCTGCGCGCAGCCCAGCGCGTTGGCGCCGTACTTGGAGCCGTTGCCGCCCAGCGAGCGATCGATGAACGAGACGATGTGGTAGTTGACGAAGACCTTGCCGGCGTCCTCCAGCTGGTCGATGGTCGGCGAGAAGGTGCGCTCGAAGGCGCCGCAGGCCGGGCAGCGCGGGTCCTCGTACACGGTGAGGGTGGACGGGGCGTTGGCGGCGCCGACCGGGATGATCAGGTTCTTGTCGCCGATGGTGCCCGCCGGGGCGGCGGTCGGGGTCTCCGGCTTGGAGCGCTGGTTCTGCACCACCACGCCGATCACCACGGCGGCGGCGATCACGGCGACCACCGCGCCGCCGACCACCAGCTTCTTCTTCCGCTTCGCCCGGGCCTCCTGCTCCGCCCGTTCCTCCAGCATCCGCTCACGGGCGCTGCGCTTGCCTTCTTGGTTCTTGTCGCTCATGAGGTGCTCTGCCATGGGTCCAGGGGTCGGTTCTCTTCGAGGGGTGGGGTGGGGACGGGGTGCTCAGGCGGCCAGCCAGGCGTCCACCGAGAGCTTGGTGCGGGGACGGAAGATCAGCCACGCGGACAGCAGCAGGAAGCCGGTGTCGCGGAGGATCTCCTGCACGTACTTGGTCTGCGAATCGCTCACCGCGCCGCCGCCGCCGAAGCAGCCGCAGTCGATCGAGATGCCGCGCGCCCAGACGGAGGAGATGCCGGCGATGAACAGCAGCAGCAGCGCCGCGGAGATCACCGCGACCACCCGGGTGCCGAGGCCCAGCACCAGCAGCACCGCCAGGGCCAGCTCCAGGAACGGCAGCCCCCAGCCGACCGGCTTCACCAGCGACTCGGGCAGGATCTCGTAGGCCCGGACGGCCTGCGCCGCCTCCGCCGGGTCGGCGACCTTCGCCAGACCGGCCCAGCCCCACACCACGGCCAGGCCCAACCGCGCCGCCAGCCCGAACCACTCCGCCGCCGGACCGTCCACCACCCGGCGAAACCCGCTCACCCGGTCGTGTTCGGCCTGCTGACTGGCCATCAGTTCCCCCTCGGGCACGCTCCGCCGTTTCCTGCCTGATGAACCGTAGGGGATGGCGGGTGGTTCCTCCACATTCGCGAGTTACGCCGGACGGGTGAGGTTATGCGGACATACGTCCGGTTCGGCAGATCATCGTCCCGGCTCTCCGCACCCCGCCTCCGACTGCTGGCACACCACCGCCCGCTCCGCGCCCCGGCGGGCCAACTCCCGTTCCACGCCGCCGCTTCCGGCCAGCGCCGCGACCAGCGCCAGACCGGCCGCCAGCGCCCGCAGCAGGACCGCCCTCTGCACCCGCGCCATCCGCCCGCCCTTCCGCCGACCCACCGTCAGCCGGTTCAACGGCCGGAGCCCCGACAAGATCACCGAGCGGCCCGGACAGTTCACCCGATCAGGTGGCGGCCCCGGAACGCCGAAGAGCCGCCCGGGGAGCGGCTGTTGCTCCCCGAACGGCTCCGGGCCCTCGGCTCCGGGCGCTACTTGCGGCGCACACCCGTCGCCAGGTCCGCGGCCAGCGCCCGGACGGCGGCCGTGCCGGCTTCCGGATCGGCCGCGTCCAGCAGGCGCTTCACGAACGCGGAGCCGACGATCACGCCGTCCGCGAAGGCGGCGACCTCGGCGGCCTGGTCGGCGTTGGAGACGCCCAGGCCGACGCAGACCGGCAGCGCCGTGGTGGCGCGGGTCCGGGCCACCAGGTCCTCGGCCAGGTTGCCGACCGCGGAGCGGGTGCCGGTGACACCCATCACGGCGGCGGCGTAGACGAAGCCGGAGCCCGCCGCGGTGACCTCGGCCAGCCGGGCGTCCTTGGAGGACGGGGCGACCACGAACACGGTGTCCAGGCCGTGCTCCCCGGCGGCCTTGCGCCACTCCGCCGCCTCCTCGACCGGCAGGTCGGGCAGGATGCAGCCCGCTCCCCCGGCCGCGGCCAGGTCGGCGGCGAACCGGGCGACGCCGTAGCGGTCCACCGGGTTCCAGTACGTCATCACCAGCACCGGCACGGCCGGGTGGGCGGCGGCGACCTCGGCGACGGTGCGCAGAACGTCCTTGATCTTCACGCCGCCGCGGAGCGCGATGTCGTCGGCGGTCTGGATGACCGCGCCGTCCAGCACCGGGTCGGAGTGCGGCAGGCCGACCTCGACGACGTCGCAGCCGCCCTCGATCAGCGCGTTGATCGCGGCGATGCCGCCGTCGACGGTCGGGAAGCCGGCCGGCAGGTAGCCGATCAGGGCGGCCCGGCCCTCGGCCTTGGCGGCGGCGAGGGCGGTGGTGAGCTTGGTGTCGGCCATGGTCAGTTGGTCCCCTCGGCGTCGTCGTAGAGGCCGAAGTACTCGGCGGCGGTGTGCATGTCCTTGTCGCCACGGCCGGACAGCGAGACCAGGATGGTCGCCTCCGGGCCGAGCTCGCGGCCGAGTTCGAGCGCGCCGGCCAGGGCGTGCGCGGACTCGATGGCCGGGATGATGCCCTCGGTGCGGGACAGCAGCCGCAGCGCCTCCATCGCGGCGCGGTCGGTGACCGGGCGGTACTCGGCCCGGCCGGTGTCCTTCAGCCAGGCGTGCTCGGGGCCGACGCCCGGGTAGTCCAGGCCGGCCGAGATCGAGTGCGACTCGATGGTCTGGCCGTCCTCGTCCTGCAGCACGTAGGTGCGCGAGCCGTGCAGCACGCCCGGGTCGCCCTTGGTCAGGGTGGCGGCGTGCTTCGGGGTGTCGGCGCCGTCGCCGGCCGCCTCGCAGCCGATCAGGCGCACGCCCGCGTCCGGGATGAACTCGTGGAAGATGCCCATCGCGTTGGAGCCGCCGCCGACGCAGGCGACCACCGCGTCGGGCAGCCGCCCGGTGCGGTCGAGCACCTGCTGCCGGGCCTCGATGCCGATGACCCGGTGGAAGTCGCGCACCATCATCGGGAACGGGTGCGGGCCGGCGACGGTGCCGAACAGGTAGTGGGTGGAGTCGACGTTGGCGACCCAGTCGCGGAACGCCTCGTTGATGGCGTCCTTCAGGGTGCGGCTGCCGGACTTCACCGGGATCACCTCGGCGCCCAGCATCCGCATCCGGGCGACGTTCAGGGCCTGCCGCTGGGTGTCGACCTCGCCCATGTAGATGGTGCAGTCGAAGCCGAACAGCGCGCAGGCGGTGGCGGTGGCCACGCCGTGCTGGCCGGCGCCGGTCTCGGCGATGATCCGGGTCTTGCCCATCCGGCGGGTCAGCAGCGCCTGGCCCAGCACGTTGTTGATCTTGTGCGAGCCGGTGTGGTTCAGGTCCTCGCGCTTGAGCAGGACCCGCGCCCCGCCGGCCTCGGCGGAGAACCGGTGGACGTCGGTCAGCGGGCTGGGCCGGCCGGTGTAGTCCTTCAGCAGGGCGTCGAGTTCGGCGGCGAACGCCGGGTCGGCCTTGGCCTTCTCGTACTCCTCCGCGACCTGCTCGACGGCGGCGACCAGCGCCTCCGGGATGAAGCGGCCGCCGTAGGCGCCGAAGTAACCGCGGCTGTCCGGGACCTGGGTACCCGGAAGGTTGAGCTCGGACATGACTCGTCCTCGAAGTGGAAGTGACGGCGTGAAAGTGGAACGGGCGGCGAAGGGTCAGCCGCGGGTTCCGCGCCATCGACGTCCGGGGACCTGCCCGGGCTCGCAGCCGATCACGTAGCGCACCCGCCGCCCCAGCACCCGGCGTGCGGGCGCGCGGCAGCCGCGCGGGCGGCAGCCGGGGGCGAGACGGGTGGCGATCGACATGGCGGTGGGTCAGCCCCGCCCGTTGTTGCGCAGCGCCGGGTGGGCGCCGGCGGCGACCAGGTCGGCGACCGCGGTGCGCGGGTCGCGGCCGGTCACCAGGGACTCGCCGACCAGCACCGCGTCGGCGCCCTGGTTGGCGTAGGTGATCAGGTCGTGCGGGCCGCGCACCCCGGACTCGGCGACCTTGACGATGTGCGCCGGGATGGCGTCCACCACGTTGCCGAAGGTGTTCCGGTCGACCTGGAGGGTCTTCAGGTTGCGGGCGTTGACGCCGATGATCTTCGCGCCGGCGTCCACCGCGCGGGCGATCTCCTCCTCGTCGTGCACCTCGACCAGCGGGGTCAGCCCGATCGACTCGGCCCGCTCGATCAGCGAGACCAGGGCCGGCTGCTCCAGCGCGGCGACGATCAGCAGCGCCAGGTCCGCGCCGTGCGCGCGGGCCTCCCACAGCTGGTAGGCGGTGACGATGAAGTCCTTGCGCAGGATCGGGGTCTCGACCGCGGCGCGCACCGCGTCCAGGTCGGCCAGCGAGCCGCCGAAGCGGCGCTGCTCGGTGAGCACGCTGATCGCGGCGGCCCCGCCGGCCGCGTAGTCGACCGCCAGCGCGGCCGGGTCGGCGATCGCCGCGAGTGCGCCCTTGGACGGGCTGGAGCGCTTGACCTCGCAGATCACCCGGACGCCGTCGCCACGCAGCGCGGCCACGCCGTCCTTCGCCTCGGGCGCCTTCGCGGCGAGCTCCTTGAGCTCGTCCAGGGAGGTCCGGGCCTGTCGCTCGGCGAGGTCCTGCCGGACCCCGTCGATGATCTCGTCGAGCACAGTCACGCGTGCGCCCCCATCATGTTTCGCTGGTGTGGCCGGGGACACAGGTGCATGGCCCCGGCCTTTCGATGGTATCGGGCCCGGGGGGCGCACTCCGCATCCGTCCGGCGCGCGTCTCGATCGGCGGACCGCCGGGCGCGCGTTCAGGGCCCGTCCCGAGGGCTGTTCCGGACTGCCGGGGCCCGTCCCGAGGCCTGTTCCGGGCTGTCGGGGGCGCGGGTCGACGGGGTTCTAGACCGCCGGGGGCGCGAGTCCGGCGCCGATCGGCAGGTTGCGCACCACTGCGAACAGCGCCAGGACCAGCATCAGCAGCACCGCCTGTCGGCCGGTCAGTCGGAAGCCGGCGGGGCGGCCGCGCACCGCCCGCACTGCCCAGCGCACCCACAGCACCAGGGCGGTCAGCGCCAGCAGCGTCACCAGCAGGTTGTCGTGGCCGGCGGTCAGCAGATCGCCCCTGGTCAGCGCGTGCACGCAGCGCAGGCCGCCGCAGCCGGGGCACCACCAGCCGGTCGCCTGCAGCACCGGGCACACCGGGTAGTGGCCGGGCGTGTTCGGGTCGACCGCGGCGACGAACGCGGTGGGCATCGCCACCGAGACCAGCGCAACCAGCGGGCGGACCAGGCGGCGCGGGGCCGAGCCGGCGACGGGGGCGGGGGGAGCGTTCACGGGCACGATTGTGCCCGGGCCGGTACGGGAAACTCCCCGGAAAACGCCGAACGGCGGGCGCGCGGCCCGCCGTTCGTACCGTGTCCCGCGGTCAGGCCGCGGTGACCGCGCTGCGCTCCTCGGTGGAGGCCGGCGCGTAGTTCTTGCTGGGCTGCTTGCCCATGCCCGCCATCGACATCGCCTTGCCGACGACACCGCCGATCAGGACCACGGCGAGGCCCGCAATGGTCAGCACGACGTTCGGCATGATCATGGCCACGCCGGCCACGCAGAAACCGACGAAGGAAATGACCACGCCGGTCCACGCGGCGGGAGTGTGGCCGTGCGCTGCTGAAGCCATCTTGATGCTGCTCCTTGTTATCCGGGGCCCCGGTCGGGCGATCCTGGGCGGCGCTCGACGGGTTGACACCCCCATTGTGCCGGGCCGAACACGGCGTCCCCAAGCGGGGGCCGCAGTGGTACCGAGCACACTCAGCCGGTGGGGTCCTCGCCGCGGTCCAGGGCCTTCCACAGGTCAGCGGGGCTGTCCCCGGCCGGGCGGGGCGCCCGCCGGGCAGTCGGTGCCTCGTAACGGGAGCCCATGGCAGGCCAGTTCCGGCCGAAGCGGACCGTCACGGCGCCGGCCAGGAACAGCAGCAGCCCGCCCGCCAGCGCCACCCACGGCCAGCCGGTGCGGGTGATCCCCTCGGCGTGCGCGCTGGTCAGTCCGAGCTGCGCGGCGGCCAGGTCGTGCAGGCCTGCGGTGTCAGTGCGGCCGATGACCGCCCCGGCGACCGCGCCGACGCCCGCCAGCACCGTCAGCAGGCCGACCAGCATCCGGGCCCGGCCGCGCACCGCGAACACCGCGACGGCGGCGGCCATCGCCACCAGCGCCATGCCGGTCGGCAGGCCGGTCAGCTTGCTGCCCGAGGCAGCGATCTCGATCCGGCCGCCGGCCGTGCCGGGCGCCACCCCCTCCGCCCAGGTGCGGCCGACGGCGGTCAGCACCAGCGTGGCGCCGAGCGCGGTCAGCAGCAGCATCAGCGCGAGGGTGCCTCGGGACTTGGGGGCAGCAGGGGTCTCACTCACCCGTCCAGTGTCCCCGACCGCACGCCACAGCTCGCCACCGCCCCTCACCGCCGCACGCCACCGCCCCGCCGCGGGCGGGGTCGGTCAGCGCAGGGTGTTGGCGGCGGCGACCGCCCGCAGCACCGCGGTGGCCTTGTTGCGGCACTCGGTGTCCTCGGCGTGCGGGTCGGAGTCGGCGACCACGCCCGCCCCGGCCTGGACGTACGCGGTGCCGCCGCGGATCACCGCGGTGCGGATCGCGATCGCGGTGTCCGAGTCGCCCGCGAAGTCCAGGTAGCCGACGCAGCCGCCGTACAGCCCGCGGCGGGTCGGCTCCAGCTCCTCGATGATCTGCATGGCGCGGGGCTTGGGAGCGCCGGACAGCGTGCCGGCCGGGAAGCAGGCGGTGAGCACGTCGAGCGCGCTGCGGTCCTCGGCGACCTTGCCGGTGACGGTCGAGACGATGTGCATGACGTGGCTGTAGCGCTCGATCGTCATGAACTCCACCACCTCGACCGATCCCGGCGCGCAGACCCGGCCCAGGTCGTTGCGGCCCAGGTCGACCAGCATCAGGTGCTCGGCCCGCTCCTTCGGGTCGGCGAGCAGCTCGGCGGCCAGCTCGGCGTCCTCCAGCGCGGTGGCGCCGCGGTGCCGGGTGCCGGCGATCGGGTGCACCATCGCCTCGCCCTCGGCGACCTTGACCAGCGCCTCCGGGCTGGAGCCGACCACGTCGAAGCCGCCCTCCGCGCCGCCGTCCGGGCCGGGGAAGCGGAACAGGTACATGTACGGGCTGGGGTTGGTGGTGCGCAGCACCCGGTAGACGTCCAGCGCGGACGCCTCGCACGGGGACTCGAAGCGCTGCGAGGGCACCACCTGGAACGCCTCGCCGGCCCGGATCCGCTCCTTCACCACCTCCACCGCCTTGCGGTAGGGCTCGCCGCCGAACGGCGAGTGCGCCGCCACCTCGGTCGGCGTCCAGGTGGCCAGGCCCGGGTCGACGGGGCGGCGCAGGTCCGCCTCCATCGCGTCCAGCCGGGCCACCGCGTCGGCGTACGCCTCGTCCACGCCGGTGGCGAGGTCGTTGTGGTTGACGGCGTTGGCGATCAGCAGCACGGTGCCGTCGGCGTGGTCGAGCACCGCCAGGTCGGTGGCCAGCAGCAGGGTCAGCTCGGGAAGTTGCAGGTCGTCCGGGGTGAGGTCGGGCAGGTTCTCCAGGCGGCGGACCACGTCGTAGCCGAGGTAGCCGACCAGGCCGCCGGTGAGCGGCGGCAGGCCGTCGTCGGGGTGCCGGGGGGTGTGCAGGGCGGCCAGCGTGGCGCGCAGCACCTCCAGCGGGTCGCCGGTGGTCGGAATGCCGACCGGGGGCTCGCCCAGCCAGCGCGCGCCGCCGTCCTGACCGACCGTCAGGACGGCGCCGGAGCGCACCCCGACGAACGAGTACCGCGCCCAGCTGCCCTGCTCGGCGGACTCCAGCAGGAAGGTGCCGGGCCGTTCGGCCGCCAGGCTGCGGTACACGCCGATCGGGGTGAGGCCGTCCGCGAGGAGCCGGCGGGTGACGGGAATGACCCGGGTGTCTGCGGCGAGCGTGCGGAAAGCCTCAAGTTCCATGGGGCACCGATCGGATGAGAGGGGCAGGTGGGCGGTCGAAGCAGGGACAGGCTAGCGGGACAGCGGCAGCACGTCGGCGTCGAAACAGGTCCGGTCGCCGGTGTGGCATGCCGCGCCGACCTGGTCGACCTTGACCAGCAGGGTGTCGCCGTCGCAGTCCAGCGCGACGTGCTTGACGTGCTGGAAGTGGCCCGAGGTGTCGCCCTTCACCCAGTACTCGTTGCGGCTGCGGCTCCAGTACGTGCAGCGGCCGGTGGTCAGGGTGCGGTGCAGCGCCTCGTCGTCCATCCAGCCGAGCATCAGCACCTCACCGGTGTCGTACTGCTGGGCGACGGCGGGCAGCAGGCCGTCCGCGGTGCGCTTGAGGCGGGCGGCGATCGCCGGGTCCAGGGCGGTGCTGCCGGGGGCGGCGGGGTTGGTCGACATGCCCCCATTCTCGCAGGGCGTCCGGGTCGGCCCGGGCGGGCGGCCCGACCCGGTAGTTTGAGCCCCGACGAAAAGCAGAACTGCTGTGCATGTTGGGGGATTTGCCAGGTGAGCCAGTACCAGTCGCAACCACTGCCCGCCGCCGCGTTCGGTGACTACCGGCTCCAGCGGACGGCGGGCGAGCACCTCCACCCCGGCGAGCCGATGATCGGCGCCTGGGCGATGAAACTGGACCGTCTGGCGCCGCTCTGGTGGGACCGGGACACCGTCCGCGCGGCGAGCTACGCCCCGCTGGCCTGGATCCACAACTTCTTCGCCGCGCTCTGGCGCGGATTCTGGACGTACTTCCTGCCCCGCTGGTTCGTCGAGATCTTCGTGCCGAACCTGCACCTGCGCCGCCCGTACGGCCTGTCGCTGACCCGGCGCGCCTACCGCGCGCTGCGCCGGCCGCTGCACGGCGGCTCGCTGAGCGGCGGCGACGGCTCGACGGCACGGCAGTTCTGGCGGGCGGTGCGCACCACGCCCGGCGAGAAGCTACGCGCCGACCACGACTTGTTCACGGTGCTGCTGACGGACCGCCGGCTGCTGGTCCTCAGCCGCTGGACCAGCCTGCAGCACAACCAGCACTACCGGGCCGTCCCGCTGTACGAACTGCCCCTCGGCAGCTGGTGGCTGCGCCCGGACACCCCGAACGACGTCTGGGCCGCCCGCCAGGACCTGCTGTTCGCGGACGGCTCCTGGATCGCCCTGGACTTCCAGGACTCGGACGAGCGGGAGGCGTTCCGCGCGGCGACGGCGGGGCGCTGACCGTACCGGTCGGCCCCGCCGCCACCCCGACGGGGCCGGTCAGCCGAAGGCGGTCGCGATCCGCGACTCGTCCACCCGGTACGGCGCCGGGTCGTGCGCGAGGCCGACGTCGTGCAGGAGCTCCTGCTTGACCGCCTCCTTGTTGACGTCGCTCGTCAGGCCCTCCTTGGCGACCGCCCAGGAGGACTGCCCGGCCGCCTTCAGGCTGCCCTTGAGCGTGCCGTCGCCGCGCTGCGCCGGGTCGCCGTCCTCGATCCCCAGCCCCTCCCGGAGCTTGCCCTCCGCCCACTCGCTCGCCTTGGCGTCGAGCTTCTGGGCGGCCTGGGCGATCTTCCCCTCGCCCTGTTCCAGCTCGCGGAGGCCGTTGAACGCCGTCTTCACGTCCTTGACCTTGGTCAGCGCCTTGCTGATGCCCTCCAGGTTGCGGACGGCCTTCACGGCGCTGCCCAGCTCCTTGAGCGCCTTCAGCAGCTCCTCCAGCTTGCGCGCCAGCTCGGTGGAGACCTTGGCGACCTTCGCCACGAAGCGGGCGATCTGCGCCTCGGTGATCAGCGCGTCCGCGATCAGGCCGACGCCCATGGTGACCACCGCGATCACCGCCTCGGCGGCCAGCGACTCGATCAGCGACTCGATCGCCTCGCTGATGATCTCGATGATCATGCCCTCGGCCATCGCGCACTCCTGCGCGGCCGAGTTGATGATCTGGGCGGTCTGCTCCATGCCCTTCGCGGTCTGGTCGAGCGCGTCCGCGACCTCGCCCATGTGGCCGCCGAACGCGTCGCTGGCGCTGCCCGCCCACCCCTGGGAGAGCGGCACCGCGCCGCCGCGCAGCTCGGACGCCACCGACTGGACGGCGTGCGCCTGCGCCTGCCACTCCTCGGCGGCGGCGTTCAGCTCGGCCAGGTTGCCGGTGACCTTCTCCAGCATCCCCAGCAGGCCGGACTGCTCCAGCGCCCACTCGACCGCCTCGTCGAGCATCCCGCCCAGGCCGCCCCGGTCGGGGTGCTGCGCGGGGTCGAGGTTCGCCATCGCCTGCTCGACCCGGGCGTGCGCCCAGGCGTAGGCGTCGCTGGGGCCGTCCAGGGACAGGCCGGGCGGCATCGAGCCCTGGCCGATCATGATCCGGCCGGTGCCGGTGTCGCCCCAGCCGCCGCCCGCCGCCTCGGCGCCGACCTGACCGGCGACCCGGCCGAGCATGCCGCCGAGACCCGCGACGTCCCCGCCGCCCTCACCGGCGCCGTCCAGCTCGGTCGACGGCGCGGCGCCGCCGCCCGGCTCGGGGTTCTCCGGGTCCTTCGGGCCGAACAGCTTGTCGGCCGCCCAGTCACCGGCGCGCTGGCTCACGCTGTCGATGACGGTGCCGGCGCTGTCCTTGAGCTTGCCCTTGAACCAGTTCTCCCGCGGGTCGATCGGGCCGACGCCGTCCGCGCCGTCCCCGCCGTCGTCGGTCGGGTGCTGCGGCTGCTGCTGGCCGTTGTGCGGGGGCTGCTGCGGCTGCGCCGGGACGTGCGGCTGCGGCTGCTGCCCGGTGTGCGGCGGCTGCTGCGGCGGCGCCGGGACGTGCGGCTGGTGCTGCTGCGGCACGTGCGGCTGCGGCGGCGGGCCGGACTGCCCGCCGTGGTTGCCGGTGCTGCCGGTCTGGCCGCCGTGATTGCCGGTGCTGCCGGTCTGGCCGCCGTGGCTGCTCGAACCGCCCGTGGAGGTCCGGCCTCCGCCGCCCCCGCTCCGCCC
>NZ_BMRI01000004.1:337553-346691 GCF_014648555.1 Kitasatospora griseola
GCCCCGCATTACTGGCCACCGCCCATCACGCGCACCACGTACTGCTCGTGGTCCTGGTAGTTCTGCGAGACGCCCGCCAGCCCCTCGGAGGTGCCGCCGACGGCGCTGCCGAGGGCGCCGATGTTCTCCCGGTTCGCGCTCGCGTGCTCCTGGTACGCCGACGCCAGGTGCTGGGCGTTCGGCAGGTGTCCGAAAGCATCGGACGAGATGGTGATCGCGGCGGTGGCCGACGCGATCCTGCTCAGCTGTTCGGACTGTTCCACGAGCAGTGACACATATCGGTCAAGCGCTCCCTGTTCCACCCGAAACCCGCTGTCCCCCATGGCAGTTGCCCTCTCTCGGCGACCTATGCAACAAGCCGGTCATCCTACTGATCCGTGGGCAAAGGCTTCGCAAACAGATGTCCGAAAAGGACTGACGCGGCCACCTGCGGACCAGCACAATGGCGGGGGAAGCAGGGGGTTGGCATGAGCGGGCGTCAGAAGACCGTCCTGACCGCGGTGGTGGCGGTCGTTCTCGCGGCGGTGGCCGCCGTACTGCTGTGGCCCGACCCGCACCCGCCGGTCGCCGCCCCGCCGCCCGCGCACAGCCCGTCCCCGGCACCTTCACCGAGTCCGTCCAAGGAGGTTCCGTACCCGTACTTCACCCCGGGGACGTGCTTCCAGGTGCCGCGGCTGAGCAACGTGCAGCAGCCCACGGCCGTTCCCTGCGACCAGCCGCACGACGCCGAGTCGATCGCCAACGCGGACCTGCCGGACGGGCTGGCCGACCTGCCGGCGATCTTCCGCAGCATGACCGAGCTGTGCAAGGAGCCGACCAGGCAGGCCCTGGCGCGCACCACCGGCGGCCCGCGGCACGGCACTTCGGTCGGCCTGCCGGTGGAGTTCTACCAGCAGGGCATGCGCGGCATCACCTGTGCGCTGACCTTCAAGGCCTGACCGCTGCGTAGGCTGTGCGGCATGTCGAGCCTTGCACGGGCCGAGCGTGCCCGTCTTTCCGGATTGTTGTCGGCGGCCGGCCCGGACCGGCCGACCTTGTGTGCGGGGTGGCTGACCAGGGACCTGGTGGCGCACCTGGTGGTGCGGGAGGGCCGGCCGGACGCGGCCGCCGGAATCAGGATCCGGCTGCTCGCCGGGTGGACCCGGCGGGTGCAGGACCGCACCGCCCAGCGCCCGTACGACCGGCTGGTGAAGTCCTTCCGCTCGGGCCCGCCCGCGCTGTCGCCGTTCAACCTGCCCGGCGTGGACGAGGCGGCGAACCTGCTGGAGTACTTCGTGCACGCGGAGGACGTCCGCCGGGCGGTCCCGTTCGAGCCGGAGCCGGTGGCGCCCGAGCTGGCGGAGACGCTGTGGCGGCGGGTGCCGATGGCGGCCCGGTTCGGCGAGACCCGCCCGCCGGTGTCGCTGAGGCTGGTGCGCCCGGACGACCGGGAGGTGACGGTCCGTCGGCACGACCGGCCGGTGGTGACGGTGACCGGCGAGCCCGGCGAGCTGGTGCTGTTCCTGTTCGGGCGCGGCGCGAAGGCCGCGGTGACAGTGCAGGGCGAGCCGGCGGCGGTCGCGGAGCTGGCCGAGGTGCTGCCGCTGCCCGAGGACTGACGGCGCGTCGGCCCGCCCCGCCGGGCCGGAGCTGCCAGCCTGGCGGTGGCCCGCCCACCCCGTCCTCCTTGGAGCGCCCATGGTCAGCACCGATTTCCGGACCGGATCGCCGAACTGGATCGACCTCGGCAGCCCCGACCTCGCCGAGTCCGAGCTGTTCTACGGCGCGGTGTTCGGCTGGACCTTCGAGTCGGGCGGCCCGGCGGCCGGCGGCTACGGCTTCTTCCGCAACGAGGGCCGCACGGTCGCCGCGGCCGGCCCGCTGACCGAGGCGGCGGCGCTGCCCGCCTGGACGGTGTACTTCCGCACCGAGGACGCCGACGGCACCGCGGCGGCCGTCACCCGGGCCGGCGGCACGGTGCGGGTGCCGCCGTCGGACGTGCCGGCGGAGGGCCGGTTCGCGCAGTTCACCGACCCGACGGGCGGCAACTTCGCGGTCTGGCAGCCCGGGCGGACCCGCGGCCTGGAGGCGGTCGGGGAGACCGGGGCGATGTGCTGGGCGGAGCTGCACACCTCCGACGCCGCCGAGGCGCTGCGCTTCTACCGGGCGCTGTTCGGCTGGCGGACCCGGGACAGCGGCGTGCCGGGCGTGGACTACACGGTGCTGTCGACCGCCGAGGGCGAGGACCCGTTCAAGGACTCGTTCGGCGGCGTGGCCGGGGTGCACCCGCGGGTGAACGTCGGCTGGCTGGCGCACTTCGCGGTGGCGGACGCGCTGCTGACCACCGATCAGGTGCGTACGTCCGGCGGGAGCGTCGTGGTGCCGCCGGAGCAGGTGCCGACGGTGGGGCGGATCGCGGTGCTGGCCGACCCGTTCGGCGCGCAGTTCGCGATCCTGGAGCCGGAGCCCCGTCGGTAGCCGTTCACCGACGGGGCGTCGCCGCGCTCAGCGGACGGGGTGCCCGGTGGTCCGCAGTTCGTCCTTGACCTGGCCGATCGTCAGGTCGCCGAAGTGGAAGACGCTGGCGGCGAGCACCGCGTCGGCGCCGGCGTCGACGGCGGGCGCGAAGTCGGCGAGCTTGCCGGCGCCGCCGGAGGCGATGACGGGCAGCGAGACGGCCTTGCGGACGGCGCCGATCATCTCCAGGTCGTAGCCGTCCTTGGTGCCGTCGGCGTCCATCGAGTTCAGCAGGATCTCGCCGGCGCCCAGTTCGGCGGCCCGCACCGCCCACTCGACGGCGTCCAGGCCGGTGCCCCGGCGGCCGCCGTGGGTGGTGACCTCGAAGCCGGAGGCGGTCTGGGTGCCCTCGGCGCAGCGCCGGGCGTCCACCGACAGCACCAACACCTGACGGCCGAAGCGCTGCGCGATCTCGCGGATCAGCTCGGGGCGGGCGATCGCCGCGGTGTTGACGCCGACCTTGTCCGCGCCGGCCCGCAGCAGCTTGTCGACGTCCTCGACGGTGCGCACGCCGCCGCCCACGGTGAGCGGGATGAACACCTGCTCGGCGGTGCGGCGGACCACGTCGTAGGTGGTCTCCCGGGAGCCGGACGAGGCGGTGATGTCGAGAAAGGTCAACTCGTCGGCGCCCTGGGCGTCGTAGAGCTTGGCGAGTTCGACCGGGTCGCCGGCGTCGCGCAGGTTCTGGAAGTTGACGCCCTTGACGACGCGTCCGGCGTCCACGTCCAGACAGGGGATGACGCGTACTGCGAGTGTCACGGCTGCTTGCCTTCCAGAGTGCGGGCCAGGCCGGGGCGGTGGGCCTCCACCTCGACCTCGACCATCATGCGGGAGTCGGTCAGGCCCTCGACCACCACGATCGTGGTGACGGGGCGGACCTTGTCGAACAGTTCCTTGTGGGCGCGGCCGGCCTCGTCGCAGTCCCGGAGGTGGTTGAGGTACATCCGGGTGCGGACCACGTCGGCGGCGGTAAGTCCGTAGGCGTCGAGCGCGTCGAAGGCCACCTTGAAGGCGGCGATCGTCTGCTCGTACGGGCCGCCCTCGACCGGGGCGACCCCGTCCTCGAAGGCGGTGCAGCCCGCGACCAGGACGAAGTCCCCGGCCGCCACTGCCCGGGAGTATCCGTACGCGTCCTCCCGGAGGGACGTCTCGGAGTGCTGAGGGGCGGCGGCCGGGGTTTCGTCGGTCATCGGGACACAGCCTCCAGGGCCTCTTCGAGGGTGAACTTCTGCTCGTAGAGGGCCTTGCCGACGATCGAGCCCTCGACGCCCTCCGGCACCAGGGTGGCGATCGCGCGCAGGTCGTCCAGCGACGACACGCCGCCGGAGGCGACCACGGGTCGGTCGGTGGCGGCGCAGACGTCGCGCAGCAGCTGCAGGTTGGGGCCGGTCAGGGTGCCGTCGCGGTTGACGTCGGTCACCACGTAGCGGGCGCAGCCCTCGGAGTCCAGGCGGGCCAGGACGTCGAACAGCTGGCCGCCGTCGCGGGTCCAGCCGCGGCCGCGCAGGGTGGTGCCGACCACGTCCAGGCCGACGGCGATCTTGTCGCCGTGCTCGGCGATCACCTTGGCGACCCACTCGGGGCTCTCCAGGGCGGCGGTGCCGAGGTTGACCCGGGTGCAGCCGGTGGCGAGCGCGGCGGCCAGCGACTCGTCGTCGCGGATGCCGCCGGACAGCTCGACCTTGATGTCGAGTCGGCCGGTGACCTCGCGGAGCAGGTCGCGGTTGCTGCCGGTGCCGAACGCGGCGTCCAGGTCGACCAGGTGCAGCCACTCGGCGCCGGCGTTCTGCCAGGCCAGGGCGGCGGCCAGCGGCTCGCCGAAGGAGGTCTCGGTGCCGGAGGCGCCCTTGACCAGGCGGACGGCCTGGCCGTCCCGGACGTCGACGGCGGGCAGCAGTTCGAGGCGGTTCGTCATGTTCCGTTGGTCTCCCAAGTCGGAGGGCGTCAGAGGGTGTCGACCCAGTTGGTCAGCAGGGCGGCGCCGGCGTCGCCGGACTTCTCGGGGTGGAACTGGGTGGCCCACAGCGGGCCGTTCTCCACCGCGGCGACGAACGGCTGCCCGTGGGTGGTCCAAGCCACCTTGGGGGCGCGGATCTTCTCCGAGTGGGTCTCCAGCAGCCAGTGCCGCACACCGTAGGAGTGCACGAAGTAGAACCGGGTGTCGGCGTCCATCCCGGCGAACATCCGGGTGCCCTCGGGGGCGTCCACGGTGTTCCAGCCCATGTGCGGGACGACCGGCGCCTCCAGCGGCTCGACCACGCCGGGCCACTCGTCGCAGCCCTCGGTCTCGACGCCGTGCTCGACGCCCCGCTCGAACAGGATCTGCATGCCGACGCAGATCCCCAGCACCGGGCGGCCGCCGGCCAGCCGGCGGCCGATGATCTGCTCGCCGCGCACCGCCTTCAGGCCGCGCATGCACGCCTCGAAGGCGCCGACGCCGGGCACCAGCAGCCCGTCGGCGTTCATCGCCTCCTGGAAATTCGAGGTGACGGTGACGTTGGCGCCGGTCCGCTCGACGGCGCGCTGGGCGGAGCGCAGGTTGCCGGAGCCGTAGTCCAGCACCACCACGTTCTTGCTCATGTCGCGGTACTCCTAGTAGCGCAGGATGCCGCCGGCCAGGCACATGGCCGACGCGAAGGCGAGGACGAGGATCACGCTCTTCGGCTTGTCCTGCTTCCAGAACGAGTAGACGCCGGTGGCGAAGAAGATCCCGAGGAAGATCATGACCGTCGCCATCAGAGGGCGCCCTTCGTGGACGGGAGGATGCCTTCGGCGCGCGGGTCGCGCTCGGAGGCGTAGCGCAGCGCCCGGGCCAGCGCCTTGAACTGGCACTCCACGATGTGGTGCGCGTTGCGGCCGTACGGGACGTGCACGTGCAGGGCGACCTGCGCCTGTGCGACGAAGGACTCCAGGATGTGCCGGGTCATCGTGGTGTCGTACGCGCCGATCATCGGTGCCATGCCCTCGGGCTCGGTGTGCACCAGGTACGGGCGGCCCGACAGGTCGACCGTGACCTGCGCCAGCGACTCGTCCAGCGGGACGGTGCAGTTGCCGAACCGGTAGATGCCGACCTTGTCGCCGAGCGCCTGCTTGAAGGCGGCGCCGAGGGCGAGCGCGGTGTCCTCGATGGTGTGGTGGGTGTCGATGTGGAGGTCGCCCTCGGTCTTCACCGTGAGGTCGAAGAGGCCGTGGCGGCCGAGCTGGTCGAGCATGTGGTCGAAGAAACCGACGCCCGTGGAGACGTCCGTCCTGCCGGTTCCGTCGAGGTCGATCTCGACCAGGACGGAGGTCTCCTTGGTGGTGCGTTCGACGCGGCCGATACGGGGCATGCGGGGTTACAGCTCCTTGATCACATTGGCGAGGGCGCCGAGGAAGGCGTCGTTCTCGGCGGGGGTGCCGGCGGTGACGCGCAGCCAGCCGGGCACGCCGTTGTCGCGGACCAGCACGCCCTGGTCGAGGATCGCCCGCCACACCGCGTGGGTGTCGGCGAAGCGGCCGAACTGGATGAAGTTGGCGTCGGAGTCGGTCACTTCGACGCCCAGTTCGCGCAGCGCGACCACCAGCCGGTCGCGCTCGGACTTCAGCTGCTCGACGTAGCCGAGCAGCGTGCCGGTGTGCTCCAGGCAGGCCAGCGCGGTGGCCTGGGTGACCGCCGACAGGTGGTACGGCAGCCGGACCAGCTGCACCGCGTCCACCACGGCCGGGTCGGCCGCCAGGTAGCCGAGCCGCAGCCCGGCCGCGCCGAACGCCTTCGACATGGTGCGCGAGACCACCAGGTTCGGGCGGCCCGCCAGCAGCGGCAGCAGCGAGGCGCGGTGCGAGAACTCGACGTACGCCTCGTCCACCACCACCATGCTCGGCTTGGCGGCCTGCGCGGCCTCGTACAGCGCGAGCACCGTGTCGGCCTCGACCGCGGTGCCGGTCGGATTGTTCGGCGAGCAGATGAACACCACGTCGGGGCGCAGCTCGGCGATCGTCGCCCGGGCCGCGTCCACGTCGATGGTGAAGTCCTCGTTGCGCGGGCCGGAGATCCACGCGGTGCCGGTGCCGCGGGCGATCAGCGCGTGCATCGAGTACGAGGGCTCGAAGCCGATCGCGGTGCGGCCGGGCCCGCCGAAGGTCTGCAGCAGCTGCTGCAGCACCTCGTTGGAGCCGTTGGCGGCCCACACCTGGTCCTTCGTCACCGCGTGGCCGGTGGTGTCGGTCAGGTACGCCGCCAGGCCGGCCCGCAGCTCCACCGCGTCCCGGTCCGGGTAGCGGTTGAGCTGCCGGGCGGCGTCGGCGACCCGCTCGGCGATCCGGGCCACCAGCGGCTCGGGCAGCGGGTACGGGTTCTCGTTGGTGTTCAGCTGGACGGGCACGTCCAACTGCGGTGCGCCGTAAGGGGACTGGCCGCGCAGCTCGTCCCGGACGGGCAGGTCGTCGATCTTCGTCACGAGCTGGGGACACTCCACTCGAATCGGGCCTTCACGGCATCCCCGTGACCGGGCAGGTCCTCGGCCTCGGACAGGTTGACCACGTGCGCGGCGATGTCGGCCAGCGCCGCGCGGTCGTACTCGACCACCTGGACGCCGCGCAGGAAGGTCTGCACGGACAGGCCCGAGGAGTGGCAGGCGCAGCCGCCGGTCGGCAGCACGTGGTTGGAGCCGGCCGCGTAGTCGCCCAGCGAGACCGGGGTGAAGCGGCCGAGGAAGATCGCGCCCGCGTTGCGCACCCGCTCGGAGACGGCGTGCGGGTCGGCGGTCTGGATCTCCAGGTGCTCGGCGGCGTACGCGTTGACCACGGCCAGGCCCTGGTCGAGGTCGTCGACCAGGATGATCCCGGACTGCGGGCCGCCCAGCGCCTCGGCCACCCGCTCGGAGTGCCGGGTGCGGGCGACCTGGGTCTTCAGCTCGGCCTCCACCGCGTCGGCCAGCTCCGCCGAGGCGGTGACCAGCACCGACCCGGAGGTCGGGCCGTGCTCGGCCTGGCTGATCAGGTCGGCGGCCACCTCGGCGGCGACCGCGGTGTCGTCCGCGATCACCATGATCTCGGTCGGGCCGGCCTCCGAGTCGATGCCGATCCGGCCGGCGAACAGCCGCTTGGCGGCCGCGACGTAGATGTTGCCGGGGCCGGTGACCAGGTTGACGGGCGCGCACTCCTCGGTGCCGAGCGCGAACATCGCCACCGCCTGGGCGCCGCCGACCGCGTACACCTCGTCCACGCCGAGCAGCGCGCACGCGGCCAGGATGGTCGGGTGCACCCGGCCGCCGAACGCCTTCTGCGGCGGCGAGGTGACGGCGATGCCGCGCACCCCGGCCTCCTGGGCGGGCACCACGTTCATCACAACGGAGGACGGGTAGACCGCCAGGCCGCCCGGCACGTACAGGCCGACCCGGTCCACCGGCACCCAGCGCTGGGTGACGGTGCCGCCCGGCACCACCTGGGTGGTGCGGCCGGTGCGCCGCTGGTCGGCGTGGACGGCGCGGGCCCGGCGGATCGACTCCTCCAGCGCGGCCCGCACCTTCGGGTCGAGCTGCTCCAGGGCCTCGGCGATCTGCTCGGCCGGGACGCGGGTGGACGTCAGCCGCACCCCGTCGAAACGCTCGGTGATCTCGATCAACGCCGCCACGCCGCGATGGCGTACGTCCTCCGCGATCGGCCGCACCTTCTCAAGGGCGGCCTCCACGTCGAACTCGGCACGGGGCAGCACGTCGCGGGGGTCCTGGTCGGAGCCGCGGAGGTCGATTCGAGAGATCACAGGCCCAAGTGTAAGGAGTGGCGAAAACCGGCAGCCCGGCATTTCAGTCCGTGATACGAAGGGTGAGACGGCTACAAGATCATCGGGGGGCGCGGTGGAGCAGGCACCGGACGACTGGACCGACACCGAACGCGGCCTGTGGGAGGCCTTCCGCCGCGGCGAGGTGTACGACCTGCGCGCCGGGCGTGTCGACGGCCCCGCCGACCTCGTCCTGCCCGCCCCCGCCGGCGCGGCCGTCCGCCCCGACCGGGAGAGCCACGGCCCGGACGACCCGTTCACCGCCGAGGAGTGGGGGCCCGGACGCACCGTCCGCGCCGAAGTGGTCGCCCGGCTGCTGCTGCACGGCCCCGAACCCGTCCCGGGCCGGGTCGCCTCGCTCAAACTCACCGGCGCCCGGATCACCGGCGACCTCACCCTGGCCGGCGGCCGGATCGACTGCTACGTCGAGTTCCAGCTGTGCCGCTTCGACCGCAAACTGCTGATCTCCGAGGCCGCCGCCGGCACCCTGCGGCTGGTCTCCTGCGCCCTCCCCCGGCTGGAGGCCTCCCGGCTCGCCACCGAGGGCGACATCCACCTCGCCCGCTGCGGCATACCCGGCGGCATCCGCCTCACCGACGCCCGGATCGGCACCGACCTGCTGCTCAACCAGGCCACCATCGGCCCCGACGCGCACGGCCGCGCGGTGTCCGCCGACGGCATCGCGATCAACCAGGACTGCGAGGCCGAGCGCCTCGAACTGCTCGGCGAGCTCAGCCTGCGCTCGGCCCGGATCGGCGGCCGGCTCTCGCTGCGCGGCGCCGCCCTGCGCTCCGCCCCCAACAACCCGAACGCGTTCAACGCCCCGCGGATCACCATCGGCCACACCCTGTACCTGTCCGGCTCCGACAACAGCACCTGGACCG
>NZ_BMRI01000004.1:346715-347469 GCF_014648555.1 Kitasatospora griseola
GTTCGCGCACCGTCTACGGCTCCGGCTACGGCGAGTCCGGCGAGCACGTCGAGTACCGCGCCACCCGCCACGCCCCGTTCCGCGCCTGGGGCCGGGTCCGGCTCTCCGACGCCCGCTTCGACAACGCCTGCCTGATCACCGCCGCCGAATTCCACCTCGGCCCCGGCCAGGAGCTCTCGCTCAACCGGATCCAGACCCCCGAACTCCGCTTCACCTGCGAAACCCCGCCCACCGGCACTGTCAGCCTCAACCGCGCCCGGATCGGCAACCTGGTCGACTCCCCCGGCGCCTGGCCCACCGACCAGCACATCTCGCTCACCGGCTTCAGCTACGAATCGCTCCGCCCCGCCGAACCGTTCCCGCTGGACCGCCGCATCGCCTGGGTCGAGTCCGGCGCCGAGTTCCGCCCCGAGGCCTACGAGCAGCTGGCCGCGGCGCTGCGCCGCGACGGCGCCGACGAGGACGCCCGCACCGTCCTGCTCGCCAAGCAGCGCCGCCGCCGGGCCACCCTGCCGCTGCCCGGCCGGCTCTGGGGCCACCTGCAGGACGCCGCCGTCGGCTACGGCTACCGCCCCGGCCGGGCCGCCACCTGGCTGGTCCTCGCCTGGGCGCTCGGCACCGTCTACTTCCAGGAGCACCCGCCCGCGCCGATCAAACCCGACGAACGGGTGGTGTGGAACTCGGCCCTGTACGCAGCCGGCAAGGTCCTCCCGCTGATCGACCTCGGCCAGGCCGGCTGGAACCCCGACCGCCC
>NZ_BMRI01000004.1:347514-353406 GCF_014648555.1 Kitasatospora griseola
CCTGGTCCTGACCGGCTGGGTCCTCGCCACCACCGCCGTGGCCGGCGCCACCCGGCTCCTCCAGCGCGGCTGACGAACCGCCCACCGGAAATCCCCTGCGCGGCGGCGGGCCGACGGGAACTACGCTGTCCGCCGTGACTGAACGGCTCCCGCTCTTCCCGCTCAACACGGTCCTGTACCCAGGTCTGGTGCTGCCCCTGCACGTCTTCGAGGAGCGCTACCGCCACCTGGTCGCCGACCTGCAGAAGCTGCCCGAGGACGAACCGCGCCGCTTCGGCGTGGTCGCGATCCGGGACGGCCGGGAGACCGCGCCGGTCCGCGAAGTCGACGGCCCCGCAGGCCCGTTGGACGGCATCGGCGCCCCCGGCGAGGACCCGATGGATGCCCTCCACCCGGTCGGCTGCGTCGCCGACATCGCCTCCGTCCGCGACCAGCCCGAGGGCCGCTACGAACTCCTCGTCACCGGCACCACCCGGTTCCGGCTGCGCGCGATCGACGCCACCGGCCCCTACCTGGTCGGCGACGTCTCCGTCGTGCCCGAGCAGCCCGGCGAGGGCTCCGGCGCGCTGGCCGCCGGCGTCGAACGCGCCTTCCGCACGTACCAGAAGCGGCTGGCCGGCGCCCGCGAGGCCACCCTCAACGGCGAACCCGACCTCCCGGACGACCCGCAGGTGCTCTCCTACCTGGTCGCCGCCGCGACCACCCTGCCGGTGGCCGTCAAGCAGGAACTCCTCGCCTGCCCCGACACCGCGCAGCGCCTCACCCGCGAACTCGAACTGCTCCGCCACGAGAGCGCGGTGATCGCCAAACTCCCGTCCCTGCCCGCCGCCGACCTCACCCGCCAGGCGTTCAGCCCGAACTGAGGACTCCCCCGCCATGCCGAAGAAGAAGACCGCCGGCGGCACCCCCGCCACCGTCGCCCTCGACGCCGCCGCGGTCCCGTTCACCGTCCACGAGTACGCCCACGACCCCGGCGCGAGCTCCTACGGGGCCGAGGCCGCCGAGGCGATGGGCGTGCCGCCGGGCCGCGTCTTCAAGACCCTCCTCGCCGAGACCGACGGCGCCCTCGCCGTCGCCGTCGTCCCGGTCTCCGGCCAACTCGACCTCAAGGCCCTCGCCACCGCGCTCGGCGCGAAGCGCGCCACCATGGCCGACCCTGCCACCGCCGAACGCACCACCGGCTACGTGCTGGGCGGCATCTCCCCCCTCGGCCAGCGCAAGAAGCTCCGCACCGTCATCGACACCACCGCCCTGAGCCACCCCACGGTCTACGTCTCCGCCGGCAAGCGCGGCATGGAGGTCGAACTCGCCCCGGCGGACCTGGTGCGGCTGACGAACGCGAAGACCGCGGAAATCGCACGAGGCTGAGACAACCAGGGAGAGCACCACCAGGGGCGCTGGGGGTACCCCCAGGCGAAGCCGAGGGGGCGGAACTGCGCGAAGGGGAACGCACCTGACCGCAAGATCGCGGCGCCGGACAATGACCTGCACGTGATCGCGACCTTGCGGACGGGCTTCGCGCTTGTCGCGCAGTTCCCCCCGGCCCCTGGTTTCGCGCCCGCTACTGCGAAGTCGCCCAGTACGGCGGCCGGTCCGGTTCCCGCTTGCCGAATGTCGCCGAGAGGGCGAGCAGCACGATGGTCGCCGTCATCGGCCACACCAGGAGCGCGCCGTGGGCGGTGAGCTCCAGGGGGCCGTCGAAGGTGCCTCCGTTGCCGACGGAGAGGGCGTGCGCGCGGAGGTCGGCGGTGGGGCCGAGGCGGGTTCCGAGTTGCCAGCCGATGACGGAGCCGAGCAGGCCGCCGGTGGTGAGGCCGACGGCGACGGCGATGCCGCCGCCGCGGGCGCGGGTCCACAGGAAGGCGCCGAGGGCGGTGACCACGCCGAGGACGAGGCCGAGCAGGGAGAAGACGCCGACGGCGGCGATCTGGGCCTCGCCTTCGGGGTCCCGGTAGAGGATCCGGTTGTCCTGGACCTCGAAGCCGATCCGGGGGGAGAGCCAGAGCCAGAGCAGGCCGAGGACGACGCCGAGGACCGTCCCGGCGACAGCGATGATCGCTCCGATCCGCAGTTCGGGGCCGACCGGCGGCCGCTCGACGGGGGCGGGCGACTGCGTCGGGTGGGGCGGGGCGAACGGGTCCGCCCCGGGCGGCGTCTCACCCGCAGGTGTGTTCGGTACGGTCACGCCCCCATCGTTTCATGGCCGCCCCCGCCACTGTCGATCTCCCGGCGGTGGATGCTCCCGACGGGAACGGGTCAGCGTGCGGCGCGCCGGTACGCCCAGGTGGCGAGCGTCAGCGAGGCGAGGCCGACGGCGCCGCAGACGCCGAGGTCGAGCAGGACGCGGGCCCAGTCGGGGTGCGGGGCGAAGGTGAGGGCGAACGCGTCGACGCCGTAGGTGGAGGGCAGCAGGTCGCGCAGCCACTGCACCGGCACGGGCAGCCGGGAGGCCGGCAGGACGCCCAGCAGCAGGGCCGCGGACATGCCCAACTGTCCGGCGAGGGTGGCGAGTTCCTGGCGGGGGGCGAGCAGCCCGAGCGCCGCGCCGAGGCCGGCCAGCGCCGCTCCGGCGAGCGGGACGACGGCGAGCAGGATCCACAGCCGGCCCATCGGCAGGCCGAACATCCAGCTGCCGGCGGCGGCGGTGACGAACACGCCGGGCACGGTGAAGGAGGCGTACGCGGCGGCGGTGCCGAGGACCACGGAGGCGGGCGGGACGGGCAGCGTCGCGTAGTGGTCGAGGCCGCCGGTGTGGCGGAGCTTCCCGAAGTACTGGGCGAGCAGGTTGAGCGCCACGAAGGCGACGACCAGGACGGCGGAGCCGGCCACCACGGCGTGCGCGGAGGGGTTGTCGCCGGCGTCGACGACGCCGCGCATCATCACCAGGATGCCGATGGACTGGAAGGTCGCGACGAACAGCAGCGGGATCCGGGAGACCTTGGCGCGGGCCAGCTGGGCACGGTAGACCGCGGCGAGCGCGGGCAGCAGCCGGGCGGCGGGGGCCAGCGGCGCGGCCTGGCCGGTGCCGGTGGCGGCGGGGGCGTCGAGCAGGGTCATCGGGCGAGTCCTCCGGGCCGGCCGCCGAGTCGGAGGTAGGCGTCCTCCAGGGTGGGGGTGGCGAGGGTGAAGTCGTCGAGGGCGGCGAAGGCGGGGCCGGTGGTGACGGCGGCGACCAGTTCGCGGGCTTCGTCGGGGGTGGTGCGCACGGTCCAGCGGCGGCCGGTGCGTTCGGCGCGTTCGGCGAGCGCGGCGACGGCGGGTACGCCGATCGGGGCGTCGGTCCGCCAGACCAGGTCGAGCCGGACGTGGCCGTCGACCAGGGCCTTGAGGCCGCCGGGGGTGTCGCAGGCGATGACCCTGCCGCCGTCGATCACGGCGACCCGGTCGAGCACGGTCTCGGCCTCGATGACGTTGTGGGTGACCAGCAGCACGGTGGTGCCGCGGTCGGCGCGGCGGCGGTCGACGGCGCTCCACACGGCGCGGCGGGCGACCGGGTCCATGCCGGTGGTGGGTTCGTCCAGGACCAGTAGCGGGCGGTCGCCGACCAGGGTGGCGGCGAAGCAGGCGAGGCGGCGCTGGCCGCCGGAGAGCTTGGCGAGCGGGCGGTGGGCGAGCGGTTCGAGGCCGAGCTCGGTGATCACGTCGGCGGTCTCGGCGCGGGCGGCGGCGCGGGACAGGCCCCGCAGGCGGCCGGTGGTCTCGGCGGCGAGGGCGACGGTGAGCTCGTCGAGGGCGGTGGATTCCTGGCCGAGGTAGCCGAGCAGCCGGGCGGCCCGTTCGGGGTGGCGGACGATGTCGTGGCCGAGCAGCTCGATGGCGCCGGCGTCGGGGCGGAGCAGGCCGGTGAGCTGGCGGACCAGGGTGGACTTGCCGGCGCCGTTGGGTCCGAGCAGCCCGAAGACCTCGCCGCGCCGGACGGCGAGATCGATGCCGTCGTTGGCCCGGACCTCGGTGCCGCCCGCCCGGTAGGTCTTGACCAGGCCGCTGACGGTGCAGCAGCCCTGAGGTGCCTTGCTCACGACGGAAGACTCTACGCGTCGCACCGGACCTTCCGGGCACGCGGGTCGCGCGGTCGGCGGCGGTCAGCTGTCCTCCAGCACCCCCTGGGGCTGGCGGGTGTCGGGGATCCGGGCGGCCAGCTCCTTCCAGAAGCCCTCCCGGATGGCGTACCGGTCCTGCTCGTCGATCTGGTCCTCCTTGTGCGCGAGCAGGCCGAACCGGGCGGCGTAGCGCAGCAGTTCGCCGTCGAGGCGGTGCGGGATGCGCGGGTGGTCGGTCCACAGCAGGGCGGGGCGGTCGACGGGTGCGAGCCGGTCGAGCCAGCGGCGGGCGAAGACCTGGCCGACCTCCTGCGGGTCGCCGCCGACGATGGTGATGTCCTCCTCGCGGTCGGCCCAGCGCTGGGCGGCGGTGGTGAGGCGGTCCAGGGTGGGCAGCGCGTCGGCGGCGGTGGGGGCGTCGGCGCGCTCCGGCCAGCCGCGGTCGGACGACCAGCGCAGCACCGGCCCGCCGAGTACGGCGGCCGGCGGCGCGGGAACCGGCACCGGGGCGCGCCCGGCCAGGTCCTTGGGGGTGGGGATGACCCGTAACGGGGCGGGCCGCCCGCCGGGCGCGGCGACGGCGGCGGGGACGACGACGGCCCGGGGGCGCGGCGGGGCGGGCAGCACGGCGACCGGCGCGACGGCGGCGACGGGTTCGTGGCCGGTCTCCCGGGGGCGGGCCCAGCGTTCGATCCAGGCGCGGTCGAGCACCCGGCGTTCGTCGGCCTCGCCGACCAGTTCCTCGGACTGGTTGAAGTCGCCGTCGGCGGCCTCCAGCGCCCACAGGTGGACGGCCACGCCGTGCTCCTTGGCGGACGCCACCCCGGGCAGCAGGTCGCCGTCGCCGGTGACCAGCACCACGTCGGCGCAGGCGTGGTTGCGGGCGAGCTCGCTGAGTTCGGCGTGCATCGCGGCGTCCACCCCCTTCTGCACCCAGCGGCCCTCGGCCCGGGTGAGCGCGCCGAGCCGGACGGTCACCCGGGGCAGCACTCTCAGCCGCCGGTGTTCGGGCACCGGTCTGCGGTCGATGGCCGCGTCGAACCAGTAGATCCGCAGCAGCGGCAGCCCGGTCTCCTCCTCGGCCCGTTCCCGCAGCGCGCCGATCAGCACCGGGTGGTCGACGGCGATCCGTGACCGGCCGGGCTCCCCGGCGAGCAGGCTGGCGGCGGCGCCCAGCAGGTAGCCCGCGTCGACCAGGACGACACAGCGGTCCATCTCCGGCACCTCCTCCTCGGCCCGGCGCCGCGGCGGTGGGGACGCCGCCAGGCAGCCCGGCCACCGTTGCGCACACCTTTACCCCTCGTTCGCTCCCCGAACCGCGCCGGAGTTTCCCCCGCGACCCTGGATACTGGGACACCGTGCGGAAAAGTGCGGTGGCGTTGTGCGGAGTGGCGGCGGTCGGAGCGGTCGCCCTCGTCCTGGTGCCCGCGACCGTCCCGGAGACCTCCCGCGGCGACACCTCCCTGGTGTCCGTCGTCGTCAACGGCGGCCGCACCCTCGAACTCGGCCCGACCGAGACCCGGACCTTCCCGGTCGAGGTCACGGCCACCGACCGCTCCGGCATCCGCGCCGTCGACCCGATCGGCCTGTGGGGCCCGAACTACTCCACCCTCAAGGTCGGCCCGATGACCTGCGTCCCCCTGGACGCCACCGGCACCGTGAGCCGCTGCACCGGCGAGGCCACGGCCGCGGCCACCTCCCGCGTCCTGTTCGACGACCAGGCCGGCACCTGGTTCGTGGACCTGCAGATCCGCGCCAACGACGGCGACCGCTACGTGTCGAAGTCGGCCGGCGGCTTCTCCCTCAAACGCACCGCCCTGTTCGACCAGGCCGCCGCCCCCACCACCGCCGC
>NZ_BMRI01000004.1:353458-392705 GCF_014648555.1 Kitasatospora griseola
CCCCGACCAGCCCGTCCAGCTCAAGGCCCGCCTGCAACGCGCCATGTGGGACGAGCACGGCTACATCCCCCAGCAGGCCACCGCCGTCTACCTCCAGTTCCGCCCCGCCGACTCCCACGTCTGGACCACCATCGCCGTGGTCGACACGGACGGCGAGGGCCGGGTGTCGATGCAACTGCCCGCCCACGTCTCGGGGACGTACCAGTGGTACTCCCCGGGCGACAAGTGGACGGGCGGCGCGACGTCGGAGGAGCTCCCGATCACGGTCGACGGCACGGCGGCGCACCCGGGGCAGTAGCGGCTACCCGGTGTCGGCTCGGCGGCGGGCCCGAGCGAGGTGGTCGCGCACGGCCACGATGGTGGGATGGGTGCCGCCGAGCGTCCGCTCGTACTGGGCGACCACGGCCTCGAAGACGATCCGGGTCGGCGAGTCCGCGTTGATCCACCACACCACGCTGTACGCGTGCCGGTACCGGTGCGCGTACGCCAGCGCCAGGGTGGTCTTTCCCACGCCCCCGAGCCCGTGCACGGTGGACGCCTGCATGATCGCGGTGTCGCCGACCTCGTGCAGCCGGGCGAGCTCGGCCTCCCGGCCGAGGCACCGCGGCGCGGGCGGCAGGTTGGCCAGTCCGGGCGGGGCCTGCACGTCGCGGGCGGCGTTGAGGATCTCGGCGGGCAGGCCGATCACGTCGCCGGTGACGGCGGCGCCGATCCACCCGGCAGCGACCGACCGCTCGCCGAAGGCTTCCGGACTCACCGCGTGCCGGAGCGTCCGTTGTCGATATTGACTGTCCCGATGCTGTACGCCGCGATCGACCGCTCGCCGGACGCGGTGATGGTGATCCCCCCGCTCGGCAGCAACCCGGCGAGCTCCGCCCGCAGTTCGGCGTCCTCGCGCAGTGCGCGCTTCAGCTGCTGGCGCAGCGCCGCGGCCGCGTCGGCGTCGTCCGGGTCGGCGGCCGCGTCGTCGACGGCCCCTTCCAACTCGGCGGCCTGCCCGGGTCGGCGCCGCAGCACGGCCTGCAGGATGCGGCGTCCGAGGTTCGCGGTGGCGTCCACCGCCGCGTCCTCCGCGCGCGTCAGCACGGCCGTGCCGTACGCGCCGACGGCCGAGGCCACGTACGGGCCCGCCTGTTCGACCAGCTGGACGATCTCCGCGCTCATCTGCACCCGCCCCGATTCGGCTGTCCTGCACTCCCCGTGACGAAGCGTAGACGCCTCCGAGGACCCCGGGCGAGCGAAAGGGCGCGGGAGGCTCTCCGCCTCCCGCGCCCCGGAGATCGGACGGGCCGTCAGCCGCGCAGCTCCGCCGCGACGAGCTCCGCGATCTGCACCGCGTTGAGTGCGGCGCCCTTGCGCAGGTTGTCGTTGGAGAGGAACAGCGACAGGCCGTTGTCGACGGTCTCGTCCACCCGGATCCGGCCGACGTAGCTCGGGTCCTGGCCGGCGGCCTGGAGCGGGGTGGGGATATCGGTGAGGACGACGCCGGGGGCGGAGGCCAGGAGCTCGGTGGCGCGCTCGGGGGTGAGCGGGCGGGCGAAGCGGGCGTTGACCTGGAGGGAGTGACCGGTGAAGACCGGGACGCGCACGCAGGTGCCGGAGACCTTGAGCTCGGGGATGCCGAGGATCTTGCGGCTCTCGTGGCGGAGCTTCTGCTCCTCGTCGGTCTCGTTGCTGCCGTCGTCGACCAGCGCGCCCGCGAACGGCAGCACGTTGAACGCGATGGGCCGCTTGTAGACGCCGGGCTCGGGGAACTCGACGGCCGCGCCGTCGTGGACCAGCGCGGTCGCGTCCTCGACCACCTTGCGGGCCTGCTCGTGCAGCTCGGAGACGCCGGCCAGGCCGGAGCCGGAGACCGCCTGGTAGGTGGAGACCACCAGGGAGAGCAGCTCGGACTCGCCGTGCAGCGGCCGCAGGACGGGCATCGCGGCCATGGTGGTGCAGTTCGGGTTGGCGATGATGCCCTTGGGACGCTCGGCGATCGCCTCGGGGTTGACCTCGGCGACGACCAGCGGGACCTCGGGGTCGCGGCGCCAGGCGGAGGAGTTGTCGATGACGACGGCTCCGGCTTCGGCGACCTTCGGGGCGAGGGCCTTGGAGGTCGCCCCGCCGGCGGAGAAGATCACGATGTCGAGGCCGCGGTAGTCGGCCGTGGCGGCGTCCTCGACGGTGACCTCGGTGTCCTTCCAGGGCAGCGTGCGCCCTGCCGAGCGGGCCGAGGCGAACAGCCGCAGCTGCTCAACCGGGAAGGCACGCTCCGCCAGGATCTCGCGGACCACGCCGCCGACCTGACCGGTGGCTCCTACGATGCCGATCCTCATCCGTCTCCTCCTCCTACGTTGTGCAAAGCCATCATGCCTTGTCAGAGCGGGTGTGCGCGGAGGCGTCCCAAGGCGTGAACGCCTGCCGTCCAGCGCGGCAATCCCTTTCGTCAGGGCGTCCGCGGGCCGGAAATCCTGCGCGGATCCGTCACTCGTGCGCGAGCAGCGGCAGCCGCACCGCGGGGGTGGGGATGCGGCCGGCACGGTGCAGCAGGGCCTTGAGCGCGGTCGGGTTGGGTCCGGCGAACGCGGCCCGGGACACCTCCACCAGTTCCGCGCCGAGCCGCCGGGCCAGCGGCACGTCACCGTCGGCCCAGGCCCGGTGCAGGGCGACGAAGCGGGCGGTCTCCAGGTGCGCGGAGGCCAGGATGCCGCCGTCGGCGCCGAGCGCGAGCAGCGGGGACAGGAACAGGTCGTCGCCGGCCAGGACGCCGCGCGGGCCGGCGGCCAGCAGGGCGACGGCCTGTTCGTCGATGCCGCCGGGGGCGTACTTCAGGCCCGCGACCTGCGGCAGGGCGAGCAGTTCCCGCAGGGTGTCGGCGCTCAGCGGCTGCCCGGTGCGGTAGGGGATGTGGTAGATCACCAGCGGCACGGGGCTGGTGGCGGCCAGCGCCCGGAAGTGGGCGAGCACCCCGGCCTCGCCGGGCCGGACGAACGCGGGGACGGCGACCAGGGCGGCGTCGGCCCGGCCGGCCAGCCGGCCGAGCGCCTCGGCGGTCCGCGCGGTGCCGCCGTGGCCGGCGCCGACCGTCAGCACGGCGCCGTACTCGGCGGTGACGCGGCGGCAGAGTTCGATCACCGTGTGCTGTTCGGCGTCGGTGAGGGAACCGGGTTCGCCGGTGGTGCCGAGGGCGACCAGTCCGGCGGCGCCGGCGTCCAGGCTGTCGCGGGCCAGCTGCTCCAGGGCGTCGAGGGCGAGGTCGCCGTCGGCGGTGAAGGGAGTGACCAGCGGGACGTGAATGCCGTGCAGTTCCATGGGGGAAGCCTGCCGGGCGCCGACCGTGCGGGTCCAGTTCACATTTCCGATGGTTCTCGTAAGCTGAGCCGATGCTCGATGTGCGACGACTGCGGCTGCTGCGCGAACTGGCCCACCTGGGGACGATCGCGGCGGTGGCGGACGCCCTGGCGTTCAGTCCTTCGGCGGTGTCCCAGCAGCTGTCGGTGCTGGAGCGGGAGGCGGGGGTGCCGCTGCTGGAGCGGACCGGGCGGCGGGTGGCGCTGACCCCGGCCGGGCGGAACCTGGTGCGGCACACCGAGGCGGTGCTGGAGCTGCTGGAGCGGGCGGACGCCGAGCTGGCGCACGCCCGCAGCGGTCTGGCCGGCCCGCTGCGGATCGGCGCCTACCCGTCCGCGGTGCGCGCCCTCGTCCCGGCCGCGCTGGCCGAACTGGCCTCCCGGCACCCCGAGTTGGAGGCCATGGTGAGCGAGGTGGACCCGGCCGGGGTGGCGGCGGCGCTGCGCGCGGGCGAACTGGACCTGGCACTGGTGCACGAGTACGACCTGGTGCCGGGCGAGCCGGAGGAGGGCATCACGCTGACCGGCCCGGTGTTCGCCGAGCCGATGTACCTGGCGGCCCGCACCGCCGGCGCCCTCGCCGACCACCGGCACAGCCCGTGGATCTCCGCCCCGCCCGGCACGCTCTGCCACGAACTCACCCGACGCGCCTGCCAGGCCGCCGGGTTCAGCCCGCGGGTCCGCCACCGGGTGGACGACTTCGCGGCCCAGCTCGCCCTGGTGGCCGCCGGCCAGGGCGTGGCCCTGGTCCCCCACCTGGGCACCGGCCACTGCCCCCCGAACGTCGTCCTGACCCGCCTGCCGATCCACCGCCGCACCCGCACCGCCTTCCGCGCGGGCGCGGCCGCCCACCCGGCGGTGGCGGCGTTCGCGGCGGCCCTGCACGCGGCGGTTCCGGCCGAGCTGCGCGCCGCCTGACGGCCGTTCGGCCCGCGCACCACTGCGCCGCCTCCGCGGCGCCCACCCGTCGGCGGCCCGGCGTGGGGGCTTGATGCGGTCGATAGCCTTCCGCCATGCATGAGTTGAACGAGCAGACGGAGCAGCCCGGCCGGTTCGGCGCCGAGGCCACGGTGGAGATCGCGGCCGAGCGGGTCGGGTCGGTGCACACCGCGTACGCGCCGGACCCCGACGGCGACCCGGACCCGGGCGAGATCGTGTGGACCTGGGTGCCGTTCGAGGAGAACGACGGCCGCGGCAAGGACCGCCCGGTGCTGGTGGTGGCCCGGGAGCGGTCCGGCTCACTGCTGACGGTGATGCTGTCCAGCAAGGGCCACGACCAGGACCCGGACTGGGTGCCGCTCGGCGCCGGCCCGTGGGACCGCAGCGGGCGGGACTCCTGGGTGGCCCTGGACCGGGTGTTCCGGGTGCACGACGGCGGGATGCGGCGCGAGGCGTGCGCCCTGGACCGGGACCGTTTCCAGCTGGTGGTGGACTCGTTGCGGCACCGTTACGGCTGGCACTGAGTAACGATTGTCGGATCGTCTTCCATGGCTCGCCCCGGACCGGGTACAACGGCACCAGGATCCCCAACAGTTGACCTGGAGTCGGACGCATGAGCAGCAACACTCCTCCTGGCTACGGGCCGCAGGACCCGTACGGCCAGAACCCGTACGGTCAGCAGCAGCCGCCGGCGAACGGCGGCTACGGCGCCCCGCCCCCGCCGCCGCCCGCACCGGGCTACGGCGAGCAGCCCGGCTACGGCGAGCAGCCCGGGTACGGGCAGCAGCCGGGCTACGGCCAGCAGCCGGGTTACGGGCAGCAGCCGGGCTACGGCGCCCCGCAGGGCCAGTGGCCGGGCTGGCTCGGCGCGCCCCAGGGCCCCGGCATGCCGCCGGTGCCGGGCACCCGGGTGCTGGCCACGCCGGTGGACCGCTTCGTGGCCCGGCTGATCGACGGTCTGATCCTCGGTGTCGTCATCGGGGTCGTGGCCAACCTGGCTTTCGGCCTGTTCAGCTTCGGCTACTTCGCGCTGCTGGCGGTCGCCTACGTCGTCTACGACGGCGTCATGATGAGCACCCAGCACTGCCAGACCGTCGGCAAGAAGGTCATGAAGCTCCGGGTGGTCAGCGTGGCCACCGGCGCGCGGCCGACCGACAACGAGCTGTGGACCCGGGCCGCGGTTTGGGGCGGCCCGTACATCGTCCCGTTCATCGGTTCGCTGGTGGTGCTGGTCAACGGCCTGTCGCAGCTGTGGGACAAGCCGCTGCAGCAGACCTTCCACGACAAGCTCGCCAAGACCGTGGTGGTCAAGGAGAACTGAGCCCGCGTCAACAGCGAAGAGCCCCTGCGGAGTTCCGCAGGGGCTCTTCGCGTGATCGGGGTCCGGTCAGCCGGCCAGGCAGCTCGGCCCGAGCAGCTGCTTGAGGTCGCCGAACAGGGCGGGGTCGGACTTCACCCGGTGCCGGTCGAGGCGCAGCACCACGGTCCTGGTCCGCCCGCGCAGGTGGACGTGCACCTCGGTGCTGCCGCGGTGGCTGCTGAGCACCTCGCCGAGCCGGCCGACGATCGGCGGGGTGAGCTTGTTCTCCGGCACGGTGATGACGATCGGGAGTTGCGCGCCGACGTTGGACAGGTCGGGCACCGCGAGTTCCATGCCCATCAGCCGCGGCACGTCCTCCCGCTTGTCGAGCTTGCCGCGGACGAACACCACGGCGTCCTCGACCAGTTGGGAGGAGACCAGCTGGTAGCTGGCGGGGAAGAACATGCAGTCGATGGAGCCGGCCAGGTCCTCGACGGTGGCGATCGCCCAGGCATTGCCCTGCTTGGTCATCTTGCGCTGCAGGCCGGAGATGATGCCGCCGATGGTGACGATGGTGCCGTCGGGGCGTTCGGCGAGGTCGGCGACCGCGCAGTCGGCCTTGTCGGCGAGCACGTGCTCGATGCCGTGCAGCGGGTGCGAGGAGACGTACAGGCCGAGCATCTCGCGCTCCTGGGTGAGCAGGAAGGACTTCTCCCACTCCTCCTCGGAGAACACCACGTCCAGGCCGAAGCTCGGCTCGTCGGAGACGCTGTCGCCGCCGAACAGGTCGAACTGGCCCTCGGCCTCCTTGCGCTTGATCGAGACCACGTTGTCGATCATCGGCTCGAACTGGGCGGTCAGGCCCTTGCGGGTGTGCCCGAGCGAGTCGAAGGAGCCGGCCTTGATCAGCGATTCGACGGTGCGCTTGTTGCAGACCACCGCCTCGACCTTGTCCAGGAAGTCCGGGAAGGAGGTGTACTTCCCCTTGGCCTTCCGGGTGCGGATCATCGACTCCACCACCGGCCCGCCGACGTTGCGGATGGCGGTCAGGCCGAACCGGACGGTGTCGCTGCCGTGCGGGGTGAAGTCGGCGTCGGACTCGTTGACGTCCGGCGGGAGCACCTGGATGCCCATCTTGCGGCACTCGTTGAGATAGACCGCGGACTTGTCCTTGTCGTCCTTGACCGAGGTGAGCAGGCCGGACATGTACTCGGCCGGGTAGTTGGCCTTGAGGTAGGCCGTCCAGTAGGAGACCAGTCCGTAGCCGGCGGTGTGGGCTTTGTTGAAGGCGTAGCCGGAGAACGGGACCAGGACATCCCACACGGCCTGGATCGCGGCGTCCGAGTAGCCGTGTTCGCGGCAGCCCCGCTGGAAGGGCACGAACTCGGCCTCCAGGATCTCCTTCTTCTTCTTGCCCATCGCGCGGCGCAGCAGGTCGGCCTGGCCGAGCGAGTAGCCGGCCAGGATCTGCGCGGCCTTCTGCACCTGCTCCTGGTAGACGATCAGGCCGTAGGTCGGCTTGAGGATCTCCTCCAGGGGCTTCTCCAGCTCCGGGTGGATCGGCGTGATGTCCTGCTGGCCGTTCTTGCGCAGCGCGTAGTTGGTGTGCGAGTTGACGCCCATCGGACCCGGGCGGTACAGCGCGAGGACGGCGGAGATGTCTTCGAAGTTGTCGGGCTTCATCAGGCGCAGCAGCGAGCGCATCGGGCCGCCGTCGAGCTGGAAGACGCCGAGGGTGTCGCCGCGGGCGAGGAGCTCGTAGGTCGGCTTGTCGTCGAGCGGCAGATCGAGCAGCTCGATCTTGATGCCCTTGTTCTTCTCGATCGCCTTGACGGCGTCGTCCATGATCGTCAGGTTGCGCAGGCCGAGGAAGTCCATCTTGAGAAGGCCGAGGCCCTCGCAGGTGGGGTAGTCGAACTGCGTGATGGTGACGCCGTCGGTGTGCCGGGTCCAGACCGGGATGTGGTCGGTCAGCGGTTCGGCGGACATGATGACGCCGGCGGCGTGCACGCCGGGCTGGCGGATCAGGCCCTCGATGCCGCGCGCGGTGTCGATGACCTTCTTGACGTCCGGGTCGCTCTCGTACAGGCCGCGGATCTCGCCGGCCTCGCCGTAGCGCGGGTGCGAGCTGTCGGTGATGCCGGAGAGCGGGATGCCCTTGCCCATGACGTCCGGCGGCATCGCCTTGGTGATCCGGTCGCCCATCGCGTACGGGTAGCCGAGGACGCGCGAGGAGTCCTTGATGGCGGCCTTCGCCTTGATGGTGCCGTACGTGACGATCATGGCGACCTTGTCGGAGCCCCACTTCTCCGTCACGTAGCGGATCACGTCGCCGCGCCGGCGCTCGTCGAAGTCGATGTCGACGTCGGGCATGGAGATGCGCTCGGGGTTGAGGAAGCGCTCGAAGATCAGGCCGTGCGGGATCGGGTCGAGGTCGGTGATGCCCATCGCGTAGGCGACCAGCGAGCCGGCCGCGGAGCCACGGCCGGGGCCGACCGCGATGCCCTGGCTCTTGGCCCACATGATGAAGTCGGCGACCACGAGGAAGTACGCCGGGAACCCCATCTGGATGATGGTGTCCATCTCGTACTCGGCGAGCTTCTTGTGCTCCTCGTCGTAGCCGCCCGGGAAGCGCCAGTCCATGCCCTCCCAGACCTTGGACTTGAAGAAGTCCGCCTCGGACTCGAAGCCCTCCGGGATCGGGAACCGCGGCATCAGGTTCTTGAACTTGAACATGCCCTCGGTGTCGACCCGGGAGGCCACCAGCAGCTGGCTGTTGCGGCAGCCCTCCTGCCAGATGTCGGAGGAGTCGAGGGCGTACATCTCGGCCGCGGACTTGATGTAGTAGCCGGTGCCGTCGAACCGGAAGCGGTCCGGGTCGGAGAGGTTCTTGCCGGTCTGGACGCAGAGCAGCAGGTCGTGCGCGCCGGCGTCGCCCTCGGTGGTGTAGTGCGAGTCGTTGGTGACCACCGGCGGGATGTTCAGCTTCTTGGAGATCTCCAGGAGGCCGTCGCGGACCCGCTTCTCGATGTCGAGGCCGTGGTCCATCAGCTCCAGGAAGTAGTTCTCCTTGCCGAAGATGTCCTGGTACTCGGCGGCGGACTTGAGCGCCTCGTCGAAGTGCCCGAGCCGCAGCCGGGTCTGCACCACGCCGGACGGGCAGCCGGTGGTGGCCATCAGGCCGGCCGCGTGCTCGGCGATGATCTCCTTGTCCATCCGGGGCCACTTCACCAGCCAGCCCTCCGCGTACGAGCGGGAGGTCAGCTTGAAGAGGTTGTGCAGGCCCTCCTTGTTGCGGGCCCAGATGGTCTTGTGGGTGTAGGCGCCGGACGCGGAGACGTCGTCCTTCTTCTGGTGCGGCTGGCCCCACAGGATGCGCTTGGTGTTGGAGCGGGACTCCGGCGCCACGTACGCCTCGATGCCGATCACCGGGGTGATGCCGGCGGCCGTGGCCTGCTTGTGGAACTCGGCCGCGCCGTACATGTTGCCGTGGTCGGTCATCGCGACATGGGTCTGGCCCAGCCGATCGACCTCCTTGAACAGCTGCTTCAGCCGGGCGGCGCCGTCCAGCATCGAGTACTCGGTGTGGACGTGCAGGTGCGCATACGGCTGATCGCTCAAGGCGGGGCCTCCGGGGTCCTGAGGGGGGCTGAAACACGTAAGGCCCGAGCCACCACCAGGGCTCGGACCACGGCTTCCGGGATCGCGGATCCGAGTCTAGTCCCCCTCCGGACGTGGAAGCGCTAACCTCCGATCCACCGCACGGTTACGGGAGGGGACCCGCCATGGCCTTCGTCCAACCACTGCAGTCGAACCCGCGCCCGGGGGGCCGCGGACTGCCCGCGATCGGCTTCCTGCTGCTGGTGCAGGTCGCGATCAAGCTCGCGATCCTCGGCTACGACCTCAGTCGCAGCGGTGTGAACTACCTGCCCGCGGCCCTCGGGGTGCCGGTCGACGCCCGGTACTGGGTGCCCGCCCAGGTCAGTTTCACCGGCTACGACACGGCGCTGGTGGTCACCGCGCTGGTGCTGGCCTTCGGCGCGGTCAACGGCCGCCGGTGGGCCAGGCCGGGCGCGGTCGCCGTCCTGGCGGTCAACGGCTACGGCTCGGCGACCGCGCTGATCACGGTGCTGCTCCTCAACGAGAGCATCCTGCGCCTGGACATCGTCGACATGCTGCTCACCGCCACGCTGCTGGTCGACGTCGTACTCGCCCTGGTCGTCGTGCTGATCGCGGCTGTCGGCCGTGAGCAGTCGGCTCCGGCGCTGCCTCCCTTCCCGTCCCCGTACCCGCCCGCTGCCCCGGGCCCGTACGGCCCCGCGCCCTCCGCCACGGTCCCGGGCCCGTACGGCCCCGCGCGCACCGGGTACCGGCCCCCGCAGCCGCCCGCCGGTGCCCCCGGCGCCGGGTACGGATTCCCCCCGCCGCCGCCCGTGCCGCCCGCGCCGCCCATGCCGCCGTCCGTCTGAGCGCCCCGGCCGACTGTCCTGACGGGTTGTTAGGGTGCCCGCCGTCGGCCCGCCGGATCCCGGGGGCCGACGGGGACGAGAGGAGATCCGGCGATGCCCGCCGCACGTACGCTGTCCGCCCGCGAGCTGACGGTCTGCTCCTTCGAGCGGCAGCTGCTGGACCGCGCCGAGCCGCTGTCGGCGGCGGACGGGGTGCGCCGGCTGGCCGCGCTGCAGGCGCAGTACTCGCCGTCGCCGCACCTCGCGCTCTGGTCCCGGCTGCCGGGCTTCACCACCGGGCAGCTGGACGCGGCGCTGCGGGACGGCAGCGTGGTGAAGTCGACGCTGATGCGCGGCACCCTGCACCTGGTGCCGGGCGAGGACTACGGCCACCTGGCCGCCGCCTGGCGCCGCCAGTGGCTGGTCTCGCTGCGTGGCCGGCACCGCACGGCGGGCCTGGACGAGGCCGAACTGGACGCCCGGCTGCGGGAGTTCGCCGCAGTGCCGCGCAGCGCGCAGGAGCTGCGCGAGCAGGTGACGGAGATCTCCGGCGGCCGGGTCCGCACCGACGACCTGCTGAACTACGCGCGGGCGCTGCTGCCGCTGGTGCACGTCGCCCCGTCCGGGCACTGGCGGGCGCACGGCAAGCCGCAGCTGGTGCTGTGGCCGGGCGAGCTGCCGCCGGAGCCGGCCGCCACCGCCCGGCTGGCGCGCCGCTACCTGGCGGCGTTCGGGCCGGCCTCGCGCGCCGACCTGGCGCACTTCGCGGGCCTGACGCTGCGCCAGGTCGATCCGGCGCTGGCCGAGCTGGGCGAGCTGACGACGTACCGGGCCGAGGACGGCCGGGAGCTGCTGGACCTGCCCGACGCGCCGCCGATCGGCGCGGCGGACCGCGTCCTGCCGGTGCGGTTCCTGCCCAAGTGGGACGCGGCGCTGCTGTCGCACGCGGACCGCACCCGGATGCTGCCCGCCGCGCTCCAGCCGCAGGTCTACCGGGCGGTGAACGGCACCCTGCTGGCCTCCTACCTGGTGGACGGCCTGGTCGCCGGGCTGTGGAGCCACACCTGCACCCGGGGCGCGGCGCAGCTCACCCTGACCCCGCTGGTCGAGCACGGAGCCCGGCCCGAGCTGGTCGCGGAGGGCGAGCGCCTGCTGGCGTTCCTGGAGCCGAGGGCGACCGGCCTGGCGGTGGTGTTCGCGTCCTGACGTCCGGAGCCGGTCCGGTCAGTCCTGCTGCTCGTCGAGCTCGGCGAGGAAGTCCAGCGCGGCCGCCCAGGTCCGGGCCTCCGCCTCGGCGTCGTAGTCCGGCAGTTCGGCGTCGGTGTACAGGTGCCCGGCGCCCCGGTAGCGGTGCACCTCGACGTCGGCGCCGGCCCGGGTCATCTGCAGGTACCAGGTGTTCAGCCAGTCCTCGGACTCGTACGCGTCCGGCTCGGCCACGTGCAGCTGCACCGCGATGCCGGTGGCGGCGTCCTCCCGCAGGTCGGAGGTGCCGTGCAGGAGCAGCAGCCCGCGGGCCTGCTCGTCGGCCAGCGCCAGGTTCTGCGCCAGCGACCCGCCGAGCGAGAACCCGGCGTACACCAGCCCGTTCTTGGCGGGCAGCAGCGGAGCGACGGCGGTGACGGCGCGGCGCAGCAGTTCGTCGTTGCCGACCTCGTCGCGGTACGCCATGCCCTCCTCCGCCTCGTCGAACGTCCGGCCCTCGTACAGGTCGGGGGTGTGCACGGTGTGCCCGGCCTCGCGCAGCCGGTCGGCGGCCCGGTGCACGGCGGGGCGCAGGCCGTACGCGGAGTGGAACAGGACGATCTCGGCCACGGGTGGCTCCTCGGTGCTGGTGCTCGGTGCTCGACCGTCCATGATCTCCCATCCCGGAACGCACCGGGGCCCGGCCCACCGGTGGGTGGGCCGGGCCGTTCGGGTGCGCGGGTCAGTACGAGGTGCTGACGGACGCCCCGCTGAAGCCCTGCTGGGCGTACAGGCTGACGTAGTTGTAGCCGGCGGGCGGGTTGGCGACGGTGATCGTCTCGGTGTTGCCGCTGTTGGCGGACTTGGCGGTGTACGAGCCGGTGGTGGCCCAGTTGGCGCCGTTGTAGTACAGGTCGGCGTTGCCGGTGCCGCCGGAGACGGTGACGGTCAGGCTGGTGGTGCCGGCCGGCACCCACAGGTAGAAGTACGCGTAGTTGTTCACGGTGGCGGCGACGTCGGAGCGGCGGCAGTTCTGGCCGAGCTGCCGGGTGTCGGCGCCGGTGCATTCGGGGGTGGTCGGCACGGTGGCGCCGCAGTTGCCGGCGTTGCAGGCGGTCAGCCAGCTGTTGAAGTCGGCGTCGTACCGGGTGCCGATGGTGGTCTTCAGGATCGTCCGGGCGCCGTTCCAGTCGCCGGCGCGGTACTTGGCGAGCACCGCGTCCATGTCGCTGCGGTGCGACTGGAGCATGTAACGGACCGCCAGGTAGCCCCAGTTGTAGACCCGGGTCTGGTCCGCGTTGTCGTAGGTGGTGTCGAACAGGGTGGAGAGCGGGTAGGTGTGCAGCCCGGCCTGGGTGATCGCGTCGGTGTACTCGACGCCCCGGTAGGAGTAGGAGATGTACTCGGCGAAGCCCTCGACCCACCAGACGGTCGGGGTGGTCATGCCGGCGTCGAAGTCGCCGTACATGTCGAACCGGCCGTCGAGGTAGTGGGTGTACTCGTGGTTGAGGTTCCAGATCTGGAAGGCGGGGCGGACCCACTCGGCCTCGTAGGCGACGAACCGCGGCTGGTTGCCGGCCGCGGCCGGGTCGCCCTCCAGGTACATGCCGCCGTTGTCGGTGGAGATCCCGAAGATGGTTCCGGCGTAGGTCCGGTAGTCGCTGCTGGAGTGGAACACCACCACCTCGATGGTGGTGTTGTTGTCACCCCCGACCGCGCCGTTGTCCCGGACCACGCCGTGGAAGTACGCGTCCTGGCCCTTCAGGCTGGTGCAGGCGGTGTTCAGCTGGTCGGCCGTCAGCGCCTGCGCAACGATCCGGATGCTGGGGCTGCAGGTGTAGTTGACGGTCAGCACCGCCGCCTTCAGCCGGTTCGCCAGGTCGCAGGTGCCGTAGTAGGCGCAGTTCGCCTTGTCGTAGCTGTCGGTCATCTCGGCGAGGCCGCCCCACAGCGAGGCGGTCCGTCCGGTGATGCTGCTCTGGTCCAGCAGGCTCTTCACCAGCGGCCGGACCTTCGCCTGCAGGGCCGGGTACTGGAGGAACCGGCCGAGTTCGCGGCCCGCGTTGGAGACCAGGAAGTCGTTGGTCCCGCCGAGCACCCCGTTGTTGCGGGTGGCGAAGGACTGGAGGGTGTCGAGCACGCTCGGGTCCGCCTGGACGGCGGGCAGGAAGTCGCTGTTCTGGTGGCCGCGCCAGAGCACCGTGTAGGTGTTGTTGACGGCGTTGACCATGTACCAGGACGCGTCGTAGCCGCTGTTGTAGCCGTTCAGCAGCCGCTTCACGACCGACAGGTAGCGGGCGTTCTCGGCCGCGCTGTCGATCAGGGTGACGGCCTCGCCCAGCGTGGCGCCGTTGGCGTCCGTCACGTCCTGCGAGTGCGGGGCGGCGAAGAACGCGTCCAGCCCGCCCTCGATCGCGGACTTCAGGTTGGCGCCGTACGGGCCGACCACGTCCGCGTTGTACCACTGCACGTAGTACCCGGCCCGCAGGTACAGCACGATCTGGGTGGCCGAGGTCGAGTCGTCACCCGGGTAGCCGGCGGAGACGTCGCGCAGCGCATTGGCCACGCTCACCATCTGCGCCTCGTTGAACGCCAGCTTCGCGTCGTTGCCCTTGAGCAGGAACAGCGAGTTGACGCAGTCCACCGTGGCGGACTTGATCTGGGCGACCAGCGCGGCGCCGGTCTTCCCGGTGAAGTCGGACACGTTGCACGCGGCCGCCGCCGCAAGGGACTTGGCCTGCTCCGGCTCGCCCTTGACCGCGACCGGCGGGCGCTTGCTGGCGTCCGACCGCAGGTCGCGGTCGGAGTCCTTGCGGCGCTCGGCCGCCTCGGTGCTGCGCGGCGCCGACTTCGACGCCTTCGCGGGCCGGTCGCCGGTGGGAGCGGCGGCGGCGGCCGCCCGGGCGCCCGGCACGAAAGCGGCCAGGAATCCGAGGGCCAGACAGAAGGAGAGCAACAGACTCAACGTTCGCGCGGGGGACGCGAACGGTATCCGGAAGGTTCGCACGTGGGGCCTCCGGGCCGATGTGCCGCCGCGTTTGGGGGGCGCGGCGGGGGGTGGGGGACGGCCGCCGGAGAACCGCTCGACGACCGGTGACATGTACAATTGCACATGTCATCTCACGCCGGAACCCCCCGCGGCCGGATCAACTGCCCCGCATAATCCCGGAGTTGACGCCCGGGCCCCCATCGCCGCATCCGCGCCGGAAACCCGGGCCCGCCCTCAGCGGACCGTCGCCGGGGCACCGCGGTCCACGGCCGGTGCGCCCCGGTCCGCCGCCGCGCCGGCCTGCCGGTCCCAGGTCAGGCGCAGCGCCACGGCCGCCAGAGCGGCGAGGGCGAACCCGACGCCGACCCACGGAAGCGACCGACTGCCCAGCGCGGCGAGCACCCACCCTCCGACAGCGGTGCCGACGGTGATGCCCAGGTTGGAGAACGAGACGAACAGGCTGTTGCCGAACTCGGGCGCGTCCTGCGTGTCGCGGCCCAGCCAGTTCTGACACACGATGAGCCCGCCGGAGTGCACGGCCGCCCACAGCGGAACGAGACCGATCATGGGCGCGGTCCGCGCCCCGAGGGCGAACACCAGGACCTGGACGAGGGCGAACAGGACCGGGAGGAGCAGCACGGTGCGGATCGCGCCGACCCGCAGCAGGGCGGCGAAGGCGAAGTTGCCGAAGACCATGACGACACCGAACGCCATGAGCATCACGCTGATCCGCGAGCCGCTCATTCCGGTGACGGCGCCGAGGTACTCCGCGAAGTAGCCGTACACGGAGAAGAGCGCCGCGAACACCAGGACGACCGACATGACGGTCAGCCAGATCCGCCCACTGCGCAGCACCCGCAGCTGGCTGCCGTAGGACAGCCGATCGCCGGCCGGCATCGCGGGCAGGAACCGCAGGACGCCGGCGAGGCCGAGCAGGTTGACGGCCGCGCCGAACCAGAAGGCGGCCTGGAGCGAGAAGTGGTCCGCCAGGTAGGACGTGAACGGCACGCCGAAGGCGAAGCCCGCCGTGATGCCCGCGAAGACCCGGGCGGTGGCGCGGGTCGCGTCCTCCGGTCGGCCGAGTCGCACTGCCGTCGCGAGCGCGACCGAGAAGAAGACCGGATGCAGCAGGGCCGGGACGATGCGGAAGGCGAGCATCACCGCGAAGTGCGTGCTGAGCGCGTAGACCGCGTTCGAGACGGCGAAGACGCCCATGGCGGCGGCCAGTACGGCCCGACGGTCGAGGCGGGAGGCCGCGAGCGTCATGAACGGGCCGGACACGGCCACGACGAGGGCGAAGGACCCCACGAGCAGCCCCGCAGTGGAGGGGCTGACGTTCAGTCTGGAGGCGACCTGCGGCAGCACGCCGACGATGCCCATCTCGGTGGTGATGATGCCGAAGACACCTACGGCAAGCGCCAGGACGGCCGGCGAGCTTCTTCTCATGATCGTCTTTCCGGGGGAGCGCGGGGCGAGTCGCATCCATATATCGCGGTTACTAGATATGACAGCGGGCAGTGGGGCGCGGGACGGCGAGCAGCCCGCTCACCGGTGGAGCGGGCCGCCTCGTCGCGCTTGGGGCAGGAGGTCAGAGTTCGTTGCGGACATGGGCGGCGAGCGCCTGGATCATCCGTTCGTTGCGCCGGTAGTACGTCCACTTGCCGATCCGCTCGGACTCCAGCAGGCCGGCCTCCTTCATCGCCTGCAGGTAGCTGGACACCACGGACTGGGAGAGGCCGGACCGCGCCTGGATGTCACCGACGCAGACGCCGACGTGGAACCCCAGGCCCTGCTCGCGGTAGGCACTCTCGTCGAAGTGCTCGGCCGGGTTCTTCAGCCACTGGAGGATCTGCAGGCGCGCCGGGTTGGCCAACGCCTTGTACATGGCCAGTTGGTCCACGATGCGCCCTTCGACTCGCTCCGCCGATGTCGCATCTACTTTTTGCGATTTTTGGAATCGTGTCAAATGCGCGGGGGGAGGCGCGCCGCACATCGCCTCCCCCCACGCCTCCCCCGCCGACCCGTCGACCCGTCGACCTACCCGGTGAACCGCCCCGCCAGCTCCTCCAGGTCGGCGACGAACCACAGCTGCAGCCCGCGGTTGCTCTCCCGCACGAAGTCCCGCAGCGCGTCCGACCGTTCCACGTGCGGCGCGACGTCGCCCACCACCGCGAGACCCATCCGGTACTGCGCGAACTTCTGCACCACCCCGCCCGCGACCCCGCTGCGCAGCCGGAAGAACTCCGCCCCGAACCGCTCCACCGGCACCGCCACCCAGGACGCCCCCAGGTAGTACGCGTTCCCCAGCAGGTCCACCGCGTCCTGCTCGCCCGCGACCGGCTCGCCCTCCGCCGCGCACACCAGCACCTGGACCCCGCCCAGCTCCTGAACCGCCGTCACCGCACCTCTCCCGTCAGATCGTCGATCAACCCGAGCACGTCCCCCACCCGCCGCGGCGGCCCCAGCACCACGAACCGCAAACCGCTCCGCGCCTCGTCCCGCACCGCCTGCACCCACAGCGGCCGCGACTCCCCCGACGACCAGGCCCCCGCCGCCGCGAGCACCGCCGTCACCAGCCGGTCCCCCTCCGCCCGCCCCACCCCGTCCACCTGCACCACCGCGGACACCTCCGCCCGCGAAGGACCCGCGGAGTCGGCGACCGCGCCTCCCCCGGTGAACGCCTCCACCTCCGCCCGCGCGATCCGGTACTGCTTCCCGATCCGCACGGCCTTCAGCTTCCCGTCCCGGACATAGCCCCGGACGGTCTTCACGTGCAGCCCCAACAGCTCGGCCACATCCTCGACGGAGTAGAACTCCTGCACGCCGCACCCTTCCCTATCGTTCCCCATTTCGCGACCTGAAGGGAAGAATACGGCGCACTCTGCTACCAGCCCAACTCCACCGGTCCCACCGGCCGCAGCCCGACCTGCTGCGCCGGCCACTCGGCGCGGTCCTCGTCGCCCGACCGGCCGGTTCTCCAGGTGGAGCTCGACCGGAAGCACCTCCGCCACTCGCGGATCCCTCGCCGCCGCTATGGCCCGCACCTCGTCGTTGGACACGGCGCTGCTCGGATCGGCCGAACCGACCACCCCGTCCGGGAACGCGGCAACCACGCGCTGCGCCTCCGCCGCCGTCAGCGCCTGCACGGACGCACCGACGTGGAAGCCGTCCATGGGGATGACGAGGCCCAGCAGCTTTGCAGCCGCAACCGCCCCCGCTCACCCCGTTTTCGACTCGACACGAACGAGGCCCCGCCGCCCTGGCCTCCAGGGATCGACGGGGCCTCTCAACTGCCGGCCGGCGCAGGCGCGGTCAGCGCAGCGGGTCGGACGCCTCCGGTCGGGCCGCGCCGGCGAGGCGGTTGCGGCGGAGCAGGCCGACGGCGGTGGCGACGACCAGCAGGGCGAGGACGACGGCGGCGTTGCCGAGCAGTTCCTGGGCGTCGAGGGGCGTGTTGCGATAGAGGGGCGCGGCGGTCATCGCGGCCCACGGCAGGGCGGCCAGGGCGACGCCGGCGGCCCGCAGGCGGCCGGTGGCGGGGTCGGCGAGGCGCAGGGCGTAGGCGACGGCCATCACGACCGCCGGCCAGGCGGCGAGGGCGTCGAGCGGGAGCTGCTGAGCGGGCGGGAACTGGACGGCGAGGGAGTCCTCGCCCCAGTAGCCGATCCACAGGGCGTCGACAGCGCACATCGGCAGGGCGACGGCGATCGCGGCGGCCACCGCCCGGTTGCGGCCCCGCCGGGAGAGGTCGACCGCGTCGGGCGGCGCGAGCAGCACCAACACGCCCATCAAGGCCCAGAGTTGGACCAGGTGGACGGACGACATGGCCGCCGGCTCCGGACGGAACTGCGCCGCCACCACGGCCACCAGGACGAGCGCCCGGGCCGGAGTCCAGCGACCGAGCGCGGCGCACAGCAGGGCGAGCACCCACGGCGCTCCCTGGACGCCGTCCGCCGCCCAGGAGGGCTCGAAGCCGTAGTGGGCGCCCGGCAGGATCAGGTCGGTCAGCAGGTGGAGCACGCCCAGGGCGGCCCCGCCGGCCAGCAGGAACGGCGCGGCGGCGGCCAGGACCCGGCCCGCGGGGTCGCGGGAGCTGAGCCGGGTGCGCAGCCGCAGCGCGTGCGCGGCGAGGACGGCCCACTCGCGGACGGCGGTGCGGCGGTCGGCGCGCCGGACCGATTCGGCGAAGACGGCGACGATCTCCTCGCCGTGCGCGGCCCGGTACCCGGCCGGGTAGAGGCGGTGCAGCAGCCCGGCTCCGGAGGTGGGCGAATGGGTCATGCCATTCCCCCGCTCGGTCGCAACCCGCCGAGGGCGAGCCGCCGTTCGGCCTCGGCCGCACCGGCCCGCAGCCGCCGGGTCTCCTCGGTCAGGGTGTGGCGGCCCTGGTCGGTGAGGGCGAAGCTGCGGCGCAGCCGCCCGTTCACGACCTCTTCGCCCTCGACCTGGACGAGCCCCTGCTGGAGCAGCCGGTCCAGTGCCGTGTAGAGGGTGCCGGTGAGCATCTTCGTCCGGCCGCCGGTGATCGCCAGGACTTCCTGGAGGATCGCGTACCCGTGCCGGGGCTCGTCGGCGAGCGCGGTGAGCACGAGCCTGGTCGGCTCGGTCAGTTGACGGTCTGTCATGCCGCAACGATAGGTCAACCATTTAGATATGTCGATGGTTTAGCTATGCACCCTCCGAGCCCGAGCCCGAGCCCGACCCCGGCCCCGACCCCGGCCCCGCGCGACGCTTCCCCGGCCCTCGCGCCCCGTTCCCCCCGTCCTTCCGGCTCCGCGAAAAAACCGTTTGCATCCACCGGTGCACTGACTAAGGTGGTCCGAGTCCGCCCGCAAGCACCCATGCGCGGGTGGTGAGACGAGTGAGGAGGTGTGGCCAGGATGGTTGCCGCCGTGACGCGGCGCGCTTTCGCCTGCGCGCCATACGCCTCCTCCCCTCGTCTTCTCCCCACCGGCTGACAGCGCGTCGTACCGCGCCCCGGTGGGCCACTCCTCAGGAGCCACCGCAGTGCGCGAGCGCTTTGCCGACAGCGATTCCTTCTCCCGTATCCGCCCCAAGGGCGCTTCCCGTCGTGGCCGCAAGGCCGACCGTTTCGACGACGCCGAGCCCGAGTACCTGTACTTCCCCTCCGAGGACCACGACGAGTTCGACGACTCGGAGGGCGAGACCCCCCCGGTCACCGACGGCCCGCCCGTGGGCGACCGCTGGTCGACGTGGGACCAGTCCACCCCGACCGAGAAGGGCCCGCAGCCGCGCCCCGATTGGGTGATCACCGAACTCGCGGCCGTCGACACCGAGTTCGGCATCGTGAAGACCGGCAAGGAGGCGGACGTCTTCCTGCTGGAGCGCAGTGTCCCGGGCACCGAGCGCCGCACCCTGATGGCGGCCAAGCGCTACCGCGATGCCCAGCACCGCATGTTCCACCGCGATTCGGGCTACCTGGAGGGCCGCCAGCACAAGGAGTCCCGGGTCAGCCGGGCGATGGCCAAGCGCACCGCGTTCGGCAAGGAGGCGATCGCCGGCCAGTGGGCGGCCGCCGAGTTCACGGCGCTGTGCCGCCTGTGGTCGGCGGGGGTCGCCGTGCCGTACCCGGTGCAGATCACCGGCACCGAGATCCTGATGGAGTTCATCGGCGACGAGGCCGGCACGGCCGCCCCGCGGCTGGCCCAACTGCGCGCCGAGGAGGCCGATATCGACGACCTCTGGGAGCAGCTGGGCCGCAGCCTCTCCCTGCTGGCGTACGACGGCTACGCGCACGGCGACCTCTCGGCGTACAACATCCTGGTGCACCACGGCCGCCTGGTGATCATCGACGTCCCGCAGATCGTGGACGTGGTGGCGAACCCGCGCGGCCGCTCCTTCCTGGAGCGGGACGTGCGCAACGTCGGCGCCTGGTTCGTCTCCCGGGGCCTGCCGCCCGAGCAGGTGGAGGCCCTGGTGGCGTCGCTCGCCGAGGACGCCAGGCTGCGCGGCTGACCGGGCGCCGGCTCAGTCGCTCGGCCAGAGGATGAACCGCGGCAGCGTGATGCGCCGCGGTTCTCCGCCGTGCGCGGCCGTCGCGCCGAGCGCCCCGCGGATCTCGTACAGGTGCGCCACGGTGAGTTCCAGCGGGGCCTCGTACGGCTGGTAGGTGTAGCGGATCGGGTAGTCGAGGCCGGGCCGGACCGACATCTCGATGTGGCAGCCGAGCACGTGGGTGACGGGCCGCCGTTCGGCCAGGTCGATCATCCGGTCGATGCTGTGGCCGAACGCGGCCCAGTCCTCGATGTAGAGCCGGCCGGGGTAGACGGTGTCGCCGGTGAGCAGGAATCCGCTCCACGGGTCGTAGTAGGTGACCGAGGCGGCGTGGTGGCCGGGGGTGGCCAGGCACTCCAGCACCCGCCCGCCGAGGTCGATCCGGGCGACGGCCTCCGGGTCGGCGTCGAAGCCGAACCACGGCCAGGCGCTGTCCTTTCCGGCCGGCACCAGCTCCGTCGCCGGCCGGTCCGCGAACTGCCCGTCCCCGGCGACGTGGTCGCCGTGCGCGTGGGTGTGCACCACCAGCAGCCGGTAGTCCTCCCGCGGGTTGCGCGCCAGCCAGCCGTCGATCAGCTCGTCCACCGTCCGCCGCAGCGGCAGGTACTCGGCCTCGGCGGTGGCCCCGGTGTCGATCAGCACGGCCCGCTCGTTGCCGAACAGCAGGTACAGGAACGGCGCTTCGTAGTTGACGGCCATGTTCTGCCGCAGGATCACGGTGTGCTCGTCGTACGCGTACACCTGCAGGTCGGGGTCGGTGTTGTGCTTGGCCGACGGTGAGCCGTGGTGCCAGCTGACGTCCAGCGGCCGCGCCTCGGGCCGTCCGGTGGTGAAGTCGATCGCCACTGCGCGGTTCCTCCGGATCTCTCCTGCACGGCCAGCCACTTGACCGTACGTCAGTACCAACGATCCACTCGAACGGACGTGCCCGGACGGCGTGTAGAGTCGCCGCGCGAAGAGGGGCCCGGCCTTCCCATCGGGTGGCCGAGCAGCCAGACTCTTCTTGTTGACAGGTCGTACACCATGCTCGGGGGAAACGGGACATGTGGGGTCGGGGGACGGTGCTCGGGGGCCGCTACGCCCTCACCGAGCGGCTCGGCAGCGGTGCCATGGGCGAGGTCTGGCGGGCGGACGACCAGGTGCTGGGCCGTCAGGTCGCGGTGAAGATCGTGCTTCCGGCGCTGATGGAGGACGAGGTCTTCGCGGCCCGGTTCCGCCGCGAGGCGACCGTGCTGGCGGCGATGAACCACCGCGGCGTGGTGCACATCCACGACTACGGCGAGGACGCCTCCGACCCGTCCGCGAAGATCGCGTACATCGTGATGGAGCTGCTGACCGGCCGCCCGCTGGACCGGGCCAAGGGCCGCGGCAGCTTCCCGCCCGACCGGGCGCTGGACATCGCGGCGCAGATGCTGGACGCCCTGCACGCCGCGCACCTGCAGGGCATCGTGCACCGCGACATCAAGCCGTCCAACCTGATGATCGACCAGGACGGCCGGGTCACCGTCACCGACTTCGGCATCGCCCGGACGCTGGCCGACACCCGGATCACCACCGCCCACGCGGTGATCGGCACCGCCCTGTACATGGCCCCGGAACGCGCCGAGGGCAAGGACGCCTCGGCCGTCTCCGACCTGTACTCGGTCGGCGTGGTGCTGTACGAACTCCTCGCCGGGAAGCCGCCGTTCACCGGCGGGACCCCGCTGGAAGTGGTGCTCAAGCACGTCCGCGAGCCGGTGCCGGAGCTGCCGGAGTCGGTGCCCGCGCCGGTGCGCGCGGTGGTCGCCAAGTCGCTGGCCAAGGAGCCCGGCGAGCGCTACCCGGACGCCGCGGCGATGGCCGTCGCCGCCCGGCAGGCGATGTCCACCCCCGCCGGGCTGGGCGCCGTCGTCGCCCTCGCCGGACCGGACGAGACCCCGCCCGCCGTCGCCGCCCCGGACGCCCCCACCGTGCCCCGGCAGGCCGAACGCCCCGGCCGACGGTGGCTGGTGCCCCTGGTCCTTCCGCTGGTACTGGTCACCGGCGGCGGGGTGACCGCCCACCAGCTCCAGCTGCTGCCCTGGCAGCACCGCCCGGAGTCCAGCACCAGCGCCAACTCCCCTGGCAGCCAGAGCGGTTCCGGCCCGATCGGATCCCCGTCGGGCACTGCCCAGGGCAGCGCCGCCCAGCCGCAGTCCTCCGCCCCGCCGTCCGCCGACCCGGCCGGCAGCCCCGTCCCGCCCGGCGGCACGCCCGACCCGGGTGCTGGTTCAGGTGCAGGTGCGGGTGCGGGTGCGGGTGCGGGTGCCGACAACGGTTCCGGCGGCGGTTCCTCGAACACCAACACCGGCGGGAACACGGGCGGCGGCTCGGGAGGCGCCAACAACGGGGGCTCCACCAACGGCGGCTCCACCAGTGGCGGCGGCTCGAACAACGGCGGTGGTGGCGGCTCCACCCCGAACCCGCCCGCCCCCACCACCCCGAAGCCCCCCGCGGGCGGCGGCCCGGCCTCCGGCTGCGGCGGCAGCGGCTGGGGACGGCTGGTCGACGTCGGCACCGGGCAGGCCGCCGGCCTCGGCTCGGACGCGCTGACGGCGGGCGTCCCGGTGGTGTCGGGCCGCAACACCTCCTACGGCTGGATCAAGACCACCGACGGCACCGGCCAGACCACGTTCACCGCCTGCAAGAGCGGCAGCGGCGTCGTCCTCGGCGGCCGCTACGCCGGCAGCCCCAACATCGCCGAACTGGCCGGCTCCGGCTCCTACGGCGACCTGACCAACTGGAACGTCGTCGACGCCGGTTCCGGCACCTTCCAGCTCAAGTTCGGCTACGGAATCCAGAGTTGCCTCACCGACAGCGGCTCCGGCAACACCCTCACCGTCACCACCTGCTCCCCGGGCGACAAGTCCCAGCTCTTCCGTTTCTCCTGACCCGATCCCGACCCGACTCCCGCGCGCCGCACCGGAGTTGTCACACCTTTGGGGAAGAGTGCCAGGCATGGCCGAACAGTACGTCGCCGCGTTCGCGGTGGACGCCGCACTGCTGCTGCGCCTGCCCGGCTCGGGCGGGACGGGGCTGCTCGGCGTCCCGCGGTCCGCCGCCCTCACCGAGCTGCTCTCCGGCCGCCTGCGGGCCGACGCGGACTCCCGCTACACCGCCCTGCTGCCCGCCCTGGCGGGCACCCTCGGCACCCCGCTGGGCGAGGCCGTCCTCGCGGGCCGCCACTGGGACGAACTCACCGGCGTCTTCCGCACCTTGGGCCTGCCCGCGCTCGCCGAACTCTGGTCCCGCCGCTGGCCCTGGCCGGACGGCGCCACCGACGACCGGCCCTGGCCCTGTCCGACCCTCACCCCGCACGCCACGCTCCGCGCCGTGCTGGCCGACCTCGCCGCCCTCGACCCCGAGTCGCTCCCCGAGCACCCCACGGCCAACCTGGAGGACGACGACCTTGAGGACGCCGCCTGGTTCCTCACCGAGCACCTCCCTACCTGGGCCTCGCACGCCCACGCGCACTCCCTCGACCTGCTGCTGCTCCGCGACGGCACCCGATGACCACCGGCGCCCTGGTGGTGCGCACCGACTTCGCCGATCCCGCGGCCTGGCGGCGCCTGTGCGAAGTGATGGCCACCCCGACCGGGGAGGGCTTCCTGCCCGTCGTCGTCCCGGTCGACGACCCCGCCTTCGCCGGCCTGGCCGTCACCGACCTGACGGCCCGGCTGCCACCGCACTACAGCCACCCGTTGCTGGTCGTCGCCGACCGGCGCACCCTCGCCGACCCCGAACTCCCACTCCTGGCCGCCCACCTGCGCGACCCGGCGACCCCGACCGTCCGAGTGGCCGCCGCCGCACTGTGGGGCATCGAGAACAACCTGTCGATCGCCAACCTGGACTTCGTCGACTTCGTCCGCTCCGCCGGCCCCGACGGAGTCTTCCGCGGCTTCTGAGCGCCCGTCAGGACACCACGTCCTTGGTCGCGAAGCCGCGGAACGCCAGCGCCAGCAGCACCACCGCGTACGACAGCGAGAGCACCACGCCCTGCACCATCCCGCCCCACTCCAACTGCGGCTGCAGCGCGTCCGCCCAGGCGTACTGCCAGTGCGCGGGAAACCACTCGCGCAGCGAGCCGAGCGCCGTGACGGCGTCCAGCACACCGGTGATGATCGACGCGAACACCGCGCCGCCCACCGCGCCCAGTGGGGCGTCCGTCGCCGTGGAGATCCAGAACGCCAGTGCGCCGACCACGACTTCGGCCAGGAAGACGTACAGCACCGCGAGCGCCAGCCGGGGCAGCGCCTCGGTCGCGGAGAGGGTCGCCCCGGTCGGGAGCTTCAGGTCACCCCAGCCGTACGCGGCGGTGCCGACCACCAGGCCGACGGCGGGCAGCAGCACGACCGCCGCGGCCGAGAAGACCATCGCCACGGTGAACTTCCGCGCCAGCAGCCGGGCCCGCGGCACCGGCGCCGCCAGCAGGTAGCGCAGCGAGGACCAACTCGCCTCGGACGCCACGGTGTCGCCGCAGAACAGCGCCACCGGGATCACCAGCAGGAACCCGGTGCCCATGAACAGCAGCGTGGTCGCGAAGTTCGCGCCGGACGCGGTGGCCAGCTCGATGAACGTGGTGCGGTTCTCCCGGCCCGGCGTGCCGCCGATCTGGAACGCCGCCAGCACGACGAACGGCAGCAGCGCCAGCACCCCGCCGATCACCAGCGTGCGGCGGCGCCGCAGCTGCCGCATCGCCTCGACCCGCAACGGCAGCGTCCGCCCCGGCCGGTACCCGGGGGCCGCCGTGTCCATCACCGTACTCATGCCGCTCCTCGGATCAGGGACAGGAAGGCGTCCTCCAGCCGTCGCTGCGGGCCGATGCCCGCCACCGGCACGCCCAGGCGCACCAGTTCGGCGGTCAGCCGGCTCACCGGCAGGCCGTCCAGCCCGACCAGCAGCCCGCCGTCCACCGCCTGCACCGACTCCACGCCGTCCAGCGCGGCCAGCTTCTCCGCGACCGCCTCCGCCTCGACGAAGCCGTCCTCGACGCTCACCAGCAACTGCTCGCCCGCGCCGGTGATCCCGGCGGTCGGCCCGGCCACCACCAGTCGGCCGCGCTCCATCACCACCAGGTGGGTGCAGGACTGCTCGACCTCGGCGAGCAGGTGGCTGGAGACGATGACGGTGCGCCCGGCGGCGGCGTAACGGACCATCACCTCCCGCATCTCGCGGATCTGCGGCGGGTCGAGACCGTTGGTCGGCTCGTCCAGGATCAGCAGGTCGGGCAGGCCCAGCATGGCCTGCGCGATCGCCAGCCGCTGCCGCATGCCCTGCGAGTACGTGCGCACCGCGCGCTCCAGCGCCTCGCCGAGGCCGGCGATCTCCAGCGCCTCCGCGAAGTGCGCGTCCTCCACCGGCCGCCCGGTGGCCGCCCAGTACGACTCCAGGTTGGCCCGCCCGCTCAGGTGCGGCAGGAAACCCGCGCCCTCGACGAACGCCCCGACCCGGGACAGCACCGGCGCACCCGGCCGGATCGCCTGCCCGAACACCCGGATCTCGCCCTCGTCGGGGCGGATCAGCCCCATCAGCATCCGCAGTGTGGTGGTCTTGCCGGCGCCGTTCGGACCGAGCAGTCCGAGCACCTGCCCGGCCTCCACCCGGAACGACAACTCCCGTACCGCGTACCGGTCCACCGAGCCCTTGTACTTCTTCGACAGCCCGGTGATCTGCAACGGCACCCCGGCCAGCTCCGGGTCCGGCGCCGGCGTCGCCGCCCGCCGCCGGCGCGCGAACAGCAGCAGCGCGCCGATCGCCACCGCCACCAGCGGCAGCACCCAGGTCCGGTTCGGCAGCGGCGCGGCCTCGGTGTGCAACTGGTCCACCGTCGGCACGCTCAACGGCCCGGCCGCGGCCAGCCGGTACGTGGCGGCCTGCGCGGGCGAGGCGTACGCCAGGTCGGTGGACGCCAGCACCAGCCGCAGCCGGTGCCCGGCCGGGAACTCGTGGTCCACGGCCGGCAGCGTCACCTGCACCGTCCGCCCGCCCGCCGCGTCCGCGCCGGTCACCCGCAGCGGGGCGACCAACTGCTGCGGCAGCGTCTGCTTCCCGTCCGGCGCGACGTCGTACACCTTCGCGAACAGCACCGCCTCCGGCACGTCCGCCGCCACCTGGACCGACACCGTCGGCGCACCCGTCAGATGCAGCGCGCTGCCCAGCGGCGCGGAGTCGAAGGACGCGAACTGGCCGGGGAAGTCGATCGACAGACCCGCCCCCACCGAGGACAGCTGGGACAGCGCCCCGATCCCCGGCAACGTCGAAATGTTCGGCGGCGCACCGCCGGGCGGGTTCGCCACCTGCTGCTCACGGCCCGTCAGCTCCACACTGCGCTGCGCCGTCCCGCCCAATCCGGGGTAGCTGTCGGCGTCCGCGCCGCGCAGCACCGCCTGGAATCCCGTCGAATCGACGCCGCCGGTGCGCGTCACCCGGAACGCGGGGCCGGTCGAGGCGCCCTCGCCCTTCAAGTAGTGATCGAACCAGGCCGTCACCCTGGCGTCCGAGCGGGTACTGCTCTCCTGCCCGCCGTCGTGCCCCGCGCCGAACCAGTCCACCGCCACCGGCGCGCCGTTCGCGGCCACCGCCTTCGCGATCCGATCGCCCTGGTCGAGCGGGAACAGCGAGTCCTGCTGACCCTGGATCACCAGCGTCGGCACCTTGATCCGATCCGCCACCGCGGACGGGCTCGACTGCTCCAGGACCTTCACCGCGTCCGCGTCCGGCCGCCCGGCCGCCGCCACCCGGTTGTACATCGCGCACAGCTCGTCCCGGAACCGCCCGCACCCCACCGGGCCCTCGGCCCGCACCGGCGACCCACCGCCCAGCCCCGACGCCGAACCGGTGGTGAAGAAGATCCCCGCCCACAGCTTCTTGAACACCCCGTCGGCGGCCGAACTCCCCTGCGCCGCCTGCGGGAACAGCGCATCCGCCAGGTTCCACCAGGTGATCTGCGGCGCGATCGCATCGATCCGCCTGTCGTACCCGGCCGCCAGCAGCGACACCGCCCCGCCGTACGACGCGCCCGTCACCCCGACCCGCGGATCGCCCTCCCCGTCCAACTGCACCTCGGGGCGCTGCGCCAGCCAGTCCACCAGCCGCGACACATCCGCGACCTCACGCTCCGGCTGGTTCAACCCGATCTGCCCGGACGACTGCCCGAACCCGCGTGCCGACCACGTCAACACCGCGTACCCGGCCCGGGCCAACTCCTCGGCCCGCTGCCGCTCGCTCTCCTTCGACCCGCCGAAACCGTGCGCCAGCAGAATCGCCGGACGCCGCCCCGACCCGCTCCCCGTGAAGAACGAGGTGTCGATCCGAACCCCCTCCGACACCTCCAGGAACCGGTCCTCCCGATGCACCGCGGCCGGCTCCCCCGCCACCGCGACCACCGCACCACCCCCCACCAGCAACGCCACCACCGCGCCCCCGGCCACCACCACCCGCCGACGCATCACCCACCCGCGCCATGCCTCAGCGAACCCCATACCCGCGATCCTAACCACGCCCCGAGTAGGCACTTCGTTAACAGCCGGGGGGAGACGAGCGCGAGCAGGCGGGCAGCCGTTCAGAGGCGCGGGGGGCACCTCCCTTCGCTGGTGGGCCACGGGCGGGCGGGTGGGCGCAAAAACCTCAATCCCCCATAATCCGCACGATATGGTGCAAATCCCCCACCCTCCCCGAGGTGCCCCCGTGCTATGGCCTCTCGCCAGCCTCCTCACCGCGATCCTCGCCACCCTCTTCGTCGGCTGGCTGGTCGACCAGACCCTCCAGCGTCTGGCCGCCCGCCACCCGGACGCCCCGGTCTGGGAGTCCCTGCGTCGCTGCCGCATCCCCCTCCAGCTGACGCTGCTGGCCGCGCTGCTGCTCGTGTCCCACCCGATCCGCCGGATCTTCCCCAGCGAGGACAGCGTCGTCCTCCACACCGTCCTGCTCGCACTGATCGCGTCTCTCGGCTGGCTCACCGTCAGGGTCCTGGCCGCCGTCCTGGAGGCGGTCTTCAGCCGCTACGAGACGATCACCGAGGACGCGTCCCGGGTCCAGCGCGTGCGGACCCAGCTCGGTCTGGTCCGTCGGGTCGGCGCGGCGGTGATCTGGGTGGTGACGGTCGGCGCGCTCCTGCTGACCTTCGACGCGATGCGCACGGTGGGCGCCAGCCTGCTCGCCTCCGCAGGCCTGATCGGCATCGTGGCGGGCATCGCCGCCCAGTCCGCGCTCGGCAACTTCTTCGCGGGCCTGCAGATCGCGTTCAGCGACACCGTCCGGATCGGCGACACGGTGGTGCTGGAGGGTCAGCAGGGCACGGTCGAGGAGATCACCCTCTCCTATCTGGTGCTGCGGCTGTGGGACTACCGCCGCCTGGTGGTCCCGGTCTCGTACTTCGTCTCCAAGCCGTTCGAGAACTGGACCCGCCGCGACCCGGGCCTGCTCGCCTGGGTGCTGCTGCACCTGGACCACCGCACCCCGATCGACGCCCTGCGCGCGGAACTGGAGCGCTTCCTGACCGGCACCGACCTGTGGGACGGCGAGGAGTGGTCCCTCACCGTCACCGACACCACGCCGTCCACCATCGTGGTCCGCGCCATGATGACCGCCCGCGACCCGGACGCCACCGCCGCCCTCAAGCTCGCCACCCGCGAACACCTGATCGCCTACCTGAGGGACCACCACCCGGACGCCCTCCCCCGCGTCCGCACGACCTAAAGCCGCCGGACGGCGAGGGTGGCGGCGTGCGGACATGCTCTTCTCCCGGCGGGTGCCGGCCCTTCCGGGCCAGGAGGCGCGTGGAACCTCGAAAAGGTCCACGCCTCGCCCGTTCCGTGGAACCACGACCAGGACACCCACGGTCACGCCGACTCCACGAAGCGTCACCATGGGGAGATGACTTGGCAAGCCGATATCGCCATCGACCCGGACGGCGTCCACCGCGCCGCCGTCCTGATGCGGGAGTCCGCCTCGGACAGCCGCCGCGGGTTCCTGCTGGACGACGCCCGGACCGCCGGCGGCGCGCATCGCGGCTGGCAGGCGGCCGACGCCAGCACCCGCTGCGTCGCGGCCTGGCGGGACCGCCTGCACCGGGAGGCGGACGAGGTCGAGGCCGCGGCCGACGCGCTCCGTGCCTCCGCGAATGCCTACGTCAACACGGACGGCGCGACGGCCGTCGCCCTCTCGGATGACGCGCAGTGGCTGCGGGGGGCCTGATGCTGACCCTCGACGACCTGGACCACGCCCAGCCCGGGCTCTGGCAGCAGGCCTGCGACGACGCCCTCACCACGGCCAGGCACTGCGAGCACCTCGCCTCGGTCGCCCGCGACGAGGTGAACCGGACCCTCGCCGGCGCCTGGACCAGTCCGACCGGCGATTCGGCCCGCGCCCGTTTCGCCCGGCACGCGGAGTCCTACGACTCCGCCGCCCTGTCGATGCGCGACCTCGCCAAGGTCTACGACCGGCTCGCCACGTCGATGGCGGCCGCCCAGCGCACCCTGCACGGCGCACTCGACTTCGCCCGCGACCACCGGCTGAACGTCGGTCAGGACGGCAGCGTGCACCGCGACCCCGGTCCCGTCGACCCGGTGAAGGAAGCCGCCCTCGGCGAGCGGATCCACCAGGCCCAGGCCCTGATCACGGCGGCCCTGCACGACGCCACCGCCGCGGACATCGGCGCGACCGACGAACTCCGCACCCTGGCCCAGCTGTCCGGGATCGAGAGTTCCGGCACCGTCCGGGCCGCTCTCGACCACGACGGCAACAGCGCCCTCGCCGTCGCCCTGCGCCTGCAGAGCACCCACGACGGCCCGCACCGGATCAACGTCCCGCCCGAGCTGATCGACGCGGCCCGCCGGGCGTCCGCCGAGACCGGCATCAGCACCGACCTGCTGCTCGCCGTGATGTGGCAGGAGCAGCAGTGGTACCAGAACGAGGAGCCCGGCCTGGACGGTCCGTTGACCGCCCTCGGGCGGAGGTCCGACCGGGCCGCGGCGGACAGCCTGAAGCCCGACAAGTCCCTCGGCATCACCCACATCAAGCTCGCCACCGCCCGAAGCGTGATCGACGCCGACCCGGCCGGCTTCCCGAACCTCGTCGGGCTCAGCGACGCCCGGCTGGCGGAGTACATCGAGGAACACCCCGCCGAGGACGTCCGGCTGAGCGCCCACCACCTGAAACGGCTCCGGCGGACGCCGGACGGCGCCACCTCGGACAAGCAGCTCTTCCTGCTCTACGCCGCCGACACCGAGCAGGTCCGCCGCGCCAACATCCAGTACGGCGACGACGGTTCGCACCGCGGCGCGGCCATCAAGGACCGGTCCGACAGCTGGGACGCCCTGCAGCAGTCCCTGCGCGACGCGGACGCCTGGAACAGCCTCCCGGAGGCCGAGCGCCGCCGGGCCCTGGACGACCTCGCGTCCCGCACCCCGTCCGACACCGCCGTCGAGCTGAACCCGGTGTACGCCGGGCCGGGCGTGAGCACCCGCGCCCGCGGCACCGCACCGGCGCAGCCCGGCCTGCTCCGCCCGCCGGTCCCGCCGGTCCCGGGCGTCCTGCCGACCCCGGCGCCGAGCCCCGGCCCCGCCCCCACCCCGCCGGCGGGCTGAGCGAGCGATGCGCCGTCCCCGCCCCGCCCGTGCGCTCGCCGCCGTGCTGTCCGCCGCCTGCCTGGCTTCCGGCCTGGTCTCCTGCGGCGGCGACGACGGACGGCCGCCCCGCGTGCCCATGCCCTCGAACGTGCCGACCGTGCCGCAGTTCCCCGACGCCGGCGCGCTCGTCGGCGCCCTCGAACGGGCGGGCGTCCCCTGCCTGGTCACCCTGCACAGCAGCCTCCCCGGGGGATCGAGCACCGACTGCACGACGACCGTCGACGGCGACACCTTCGAGTACGTCGTCGACGTGTACAACCCCGAGCAGTTCACCCGCGACGACATCGGCAACGCCATCGCGGCCGGGCGCACCGCGTACCACCAGACCTTCGTCGCCGCCGGGAACTGGAGCATCAACGTCGTCGACCCCACCTACGCGCCGCGGATCGCGCAGATCCTCGGCGGTGCGGTGCTCCCCGGCGACGGGCCGAGCGCTCCCGCCCGCCCGCTGCCCGTGATCCCGACGTCGCCCCGCTACGACAGCGTCGCGCAGCTCGCCGCGGCCCTCGACGCCTCCGTCGGCTGCGAGGACCGGAAGACGGAACCCGGCGGCTCGCTGGCCTGCCGGACCGGAAGCCGGGTCGGCCACGGGCCGAACTGCGCGAGCCTGCGGGTCTTCGGCAGCGATGCCGGGCGCGACCGGTCCCTGCGCGGGGCGCTCTCCGGTCCCGGCATTCCCGGATACCTCGCCGCGGGCGCGAACTGGTCGGTCAACCTGTGCGACTACGGGCTCGCCGACCGGGTCGCGCGGGACCTCGGCGGGGTCGTCGTCTCCTACGACGGCGGCTGAACGCGCGAGGGGCCGCGGCCGGAATCCCGACCGCGGCCCCTCGTCCGCCCGAGAGCGCTGCTCGCCCGAGCGCGCTACAGCACTCGCGTCATGGTGCGGTGCGGAATCCCCGCGTCGTCGTACTCGGGCCCATGGGCCGCGTAGCCGAGCCGCTCGTAGAAGCCCAGCGCCTGTACCTGCGCGTGCAGTTCGAGCTCCGTCGCGCCGTGCTCGCGGCCCAGCTCCTCGACGGCCCGGACCAGCCGGACGCCCAGGCCGGTGCCGCGCGCGGCCGGGACCACGGCGAGCCGGCCGAGCAGCACCCGGCCGGCGATGCCGCCGGTGAGAGTGAGCGCCTCGGCGCCCGAGATCAGCCGCGCGGTGCCGAGCGGGGCGCCGTCCTCGCCGACCGCCAGCAGGTGCGCCGAGGTGGCGTCGTACTCGTCGTACTCCAGCTCGGCGGGGATCTCCTGCTCCTCGACGAACACCGCGCGCCGCACCGCCCACACGGCGGCCAGGTCGTCCTCGCTGTCGGCGACCCGGATGACGACGGCCATCTCAGCTCTCCGCCGCGATGACGTCCAGCGCGTGCTGCAGGTCCTCGGGGTAGGCGGAGGTGAACTCCACCCAGCGCCCGTCCTCGGGGTGCTCGAAGCCGAGCGAGACGGCGTGCAGCCACTGCCGGGTCAGGCCGAGCCGCTTGGCGAGCGTCGGGTCCGCGCCGTAGGTGAGGTCGCCGACGCAGGGGTGGCGCAGCGCCGACATGTGGACCCGGATCTGGTGGGTGCGGCCGGTCTCCAGCTTGATGTCCAGCAGCGAGGCGGCGCGGTAGGCCTCGATCAGGTCGTAGTGGGTGACGGACGGCTTGCCGTCCCGGGTCACCGCCCACTTCCAGTCGCTGCTGGGGTGGCGGCCGATCGGCGCGTCCACGGTGCCGGACAGCGGGTCGGGGTGGCCCTGGACCAGCGCATTGTACTTCTTCTCGGTGACCCGGTCGTGGAACTGCCGCTTCAGGTCGGTGTAGGCGCGCTCGGACTTGGCGACCACCATGATCCCGGAGGTGCCGACGTCCAGGCGGTGCACGACGCCCTGGCGCTCGGCGGCGCCGGAGGTGGAGATCCGGTAGCCGGCGGCGGCGAGGCCGCCGATGACGGTGGGGCCGGTCCAGCCGGGGCTGGGGTGCGCGGCGACGCCGACCGGCTTGTCGATGACGACCACGTGGTCGTCGTCGTGGATGATCCGCATGCCCTCGACGGCTTCGGCGACGATCTGCACCGGCGCCGCGGGGGCGGGGATCTCGACCTCCAGCCAGGATCCGGCGGTGACCCGGTCCGACTTCCCGGCGACCGCGCCGTCCAGGGTGACCTTGCCCTCGGCGGCGAGCTCGGCGGCCTTGGTGCGGGAGAACCCGAACATCCGGGCCAGGGCGGCGTCCAGCCGCTCGCCCTCCAGGCCGTCGGGTACGGGGAGGCTACGGGTCTGCGCTGCGATACTCACCCACCCGAGTATGCCCGACCCGGACCCGCCCCCTTCCCGCCAGTGGGCCCGTCAGGCCTTGGACGGCCCGTCCTCGCCGTCGTCCGTCGACCGCTCCTCGGTCTTGGCGGCGGGGGCGCCGTGCGTGGTGCCGTCCGGGTTGGAGCCGCGGAAGGAGAGCAGGACGACCAGGATGCCGCCGCAGACGATCGCCGAGTCGGCGAGGTTGAAGACCGCGAAGTGCTGGACCGAGATGAAGTCGACCACGTGGCCGCGGAACACGGACGGGGAGCGGAACAGCCGGTCGGTGAGGTTGCCGAGCGCCCCGCCGAGCAGCAGGCCGAGGGCGATCGCCCAGGGCAGGCTGTACAGGCGGCGGGCGATCCGCCAGATCACCACGATGACGCCGGTGGCGATGGCGGTGAACAGCACGGTCAGCGCCTCGCCCATGCCGAACGCGGCGCCGCCGTTGCGGATCACCTGGAGGGTCATCCAGTCGCCGATCACCCGGATCGGCGCGGTGCGGTCCTCCAGGTGGGCGACCACCAGCAGCTTGGAGCCGAGGTCGATCAGGTAGGCGAGCAGCGCGACGCTCAGCAGCACGCTGATCCGGCGGCGGCGGACCGCGGCACGGCCCCCGTCGGCGGCGGTGGCGCCGCCCTCGGCCCGGCGCTCCCCGGGCGCGGCGGGGCTCACCCGGTCACCCGCCCCGGTGGAGGGGGCGCTGGGGACGGCGTCGTCCTGGGTCTGGTGGGAACCTGGAGTGCTGATGATCCGCTCCGCTGCCGTGGGAAAAGCCGGTCGACGTTACGGGGACGAGAGTACGACACCCGTCGCCCCGTTGGCCGCCCTGTACGACAATGTACGGCGCGCAGGACGGCCGGGGCGTGGGCCGCGGTCAGCGGCGCTCCTGCTTCGCCTTGCAGCTGACGCAGAGGGTGGCCCGGGGGAACGCCTGCAGGCGGGCCTTGCCGACGGGCTTGCCGCAGGACTCGCACAGGCCGAATCCGGCGCCTTCGAGGCGGGCCAGCGCGCGTTCGGTCTGGGCGAGCGAGTCGCGCGCGTTGTTGGCGAGCGACAGCTCGCTCTCCCGGTTGATGTTCTTGGTGCCGGCGTCGACCTGGTCGTCGCCCGCGCCGTCGTTGGAGTCCCGCATCAGGCCGGCGATGGCGGCCTCGGAGGCCTCGATCTCGGAGCGCAGCCGGAGCAGGTCGGACGCCAGTTCGTCGTGCAGTTCGGCGACCTCGGCGGCCGTCCACGGCTCTTCGCCGGGCCGGACCGGCAGCTCCGCCGGGTCGACCGACTCGGCGCCGCCGCGCGCGCCGGAGCCGGCCGGCACGTGCGAGCGGCTGCTGGCCCCGGTGTGTCCGGTGGTGCCGGTCTTTCGCCGCGCAGTACTCACGGTCCCCTCCCCTGGGTCGCTCGCCACGGCCTTGCGCGACCTCGTGGTCACGGTTCCTGTCGCCTTCTCAGCCATGGCTTTCGACCTCATTCACGAATGATCAGAAGCGTCGGTTCCCGACGATCTTGCCGGTCCCGGAACGATAAACCTCATCGAATCGCCCCACAACGGGACATACCGAAGCGTTTCTCCGATCCCACCCGCGCAGCCTCCGTCGGTGTCGACGCTGCCCGAAGTTGTGCCCAGAACGCCTCCGGCTAACCGCCCGGGGCCCGGCTCGCGGGTGCGCGAAACGGCTTGCGAGGGCCGATACACTGGGCCGTGCAAGGCGCAGACGGGACGAGTACCGACGTTACGCAGCCATGAGCGACCCGGGGACGGTGCGAGCCCGGGGGTGTGCACGGCGGGAAGATCACCCCCGAGCCGCCGGAAGAACGGCCAGTTCAACGGCCTACTAGACCCGGCAGCAAACCCAAAGAGAGGGCCGCAGCGCGCGCGGTCAAGGAGGGTGGTACCGCGGGGCGGCTCGCCGTCTCGTCCCTCCGTCGGAGCCAGTCCACGCATCCGCCGGAGGTTGACGCACCCCATGTCGCCCACCTACAACGCCGTTCCCGCGCAGGTCGACCTGCCCGCGCTGGAGCACCAGATCCTCTCCTTCTGGCAGGACCAGAAGGTCTTCCAGCGCAGCCTGGAGCAGTCCCAGGGCCGCCCCGAATGGGTGTTCTACGAGGGCCCGCCGACCGCCAACGGCATGCCGGGCGCGCACCACATCGAGGCCCGCGTCTTCAAGGACGTCTTCCCGCGCTTCCGCACCATGAAGGGCTACCACGTGGCCCGCAAGGCCGGCTGGGACTGCCACGGCCTGCCGGTGGAGCTCGCGGTGGAGAAGGAGCTGGGCTTCTCCGGCAAGCCGGACATCGAGAAGTACGGCATCGCCGAGTTCAACGCCAAGTGCCGCGATTCGGTCACCCGGCACACCGACGCCTTCGCCGAGCTCACCGAGCGGATGGGCTACTGGGTCGACCTCGACCAGGCCTACCGCACCATGGACCCCTCGTACATCGAGTCGGTCTGGTGGTCGCTCCAGCAGATCTTCGACAAGGGCCTGCTGGTCCAGGACCACCGCGTCGCCCCGTGGTGCCCGCGCTGCGGCACCGGCCTGTCCGACCACGAGCTGGCCCAGGGCTACGAGACCGTGGTCGACCCGTCGGTCTACGTGCGCTTCCCGCTCACCTCCGGCCCGCTGGCCGGCACCGCCGCCCTGCTGGTGTGGACCACCACCCCGTGGACCCTGGTCTCCAACACCGCCGCGGCCGTCCACCCCGAGGTGACCTACGTGGTCGCCACCGACGGCAACGAGCGCCTGGTGGTCGCCGAGCCGCTGGTCGCCAAGGCCCTCGGCGAGGGCTGGGAGACCACCGGCGAGTCCTTCACCGGCGCCGAGATGGAGCGCTGGGCCTACCAGCGCCCGTTCGAGCTGGTCGAGATCCCGGACGCCCACTACGTCCTGACGGCCGAGTACGTCACCACCGAGGACGGCACCGGCATCGTCCACCAGTCGCCCGCCTTCGGCTCCGACGACCTCGCGACCTGCCGCCGCTACGGCCTCCCGGTGGTCAACCCGGTGGAGACCGACGGCACCTTCTCCCCCGAGGTGCCGCTGGTCGGCGGCGTGTTCTTCAAGAAGGCCGACGAGACCCTGGTCGCCGACCTGTTGGCCCGCGACCTGCTGTTCCGTCACCTCCCGTACGAGCACAGCTACCCGCACTGCTGGCGCTGCCACACCGCGCTGCTGTACTACGCGCAGCCGTCCTGGTACATCCGGACCACCGCCGTCAAGGACGCGATGATCCGCGAGAACGAGGCCACCAACTGGTACCCGGAGACGGTCAAGCACGGCCGCTTCGGCGACTGGCTGAACAACAACATCGACTGGGCGCTGTCCCGCAACCGCTACTGGGGCACCCCGCTGCCGATCTGGCGCTGCGAGGACGACCACCTGACCTGCGTCGGCTCGCTCGCCCAGCTCTCCGAGCTGACCGGCACCGACCAGTCGGAGCTGGACCCGCACCGCCCGTTCATCGACGAGGTCACCTTCGCCTGCCCGCAGTGCTCCACCACCGCGGTCCGGGTGCCCGAGGTGATCGACGCCTGGTACGACTCGGGCTCCATGCCGTTCGCGCAGTACGGCTACCCGTACCGCAACAAGGAGCTGTTCGAGCAGCGCTACCCGGCGCAGTTCATCTCCGAGGCGATCGACCAGACCCGCGGCTGGTTCTACACCCTGATGGCCGTCGGCACCCTGGTGTTCGACAAGAACTCCTACGAGAACGTCGTCTGCCTGGGCCACATCCTGGCCGAGGACGGCCGCAAGATGTCCAAGCACCTGGGCAACATCCTCCAGCCGATCCCGCTGATGGACCAGCACGGCGCCGACGCGGTCCGCTGGTTCATGGCCGCCGGCGGCTCCCCCTGGTCGGCCCGCCGGGTCGGCCACGGCACGATCCAGGAGGTGGTCCGCAAGACCCTCCTCACCTACTGGAACACCGTCGCCTTCCAGGCGCTGTACGCCCGCACCGCCGGCTGGGCCCCCTCGGCGAACGACCCGGCCGCCGCCGACCGCCCGCAGCTCGACCGCTGGGTGCTGTCCGAACTGCACACCCTGGTGCGCGAGGTGGACGCCTCCTACGAGGCCTACGACACCCAGCGGGCCGGCAAGCTGCTGTCCGGCTTCGTCGACGACCTCTCCAACTGGTACGTCCGCCGCGGCCGCCGCCGCTTCTGGCAGGGCGACGCCGCCGCACTCGCCACCCTGCACGAGGCGCTGGAGACCGTCACCCGCCTGATGGCCCCGCTCACCCCGTTCATCACCGAGCGGGTCTGGCAGGACCTGGTCGTCCCGGTCACCCCGGACGCCCCGCTCTCCGTCCACCTCTCCAGCTGGCCGGTCGCCGACGAGACGCTCATCGACGCCGAGCTCTCCAAGCACATGGCGCTGGTCCGCCGCCTGGTCGAACTCGGCCGCGCCACCCGCGCCGAGAGCGGAGTGAAGACCCGTCAGCCGCTCTCCCGCGCGCTGATCGCCGCCCAGGGCTGGGAAGAACTCCCCGCCGACCTGCGGGCCCAGATCGCCGAGGAACTCAACGTCTCGGTCCTCGAATCGCTCGCCACGGTGGGCGGCTCGCTGGTCGACACCTCCGCCAAGGCCAACTTCCGCGCCCTCGGCAAGCGTTTCGGCAAGGGCGTCCAGGACGTCGCCAAGGCCGTCGCCGCCGCGGACGCCGCGAAGCTCGCCGCGGAGCTCCGCGCCACCGGCGAGACCTCGGTCGAACTGAACGGCGAGACCGTCGCGCTCTCCCCCGACGAGGTCGTCATCACCGAGACCCCGCGCGAGGGTTGGGCCGTCGCCAACGAGTCCGGCGCGACCGTCGCCCTCGACCTGGCGATCACCCCCGAGCTCAAGCGGCTCGGCGTGGTCCGCGACGCGATCCGGCAGATCCAGGAGGCCCGCAAGAACTCCGGCCTCGACGTCGCCGACCGCATCCACCTCCAGCTCGCCACCACCGACGAGGACACCCTCGCCGCCCTGACCGAGCACCAGTCCCTGGTGGCCGCCGAGGTCCTGGCCGAATCCCTCGGCCTCACCATCACCGACCCGGACGCCCCCCGCTTCTCCGACGAGGGCCTCGCCCTGGAGTTCACCCTCCGCAAGGCCTGAGCGCTGCCCTCCGGCAGGAGCGAACCCAGGGGCGCGGGGAACTGCGCGAGCAACCCTGCACCAACCGCAAGATCGCGTCGTGACGGCAAGTAAATGCCCACGGCGCGATCTTGCTGTGCGGTGCCTTCCGCTGCGCGCAGTTCTCCCCCAGCCCTAGCGGGCCGGGAGGTACCCCCACGCGCCCCCGGTTGTGCTCTCCCTCGTCCCGAACCCATACGCGAAGGGCGCCCCCAGCCGTCATGGCCAAGGGCGCCCTTTCAAGTGCGCGTTGCGGAACCGCTAGTTGTCGCCGTCCTCGTCGATCAGGAAGCCTCGCATCGGAGCGGGGGCCTGCTGCATCGGCTGCGGGGGCTGCGGCCGCACGGCCGCCATCGGCTGGGTCATGCCCGCCGGCGCCATCGCCCCGTTGGAGCTCGCGGAGGCGCCGCCGAAGGACGGGGTGCCGGCCGAGCTGCCGAAGGAGCTGCCACCGAAGGACTGGTTGCCGCCGAAGGACGGGGTGGAGCCGAACGACGGTGCCGAGGAGGACATCGCGCCGGCACCGGCGGGCGCCATCGACGACGCGGCCGGCGGCAGCGACGCGGTGGCGGGGATCCGCGGCGGGGCGAGCGAGTCGTCCGCCTGCGACTCCAGCTGACGCAGCTGGGTCTCCAGGTAGGACTTCAGGCGGGTGCGGTACTCGCGCTCGAAGGCGCGCAGGTCCTCGACCTTGCGCTCCAGCGTGGCGCGGGCGGACTCCAGGGAGCCCATCGCGACGCGGTGCTTCTCCTGCGCGTCCCGCTCCAGCGCGTCGGCCTTGGCGCGGGCGTCGCGCTCCAGACCCTCGGCGCGGCTGCGGGCCTCGCCGACGATCTTGTTGGCCTCGGAGCGGGCCTCGGAGATGGCCTGGTCCGCGGTCTGCTGGGCGAGCGCGAGGACGCGGGCGGCGCTGTCGCCTCCGGGGCCCTGCTGCTGCTGCATCGGGTTGCCCATCGGCTGCAGCATCTGACCGCCCATCGGCTGGACCAGCTGCTGCTGGCCGCCCA
>NZ_BMRI01000005.1:0-24617 GCF_014648555.1 Kitasatospora griseola
CCCCGCGAAGCGGAACCCTCCCCGCGAAGCGGAACCCTCCCCGCGAAGCGGAACCCTCCCCGCGAAGCGGAACCCTCACTCAGTCGTGCGCGAGGATGCTTCCCCGGCGGGACAGGACGAAGTCCCGGAATGCGGCTGCCGGTGGGGTGAGGGGGCGGGTCGCGTGCCAGGCGAGGCCGATGGCTCGGCGGGTGCGGGGGGCGGTGACTTCGAGTTCGACGACGCCCGGGCGGGGGACGAGGGCGGGTGGGAGGAGGGCGACGCCGAGGCCGGCGGCGACCAGGCCGCGGAGGGTTTCGACCTCCTCGCCTTCGAAGGCGATCCGCGGGGTGAAGCCGGCCTCCGCGCAGAAGCCCTCCATGATGTGGCGCAGGCCGTAGCCCTGCTCGACCGTCACCCACGGCTCATCGGCGACCTCGGCGAGGCGGATCCGGCGGCGCCCGGCGAGCCGGTGGTCCGCGGGGACGGTCAGGTAGAGGCGCTGCTCGTCGAGCGGACGGGCCGTCAGTTCGGGCATGTCGGGCAGCGGGGAGACCAGGCAGAGGTCCAACTCCCCGGCGCGCAGGCGTTCCAGCATCGCGGCGACGTAGTCCTGCACCAGTTGGAAGCGGACCTGCGGATGCCCGGCCCGGAACCCTCGCAGCAGGGCGGGCACCGCGTCCGTCCCCATGGTGTGCAGGAAGCCGAACGCAACCCGCCCGGCCGTCGGGTCGGCCTCCGCGCGGGCCGCCTCCGCGCCGCGTTCGACCTCGGCGAGCGCCCGTTCGACGGCGTCCAGCAGCAGCCGTCCGGCCCGGGTCAGACGGACGGTGCGGCCCTGCCGGGCGAGCAGGTCGACGCCGAGCTGCGCCTCCAGGCGGGCGACCGCGCGGGAGAGGGTGGGCTGCGGCATGCCGAGCAGTTGCGCGGCCCGGGTGACGTGCTCCAGTCGGGCGACCGCCGCGAACTCCGCCAACTGCGGTGCGAGGCGCGTCACATCGGCGTCCGGACCGAGTTCGGCGAGGCGGGTGGGCGCGGAGCTGCTCTCATACGTCACGGCATGGATCTTCCCTCATTCATGCATTGGACGCATCAGCCCGCGCCGCCATAGCGTCATTGGCATGCAGCCTGCCAGTACCGAGGCGCTCTCCGCGCCCGCCCCCGCATCCCCCGCATCCGTGACCGACCTGCGCCTGCGCCCCGGCAGCCGGGACTTCCGCCGCGCCAACCTCGCCCTGTTCGCGGCCGGTGTCGCCACCTTCGTCCTGCTGTACTCCACCCAGGGCCTGCTGCCGATCCTCTCCGCCGACCTCGACCTGACGCCCGGTCAGGCCAGCTGGACGGCCTCCGCGTCGACGCTCGGCCTCGCGCTCGCGCTGCTGCCCGCCAGCGCCCTCTCCGACCGGTACGGACGCACCGCCGTGATGACGGCGTCCACCCTCGCCGCCGCGCTGCTCGCCCTCGCGCTGCCGTTCGCCCCGGACCTCACCACGCTGGTGGTCCTGCGGGCCGTCCAGGGCGCGGCGCTGGCCGGGCTCCCGGCCACCGCGATGGCCTACCTCGCCGAGGAGGTGCACCCGGCGGCGCTGGCCTCCGCGATGGGCCTGTACGTGGCCGGCAACTCGATCGGCGGGATGGGCGGACGCCTGGTCTCCGGCTGGGTCGCGGCCGCCTGGGGCTGGCGCTGGGGGCTGGCGGTCTCGGCCGTCCTCGCGCTGCTCGCGGTGCTCGCCTTCCGGCTGCTGATCCCCCGGGCCCGGCACTTCCGGCGGACGCCGGTGGACGCCCGCGCACTGGCCACGACCGTCGCCGGACACTTGCGCAACCCGCTGCTGCTGCGGCTGTACGCGCTCGGGATGCTGTTCATGGCGGTCTTCGGCGCGGTCTACAACACCGTCGGGTATCGGCTCACCTCGGCGCCGTTCCACCTGCCGGAGTCCGTCGCCGCGTCGATCTTCGTGGTGTATCTGGTCGGCACGGCGTCCTCCGCCTCGGCCGGCCGACTGACCGCCCGCTGGGGCCGCCGCGGCACCCTCTACCTGGCGATCTCCACCACCACGGCCGGCCTGCTGCTCTCCCTCGCGAACTCGCTGTTCCTCGCGATCCTCGGCCTGGTCCTGATCACCGCCGGCTTCTTCGCGGGCCACGCCACCGCGTCCTCCGCCGTCGGCCGCACCGCCGCCACCGGCCGCGCCCAGGCCTCCGCGCTCTACCTGATCGCCTACTACCTCGGCAACAGCCTCGGCGGCACGATCGGCGCCGACGCCTACCACTCCACCGGCTGGTCCGGCACGGCTGCCGTCGCCCTCACCGCCATGGCCTGCGCGGCCGGCGTCACCCTGTACGCCACCCACCGCGCCACAGCCGCCCGCCGGGCGGTGGCCGTCGATACACTCCGGGCATGAGCGTCGACCCTGCCACGTTTGCCAGACTCCGTGCGATCGCCGACCAGCTGCCGCAGGTGCCGGGCATAGGAAAGGTCGAGATCGCGGACGGCGAGATCGTCATGATGATGTCTCCGGTGAGCCGTCACGAGCTGGCAGTGGTCCGGCTGGCCCGTCAACTCAACGAGCAGCTCCCGCACACCCATCCGGGTTTCCTCGCCCACGGCGGTGCGGACCTGGAGGACCCTGGGCTGGGCCGGCTCCGGAATCCCGACCTGATGGTGTTCCCGGAAGCGGCTCTGGACGTGGAGAAGCCCGCGCTGCTTCCCCACGAGGTGCTGATGGTGGTCGAGATCGTCTCGGTGTCCAACCCGGAGAACGACTACCGGGCCAAGGTCGCCGACTACGCCGCGATGGGTATTCCGCTCTACCTGCTGGTCGACCCCCGCAAGGGCACCGGCATCATCCACGACGAACCCGGCTACACCCGCCGCACCGACTTCGCCTTCGGCGACGTCATCACCGTCGGCCCGTGGACCCTCGACACCGGCGTCCTGCGCACCTACTCCTGAGAGCGGGCGCGCAGGGCGCGTCGGCGAACCGTCAGGCGATCCGGTCCAGGACGATCGGGGCCGGGGTGAAGGCGGTGCCGACAGGGGCAACGGTGACGGCGTCGGCGAGGGCCTCGATCGCGTAGGGGAAGCGCTCGGGGGTGTCGGTGTGGAGGGTGAGGAGGGGCTGGCCGGCGGTGACGGTGGCGCCGGGCTTGGCGTGGAGTTCGATGCCGGCGCCGGCCTGGACCGGGTCCTCCTTGCGGGCGCGGCCGGCGCCGAGGCGCCAGGCGGCGACGCCGACGGCGTAGGCGTCGAGGGTGGTGAGGACGCCGGTGGCGGGGGCGGGGATGACGTGGGTCTCGCGGGCGACGGGGAGGGGGGCGTCGACGTCGCCGCCCTGGGCGGTGATCATGCGGCGCCAGTGGTCCATGGCGGAGCCGTCGCGGAGGGCGTCGGCCGGGTCCTTGCCGTGGACGCCCGCGGCGGCGAGCATCTCGCGGGCGAGCGCGAGGGTGAGTTCGACGACGTCGGCGGGGCCGCCGCCGGCGAGGACCTCCAGCGATTCGCGGACTTCGAGGGCGTTGCCGGCGGTGAGTCCGAGCGGGGTGGACATGTCGGTGAGCAGGGCGACGGTCGCGACGCCGGCGGAGCGGCCGAGGCCGACCATGGTGCGGGCGAGCTCGCGGGCGTCGTCGAGGTTCTTCATGAACGCGCCGGAGCCCACCTTGACGTCCAGGACGAGTGCGCCGGTGCCCTCGGCGATCTTCTTGGACATGATCGAGGAGGCGATCAGCGGGATGGCCTCGACGGTGCCGGTGACGTCGCGCAGGGCGTAGAGCTTCTTGTCGGCGGGGGCCAGGCCGTCGCCGGCGGCGCAGATCACGGCGCCGCAGTCGCGCAGGACGGCGAGCATCTCGTCGTTGGAGAGCAGGGCGCGCCAGCCGGGGATGGATTCGAGCTTGTCGAGGGTGCCGCCGGTGTGGCCGAGGCCGCGGCCGGAGAGCTGCGGGACGGCGGCGCCGCAGGCGGCGACCAGCGGGGCGAGCGGGAGGGTGATCTTGTCGCCGACGCCGCCGGTGGAGTGCTTGTCGGCGGTGGGGACGCCGAGCGAGGAGAAGTCCATGCGCTCGCCGGAGCGGATCATGGCGTCGGTCCAGCGGCTGATCTCACGGGCCGTCATGCCGTTGAGCAGGATGGCCATCGCGAGGGCGGACATCTGCTCGTCGGCGACCTCGCCGCGGGTGTAGGCGTCGATCACCCAGTCGATCTGGGGGTCGGTCAGCTCGCCCCGGTCGCGCTTGGCCCGGATGACGGAGATGGCGTCCATGCAGGTGCTCCAGAGAGGTGTGAAATGCGAAGAGTGCCGCGGGATGTCCTCCCGCGACACTCTACGCGCGTAACAAAGTGATCAGCCAGCAGGAGCTACAGCTTGTCCGGCCCGAACGCGTCCGGCAGGACCTCGCTCATCGGCCGTACCCCGGACGGCAGTTCGACCAGCAGGTCGGGACCGCCGTGCTCGAAGAGCAGCTGGCGGCAGCGCCCGCACGGCATCAGCAGCTCGCCGGCACCGTCCACGCAGGTGAACGCCGTCAGCCGGCCGCCGCCGGTGGCGTGCAGCGCGGAGACCAGGCCGCACTCGGCGCACAGGCCGAGGCCGTAGGAGGCGTTCTCCACGTTGCAGCCGGTCACCGTGCGGCCGTCGTCGACCAGGGCCGCCGCCCCGACCGGGTACTTGCTGTAGGGGGCGTAGGCGTGGCGCATCGCCGCGCGGGCGGCCTCCCGCAGCGCCTCCCAGTCCACCGCGTCCGCGGTCAGGGGCGGCGTCACTTGGCCTGTCCCTTGCGGTAGATCTGGCCGTCGGCCTTGGGCATCCGCAGTCGCTGGGCGGCCAGCGCGAGCACCACCAGGGTGATCACGTACGGGGTGGCGACGATCAGCGGGCGCTGGACGGCGTCGGTGGTGGCGTACCAGAGGGCGACGCCGCCGGCGACCACCAGGCTGATCGCGCCGGCCGTGAACTTGCGGCGGTAGAACTGCCACAGCGCGAGCGCCGCCATCGCGATGGCGACCACCAGCAGCAGCACGTGCACCGAGTCGGCGTCGCGCAGCTGGAGGCTGTCGGTGAAGCCGAACAGGCCCGCGCCGGCGGCCAGGCCGCCCGGCATCCAGTTGCCGAAGATCATTGCGGCCAGGCCGATGAAGCCGCGGCCCTGGGTCTGGCCGTCCCGGTAGAAGTGCGCGGCGACCAGCGACAGGTACGCGCCGCCGAGGCCCGCGAAGGCGCCGGAGGAGATCACCGCGAGGTACTTGTACTTGTAGACGTTGACGCCCAGCGACTCGGCCGCGGTCGGGTTCTCGCCGCAGGAGCGCAGCCGCAGGCCGAACACCGTGCGCCAGAGCACGAAGTAGCTGCCGACCAGGAACGCGCCGGCGATCAGGGTGACCACCGACAGCTCGGTGGTGAGGCCGCGGACGATGCCGGCCACGTCGGAGACCAGGAACCAGTGGTGCTGCTCGATGCCGTCCAGCCAGTTCGACAGGCCGGGGACGGTGAAGGTGGGCAGCGACTCGGCGGGCGGCGACTGGTTCGCACCGGCGCCGTCGGCCACGTAGTCCTTGTAGTAGATCCGGTTGACGTACGCGCAGATGCCGGGGACCAGCAGGTTGATGCCGACGCCGGAGACGATGTGGTCGACGCCGAAGGTGACAGTGATCAGCGCGTGCAGCAGACCGCCGGCCGCGCCGCCCGCCATGCCGGCCAGCAGGCCGACCCACGGGTTGACCAGGAAGCCGGCCCAGGCGCCGCAGAAGGTGCCGGCCACCATCATGCCTTCGAGGCCGATGTTGACCACGCCCGCGCGCTCGGCCCACAGGCCGCCGAGGCCGGCCATGGCGATCGGCACGGCGGAGGACACCGCGGCGCCGATCTGGCCCGAGGAGGTCAGCCCGTGGTTGCCGGTGACCGCGCCGATCGCCGCGAACAGCAGCAGCGCGAGCGCGATCAGCAGCAGCACCACCGGCCAGGTCAGCTTGGACTTCTTCTTCGCGGGCGCGACGGACGACGTCGGCTTGGCGACAGTGGTGCTCATGCCGCCACCTCCTTCTGGGCGGCCGCAGCGGCGGCGGCCTGCGCGGCGAGCTCGGCGCCGACCTTCTGCTGCTGGCGCTTGAGGCCGAAGCGGCGCACCAGTTCGTAGGCCACGACGACGCAGATGACGATGGTGCCCTGGATCACCGGGATGATCTCGGCCGGGTAGTCGCCCCGGGTGGGCAGCTGGGCGCCGGAGGCGTCCAGGAAGGCGAACAGCAGCGCGGAGAACGCGATGCCGATCGGGGTGTTGCGGCCGAGCAGCGCCACCGAGATGCCGATGAAGCCCAGGCCGACCTGCACGTTCTGGCCGAAGTACGGGGTGTTCTGCATCAGCTCGGGCAGGCCCACCAGGCCGGCCAGCGCACCGGAGACCACGATCGAGGTGATCACCATGCGCTTGACGTTGACGCCGGACGCCTTGGCGGCGGTCTCCGAGCGGCCGGTGGCGCGCAGGTCGAAGCCGAACCGGGTGCGGTTCAGGGTGAAGTGGAAGACCACGCCGACCAGCGCCGCGATCACGATGAAGCCCCACAGGGTGCCGCCCTGGGTCTCGATCGAGAAGAAGTGGCTGGACTCGGAGATCTTCGCGGTCTGGATCGAGTTGGTGGTGCCGCCGGTCTTCGGCGCCAGGATGCCCGGCACCAGCAGCACGCCGATCACGGCGGTGGCGATGGCGTTCAGCATGATGGTCGAGATGACCTCGCTGACGCCGCGGTAGACCTTCAGCACACCGGCGATCGACGCCCACAGGCCGCCGACGAACATCGCGACGATCAGCAGCAGCGGGATCTGCAGGAAGGCCGGCAGGTCGATCTGGGTGCCGACGAACGCGGCCATCATCATGGCCAGCTTGTACTGGCCCTCGATGCCGATGTTGAACAGGTTCATCCGGAACCCGAACGCGGCGGCGGCCGCGGCCAGGTAGTACACGGTCGCCTTGTTCAGGACGGCGACCTGGCCGTCCGACGCGGTGCCGTAGTTCCACATGATCCGGAAGGCGCCGAACGGGTCGCGGCCGGAGACCGCCAGCAGCGTGCCGGCGATGATCACCGACAGCAGCACGGCCAGCACGGGCGCGGCCAGGCCGAGCCCGATCCGCTCCAGGTCGATCTGCCGCTTGCGCGGCCGGTCGGCCGCTTGGGCAGCCGGGGGGTTGGGACTGGTCATGTGGCTACTCCCCCGCCTGCACGTAATCGGCGGTGTCGGTGGGCGGAACCCGGTCGGAGCCGGTGGTGCCGGTGTCGGAGACGATGTGGCCGGTGGCGGCGCCGGTCATCGCGGTGCCCAGATCCTCCGCGGTGACGGTGGCCGGGTCGGCGTCGGCGACCAGCGCGCCGCGGTAGATCACCCGGATGGTGTCGGACAGGCCGATCAGCTCGTCCAGGTCGGCGGAGATCAGCAGCACCGCCAGGCCTTCGCGCTGCGCGGAGCGGATCTGCTCCCAGATCTGCGCCTGCGCGCCGACGTCCACGCCGCGGGTCGGGTGGGCGGCGATCAGCAGCTTCGGGTCGTGGCTCATCTCGCGGCCGATGATCAGCTTCTGCTGGTTGCCGCCGGACAGCGACGCCGCGGTGACCTCGATGCCGGGGGTGCGGACGTCGTACTGCTCGACGATCCGCTGGGTGTCGGCCCGGGCGCCGGCCGGGTCGAGCAGCGCGCCCTTGGAGTTGGGGCGCTCGGTGACGTGGCCGAGGATCCGGTTCTCCCAGAGCGGGGCCTCCAGCAGCAGGCCGTGCCGGTGCCGGTCCTCCGGGATGTAGCCGATGCCGGCCTCGCGGCGGGCCCGGGTGCGGGTGCCGGTCAGGTCGGCGCCGTCCAGCGTGACGGTGCCGGCGTCCAGCGGCAGCATCCCCATGATCGCCTCGACCAGTTCGGCCTGGCCGTTGCCCTCGACACCGGCGATGCCGAGGATCTCGCCCTTGTGGATGCGCAGCGAGATGTCGTCCAGCACCACGCGCTCGACGCCCTCGGCGTCCGGCTTGGCGATCCGCAGTCCCTCGACGCGGAGCATCTCCACGTCGGTGACGGTGGACTCGCGGCTCTCCGGGGAGGGCAGTTCGGCGCCGACCATCAGCTCGGCCAGCTGGCGGGCGGTGACGACCTTCGGGTCGGCGTCGCCGACCGTGGTGCCGCGGCGGATCACGCTGATCGCGTCGGCGACCGACAGCACCTCGTGCAGCTTGTGCGAGATGAAGATGACGGTGACGCCCTCGGCCTTGAGCTCGCGCAGGTTGTCGAACAGCGCGTCGACCTCCTGCGGGACCAGGACCGCGGTCGGCTCGTCCAGGATCAGGATCCGGGCGCCGCGGTACAGCACCTTGAGGATCTCCACGCGCTGCCGGTCGGCCACGCCGAGGTCCTCGACCAGCTCGTCCGGCCGCACGCCGAGGCCGTACTGGTCGGACAGCTCGCGGATCTTCGCCTTCGCCTTCGCGCCGATGCCGTACAGCTTCTCGCTGCCCAGGACGATGTTCTCCCAGACGGTGAGGTTGTCGGCCAGCATGAAGTGCTGGTGCACCATGCCGATGCCGCGGGCGATCGCGTCGCCCGGGGTGGCGAAGACCACCTGCTCGCCGTTGATGGCGATGGTGCCCTCGTCCGGCTTCTGCATCCCGTAGAGGATCTTCATCAGGGTGGACTTGCTGGCGCCGTTCTCGCCCATCAGGGCGTGCACGGTGCCGCGCTGCACGGTGATGTCGATGTCGTGGTTGGCCACCACACCGGGGAAGCGCTTGGTGATGCCGCGCAGTTCGACGGCCGGTGTCGCCGTCCCCGCGCTGGGGATGCCGCCGGGGGAGGCGGAGTCGGAGGGGGTGATGGCGATCTCCTGCTGGTCGTCGGGCGCTTCGTCGCGCTGGAGGCTCAAGAGGGAACCCTGGGGTGGTGCAGCCGCCGGACGGACACCGGGGTGCGGCATGGGCAGGGGCCCGGGGGATGCGCAGCGCGCATCCCGTCCGAGCCCCTTCCGTGAGATGTGTCAGACCACTGCGCCGCCCGGCGGGCGGACGGCGCACCGGCAGGGGATCAGCCCTGCGGGACGGTCGGGACCTTGGTCGCGCCGCTGGTGATCTGCTGGGTGGCGGCGTCGATCTTCGCCTTGATGTCGTCGATGTAGCCACCGGTGACGGACAGCGACACGCCGCCGTCCTTCAGGTCGAAGTTCTTCACGCCGCCCTGGGCGTTGCCGTCCTTGACCGACTTGACGAAGGAGAACACCGCGGTGTTCACGTTCTTCAGCATCGAGGTGAGGATGTGGTCCTTGTACTTCGACAGGGCCGGCTGGTTGGCCTGGTCGGAGTCGACGCCGATCGCCCACTTGTTGCCCGGGGCGGTGGCGACGGCCTCGATGGAGCCGCTGCCGGAGGAGCCGGCGGCGGAGTAGATGACGTCCGCGCCCTTGTCGAGCTGGCCCTGCGCGGCCTGCTTGCCCTTGCCCGGGTCGGCGAAGCCGGTGTTGTCCGGCGGGGTCGACAGGTAGGTGACCTCGACGGCGATGTCCGGGGTGACGGACTTGGCGCCCGCGGTGTAGCCGGCCTCGAACTTCTTGATCAGCTCGGACTGGACGCCGCCGATGAAGCCGACGTGCTTGGTCTTCGACTTGCTGGCCGCGGCCACGCCCGCCAGGAAGGAGCCCTGCTCCTCGGAGAAGGTCAGCGAGGTCACGTTGGACGGCTGGTCCGGCGAGTTCGAGTCGACGATCGCGAACTTGACGTTCGGGTTGTCCTTGGCGACCTTGTTGACGGCGTCCTGGTAGATGAAGCCGACCGCGATGACCGGGTTGAAGCCACCGCTGACCAGCGACTTCAGGCGCTGCTCCTTGTCGGCCTCGGACTCACCGGACTTGGCCTCGGCCTCGTTGATGGTGGCGCCCAGCTCGGACTTGGCCTGGTCCAGACCACGCGCGGCGGAGTCGTTGAAGGACTGGTCCCCACGGCCGCCGATGTCGTAGGCCATGCCGACCTTCAGACCGGAGCCGCCGCCGGCACCGGCGGTGTTGTTGTCGGTGCTCTTTGCGCCGCAGGCGGCGAGCGAGGCGATGCCCAGGGAACCCGAGAGCACGGCCGCGGCGAGCTTGAGTGAACGGCGCAAGGGAGTTTCTCCTTCTCACACACCCGTTTGGCGTGGTCGAGCGCCACCGTAACGCGCGTAGAACACGGTTGTGTTACGGCCTGCACGGGCCCCGGGGTTGTTATCAAAATGTGGTCGTACGCCCGGGCAAATCCGGACATAGCCGCACACTTGTTCAACTCCCGTTCCGCTACTGGCTGGTAGCGCGCCACCACGGTACGCCTCCGCCCCCTACCCCGGAACACGCCTCCCCGCACCCGCCGGAGCGGCCCCGCCGGCCCCGGCCGTCGGCCCCGGCCCATGGAACGGGCCCCCTCCCCGGTGGTCGTTCGCGCGGCGGATCCGGCCGCGCGAACGACTCTCCCGGAAGGGGGCCCGCCCCGGTGCGCGCTCAGATCCGGGCGTGCTCCAGGGCCAGCGAGGCGAACAGCTCGACGCCGATGGCGATCGCCCGCTCGTCCGCGTCGAAGTCGCCCTGGTGGAGGTCGCGGACGCCCTTCTCGTCCGGGCTGCGGACGCCGAGGCGGGCCAGCGCGCCCGGCGCGTGCTCCAGGTACCAGGAGAAGTCCTCGCCGCCCAGGCTCTGCTCGGTCGGCTCCACCACCGGGCCGCGGCCCTCGGCGAACCGCTCGTTCATGGCGCGCTCCAGCTGGTCGATCGAGTCGGCCTCGTTGACCACCGGCGGGACGCCCCGGTGGTAGTTCAGCGTCCACTTGGCGCGGTACGTCTCGGCCAGGTGCGCGATCAGCTCCTCCAGCACCTCGGGCGCCTGCCGCCAGCCCGCCAGCTCCAAGCAGCGCACGGTGCCCTCCAGTTCGGCGTGCTGCGGGATCACGTTCGGCGCCGAGCCGGCCGCGATCCGCCCCCACACCAGCGAGACGCCCCAGCGCGGGTCCATCCGGCGGGCCAGCCCGGACGGCGCCTCGGCGGCCAGCTTGGCGACCGCGGTGACCAGGTCGGTGGTCAGGTGCGGGCGGGCGGTGTGCCCGCCCGGGCCGTCCACGCTGATCATCACCTTGTCGCAGGCCGAGGTGATCGCCCCGGTCTTCAGGGCGATCCGGCCGACCTGCACCTTGGGGTCGCAGTGCACCGCGAAGATCCGCCCGACCCCCTTCATCCCGCCGGCCGCGATCACGTCCAGCGCGCCGCCCGGCATCGTCTCCTCCGCCGGCTGGAAGATCAGCCGCACCGGACGGGTCAGCTCCCCCGCGGCCAGCGCCTCGGCCAGCACCAGCGCGGTGCCGAGCACCACCGCGGTGTGCACGTCGTGCCCGCAGGCGTGCGCCCGGCCGGGCACCGTGGAGCGGTACGGGACGTCCTTCTTGGCGTCGTCGATCGGCAGCGCGTCGATGTCGGCGCGGAACGCCAGCAGCGGGGTGCCGGGCGCGGTGCCCGGCGGGACGAGGTCCACCAGCAGACCGGTGCCGCCCGGGAGCACCCGCGGCTCCAGCCCGGCGGCGACCAGTCGTTCGCGCAGCAGCTTGGTGGTGCGGAACTCCTGGCGGCCGAGCTCCGGATGCCGGTGGAGATCACGGCGCAGGTCGATCAACTCGGCCTGGTGGGCCGCTACTCGGGCCCGGAGGGCGGCGAGCGGGCGGACGGCGGTGACGGTGGCAGCGGCTGCAGGCTGAGGATCGTTCACCTTGACAAGACTAGGCCGGTGAGAGGCTTTTGGCCCCTCTTCCACCAAAGTTCTCACCGTTTGGATGCATACCGGGATCCACGATGGGTATGACTCTTCGATTCGGCCCGCGCCTGTGTTCGGCTCCCTTCGTATGCAACGACCTGCACCGGCGGCCGGACACGGTGACCACTCCCCCGGGGCCCGCCGCCCCGCCCGCGACCAACCCTTCCCCCCGATCGGGTCATGGCCGGGTAAATCTTTCGGCCTCACTCTTGAGCGGCGCACATCAGTCCGAATAGACAGCTGTCGCACAGTCAACTCCGGTGCCGCAGTGGGGTGGGACAGTCCGCCTGCGGCGCGCCTCGTCACGCCCTCACGAAGGGCGGCTGACGCTCCATCGAACCGAGAAGGGGGGACCGACGTGCCCATCACGCGCAATCGGCTCGCCAAGAGCATCGCTCCGGCCACCGTCGCGGCCGCACTGATCATCACCACCCTCGGCGCGGCCGTTCCGGCCACCGCCGCCACCCCCGTGGGCGACACCGCCCGCGCCCTGCCGGGCACCCACCCGGAGTGGGCCACCCCGCAGGCCGACGCGGGCGCGGCCGACGCCGCCGCCCCGGCGACCGCCCGGATCTACCTGGCCGGCCGCGACGCGAGCGGCCTCGCCGCCCTCGCCCGGGCCGTCTCCGACCCCAAGTCCCCGAGCTACGGCCAGTACCTGACGTCCGCTCAGGTCCAGGCGAAGTTCGGCGCCACCCCGGAGCAGGTCAAGGCCGTCACCGACTGGGTGTCCGCCGCAGGCCTCACCGTCTCGGCCAGCAACGCCCACTACGTGCAGGTCGCCGGCTCCACCGCCGCGATGACCAAGGCGTTCGGCACCGGCTTCCACAACTACCGCACCGCGGACGGCACCCACCGGGCGCCGACCGCCGACGCCAAGGTGCCGGCCTCCGTCTCCGACGCCGTCCTCGCCGTCTCCGGCCTGGCCGACTCGATCCACAAGAACGTCTCCTCCGCCACCTCGGTCCGCGAGGCGGAGCAGCGCCTGAACGCCGCCGCCAAGCTCGCCGGCCCGGACAAGAAGGACCCGGCGGCCCTGCCGACCGTCGCGACCTGCTCCGAGGACGGCTACGGCTCGAAGACCGCCAAGGGCGCCCCCGAGGGCTACGAGAAGAACGAGCCGTTCGCCCCCTGCTCGTACATCCCCTCCCAGCTCCGCAAGGCCTACGGCGTCACCGACGCCAAGGTCGGCGGCAAGGGCGCCCGCGTCGCCATCATCGACGCGTACGGCCTGTCCACCATGGAGCAGGACGCCAACCACTTCTCCTCCCTGCACGGCGACCAGCCGTTCAAGCCGGGCCAGTACACCGAGTACGTCACCCCGGACAAGTGGGTCCACGAGGCCGAGTGCGGCGGCCCCGCCGGCTGGGCCGGCGAGGAGGCGCTCGACGTCGAGATGGTGCACGGCCTCGCGCCGGACGCCAATGTCGTCTACGTCGGCGGCAACTCCTGCTACGACGAGGACCTCTACGACGCCATGGCCAAGGTCGTGGACGAGCACCTCGCCGACGTCGTCTCCAACTCGTGGGGCGAGATCATGCACGGCAAGTCCGGCGACATCGACCCCGCCGTGGTGGCCGCCGACAACCAGATCTTCCAGCTGGGCGCCCTCACCGGCATCGGCTTCACCTTCTCCTCCGGCGACTGCGGCGACAGCTCGCCGGGCGCGGCCGCCACCGGCGTCAACTGCGAGGCCGACACCAACCAGGCGCAGGCCGACTGGCCGTCCGCGTCCCCGTGGGTCACCTCGGTCGGCGGCACCGCCCTCCAGCTGAACGACAAGGCCGGCAAGTACGGCCACGAGGTCTCCATGGGCGACCTGCGCTCGGTGCTCTCCGCCGACCAGAAGTCCTGGACCCCGATGCCGGGCAAGTTCTACTTCGGCGGCGGCGGCGGTGTCTCCAAGGACTTCGCCCAGCCGTGGTACCAGCAGGGCGTCGTCCCGGACCGCATCAGCCGGACCGCGGCCGACGGCACCGCGTCCAAGACCCCGCTGCGCGCCACCCCCGACATCGCGATGAGCGGTGACCTGGTCGCCGCCACCCTGGTCGGCTTCACCGCCGACGGCGCCTACAGCGAGGGCGGCTTCGGCGGCACCTCGGTCTCCGCCCCGGAGACCGCGGCCATGTTCGCCAACGCCATCGAGACCCGCGGCGGCCGCGCCCTCGGCTTCGCCAACCCGGCCCTGTACGACCGCGCCGCCACCAACGCCTTCCACGACGTGGACGACAACGCCGTCCACACCAAGCGCGGCAACGTCGTCGACCTCGGCGTCGTCAACGGCGCCCTGAAGGTCCGCCTCTACAAGATCGGCGCCGACTTCGGCCTCTCGGCCGCCGGCGGCTACGACACGGCCACCGGCCTGGGCTCCCCGGGCAAGGGCTTCTTCAAGTCCTTCGCCATCAAGAAGTAGTCCGTAGAACGCAGTTGAGGGGTGCTGGGGATCCTTCCCCGGCACCCCTCTTCCGCTTACAGCGACTTGTGCGTGGGCGCGGCCCTCAGAAGCGGTCCACCGGCACGTAGGTGCCCCACACGCCGCGCAGCGCGTCGCACACCTCGCCGACCGTCGCGCGAGCCGCCAGCGCCTCCTTCATCGGGTACAGCACGTTGTCCGTCCCCTCCGCCGCCTTGCGCAGCAGGGTGAGCGAGCGGTCCACCGCCGACGAGTCCCGGTCCGCCCGCAGCCGCGCCAGTCGCTCCGCCTGCTGCGCCTCGATCGCCGGGTCGACCCTGAGCGGCTCGTAGGGCTCCTCCGCCGCGAGCTGGAAGCGGTTGACGCCGACCACGGTCCGCGTGCCGGAGTCCTGCTCCTGCTGGATGCGGTACGCGGTGCGCTCGATCTCGCTCTTCTGGTAGCCCTGTTCGATGGCCGCGACGGCGCCGCCCATGTCCTCGACCTTGGCCATCAACTCCAGCGCGGCGGCCTCCAGTTCGTCCGTCATCGCCTCGACCACGTAGGAGCCCGCGAACGGGTCGACGGTGGCGGTGATGTCGGTCTCGAAGGCGAGCACCTGCTGGGTGCGCAGCGCGAGCCGCGCGGACTTCTCGGTGGGGAGCGCGATCGCCTCGTCGAAGGAGTTGGTGTGCAGCGACTGCGTCCCGCCGAGGACGGCGGCGAGCGCCTGCACGGAGACCCGGACGAGGTTGACCTCGGGCTGCTGGGCGGTCAGCTGGACGCCGGCGGTCTGGGTGTGGAAGCGCAGCATCTGCGACTTGGGGTTCTTCGCGCCGAACTCCTCCTTCATGACGCGGGCCCAGATCCGGCGCGCGGCACGGAACTTGGCGACTTCCTCCAGCAGGGTGGTGCGGGAGACGAAGAAGAAGGAGAGCCGGGGCGCGAAGTCGTCGACGTCCATGCCGGCGGCGACGGCGGTGCGCACGTACTCGATGCCGTTGGCGAGGGTGAAGGCGATCTCCTGCGCGGGGTTCGCCCCGGCCTCGGCCATGTGGTAGCCGGAGATGGAGATGGTGTTCCACTTGGGGATCTCGGCCCGGCAGTACTGGAAGACGTCGGCGATCAGCCGCAGCGAGGGCTTGGGCGGGAAGATGTAGGTGCCGCGGGCGATGTACTCCTTGAGCACGTCGTTCTGGATGGTGCCGGTGAGCCTGTTCGACGGCACGCCCTGGGCCTCGCCGACCAACTGGTAGAGCAGCAGCAGCAGCGAGCCGGGCGCGTTGATGGTCATCGAGGTGGAGACCTCGCCCAGCGGGATGCCGCCGAACAGGACGTTCATGTCCTCGACGCTGTCGACGGCGACGCCGACCTTGCCGACCTCGCCGTGCGAGATCGCCGCGTCCGAGTCGTAGCCCATCTGGGTGGGCAGGTCGAAGGCGACGGACAGGCCCATGGTGCCGTTGGCGATGAGCTGCTTGTAGCGGGCGTTGGACTCGGCGGCGGTGCCGAAGCCGGCGTACTGGCGCATCGTCCACGGCTTGCCGGTGTACATGGTCGGGTAGACGCCGCGGGTGAACGGGTACTGGCCGGGGGTGCCGAGCCGGCTCGCGGCGTCGAAGCCGGCCAGGGTCTCGGGGCCGTACACCGGCTCGATCGGCAGGCCCGACTCGGTGCGGCGGGGCTCGGCTGCCATGGATGTCCTCCGCGGAAGGTGATGGGGGTTGGCGCCGATTGACGCCTCGGCTGGATACGCAACGCAATGTAGCCGTGCCCCTCACGGGCAGACAGGTGCCACGGCTGGGAGCTTGCTCACAACACGTGCGAACCGTTCCTTGGGATGATCCACCTGCACCGAACACCAGGCCGAGACACGAGGAGTGGGACATGAGCGAGCAGAAGGTGGCGGTGGTCACCGGCGCCAGCAGCGGCATCGGGGCGGCGACCGCCCGGCGGCTGGCCGCGGACGGTTTCCAGGTGGTGCTGACCGCCCGCCGCACCGAGCGGATCGAGGCGCTGGCGAAGGAGCTCGGCGGCCGCGCCTTCACCCTGGACGTCACCGACCGGGCCGCGGTGGACGCGTTCGCCGCCGAGGTCGGCCGGGTGGACGTGCTGGTGAACAACGCGGGCGGCGCGCTCGGCGCGGAAAGCGTCGAGACCGGCGACCCGGCGGACTGGCGCACCATGTTCGAGGTCAACGTGATGGGCGTGCTGCACCTGACCCAGGCGCTGCTGCCCGCGCTGCGCGCCACCGGGGACGGCACCGTGCTGATCATGTCCTCGACGGCGGCGCTGGCCACGTACGAGGGCGGCGGCGGCTACGTGGCGGCGAAGCACGCCGTCCACTCGGTGGCGCAGACCCTCCGCCTCGAACTCGTGGGCGAGCCGATCCGGGTGATCGAGATCGCTCCCGGAATGGTGAAGTCCGAGGGCTTCGCGTTGACCCGGTTCCGCGGCGACCAGGACAAGGCCGACGCGGTGTACGCGGGCGTCGCCGAGCCGCTCACCTCCGAGGACGTCGCCGACACCGTCTCCTGGGCGGTGACCCGTCCGGCACACGTCAACATCGATCTGCTGGTGGTCCGGCCCCGGGCGCAGGCGGCCAACCACAAGGTGCACCGGACCGGCTGACCGGACCTCGGTGAACGACAACGGCGGCGGGTCACAACTTGATAGCTCGATCGGATGAAATCGGCCCGCCGCCTCCCCAACTGATGAACCCTCAACTACCGTGGAGGCGCTGCCCCGCCGAGCCGTCGCCGACTCCGGGCGGAGGCACTGCCACACCCTCCCTCTGTCTCTGCAGCATCCCCCCTTCCCGCCCTCACGAGGAGGATCCGCTGGCCAGCGACATCCCGCCGCAGCGTCTCGACGTGCGGACGGATCCGTCCCTACTGGGACTGCACCGGTTCAACGAGGCCGACTCCGGCGCGGTCGAGGAGGCGCTGCTCGCCTGCTGCGGCAGCCACCGCTGGGCCCTGCGCCTGACCGCCCACCGCCCCTACCCCGACATCGGCTCCCTGCTCGCGGCCGCCAGCGAGGCCAGCTACGACCTGCGCCCGGCGGACCTCGCCGAGGCGCTGGCCGACGAGAGCTGGATGCCGCAGCCGCTGCTCGGCATGCGCGCCCCCGGCAGCCAGGCGGCGCACACCGCGCTGCGCGCCGCGCACGCCGCGTACGAGGCGCGTTTCGGCCACGTCTTCGTGGTCTGCCTGGACGGGGTGGACCCGGAGGAGATGCTCGACGCGGTGCTGACCTCGATCCGCACCCGGCTCGCCCACGACCCGGACGAGGAACGCCTCATCTCCGCCGAGGAGTTGCGCCGGATCGCGCTGACCCGCCTGGAGCACCTGGTGGGTTGCGCCGGATCGCGCTGACCCGCCTGGAGCACCTGGTGGCCGTCCGGAGCTGACCGGGCGGCCCCGGGCCGTGCTGCGAGGGCTTCGTCACGGAGCGTCGGGGTTCCCGTTCCGATTAGCCCGTGCGTGCCTGATTGATCACAGCAGGGGCCCCCGACGGCGGAGGGGCGCGGCGCGTCGATAGGATGCTCGCGGCCGGTGGACCGTATCCGGCCGGGCTGACCGACAGAAAGCCGGCCGAGCCCCCAATCCGCTTCCGGAGGGTTTTCCGTGCCGGCTGGAACGCTGTACCGCGGCCGGGAAGGCATGTGGAGCTGGGTGGCTCACCGAGTCACCGGCGTCCTGATCTTCTTCTTCCTGTTCGCACATGTCCTGGACACCGCCCTGGTGCGGGTGTCGCCCGAGGCGTACGACTCGGTGATCGCCACCTACAAGGTGTGGCTGGTGAACCTGATGGAGTACGGCCTGGTGGCCGCCATCCTGTTCCACGCCCTGAACGGCCTTCGCGTCGTGGCGGTCGACTTCTGGGCCAAGGGCCCGAAGTACCAGAAGCAGATGCTGTGGACCGTCGTCGGCATCTGGGTCGTCCTGATGGGCGGCGCCTTCTACCCCGTTCTGCAGCACACCCTTCGCACCTGGTTCGGGGGCTGATCCGGATGTCCATTGAGACCAAGGACCTGGTGGTCCCCTCGCTCCAGGCCCACACGGGCCAGGGTCTGGGCACCGGCAACCCTGCCGAGGCCTTCGTGGTGGAGCCCGCCCGGGCCCGCACCAAGAAGACCCCGCGCCGCACCCGCACCAACTTCGAGATGCTCGCCTGGCTGTTCATGCGCCTGTCGGGTGTCGTCCTGGTGGTGCTGGTCCTCGGCCACCTGCTGATCAACCTGATGCTGGACGGCGGCGTCTCGAAGATCAGCTTCGCCTTCGTGGCGGGCCGCTGGGCTTCCCCGTTCTGGCAGATGTGGGACCTGCTGATGCTGTGGCTGGCGATGCTGCACGGCTCGAACGGCATGCGCACCGTCATCAACGACTACGCGGAGAAGGACGCCACTCGTCTGTGGCTGAAGGGTCTCCTCGGTGTCGCGACCGTCTTCACGGTCGTCCTCGGCACCCTGGTGATCTTCACCTTCGACCCGAACATCTGACGAGCCACCAGAGGCGACTGACCCCATGCAGATTCACCAGTACGACACCGTCATCGTCGGCGCCGGCGGCGCCGGCATGCGCGCGGCCATCGAGTCGACCCAGCGCAGCCGCACCGCGGTTCTGACCAAGCTCTACCCGACCCGGTCGCACACCGGCGCGGCGCAGGGCGGCATGTGTGCCGCGCTCGCCAACGTCGAGGAGGACAACTGGGAGTGGCACACCTTCGACACGGTCAAGGGCGGTGACTACCTGGTCGACCAGGACGCCGCCGAGATCATGTGCAAGGAGGCCATCGACGCGGTCCTCGACCTGGAGAAGATGGGCCTGCCCTTCTCCCGCACCGACCAGGGCCGGATCGACCAGCGCCGCTTCGGCGGCCACTCCCGCAACCACGGCGAGGCCCCGGTCCGCCGGTCCTGCTACGCCGCGGACCGCACCGGCCACATGATCCTGCAGACGCTGTTCCAGAACTGCGTCAAGCACGGTGTGGAGTTCTTCAACGAGTTCTACGTCCTCGACCTGCTGATCAACGAGGGCAAGACCGCCGGCGTGGTGGCCTACGAGCTCGCCACCGGCGAGATCCACGTCTTCCAGGCCAAGGCCGTGGTGTTCGCCTCCGGCGGCACCGGCAAGATGTTCAAGGTCACCTCGAACGCGCACACCCTGACCGGTGACGGCCAGGCCGTGGCGCTGCGCCGCGGCCTGCCGCTGGAGGACATGGAGTTCTTCCAGTTCCACCCGACGGGCATCTGGCGGATGGGCATCCTGCTCACCGAGGGCGCCCGCGGCGAGGGCGGCATCCTGCGCAACAAGGACGGCGAGCGCTTCATGGAGCGCTACGCCCCCGTCATGAAGGACCTCGCGTCCCGTGACGTGTGCTCCCGCGCGATCTACTCGGAGATCCGGGCCGGCCGCGGCTGCGGCCCCGACGGCGACCACGTCTACCTGGACCTGACGCACCTCCCGCCGGAGCAGCTGGACGCCAAGCTGCCCGACATCACCGAGTTCGCGCGCACCTACCTCGGCATCGAGCCCTACACGGACCCGATCCCGATCCAGCCCACCGCGCACTACGCGATGGGCGGCATCCCGACCAACGTCGAGGGTGAGGTCCTGAGCAACAACACCGACGTCGTTCCCGGCCTGTACGCCGCGGGCGAGGTCGCGTGCGTGTCGGTGCACGGCGCCAACCGCCTGGGCACCAACTCGCTGCTGGACATCAACGTGTTCGGCCGCCGCGCGGGCATCGCCGCCGCCGCGTACGCCGACAACCACGACTTCGTCGAGCTGCCGGAGAACCCGGGCGCGCTGGTCGAGGCGCTGGTCGAGGGCCTGCGGGAGTCCACCGGCACCGAGTCCGTCGCGCAGATCCGCAAGGAGCTGCAGGAGTCGATGGACACCAACGTGTCCGTCTACCGCACCGGCAAGACCCTGCAGCAGGCTGTCGAGGACGTCACGGCGCTCAAGGAGCGTTTCAAGAACGTCGCGATCCAGGACAAGGGCTCGCGGTACAACACCGACCTGCTGGAGGCCATCGAGCTGGGCAACCTGCTCGACCTGGCCGAGGTGCTGGTCGTGTCCGCGCTGGCCCGCGAGGAGTCCCGCGGCGGTCACTACCGCGAGGACTTCCCGACCCGCGACGACGTGAAGTTCATGCAGCACACCATGGCGTACCGCGAGGTGGCCGAGGACGGCTCCACCTCCATCCGCCTCGACTACAAGCCGGTCGTGCAGACCCGCTACCAGCCGATGGAGCGTAAGTACTGATGTCCACTCCGACCGTCGAGAAGCACTCGGCCGCGCTGGACGCGGTCGAGGCGGGCAGCACCAAGCTGATCAACGTCACCTTCCGGATCCGCCGGTTCAACCCGGAGGAGCACCCGGACCCGGTGTGGGTGGACTACCAGCTCGAAATGGACCCGAAGGAGCGCGTCCTGGACGCGCTCAACAAGATCAAGTGGGAGCAGGACGGCACCCTCACGTACCGCCGCTCCTGCGCGCACGGCATCTGCGGTTCGGACGCCATGCGGATCAACGGGCGCAACCGGCTGGCGTGCAAGACCCTGATCAAGGACGTCAACCCGGAGAAGCCGATCACGGTCGAGGCCATCAAGGGCCTCGCGGTCCTCAAGGACCTGATCGTGGACATGGACCCGTTCTTCCAGGCGTACAAGGACGTCATGCCGTTCCTGATCACCTCGGGGAACGAGCCGACCCGCGAGCGTCTGCAGTCGCAGGCCGACCGCGAGCGCTTCGACGACACCACCAAGTGCATCCTGTGCGCCGCGTGCACCTCCTCGTGCCCGGTGTTCTGGAACGACGGCCAGTACTTCGGCCCGGCGGCGATCGTCAACGCGCACCGCTTCATCTTCGACTCCCGCGACGAGGGCGCCGAGCAGCGCCTGGAGGTCCTCAACGACCGTGAGGGCGTGTGGCGTTGCCGCACCACCTTCAACTGCTCGGAGGCCTGCCCGCGTGGCATCGAGGTCACCAAGGCGATCCAGGAGGTGAAGCGCGCGCTCGTCACGCGTCGCTTCTAGTCCCGCGCTGTTCGAAGGGCCCGTCCGGAGTGCGCTCCGGGCGGGCCCTTCGGCGTGCCGTCAGGCGGCGGCGCCGCGGCCGGTTCTGACGGTGGCCAGGGTGAGCAGCAGCGGGCCGAGGAACAGCGCCACCGCCATCGTCCGGTAGTCCTGCCCGGCGGCGGACGCGGTCAGCGACAGCTGGGTGCCGAGGACGGCCGCGCCGGCCACCGGGACCAGCGCGGGCAGCCGGTGCCGCCAGGCGTACAGCAGGGCCGCCGCCAGCCCCAGGTACGCCCACAGGGCGCCGCGCCACAGCAGCCAGTCCAGCTGCGGGGCGCGCAGCAGGGTGCGGCTCCAGTCGGCCGCGGAGTGCAGCGGCCGCAGCAGGCCGTGCGAGGACGGGGACGCCTCCGGCACCTCGGTGGCGGCGTGCGGGCCGCCGGCGCCCGCCCACACCGACCAGGCGAGGCGGCCCCGGCAGAGTCGGGCGTCCAGCACCCGGTCCGGGTGCTCCCGCAGCAACTGCCGCCAGGCGGCGGCGAGTTCGTCCTGTGCGCGGCCGGCGGCGGCGGAGTCCCAGCGGTCCGTGAGGGCGGCGGTCGACGAGCAGTCCGCGCCCGCCGCGTCCCAGGCGGCGGGCGGGGCGACCGCGGTCAGCTCCCGGTCCGCGCCGCCGGGGTCGCGGTACTGGGCGAGCGCCAGGTCGGCGGCGCGCAGCGGGTGCAGGTCGCCGGCCCGGGCCGCCGGGTGGCCGAGCAGCGCGAGGACGATCGGCACCGCCAGCGCGGCGGCCGTGAGCAGCGCGAGCCGGCCGCGCGCCCGGGGCAGCGCCGGCAGCAGCACCAGCGCGGCGATCAGCGCGGTGCCCGCGCCGCGCGGGCCGGTCAGGGCGAGCAGCACGATGGCCGAGAACAGCACCGTCAGATCCAGCCGCTGCGCCGGGCCGCCCCGGTGCAGCGTCCCCTCCGCCCGCCGGGCGAGCAGCCGCAGACCGGCCGCGGTGAGCAGCAACGCCCCTGCGGCGGACGGCACTTCCGGGCTGAGCGAGACCACCAGGCTGCCCGTCGGCGGCAGCGCGGCCAGCGCCACGGCCACCGGCCCCGACCAGCGGCCGCGCACCCCGAACCGGGCCAGCGCGGCCACCAGGTGCCCCAGCGCGAACGCCACCGCCGCGGTCTGCGCCAGCGTCACCCCCGCCGGGTGGAGGACCCGCACGGCCGCGTCGTACAGCGGCGCGCCCCCGCCCGCGGCGGTGCCGGTGAACGCCGGGTACCCGGCCGCCCACCACAGCAGCAGCACCGCCTGGCAGGCCGCCGCCACCGCGAGCGGCAACCGCAGCCGGGACTTGGCGCGCCGGTGCCGCCGTTCCCGTTCCTGGCGCTGCGCCCACTCGGGGCGGGTGTCGCCGAGGGTGGTGCTGGTGCTCATCGCGGAGCCTCCCACATCCCCTGCTCCCCGGCCCGGCCCTCGGCCCCTCGCCGCCATCCGCCCGGGAGTCGTGCCGGGCAGGCTAGCAGCCGGATTCGGCCACCTCCAGAGGTCCGGACACGCCGAGGGCCCGCCCCGGCCGCAGCCGGAACGGGCCCCGAGGGTCGATCAGGCCAGAACGCCCAGGTCCTTCGGGGTGCCGACGCCCTTGAACGTCACCAGGTGCCGGTCGGCGGTGACGGCGTACAGGTCCGCCTGGCCGTCGCCGTCCAGGTCGCCGGAGCTGCCCAGGGTCGGGTACTCGGCCACCGGGAAGTTGCCGATCACGGTGCCGTTCGCCGGGTCGGCGAGCGCGGAGTAGTCGTAGCTGCCCTCGCCGAGCTTCGGCACGGCGTACGCCCGCAGGACGCCGGTGGACTGCTCGCGCGACCACAGCGCCAGGTTCCCGTTCGCGTCCGGGCCCGGGGCGATCAGGTCGTAGCCGTTCCACAGACCCGTGGTGGTCAGCTGGGTCGACTTGCCGAACCGCGACGGGTCCCGCTGCAGCCACAGGTTGCCCTGCTCGACGTCCAGCAGCGTGATCGCGGTCGGATTGCCGGGCTCCACCGAGCCGAACGCGACCAGCTGCTGCACCTCGCGGAAGCTGGTGCTGTGGTCGGCCGGGCAGGCGACCGGGGCCTTGGCGGTGTCGACGCACGAGGTGGCGTGGCTCATCAGCGACGGCGACCGGGTGCCGAGCGGCAGCGAGCCCTGGTTGACGTACTGGTACAGGTAGCCCGAGTTGTCGGGAGCGGCGTCGCGCACGTAGACGGTGTCGGCGGGCGCGCCGCCGCCGCTCCAGCCCTTGTGCGCGATCTGCAGGCCGCTCCAGCTGCCGCCCCAGGGCGACCACACGGCGGGCACCACGGTGGTCGGGGTGGTGCTGCCGGCGTCGCCGCTGATCACCAGCAGGTTGCCCTGCGAGTCGGGCAGCAGGATGTCGGGGACGCCGTCGTTGTCGACGTCGCCGAGCGCCTTCGGCGGGTTCGGGTTCGACGGCGCGTAGAAGGTGTAGCTCAGCGGCTGGGTGACCTGGCCGGTGCGGTCGATCGCCTGCACCTGGAGGTTGTGGGTGCCCCACGCGGCCGGCTTGAGGGTGACGCTCGCGGTGCCGTCGGCGCCGGCCTCGACGATGTCGGCGCCCGGGGTGCAGCCGCCGCCGGCGCTCAGGGTGCCGTCCAGCACGTATCGGAAGCAGGCCACGCCGGATCCGGCGTCCGTCGCGGAGAAGGTGAAGACGCCCTTCTGCCCGGCGAACTTGCCGCCGCCGTTCTCCGGGAAGTCCGTGGAGGTCACGGCCAGGCCGGTGGGCGCGGCGGTGTCGACGCCGAACCGGCAGGTCTCGGTGGGCGCGCCGGAACCGGGCTGGTACTCCGGCCACACCTGCCAGGTGTAGCCCGCACCGTCGGTCAGACCGGTGACGGTGACCTGGACGGTGCCGTCGGCCGCGGCGGTGGCGGCGCCGTCGAACACCTTCGCGCCGGTCGCGTTCCACACCTTGAAGCGGGCGGAGGGCGCGGTGGTGCGGGCGGTGAGCACCGGGTTGGCGGTGGTCACCCAGCCGGGCGTGCCGGTGGCGTTGCAGCCGTCCCCGGCCAGTGTCGGCGTCGACCCGACCGTCGGGCCGGTGACCCCGGGACCGGGCACCGCCTGCGCGGCGGGAGCGACGAACAGGCCGACCGCGACGGCCGCGGTGGCGCAGGCGGCGAGCAGCCGCGGAGAGGTGGCACGGGACATCGGAGAATCCCCCCAGGAAGTGTTGCCGGGGCAAGTCGATCACCTGCCCGGCCGCGCATCCTGGCACCCCTCGCGAGCTGCACGCAAGCAGAATAGTGACACCTCAGCAGCCACCGCCCGCAAAAGGCCCGCTCCGGCCTTGACCGGAACGGGCCCTGACGGTCGATCAGGCCAGAACGCCCACGTCCTTCGGGGTGCTGACGCCCTTGAACGTCATCAAGTGACGGCCAG
>NZ_BMRI01000005.1:24643-26487 GCF_014648555.1 Kitasatospora griseola
GGGTGACGGCGTACAAGGGTGCCTTCGGCGCTACTGCGCGGCGGCCGTCCGGCGCAGGGCGCGCAGGCCTCGGACGCCGATCGCGCCGATGGCGAGGCCGAGCAGCAGCGAGGTGACGGCGAGCAGCAGGTGGACCCAGAAGAAGGCGGTCGGCTGCGAGTGGTCGCCGTTCACGAACGCCTGGCCGCCGGAGTCCTTCCACAGGTTCTTGGCGAAGGTCGTCCAGATGAAGACCGACCAGACGCCGAAGGCGGTGAGGAACCAGGAGACCGGGCGGCTGAGCTTCATGACGGGGTCCTTCGCGGCAGACGGGTGGCCCGTCCAGTATGCGCGGCCCGCCGAACGGAGCAGCGGGCGGTACTCGTTCGTGGCGTCGGTCGGCGGCTTCGACGGTCGGGCGGCGGGGCGCGGGTTAGCTTCCGGGAATGCAGACAGTCCGCCGGATCGTCCTCGGTTCGTCCGCTGCCGCCCTGGTCCTGCTCCCGGTCGGCCCGCCGGCCCTCGCGGCGGTCCCCGGCGAGGCCCCGCCGCCGCCCGTGGTCGGCGGCGACCGGCTGGGCGCGGCGGGCGTGCAGGTCGCACCGGGCCCGGGGGCTCCGCCGCTGCCGTCCGGCCTGACCGGGAAGTCCTGGGTGGTCGCGGACGCGGACACCGGCCAGGTGCTGGCCGCGTTCAACGCGCACGCCCAGCTGCCGCCCGCGTCCACCCTGAAGATGCTGTTCGCGGTCACCGTGCTGCCCCGCTTCCCGGCCGACGAGGTGCACCGGGTGGGCTGGACGGAACTGCAGGGCATGGGCGCGGGCAGCAGCCTGGTCGGCATCAAGGAGGACCTGGACTACAAGGTCGAGGACCTGTGGCGCGGAGTGTTCCTGTCCTCCGGCAACGACGCGGTGCACGTGCTGGCCAACATGAACGGCGGGGTGGCGAAGACCGTCGTCGACATGCAGGCCCGCGCCGACCAGCTGCAGGCCCGCGACACCCACGTGGTCAGCCCGGACGGCTACGACATGGACGGGCAGGTCACCTCGGCGTACGACCTGACCCTGTTCGCCCGGGCCGGGCTGCGCAACGAGGAGTTCCGCGGCTACTGCAGCACCCGCTGGGCGCAGTTCCCCGGCGCGGTCGACAGGAGCGGGCAGCGCGGCAGCTTCGGCATCGCCAACACCGACCGGCTGCTCGGCAAGTACCCGGGGCTGATCGGCGTGAAGAACGGTTACACCACCAACGCGGGCGCGACCTACACCGGCGCCGCCGTCCAGGGCGGCCGCACCATGCTGGTCACCGTGATGCACCCGGCCAGCAGCCCGAAGGTCTACGACGAGGCGGCGGCACTGCTGGACTGGGGCTTCGCCGCGGCCGGCAAGGTCGCCCCGGTCGGCGCGCTGGCCGAGGACCTGGCGCCCGCCGGGAAGCCGGCCCAGCCGATCACCGACGCCCCGTCACCACCACCGGCGGCCGCCCCCTCCCCTCCCCCGCGGCAGCCCCCGACCCTCCGCCCCGAACCGGTGACCGCGGCCCACGCCGCGGCCGACGGCCCGAGCGCGGCCACCTGGTCCGCGATCGGCCTCTGCGCGGCGGTGGCCGCGGCCGGGATGCTGCGACTCCGCGCGCTGCGCCTCCGGGCCGAGCGCCGAGCGCAGGCTCAGGGGCGCGAGGAACTGCGCGGCCGGCCGAGAACCCGCCGACCGGACCGCGACGCAGGACCATGAGTCGCGCCCCTGGAGGCGCCCCGTCAAACCGCTCCGCGGCCCGCCCGGAGGGCACGTCGCACCGCGCGGGTCGCGACCGGCGGCAGGACGTCGAGGGCGACGCGGCGGACGAGGGAGCGGGTCGGGGCGGCGCCG
>NZ_BMRI01000005.1:26530-30276 GCF_014648555.1 Kitasatospora griseola
TTGGAGGCGCGGACGGCGAATTCGTGGCGGCCCGAGGGATCGTCCCAGGCGAGGCGGTGGCAGGTCTGTCCGGCGAAGTGCTCCTCGTCGAGCCGGAAGCCGTCGCCGCGCCAGTCGCGGGCGAGCAGGTCGGCGCGGACGGCGTCGGCGTCGCCCCAGGTGCCGTAGAACTTCTCGGGGGTGAGCAGGACGGGCTTCAGGCCGAGGGTGAAGACCGCTTCCCAGACGGCGGCGGACACGCCGGGGGTGTGCGGGGCGCGGTAGTCGTCGAGGGCGACGACGCCGTTCTCGGCGAGTGCGTCGCGGGCCACCCGGATGTCGCCCGCGACGTGCTCGTACAGGTGCGAGGCGTCGATGTGGACGAACCGGCAGCTGTCGGTGGGGATCCGGCCGTCGGCGAGCACCGAGGTGGGGGCCTGGACGATCACCGGCAGTTCGGGGTGGAAGGCCAGGTAGTTGATCTCGAAGGCGCGCCGGGTGAGGGTGGAGCGGTAGGACATGGTCATCTCGGCGGAGTTGTCGCCGTCGGGCGCGTCCGCGTCGAAGAGGTCGCAGACGGTGAACGTCTCCCCGGGGTGCAGGTGGTTGCCCAGCAGGATCGCCGAGCGGCCCAGGTAGGCGCCCATCTCCAGCAGGTCTCCGGTGACGCCGGCGGCGGTCTGCCGGGCGAGCAGCCAGCCGAAGACCTCCCGGTCGACGCGGAAGAACCAGCCGGGGACGTCGTCGGGGGTGGCGGGGGCGGTCGGAGCGGCGGTGGTGTCGGTGACGGACACACGGTCTCCAGGGGGAGGCGGCCGGGCGGGGGACGCGCCGGCGGGACGGTCGGCCGTGGGGTGCGGCCGCACTGAGATGTGACGCGGATCATAGATCAGCCGTCCGAATGGTGGACAGAGGGTGAACGCGGCGATTCTCCGGCGGCGGCGAGCGCGGCCTCGGCCTGCCGGACGGCGCGTCGACGGGCCGCCTCGGGGTCGGCCAGGGCCGTCCAGGCCGCGCAGTACATCAGCAGTCTGGACACGAAGTTGATCCACAGCAGCAGGGCGACGGGCACCCCGAACGCGCCGTAGACGCTGCGGCCGGCGACCGAGCCCAGGTAGGAGGAGAGCGCCAGCTTGAGCAGCTCGAAGCCGACCGCGCCGATCAGCGCGCCCTGCAGCAGGGCGCTGCGGCGCTGGCCGACGATCCGCGGGAACGGACCGAGCAGGTACACGAAAAGCAGCAGGCCGGCGCCGACGGCGATGAGGAAACCGAGGCCGGACAGCAGCCAGCGGCCGGCTCCGCCGTCCAGGCCCAGCCAGTCGGCGAGCCGGTGCGCGAGCGTGGTGGCGAACGCGGACGCGGCCAGCGAGGCCAGGCAGACCAGGCCCAGTCCGAGCAGCACCACGGCATCCCGGATTTTCACCTGAAAGAGGTTCCCGCCGCCGTCGGGCAATCGCCACACGCTGCGCACCGCGCCGCGCATGGTGTCGACCCAGCCGAGGCCGGAGACCAGCAGCAGGGCGCCGGAGACCAGGCCGACGGTGCCGGCGTTGGCGACCATCGCGTTCAGGTCGAGCGAGTCGGACAGGCCGGGCAGCTGTTCGGCGATCCGGTCCTGGAGTTGACGCACCCGGGAGTCGGAGAGCGTGGCCAGGGCGACCGCCAGGGCCACGGTGAGCAGCGGGAACAGCGCCAGGAACCCGAAGAAGGTGACCGCCCCGGCCAGCCGGTTGCCCTGCACGTCGGCGAACAGCCGGTACACCAGGTACGGGCGGCTGTGCAGCACCCGGGCCACCAGTGGTCCGATCAGCGGCAGCCCGGTGAGGAAGTCCATCCTCCGCTGTATACCGGGCGGGCCGTGCCACGTCCGGGTGACGCGCCGTCGGCCGGGCGGCGGCACGTCGGACCGAGCGGCGGCGGGCTCGGCGCGAACGACGCTGCGGACAGCGCGGCGGGGGCTCAGCGGCGGACGGCGCGGCGGGCCCTGGCCAGCACCCGCAGGCTCTGGAAGCCCAGGTAGCTGCCGCGGCCGAGCAGTTCGCCGCGCACGCCCTCCGGTCCGGCGGGCGGCCGGTAGCCGGCCGGGCGGTGCCGGGAGCAGTGCTCGGCGGCGCGGCGGAAGAACTCGCGGCGGTCGGCGGCCGGGACGCGTCCGGGCTTGGTGACCACGGTGGCGAGGTGGCCGAGCATCATCCGGTAGATGACCGGCCGCCAGCGGTCCAGGTCGGGGCGGGCGTCGAGGAAGGCGAACACCCGGTCGTACTGCTCGAAGACGTCGAAGTGCTTGCGGGAGGCGGTGGCGAGGATGTTGCCGCCCTCGCGGCGCTGCCGGTAGTGCACGCCGACCTGGTCGAGCAGGGTGATGGACTCGGCGGCGAGCAGCGCCGGGTACGTCCAGGGGGTGTCCTCGTAGTACCCGGGCGGGAAGGTCAGGCCCTGCTGCTGGACGAACGCGCGGCGGTAGGCCTTGTTCCACACCACCTGGAGCAGGTCGAGCAGGTCGCGGCGCTCGTCGAGGGTGAAGGTTTCCGCGCCGGGCTTGGCGAACACCGGGGCGGAGGCGGAGCGCACCACGCGGCCGTCCCAGTAGCTGCGGGCGTAGTCGTACACCAGCAGGTCGGGGTCGCCGGTGGCGCGCAGCCGGGCGTCGGTGGCGGCCAGCAGGTCGGGGGTGAGGGTGTCGTCGCTGTCCAGGAACAGCAGGTAGTCGCCGGTGGCGAGTTCCAGGCCGGCGTTGCGGGCCAGTCCCAGGCCGACGTTCTGCTCCAGGTGACGGACCGTCACCCGGCTGTCCCGGGCGGCCGCTTCGTCGAGGATCGCGCCGCAGCCGTCGGGCGAGCGGTCGTCGACGGCGATCAGTTCGAAGTCGGTGAAGGTCTGGGAGAGCACGGACTCCAGGCAGGCGGGGAGGTACTCCTCGACCGCGTGGACGGGCACGATCACGCTGAACCGCGGCATCTCTTCACCCTCCTGAGCTGGCCTGGTCAGGCGCAGACTAGCAAGCCCGGAGAGGTAGAATCGCGGCCGGTGCCGGTCCGGGTTCGACACATACGCCTGGCCCACCCGGCCGAACTTCCTGAGGAAAGGCTCTGCGCTCCCGATGGCCCCCCGTCTGTCCGTTGTCGTCCCGATCTACAACGTCGAGCGCTATCTGGAGGAGTGCCTGGACTCCATCGCCGCGCAGACCTTCGACGACCTCGAGTGCGTCATGGTCGACGACGGCTCGAAGGACTCCAGTGCCGCCGTCGCCGCGGCCTACGCCGCGAAGGATTCCCGTTTCCGGCTGGTCCAGCAGGTGAACAAGGGCCTGGGGGCGGCCCGCAACACCGGTTACCGGCACATCTCCGAGGGCACCGAGTTCCTCGCGTTCGTCGACAGCGACGACACCCTGCCGCCGTCCGCGTACGAGCTGATGATCAGCACGCTGGACGAGACCGGCTCCGACTTCTGCACCGGCAACGTGCTGCGGTTCCGCGCCGTCGGCCACTACCAGTCGGGCGGCCACCGCAAGCCGTTCGCGGCGACCCGGCTGCGCACCCACATCACCGAGCTCCCGGCGCTGGTCACCGACCGCACCGCGTGGAACAAGGTGTACCGCCGCTCGTTCTTCGACCAGGCGGGCGTGCTCTACCCCGAGGGCATCCTGTACGAGGACGCCCCGGTCAGCGTGCCGCACCACTACCTGGCCCGCCGGGTCGACGTGCTCGCCGAGCCGATCTACCACTGGCGCGAGCGCGAGGTCGGCGAGATGTCGATCACGCAGATGA
>NZ_BMRI01000005.1:30307-34617 GCF_014648555.1 Kitasatospora griseola
AGACCAACCCGAAGGGCGTCATCGACCGGGTCAAGTCGATGGAGCTGGTCCGCGACTGGCTGGGCGGCCAGAGCGACCCGAAGTTCCGCAAGTACCTGCGCGCCTACGACGAGAACAACCTCGTCGAGGAGATCCCGATGTTCTTCGGCTCGGTGCTGGAGGGCGACCCGGAGTACAACGCCGCCTACCTGGAGTCGGCCGGCCGGCTGCTGCGCGCGATCGGCCCGGAGCAGGTCCGCAAGCTGCGCGCCCCGCTGCGGCTCAAGTACCACCTGACCCTCCAGGGCCGGCTCGACGAGCTGATCGAGCAGCTGATCTTCGAGAAGGACAGCAACGGCGCCGCCCCGACCCGCGGCCTGCTCCGCCCGTACGCCGACTACCCGTTCCTGCGCGGCGGGCGCAAGAGCGTCCCGGCGGACGTGCTGCGGCTGAGCAACGCCCTGGTGATGCGCTCCCGGCTGTACGAGGCGCGCTGGGACGACGGCAAGCTCCAGCTGACCGGGCACGCCTTCCCGGAGCACCTGGGCGCCGAGAACAAGCACGACATGGTCAAGGCGCTGATCCTGCGCGAGGCCAAGGGCCGCCGCGTGGTGGCCGTGCAGACCCGGACGGAGTTCAGCCCGGAGGCCACCGCCAGCTCCCCGCACGACCTGTACAGCTGCGACTGGGCGGGCTTCTCCGCCACCATCGACCCGCAGCGGCTCAAGCACCGCGGCGAGTGGAAGGACGGCTCCTGGCGGGTGCTGGTGGCCGGCGCCGGCAAGGGCGGCGTGTACAAGGGCCGGGTGTCGGTCGGCTGGCACGACCGCGCCGAGTTCGCGCCCGTGCACTGGGTCGAGGACGACGTCCGGGTGGTGCCCTGGCAGCGCGACAACCACCTGCTGCTGCGGGTGGAGCGGGTGCGCGCCCGCGCCGTGTCGGCGACCGCCGACGGCGGCGTCGTCGAGCTGCGCGGCCTGGTCCGCTCCGGCAGCGACCTGGCCGGCGCGGAACTGCGCCTGCAGCACGTCGAGTCCGAGCGCGACGTGTACGCGCCGCTGGAGCTGGGCGTCCCGTCCGGCCGCGACCTGCCGTTCACCGCGCGGATCCGGGTCGCCGACCTGACCGCCGTCCGGGACGCGTGGAACGCCCTCGACCCGGCCGCCGAGCAGCGCACCCGCGACCGCTGGGACCTGGAGCTCAAGCTCGTCGACGGCAGCGCGCTGCCGGTCGTCCTGGACGACCGCACCGCCCCGGTCGAGCTGCACATGCCGCTGGCCGGCGACACCCGCGCGCTGTACGCCAAGCCCTCCCCCAGCGGCTACCTGCAGCTGTGCGACCAGGTGCTGCAGCCGGTCGTCGAGGAGATCGCCCGGGCCAAGGACGGCGAGGGCTTCGTGCTCAGCGGCTCCTTCCCGCTGCCCGGCGCCCACCACTACGAGCTGGTGATCCGGCACCGCAAGCGCCGCGAGGAGCACGCCTTCCCGGTGGAGATCGCCGACGGCCGGTTCCGGGCCGCGCTGCCCGCCGTGCCGACCGCGTCCTTCGCCGGCCGGGTCCCGCTGCACAAGGGCACCTGGACGGTGCTGTTCCGTCCGGTCGGCGCCGCCTTCGACAGCGAGTGGCCGGCCGCGGTGCTCGCCGCGTCGACCTTCGACACGCTGCCGCTGGAGGTGGAGGCCCGCGGCAAGCACGTCGCGCTGGAGCGCCGCCTGTTCGACAGCCTGTCGCTGGAGGCCCGCGACCCGCTGTCCCCGGCCGAGCGCAGCGGCTACCGGCAGCGGCAGCTGCGGCACTCGTTCCCCGAGCTGCAGCGCCGCCCGCTCACCGACACCGTGCTCTACCACACCGTCCGCGAGGACTGGTGGGCCGCGGACGGCGGCCTGTACACCGACTCGCCGCGCGCCGTGCACGAGGAACTGGTCCGCCGCGGCCTGCCGCTGCGCCACCTGTGGACGTCCGTCGACCTGCAGGCCGAGCTGCCGCAGACCGCCGAGTGCGTCCGCCACCGCTCGCCCGAGTGGTTCGAGGCGCTGGCCACCGCCAAGTACATCGTCACCTCGACCCACCTGCCGACGTACTTCCGCCGCCGCCCCGGCCAGGTCGTCCTGCAGACCTGGCAGGGCACCCCGCTGAAGCGGGTCGGCACCGACTTCGAGAAGGTCTGGTTCACCGACGCCGGCTACCTGGAGCACCTCAAGAAGGAGGTGCCGCAGTGGAGCCTGCTGGTGGCGGGCAGCCGCTGGGCCGCGCCGGTGCTGCGCCGCGCTTTCGACTTCGGGGGGAAGGTGCTGGAGAGCGGCTACCCGCGCAACGACGTGCTGTTCGCCGCCGACCGGGAGAAGACCGCCGAGCGGGTCCGCGAGCAGCTCGGCCTGCCCGAGGGCAAGCAGGTGGTGCTGTACGCGCCGACCTTCCGTGAGGACCGGCGGCTGCCCGACGGCGGCTACCAGCTCAACCTGCAGCTCGACCTGGCGGCGGCCCGCGCCGCGCTCGGCGACGACCAGGTCCTGCTGGTGCGCGGCCACGAGGTGGTCCGGGCCCGGATCCCGGAGGCCGGCAACGGCTACGTCTGGGACGTCAGCACCTACCCCGACATGGCGGAGCTGCTGCTGGTCGCGGACGTGCTGGTGACGGACTACTCCGCCGCCGTGTTCGACTTCATGAACACCGGCCGTCCGGTGCTGTTCTTCACCTACGACCTGGAGCACTACCGCGACAACCTGCGCGGTTTCAGCCTGGACCTGCAGGCCAAGGCCCCGGGCCCGCTGCTGGCCACCTCGGCCGAGGTGGTCGCCGCGCTCGGCGACCTGCCGAAGGTCACCGCCGAGTACGCCGACAAGTACGCGGCGTTCCGCGAGGCGTACTGCGACCTGGACGACGGCGGGGCCGCCGCCCGGGTGGCGGACGCGCTGCTCGCCGAGGGCGAGTGAGTGGGGAAAACAACCCCAGGAAAATCGAATATCGTATGTAACTAAATCAATTCCCTCCCTTTTTGAAAAAGGGAGGGAATTGACTTTTACCGACGTTTTGCACTGGGATACCGGAATGTCCCACCTGCTACGGCGCCCCACCGCCGACCGGCCCCCGCACCCCGCCGAACCGGTCGCCGGCGCGGCGCTGCGCCGCGCCTTCTGGGAGGGCGGCGAACTCGTCCTGATCGGCGAGGGCCGAATTCTCGACGCGCCGGGCGAACGCCCCGGGCAGACCCGCATCGTGCTGGAACTGCACCCCATCGACGGCAGCCGCCGCCTGCTGCGGCTGCGGACCGTCCCGTGCTACCTGCCGGAGGCCACCGACGACAGCGCGCAGACCCGGCACAACCTCGACTGGACCGGGTTCACCGCCCGCCTCGACCCGGCGCTGCTGCACACCCCCGCGCTGCGCTCCGTCACCGGCTGGCGGGTCGAGGCGGTCGTCGGCTGCGGCCCGCGCCGGGCCCGTGCCCCGCTCGCCGCGTACTGGTGCGGCAGCGGCGAGTACCCGCCCGCCGGCTGGACCGGCCCGGCGCTCCAACTGGTGCCGACCGTCGAGGACGGCGCGCTGCACCTGACGGTGCGTCCGGTCCGCGCCCGGGTCGACTCCTGCCGCTCCCGCCCCTACGGCTTCGAACTGCGCGGCGCCGCCGTCGCCCCCGGCGGCGCCCTGGTGCTGCGGCACCGCACCACCGGCGCCGTCGTGGAGAGCCTGGTGCACTGGCAGGGCGAGGAGTTCACCGCCGCCGTCGGCACCGTCCCGCGCCTCGCCGAGGGCCACTGGGAGCCCGCGCTGACCCTGCCCGACGGCGACGCCCCGCTCGTCCTGCGCCGCCCGCCCACCGGCGCCTGCCAGCTCCCGCTGCCCGCCGGCCGGGTGCTGTACGCCAAGCAACTCTCCGACGACCGGCTGCAGTTCTGCGTCCAGCCGGCCGAACCGCTGGTCGACCGGATCACCCGCGCCGACGGCGGCTTCGACCTGGCCGGCGAGTTCCCCGGCGGCCTGGACGCCCCGCTGGAGCTGGTGCTGCGGCACTGCGGCGACGGCCGCGAACGGCGCGCGGCCGTCCACCCCGCCGACGGCGACCGCTTCACCGTCCGGCTGCCGCTCACCCCCGCCGGGCCCGACGGCGTGCCCCGCCCGCTCGGCAAGGGCGTCTGGGAGGCCGTGCTGTGCCCCGCCGGCCCCGACGACCACCCCGGCCACCCGCTGCGGCTGCACCCCGCCGCCCTGGCGCAGCTCCCGGCCCACGCCCGCTCCGGCGACAAGTCCTTCCTGCTGCAACGCCGTTGGCACGACACCCTGATCGTGGACAGCCTCCCGGTGCTGGCCGCCCTGGAACGCAGCGCGCTGCG
>NZ_BMRI01000005.1:34650-35006 GCF_014648555.1 Kitasatospora griseola
CCAGCACCGGCTGCGCACCGAGAGCTACCCGGCCGCCCGCCGCCGCCCGCTGCGCGACGCCGTGCTGTACGACGTCTTCGGCGGCCGCGGCTACGCCTGCAACCCGCGCGCCGTGCACGCCGAACTCGCCCGCCGGCAGCTCCCGTTGGAGCACCTGTGGGTGATCGAGGACGGCCAGGAGCAGCCGCCCGGGCCGGTCCGCGCGATCCGCCAGTGGAGCCCCGAGTGGTACGAGGCGCTCGCCACCTGCCGCTACCTGGTCGGCAACACGCACTTCCCGGAGTTCCTGCGGCGCCGCGACGGCCAGGTGGTGGTGCAGCTGTGGCACGGCACCCCGCTGAAGCGGATCGGGCGCC
>NZ_BMRI01000005.1:35037-94691 GCF_014648555.1 Kitasatospora griseola
GCATGCCGGAGAACCGCACCACCGTCGACGGCTACCTGGAGCGGCTGGACCGCGAGGTGCCGCAGTGGAGCCTGCTGCTGTCGCCCAGCCCGTTCGCCACCCCGGAGCTGGTCGCCTCCTTCGGCCACCGCGGCGAGGTCCTGGAGGGCGGCTACCCGCGCAACGACCGGCTGGCCCGCCCCGACCCGGACGAGGTGGCCGCCGTCCGCCGCCGGCTGCGGGTGCCGCCCGGCCGCCGGGTGGTGCTGTACGCGCCGACCTGGCGGGACGACCGACGCGGCGCCGGCGACCGCTTCGAGGTCGACCTGCACCTCGACCTGGCCGCCGCCCGGGCCGCCCTCGGCCACGACCACGTGCTGCTGCTGCGCCCGCACGTGCACTGCGGCGGCGCGCTGCCGGACGACGACTTCGTCCGCGACGTCGCCGACTACCCGGACGTCCAGGACCTGCTGCTGGTCGCCGACGTGCTGGTCACCGACTACTCCTCGGTGATGTTCGACTTCGCGGTGACCGGCCGCCCGATGCTGTTCTTCACCTACGACCTGGAGCACTACCGCGACCGGCTGCGCGGCTTCACCTTCGACTTCGAGCGGCACGCCCCCGGCCCGCTGCTGACCGGCTCCGAGCAGGTGGTGGCCGCGCTACGCGACCTCGACCCGGCTCGGTACCGGGAGAACTACCGCGCGTTCCGCGAGCGGTTCTGCCCGCTGGACGACGGCGGGGCGGCCGCCCGGCTGGTCGACCGGATGCTCGCCCTCGGCGCGGTCGGCTGAGCCGGCCCGCCGCTCGTAGGGGCCGGGCACCGGGAAGTACGCGGCCAGGAACGCGGCCATCGCCCGGTCCTGCTCCTCCGCGGGGCTGCCGTCGCCGGCCCCGTCGGCCAGGCAGAACACCGGCAGGTCGCGCTCGTCGAGCAGCCGGGCCAGCCGGTCCCGGTCCGCGGCGCGGTCCACCGCCAGGTACCCGTGGCGGAGGGTTCCGTCGACGGCGGCGCCGCGCAGCTGCGCGTGGTACAGCGCCAGGGTGATCGGCGCGACGTCGGCGGCGGAGCGGAACGCGGAGCGGCCGGTGGCCTCCAGCTCGGGCCGCCAGCGCCGTTCGGCGTCCTCCAGCAGGCTGCGCCGCAGCGCGTACGGGACGTGCGCGAGCACCCGGGTGATGACCCGGCCGTGGTCGCGCTCCAGGGCCCGCCGGGTGTTCTGCTGGGCGGACGTGTAGACGTCGGCGGAGCCGGCCCCGGCGGACGGCGGGACGATCCGGGTGTCGCGGAAGACCTTCGGCTGTCCGTTGCCGAGGAAGAAGTCCTCGGGGCGGACCGGCCCGCCGAGGAACATGTCGTCGTTGAAGTACAGGAAGTGCTCGGCCAGGCCGGGGATCCGGTGCAGTCCGGTCTCGATCGCGTGCGAGTTGAACACCGGTCCGCCGTCCAGCAGTCGACGGTGCGACACCAGGGTGGGGCCGGGGGCGGACGGGTCCAGCCAGGACGGCGTCTGGTCGTCGGTGACCAGGAAGATCCGCCGGATCCAGGGGGCGTACATGGCGATCGAGCGCAGGCAGTGCCGCAGTTCGTCGCGGTCGCGGTAGCGGTGGTCGCCGTCGTCGTGGGCGGGGCCGTCGGCGGCGGTCCGCGATTCGCCGGACAGCCGGGCGCGGGCGGCGTCGCGGCGGGCCCGCCAGGCGGGGTCGCGGTCGTCGACCCAGGTGATCACGGCGTCCACCGGGAAGCGGACGTCCTCCGGCAGGGCGTGCAGGAACGGCTCCGCGACGGGGTAGTCGCGGTCGCCGACCCGGACCGTGCCGGCCGCCTCCAGCGAGGGCAGCCACCAGCCGAACGGGGTCTGGTCGATCGCGGCGACGGCGCCGTGCGCCGACCCGTCGGTGTCCCAGAACTCCAGGTCGCAGCCGTGGTCCTCGCCGTAGTACAGCGTGCGGCTGCCGGTCACCACCGGCCGGTACAGGCGCACGCCCTTGACCCGCTCGGGCAGCTCGACGGGCTCCGCCGGTTCGGCGGCGTCCTCGGTGTCCTCGACGGCCTCGGTGTCCTCGACGGCCTCGACCGGCGGCGGCAGTTCGTGCTCCGCGACGGCGGGCGGCAGCTCCTCGGCGAGCACGGTGCCGTGCACGGTGCCGTGGCCGAGCAGCGCGGCGTACACGGGGGCGCCGCGGAAGGCGTCGGCGAGGGCGGCCAGCGCCCGGTCCCGGCCGCCGGGGGGAACGGCCAGCCGGTGGCGGGTGCCGCGGTCGGGGATCAGCAGGTGGGGCACGCCGGCGGCGTCCAGCGCCGCCGCGGCGGCCGCGAGGTTGGCCTCGCGGGCCCGGGGGGCGAGCAGGTCGTCGCGGAGCTCGGCCAGCCGGTCGCGGTGCCGCACCAGGCGGCGGTCGGCGGCCAGCAGTTCGTCCTCGCGGACCCGCCGCGGGTCCACCGGCGGGTCCGGGGCGGCGGCGGGCACGGGCGGCGGCGGCAGCACGCCCAGCCGACGGAGCACCCGGCCGGCGAAACGCCGTGCAACTGTCCGCACCGACCGCTTGCCAGCCATGGTTCTCCCGCCGCGCGATGACTCGTCTCGACGGTAACAACGACGAAAGGCAAGGTGAAGGAATGGCAAAGAACTCCCAGACAACTCCAGGAATCCCCGGGCGGAACCCTCAGGCTCGGCCGAACGCGTAACCGCGCCAGGGCCGCCAGACGGCGTCCGCCCCGAACGTCGAGAGCACGAACTCGGTGACCTCGAACGCCGCGCGGAAGCCCCGGGCCTGCTCCTGGGCCTCGTCCAGGACCGGGTCGGTCAGGCCGTGCGCGACGGTGACGTGCGGGTGGTACGGGAAGGCGAGTTCGCGGGCCAGCGGACCGGAGCGGACCTCGGCCTCCAGCTCGCGGCACTCCTGGGCGCCCTCCTCGACCCGGACGAAGACCACCGGCGACACCGGGCGGAACGTCCCGCTGCCCTGCAGCAGCATCCGGAACGGGCGCTGCGCGGCCGCCACCGCCCGCAGGTGCTCCTCGATGCCGGGCAGCAGGGCGGCCCGGGTCTCGGTGGGCGGCAGCAGCGTGACGTGGGTGGGTATCGCCCGGGCCTGCGGGTCGCCGTGGCCGGCCCGGGCGTCCTGCACCTGGCTGCCGTACGGTTCCGGGACGTGTATGGACACGCCGATGGTGACGGTCTCGTCGAGACCGTCGCCGTCGGGGGCGGCAGCCGTCGGCATCAGCGCTTCGGCGCCAGGAAGCCGACCCGGTCGTACACCTCGGCGAGCGTCTCGGACGCCACCGCGCGGGCCTTCTCGGCGCCCAGCGCCAGCACCCGGTCGAGCTCGGCCGGGTCGTCCAGGTACTCCTGGGTCCGGGTCTGGAACGGGGTCACCCAGTCGGTGAACAGCTCGGCCAGTTCGGTCTTCAGGGCGCCGTACATCTTGCCGTCGAAGTGCGCGACCAGCTGCTCGATGCTCATCCCGCTGAGGGCGGAGTGGATCCGCAGCAGGTTGGAGACGCCGGGCTTGTTCGCCTCGTCGTAGGTGACCACGGTGTCGGTGTCGGTGACGGCGCTCTTGAACTTCTTGGCGCTGGCCTTCGGCGGGTCGAGCAGGCTGATCAGGCCCTTGTCGCTGGCCGCGGACTTGCTCATCTTCGCCGTCGGGTCCTGCAGGTCCTGGATCTTGGCGGTGGCCTTCAGGATGTACGGCTCGGGGACGGTGAAGGTCTTGCCGTAGCGGGTGTTGAAGCGCTCCGCGAGGTCGCGGGTGAGCTCCAGGTGCTGGCGCTGGTCCTCACCGACCGGGACGGTCTGGGTCTGGTAGAGCAGGACGTCGGCGACCATCAGCACGGGGTAGGTGAACAGGCCGACGGTGGTGCGGTCGGCGCCCTGCTTGAGGGACTTGTCCTTGAACTGCGTCATCCGGGAGGCCTCGCCGAAGCCGGTGAAGCAGTTCATCACCCAGGCCAGCTGCGCGTGCTCGGGCACGTGCGACTGCACGAACAGGGTGCAGCGCTCCGGGTCCAGGCCGGCGCCGAGCAGCTGCGCGACGGAGACCCGGGTGTTCTGCCGCAGCGTCGCCGGGTCCTGCTCGACGGTGATCGCGTGCAGGTCGACGACCATGTAGAAGGCGTCGTTGGCCTCCTGCATGTCGACCCACTGGCGCACCGCGCCGAGGTAGTTGCCCAGGTGGAAGGAGCCTGAGGTGGGCTGGATGCCGGAGAGCACCCGAGGACGGTCCTTCACCGGACCGGTGACCGCTGCGTTGACCATGCGCCCATTGTTCCAGTTCCCCCGACCGCTCAGGAAACGTCCTGCGCACCCGGGTTCGGCAGTGTGACGGCACTCACCCGCAGCCGCTCGATCCGCCGCCCGTCGAGCCGGGCCACGGTGAGCCGGGCGCCGGACTCGGTGAGCACCTGGTCGCCCTTCTGCGGCAGCCGGCCGAGCTCGCGCACCACGAAGCCGGCGACCGTCTCGTACGGGCCCTCGGGCAGCGTGAAGCCGGTCTCCTCGGCGAAGTCGGCGAGGTTCAGCAGGCCGTCGAGCTCGACGCCGCCGCCCGCCAGCCTGCGGGTCGCGGTGGTGTCCTGGGCGTCGTACTCGTCGCGGATCTCGCCGACCACCTCCTCGACCAGGTCCTCCAGCGTGACGATGCCCGCGGTGCCGCCGTACTCGTCGACCACGATGGCCAGGTGGTGGCCCTCGCGGCGCATCTCGCTCATCGCCTCCAGCACCCGCTTGGTCGCGGGCAGCAGCTTCACCGGGCGGGCCAGGTCACGGACCCGGGCGGCCTCCTCGCCGCGCACCCCGTACAGGTCGCGGACGTGCACGAAACCGGTGACGGCGTCGTAGGAGCCCTCCACCACCGGGTAGCGGGAGTGCGGCGAGGAATCGGTCTCGGCCCGGACCTCGCGCACCAGCCGGTCGGCGTCCAGGAACGTCACCTCGGTGCGCGGCACCATCACCTCGCGCAGCTGGCGCTCCCCCGCCGCGAACACCTCGTTGATCAACTCACGTTCGTCCGAGCCGAGTTCGGTGTTCGACGCGACCAGCCCGCGGAGCTCCTCCGGGCTCATCACCCCGCGCCCGGCGGACGGGTCGCCGCCCAGCAGGCGCACCATCAGGTTGGTCGAGTGGCCGAGCAGCCAGATCACCGGGCGCAGCGCCACCGACATCACGTCGACCACCGGCGCGGCCAGCAGCGCGATCGACTCGGCCCGCTGCAGGCCGATCCGCTTGGGCGTCAACTCGCCCAGCACCAGCGACGCGTAGGAGATCACCAGGGTCAGCCCGACCAGCGCCACCGCGTCCGCGACGCCGTCCGACAGCCCCGCCTCCACGAACACGGGCGCCAGCTTGCCGGCCAGCGTGTCCGCGCCGAACGCCGCCGACAGGAAGCCCATGCAGGTCACCCCGACCTGCACGGCGGCCAGGAACCGGTTCGGATCGGCCGCCAGGTGCGCCGCCCGGGCGGCCCGCCGTGAACCGACCGACTCCAGGGTGCGGATCTGCCCCTCGCGCAACGAGATCAGCGCGATCTCGGCGACGTTGAACAGCCCGCCCAGCATGATGAACACCAGGACGAGCGCGGCGTCCTGCAGGGTTTCGCTCACGGCCCGAGTGTAGGAGAACGGCCGGGCGCCCCGTGGGCGCCCGGCCGTTCACTTCACTCGCGGCGGAGCGGCGCTCAGATGAGGCCGAGCTCCTTGACCGCGTCGCGCTCCTCGGCGAGCTCGCCGACCGAGGCGTCGATCCGCTTGCGGTCGAACTCGGAGAGGTCCAGGCCCTGGACGATCTCGAACTTGCCGTCCTTGGTGGTGACCGGGAACGAGGAGATCAGGCCCTCCGGCACGCCGTACGAGCCGTCGGAGACGATGCCCATCGAGGTCCAGTCGCCGGCCGGGGTGCCGGTGACCCAGGTGTGGACGTGGTCGATGGCGGCGTTGGCGGCCGAGGCGGCCGAGGACGCGCCACGGACCTCGATGATCTCGGCGCCGCGCTTGGCGACCTTCGGGATGAAGAAGTTCTCGACCCACGCCTGGTCGGCGCCGACGGCGTCGAAGGCGGCCTTGCCGGCGATCTCCGCGTGGAACAGGTCCGGGTACTGGGAGGCGGAGTGGTTGCCCCAGATGGTGACCTTCTTGACGTCCTCGACCGTCACGCCGGCCTTCTTCGCCAGCTGGGCGACGGCGCGGTTGTGGTCCAGGCGGGTCATCGCGGTGAAGCGCTCGGCCGGCACGTCCGGGGCGTTGCGCTGGGCGATCAGGGCGTTGGTGTTGGCCGGGTTGCCGACCACCAGGACCTTGATGTCGTCCGCGGCGTTGTCGTTGATCGCCTTGCCCTGCGGGCCGAAGATGCCGCCGTTGGCGGACAGCAGGTCGCCGCGCTCCATGCCCGCGGTGCGCGGACGGGCGCCGACCAGCAGCGCCACGTTGGCGCCGTCGAACGCCACGTTCGCCTGGTCCGTGATGGTGATGTCGCGCAGCAGCGGGAACGCGCAGTCGTCCAGCTCCATCGCGACACCCTCGGCGGCCTTCACGCCCTGCGGGATCTCCAGCAGACGCAGGTTCACCGGCACGTCGGCGCCCAGCAGGTGACCGGAGGCGATGCGGAAGAGCAGCGCGTAGCCGATCTGGCCGGCCGCTCCGGTAACGGTGACGTTGACGGGGGTGCGAGTCATATCTACCTTCTCCAGCAAATCGCCAGGCGCCCCAGGCACATCGGCGCACTGGAGCCGAGGATGATCTCTCGATGTCGAGAGACCCGGCTCAGGTTATCGCAGGGTCACAACCGGGTGCGAAACCAGGGAGCGCGCAACGAGGGGGCGCGGGTGACTGCGCGGAGCGGGAGGGGGCGTCAGCAGGATCGCGACGCAGGGCAGTGACCTGCCCGTCGTCGCGACCTTGCTGACAGCCACTCGTCCGATCAGTGCACGGGGTGCCCGATCAGCCGGCCGATGTTGTCGAGCATCGGCACGTTCAGCCACGGGTGGGGCTGCGCCACCAGGGTGAGCAGCACGATCACCCCACCGAGGACGAACATCAGGGTGACGTCGGTGAACCGGCTGCGGACGGCGAGCATGCCGACGTCGGGCAGGCCGAGTCGCAGCAGTGCGCCGAGCAGGGGTGCGACGCCGACGGCGAGCAGGCCGAGCCGGAAGTCGCCGGCCCAGGTGGTGAGCAGGCCGAGGGCGGCGACGGCGAGCACCAGGGTGATCGGCCACTGCCGGAGCGGGAGGGTGTGGCCGCGGCCGAGTGCCGCCCGGGAACCCTCCGGGGGGAGGGTTCCTTCCGTGGTGAGGGGTCGGCGGCGGGCGCGCTTCATGACGCCGGGCACCGGTCTCAGACGCCGGCGCGGCGCTCGGCCGCCTCGACGATGTTGTTGAGGAGCATCGCGCGGGTCATCGGGCCGACGCCGCCGGGGTTGGGGGAGATCCAGGCGGCGACCTCGGCGACGCCGGGGTGCACGTCGCCGACGATCTTGCCCTCGCTGCGGGAGACGCCGACGTCGAGCACGGCCGCGCCGGGCTTGACGTCCTCGGGCTTGACCAGGTGCGGGACGCCCGCGGCGGCGACCACGATGTCGGCCTTGCGCAGGTGGAAGGCGAGGTCGCGGGTGCCGGTGTGGCACAGCGTCACGGTGGCGTTCTCGCTGCGGCGGGTGAGCAGCAGGCCGATGGAGCGGCCGACGGTGATGCCGCGGCCGACGACCACGACCTCGGCGCCGTCGATGGCGACGTCGTGGCGGCGGAGCAGTTCGACGATGCCGAGCGGGGTGCAGGGCAGCGGGCCGTCGATGCCGAGGACGAGGCGGCCGAGCGAGGTCGGGTGCAGGCCGTCGGCGTCCTTGTCGGGGTCCATGAGTTCGAGCACGCGGTTCTGGTCCAGGCCCTTGGGGAGCGGCAGCTGGACGATGTAGCCGGTGCAGGCCGGGTCGGCGTTGAGCTCGCGGACGACGTTCTCGACGTCCTCCTGGGTGGCGGTGGCGGGGAGCTCGCGCTGGATGGAGGCGATGCCGATCTCCGCGCAGTCGCGGTGCTTGCCGTTGACGTACCACCGGCTGCCCGGGTCGTCGCCGACCAGGACGGTGCCGAGGCCGGGGACGATGCCCCGTTCCTTGAGGGCCGCCACGCGGACGGCGAGTTCGGACTTGATCGCGGCCGCGGTGGCCTTGCCATCGAGAATCTGGGCAGTCATGTCTCCATTCTTCCGGATCCGGGGTCCGCGACGTGCCGCCGGGCGGGGTCCGTGTCCCGGCCGGGCGGGTCCTGTACGGAGCGTCCCGGGCGGCCACGGAGCGTGCCGGGGGATTGCGGTTGTGCCACGGTCGCGCGCGTGGCCTGCATGTGGCTGGACATCGCGCCGCGCCAAGGCCCACGATGACGGGGCAAGTGCCGCCGCCCAGGTCCTGGTGACGGACCGTCGGGCGACGGGGGACGAACAAGTCGGGGGAATCGACAAGTGAGCAATCCGTACCAGCCGGATCCGTACGGCGGTTACGGCCAGGCAGGCGGCCCGCCCGGCCCGCCGCCGCAGCAGCCGCCCTACGGCTATCCCCAGGCGCCGCAGCCGCCTCAACCGATGCAGCCCGGTTACGGCTACGGCTATCCGCAGCAGGCGCACCCTTCGCACCCGTACCCGCCGAACGTGCCGATGTCGGTGAACAACAACGCCGCCACGGCGTCCGTGGTGATCGGTTTCGTCGCGATCCTGCTGTCCTGCTTCTTCTTCCTGGGGATATCGGGCCTGGTGGGCCTGGGCTTCGGCGTCTCTGGGCTGAAGCGGGCGACGCAGCTCGGGGGCACCGGACGGACCGCCGCGATCGGCGGCATCGTGCTGAACTCGCTGGCCCTGCTGATCTCACTCGGCGTGATGGTCCTCGCGGTCACCAGCCCCTCATGAACCCCGTGGCCCCCGGGCCGACCGCCCCGGTGACGACGCGTCCACTGCCGCTGCCCGGCGAGGTGTTGACGCTCCGCCGGCGGCGGTCGGCCGGTGCGGCGCCGGGTGCGGCGCTGCCCGCGCCCGGGCTCGGAGTTCGGCCCGTTTCGGCATTCTGACGCTCCGGACGGAGGGCCCGGTCGATGGTCGTTGATCCTCCTGCCGTCGGACCTGTCCGCTACTCTCCGACGCAGTCGGCGCGTCCCCTGCCCGTCCGTCCCCAGGTTTTTTCCGTTCCGTCCACGCTCCTTCCTGCCCGGAGGCATCGATGAGCTACCCGCCCGACCCCAACAACCCCTACGGCCAGCCGCAGCAGCCGCCGCAGCAGCCCGGTTACGGCTACCCGCAGGCGCCGCCGGTGCAGCAGCCCGGCTACGGCTACCCGCAGGGCCAGGTGCCGCCGCAGCCCGGTTACGGCTACGGCTACCCGCAGGCGCCCGGCACGATCCAGGCCAACAACGGCTACATCAACATCGCCAACCTCGGCATGGTGCGGATCGCCACCATGGGCCAGCGCTTCCTGGCCCGCCTGCTGGACGGTCTGATCAGCGGCGTGGTCGTCGGCATCGCGATGGCGCTGGGCCTGGCCGGTGCGCTGGGTCTGTCGGGCGACATCAAGGACTGCACCGGGTACAGCTACGGCACCGCGGCGTACCAGAGCTGCACGAACGAGCAGGTCCAGCAGTCGGCCGGCGTCTTCGCCGCCATCTTCGGCATGGCGGCCGCGGTCGGCATCTTCAACCTGCTCTACGAATGGCTGATGGTCGGCCTGGTGGGCGCGACCCTCGGCAAGATGGCCCTGGGCCTGCGGGTGGTCAAGGAGAACACCGGCCAGAACCCGGGCATCGGCGCCGGCTTCGTCCGCTTCATCATCCCGCAGGTCGGCTACCTGGTCTGCGGCATCGGTCTGCTGCTGGTCTGGCTGTCGCCGTTCTTCGACAACTCCGGCAAGCTGCAGGGCTGGCACGACCGTGCCGCCGGCACCGTGGTGATCAAGAAGTAACGCCCGCCGGGCACGCCCGAGGGCCCCGCACTCCGTCTCCGGAGTGCGGGGCCCTCGGCGTTGTGGACCGGCCGGTCAGTGGAAGAAGTGCCGGGTCCCCGAGAAGTACATGGTCACGCCGGCCTTCTCGGCGGCGGCGATCACCTCTTCGTCGCGGATCGAACCGCCGGGCTGGACCACGGCCTTGACGCCCGCGGCGAGCAGGATCTCCAGGCCGTCGGCGAACGGGAAGAACGCGTCGGAGGCGGCGTAGGAGCCGACCGCCCGCTCGCCGGCCCGGGTGACGGCCAGCTTGCAGGAGTCGACTCGGTTGACCTGGCCCATGCCGACGCCGACCGAGGCGCCGTCCTTGGCGAGCAGGATCGCGTTGGACTTGACGGCCCGGCAGGCCCGCCAGGCGAAGGCGAGTTCGGCGAGCTCGTCGGCGGACAGCGCCGCGCCGGTGGCCAGCGTCCAGGTCGACGGGTCGTCGCCCTCGGCGTCGACGCGGTCGACCTGCTGGAGCAGCACGCCGCCGGAGATCCGGCGGGACTCCAGCTTGTCGGCGGGGGCCTCGGGGGCGAGCAGCACCCGCAGGTTCTTCTTCTTGGTCAGCACCTCCAGCGCGCCGTCCTCGTAGCCGGGGGCGACGACGACCTCGGTGAAGATCGGGGCGATCTGCTCGGCCAGCTCGACGGTGACCGGGCGGTTGACGGCGATCACGCCGCCGTACGCGGAGACCGGGTCGCAGGCGTGCGCCTTGCGGTGCGCCTCGGCGACGTCCGCGCCGGTGGCGATGCCGCACGGGTTGGCGTGCTTGATGATCGCGACGGCGGGGCCGGCGTGGTCGTAGGCGGCGCGGCGGGCGGCGTCGGTGTCCACGTAGTTGTTGTAGGACATCTCCTTGCCCTGCAGCTGCTGCGCGCCCGCCAGGCCGCCGGTGCCGTCGAGGTAGAGCGCGGCCTGCTGGTGCGGGTTCTCGCCGTAGCGCAGGACGTTGCCGAGCTCCCAGGTGTCGCCCAGAAAGGTGGGAAACGGCGAAGACACAGCGTCCGACTCGGTGTAGCCGGACTGCTCGAACCAGGAGGCGACGGCCACGTCGTACGCGGCGGTGTGCGCGAACGCGGCGGCGGCCAGGCGCTTGCGGGTCAGCAGGTCGAAGCCGCCGGACTGCGCGGCCGTCAGCACGTCCGCGTAGCGGGCCGGGTCGACCACGACGGCCACCGAGGGGTGGTTCTTGGCGGCGGCGCGGACCATCGACGGGCCGCCGATGTCGATCTGCTCGACGCACTCGTCGGGGGTGGCGCCGGAGGCGACGGTGGCGGTGAACGGGTACAGGTTCACCACGACCAGGTCGAACGGCTCGACGCCGAGCTCGGCCAGCTGCGCGCGGTGCGACTCCAGGCGCAGGTCGGCGAGGACGCCGGCGTGCACCCGCGGGTGCAGGGTCTTGACCCGGCCGTCCAGGCACTCGGGGAAGCCGGTCAGCTCGGAGACCTCGGTGACCGGGACGCCGGCGGCGGCGATCCGGCCGGCGGTGGAGCCGGTGGAGACGATGGCGACCCCGGCGGCGTGCAGGCCCTGGGCCAGCTCCTCCAGACCGGTCTTGTCGTACACGCTGATCAGCGCGCGCCGGATCGGGCGTACGTTCTCGGAGACGGGCGGAGTGGCGGAGGGAGCGGCGCTCATGCCGGGATCCATACCTTTCGGTCTTCGATGCGGTGTCCTTCGCGGGCCAGCCGGCCCACGACCTCGACGAGCAGCTTGCGCTCGACAGTCTTGATGCGCTCGTGCAGCGCCTCGCCGCCGTCGGCGTGGTCGGTGTCCTCGACCTCCACCACGCCCTGGGCGATGATCGGCCCGGTGTCCACGCCGGCGTCCACCAGGTGCACGGTGCAGCCGGTGACCTTCACGCCGTACGCGAGCGCGTCGGGGACGCCGTGCGCCCCGGGGAAGGCCGGCAGCAGCGCGGGGTGGGTGTTGACGGTGCGTCCGGCGAAGGCGCCGACGAACGCGGGGCCGAGGATCTTCATGAACCCGGCGGAGATCACCAGGTCGGGCTCGTACGACGCGACGGCGGCGGTCAGCGCGGCGTCCCAGGCGGCCCGGTCGGCGTGGTCCTTGACGCGCTCGACGAAGACCGGGACACCGGCCTTCTCGGCCCGGTCGATGCCGGCGATGCCGTCCCGGTCGGCGCCCACGGCGACGATCCGCGCCCCGAAGGCGGGGTCGGCGGCGGCGTCGATCAGCGCCTGGAGGTTGGTGCCGGAGCCGGAGACCAGCACCACCAGCCGGGCCGGTCCGGGGGTACGGGGCGGGAAGACTTGGGCGTCAGCGGCAGCCACGGCGCGGTTCTCCGTAGGTCGTGTCGCCCGCTGGTACGTCCACCGTCGGTGGGGCCATTACGGGCGGCGGCAGGTCGGGAGCCGTCGACGGGCGCGGGCGCCCGCGGCGCTGCGGGATCCGGGGAACCGTCGGGAGCTGCCGACCGTCACCACGATAACGGCTGGCGGGAGGCCATCTGTAACCGCCCGGCAACGCTACGCGCGTAGTTGAGACGGGGATCTCCCGGCCGCCCGGCCCCGGTTCTGGCGGGGTGCCGTACAGCCGCCGAGCGGTTGGGGGATCATTGACCGACCGCCCACTCCCCCACCGCCGGGCGGACAACCGACGAGCAGAAACGGCCGACACCATGAGCAGCGGCGAGGACAGCGGCGAGCGCAACCCCTTCGCGCCCCCTCCGCCCGGCGCCCCGGACCAGCCCTGGAGTCCGCGCGTCCCGCAGCCCCCGGCGTCCGGCGACCGCCCGGACGGGCCGCCGGACGGCGAGCGCCCGCAGCCGCCGCAGTGGGGCCCGCGCCCCGAGCCCGGCCCGCAGGGGCCCCGCCTCGACCTGTCCGACCCGGCGCACCGGGCCGCCCGCAACGCCCTGCTGTCGGGTTTCGCCGCGCTGCTGACGGCGCTGTTCAGCCTGTTCTGGATCAGCTTCCCGCTCGCCCTGCTCGCCGTCTGGTACGCCGTCACCGTGCTGCGCGCGCCCGCCGAGCCGGTCTCCGACCCGTTCGCGCCGCGCCCGGTCCGCCCGCAGGTCCCGGCCGCGCTCAGCGCGCTGCTCACCGGCGGCCTGGCGCTGGTGATGTCGCTGGGGGCGTTCGCCCTGCAGTTCGCGTACCACGACTACCTGGACTGCGTGAACTCCGCGATCACCAAGGAGGGCGTGCACAGCTGCGGCAACGACGTCCCCACCTGGGTGACCACCCTCTACGAGGGCCCCGCGGAGTGACCTGCCGTCAGGCCCCGTCCGCGACCGGGGCGACGAACCCCGACTCGTAGGCGGCGATCACCGCCTGGGTGCGGTCGCGCGCGCCGAGCTTGCCGAGCAGGCTGCTGACGTGCGTCTTGACGGTCTGCACGCCCAGGTGCAGCTGGGCGCCGATCTCCGCGTTGGACAGCCCGCGCGCCATCAGCCGCAGCACCTGCCCCTCGCGCTCCGTCAGCCCGGCCCGGGCCACCGCCCCGCCGTCCGCCGCGTGCGGGGCCCGGGCCGCGGCGAGGCGGCGGATCGACGCCGGGAACAGCAGCGACTCGCCGGCCGCGACCAGCCGCACCGCCTGGACGATCTCCGCCGGGCGGGAGCGCTTGAGCAGGAAGCCGTCCGCGCCGGCCCGCAGCGCCTCGTACACGTAGTCGTCGGCCTCGAAGGTGGTCACCACCAGGATCTTCGGCGGCCCGTCCGCGCCGCGCAGGATCGCCCGGGTCGCGGCCAGCCCGTCCACGCCGGGCATCCGGACGTCCATCAGCACCACGTCGGGGCGCAGCGTGCGGACCAGGCCGAGGGCCTCGGCGCCGTCCTCGGCCTCGCCGACCACTTCGATGCCGTCCTGGGCGTCCAGCACGGCGCGCAGGCCGGCCCGGATCAGCTCCTCGTCGTCGACCAGCAGCACCTTGATCACCGTCACCGGCCCAACCGTAGCGGCAGCCGCACCCGCAGCGCCCAGTCCGGGCCGTCCGGGCCGGCCTCGCACTCGCCGCCGAGCAGCACCGCGCGCTCCCGGACGCCGCGCAGGCCCTTGCCGCCGACCCTGCGCGAACTCCCCTTTCCAGTAAGGGAGTTGCGACAGGAGAGCGTCAGCTCGCCGACCGTGACCACGGCCCGGACGCGGATCGGCGCGCCGGGGGCGTGCCGCAGCGCGTTGGTGACGCCCTCCTGGACGATCCGGTACGCCTCGCGGGACAGCACGCCCGGCAACTCGCCCGCCCGGACGTCCAGTTCGGCGTCGACGGGGCTGCCGGCGGCGCGCGCGGCGGCGAACAGCTCCTCGACCCGGTCCAGGCCCGGCTGCTCGGTGGCGGCGCCCTCCGGGGCCTCGCGCAGCAGCACCAGCATCCGCTCCAGGTCGTCCAGCGCGCGGCGGCCAGTGGTCTCGATCGCCTCCAGCGCCCGCTCCCGGAACGCCGGATCGGCGACCTCCCGGGCCGCGCCCGCCTGCAGCACCGTCACGGTCAGCGCGTGGCCGATCGAGTCGTGCAGTTCGCGGGCCAGCCGGTTGCGCTCCAGCAGCCGCTCCGCACGCAGCTCCGCCGCGGCCAGCCGCTCCGTCGCCGACGGCCCCAACAGCCGCTCGGCCAAAGCGAGTTGGAGCCGACCGGCGAACACCAGCAGCCACAGCAGGGCGAACAGCACCGGCGCCGCGAGCACCGGCCACCGGGTGGCCGCGCCGAACGCCGCGACCGTCGGCGCACCCACCGCGGCGCCCAGCGCCACCCGGGCGACCAGCCACAGCGCCGTCCGCCCGCGGTCCGCCCAACCCGCCGACGGCGCCACGCCGATCGACTCCTCGCGCGCCGGCACCAGCAGCAGCCGCGCCTGCACGCCCTCCGCCCGCCGCACCGCCGGCACCAGCGCGACCAGACACAGCAGCGACACGTCGACCGCGCCGCTCAGCAGCAGCGCCCGCCCGGTCGAGACGCCCTCCGTCCCCGGGTAGACCAGCACCACGATCCCGGCGAACACCAGGCCGACCGACAGGTGCAGCAGTCGGGCCCAGGTGGCGGGCAGCAGCAGCGGAGCGAACAGGGCGGGCACCCCGCCATCCTCCCCCGCCCCCGCCCGCCGCGGCCTCCCTCCCGAGAGGGAGGCGAACCACTCCCCGGCGGGATCTGCCGCGCCCCGCCCGCCGGGTTGACTGGGTGTCACGAAGAACCCGAGGGAGGAGCACCCACCGTGATCGAGATTCGCGACCTGACCAAGGCGTACGGGGAGCGCCGCGCCGTGGACGGTCTCAGCTTCCGGGTGGCGGCGGGCCGGGTCACCGGCTTCCTCGGGCCGAACGGCGCGGGCAAGTCCACCACCCTGCGGACGGTGCTCGGCCTGGACCGGCCCACCGCCGGCGAGGCCCTGATCGACGGCCTGCCCTACCAGCGGCTCACCGAACCGCTGCGCCGGGTCGGCGCCCTGCTCAACGCCCAGGCCGTGCACGGCGGCCGCACCGCCACCGGCCACCTGCGCTGGATCGCCGCCTCGCACCACCTGCCCGCCCGCCGGATCGACGAGGTGCTCGCCCTGGTCGGCCTCACCGACGCCGCCCACCGCCGGATCCGCACCTTCTCGCTCGGCATGCGCCAACGCCTGGGCATCGCCGCCGCACTGCTCGGCGACCCGGCCGCACTGCTGCTGGACGAACCGGTCAACGGCCTGGACGCCGAAGGCATCCGGTGGATCCGGACCCTGCTGCGCCGACTCGCCGACGAGGGCCGCGCCGTCCTGGTCTCCTCGCACCTGATGGCGGAGATGGCGCAGACCGCCGACCACCTGGTGGTGATCGGCCGGGGCCGGCTGCTCGCCGACACCTCCACCGCCGCGTTCCTCACCGAGCACGGCCGCCGCCGGACCCGGGTCCGGGCCGTCGACCCCGCCGCGCTGACCGCGCTGCTCGCCGAGACCCACCCCGCGGCGGTGCCGCTCGGCGACGGCGGCTACGACGTGCCGGACGCCGACCCGGGCGAGCTCGGCGCACTGGCCGCGTCCCGCCGGGTCGCGCTGGTCGAACTGTCCGTCACCCACGACTCACTGGAGGAAGCCTTCATGCGGATGACCGCGGACACCGTCGAGTACCGGGCGGTGACGGCATGAGCACCTACCCCCTGCGCGCCGAATGGACGAAGTTCACCACCCTGCGCTCGCTGTGGACGACCCCCCTGGTGGCCGTCGCACTGAGCGCCGGCATCACCGCCGCCGTCCAGTTCGCCTACGGCCGCACCGACACCTCCCTCACCGAGGACCCCATGGAAGGCCTCTACTTCGGCCTCAACTTCGGCCAGGTCGCCGTGGTCTGCCTGGGCATCCTGCTGATCGGCCAGGAGTACGCCTCCGGCACCCTCGCCGGCTCACTGGCCGCCGTCCCCGACCGGGCCCGCTTCTACCGCGGCAAGCTCCTGCTCGGCGCAGCCCTCGGCCTCGCCGTCGGGCTCCTCACCGTGGCCGGCCAACTCGCCGCCACCGCCGCCACCGTCGGCCTCGACCTGACCGCCCCCGGCACCTGGCGGGCACTCGCCGCCGGAGTGCTCTACCACCCGCTCCTCCTGGTCCTGTGCCTCGCACTGACCACCGTGCTGCGCAACCAGACCGCCGCACTCGGCCTGCTCTCCCCCCTGATCTTCCTCGGCACCACCGCCCTGACCGCGATCCCCGGCGTCCGCGAGATCGCCCAGTTCCTCCCCGACCGCGCCGGCCTCTACGCGACCCGCCTCCACGACGCCCCCGACGTCCACTACGGCCACGGCACCGGACTGCTGCTGATGACCCTGTGGACGGCGATCGCCGCGGCGGCGGGCCAGTACGCCCTGCACCGCCACGACGCCTGACCCCTGCGCCCGCCCACCCACCCGTGACCCCACCGCCGTCCCGCTGCGCGGGGCTCGGCGGGACACGAGTGGGCGGAGGCGTGACTGTCCGCTGCGCGGGGCTCGGCGGAACGCGAGCGGGTGGTCGAAGGGCATTCCGCTGCGCGGGGCTCGGCAGGACGCGAATGGGCGGAGGCGGAGCTGTCCGCTGCGCGGGGTGAGGGGCCCGCACAGCGGATGCTCCAGGGGCCACCCACTCCCCTCCCAGCCCAGCCCCTGCGCAGCGGAATGCCTCTGCGCCCGTTCCTCTCTCCCGCCCCCATGCCGGCCCGGCGCCCTGGCCGGGCTTCGCCCACTCCCGTCCCGCCGGACCCCGCGCAGCGGAACGTCCCGGCTGCGCCTGTTCCTCTCCCGCCCCCAGCCCCGCGCAGCGGAATGTCCGGGGTTCACCCACTCCCCTCCCACCCCAGCCCCGCACAGCGAACTGCCCCAGCCCCGCGCAGCGGGTTGCGTTGGGTCAACGTCGGCGGCGGGGTCACGGGTGGGCGGGCGGGCGGGGGCTATGGCGCCAGGCGGCGCACCAGCCGGTAGGCGCCGGCTCGGGCGCGTACCGTCGGGCCGGGTCCGTCGTAGGTGTGGCACCAGCGGGCGAGCAGGGTGGCCGGGAGGGAGACGGCCAGCAGCCAGGCGCTCTGGGACAGGCCGAACTGCCAGGGCACCGGGCCGAGTTCGGCCATGCGTCGGGCGCCGAGCGCGCCTCCGCAGGACCAGCCGGCCAGGAGTCCGAGCGGGGCGGCGGCGAGGGCGGTGGCGGTGGCGACGCCGGCGGTCTGCGGGGCGCTCCAGCGGGTGGCGGCGCGGCCCAGCAGTAGCGCGGCGACGATCGCGGCGGCGGCGGGGACCGCGCAGGCCAGCAGGTGCCAGTCCGGGCCGCGGCGGTCGGGCAGGACGGCGAGCAGCGGGAAGTCGGGGACGACGCCGAGCCGGGTGCCGAACGGTCCGGCGTGGCTGCCGGCGCCGACGGTGAAGCCGGGGCCGAGCGCGTAGCCCGCCGCCCAGAGCAGTGCGTTGGGTACGAGGGCCAGGCAGGCCAGCAGCATTCCGAGCCAGCCGGCGGTGTCGCCGCCGAGGCGTTGCGCGCTCTGTCCGGCCGAGCCGAGCAGCATCGCCGCCGCGAACACCGCTCCGCCGCCGGCCGTGAGCGCCGCCGCCCACCCGGCCAGGGCCCGCAGCGCGGCGGTCTCGGCGCCGTCGGCCGGCCAGATCGCGGGGGGCAGTGGCGGCCGCGGCAGCCCGCCGGGCCGGCCGAGTCCGGCCCAGAGCCCGTAGCCGAACGTGGCGGCTGTCAGGGCCGCGACGGCCAGCAGGTCCAGTACCGGTCGGGAGCGCAGCGCGGCCTCCGGGTCGCCGCACTGGGCGACCGCGACGGCCGCGACCAGCTGGTATCCGGCGTACATGGCCAGCGGGGAGCGCCAGCGGACGAATCCGCGCCCCCGGGCGCGCCGGGCCACCCGTCGCCCGGCGCGGACCACCAGCACCGAGACGACGATCGTGAGCAGCAGCGGGGTGACGGTCACCGGCACGGCCCCGGGGCCCCGGCCGAGCGGTGCGCCGTGGCCGAGCAGCCAGAGTCCGAACGCCGTCCTGGCCGCGCCCTGCGCCGAGTCGTCGCCGTAGGGGGCCAGCACCCACAGGCCGAACACCGGGACGGCGACCACCGACAGGGTGAGCAGCGCGGTGCGGACTCCGGCGAGCAGATCGGCGAGGGGGGAACGACTGTCGAGTTCGCTCGGCAGGCCGAGGATCGGACGGCCCATCAGCTGCGTCATGGGCCACATGCTGCCAAGGCCGCGCGTTACGGGGTGTCATCGCGCAAACCTTCGCCGTGTCCCGGATTATCAGTACATGTGCCTATCGACGGGACGGATTCGCAGCGGAGGAGCGCGGTGACTTCACCTTCGACCGCCGGGCCCGGGCGCACCACCGGAGACGCGCCCCGCACCCGCAAGGACGCCGCGCACCTGGTGCGCCGGCTGTCCCCGCGCGAGGCCCAGGCGCTGGCCCGGTTCGCCGCCGGCGACGACCTGCGTACCCTGGCCCGCGACCTCGGCGTCTCCCCCGGCGCCGCCCGTGCCCACCTCAACCGCGCCGCCCGCAAACTCGGCGCCCGCACCCTCGCGGAGGCCGCCGCCCTCACCGCCGCCCCGGCGGCACCGGCCGCGGCCGCGGCGGAGACGGCTCCCGAGGCCGAGTCCGTGCCGGACACCGCGGCCGACGCCTCGCCCCCGCCCGACTCGTCCCCGCCCGACTCGCCCCCGCCCGGTTCGCCCCGGCGGCAGAAACGCAGGCGCGCCGGAAGTTCACCCGGATCGACGACGGGTGTCAGCGCGACGTCCGACACCCCCGCCGACACGGATTCACCCGCACCGGTGCCGACGACGACGGCCGACCCCGCGCGCCGCCCGGAGCCCGGGCCCGCGGGGAAGAGCCCGGCTCCCGACGGCCCGGTCGAGGCCCCCGCCGGGTTCGCCGACTTCGCCGCGCTGGTGCACACCCGGCTGGTGCAGCAGACCTTCCTGCTGACCGGCCACCGGCACCGTGCCGTGCACTGCGTGCACCTCGCGCTGGGGGCGGCCGGCCGGCGCTGGGAGGAGGTGTCGGCGGGGGCGGACCCGGAGGGGTGGGTGCGGTCGGAGGCGTTCGACCTGGCGCTGTCGCCGTGGCACCGGGGCGGGCCGCGCCGGGCCCGGGTGCTGCGGGCGCGTCGCCGGATCAAGGTCGCCGAGCCGGTCGTCCCGGAGCCGCCGACCCGGCTGACGCCCCAGGACCGGGCGCTGCTGAAGGCCCTGCAGCGGCTGTCCCGGCCGCGCCGCCGGGCGCTGGTGCTGCACGACACGCTGGGGCTGTCGGTGGAGCGGCTGGCGCTGGAGGTGGAGTCGAGCACGGCCGCGGCGGAGGCCCGGGTGCGTTCGGCCCGGGCGTCGCTGGCCCGGGAGGTCCCGGCGCTGGTCGGCCCCGACCCGGACGACCCGGAGTTCGTGGAGCGACTCGGCGAACTGCTGCACAACGCGGCGGTGCACGGCTGCCCGGGCCCCCGGCTGCCCTCCCCGGCCCTGCTGGTCGCGGACAGCCGGCTGCGCACCGGTCTGCTCACGGGCGCGGCGGCGGCGCTGACGGTGGCGGTGGGCACCGCCGTGGCGACCACCCTGCTCGGGGTGGGCCCGGCCGATCTGCTGCGTCCGGACCTGCCGGACGCGACGGCCTGCACGGCGGCGGGCTCCGGCAGCGCGGGTCCGGCAGCACCGGCCGGCGCCCCGGGCCTGCGCACGCCGTGGTGCGGCCCGACGCCGGGCGTACCGGCGCGCCTGGTCGGCCCGCCGGCCCGGGTGCTGCCGTCGGTGGAGCCGTCCGACGACCGGCCCGACGACACCGACGACCCGGGCAGTGCCGACGCCCTGCCGCCCGGCCCGTTCACGGCGCACCGCCCGCTGCTGCTCCCCCTGACGGCGCCCCGCCCGCTGCCGCCGCCGCTGGCCAAGGACTGCGTCCCGTTCACCCGGTGCCGCCCGGGCCGGGTCTGATCCGGCCCGGCGAACGCCGAAGGCGCCGCCCACCTCTCGGTGGACGGCGCCTTCGTGCCGAAGCGATGTCGCCTTACTTGGCGGCGGCGATCAGCTCGCGGGCCAGGCGGGCGGTCTCGGACGGCGTCTTGCCGACCTTGACACCGGCGGCCTCCAGGGCCTCCTTCTTCGCCTGGGCGGTGCCGGAGGAGCCGGAGACGATGGCGCCGGCGTGGCCCATGGTCTTGCCCTCGGGCGCGGTGAAGCCCGCGACGTAGCCGACGACCGGCTTGGTGACGTGCTCGGCGATGTAGGCCGCGGCACGCTCCTCGGCGTCGCCGCCGATCTCGCCGATCATCACGATCAGCTCGGTCTCCGGGTCCTCCTGGAACGCCTTGAGGGCGTCGATGTGGGTGGTGCCGATGACCGGGTCACCGCCGATACCCACCGCGGAGGAGAAGCCGAGGTCGCGCAGCTCGTACATGAGCTGGTAGGTCAGGGTGCCGGACTTCGACACCAGACCGATCTTGCCCGGGCCGGTGATGTTGGCCGGGATGATGCCCGCGTTGGACTGTCCGGGGCTGATCAGGCCGGGGCAGTTCGGGCCGATGATGCGGGTCTTGTTGCCCTTGGCGCCGGCGTGGGCCCAGAACGCGGCGGTGTCGTGCACCGGAACGCCCTCGGTGATGACCACGGCGAGGCCGATCTCGGCGTCGATCGCCTCGACCACGGCGGACTTGGTGAACGCCGGCGGGACGAAGATGACGGTGACGTCGGCACCGGTCTTCTCCATCGCCTCGACCACGGTGCCGAACACCGGGACCTCGGTGCCGTCCACGTCCACGGTGGTGCCGGCCTTGCGCGGGTTCACGCCGCCGACGATCTGGGTGCCGGAGGCGAGCATGCGGCGGGTGTGCTTCATGCCCTCGGAGCCGGTCATGCCCTGGACGATGACCTTGCTGTCCTTGGTAAGGAAGATAGCCATGGTGTTAAGTCCCCTTCCTTACTTGTTGGCCAGCTCGGCGGCGCGGTCGGCGGCGCCGTCCATGGTGTCCACCTGCTGCACCAGCGGGTGGTTGGCGTCGGTCAGGATCTGACGACCCAGCTCGGCGTTGTTGCCGTCCAGGCGGACGACCAGCGGCTTGGTGACGGCCTCGCCCTTGCTCTCCAGGAGCGCGAGGGCCTGCACGATGCCGTTGGCGACCGCGTCGCACGCGGTGATGCCGCCGAAGACGTTGACGAAGACCGACTTGACGTCGGTGTCGCCCAGGATGATCTCCAGGCCGTTCGCCATCACCTCGGCGGACGCGCCGCCGCCGATGTCGAGGAAGTTGGCCGGCTTCACGCCGCCGTGGTTCTCACCGGCGTACGCGACGACGTCCAGGGTGCTCATGACGAGGCCCGCGCCGTTGCCGATGATGCCGACCTGGCCGTCGAGCTTGACGTAGTTCAGGCCCTTCGCCTTGGCCGCGGCCTCCAGCGGGTTGGCGGCGGCCTTGTCCTCGAGCGCCTCGTGCTCCGGCTGGCGGAACTCGGCGTTCTCGTCGAGGGAGACCTTGCCGTCCAGCGCGATGATCTTGCCGTCGCCGGACTTGATCAGCGGGTTGACCTCGACCAGGAGGGCGTCCTCCTTGACGAAGACGACCCAGAGCTTCTGCAGGACGTCGGCGACCTGGTCGGCGATCTCGGCCGGGAACTTCGCGGCGGCGACGATCTCGGCGGCCTTCTCCGGGGTCACGCCCTCGTTGGCGTCCACCGGGATCTTGGCGAGCGCGTCCGGGTTCTCCTCGGCCACGACCTCGATCTCCACGCCGCCCTCGACGCTGGCCATGGCCAGGAAGGTGCGGTTGGTGCGGTCGAGCAGGAAGGAGACGTAGTACTCCTCCTTGATGTCCGCGGTCTGCGCCAGCATCACCTTGTGGACGGTGTGGCCCTTGATGTCCATACCGAGGATCGCCTCGGCCTTGGCCACGGCGTCCTGCGGGTCGGACGCGAGCTTCACGCCACCGGCCTTGCCTCGGCCACCCACCTTCACCTGAGCCTTGACGACGGCTCGGCCGCCGAAGCGCTCCGCGATGGCGGCAGCGTCTGCGGCGGTCTCGATGACATCGCCGTCAAGCACGGGTACACCGTGCTTGGCGAAGAGGTCCCTCGCCTGGTACTCGAACAGGTCCACGTGTTTGTCCTTGTTCGTGGTCGCGGAATGTGTCTCTACGAGCGTGCCACGGCAGGATCTTCGCTGCGGGTCGTCGGCGCTGGGCGGGTACGCAGATGTACGGCCTTGCGGCCCACCCAGGCGCCGGGCGCATCGTGGATCAACACGCGCGTCACGTCCGCATGGCAGGTTATCCCCGGACGGCGGGCAGGTTTCGCCCGGGACCGGCTCGACCTTCGTGAGAACCGTCACAGCGGACCTGGTCCGGCGTGTCGACGGCCTCCCGCGACCCCGCGGCGCACGACGGCCCACCGCACCACACGATCACCCGGACGGGTGGCGTCAGCCGCCATTGACCGGTCACTGCCGGTTCGGCACCGGCAGCGGACGCTTCTCGATCGCGGCCGCCATGATGTCCGGGAACGCGTCCGGGGTGCAGGCGAACGCCGGAGCCCCCAACGCGGCCAGCGCCTGCGCGTGCGCGTGGTCGTACGCCGGCGCGCCCTCGTCGGACAACGCCAGCAGCGCGATGAACTGCACCCCCGACGCCTTCATCGACGCCACCCGCTTCAGCATCTCGTCCCGGATGCCGCCCTCGTACAGGTCGCTGATCAGCACCACGATCGTCTCCGACGGGCGGGTGATCTTCGACTGGCAGTACGCCAGCGCCCGGTTGATGTCGGTGCCGCCGCCCAACTGGGTCGCGAACAGCACGTCCACCGGGTCGCTCAGCTGCTCGGTCAGGTCCACCACCGAGGTGTCGAACACCACCAGCCGGGTGTCCAGGCTGTGCATCGACGCCAGCACCGCGCCGAACACCGCCGAGTGCACCACCGACGGCGCCATCGACCCCGACTGGTCGATGCACAGGATCACGTCCTTCTTCACCGCCCGCTGTGCCCGCGCGTAGCCGACCAGCCGCTCCGGCACCACCGTCCGGTACTCCGGCAGGTACTTCGACAGGTTGGCCCGGATGGTCCGGTCCCAGTCGATGTCCCGGTGCTTGGGCCGGTTCACCTTGGCGCTGCGGTCCAGCGCCCCGCCCAGCGTCGAACGGGTCTTGTCGGCCAGCCGGCGCTCCAGCTCCGCGACCACCTTGCCGACCACCATGCGGGCCGACTCCCGGGTGGTCTCCGGCAGCGCGTGCTTCAACGACAGCAGCGTCCCCACCAGGTGCACGTCCGGCTCCACCGCTGCCAGCATCTCCGGCTCCAGCAGCAGCCGGTCCAGCCCCAGCCGGGAGATCGCGTCCTGCTGCATCAGCTGCACCACGCTGGTCGGGAAGTACTCCCGGATGTCGCCCAACCACCGCGCCACCTGCGGCGCGGACCCCCCGAGCCCCGCCGACCGCTTCCCGTCCTCCCGGTACAGCGCCCCGAGCGCCCCGTCCATCCCCGCATCCCGCCGCGACAGCCGCACCCCGGTCCCGTCCCCCTCGGCTCCCAGGACGAGCCGCCACCGCCGCATCCGCTCATCATCCTGACGGACAGTCATCTGAACTCACTCCTCACCCGCAGGGAAAGCTGCGCGAAGCGGAAGAAACAAGGGAACGGGCACCTCCCGGCCCGCCAGGGCTGGGAGAGAACTGCGCAGAGCGGAAGGAGCGGAGGGCACGATCAGGGCACTGCAGCGCGGGCCCACCACTGATCGCATCCCCCGCCCACGACACGTCAGCTCGCGCGGCGGTCCGCCTGGCGCGGGATGACCGCTTGCCGCACGCCCAGGAGCAGCGCCAGCACGGGCGTCGTCGCGTCCGCGCGCTCCGCGTCCAGCTCGATGTCGGGGCCGCTGTCCACGACAGAAGTGCTCAGCGGTCCGGCGGCGACCCGGGAGCCGATGGTGTGGCGGACGCCCGTCTCCAGGGAGGAGAAGGTGCGGCGCAGGATCGGCAGCAGGTCGGTGAAGGTCTCGGCGGGGACGCCGCACAGCCAGGTGTCGAGCAGGCCGAGCAGGGCCGGGTCGTGCAGGAGCATCGCGCCGCCGCCGGAGACCAGGCCCTCGACCCAGCCGGCGGCGTCCAGCGGACCGGAGGCGATCGAGAGGACCAGGCCGAGCCGCCGGCCGGCCTCCGCGGTGTCGATCCGGCCGTCGTCGAGCAGCAGTCGGACAGCGCGGCCGCGCAGCAGCCCGGGGACGCCGGTGGCCGGTCCGCCGTGCGGTTCGCGGGCGGCGAGCGCCGTGAGGGTGCCGGCCCACCGTTCGCCGATGGCGGTGTCGGAGAGCAGGGCGATCGCCTGGTGGACGGCGTCGATCTCGGTGCGGCGGGCGCTCGCGCCGTCCGCGTCGAGGCCGGTGCAGGCCGCGGGCAGGGCGACGCAGAGCCGTTCGGCGAGGCCGAGCGCGACGGCGGTGAGGGCGCTGGTGTCGGTGGCGCGGACGTCGCCGTAGCGCAGGGTGCGGACCAGGGCGGGCAGTGCGGTGGCGAGGTGTCCGGCGTCGGTGTCGAGCGCGGCGCGGTCGGCGAGCCGCCGCATCACCTCGGGCAGGGCGTCGGGGAGCGCGGCCAGCAGGCAGTGCTCGGCGAGTTCGGTGAGCGCGGTGAGCTCGGCGCCGGCCGCGTCGGCGACCGCCTTGCCGGTGGCGGCGCCCAGCACGGTGGTGCCCCACTGGCCGGCCTCGACCAGACGGACGGCGTACTCGGGTTCCCAGACGAGCTGCCAGGTCTCCCGGAAGGTGCCGGTGGACTGCACGCTGTCGCGGACCGGCCGGCCCCAGTGCAGGCCGAGGAGCCGCAGCCGGTGCAGCAGTCGGGAGCGCTCGGCGTCGAGGTCCTTGCGCAGGTCGAGGACGAGTTCGCGGCCGGTCGCCTCGGGCTTGAGCCGCAGCGTGCGCTGAAGGCGCGTCAGGTCGCGCTGCAGCGGCACCGCGGGCGCGTCGTCGGGGACCTCGCCGAGCGCGTCGCCGACCACCAGCCGGTCGTGGACCAGGGCGAGGGCCAGGTCGGAGCCGTCGCACATGACGGCGCGGACCGCGTCCAGGGTCTCGGTGAGGCCGGGCAGCGGACGGCCGCGCATCGCGGCGAGGGTGTCGGCCAGCCGGATCGCCTCGATGACGTGCGCGGAGGAGACCGGGTGGTCCTCGGCGCGCAGCAGTCCGGCGACCTTGGTCATCCAGCGGGCGATCGGCTGCTCGGGCGTGGTGTACAGGTGGTGGTACCAGCCGGGCGAGTCGATGCCGGCGCCGTAGCCGGTGTGCTGGGACAGCCGCCGGTGGGTCCACGGCACCCAGGTGAGTTCGGTCTTCAGCTTCTTGGGGAGTTCGGCGAGCAGCGCCCGGTCGTGCGCGACGGTCGGCATGACGGCCAGCGCGGGGACGTGCCAGGCGCCGCAGACCACGGCGATCCGCTGGTGCCCGGCCCGGCGGGCGGCGCGGATCTGCTGCCGCATGGCGGCCTCGCGGATCTCGTCGCGCCGCTCGACGGGGTGGTGCTCGCGCAGCGCGGCCATCGCCTCGGCGAGAGCGGCGAACGGTTCGAGCGCCTCGGCAAGGGAGCAACCGGGCACCTGGGGGTACCCCCGGCCGAAGGCTGGGGGAGGGTCGGCGCCGGGGGTGCGGTGCTCGATCACGTCCTCCCACCAGGCCTCCGGGTCGGGATGTCCGGCGGCGGCGGCGAGTTCGGCGATCGGGTCGACGGGGGCGGGCCCGGAAGTGCCCCCCGGCACTCCCGGCCCCTGCTCCCCCTCTTCTGACGCGCCGTCGGCCGGGAATGTCGCATCCGGATCGGCGCCGCGCGGCGGGAGCGCGAGACTCTGCCCGGCCGGCAGGTCGATGAACCGGACCGGCACCCCGGCGTCCGCGGCGTGCCGCAGCGCCACCCACTCGGGGGAGAACTCGGCGTACGGCCAGAACGCGGCCCGCGCCGGGTCGTCGCTGACGTGGGCGAGCAGGGCGACCGGCGGGACCATGTCCTTCTCGGCGGCCAGCGCGGTCAGCTCGTCGGCCTCCGGGGGTCCCTCGATCAGCACCGCGTCGGGCTGCAGGGCGGCCAGCGCGGCGGCGACCGCGCGGGCCGAGCCGGGGCCGTGGTGGCGCACCCCGAGCAGCGTCACCTGGGCACTCACGCGGAGACCTCCCGGGCGGCCCGGTAGAAGTCCTTCCAGCCGTCGCGGTCGCGGACCACGCCTTCCACGTACTCGCGCCACACCTGCCGGTCGGCGACCGGGTCGCGGACCACGGCGCCGACGATGCCGTCCGCGACGTCGCCGGCCCGCAGCACGCCGTCGCCGAAGTGGGTGGCCAGCGCGAGGCCGTTGGTGACCACCGAGATCGCCTCGGCGGTGGACAGCGTGCCGCTGGGGGTCTTCACCTTGGTGCGGCCGTCGGCGGTCAGACCGGCCCGCAGCTCGCGGAAGACGGTGACCACCCGGCGGATCTCCTCGGCGCCGCCCGGCAGTTCGGGCAGGTCGAGGGAGCGGCCGAGCTGGCCGACCCGGCGGGTGACGATCTCCACCTCCTCGTCGAGGGTGGCGGGCAGCGGCAGCACCACGGTGTTGAACCGGCGGCGCAGCGCGGAGGAGAGCTCGTTGACGCCGCGGTCGCGGTCGTTGGCGGTGGCGATCACGTTGAAGCCGCGCACCGCCTGCACCTCGGTGCCGAGTTCGGGCACCGGCAGGGTCTTCTCCGACAGGATGGTGATCAGGCTGTCCTGCACGTCGGCGGGGATGCGGGTGAGCTCCTCGACGCGGGCGATCTGCCCGTCCCGCATGGCCCGCATCAACGGGGACGGCACCAGGGCGTCCTCGCTGGGCCCGTGGGCGAGCAGCTGCGCGTAGTTCCACCCGTAGCGGACCGCCTCCTCCGGGGTGCCCGCGGTGCCCTGGACGAGCAGCGTGGAGTCGCCCGAGATCGCGGCGGCCAGGTGCTCGGACACCCAGGTCTTGGCCGTGCCGGGCACACCGAGCAGCAGCAGCGCCCGGTCGGTGGCCAGCGTCGTCACGGCGACCTCGATCACCCGGCGCGGCCCGATGTACTTGGGCGTGATCACCGTCCCGTCGGCGAGCTCCCCGCCCAACAGGTACGTGGCGACCGCCCACGGCGACAGCCGCCAACGCTCCGGCCGCACCCGGTCGTCATGCCGGGCAAGGGCGGCCAACTCCTCGCCGAACGCGTCCTCGGCGTGCTGCCGCAGGACCTCGCTGGTCGTCTCGGTGGTCATCGACTGCTCCGATCTCACGGGACGTCAGAACACTGCGCAGAAAGGGCGCGAAGGGGGAATGGCACGGCGCTGACCTGGGGATACATACTCCCGTTCGGGCCGTGCGAGACCTACTCTGCACCCCGCCACCGACAATTCCGCCGGCCCCGTGCCGCAGCCGCCCGGTCGGCGACGAGCGGCCACAGCTGGGCCGCGCCGAACGCCAGCTCGACGGCCAGGAAGCCCCACAGCAGGCCGGTCGCGCCGTGGGCCAGGGCCCAGGCCTGCCAGCAGGCGAACAGGAGGCGGGCGGCGCCGTCGTAGCGGCCGTGCACCGGGAGGGGGCGGAGGAGGCGGAGGAGGGCCCACACCACGACCAGGGAGCCCATCAGGTTGGCGAACAGGGTCAGCACGGGCTCCGGCGGCGGGAGTTCGCCCACCCCGAGGGCCCGCCCGGCGGCGGACAGCGCGCGGTGCGCCAGGGCGAACGTCCAGGGGGTGGCGAACGGGGCGGTGACCAGCAGGTCGTACCAGGCGCTGGCGCGGACCACGCGGAGGTGGCGGGGTGTCATCGGGCGGTCTCCTTCAACTCTCGCCGTGCGGACCGCCCCAGGTTCGACCCTGGAGTACTGTCCAAGGTCAAGTCGCCGACGGAGGCAGGGACATGAGGATCGGGGAACTCGCCGAGCGGGCCGGGCTGAGCCGCGATGCCGTCCGGTTCTACGAGCGCACCGGGCTGCTGACGGCCCGCCGGCTGCCGAACGGCTACCGCGACTTTCCGCCGGAGGCGGTGCCCTGGCTGCGGTACGTCCGTACCGCGCAGGCGCTCGGCTTCTCGCTCGCCGAGATCGCCCGCACCGGCGCGGAACTGGACGGCGCACCGGACGCCGCCGAGCGACTGTCGGCGCTGCTGCGGGAGAAGATCGCCCTGATCGACGCCCGCACCGCCGAGCTCGCGGCGCTGCGCGCGGATCTCGTCGAGCGGGTCGGCTCCGGCTGTCCGCTGGCCCCGGCCTGACCGTCCCTCAACTGTCAGTGGCGCCGCCTAACGTCGTGGGCATGGAGGAACGCTGGAGCACCGAACACGTCCTTTCCCTGGCCCCCGACCCGGCGTCCCAGAAAGCCGCGGGCAAGCTCTCCGGGCCCGCACCGTGGAGTGGCGCCGGCACCGGTCAGGGCGCGCTGTGGGGCCTGTGCAAGGGCAGCGGCAGCACGCCGTACCGGACGGCGGTGGAGCTCGGCACCCCCGCCTACAAGTGCAGTTGCCCGAGCCGAAAGTTCCCGTGCAAGCACGCCCTGGGCCTGCTGCTGCTGTGGGCGTCCGGGCCGGAGGCCGTCACCGCGGCCGCCGAGGCGCCCGACTGGGTGTCGGAGTGGCTGAACGGCCGTAGTCAGGCCGCCGCCGACAAGGCCGCCAAGCAGCAGGCGAAGGCCGCCGACGCGGATCCGGAGGCCGCCCGCAAGCGGGCCGCCAAGCGTTCCGCGCGGGTCGCCGCGGGCGCGCTCGACCTGCGGCTGCGGCTGGCCGACGGCATCCGCCGGGGCCTCGCCGATCCGCCGCCCGCGGGCGCCTGGGACGAGGTCGCGGCCCGCATGGTCGACGCCCAGGCCCCGGGCCTGGCCGGCCGGGTCCGGGCGCTGGCCGACACCCCGCAGGACGGTCTGCTGGAGGAGTACGCGATGCTGCACCTGCTGGCCGGCGCGTACGGCCGGATCGACGCCCTGCCGGAGGCGCTCGCCGCGACCGTCCGCACCCGGGTCGGCTTCACCACCGACACCGCCGAACTGCTCGCCGGCCCGACCGTCCGCGACCGCTGGCAGGTCCTCGGCAGCCGGGACACCGCCGACGAGCGGCTCACCACCCGCCGGGTGTGGCTGCGCGGCGCGAAGACCGGCCGTGACGCCCTGCTGCTGGCCTTCGGCCGCCCCGGCCAGGCCCCCGACCTGGCGCTGCCCACCGGCCGGCTGCTGGAGGCCGACGTCGCCTTCCACCCGGGCGCCCGCCCGCTGCGCGCCGTCCTCGGCACCCGGTACGGCGACCCCGAGCCGGCCCCGGCGGCCGTGCCCGCCGGACTCTCCCCGGCGGAGGCGCTGGCCGCGTACGGCGACGCCGTCGCCGAGGACCCGTGGCTGGACAGCTGGCCGGCCGTCCTCACCGACGTCGTCCCCGTCCTCACCCCGGACGGCTGGCAGCTCACCGACGGCCGGCACACCCTTCCGGTGCGCCGCGGCGCGCTCGCCGACGCCGCGCTGTGGCGTCTCGCCGCGGTCTCCGCCGGCCACCCCGTCACGCTGTTCGGCGAGTGCGGCCACGCCGGCTTCACGCCCGTCACCGCCTGGGACGCCGAGCACCGCCCCGTCGGCCTCGGCTGACCGACAACCTCCACCCGCACGCCTGACGCCACGTCACGGCCTCGGCATGCCCGAAAAAGCCACCACACCCGACCGACCGGCCCTTCGGCGCTCCCCGGCGTCTCCCGACGGCCCGTCAACCGGAGGAACCACATGTCCTGCATCCGCACCCGCCAGCGCGCCGCCGTCCGACGCATCTGCCTGCACCACGCCGCCCGCCGCGCCGCCACCGCCAGCGGCTGGGGCCGGCGCCACCGCACCGACGCCCGCCCGATCGGGGGCCGCGCATGACCGCCGCCGCCCTCGCCGGCGACCAGTGGGCCGACCTGCAGGGCGCGGCCCTGCTCGGCACCGACCGCCGTCCGCTGCCCGAACCCGGCACGCCGCTCGCCGAGTCCGTGGACCGTACCGACCCGGCCACCGCGCTGCTCGACCTGGCCGCCCTCGCCGCGGTCCGCCGCCGGGCCGGCGCGCTGCCCACGCCCGCCGTGGACGCCCCCGCGCCCGCCCCGGACGACACCCGCCCGGCACTGCCCGAACCCGCCGCCCGCCGGCTCGCCGTACTGCTCGGCACCCGCGGCGGCCACGGCTCCACCGCCAACCTGGCCGAGCTGCTCCCGCAGTGGCTGGCCGCGGCCCGCGCGCGCGGCTACCGGCCGCCGCCCGCGCTCGTCCCGGCGCTGCTGGACACCGCCCGGGCCCGTTCCGAGCTGCGCGGCGACGCCGTCACCCTGGCCGGCCCGCTCGGCCGCTGGCTGGCCCCGCAGAACCCCGACTGGCGGTACGTCACCCGGACCGCCGCCGACCACGACGACCTCGACCGGCCCGGCGAACTCCTCTGGCAGGAAGGCCTGTTCGCCGAACGCGTCACCCACCTGACCCGGCTGCGCCGGACCGACCCGGCGGCCGGCCTGGCCCTGCTCGCCTCCACCTGGCCGACCGAGCGGGCCGAGGACCGGGTGCTGTTCCTCGACGCGCTGCAGGACGGACTGTCCGGCGCCGACGAGGAGTTCCTGGAGGCCGCGCTCGGCGACCGTTCCAAGAACGTCCGCGCCACCGCCGCCGAACTGCTCTCCACGCTGCCCGGCTCGGCGCTCGCCGCCCGGATGGCCGACCGCGCCCGCGCGGCCGTCCGGTTCGCGGACGGCCGGCTGCACGTCACCCCGCCGGACGCCTGCGACGCCGCCATGCAGCGCGACGGCATACCCGTCAAGTCGCCCACCGGGCGCGGCGAACGGGCCTGGTGGTTCGGCGAGGTCGCGGCCGCCGCCCCGCTCGCGCTGTGGACCGCCGACACCGGGCTGACCCCGGACCGGCTGCTCGCCGTGCCCACCGTGGACGCGGACGGCGGCGGCGGCGCGGAGTGGGCCGAGGACCTGCGCGAGGCGTGGGCCCGCGCCGCCGTCCGCCAGCAGAACGCCGACTGGGCGCGGGCGCTGCTCGGCGCCCCGCCCCGGCCCGGCCGGGAGAGCCGCACCCCGGGCGCGCCCGCGAAGCTGCTCGCCGTCCTGTCGCCCGCCGAACGCGCCGCCTGGACGGCCGCGTTCGTGCAGACCCACGGCCTCGGCGACGCCTTCCAGCTGCTCGGCGCCTGCGCCACCCCGTGGACGCCGCCGCTGTCGACCGCCGTGGTCGCCGCCCTCAAGCGGGCCGCGGAGCTCGGCTCGTACCCGTGGAGCCACAGCGGCGTCCTCGGCATGACCGAGCGCGCCCTCGCCCCGGAGACCGCGCCGGCGGTCGAGGCGCTGGCCGCCGACACCTCCCCCGACACCGCCTGGTCCGACACCTTCACCCGGCTCGCCGGCACCCTGCGGTTCCGGCAGGCGATGCTCGGCGAACTCGCCGGGTAGCGAACGGGGGGCGAACGGGGGCCCGACAGCACAGCACAGCGGCCCCGGGCGAGTCCGTCGCCCGGGGCCGCTGCGGCACGATCAACTGGCGGTGCGCAGGTTCGCCTCGACCCAGCTCACCACGTCCTGGGTGGAGGTGCCGGGGGTGAAGATGTCGGCGACGCCCAGCGACTTCAGCTCCGCGATGTCCGCGTCCGGGATGATCCCGCCGCAGAAGACCTTGATGTCGGCCGCGTCGCGCTCCTTGAGCAGCTCGATCACCTTCGCGCAGAGCGTCATGTGCGCGCCCGACAGGATGGACAGGCCGATGCCGTCCGCGTCCTCCTGGATCGCCGTGTCGACGATCTGCTCGGGCGTCTGGTGCAGGCCGGTGTAGATGACCTCCATGCCCGCGTCGCGCAGCGCCCGCGCGATGACCTTGGCGCCCCGGTCGTGCCCGTCGAGACCGGGCTTGGCGACCACTACTCGGATCGGCCCTGACACAACCATGACTGCCTCCTGGACCACGTCGTCCACCACCCGGCCGACCTCGTCGCGGGGGCGTGTTAACCACTTTTAACAGATCTGAGGGGAGGGTAGCGGCCCGGCAGGGCCGCCGTCCTTTCCCGCCGGTCAAGAGGAGGGGAAAATCACAGCCCACCCCGCCTGCCGGCCCCGGCCGCCGTCGCGCCACGCCTGCTGAAATGCACGCTTTGTCCGCTCTGTCGACGCCCCGCTACAGTCTCGACCGCGTCCTCCCGTACGTCCCCGAGCCGCCGCGAGGTGACAGCCGTGGTCCCCAGCAGCCGTGCCGCCGCCCGTGCCGAGCGCCGGGCCCGGGCCCGCAGCGCCACCAGGACGGCGGTGCTGGCGGTCGCGCTGCCCTCGGTGGCGGCGCTGGGCGTGTTCGCGGCCGCCGTCGCCTCCGCGCACCCGCCGCCGCACCGGCCGCCGAGCGCCGCCCCGCTCCCCGGCGGGCCGGACCGGCAGGCCGCCGCCCGGCCGGAGCTCCCCGACCGCGCCGACCGGACGGGCCGTCAGCCCGCCGACCTGACGGCCGAATCGGCGGCCCGTCGGGCCGAGGAGGAGCAGGCGGCCGCGTCGGCCCGGCGCTTCTCGCTGCCGGTGGCCCGGCCCGGCCTGAGCGCGGTGTTCGGCGAGCCCGGCGCGCACTGGTCCGCGCGGCACACCGGCATCGACTTCCCGGTGTCGTCCGGCACCCCGGTGCTGGCCGTCACCGACGGCGCCGTCGGCACCCAGTGGCACCCGGCGTACGGCCGGCTGGCGACGGTCACCGCGCCCGACGGCACCCGCACCCTGTACGGGCACCTGCGCGCGTACCGGATCCTGCGCGGCCCGGTCCGGGCCGGCGAGGTGATCGGCTGGTCCGGCAGCACCGGCAACAGCACCGGGCCGCACCTGCACTTCGAGGTGCGGCCCGACGGCGAGACCCCCGTCGACCCGGTGCCGTGGCTGCTGGACCGCGGCCTCGACCCCCGCTGAGGCCGGGGCCGGTCGGGTCAGAGCTTCTCGACCGGGGCGTAGCGCAGCAGCAGTTCCTTGCGCCCGGCGGTGCCGAAGTCGACGGTGGCACGGGCCTTGTCGCCGACGCCCTGGGTGGCGACCACGGTGCCCAGGCCGAAGCTGTCGTGGCTGACCCGGTCGCCGACGGCGAGCGCCACCACCTCCCGGTCGACCACGGTGCGCGCCGACTTGCCCCAGCCGGCCTTCGGCGAGGCGCTCGCCGAGAAGCCGCTGCCGCCGCTGCTGCTGCGCCCGCCCGACGACGAGGAGGACGACGAGGACGAGGAGAAGCGGGAGGCGGGCACGGCGGCCGCGCCGGTGCGCTTCCACTCGATCAGGTTCTCCGGGATCTCCTCCAGGAACCGGGACGCCGGGTTGTACGACGGCTGCCCCCAGGCGCTGCGCAGCACCGACCTGGTCAGGAAGAGCCGCTGCCGGGCCCGGGTGAGGCCGACGTAGGCGAGGCGCCGCTCCTCCTCCAGTTCCTTGACCTGGTTCAGCGCCCGCATGTGCGGGAAGATCCCGTCCTCCATGCCGGTGAGGAAGACCACCGGGAACTCCAGGCCCTTGGCGGTGTGCAGGGTCATCATCGTGATGACGCCCGCGCCGGCCCCGTCCTCGTCGGCATCCGGGATCTGGTCGGAGTCGGCGACCAGCGCGACCCGCTCCAGGAAGTCCGCCAGCGAGCCGACCGGCGGGCCCTCGTCGCCCTCGGGCCGCTCCCCCGGGTCCTTCTCGTACTCCAGCGCCACGGACGCGAGCTCCTGGAGGTTCTCCACCCGGGTCTCGTCCTGCGGGTCGGTGGACGCCTGGAGTTCGGCCAGGTAACCGGTCTCCTCCAGGACGGCCTCCAGCACCGCGGCCGGCCCGGCCCCGGACTCGACCACCTGGCGCAGCCCGGCCATCAGGTCGTTGAACTTCTTGACCGCGTTGGCGGAGCGCGCCGCCATCCCGTACGCCTCGTCGACCCGGCGCAGCGCCTGCGCGAAGGAGATCCGCTCGCGCGAGGAGAGCGCGTCGATCATCGCCTCGGCGCGTTCGCCGATGCCGCGCTTGGGCACGTTGAGGATCCGGCGCAGCGGCACGGTGTCCTCCGGGTTGGACAGCACCCGCAGGTACGCGAGGACGTCCTTGACCTCCTTGCGCTCGTAGAAGCGCACCCCGCCGACCACCTTGTACGGCAGGCCGACCCGGATGAACACCTCCTCGAACACCCGGGACTGCGCGTTGGTGCGGTAGAAGATCGCCACGTCGCCGGGGCGGGCGTGGCCGGCGTCGGTGAGCCGGTCGATCTCGTCGGCGATGAACTGGGCCTCGCCGTGCTCGTCGTCGGCGACGTAGCCGACCACCTGCTCGCCCTGGTCGCCGGCCGTCCACAGGTTCTTCTTGCGGCGGTTGGTGTTCCGCTCGATCACCGAGTTCGCGGCGGTCAGGATGGTCTGGGTGGAGCGGTAGTTCTGCTCCAGCAGGATCGTCGTCGCGTTCGGGTAGTCCTCCTCGAACGCGAGGATGTTGCGGATCGTCGCGCCGCGGAAGGCGTAGATCGACTGGTCGGCGTCACCGACCACGCACAGCTCGGCGGGCGCGATCTGCGCCAGCCTGGCCTCCGTCGGGTCGACGAAGTCGCCGTCCGCGGTCATCCGCGGGGCGTGCGCGGCCGAGCCGCCGGACAGCTCCCGCACCAGCGTGTACTGGGCGTGGTTGGTGTCCTGGTACTCGTCGACCAGGATGTGGCGGAACCTGCGCCGGTAGTGCTCGGCGACGTCCGGGAACGCCTGCAGCAGGTTGACGGTGGTCATGATGATGTCGTCGAAGTCCAGCGCGTTGGCCTCGCGCAGGCGCCGCTGGTAGAGGAAGTACGCCTCGGCGAGCTTCTTCTCCATCGGGTTCGCGGCCTGGTCGGCGTACGTCTCCTCGTCGATCAGCTCGTTCTTGAGGTTGCTGACCTTCGCGGTGAACGACTTCGGCGGGAACTGCTTGGGGTCGAGGTCCAGGTCCCGGCAGACCAGCGCCATCAGGCGCTGCGAGTCCGCCGAGTCGTAGATCGAGAAGCTGGAACTCATGCCCAGCAGCTTCGCCTCGCGGCGCAGGATCCGGACGCACGCGCTGTGGAACGTCGACACCCACATCGCCTTGGCGCGCGGGCCGACCAGCGCCTCCACGCGTTCGCGCATCTCGCCGGCGGCCTTGTTGGTGAAGGTGATCGCCAGGATCTCGCCGGGCTGCACGCCCCGCGCGGCCAGCAGGTACGCGATCCGGTGGGTCAGCACCCGGGTCTTGCCGGAGCCCGCGCCGGCCACGATCAGCAGCGGCGAGCCGTGGTGCAGCACCGCCTCGCGCTGCGGGTCGTTCATGCCCTCCAGCAGCTGCGCCGGGTCCACCACGGTGCGCGCCGCGCCGTTGCGGTGCCAGGCGTCGCGCTCGGCCTCGGCGGCGTGGTCGGTGGCGAACAGCCCGTCCGGGATGTCCTCCTCCGCGCCGTACCCGGGGTCGTACGGCGGCTCGTCGTACGGTTCGTCCGCGGGCGGCGCCTCCTCGTCGGACCACGACGTCAGGGGCGGCTGCTGCACCGCGCCGGGGCGGCGGCTCGACCCGACGGCAGGACGCTCGAAGCCGGGGAGCGGGAGGTCATCGAAGAGGCTAGTCATGGCCCTTCGAGTCTATGGCCCTGCACCGACAAGCCCGGCCGGTTCCGTCGGAACCGGCCGGGCCGGGGTCAGGACTCGGCGCCGACGGCCTGCCGCTCGCGGGCCGCCTCCTCGGCGGCGAGCCTGGCCTTCTTCTCGCGCTTGGCCAGCGCCTCCCGGGCGTCGATGCCGCGCATCCGCTCGAAGGACTTCTCCAGACCGCGGTTGAGCAGCTTCGATCCGGGCTTCTCTATGTACCGGTTCACCAGCCACGAGGCGACCAGCATGCCGCCGATCACGATCCCGGCCTCGGCGTACGGCCCGACCTTGCCCTGCAGGTGGACCAGGAACCACCAGCCGATCACCTGGTGCAGCAGGTACAGCGGGTAGGTCATCGCGCCGAGCACCGTCAGCCAGGGCCACTTGACCCAGCGGAACCAGCCGAGCGCGGTGCCCGCGACCACGACGAACGCCAGGGTCATCAGGATCAGCAGCTTGGTGTAGGACAGCGTGTCGCCGGAGAAGGCCTGGTAGTCCGACATGATCTTGTGCAGCTTGTTCTGGGCGAGCAGCCAGGAGAACCCGACGATCCCCCACAGCAGCAGGTCCTGCCCGTACCGGTACATCAGGTACATCGCGATGCCGGCGACGAAGAACGACGAGTAGTCGGGGAAGAAGATCAGGTCCAGGAACGGCAGTCCGGAGGCGGTGGTGAGCACCGACGCGAAGGTCCACATCGCACAGAACGCGACCACCCGCTTGTACGTCAGCCCGAACGCGACCACCAGGCCGAACAGCACGTAGAAGCGCAGCTCGATCCAGAGCGTCCAGTACACCGGGTCGACGTCCCAGACGCCCTCGCCCTTCTGAACCATCGTCAGGTTGGTCAGCACGTCCGAGTACCGGAACAGCTTGCCGTTCCACATCCAGTTCGGACGGGCGTACAGGATCAGTGCGCCGGCCACCAGCACCCCGAACCAGTACGCCGGGAACAGCCGGACCACCCGGGAGCGGAAGAACGCCCCGGAGGTCTTGCCCCAGCAGGACATGCAGATCACGAACCCGCTGATCAGGAAGAACAGCTCGACGCCGATCCAGCTGTACTTCCCGATGTCGTGCAGGACGGGTATCACGTCCGAGGTACGGCCGCCCCACACGTCCTTCGGCCAGCCCTGGTAGCCCGCGTAGTGCCAGAGCACGACACCCAGCGCGGCCAGCAGCCGCAGCAGGTCGAGCAGGTACAGCCGGGGCCGGGGGGCCGTTCCGGGGAGCGGCCGACCCGGCCCGTCACCTGCGGCGGGAGCGGGCCCGCGCAGCCTCGGCGGCACCACGCTCTGGTCGTAGGACATCGAAGGGACTCTTTCCGCAGCAGGGATTCCGGCACGGGAAAGGAGCACCGTGCGCGGACAACAACGTCGGGGCACAGAGGCCTGATCGGCCGCCGGTCAGGGCGAGTAGACGCTCTCGAACACCAGGAACACGCCGTAGAAGCCCGAACAGACAACGGCTGACGATAGCAGCACCCAGAGCGACACCCGGGAACGGATGCGCGACAGTCCGGCGGCCACCGGGAGCAGCAGCACGAACGCCGGCAGCAGGAACCGGGCGCGCGGTGCGTAGTAGGCGCCGTCACCGAGCGCGATCACCAGCATCATGCCGCCGAACACCAGCAGCGGGAGCGGCTGGCGCTGTTCGACGGCCAGCAGGAACAGCACCACCGAGGCGACCACGATGCCGACCATCACGACCTGGTCGAGGGTGGTCCCCTTGCTGTCCGGGTGCAGGATCATGCCGCTCATCCAGGAGAGCGTGCCCCGGCCGAAGTCGAAGTGGGTGCCCCAGGCCAGCTGGACGTCGAAGTAGCCGCGCCAGGTGCCGCGCTGCCAGCCGACGTACGCGAGGTAGCCGAACCAGCCCGCCGGGGCGAGCGCGGTGCCCAGCAGGACCCGCCAGACCACCGGGCGGTCGGCGCCGTTGCGCCGGCCGCGCCAGAACTGCACCAGTTCGACCGCCGCGGTGATGCCGACGGCGGCCGCCACGGCCAGTCCGCTGGGACGGGTCAGGCAGGCCATGCAGCTCAGCGCGCCGGCCCAGATCCAGTTCCGGCGCAGCAGCGCGTACAGCGACCAGGCGGCCCAGGCGGTGAAGACCGGCTCGGAGTACGCCATGCTCTCCACCGCGCCGTGCGGCAGCGCCCCCCAGAGCACCACCGCGATCAGCGCGATCCGCGGCCGGTAGACGTGCGCGACGACGGCGAAGATGCCCGCGGCCGCCACCAGCGAGAAGAACCAGGCGACCAGCAGGGCGGCGTGCCCGGCGGTGATCGGCAGCACGGCGTGCACCGCGCGGATCGCCATCGGGTAGAACGGGAAGAACGCCCGCGACGAGTAGGGGACGCCGTTGGCGTAGCCGTCGATGCCCAGGTCGTCGCTGTACCCGTGGACGGCGATCATCTGGTAGTACGGCGCGTCCCACAGGGTGGCGAGGCGCGTCAGCGTGGAGTTGCTGACCCCGGGCAGGTCGGACTTGGGGTGCAGCCACATCGCCAGCAGACCGAAGGCCCGCACGGCGGTGTAGGCCAGCAGCGCTGGCGCCATCGGCCGCAGGAACCGCAGCGGCCGACGCAGCAGCGAGCGGTTCAGCCCGGTCGCCCCGCCCCCCTGTTCCTCGGGCGCCAGCGACGCCCGGGTGGTGTCGGTGCTCATCGGGCAGATCCCCCGCCGGTGTTGCGCGTCTGCGCCTCGACCCGGGCGCGGCTCTCCTGGTCGACCTTGGTGACCGTCGCGAAGGCCGTGGTGAGCCCGCGCTTCAGGGCGTTCGACAGGGGGTTCTCGACCAGCTTGTGCACCAGGTAGGCGAGCACCAGGATCGACGGCATCACCACGAGCAGGGTCGGGATCGGCTCCATCGAGCGGCGCAGCCAGTGGATGGCGCTCAGGCCGATCTCCTGGTGCAGCAGGTACACGGGGTAGGTGAGCGCGCCGGCGACGGTCAGCCAGCGCCACTGGATCCAGTTGAAGAAGCCGAGCGAGGCGGCCAGCACCAGCAGGAAGCACAGCGTCATCAGGGCGGCCGCGACGGTGAACGAGATGTGCTGCGGCAGCCACTGCTGGTACATGTCCACGGTGCCCTTGAGGCGGTACTGGGCGACCATCCAGGAGAACCCGAGCATGCCCCACAGCAGCAGGTTCGGGCCGAACCGGTACATGAGGTACATGGTGACGCCGGCGGTGAAGAACGGCGCGTACGACGGCTGGGTCAGGGTGTCCAGCAGCGGCAGGTCGACGGTCGGCGCGATCGCCGCGACGAAGGTCCAGATGCCGCAGAAGGCGACCACCCGGCGGTAGGTCAGGCCCATCGCGACGACGCCGGCGAAGAGCACGTAGAAGAGCATCTCGACCCACAGGGTCCAGTAGCTCGGGTCGACCGACGGCGCGCCCAGCGGCGTCTGGATCATCGTCAGGTTGGCGATGACCGTGCGCGGCGTGAGGTCCTTGGCGGTGGTGAAGGCGTAGCCGGCGGTGGTGACCACCGCGGTGGTGAGCAGCACGGCCACCCAGTACGCCGGGTAGAGCCGGACCACCCGGGAGACGAAGAAGTCCTGCGGCCGCTTGCCCCAGCAGGACATGCAGATGACGAAGCCGCTGATCAGGAAGAACAGCTCGACGCCGATCCAGCCGTAGATGGCCACGCCGTGCAGGGCCGGCATCAGCACGTCGGGCGCGCCGCGCCAGACCTGCTCCCACCCGGCGGGCTTGCCGACGTAGTGGAAGAGCATCACGGTCAGCGCGGCGACCAGGCGCATGCCGTCGAGCACGTACAGGCGGGGCCGCTTGGCGGGGGCGGGGGCGGCGGCCCGCCGCCCCGTCCCGGCGGGGGCCGGAGCGGCGTCCGCGAACACGGGTGCCTGGAGCAGGGGGCGTTCGGGGGACGGGTGTCCCGGGCCTGCGTTCGTCACGGCTTCGACACCTTGATCAGGTACTCGCCCTGCGGGCTCTTGGTCACGACCTGGAACTCGGGGCCGGTGGGCACCTCGCCGTCCTTCGGGAGCAGCATGACCCAGTCGGCGTGGTACTGGCGGAGCAGCTCCGTCTTGCGGGTGTTCGTCGTGTTCTTGGCGAAGAACTCGTCGGTGTCCTTCTTCCGCTGGTCGAGCACGGCCTGGTCGATCGCCGGGTCCGGGTAGCCGGCCTCGACGGTGTAGTAGCCGTACGCCGGGAGCTGCACCAGCGGGCGCTCACCGGTGGCCATCACCACGTCGCCGTACTTGAGGTACTTGCCGGCCCAGGTGTAGCCCGGCCACGGGTTCCAGGCCTGGACGTTCTCCACCACGCCCTTGGGGAAGTGGTTCTTGGGGACGAGGTAGAACATCGCGCCGGACTGCACCCACATGCCGAACACCAGGCAGATCGCCATGATCCCGGTGAAGTAGTTGCGCGTCCACTGCCGCCACGGAATCCGGGCGGCCTCCAGAGCGGCGGCCAGCTGGAGCATGGCGATCACGCCGGGGTAGGCACGGCCCCAGCTGTAGTGGCCGCTGAACCAGCCGTAGGCGACGGTCGCGCCGACCAGGGCGAAGGTCAGCACCACCGGGTCGAGCCGGTTGCGGCGGAAGCGCGCCACCATCGCGGGCAGACCGAGCAGCAGCGCGAAGCCGAACCAGTTCAGCGGGTGGTTGTACAGGCCGCGGTGCATGTCGTCGAGCGCGGCGGACTGCTTGAGCTCCAGCACGCTCCAGTACGGCCAGGCCAGCACGCCGACGGTGACGACGGCGGCGGACAGCGCCCACAGCAGCCAGTCGCGCAGCACGATGACCCGCAGCGAGCCGATCATGATGCCGGCCATGCCCATGCACAGCACGATGCCGGTGAACGGGTGCGACAGCAGCACCGAGAACAGCGCGACGCCCAGCAGCAGGTGCAGCGGTATCCGGACCAGCAGCGAGTCGGACAGCGGCGCCCGGTCCGGGACCCGGCCGAGCAGCCGCAGGGTGAGCGCCCAGATCCAGAACATCACGCCGGCGCCGAAGGCACTCGGGTAGGACAGGCCCAGCGAGAACGACACGAACGACTCGTAGCCGCTCCACACCGAGACGTCCACGCCCCAGAGGAAGAAGTAGGAGAACAGCGCGACCACCGGTGCCCACCGGTTGGGCGTCAGCGCCCGGACCAGCGCGCCGAGGCCGGTGATCACCAGCACGACGTTCATGACGGCGAGCAGGTGCAGCGTCTTCAGCGGGACCAGGCCGGTGGCCAGCGACACCAGCGCGCCGAACAGCTGGTACGGCGAGAAGTAGGGGCTGCCGTCACCGGGCAGGTCGATCATCGGGCTGGTCGGGTGCGAGAGGTTCTCGCGCAGTCGCCAGATGGTCGACGCGTGCTGGCCGATGTCGCCGGACCACGGGAGGCGGGCGGCCATCGGCACCAGGAACAGCAGGAACAGCAGTCCGGTGACCCGGTAGGGGGTGATCCGGAACAGTCCGCGCAGGCCCCGGGCCGACTTCGGTGCGCGGGAACCGTCCTCCGACCCCAGCGGGGAACTGCCCGAACCCGGCCGGACCGGGTCCGGTGAGGTTTCGGGCGTCGGAAGACTCGAAGCGGCGGTGTCGGTCACGGTGCTCCACGTTAAGCGAGGCGGGGCCCGATTCTGCGGGCCCGGGGCGGCTCCGGAACGTCCGTCCGGAGATGGGCTGGGTTGCGGCGGGCGCTCAGCCGCCCGTCCCGGCCGCGGTGTCGACCGGGGCACGGGACGCGCCTCGACCGGTCTTCCCGCGCGGCACGGTGGAGCGCCACAGCTGGACACACGACAGTACCGTCGCCGCCACCAGCACCAGGTTGCGCAGCAGCAGCACGGCGGTGAATCCCGCGTGCCCTTGAAGGACCTTCTCGTAGAAGAACGGGAACTCGACGGTGGTCAGCGCGGTCGCGACCACCAGCAGGCCGACCACCAGGCGCTGCGAGGAGTGGCGGAAGGTCACGCAGACCGCGCCGAGCCCGGCCAGCCAGATGAAGTACTGCGGGCTGATCACCCGGCTGGTGGTGACGAACACCAGCACCGCGGCCAGCGCCGCGTCCGCCGGGGTGGCCGCGGAGAACACCCGGGCCCGGACCCGCCACAGCAGCAGCCAGCAGAAGCCGACCACGCTGAGCCCGACCAGCACCCGGCCGACCACGTCGACGTACGGGCCGACGACCTCGTTCGAGCCGTACTGGTAGACCACGCTGCCGGTCCAGCCGAAGTGCTTGGCCGCCAGCAGCGCGCTGCCGCCCAGCGACTCGAACTCCACGCCGCGCCCGCTCTGCTCCTGCAGGAAGCCGAAGCTGTTGCTGAACAGCAGCGACATGATGCCGATCAGCGCCGCCGCCGAGGCCACGAAGCCGAGCACGGCCGACCGCAGGCCGCGCCCCCACGGCATGCCGAAGACCGCGAACGCCGGCCAGACCTTGACCGCCGCGCCGATCGCGGCCATCGCCCCGCCGAGCGCCTTGTACCGCGGCAGCAGCACCAGCGCCAGCACGGCGAACAGCGTGACGATGATGTCGTAGCGCGCGTACGGGATGTACTGCATCAGCGGCAGCATCAGCACCCACACCCAGGCGCCGGCCAGGCTGCGGCCGGGCCGGGAGCCGGCCCGCAGCAGCGCGCCGAGGATCACCGCGTCGGCCAGGAAGGTCACCACGATGAAGGCCTGGACGTAGTTGACGCCCGGCACCAGGGTGGGCGCGAGGATCACCGCGCCCGCGCCGGGCGGGTACTGCCAGGTCGAGTCGCCGACCGGGAAGGACCCGTTCTGCAGGAGGTGGGCCCACTTGCGGTACAGCAGGTGCACCTCGCCGTGGGCGTTCTCCCCCGTGGTGAACACCATCATGATGATCAGCAGGCGGGTGCACGCCCAGTAGCCGACCGGCGCCAGCACGCGCTGGTTCCAGGTCGTGACGCGCCACGGCGAGAACGTCCGGGCGCCGTCCGCCCCCAGGTCACCGTCGGGCTGCCGGGAGTCGGTTCGCGACTCGGGGCCGGTGTGGGTGGTGGGCATGCTGCTCCATCGGGCGGGGCGGGCGCGGACAACGAGCGGCGGTCGGTTGGACGGGCCTCCGAACGACCCGGCTCTCCCAACACAATTGCGTGCATCCTAGCCGCACACCGCCCCGGGCCCCGCCCCGGGCCGTTCCTTGGTTCAGACCAGTCGGCGGGCGGTCGCCCAGCGGGTCAACTCGTGACGGTTCGACAACTGCAGTTTGCGCAGCACCGCGGAGACGTGGCTCTCCACCGTCTTCACCGAGATGAACAACTGCTTGGCGATCTCCTTGTAGGCGTAGCCGCGCGCGATCAGCCGCAGCACCTCGCGCTCGCGCTGGGTCAGCCGGTCGAGGTCCTCGTCGACCGGCGGGGTGTCGGTGGCGGCGAACGCGTCGAGCACGAAGCCCGCCAGCCGCGGCGAGAACACCGCGTCGCCGTCGGAGATCCGGAAGATCGCGTTGACCAGGTCGGTGCCGGTGATGGTCTTGGTGACGTAGCCGCGGGCGCCGCCGCGGATCACGCCGATGACGTCCTCGGCGGCGTCGGAGACCGACAGCGCGAGGAAGCGCACGCCCTCCACGCCCACCGAGCGGCGCAGCACCTCGACGCCGCCGCCGCCCGGCAGGTGGACGTCGAGCAGCACCACGTCGGGCCGGGTCTCGGCGACCACCCGGACCGCCGACTCGACGTCGTCGGCCTCGCCGACCACGTCGATGCCGGTCTCCTCGGTGCGCCCGATCTCGGCGCGCACACCGGTGCGGAACATCCGGTGGTCGTCCACCAGGACCACCCGGGCACGCCTCTCGGGTGCCGCTGCGTCAGTCATCTGCCGCCCTCTCCATCTCCAGCTCGACCTCGGTACCGCCGTCCGGCGCGGGCCGCACCCGTGCGGTGCCGCCGTTGCGCCGCATCCGGCCGATGATCGATTCGCGTACGCCCATGCGGTCCTCGGGGAGGTCGTCGGGGTCGAAGCCGGGGCCGTGGTCGCGGACGAACACCGACACCGTCCTCCCCTCCACCTCCGCGTAGACCTGGACCGGTCCCCCGCCACCGTACTTGGCGGCGTTCACCATGGCTTCCCTGGCCGCCTGCATCTGCGAGGCGATCTTCTCGTCCATCGGGCAGTCGCCGACGCAGACCAGCTCGATGTGGACGCCGTGCCGGTCCTCGACCTCGGCGACGATCTCCCGCAGGTTCTCGGCGAGGGTGTCGGGCGCGGCCTCGGCGGCGGCCTCGGGGCGGTACAGCCACAGGCGCAGTTCGCGTTCCTGGGCGCGGGCCAGGCGCAGCACCTCCTTGGGGTCCTCGGCGCGGCGCTGGATCAGCGTCAGGGTGTGCAGCACCGAGTCGTGGACGTGCGCGGCGATCTCGGCGCGCTCCTGGGCGCGGATGCGGGCGGTGCGCTCCGCGCCGAGGTCCTGCCACATCCGCAGCATGGACGGGCCGGCCAGCACCAGCACGCCCGCCACCACCGCCAGCGAGGACTCCACCACCAGCGCGATCGGCGACTCGACGCCCTGCGTCACGAAGTAGCCGACGATGCCGGCCACCACCAGCAGCACGCCCGCGCCGACCCGCAGGTAGGCGCCGTTGCGGCTGCCGGGCTCCAGGCCGAACCAGTTCTGCCAGCGCGAGTCGTCGGCCTGCCGCCACACCAGGGCGACGCCGACGCCGACCGCGAGCAGCGGCCACACGTACGGCTTGGCGGTCTGGATGCCGAGCGCGGACAGCAGCGCCATCACGCCGATGACCAGGCCGATCAGCGCGAACAGCTGGCCGAGGCCGGCGCCGCGCTGCCCGGCGGCGGCCGGGGCGGTCGCCGGGCGGCCCTCCGGGTCGGGGTAGGCGCCGGGGGCGCCGTCCTCGCCGTGGAAGGTCCGCTCCAGCAGCTCGCGCAGCCGCCCGAGGCGGCCGAGCCGGCCGACGTCGGGCAGGCCCGGCCGGGCGGCGCCGGGCGCGGCCTCGCCGATGCCGAGCGGCACCACCACCCAGAACGCGGCGTACAGCAGCGTGCCGATGCCCTGCGCGAAGAACAGCACGATGAACGCCAGCCGCACCCAGGTGACGGGCACGCCGAGGTGCACCGACAGGCCCTGGCAGACGCCGCCGAGGATCCCGCCGTGCGGGCTGCGGTAGAGCCGCCGGTACGGCGGCGCGCCGGCCGGCAGGTCGGTCGGTGGGGTCTCGGGGGTTCTGGTGTCGGGTGCTGCCACGGCACCGATGGTCGCAGGTGCGGTGTCGGCGGCGCATCAGGGTCCGGCCCGGAGCCCGCCTCAGGGACAGTTCAGGGTCGCTCCGGGGCCCGGGACGGTTGGGCGGGGCCCGGCGGGCCGGAAGGATGGGGGGCATGACGGACGACCAGATCCCGGGAGACGCACCGGACGCCCCCACCGAACCGCGCCCGGCGCTGACCCGCTCCTCCCGGCACCGGGTGGTGGCGGGCGTGTGCGGCGGACTCGGCCGCTACCTCGACATCGACCCGGTGGTGTTCCGGGTGGTGATCGCGGTGCTCGGCCTGACCGGCGGACTGGGACTCTTCCTGTACGGCCTGGCCTGGCTGGTGATCCCGCGCGAGGCGACCGACGGCGAGGGCGGCCGCACCGAGCTCCAGCGGGTGCTGACCGGCCGGGTGGACGGCCAGTCGATCGGCGCGGTGCTGCTGACGGTGATCGGCACCGGGGTGTTCTTCTCCTCGATGGGCGACGGCGACCAGCTGTTCCCGCTGCTGCTGCTGGCCGCGCTGGTGTTCCTGGCGCTGCGCTACGACCCGGAGCGCCGGCGCCGGTTCGGCAGCGGCGAGGGCGCCGGCCCGAAGCCGGGCTGCGGCCCGTACGACCGGCTGGACCCGTCCGGCACGTTCGCCGACTGGAAGACCTGGGGGGAGGCGATGAGCCGGGACCTCCGCCAGGAGTGGCGGACCCGCACCGCCGACCTGCACGAGCGGGTCGCGGCCCAGCACGAGGAGCGCCCGGCGGACACGCCCCCGACCGGCCCGTCCGGCTATCTGTGGGACCCGCGGCACCCGGAGCGCAACCCGTACGGCGCGACGCCGCCGCCCGGCACGCCCGCCCAGCCGTGGTGGCAGCGCACCGACCTGCCGGAGGGCGACCCGCTGCGCAAGGAGACGACCGCGCCGCAGGGCCGGCAGGAGTGGAAGGCGCACTTCCGGGACGCCGCCGAGCAGCGCCGGCAGGCGCAGCGCGAGGCGATGGAGCAGCGCCGCGAGAACCTGCGCCGCCACCAGGAGTGGAAGGCCGCGCGGCGGGCGCAGCGCGGACGTTCGGGGCTTGGCGCGTGGGCGGTGCTGGTGGCGATCGGCGCGTCCTGGGCGGTCGCGGCGAGCGACCACGGCGACCACCGCTGGTCGACGGTGCTGGCGGTGGCGCTGCTGCCGCTGGGCCTGGCGATGATGCTCAGCGCCCGCTGGGGCCGCACCCGCGGGCTGACCTTCCTGTCGCTGCTGCTGACGGTGGGCCTGGTGTTCTCGGCGAGCACCTCGACGACGGTCGCGGGCACGGTCGGCGACCGCCACTGGACCGCCGCGAACGACGACCTGCACTCGGCGTACACGGTGGGCGTCGGCGACGCCCGGCTCGACCTGTCGGCGCTGGACCCGAAGGGCGGCGTCCTCGGCACCGAGCTGCGGGTCGGCATCGGCACCGCGACGGTGCAGGTGCCGCCCGGCGTGGAGCTGCGGCTGAAGCTGCGCGACGCGGTGGGCTCGGTGAGCCTGCCGGACGGCCAGGACTACAGCGGGCCGGTCACCAACGAGAACGTGGTGATCGAGGTCCCGCAGGGGCAGCCGTCGAAGGGCGCGCTGGAACTGACGGTGACGACGGGCATCGGTGACATCAGGGTGGAGCGGTGATGAGGAAGCATCAGTTCGATCTGTACGCGCTGGTCGCGGGCGGCCTGTTCACGGCGCTGGCCGTGCTGTACCTGGTGGCGTCGCTGAACGACCGGGAGGTGAACAGCCGGTTCGTGCTGCCGCTGGCGCTGATCGTGCTCGGCGCGGGCGGCCTCGGCGGCGCGCTGGTGGCGGTCTCCAGGCGCGGCCGGGGCGGGGCCCGCGACGACGATCACACGCTGGACGGCTAGGCGGACTGCTGCGGCCCGAGTTCGAGCTGCTCGCCGTTCTTTGTGACGGTGTAGTGGGGCAGCGGCTTGACGGCCGGCCCGTTGATCACGGCGCCGGTGGCGGCGTCGAACGTGGAGCCGTGGCAGGGGCAGTACAGCCGGCCGTCCTTGGGCGGGTTGACGGCGCAGCCGGAGTGGGTGCAGACCGAGGACAGCGCGGTGTACTTCCCGGCGGACGGCTGGACGATGTACACCGCGTCGCCGCTGGCCGGGTCCTTGACGGTGGCGGAGCCGCCGACCGGGACCTGCGCGGCGGGGACGGCCACCGCCGGGCCGCCGGACTGCGGGGCTGCGGACTGCGGGGCGGGGGCGGCGGTGCCGGGCGCGGCGGCGGGCGGGAGGTCCTCGCGGCCGAAGGCGGCGGTGAGCGAGCCGGACAGCAGGCCGGCGCCGCCGAGCGCGACCGCCGCGATGCCGCCGTCCAGCAGGGCGCGGCGGCGCACCGCGTCCTCGGCGAGGCCGCGGGCCCGGTCCCGGGCGGCCCGGGCGGCGAGGTAGCCGTCCACCGACAGGTACGGGGTGCCGGCCAGCACCAGCGGCGTCCAGGCCATCAGGTAGGCCAGGTCGTTGCCCAGGTAGTACGGGGTGGTGTGGAAGCTGACGGACAGCCAGAGGGTGGCGCTGAGCAGCGCGCCGCCGAGGGCGGCGATCCGACCCCACAGGCCGAACAGGGTGCCGAGGCCGACCGCGAGCTCGCCGAAGGCGATCAGCAGGCCGAAGAAGGTGGGGGCGTGCAGCGCGGGGGCGAGCGTCCAGCCGATCGGGCTGCCGGCCTGGGCCGCCCGGGTCTGCGAGTAGAAGGAGGCGGCGTCGCCGGCGCCGGCCAGGTAGTGCGCGTCGGAGAGCTTGTCGAAGCCGGCGTAGACGAAGGTCACCCCCAGGAACAGCCGCAGCGGCAGCAGGGCGAGGCGCGAGGCCGCCGCTTTCCACTGCCCGATCCGTGCCGCCGTCCCCGACCCTTCGTGCGGGACCGTTCCCGTCCCCGTCCCTGTCGCCATCGCTGCCGTCCCTCTCCCTCGCGCCGCCTGCCGACCGCCGACACGGCCGGGTCCGATTGTGCCGGGTGGCGTCCGCACATGACGGCGCCGCCACTCCCCTGACGTCGGGGAGCGGCGGCGGCGTCACACGGTTGCCGGTGGGATCACTCCCACTCGATGGTGCCCGGCGGCTTGGAGGTGACGTCCAGCACGACCCGGTTGACGTCCTTGACCTCGTTGGTGATCCGGGTGGAGATCTTCGCCAGCACCTCGTAGGGCAGGCGCGACCAGTCGGCGGTCATGGCGTCCTCGGAGGAGACCGGGCGCAGCACGATCGGGTGACCGTAGGTGCGCCCGTCGCCCTGGACGCCGACCGAGCGGACGTCGGCCAGCAGCACCACGGGGCACTGCCAGATCTCGGCGTCGAGGCCGGCCAGGGTCAGTTCCTCGCGGGCGATGGCGTCGGCGTCGCGGAGCAGGTCCAGGCGCTCCTTGGTGACCTCGCCGACGATCCGGATGCCGAGGCCCGGGCCGGGGAACGGCTGGCGCTGGACGATCTCGGCGGGCAGGCCGAGCTCCTGGCCGACCATCCGGACCTCGTCCTTGAACAGCTTGCGCAGCGGCTCGACCAGCTGGAACTCAAGGTCCTCGGGCAGGCCGCCGACGTTGTGGTGGGACTTGATGTTGGCGGTGCCGGTGCCGCCGCCGGACTCCACCACGTCCGGGTACAGGGTGCCCTGGACCAGGAACTCCACGGCCGGGCCCTCGTCGGCGATGATGTCGGCCTGGGCCTGCTCGAAGACCCGGATGAACTCGCGGCCGATGATCTTGCGCTTGGTCTCGGGGTCGGAGACGCCCTTCAGCGCGGTCAGGAAGCGCTCCTCGGCGTCGACCACGACCAGCTTGACGCCGGTGGCCGCGACGAAGTCCTTCTGGACCTGCTCGGTCTCGCCCTTGCGCATCAGACCGTGGTCGACGTAGACGCAGGTCAGCCGGTCGCCGATGGCGCGCTGCACCAGGGCGGCGGCGACGGCGGAGTCCACGCCGCCGGACAGGCCGCAGATGGCGCGCTTGTCGCCGACCTGCTCGCGGATCAGCGCGACCTGCTCCTCGACCACGTTGGTGGTGGTCCAGTTCGGGGCGATGCCGGCGCCGCGGTACAGGAAGTGCTCCAGCACCTGCTGGCCGTGCTCGGAGTGCATCACCTCGGGGTGGTACTGCACGCCGTACAGCTTGCGCTCGTCGTTCTCGAACGCGGCGACCGGCACCACGTCGGTGGAGGCGGTGACGGTGAAGCCCTCGGGCGCGGCCGAGCAGGCGTCGCCGTGCGACATCCACACCGAGTGCTTGTCCGGGGTGCCCTCGAACAGGGTGGAGCCGGAGCGGGTGACGGTCAGCGGGGTGCGGCCGTACTCGCGGGCGCCGCTGTTGTCGACGGTGCCGCCGAGGACGGTGGCCATCAGCTGGAAGCCGTAGCACATGCCGAACACCGGGACGCCGGCCTCGAAGATCGCACGGTCGAGCTGCGGTGCGCCCTCCTCATACACCGACGACGGACCGCCGGAGAGGATGATCGCCCGCGGGTTCTTGGCGAGCATCTCGGCGACCGGCATGGAGCTCGGCACGATCTCGCTGTAGACCCGCGCCTCACGCACCCGACGGGCGATGAGCTGGGCGTACTGGGCGCCGAAGTCGACGACCAGGACGGTGTCGTTCTCGGGCGGGGACTGGGGGTGTACAGAGGACACGGACGGCCTTCCGGCGGCGGTACAAAAGGGGTGTCGCCACCGAGTCTACCGGGAGCGTTTCACCCGACTGCCCGCCGCGCTGCCCGTGACCGCGCCGGGTGGCGAATCGTTGCACCGGGCGGCCGTACGAAGACGCCGGCATCCTCCAGGTGCGGGCGGCGACGTACGGCGGACCACGCGTGGATCTTCTCCGGTCCACCGGGTGCGCGTGGCGGGCACGGGCCCGCCGTGGGACCGCGCCCCGGTGCCGCGGTCGGGTCAGCAGGGGACAGCGAACCCGTCCGCGACCGGGCGGACCCGGGGTGTGGCGGCCGGTACCGGTGCCGGCCGCCACACATCGGCCGGCCGCCCGCTCCGGCGTACGCCCCGGTACGCCCCGCAAGCCACTATCACGGACAGTCACCACCCCGGCCGGTCGGGACCGGCGCTCCCCGGCGCCGTGTCCTGTTCCGGCCTCCCCCTGATTTGCGTCGAATCGGTTGCACGGCAAGGCCCTCGTCCAGGACGATGGCTGCTGGACGGGGGCCACCGCACACCCCCGCCGCAGTCCTGGACCGTTGGCGCGAACGGCCCTTTTCTCACGCTCCGTGAGGCCCACCGGCCTCCGGCGTGCACCGAGCCATTTCCCCCGACGGCGCTCCTCCCCCGGCGCCGTCACCAGCACCCGGCGCGGCCCTGACGCCGAGTGCTGACCGACAAAGGGCCCCGTTCCCCCGCGGGGCCCTTTGCCCTGTCCGGGCTCAGTCGGCGTCGGGCCGCCGGTAGGGGGCGTGCGAGTCCAGCACGTCGACGCGTCCGACCGCCGGCCGCCGCTCGGCGACCGACTCGACCAGCTCCGCCTCCATCGGCCCGCCCGCCGGCTCCGGCCGGTCCGAGGCCTGCCCGGGCAGCGGCACGGACACCGGCGCGGGCGTGCGCCGCACCGCGTCGAGCAGGGCCGGCACCACCAGCGCCCCGAACACCGCCCAGGCCGCGGCGGCGACCAGCACCGAGGTCAGCGACCAGCCGACCAGGTCGATCCGGGTCTCGTGGACCTCGCCCTTCAACGTGGTGCGGTCGCTCAGCCGGATCGAGGTGCCGAGCACCAGGGCGGCGGCCAGCGCCGCGTACAGCACGGCCAGCCGGGCCCGGTCCGGCCGGGTCAGCCGCCCGCGGTGGGCGGACCAGCCGAGCGCCAGCGCCGCCAGCAGCACCGGCACCACCGCCAGCCACCACTGGGAGCCGTGCCCGCCCAGGTCGTACAGCGCGAAGGAGTCGTCCCGGCTGCCGCGCAGGGATCGCTGCACCACCCGGGCGCCGCTGCCCACGCCGAACAGGTAGCCGCCGCCGTTGACCGTCAGCGCCCGGAACGCGTACTGCGGGAACGGCCGGTCGACCAGCACCTGCATGACCACCGACACCACGGTGAGCAGCACCAGCAGGCCGCCGACCACCCGCGCCGCGTGCTGCCACGCCAGCAGCCAGCCGCCCAGCCACCGGCGCCGCGCGGCCTCCGCCCGGAGCGCGCCCTGCCCGTCCACGGCGAGCACCACGACGGCCGCGGCCAGGAACGCGGACACCCCGAGCGGCGTCATCGCCGGGCCGGTGGTGATGTGCATGCTGAGGCTGAGCGTCTCCTTCTCCGAACTGCCGGTGGCGACCTGGCCCAGCACGAGCGCCGCAGCCGCCGACAGCGCGCCGGTGCGCAGCGCCTGCGCGCCGGCCGCGCGCGCGGTCGGCTCGGCGGCGCCGGCCTCGGCGCGGGCCCGGGCCGCGAGCCGCTGCCCGAACCAGAGCAGCGCCAGCCAGCCGAGGGCCACCGCGTAGGGCAGCACGTGGACGGCGGCGACGGCGCTGCCGAAGCTGCTGGTGTTGGCGTTCCGCCAGGGCGTGCCGAACGCGGTCAGCGTCAGTTGCAGCCACATCTGGAAGGCGTGGGTGGTCCACCGCACCCCCGGGTCGTCGTCCACGCCGGCGACGTCGCGGCCCGCGACGGTGGAGCCGAGCGCGGCCAGCAGCACCAGCAGCACGGTCGGGGCGAGCAGCACCCGGCCGGCGGTCAGCCAGCCCCGGGACGGCGTCGGCCACTGCCGGTCTGGGTGGATCCGCCCGGCGCCCCACGGGGAGCCGCCGGGCGTCGAGGTGTCGTCCGCCACCACTTCGCCGATCGCGGGCGGCGGCAGCGCGAGGCCGTGCCCGCAGTTCGCGCAGGCCGCCACGGCGCCGGCGACGGCCGCGCCGCAGGACGGGCAGATGGGCATGACGGTCCCCCCGGGGATGGTTCGATCGGGTGCCCGTTTATCCCACCGGCCCTCCGGGGATGTCAATCGGCCTCAGTCGGCCTTCCGCGGCACCTTCGGCACGGCCAGCAGCGGCAGCCGCAGCGCCCCGAACGCCCCCTCGGGGACGGCGGGCCGACGGGGCGCCACCGGACGGACGGCCCGGTAGTCGGCGCCCTGCTCGGGGCGCGGGTCGGCCTCGCCGCGGTTGGGCCACATCGACATGGCGCGCTCGGCCTGCGCGGTGATCGTCAGCGACGGGTTGACGCCGAGGTTGGCGGAGACCGCGGAGCCGTCGACCACGCTGATCCCCGGGTAGCCGTACAGCCGGTGGTACGGGTCGACCACGCCGGTGTCGGCGCTGTCGCCGATCGGGCAGCCGCCGAGGAAGTGCGCGGTCAGCGGGATGTCGAAGATCTCGCCGACGGTCGAGCCGGGGAAGCCGTTGATGGACGCGGCCAGTGCCCGCGCCCCCTCCTCCGCGGCCGGGATGTAGTTCGGGTTCGGTGCGCCGTGGCCCTGGCGGGAGGTCAGCTTCCCGTTCTTCAGGGAGACCGTCAGCGAGTTGTCCAGCGACTGCATGACCAGGCCGATGATGGTCTTCTCCGACCAGCGGTGCTGGTTCATCGACTGCGCGAAGATCCACGGGTGCCGGGCGGCCGTCCCGAGGTAGCGCAGCCAGCGCGGCCCCCGCCCGGCGCCGCTGACCTGCTGGATGGAGAGCGCGCCCATCGCGTTCGAGCCGCGGCCGTAGCGGACCGGCTCGATGTGGGTGTTCTCGTCGGGGTGCACGGACGAGGTGATGGCCACGCCGCGGGTGAAGTCGGGCCGCTCCCCGTAGCGCCGGTCGGAGGTCTGCGCGCCCACCAGCGCCTCGGAGTTGGTGCGGGTCAGGTGGCCGAGCCTGGCGGAGATCCGCGGCAGCAGCCCGCCCTCGCGCATCCGGTGCAGCAGCGTCTGGGTGCCGTAGGTGCCGGCCGCGACCACCACCCGCTCGGCGGTGATCGTGCGGGCGCCGGCCTTCTTCGCCCGCCGGGTGCGGGCGTCGGTGGGCAGCACGTCCACCGCGTAGCCGTCGCCGTACGGGCGCAGCCGCTTCACGGTGGTCAGCGGCAGGATCTCGGCGCCGGCCCGCTCCGCCAGGTACAGGTAGTTCTCGGTGAGCATGTTCTTCGCGCCGTGCCGGCAGCCCGTCATGCACTCGCCGCACTCGGTGCACGCCGTGCGCTTCGGGCCGGCCCCGCCGAAGTACGGGTCGTCGACCTCGGCGCCGGGCGCGGCCTTGGCCTCGCCCGTGCCGTCCCGCCCGTCGCCGAAGAACACCCCGACGGGGGCCAGGTGGAAGGTGTCGCCGCAGCCCATCGCCTCGGCGGCGGCCTTCAGGTGCACGTCGGAGGGCGTCATCGTCGGGTTGGTCCGGACGCCGAGCATCCGCTGCGCCTGGTCGTAGAACGGGGCGAGTTCGGACTGCCAGTCGGTGATGTGCCGCCACTGCCGGTCCTCGAAGAACGGCGTGGGCGGCACGTACAGCGTGTTGGCGTAGTTCAGCGAGCCGCCGCCGACGCCCGCCCCGGCCAGGATCAGCACGTTGCGCAGCAGGTGGATGCGCTGGATGCCGTACAGGCCGACCGCGGGCGCCCACAGGTAGTCGCGGGTGTCCCAGGAGGTGCTGGGCAGCTCGTCGCGGCCGAACCGGCGCCCGGCCTCCAGGACGGCGACCCGGTAGCCCTTCTCGGTCAGCCGAAGCGCGGCGACCGAACCGCCGAAGCCCGAACCGACCACCACGACGTCGTAGTCGAACGACACTGCCCCTCCTCGATCAACGGCCCTGCTACTTCAGACGGAACGCCTTCATGACCTTCAGGCCGGTGGTGAACAGCTCGGCGAACTTCCGGTCGTCCAGGCCCATCGACGGCCCGATCGGCAGCAGCCGCTGCACGGCGATGGTCTGCGCCTCGGTGTAGCGCAGGATGCCCTCCGCGCCGTGCCGCCGGCCCAGTCCGGAGTCGCCCATGCCGCCCATCGGCGACGCGACCGACCCGTACGCGGCGGCGTACGCCTCGTTCACGTTGACGGTGCCGGTGCGCAGCCGCGCCGCGACCCTGCGGCCCCGGCCGGTGTCCTTCGTCCACACGCTGGAGTTCAGGCCGTACGGGGTGGCGTTGGCGGCGGCGACCGCCTCGTCCTCGGTGTCGAAGCGGTAGATCGACACCACCGGGCCGAAGGTCTCCTCCGCGCACACCGCCATGTCGGGGGTGACGCCGTCCAGGATGGTCGGCTCGAAGAACAGCGGCCCGAGGTCCGGCCGGGCCTGCCCGCCGGCCACCACCGTCGCCCCGGCCTTCACCGCCTCGTCGACGTGCCGGGTCACCGTCTCCAGCTGACGGCCCGACACCAGCGAGCCCATGTCCGCGCCGTAGGCGAGACCGCCGCCGAGGCGCAGTGCGGAGGTCCTCTCGGCGAACTTCGCCAGGAACGCGTCCGCCACCGACCGGTGCACGTACAGCCGCTCGATCGAGATGCACAGCTGCCCGGCGGACGAGAAGCAGGCCCGCACCGCGCCCGCCGCCGCCTTGTCCAGGTCCGCGTCGGACAGCACCAGCATGGCGTTCTTGCCGCCCAGCTCCAGCGAGGCCCCGACCAGCCGCTCGGCGGCCCGCCGGGCCACCTCCCGACCCGTGCGGGTGGAGCCGGTGAACGCCACGTAGTCGGCGCGCTCCACCACCTCCGGGCCCACCACCGGGCCGTCGCCCAGCACGATCTGCCACACCTGCGGCGGCAGCCCCGCCTCGACGAACAGCTCCCGCGCCCACAGCGCGGTCAGCGCCGTCTGGGTGTCCGGCTTGTTCACCACCGCGTTGCCCGCGACCAGCGCCGGCAGCGCGTCGCCGACGGACAGCTCCAGCGGGTAGTTCCACGGCGAGATCTGCCCGACCACGCCCTTCGGCCGACGCGCCTCCACGGCGCTGGTCAGCCCCGGCACCGCGCCCCCGCGGCGGCGGTCCCGCAGGTACGACGCCGCCGTCCGGCCGTAGTGCCGGGCCGCCGACGCGACCGCCATGACCTCCTCGAAGGCGTGCAGCCGGGCCTTGCCGGTCTCCGCCTGGATCAGGTCCAGCACCTCGTCCTGCCGCCGCAGCAGCAGATCGTGGAACCGCAGCAGCACACCCGCCCGGTGCCGCACCGACAGCGCCGCCCACCCGGGCTGCGCCCGCCGCGCCTCGGCGAACGCCCGCTCCACGTCCGCCGTCCCCGACACCGGCAGCGCCGCCAGCGCCTCGCCGGTCAGCGGCGCGACGGTCTCCACGACGTCCTCCCCGGACGCCGTGACCCCCTTCGCCAACCGCGCCACCACCGCCGCCGGCACCGCCGAAGCAACCGTACGCGCCGCACCCTTCGCCGAAGGATTGCGCCGACCCTGGCTCGCACTCTCCGTCATGCGGGCAGCCTAGGCGCTGGACGCCCGCTTGTGTACCCGGCGGTAACAACAATCCGGGGGCGTGCGCCCTCCGTCACGTCACTTGGTCGGCACGAAGTTGTTCAACACCGTGGTGAAGCGTCGCAGGCTCTGCGTCCAGTCCTTCTCCGGCCCCGACACGTACACGATGTACGACGTCCCGTCGCTGCGCCGGAACTCCACTTCCTTCGCGTGCCGGCGCCCGCCCGACGCAGTGAAGCTGAACTCCCACACCGCGCCTTCCTGGTCGTTGATCCGCGCGGCGGCCAGGCTGCTGGTCTGGAAGTCCTTCAGGCTCTTGCTGAGCGAGGCCTCCAACTGCAGCAGGTGCTCCTGCGGCGCCAGCGGCTGACCGACCGTCACCGCGAACTGCAGGTAGTGGTCGCGCTCGTCGGGCGAGTAGAGGATCTGCGTGCCGCTCTCGCTGCGCACCCAGGTGCCGTCGGTGGGCAGCGGGAAGCGGAACCCCGCCGGGTCGTCCTGCCAGGTGTAGCCGGCGGGCGCGGGCCCCTGCCCGGGTTCGGAGGCGGACGGCGTCGTCCCGCCGCCGCCGGCCTGCTGCTGGTGGCGGTGGGTGGCGTAGTACCCGCCGCCGCCGGCCGCGGCCAGCACCAGGACGGCCGCCAGTGCCAGCAGCGGCCATCGCCTCCGGCCGCCGCTGGCGGCCGGAGGCGGGGTCGCGGTCTCCGCCGGCCCGCCCTGCGACGGCACGCGCGGCGGCGCCGCCGGCTCCGGCTCGGCGGGCGTCCCGTCCGGTTCGACCCGGTCGGCGACCGGCACCTGCTGGGTGGGCAGCCGTTCCTCGCCGGCCTGCTGCGGGACGCGCATGCTGACGGTGTGTCCGGCGGCGACCTCGCGGAGCATCCTCGCGGCCTCGTCGGCGCCGGGCCGGTCCGCCGGGTCCTTGGCCATCAGCGCGGCCAGCACCGGCCCGAGGGCGGCCGCCCGCCGGGAATCCGGCAGCGGCTCGTCGACGACGGCGGTGAGGGTGCCGAGCGGGCTGTCGCGGCGGAACGGCGACTGGCCCTCGACGGCGTGGAACAGCGTCGCGCCGAGCGCCCACAGGTCGGAGGCCGGTCCGGGCCGCTGGCCCTGGGCGCGTTCGGGCGCCAGGTAGTCGGGCGAGCCGACCAGGTCGCCGGGGCGGGTGATCTCCATCGCGCCCTCGAACTTGGCGATGCCGAAGTCGAGCAGCACGACCCGTCCGCTGCCGTGTTCGAGCAGCACGTTGGCGGGCTTGACGTCCCGGTGCAGCACCCCGAGCTGGTGGCCGCGGTGCAGGGCGGCGAGCACCTGGAGGCCGACGTCGGCGGCCTCACGCGGAGTCAGGGTGCCGTCCTGGCTGATCACTTCGGACAGCGCGCGGCCGTCGACGAGCTCCATCACGATCCACGGCCGGCCGTCCTGTTCGAGCACGTCGTGGATGGTGATGACGCCCGGGTGCTTGATCCGGGCGGCGGCCCGGGCCTCCCGCTTCATCCGGGACTGGAGGATCTCCAGGTCCTCCTCCGAGAGATGGCTGACCGTCAACTCCTTGACGGCGACCTCCCGGTCCAGCATTTCGTCCCTGGCCCGCCAGACGGTCCCCATCCCGCCGCGCCCCAGGCGCTCGCCGAGCGCGTACCGCCCGGCCAGCAGACGGCCTGTCGACTGGTCCTGCCCGCCCATGACCGTCCCCCCTTCTGACCCCCCACCGTCGGTCGGACGAGGTCGTGGCACCTCGTGTGCCTGCTCGCACCGACGGTTCGAAGGCAAGCCTAGGCTGCGCGGGGCCGCGCGGGAATCACACCCCGGGTTGCGAATCGCACGGTGACCGGCCGCATTCAGCCAGCGACCAGAACGATCCCGGTGACCGCCGCCACCATCAGCACCAGCACGGCCGCCAGCACCAGCGGACCGAGCATCCGGGCGGGAATCCGCGGCGGACGCCCGGCGGGCGCGGCCTTCTGACGGGGCGTCGGCGGGCGCTTGCGCGGGCGGGCGCCGCGCGGGCGGACGGCCGGCGGCCCGGTCTCGGTGCGGGGCGCCGGCAGCGCCGGGGCGGGCGGCCCGTCCGGGTACGGCTCGGGGGCGGACATCAGCAGCTCGCGCAGCTCCTGCTGCACGGCGACCGCGTCGGGCCGGGCCTCGGCGTCCGGGCGCAGCAGCCGCTCCACCAGGGGCCGCAGCGGGCCGCACCCGTCGGTGCGGTGGTGGCGGCCGTCGCGGACGGCGGCCAGCAGCGTCGGCAGGTCGTGCTCGGGGTACGGGCCGTGGCCGGTGAGCAGGCGGTACAGCAGGACGCCGAGGGCCCAGGTGTCGGCGGGTGCGCCCGGGTCGATCGCCCAGCGCTCGGCGAGCGGTCCGAGCATCAGCGCGCGGGTCTCGTACACCCGGCGTGGCACCTCGCCGCCGAGCGCCGCGCACAGTTCCTCCTCGGCGGCGCCGAGCAGCAGGCCGCCGAGCATCGCCGCGCCGTCCTCGCAGACCAGCACGGTGCGGGCGGTGACGTTGCCGTGGGTGAGGCCGGTGTCGTGCACGGCCCGCAGCGCCCCGGCCAGGTCGGCGCCGATCTCGGCGACCCGGTACGGCGACAGCGGCCCGTCGTCCATCAGCCGTTCCAGCGGCACTCCGGAGACCGACTCCTCGGCGACCCACAGCAGTTCGCCCTCGGGTCCGGCGGCGAGTCCGCGCAGCAGCCGCGGGTGGGCGGGCGCGGCGGCCGCGACCTGCGCCACCCGGGCGGTCAGCAGCTGCCCGTAGGAGGGCGCGGCGGGGTCCATCGCCCGGTCGGGCGCGACCAGGTCGGGCAGTTCCAGGCCGAACAGCCGCACCCGGGCGCCGCTGGACCCGTCCACCGCGGGCACGCCGACGCCGTCGTCCGGACGGTCCGTCACCCGGTACCGCCCGGCCACCACCTGCCCAGGGGCCGCTCGCATGCCTGTTCCTCACGCCGTAGTGCCGCCAGCCTACGGCCCCGAGCCGCACCCGCCACCTTCCGGTGCGGCCATTCAACTCCCTTGCCCCTCCGCGCCGGAGGCTCCCGCTCCGGCGGGCGCGCCTACGGCGCGGGCTGGAAGCTCTCGAAGGAGATCCGCCGGGCGAGCGAACCGTCCGGCGCGGACCACACCGCTTCCGGCATGGTCCAGTAGATCGCGTAGCCGTACTTGCCGTCGCCGGTGACGAAGCCCCGGTTCAGCGAGTGCAGCAGGGTGCCGGTCTTGCCGGAGTACGTCCACTCCCAGTCGGCGGCGTTGCTCCAGCCCCGGTAGGCCACCGATTCGACCCGGATCCGGCGGTAGTCCTTCATCGTCGCGGACCGGTCGGACGCCTGCCAGTCCTTGAGCGCGCTGTCCCCGGCGGGCGACTGCCAGTCGATCACCAGCCGCAGCCCGTTGCCCTCGAACTGTCGGCTGGTGGAGCGGTAGTCCGCGCCCTTGTCGGACATCCACTCCGGCAGCGTGATGCTGAAGCCCGACGGGTCCTTGTACACCCGGTACCCGTCCGGCACCTGACCGGGCGTCAGGGCCGGCCCGGGCTGCTCCCCGGCGCCCGCCGACGCGCCGGCGCTCGGGCTCGCGGACGGCGAGGCGGACGGCGAGGCGGACGGGGACGGGGACGGGGACGGCTGCACGGGCGCCGCGGTGCTGCCGCCGTCCGCGGCGTTCGCCCCGTCGCCCTTCTCGGCGGGCCACAGCACCACCAGTGCGGCGACCAGCGCCAGCACCGCGACCACCGCGGCGACGGTCAGCAGGGTGCGCCGCCGGGACGCGCCGGCGCGCTGCACCACCGCGGTGTCCGCGCCGGCGGCGGGGTCCGCGGGCAGCGCCCGGGTCGCGGTCTCCGCGGCGACCGGCTCGGCCGGCTTCCCGGCGGCGGCGCGCTTCGGCTCGGGGAGCGCCTTCCCGGCGACGATCCGCTGCAGCAGCTCGCGGGCCTCGTCCGCGCCCATCCGCTTCGCGGGGTCCTTCTCCAGCAGGCCCTCGATGACCGGCAGCAGCGGCCCGGCGTGCGGGGGCGGCGGCAGTTCCTCGGTCATCACGGCGGTCAGCGTGGCCAGCGCGGAGCCCCGGTCGTACGGCGGGACGCCCTCGACCATCGCGTACAGGGTGCCGCCGAGCGACCACAGGTCGGACGGCGGACCGGGCCGCTGCCCGCGGG
>NZ_BMRI01000005.1:94714-103462 GCF_014648555.1 Kitasatospora griseola
CCCGTTCGGGCGCGATGTACGAGGGCGCGCCGACCAGCATGCCGGTGGAGGTGATCGAGGTGTCGCCCTCGACGCTGGCGATGCCGAAGTCGGTGAGCACGGTGCGCCCGTCCTCGCCGATCAGCACGTTGGACGGCTTCACGTCGCGGTGCAGCACGCCCTGGCTGTGCGCGGCGCCGAGCACACCGAGCAGATCCAGCCCGATCGCGGCGGCCCGTTCCGGCGTCAGCACGCCGTCCTCGCGGACCACGTCGGCCAGCGAGCGGCCGTCGACGAGCTCCATCACGATCCACGGCCGGTCGTCCTCCTCGACCACGTCGAAGACGGTGACGGCGGCGGTGTGCCGGATCCGGGCGGTGGCCTTGGCCTCGCGCAGGGTGCGGACGATCAGCCGGTGCTTCTCGGCCTCGTCGACGGCCCCGGTCATCCGGAGCTCCTTCACCGCGACGACCCGGCCGAGCATCTCGTCCTCGGCCCGCCACACGGTGCCCATGCCGCCCCGGCCGAGCACCTCGCCCAGCCGGTAGCGGTCCGCCAGCAGTCGGCCGGTCGGTTCCTGCGGCTGCGTCATCGGTGCGCTCTCCCCATGGTGTTGCGGCCCTCGCCGGTCGCCCGGCCGGGACCTGACGGCATGTCGGGCCGCCGCGGGCGGCGGTCGCACGCCGGGGGACCATCATCCCCTGCCGCCGCCCCGCCCGGCCACCCGCCCCCGCCCGGCTCGCGCCCCGTGCGCCCCTCGTGTCACTTCCGCACCGGTCCGCCGACCGAAAACGACCGCTCCCGACCTGCTCGTACCGCCGTGCGAATAGCGCTGTCCAATCGTCCTCAGGCCCTGCTAGCCTCTGCGCGCTCTTCACATCATCGCCACGGGGGAAGCCCACATGACCACGCCCGAGCCCACCAACCCGTACGCCGGCCCGCCGCAGGCCCCTGCCGCGCCCAACCCGTACGCCGCCCCGCCGCAGACCCCGCCCGCGCCCGGCGGCGTCCCGCTCCCCCCGCCCGCGCCCGCCGAGCAGGCGTGGGGCGGCACTGTCGCCCCGCCGGCGGCGCCGGCGACCCCGGTCGTCAAGAACGTGCCGCTGGCGGTCCTGGCCGGCGTCGGTGCGGCACTGGCCGCCGCCCTGCTCTACGGCTTCATCGTCAAGGCCATGGAACGCGAGTTCTCCGTCCTGGCGATCGGCATCGGCGCCGCGGTCGGCTTCGCGGTCGGCAAGATCGGCGGCGCGCACCGGGCGCTGCCGCCGGTCGCTGCCCTGATCACCCTGTTCGGCGTGTTCTTCGGCGAGCTGTTCGGTCTGGCGCTGATGGTCCACGAGAAGCTCGGCGCCGACGTCGTCCCGCTCTTCACCGAGCACTTCGACCTGCTGTTCGAGGGCTGGAAGGCCGACTTCGACCTCCTGTCGGTGCTGTTCCTGGGACTCGGCGCGTTCTTCGGCGCCAGCGCCGCCAAGAAGGCCGGCGATTCCTGACGGGCCACCAGGAAGGGCCCCCGCCGAGTACGGCAGGGGCCCTTTGCGCTGATCGGGATCAGTGGCCGGAGTTGACCGTGACCTCGACCCGCTGGAACTCCTTCAGCTCGGTGTAGCCGGTGGTGGCCATCGCCCGGCGCAGCGCGCCGAACAGGTTCATGGTGCCGTCGGGGGTGTGCGACGGGCCGGCCAGGATCTGCTCGGTGGAGCCGACGGTGCCCAGGTGCACCCGCTTGCCGCGCGGCAGCTCCTCGTGGACGGCCTCCATGCCCCAGTGGTAGCCCTGGCCGGGCGCGTCGGTGGCACGGGCCAGCGCGGCGCCGATCATCACCGCGTCGGCGCCGCAGGCGACGGCCTTCGGGATGTCGCCGCTGTAGCCGACGCCGCCGTCCGCGATGACGTGCACGTAGCGGCCGCCGGACTCGTCCATGTAGTCCCGGCGGGCCGCCGCGACGTCCGCCACCGCGGTCGCCATCGGCACCTGGATGCCCAGCACGTTGCGGGTGGTGTGCGCGGCGCCGCCGCCGAAGCCGACCAGCACGCCGGCCGCACCGGTGCGCATCAGGTGCAGCGCGGCGGTGTAGGTGGCGCAGCCGCCGACGATCACCGGGACGTCCAGCTCGTAGATGAACTGCTTCAGGTTCAGCGGCTCGGCCGCGCCCGACACGTGCTCGGCGGACACCGTGGTGCCGCGGATCACGAACACGTCGACACCGGCGTCCACCACGGCCTTGGAGAACTCGGCGGTGCGCTGCGGCGACAGCGCCGCGGCGGTGACCACGCCCGAGTCACGGACCTCCTTGATCCGCTCCTTGATCAGCTCGGCCTTGATCGGCGCGGCGTACACCTCCTGCAGGCGACGGGTCGCGTCCGCCTCGTCGGCGATCGAGGCGATCTCCTCCAGCAGCGGCTGCGGGTCCTCGTACCGCGTCCACAGGCCTTCCAGGTTCAGCACGCCCAGGCCGCCCAGCTGCCCGATCGCGATCGCCTGCTGCGGCGACACCACGCTGTCCATCGGCGCCGCCAGGAACGGCAGCTCGAACCGGTAGGCGTCGATCTGCCAAGCGATCGAGACCTCCTTCGGGTCACGCGTACGGCGGCTGGGGACGACGGCGATGTCGTCGAAGGAGTACGCCCGGCGGCCGCGCTTGCCTCGCCCGATCTCGATCTCAGTCACTTCGAGCCCTTCTGCTGCTTTCCATCTCCCGACCGGGTCACCCCGGTCGCCACCCAAGTATCCCGTACCGCCCCGGCCGCCCCGTCAGGGGCGCACCGAACAGCGAGAACCGCCCGGACCGCAGCGTGGACTGCGATCCGGGCGGCTCCCTGGAACCCTTAGCGCGAGGTGTAGTTCGGCGCCTCGACCGTCATCTGGATGTCGTGCGGGTGGCTCTCCTTGAGGCCCGCCGAGGTGATCCGGACGAACCGACCCTTGGTCTGCATCTCGTCGACCGACCCGGCGCCGACGTAGCCCATGGTCTGCCGCAGGCCGCCGACCAGCTGGAACAGCACCGCGGACAGCGGGCCGCGGTACGGCACCTGGCCCTCGATGCCCTCGGCGATCAGCTTCTCGTCCGAGGACACCTCGGCCTGGAAGTAGCGGTCCTTGGAGAAGGACTTCGCCTGGCCGCGGGTCTGCATCGCGCCCAGCGAGCCCATGCCGCGGTACGACTTGTACTGCTTGCCGTTGATGAACAGCAGCTCGCCCGGCGACTCCTCGCAGCCGGCCAGCAGCGAGCCCAGCATCACGGTGTCGGCGCCGGCGCACAGCGCCTTGCCGATGTCACCGGAGTACTGCAGGCCGCCGTCGCCGATGATCGGGACGCCCGCGCTCTGGCAGGCCTGCGCGGCCTCGTAGATCGCGGTGACCTGCGGCACGCCGACGCCGGCGACCACCCGGGTGGTGCAGATCGAGCCCGGGCCGACGCCGACCTTCACGCCGTCCACGCCCGCGTCGATCAGCGCCTGCGCGCCGTCCCGGGTGGCGACGTTGCCGCCGACCACGTCGACCGACACGGCGGACTTGATCTTCGAGATCCAGGCCAGCGCGTTGTGCGAGTGACCGTGCGAGGTGTCCACCACGAGGAAGTCCACGCCCGCGCCGACCAGCGCCTGGGCCCGGTCGAACGCCTCCGCGGAGGCGCCGACGGCGGCGCCGACCAGCAGACGGCCCTCGGCGTCCTTGGCCGCGTTCGGGTACTTCTCCGCCTTGACGAAGTCCTTGACGGTGATCAGGCCCTTGATCCGGCCCTCGTCGTCGACCAGCGGCAGCTTCTCGATCTTGTGGCGGCGCAGCAGCGCGATCGCATCCTCGCCGGAGATCCCGACCTTGCCGGTGATCAGCGGCATCGGCGTCATGATCTCGGCGACCTTGCGGCTGCGGTCGGTCTCGAAGGCCATGTCACGGTTGGTGACGATGCCCAGCAGCTTGCCGTCCGGGCTCGCGACCGGGACGCCGGAGATCCGGAACCGGGCGCACAGCGCGTCGGCCTCGGCCAGCGTGGCCTCCGGGCCGACCGTGATCGGGTCGGTCACCATGCCGGACTCGGAGCGCTTCACCAGGTCGACCTGGTTGACCTGGTCCTCGATCGACAGGTTGCGGTGCAGGACGCCGACGCCGCCCTGCCGGGCCATCGCGATCGCCATCCGCGACTCGGTGACCTTGTCCATCGCCGCCGACAGCAGCGGGATGTTGACCCGCACATTCCGGGAGATCCGCGAGGAGGTGTCGACCTGGTTGGGGAGCACCTCGGAAGCCCCGGGCAGCAGCAGGACGTCGTCGTACGTGAGTCCGAGCATCGCGAACTTCTCGGGTACGCCGGCGGCGTTGTAAGACATGGGGAACCTTCCGTGGCGGGCCGTCGTTCTGCGCACGGGCGCCAGGGCTCTCTCGGCCGCCAAGGACGCCCGGCGTTCGGTCGATCCTCCAACCGAGGACCGCGCACACCGGAGAAACTTTGGCGACCCGGCCAGGCGCCGATACCCCATGGTACTGGTGCCGCGGGGTGTGTCGTCGCGCCCTCTTGACAACGCGCGCGCCCCCGCGCATCTTCCCCCCGGCCGGACCGGCTAGCCGGACTCCTCCGCCAGCGCCCGCAGCCGCGACAGCGCCCGGTGCTGGGCCACCCGCACCGCGCCCGGCGACATGCCGAGCACCTCGCCGGTCTCCTCCGCCGACAGCCCGTCCGCCACCCGCAGCAGCACCAGTTCGCGCTGCCGGGCCGGCAGGTTGGACAGCAGCTCCTTGATCCACGCAGCGTCGCTGGACAGCAGCGCCCGCTCCTCGGGGCCGAGCGAGTCGTCCGGCGTCTCCGGCAGGTCGTCCGGCGGGATCACCGTCGAACCGGGCCCGCGCATCGCGGCCCGCTGCAGATCGGCGATCTTGTGCGCGGCGATCCCGTACACGAAGGCCTCGAACGGGCGGCCGGTGTCCCGGTAGCGGGGCAGCGCGCACAGCACGGCGACGCACACCTCCTGCGCCACGTCGTCCACATGGTGCCGGGCCCCGCCGGGCAGCCGGACCAACCGCCCCCGGCAGTACCGCAGCGCCAGCGGCAGCACGTACCCGAGCAGCGCCTCGATCGCCGGGCCGTCCCCGCGCACCGCGGCCGCGACCAGCGCGGCCTCCTCCGGCGAGGTGGCGCCCGCGGCCTGCGGACGAGCGCCCGCATCCGACGCACCGTCGGATCCCGCCGCCCGACCCTCCGGTGCCGACGACGGAGCGGCAGCCGCACCCTCGGGGGCGGGCTGCGCCGGATCGGTGCCGGCGGCCTCCTCGTCGTCATGCATCGGTCCATGGTGCCTGGTCGGACCGGAAAACGCGGCACCGCGTCCGGACTTGTGCATCGGAACGTTATGCGTCGCCGGGTGCACCGTGCCGCCTCCCCTGCCTGTCCGCTGGTCCCCGAGGTGCTCCACTACTCCATGGTGCAGCCTCGGGACCACAACGTCACACGTCCGAGCGAACGCAGTTGTCCCCGCACCCGCTCAGCGGACCAGGCCCCAGCGGAAGCCCAGCGCCACCGCGTGCGCGCGGTCCGAGGCGCCGAGCTTCTTGAACAGCCGCCTGGCGTGCGTCTTCACGGTGTCCTCGGACAGGAACAGCTCGCGGCCGATCTCCGCGTTGCTGCGGCCGTGGCTCATCCCCTCCAGCACCTGGATCTCACGGGCCGTCAGAGTCGGTGCGGCGCCCATGTCCGGGCTGCGCAGCCGGCGCGGCGCCAGGCGCCAGGTCGGGTCGGCCAGCGCCTGGGTGACGGTGGCCCGCAGCTCGGCGCGCGAGGCGTCCTTGTGCAGGTAGCCGCGGGCCCCGGCGGCGACCGCGAGGGCCACGCCGTCCAGGTCCTCGGCCACGGTGAGCATGATGATCCGGGCGCCCGGGTCGGCCGAGAGCAGTCGGCGGACCGTCTCCACCCCGCCGAGTCCGGGCATCCGAACGTCCATCAGAACGAGATCGGAACGGTCGGCCACCCAGCGGCGGAGGACCTCCTCACCGTTCGTCGCAGTGGTCACCCGGTCCACGCCGGGCACGGTCGCCACCGCGCGGCGCAGTGCCTCCCGGGCGAGCGGGGAATCGTCGCAGACGAGTACGGATGTCATGACCGTCCTCCGCAGCTGATCCGCGTCACGTTGAGCCTCCTGGCTGGTACGAACCTCTCCGACACGGCCGCCGGGACGGACCCCGTTCCGATCGCCTCGCTCCGCGACCGATCCCGATGTCCTGCGCCTGCTGACCGCCTCCGTACATCCAACGACCGTCACTCGAATGAGTTACGGCTCAGGTCCATCTCCACCACTGTACGTGGCCGACCCATCACACAAGAGCCACCTCGCGGTGCACACGCCGCACTTTTGTGCAGCTCGCGCGCGGTGTCCGCGCCGCGCACGCCTTCCGGCCGCGGCCCGCGCCCCGTCGAGCCTCCGATCGGGGAGTGGTGCAACTCAAAACCTATTGCACCGTTTGTCCGTTTTTATAGCTTCCGTTAGGTCATTGACTGTTGTGTCGGACTGTGGGTGACTTGTCCGTGTAGTTGGGTGTAAGTCATATTTCCAGGTGTCCGTATCGGTCCCGTGCAGCCTCGCCGGAGCAAGCCCGTCCGGGCCGCCAGGTCCCGCACCCTCGAAGGGAATGAGCCATGGCAGATTTCTCCCGCCTCCCCGGCCCCAACGCAGACCTCTGGGACTGGCAGCTCTCCGCCGCCTGCCGCGGCGTCGACAGCTCGCTGTTCTTCCACCCCGAGGGCGAGCGCGGCGCGGCCCGGACCTCCCGCGAGGCGAGCGCCAAGGAGGTCTGCATGCGCTGCCCGGTACGCGCCCAGTGTGCGGCCCACGCCCTCGCCGTCCGCGAGCCCTACGGAGTCTGGGGCGGCATGACGGAGGACGAGCGCGAAGAACTGCTCGGCCGCTCCCGCAACCGACTGGTCCAGGTCCCGCTGGCGATGCCGCAGACCGTCCGCCACTGAGCACCCGATGAGCGGCCGCGCATGCCCCCGTCAGCTGTCCCGGCAGCGGCCCTCGAACAGCTGAAAAAACGTTTCCCTGAATCCGCCGCGCCGCCCGTCCACCGGTCGGCGCGGACGCCTCACCGGGCGGCGGCCGCCGCCGCGAGCTGATCCAGCATCAGCTCCACCGCTGGAACCCCCGCCAGGTCCGGCAGGGTCAACGCCACCACCTCGCGCCGCGCGGGCTCCCCCGACGCGACCCGCACCGGCACCGCCACCACCCCCGGATGCCGCACCGACTCCAGCGCCAGGCCCGGCAGCACCGCCACCCCCAGACCCGCGCCCACCAGGCCCACCACCGCCGGATAGTCGTCGGTGGCGAACTCGATCGCCGGCGCGAAGCCCGCGTCCGTGCACAGTTCCACCAGGTGCCCCCGGCACTGCGGACAGCCCGCGATCCACTGCTCCCGCGCCAGCTCCGCGAGATCCACCGGCTCGCCCTCGCCCCGGCCCGCCAGCGGATGCCCGGTCGGCACCAGCCCCACCAGCGGATCGTCCAGCAGCGGCCGCACCACCAGCTCCGACCAGTCGTTCGCCGCGGCCGTCGCCGCCGCCTCCAGCGCCGCCTCCGCGCGGGCCTCGCGCAACGTCGCGTGCGGGGACGGCAGGCTCAGCCCGCCCTGCGAGTCCGGATACCGGAACGCCAGCGCGACCTCGCACTCCCCGCCCCGCAGCATCGCCAGCGCCTGCGGCGGCTCCGCTTCCACCAACGACACCCGCACCCCCGGATGCGCCGCCCGCACCTGCGCCACCGACCGCGGCACCAGCGTCGAACTCGCCGTCGGGAACGACACCAACCGCACCCGGCCCGCCCGCAGCCCGGCGATCGCCGCGACCTCCTCCTCCGCGGCCGACAGCCCCGCGAGGATCCCGTTCGCATGCTTCAACAGCACCCGCCCGGCCTCGCTCAACTGCATCTCCCGCCCCGACCGCACCACCAGCGGGGTGTCCACCGCCTTCTCCAGCGCCTTCATCTGCTGACTCACCGCAGGCTGCGTGCACCCCAGCTCCCGCGCCGCAGCGGAGAACGACCCGGTCCGGGCGACGGCATGCAGAACACGGAGATGGCGGGCTTCAATCACGCCATCAACCTTAGGGGAGAGCGCAGCGGGCACGGACGGACGCGAAACCGCGGGCGCGAACCGGGGCGCGAGCGGGTGCGAAAGCAGGGGCGCGAGCGGGTGCGAAACCGGGGGCGCTGGAGGTACCCCCACGCGCCCACCCGCCCACGCGAAAGGGCGCGAGGCCCTGCACGCTCCGGCCCCGCACTACGAGAGTGCATGGCCGGTCGCGCAGTTCCTCGCGCCCCTGTGGTCGCTGCCCCTCAGGGGTCAGCTAGCGGTTGGCACTTCAGTGGCTGTGGCCGTGCCCGCCGTGCGAGTGGCCGTGGCCCGCGCCCTCTTCCTCTTCCTTCTTCTCGACCACGAGGGTCTCGGTGGTGAGGAGGAGGGAGGCGATGGAGGCGGCGTTCTCCAGGGCGGAGCGGGTGACCTTGACCGGGTCGATGACGCCGGCCTTGACCAGGTCGCCGTACTCGCCGGTGGCGGCGTTGTAGCCCTGGCCGGCCTCCAGCTCGGAGACCTTGGAGGTGATGACGTAGCCCTCAAGGCCGGCGTTCTGGGCGATCCAGCGCAGCGGCTCGACCAGGGCGCGGCGGACCACGGCGACACCGGTCGCCTCGTCGCCGGACAGGCCGAGGCCGTCCTCCAGGACCTTCGCGGCGTGCACCAGCGAGGCGCCGCCACCGGCGACGATGCCCTCCTCGACCGCGGCGC
>NZ_BMRI01000005.1:103492-178795 GCF_014648555.1 Kitasatospora griseola
GGGTCGCGGAGATGGCGTCCTCCAGGCGGTGCTTGCGCTCCTTGAGCTCGACCTCGGTGGCCGCGCCGACCTTGATCACGCAGACGCCGCCGGCCAGCTTGGCGAGGCGCTCCTGGAGCTTCTCGCGGTCCCAGTCGGAGTCGGTGTTGGCGATCTCGGCCTTGATCTGGGCGACCCGGCCGGCGACCGCGTCGGACGCGCCGGCGCCGTCGACGACGATGGTCTCGTCCTTGGTGACGGTGATGCGGCGGGCGGAGCCCAGCACGTCCAGGCCGACCTGGTCGAGCTTGAGGCCGACCTCCTCGGAGATGACCTGGCCGCCGGTCAGGGTGGCGATGTCGCCGAGGATCGCCTTGCGGCGGTCACCGAAGCCGGGGGCCTTGACCGCGACCGCGTTGAAGGTGCCGCGGATCTTGTTGACCACCAGGGTGGAGAGGGCCTCGCCGTCGACGTCCTCGGCGATGATCAGCAGCGGGCGGGAGCCGCCGGCCTGCAGGACCTTCTCCAGCAGCGGCAGGAGCTCCTGGATGCTGGAGATCTTGCCCTGGTTGATCAGGATGTACGGGTCCTCCAGGACGGCTTCCTGGCGCTCCGCGTCGGTGACGAAGTACGGCGAGAGGTAGCCCTTGTCGAACTGCATGCCCTCGGTGAACTCAAGCTCGACGCCGAACGCGTTGGACTCCTCGACGGTGATGACACCGTCCTTGCCGACCTTGTCGATCGCCTCGGCGATCAGCTCGCCGACCTGGGTGTCCTGGGCGGAGAGGGAGGCGACGGCGGCGATGTCGTCCTTGCCCTCGATCTCGCGGGCGATGGACAGCAGGTGCTCGGAGACGGCGGCGACGGCCTTGTCGATGCCCTTCTTCAGGGCGGCCGGGCCCGCGCCGGCGGCGACGTTGCGCAGACCCTCGTTGACCAGGGCCTGGGCCAGCACGGTGGCGGTGGTGGTGCCGTCACCCGCGACGTCGTTGGTCTTGGTGGCGACCTCCTTGACCAGCTGCGCGCCGAGGTTCTCGTACGGGTCGTCGAGCTCGACCTCGCGGGCGATGGTCACACCGTCGTTGGTGATGGTGGGAGCGCCGAACTTCTTGTCGATGACGACGTTGCGGCCCTTGGGGCCGATGGTCACCTTGACGGTGTCGGCAAGCTTGTTGACGCCGCGCTCCAGCGAGCGGCGGGCGTCCTCGTCGAACTGCAGGGTCTTCGCCATGATCCCGTTTCCTCAGGGTGTGGTCTGCGTACGTGGAGCAACAACCGCGCCCCGGGCCCCTGTCAGTGCTGACACGGATCCGGGGCGGGCTGGGGACGTCTTACTTCTCGATGATGGCGAGAACGTCGCGAGCCGAGAGGACGAGGTACTCCTCGCCCTGGTACTTCACCTCGGTGCCGCCGTACTTCGAGTACAGGACGATGTCACCGACGGCGACGTCGAGCGGCAGACGCTGGCCGTCCTCGAAGCGGCCCGGGCCGACGGCAAGGACGACACCCTCCTGGGGCTTCTCCTTGGCAGTGTCCGGGATCACCAGGCCGGAGGCGGTGGTGGTCTCGGCGTCGAGCGGCTGGACCACAATGCGGTCCTCGAGCGGCTTGATGGCAACCTTGCTGCTGGTGGTCACGTCCGAGCTCCCCTTCGGAGATTACGGGGTTGTCTAACAGGTAGGTGGGCGAGGGTGCGCAACTGCCGTCGCGGGGGTCAGGCACGCATCTTCGCGTTAGCACTCCCCCTGGGGTGAGTGCCAGGAACGACCTTAGGACGCCGTTAGCACTCAGTCAACCAGAGTGCCAACGACGTCGTGTCGCAGTTTCCGCCCGACCCCGGATTCCGGGGGGTGATCGGGCGGCGACAATGGGGCCGTGGAGATCGAATCGTTCCGGGCGCTGCTGACCGAGCAGGGGCAGGCGCTGCTGGCCGAGTTGCGGGAGTTCACCGCGGATCAGGAGTTGGCGCTGGCGACCCGGCTGCGGCGGGAGTACCGCCCCCTCGCTCCGCTGGGGGTACCCCCAACGGAGCTGGTGCGGGCGGCGTTCGAGCAGGCGCGGTTGCGGCAGCGGGCGGAGGCGAAGTTCGGGGCGGACGCCCGGTCGATGTACTTCACGCAGCACGGGGTGGAGCAGGCGACGCGGCGCAGTGTGGCCGAGTGGCGGGCGGGGCGGTTCGCGGCGCTCGGGGTGAAGCGGCTGGCGGATCTGTGCTGCGGGATCGGCGGGGACGCGGTCGCGCTGGCCCGGGCCGGGATCGCGGTGCTGGCGGTGGACCGGGACGAGCTGACCTGCGAGGTAGCACGGGCGAACGCGGCGGCGCTGGGCGTGGCGGAGCTGGTGGAGGTGCGCTGCGCGGACGTCGCGGACATCGACACGGACGGCTTCGACGCGGTGTTCACCGATCCGGCGCGGCGCACCTCGCGCGGCCGGGTGTTCGACCCGGAGGCGTACTCGCCGCCGCTGTCCTGGGCGGTGGAGGCTGCCCGCCGCACCCCGTTCGGGGCGTTGAAGGTCGCGCCGGGGATCCCGCACGAGCTGGTGCCGGAGGGCGCCGAGGCGGAGTGGGTGTCGGACCGGGGCGAGGTGAAGGAGGCGGTGCTGTGGTTCGGCACCGCGGCCGCCGAGCCGTACCGGGCGACGCTGCTGCCGGGCCCGCACTCGCTGACCGGCGGGGCGCTGCCGGACCCGCCGGTGGGTCCGGTGGGGCGGTACCTGTACGAGCCGGACGGCGCGGTGATCCGGGGCCGGATGGTCGCCGAGGTGGTCGAGTCGACGAACGGTCGGCTGATCGATCCGATGATCGCGTACGTCACCTCGGACGAGCTGCGCCCGACGCCGTACGCGCACGCCTATGAGCTGACGGACGTACTGCCGTACAACGTGAAGAAGCTGAAGGCGCTGGTGAAGGAGCGCCGGATCGGCACCGTGGTGATCAAGAAGCGCGGGGCGTCGGTGGTCCCGGAGGAGCTGCGGCGGCAGTTGAAGCCGGCCGGGCCGAACACGGTGACGGTGATCGTGGCCCGTACCGCGGCCGGCCCGGTGATGATGCTGGGTCAGCCGGCGGGCTTGGCGATGTAGTCGTCGAGGCGGGCGACCGCGAAGCCCTGCTCCTGGATGCGGGCGAGCATCTCGCCGAACATCGCGGTCATGGTCTCGCCCTTGAGCTCGGACGGGCCGCGGAAGTGGGCGAGGATGATGTCGCCGTTCTTCAGCTTCTTGTCGGCGGACTGGTACTGCATGTCGTGGATCTGCATGGATTCGCGCCACAGCACGATGGCACGCGGCCCGCACTCCTGCACCGAGGCGTTCAGGGTGGGGGTGTTGGCGCCGTCGCCGAAGGGCGGCCGGAACAGGTACGGGGCGGTGCCGTACTGCTCGGTGAGGGCGGCCTGGTCGTCGCAGATCTGGGTCTTCTGCTGGGCCGCGGTGATCTTGCTCATCACCGGGTGGCTGACCGTGTGGTTCTGCACGGTGTTGCCGAGCGCCTGCAGCGGCTTGAAGTAGGCGTAGTCGTTCTTGACGATGTCCTTGGTCAGGAACATCGTGATCGGCACCTTCAGCTCGGTGAGCATCTGGACGAACTTGGGGTCCTTCTCGGCCCCGTCGTCGATGGTGATGAAGACGACCTTGTCCTGGGTGGGGACTTCGCTGAACACCGGCACGGCGCCGGTCTTCGTCAGCTTGATCGGCTTGTCGGCGGGCGGCGCGGGCGCCTTGGCCATCGGCTTGAGGCCCCACTTCGCCCACGCGGCCTCCCCGGCGGTGTCCTGCGCGGGCGCCGACGCGGCGGCGGAGGAGGAGCTGCCCGAGGACGCCGCCGCGGGCTTCGCGGGGGCGGCGGACTTCGTGGCGGGGGCGGAGCTGCCGCACCCGCTCGCCGCCAGCAGCACGGCGAGCGCTCCCACGCCGTACCCGATCCGGGCCCTGTTCATCACCGGTGTCCCCCGCTCTTCCTCTACACGTCTGTCGATGTTCTGGACGAACGCTACCGGCTCCCCGGTTGCCTACCCGACGTCCGTCCGGGTGAAGGTCCACCGGTGCACCGGACGGGACAGCAGCCCGGCCGGGGGCTCCGGCACGGGCCCCGGCTCGCCCGCCCAGAGCGCGATCAGCAGCACCCGGTCCCCGGGCGCGGTGAACAGCTCGACCCGCTCCAGACCGGCCGCCCCGCGCACTGCGGGCAGCGCGAACTCCCGCGCCCAGGCGTGCAGTTCACTCCCCCGCCCGTCGACCGCGCGAGCCTCCCACATGGCCGCCAGGGTCACTTCAGCGCCTCGTGGGCGTGGGCGTGGAAGTCGGTGTGCGGGACGTGCGTCTCGGTGACCGGCAGCGAGGAGTCCGCCGACAGGTCGAACGAGGACGGGGTGCGGTCGCGCCAGACCATCTCCGCGCCGAGCGCCGCCACCATCGCGCCGTTGTCGGTGCACAGGCCCGGGCGCGGCACCCGCAGCACGATGCCCGCCTTGTCGCAGCGCTGCTGCGCCATCTCGCGCAGCCGGGAGTTCGCGGCGACGCCGCCGCCGATCATCAGGTGGTCGACGTCGTTGTCCTTGCAGGCCCGCACGGCCTTGCGGGTCAGCACGTCGGTGACCGCCTCCTGGAAGGACGCGGCGACGTCCGCCACCGGCACCGGCTCGCCGGCCCGCCGCTTGGCCTCCACCCAGCGCGCCACGGCGGTCTTCAGGCCAGAGAACGAGAAGTCGTACGCCGGGTCGCCGGCGTTGTTCAGGCCGCGAGGGAAGGCGATCGCCCTGCCGTCGCCCTCGCGGGCCATCCGGTCCACCACCGGCCCGCCCGGGAAGCCCAGGCCGAGCACCCGGGCCACCTTGTCGAACGCCTCGCCGGCCGCGTCGTCGATGGTCGCGCCGAGCGGCCGCACGTCGGAGGTGATGTCGCCGCTGAGCAGCAGCGAGGAGTGGCCGCCGGAGACCAGCAGCGCCATGGTCGGCTCGGGCAGCCGGCCGTGCTCCAGCTGGTCGACGCAGATGTGCGAGGCCAGGTGGTTCACGCCGTACAGCGGCTTGTCCAGCGCCCACGCGTACGCCTTGGCGGCGCTCACGCCGACCAGCAGCGCGCCGGCCAGGCCGGGGCCGGCGGTGACGGCGATGCCGTCCAGGTCGCTCGCCTTGACGCCCGCGGTGTCCAGCGCGCGCTGGATGGTGGGGACCATCGCCTCCAGGTGCGCCCGGCTGGCGATCTCCGGGACGACGCCGCCGAACCGGGCGTGGTCGTTCACCGAGGACGCGACCGCGTCGGCCAGCAGCGTGGTGCCGCGGACGATGCCGACGCCGGTCTCGTCGCAGGAGGTCTCGATACCGAGGACGAGCGGTTCGTCAGCCATTGTGATGATCCTTCAGATCGCTTGCATCGCTTGCCAGGTGGTCCAGACGCATCACCAGTGCGTCCACGTTGGCGGGCTGGTAGTAGCCCCGCCGGATGCCGACCGGCTCGAACCCGAACCGCTCGTACAGCCGCTGCGCGGGCAGGTTGTCGACCCGCACCTCCAGCAGCAGCTCGGCGCAGCCGCGCCGGACCGACTCCTCGACCAGTTCGGTCAGCAGCATCGCCCCGAGGCCCGCCCCCTGGCGCCCGGCCTCCACCGCGATGGTCTGCACGTCGCCGTCCGCCCCGACCGTCATCAGCCCGGCGTAGCCGACCACCGCGTCGGCCTCGTCCACCGCCACCACGTAGTGCCGGCTGCCGCCCGGGTACGCCTCGGCCAGCTCGGACCAGTACATCCCGCGCGACCAGGCGTCCTCGGGGAACAGCAGGTGCTCCAGCACCATGACCGGCTCGATGTCCCACCAGCGCATGGGGCGCAGCGCGAACCTAGCCACGGCCGGAGAGTCCCGTGCGCGTCACGCCGGAAGCACCGCCTTGTAGCCCGCCGGCACCTGCGCGTCCGGGCGCCGCAGGTACAGCGGGGCGTTCGGCAGCAGTTCGCGGCCGGCGGCCAGCTCGCGGACCGCGAAGTCGGCGAGCGCGCCCGCCGACACGTGCTCGGGGCCGCTCGCCGCCGGCAGGCCGTACAGCAGCGCGCCCGCGCCGACCGTCCGCTCGCCCGGCTCGATCTCCGCCGGGCGGTCCACCGCCGGGCCGGAGACCCGGGCGCCGGACGCGTCGTAGGAGGCCCAGTAGACCTCCTTGCGGCGCGCGTCGGTGGCCACCGTGAACGCGCCGTCCAAGCCCTCGGTGCGGGCCTGGTGGGCGATCGCGTCGAGGGTGCAGACGCCGTGCACGGGCAGGCCGAGCGCGTCGCCGAGCGCGGCTGCGGTCACCAGGCCGACCCGCAGGCCGGTGTACGGGCCCGGGCCGACGCCGACCGCCAGGTCGGTGAGCTGCCGCTTGTCCACACCGGCGGTGCGCAGCACGGCGTCGATGGTGGGCAGCAGCAGTTCGCCGTGCCGGCGGGCGTCGACCTCGTAGGACTCGGCGAGCACGCGCTCACCGTCGTGGACGGCGGCCGTGACGGCGGGGGTGGCGGTGTCGAAGGCGAGGAGGAGCACGGGTTCAAGGTTAGAGGGTCCGGCGACAGTGCCCGCACCGGCCGGGAACACACGATCGGAAGAGGCCGAGGCGGCGGCGCGGACCTGGCACGATGGGCCTCGGACGGGATACGCGGAGCGTTGAGGAGCAGACGTGGCGAAGCTGGGTCCTGGTGTGGTGGTCGGCGGACTGACCCTGAGCGCCATGGCGGTGATCGGGCTGCTGGCGTTCCAGGCGAACGGCGCCGCGTCCCGGGCGGTCGCGGCCGGCCCGTCGTCGAGCGCCTCCGCGGCGACGGCCGCCTCGCCCGCGGCGAGCGAGAAGCCCACCGCTCCCCCGCTGCCGGCGGACTCCGGGGCGGGCCTGCGGGTGGTGTTCTCGCTCAAGGACCGCCAGGTGTGGCTGGTCGACCCGAGGAAGACCGAGCAGGTGCTCGCCTCGTTCAAGGTGACGCCGGGCAGCGCGCTGCCGAACCCGGGCGCCTACACGGTGTACAGCCGCACCGCGGCCGGCACCGGCACCGACGGCCGGCAGATCGAGCACGTGGTGCGTTTCACCCAGCAGCAGGGCACGGTCTTCGGCTTCAGCGCGCTGGTGGACGAGAACGCCCCCGCGCCGTCGATGGACCCGAAAACCAAGACCGGCGGCATCCGGGCGTCCCGCTCCGACGGCCAGGCCCTGTGGGACTTCGCGCCGAACGGCACCCGGGTGGTCGTGGTCGCCTGACCGCTCGGGGCGCTACGCGGCGTGGCGCTCCGGCGGGGTGGAGACCGCCTTCGCGGCCCGGCAGGCCGCCAACAGCGCCCGCATCGGCACGGGGTTCTCCGGCGCCTCGGTGCGCGGCTGCTCGGCATCGGCGCGTGCCGCCTCGACGGGGGCGTCGGCCGGTTCGGGACGGGCGTTGGTCCGGGGGGTGGTGCTCGCCATAGGGCGCCTCCCTAGTTAGGCACACCTAACCTGCTGTCGCCATCCCATCACGCCCACCGGCCGGGCCGCAACAGTTTCCCGACACGCTGTCGGAAACCCGGCTCAGTTGTCACCCAATACGGTGAGGTCCACGTCGTCCCAGCGACCGCCCAGGCCCGTCACGGTGACCCGCCGCCCGTCCGCCTCCTCCACCACGTCGGCCTCCGCGCCGCCGAGCGTCCGCTCGATCCGGACCTCCAGCCGGTCCTCGGAGAGCTGCTCGACCTTGCCCTCGCCCCACTCCACGACGATCACCGACTCCGGCAGCGACACGTCCAGGTCGAGGTCCTCCATCTCGTCCAGACCGCCGCCCAGCCGGTACGCGTCCACGTGCACCAGCGCCGGGCCGCCGGTCAGCGACGGATGCACCCGGGCGATCACGAAGGTCGGCGAGGTCACCGCGCCGCGCACCCCCATGCCCTCCCCCAGGCCGCGGGTCAGCGTGGTCTTGCCCGCGCCCAGCTCCCCCGACAGCAGCACCAGGTCGCCGGGGCGCAGCAGGGCGGCGAGCCGCCGGCCGAGGCCGGTCATCCGCTCCGCGGTGGCGACGGTCAGAGTGGTCTGCGAACCCATGGCGTCCTTCTTCGTTCGTTGCGGCCACCCCTACGGTGCCACACCGCGCACGGACGCCCGCTCAGCCCTCCGGCTGCTCCCCGTCCGGCTCGGCCGGGACGGCCGGCAGCGGGCCGGTGCCCGCCCGCTCGGCGGCCCGCTCCAGCAGGGCCGCCAACTCCCGGTCCACCAGCTCGGGACGCTCCAGCATCACCAGGTGCCCGGCGTCCTCCACCAGCACCAGCCGGGACCCGGGCAGCGCCGCCGCGATCGCCTCGGCGTACTCGGGCGGGGTGATCAGGTCCTTGGCGCCGGCCATCACCAGCGCGGGGACGCCGTCCAGCCCGGCCAGCGCGGCCCGCTTGTCGTGCACCGAGAACGCCGGGTAGAACTCGGCGACCACGTCGATCGGGGTCGCGTCCAGCAGCTGCTCGGCGAACCGCACCACCGCCGGGTCGACGTCCTTCCCGCCGAACGAGAACCGCCGGTAGAACACCGCCGTCACGTCCGAACCCCAGCGCCGGGTCGCCTCCACCAGCTCGACCTGTCGGCCCAGCAGCCGCACCACGCCGGGCGCGATCCGCTTCACCACCTTCGCCCCCGCGGCGGGCAGCCCCAGCGTCACCGAGTCCCAGCCGCCGGCCAGCGTCCCGATCAGCGCCACCCCGACCACCCGGCCCTGCGGACCGAACAGCTCGGGATGCTGCGCGGCCAGCGCCATCACCGTCATCCCGCCCATCGAATGCCCGACCAGCACGATCGGGCCCTCCGGCACCACCGCGTCCAGCACCGCCCGCAGATCACCGCCGAGCTGATCGATCGAGGCGGGCTCACCGCTCAGGTACGAGCGGGAGCGCTCGGACCGGCCATGGCTGCGCTGGTCCCAGAACACCGTGCGCAGCACGCCCCGCAGCGCCGCCCGCTGGAAGTGCCAGCTGTCCTGGTTCAGGCAGTACCCGTGACAGAACACCACCGTCGGCCCGGGCCCCTCGGCGGCGTCCACCTCCACGTACAACTCGGTGCCGTCGTCCGCCCGCACCCGCCGCGGCGCCCCGCGCAACGACCCGAACGGCGCCGCCGCGTCCAACTCCTCCCGGGCCCGCCTGCGCATCGCCCGCCCCACCGTCATCCGCTCCACGGCGACCCCGGCGGCGGCCCCGGCGGCCAGCACCCCGAGCGATATCCCGATCAGCCCGGCCCTGGAGACCCCGGACGACTCAGCCATGGGTGAAACCAGGGGCGCGGGGGACGGCGCGAAGCGGAAGGCTCCCGTCGGAATGCTCGCGGCACCGACAGCCGGTCGAACAAGCGCGCGCCGCAGCGATGACGGCCACTACTGCACCCCTCCCACGTACCGCCGGGGCACTCGCCCCCCGATCCGGGTGATGATCTCGTACGCGATCGTCCCGCAGGCCCGCGCCCAGTCCTCGGCCGTGGGCTCGCCCCGATCGCCCGCGCCGAACAGCAGGGCTTCCTCGCCGACCTCGTGCGCGTCCCCGCCGAGGTCGACCACGAACTGGTCCATCGCGACCCGGCCCGCCACCCGGTAGCGCCCGGAGCCGATCTGCACCGGCCCGGTGTTGCTCGCGTGCCGGGGGATGCCGTCCGCGTAGCCGAGCGGGATCAGGCCCAACGTGGTGGGCCCGGGCGTCACGTAGTGGTGGCCGTAGGAGACGCCGTGGCCGCCGGGAGCGTGCTTGACCAGGGCGAGCCGGGCGGTCAGCGACATGACCGGCCGCAGGCCGTACTCGGCGGGCGTGCCGAGCTCGGGCACCGGCGACAGGCCGTACATGGCGAGGCCCGGACGGACCAGGTCGTAGTGGGACTGCGGGAGCAGCAGGGTGGCCGGGGAGTTCGCCAGGTGCCGCACCTCGGGGTCGAGGCCGGACCGCTCGGCGAACGCCAGGGCCTGCGCGAAGGAGTCCAGCTGGGCCTGGATGGAGGGGTGCCCGGGCTCGTCTGCGGCGGCGAAGTGCGACCACACGCCGACCACCCGCAGCATGCCCTCGGCCTGCGCCTTGGCGGCGCGGTCGACCAGGTCGGGCCAGTCGTGCGGCTGGCAGCCGTTGCGGCCGAGGCCGGTGTCGGCCTTCAGGTGGATCCGGGCCGGGATGCCGGTGGCGCGGACGGCGGCGAGGAGCTCGTCCAGCGCCCACTGGCCGCTGATCGAGATGTCGACGGACTCCCGCAGCGCCTGCTCCCACGGGCCGCCGGGCGTCCACAGCCAGCACAGGATCCGCGCCCGGTCGGGGCCGATCCCGGCGGCGCGCAGCGCGAGCGCCTCCTGCGGGGTGGCCGTCCCGAGCCAGCCGGCGCCGGCGGCGATCGCCTCCCGGGCGCACTGGAGCGCACCGTGGCCATAGGCGTCCGCCTTGACCACGGCCATCAGCTCGGGGCCATTGGTACGGGCGCGCAGGGCGGCCAGGTTGTCGCGCAGGGCGGCCAGATCGATCGTCGCCTCGGCGCGCACCCCCTCGGTCAGTGCGGGTGTCCCGGTGGTGTTCGCAGTCGTCATCGCGTATCAGTCTCCCAGACCCCCGCCGGTCCCCCCATCAGGGGCGCGGCCGACCGGGAGTCCTGTCACCCGTCCACCCGTACGCCCTTTCCCTTCCGCTGTCTCCACGCGACACGACGCACTCCGGTTCCGAACGGCACGTCACCGGGCCGCGGGCAAGGCCGAGAGCGACGAGTCCCAACGGCGTGTCGGCGAGGCCGGACGCAGGGTCGAGCGCAGCGACGGGGAGCCCGCACCGAACCGCGCAGACAGCGGCGACGCACGGAGCGAGGCGGCGCCTGACAAACGACCGCTCCGCAAAACCGGCCGTCACCCCGTCAGCGACCGCCAGGCGGTACGCAGGGCGTCGGCGATGTCCAGGGCGGTGATCGGGGCGCCCGTGCCGGCGGCGTGGCGGCCGGCCAGGCCGTGCAGGTGGGCGGCGGTGGAGGCGGCGTCGAGTGGGGTGAGGCCGGTGGCGAGCAGGGAGCCGGCCAGGCCGGACAGGACGTCGCCGCTGCCGGCGGTGCCGAGCCAGCCGGTGCCGGTGGCGTTCACCCGGACGGTGCCTTCGGGGTCGGCGACGACGGTGGTGGAGCCCTTGAGCAGCACGGTCGCGCCGTAGCGGGCGGCGATCAGTCGGGCGGCCCACAGCCGGCGGGCGGCGACGGTCTCGGCGTCGGTGTGCTCGCCGACGCCGGCCAGCAGGCGGGCGGCCTCCCCGGCGTGCGGGGTGAGCAGGGTGGGGGCGGGGCGGCCGGCCAGCAGGTCGGGGCCGAGTCGGGCCAGTTCGGTGAGTGCGTCGGCGTCGGCGAGCACCGGCACCTCGGTGTCCAGGGCCTCGCGCAGCGCGTGTTCGGCGCCGTCGCCGCCGCCCGGGCCGACCACCCAGGCCTGGACCCGTCCGGCCCGGGCGGGGCCCGCGTCGCTGATCAGCGTCTCCGGGTGGCGGCGGACCACCTCCTCCGCGGCGTGCCCGGTGTAGCGCACCGCGCCCGCGCCGCCGCGCAGCGCCCCGGCGACGGCGAGCAGCGCCGCGCCCGGGTAGCGGGTGGAGCCGGCAGCGACGCCGACCACGCCGCGCCGGTACTTGTCGCTCTCGGTGCCGGGGACGGGCAGCAGCGCGGCCACGTCGGCGCCCTGGAGGGCCTCGACGGGGGCGGGCGGCAGGTCGAGTCCGATCTCCACCAGGTGGACCACGCCCGCGTAGCCCGCGCCGGGGTCGACCAGCAGGCCGGGCTTGTGGGTGCCGAAGCAGACCGTGACGTCGGCGCGCAGCGCGGGACCGGCCACCTCGCCGGTGTCGGGGTCGACCCCGGACGGCACGTCGACGGCGACCACCGGACCGCGACGCGCCATGGCGGCGAAGGGAGCGGCGGCGGGGCGCAGCGGGCCGCGACCGCCGATGCCGACGATGCCGTCCAGCACCAGGTCGGCGCGGCCGAACGCGCCGGGGTCGTCGGTGACCCGGCCGCCGGCGGCGCGCAGCGCGGCGAGACCTTCGGCGTGCGCCTTGGCGGGGTCCAGCAGCAGGGCTTCGGCGCGGGCCCCGCGACGGACGAGCCGCGCGGCGGCGTACAGCGCGTCTCCGCCGTTGTCGCCGGAGCCGGCCAGCACGAGGATGCGACTGCCGTAGACCCGGGGCAGCAGTCCGGCGCAGGTCGCAGCGAGACCGGCTGCGGCGCGCTGCATCAGGGTGCCCTCGGGGAGGGCGGCCATGAGCGCGGCTTCGGCGGTGCGGACCTGGTCGACGTGGTGGGCGTAGCGCATACGGGTCTCCTCCGGAGGGCGCGAGCACGTACGAGTCATTGTCCGCAGCGCGATCCCCCGCAGAGCTGTCTTCCGCCTCGCGCAGCCCGGCGCGCCCCCGGGTTCCCTCTCCTAGCCTTCGGCGATCACCACCGCCGAGGCGACGCCCGCGTCGTGGCTGAGCGACACGTGCCAGGCCGTCACTCCAAGGGCGGCGGCGCGGGCTTCGACGGTGCCGGTGACGTGGAGGACGGGGCGGCCGGAGTCCTCGACGCGGACTTCGGCGTCCTCCCAGCGGAGGCCGGGGGGAGCGCCGAGGGCCTTGGCGATGGCTTCCTTGGCGGCGAACCGGGCGGCGAGCGAGGCGGTGCCCCGGCGCTTTCCGGAGGGGAGGATCAACTCGCCGGGGGTGAAGAGGCGTTCGGCGAGTCCGGGGGTGCGTTCCAGGGATTCCCCGAACCGTTGGATGTCCGCCACGTCGATGCCGACCCCGATGATCACGCGTGTTCCTCCGTCCATGCCTGCGCAGTGGCGCGCAGGCATGGACGATACGCGGGCTACTCGACGGTGACGGACTTGGCGAGGTTGCGGGGCTGGTCGACCTCGTGGCCCTTGGCGGTGGCCAGCTCGCAGGCGAACACCTGGAGCGGGACGGTGGACACCAGTGGCTGGAGCAGCGTCGGGGTGGCCGGGATGCGGATCAGGTGGTCGGCGTAGGGGACGACGGCCTCGTCGCCCTCCTCGGCGATGACGATGGTCTTCGCGCCGCGGGCCCGGATCTCCTGGATGTTGGAGACGATCTTGTCGTGGAGGACGGAGCGGCCACGCGGCGAGGGCACCACCACGACCACCGGGAGGCCTTCCTCGATCAGCGCGATCGGGCCGTGCTTGAGCTCGCCGGCGGCGAAGCCCTCGGCGTGCATGTAGGCGAGCTCCTTGAGCTTGAGCGCGCCTTCGAGGGCCACGGGGTGGCCGACGTGCCGGCCGAGGAAGAGGACCGCGGGGGCGTCGGCGAGCGAGCGGGCCAGGGCGCGGACCGGCTCCATGGTGCCGAGGACCTGCTCGACCTGGCGCGGGGCGTCGCCGAGTTCGCGGATGACGGAGGAGATCTCGTCGCCCCACTTGGTGCCGCGCACCTGGCCCAGGTAGAGGGCGACCAGGTAGCAGGCGACCAGCTGGGTCAGGAACGCCTTGGTGGAGGCGACGGCGACCTCGGGCCCGGCGTGGGTGTAGAGCACCGCGTCGGACTCGCGCGGGATGGTCGAGCCGTTGGTGTTGCAGATCGCCAGGACCTTCGCGCCCTGCTCGCGGGCGTGGCGCAGCGCCATCAGGGTGTCCATGGTCTCGCCGGACTGCGAGATGGCGATGACCAGGGTGCGGTCGTCCATGATCGGGTCGCGGTAGCGGAACTCGCTGGCCACCTCGACCTCGCACGGGATGCGGGTCCAGTGCTCGATGGCGTACTTGGCGATCATGCCGGCGTGGAACGCGGTGCCGCAGGCGACGATCACCACCTTGTCGACCTCGCGCAGCACCTGGTCGGGGATGCGCAGCTCGTCGAGGGTGAGCCGGCCGTCGGCGCCGATCCGGCCGAGCAGGGTGTCGGCGACGGCCTTGGGCTGCTCGGCGATCTCCTTGAGCATGAAGTAGTCGTAGCCGCCCTTCTCGGCGGCCGAGGCGTCCCAGTCGACGTGGTACTCACGGACCTCGGCGGGCGCGCCGTCGAAGTCGGTCACCGTCACGCCCTCGGGGCGCAGTTCGACGACCTGGTCCTGGCCGAGCTCGATGGCCTCGCGGGTGTGCGCGATGAACGCGGCGACGTCGGAGGCGAGGAAGTTCTCGCCGTCGCCGACGCCGACCACCAGCGGCGAGTTGCGGCGGGCGCCGACCACCACGTCGGGGGCGTCGGCGTGCACGGCGACCAGGGTGAACGCGCCGTCCAGCTGCCGGCAGACGGTGCGCATGGCTTCGGCGAGGTCGCCGTCGTAGGCCTCGGACAGCAGGTGGGCGACCACCTCGGTGTCGGTCTCGGAGCGCAGCGTGTGGCCGCGGTCGGCGAGTTCGGCGCGCAGGACGGCGAAGTTCTCGATGATGCCGTTGTGGACGACGGCGACCTTGCGGTGGTCGTCCAGGTGGGGGTGGGCGTTGGCGTCGTTGGGCGCGCCGTGGGTGGCCCAGCGGGTGTGGCCGATGCCCGTGGTGCCGGCCGGCAGCGGGGTCTCGGCCAGCGACTTCTCCAGGTTGACGAGCTTTCCGGCCCGCTTGTCGGTCGCCAGGAGCCGCTGCCCGTCGGCTCCCACGGTCTGCACCGCGACGCCGGCCGAGTCGTAGCCCCGGTACTCCAGCCGCCGCAGACCTGCGATCACTACGTCGAGGGCCTCTTGCGGGCCCGTATATCCAACAATTCCGCACATATGCGCCAGCATAGGTGTCGGTGTTCGAGCCCTGTTCGGTCGGATGACCACACCGGGTGACCGACACCACAACACCCGGCGGCCCGGACACGGCCCACAATGGACCTGTGCTGACCGAACTCTGTACGAGGGGCGCGCCCGCCGCACCCACCCCCTCCCCGTACGTGGATCTGGACCGCGCCGAGTGGAGCGCACTGCGCGAGCGCACGCCGCTACCGCTCACCGCCGACGAGGTCGAGCGCCTGCGCGGCCTCGGCACCGCGCTGGACCTGGACGAGGTCCGCGACGTCTACCTGCCGCTGTCGCGCCTGCTGAACCTGTACATCCACGCCACGCACGAGCTGCGCGGCGCGCTGGGCACGTTCCTGGACACCCCCGACACCGAGCGGGTGCGCACCCCCTTCATCATCGGCGTCGCCGGGTCGGTGGCGGTCGGCAAGTCCACCACGGCCCGTCTGCTGAAGGCGCTGCTCGCCCGCTGGCCCGAGCACCCGCGGGTCGAGCTGGTCACCACGGACGGCTTCCTGCTGCCCAACGCGGAACTGCGCCGGCGCGGCCTGATGGCCCGCAAGGGCTTCCCGGAGTCGTACGACCGGCGGGCGCTGATGCGTTTCGTCGCGGACGTGAAGGCCGGCAAGGAGCGGGTCACCGCGCCCGTCTACTCGCACCTGGTCTACGACATCGTGCCGGACGAGCGGCTGGTGGTGGAGCGCCCGGACATCCTGATCGTGGAAGGCCTGAACGTGCTGCAGCCGGCGCTGCCCGGCACCGACGGGCGGACCAGGATGGCGGTCGCCGACTACTTCGACTTCTCGATCTACGTCGACGCCCGCACCGACGACATCGAGGCCTGGTACCTGGACCGGTTCCGCAAGCTGCGGGAGACCGCCTTCCAGGACCCCAACTCCTACTTCCGGCGCTTCACCGAAGTGCCCGAGGAGGAGGCGATGGACTACGGCCGGCAGGTCTGGCGGACCATCAACCGGCCGAACCTGCTGGAGAACGTCCTGCCCACCCGGGGTCGGGCCACCTTGATCCTGCAGAAGGGGGCGGACCACAAGGTGCGCCGAGCACTGCTCCGCAAGCTCTGACCTGGCGTCACTCGTCCGAAGGCACCACATTTTCGGAACGGAGTGCACACGATCGAGTCACACGCCGTTACCTGGGGCCGGAAGGCATCACGGCTTGGTCCCAATTGGCGGGACACCAACGACGGCGTTGCCCCCTATGCCCGATTTCACGTGGATTCACGCCTTACTCGGACGTCTATCATCAGGACGGCCTAGTCCAGTATGAACAGTCGATCGAGACGGTCCGGGGGCCATGCTCGCTTTTTTGCTCCAGCTCCGCCAGTGGTGGACTGTCGGCACCATCTACCCGTTTGCCGTCTTCATGTTCGGCATCTGGATGCTCTGGTTCGTCAGGCTCGGCCTGGCCCGTCGCTACCGCCCGTGGAAGCGCCCCTACCAGGTCACCACCTCGGTGATCATCCCGGTGGTGGACGAACCGGTCGACCTCTTCTACTCGGTGCTCGACCGGATCATCGACCAGCAGCCGACCGAAATGGTCGTGGTGATCAACGGCCGGCGCAACGAGGCGCTGGAGCAGGTCTGCGACCAGCTCGGCGTGTACTGGCAGTGGACCGAGATCCCGGGCAAGCGCAACGCCCTGAAGGTCGGCCTGGAGGCCTGCACCGGTGACATCGCCGTGCTGGTCGACTCCGACACCATCTGGACCCCCACCACCCTGTCGGAGCTGGTCAAGCCGTTCCGGGACGAGAAGGTCGGCGGGGTGACCACCCGTCAGCGGATCCTGGACCCGGGCCGTTCGGTGCTCACCCGCTGGGCGGACTGGCTGGAGAGCGTCCGCTGCCAGTACTCGCTGCCCGCGATGAGCGTGCTCGGCACCGTCGGCTGCCTGCCCGGCCGGACCATCGCGTTCCGCCGGAAGATCCTGCTGGACTGCATGGACGACTTCCTGTCGGAGAAGTTCCTCGGCGTCTTCCTGGAGGTCAGCGACGACCGCACGCTGACCAACTACACGCTCAAGCAGGGCTACCGGACCGTCTACCAGTCCACCTCGCTGGTGTACACCGACGCCCCGCTGCACCTGCGCAAGCTCACCAAGCAGCAGTACCGCTGGGCCCGCGGCTCGCAGTACAACACGCTGCGGATGCTGCCCTGGATGCTGCGCCGGACCAAGATGCTGGCGCTGTTCTACGTGGTCGACATCGTCGTGCCGTTCGTCCTGCTCGGCTCCTTCGCCTCCTGGGCCAAGGCGCTGTGGCGGCACACCGGCCCGAGCCTGTACATGGAACTGCCGCTACCGGCCGTCCACTGGAAGGCCATCACCACCATCCTGGTGCTGGCCGCCGTGATGTCGGTACTGTCGTTGGCGGTCCGGTTCGGCCGTCACTTCGCCTACCGGGCACAGGACTTGGTGTACCTGCCGGTGTTCATGGTGATCAATACGTTCATCCTGCTGCCGGTTCGGCTGCTGGGCTTCTTCCGGATGGGCCACAACGCCTCCTGGGGCACCCGCGAGGACAGCTTCGCGGGTGAGAAGGCCCGCAGCGTCAAGGTGGTCATTCCTTATCTGCTGGGCAGTGCCCTGCTGGTCGGATCGGTGATGATGAGTGTCTGAGACGGCGTCCGAGACGCGGTCCGCGTCGATTCCCAAACAGGCCGACGCCCCCGAGGCCGAACGGAAGGCCACGGCGCGGCGGCGCAAGAAGATGCACTGGTGGTCCCGCGGCAGCGGCATCCGCCTGCGGGTCTGGATGACCGTCAACGTGGTGCTGCTGGCCGCCCTCTGCTGGGGGGTCATGTCCGCGCTGCGGCTCGACGACCAGGGCCCCCGGTACGCCGGCCTGGGCCGGCCCGCCGGTGTGCCCGGCATCGGCCAGCTGATCAATCCCGGTCCGCCGCCGGTGCCCGCCAAGTCGATCTTCAACACGCCGAACGGCAAGTACTTCGGCGTGGCGACCCCGGAGGCCCCGTGGTCCTCCGCCGAGGTCGACTCGGTCGCCGGCAAGGCCGGCGTCCGGCCCACCATGACCGAGTACTTCGTGCGCTGGACCGCCGACTTCGACCCGAAGGCGGTCTCCCGCGCGTACGAGCACGGCACCCTCCCGGTGATGTCCTGGGAGCCGTGGGACGGCGAGGACAACGGCCACACCGAGCAGCCCCGGTTCGCCCTGTCGACCATCATCTCGGGCGCCCACGACGACTACATCCGGCGCTTCGCCCAGGCCGTCGCCGCCCAGAAGTGGCCGCTGGCGATCCGGTTCGCGCACGAGATGAACGGCACCTGGTACCCCTGGTCGGAGAGCAAGAACGGCAACCAGAAGGGCGAGTACGTCCAGGCCTGGAAGCACGTCCACGACCTGTTCCAGCAGGCCGGGGCGGACAACGTGATCTGGGTGTGGAGCGCCAACATCCTCCGTCCGGTGCCGAACACCGACCTGGGCGCGCTGTACCCCGGTGACGACTACGTCGACTGGGTCGGCCTGACCGGCTACGGCACCAAGGTTGAGGAGAGCGCCACCACGACCTTCGGGCCGACCCTCGACGCCGTCCGCAGGATCACCAAGAAGCCGGTGCTGATCACCGAGACCGGTCGCGAGCCCAGCGTGGCGCTCAAGGCGAAGTGGACCACCGACTTCTTCAGCTGGCTCAACCAGCAGCCGGACGTGCTCGGCTTCATCTGGTTCGAGCGCAACCGTGACCAGGGCGCCAACGCCGACTGGCGGTTCGACGAGACCCCCGAGTCCCAGCGCGCGTTCGCCGACGGCATCGCCTCCGTCAAGCTCGCGGACGGGCTCGGGGGCTGAGGCCCCGTCGGCCGGCCCGCCCGGGCCGGCCGACCCCCGTCAGCCGCTCTTCGCGGCCGGCTTGTACAGCCAGATCGTGTAGTGCAGGCCCTTGATGTTGCTCGGCAGGTCCGCGACCTGCTGGTAGTTCTTGTTGGCCTGCAGCGCGGCGGTGATCTTCACGTCCAGGTCCTTGGTGGTCTTGTTGTCCAGCACCACCAGGTTGAACTTGTTCGCGGCGATTGCCTTCTCGTAGGCGGCCGCGCCGCTGTAGTTCTTCTTGTCCTTCGGGTCCTTGTACGAGTAGTTCCAGGTGCTGACCCACTGCGTGCCGTCGGTCTCGTGGCGCAGGTAGTAGCGCGGCACCGGCGAGTTCTCCGCCAGGTACAGGCCCTGCTCGTCGACGTGCGGACGGATCGCGGCCACCATCTCGGTGGCGTCCGCCCAGCCGTTCAGGTACAGCCGGTCGGTCTCCGGCACGCCCACCGCCAGGGTGCCGGCCAGGGCGGCCGAGATCACCAGCGGCTGCCAGATCCGCCGGCCGCGGCCCGTCTCCAGCAGCCAGGCCAGGAAGAAGCCCGCCAGCAGGCAGGCGAACCAGGCGCCGAAGGTGACGTGCTTGTGCAGCGAGACCGTCAGGTTGATCCGCGCCTGGTTCGCCGGGGCCAGCACCACCGCGAGCAGCAGGACCGCGCCGATCCCCCGGCTCGCCCAGGACGCGCCGCGCACGCACAGCAGCACCAGGCCGGCCACGGCCGGCAGCAGGACCGGGCCGACCCAGTCCCAGGACTCGCCCATGATGAACGCCACCGTGTCCTGTCCGGTGTGCCGGCTCAGCGTGGTCGACTCGATGCCGCCGCGCAGCTGGCGGCCGCCCGCCAGGACGCCCAGGCCCATCAGCGCGCCCGCCACCGCCGTCACGAACACGCCGCGCAGCAGCGCCGCGCCGAGCCGCAGCCTCGGCATCGCGCACAGCACCGCCAGCGCCACCACCACCGGACTCCACAGCGCCGCCGCGTACTTGACGCCGTCGGCCAGCGCCACCACCGCGCCGGTGGCGGCCAGCCAGCCCCAGCGGCCCTCGGCCCGGATCGCCAGGTAGCCGGCCAGCGCGGTCAGCAGCACGGCCATCGGGTCGTAGGTGGAGAACGCGGACAGGAACTGGGTGGGCGTCAGCACCACGAACGTCAGCGCCGCCAGCGCGCCCGCCGTCCGCCCGTACAGCCGGGAGGCCGCCAGGTAGGCCAGCACGGTGGCGCCCATCATGCAGGCCAGGCCGAGCAGTCGGGCCGCGGTGATGCCGCCGATGGTGTCGGCGGCCGCGCCGATCGGCGGGTACAGCTGCGGGGCGCCCGAGAAGTAGGTCGCGTAGGCGGGCAGTTGGACGCCGTGCACCCAGTTCGCCACCAGGTCGTGGCCGGCGAACAGGTACAGCGCCTCGTCGCTGAAGGCGGTGCGGGTCCAGATCAGCCGCAGTGCGAAGCCGACCTGGACGGCCAGCGACAGCAGCAGGAACCAGACCGGCAGCCGCAGTCCCAGCAGTCGGCGCCCGTCCGCCTCCTCGCGGCGGGCCCGGCGGGAGGAACCGGACCCGGTCCCGGGCTCCGCGGCGGTCTGCGGAGCCTCCTCAGCATGGGGAGAGACAGCCCAGGACACGGTCGGCTCCAGTGCGGATTCAGTGAAGAGCGGCCGAGCCGGCCGCACGAGGCCGCCATTATTTCGGGCCGTTCGCATCCCACACAAGACACCTCGTCAGCGCAGCGGCCAGGACACCAGCACCTGTGAGGCGAGGCCCCTGCGGAACGAGTCGCGGGCCCCCTGGGAGGTGGTGAACCGCCAGTCGTAGCGCCCGCCCTCGCTGTCCGCGAACTGGAACCAGACGAACCCGACCACCCGCGGATGGTCGATCAGCCAGGAGAAGAAGTCCTGGATCCACAGCGCCTTCGCGTTGGTCGGCCGCACACCGGTCTCGCCGATGAAGATCGGCTTGTCCGAAAGGGCCGTCAACTCGTCGTAGGTGTCGTTCAGCAGCGGCCCCACGGTCTCCGCGCTGTCGGTGCTGTACGCCTCCATGCCCATCCAGTCGACGTAGTCGTCGCCCGGGTAGAACCGGGACAGCGGCGGCCCGCCGGGGCTCTGCGTGTCCGGGCACCACTGCCAGATCACGTTGTCCACACCCTGTGCGTCGAACACGTCGTGCACGTGCCGCCAGGCCGCGACGTAGTCGCCCTTCCGGTTGCCGTTGCGCTCCTCGGACCACGGGTACCAGGTCTCGTTCATCTCGTGCGCGAACCGCAGGACCACCGGTCCCCTGGCCTTCTTGACGTCCCGGGCGAACTTCTTCACGTAGTCGTCGTGCGCGCCCGAGGCGATCCTCGACAGCCGGTAGTCGGGCTGGTCCACGGCCTTGTCACCGCCGGCCCACGGCTCCCAGGTGAGCAGCGGCATCGCGCCCAGCTTGTACGAGGCCTCGAACGAATCCTGGTTGAAGTCCTGATTCCACTTCAGGAAGTACTCCTGGACGGTCGGGTGGTCCCCCGCGTCGTCCACCACCTGCTTGGTGCGCGCCTCGCTCGGCGCCTCCGGCGTGGCGATGCCGAACAGCAGCCCGGGCGGGTTGACCAGCCGGTCCTTGCGCGCCTCGGTGCCGGGGGCCTCGGACGGCAGCGCCAGTGCGCCCGAACCGGCGGAGGGCACGCCGACCGCCCCCCGGCCCGGGTTCGAGCCGGAGGCGCCGTCCAGTTCCACCGCGAAGCAGCCCAGTACCAGGCCGATCACCAGCCCGACCCGCAGGGTCGGCGGCAGCAGCCGCCAGACCCGTGCCAGCACCGGACCGAGCAGCGCCGCCAACCGCTCGACCACCCGGGCGACGAACGCCACGGGTCGTTCGAACAGCGGCGGCGCGTACTCGCGTATTCGACCGCTCAGTGTGCCCAGCCAGTCCTTCGTTCGCTCAGCCGGCATTCGAAAGAGCAGCCTGACCACGGGCCTTCAGATCGTCCATGGCCTTCTTGAGGACCCCGGCGGCCGCCGACTTCACGGCCGGCGTGGAGTCCGTCACCGGGCTCAGGTCGACGTTGCCGCCGAGGGTGAACACCGCGTAGCGGCCGAACGAGTCGTTGGAGGTCGCGCACTCCGCCAGCTTCGGGCAGAACCGCGGCGTCGAGTTCGTGCGCAGCGCCTTGACGTTGCCGGCCACCTTCGACTTCACCCGGTCCGCCTGCGGCTTGGTGTCGAACACCGCGATGCCGACGGTGATCGCCGACTTGTCGGACAGGTAGGTCGCCAGATACATGTCCTGGCAGTTCTCGGTGGACAGCACCGAGCCGAGACCGTTGTTGGTCTCCGCGGAGCAGGTGTCGCCGTGCTCGGTCGCCACCCGGTTCAGCGTCTGACCGTCGACGGTCAGCGTCGCGTTCGGGAACAGGCCCTCCGCCGACAGCGGTGCCTTGTCGGTGGACACCCGGCTGAGTGCCTCCTCCGCCGTCTTCGGCTTCCCCGCCGGGGAACCCGAGGCGCCGTTGCTCGGACCGGGGCCCGGGTCCGTGGACTGGCCCGCGATCGGCTTCTTCGGCTTGTCGTCGTTGCCGACCAGCACCGCGGCGGTGACGATGCCGCCGACCAGCACCAGCGCGCCCAGGGTGCTGAGCAGCGCGATCGTCCGCTTGCGGCGGCGCCGCTCGTCCTCGTGCTGGGTCGCCATCGCCGACCAGTCCGGCGCTTCCGCGTCGCCCTGGAACGTCGGCGCGGCGTACCGGCCCTGGTACGGCTGCTGCCCGGGCGGCGGGTAGCCCCCCTGCCCGTACGACTGCGGCGAGCCCGCGCCCTGCGAGAAGCCGGGGCCCTGCGGCGGCCCGAATCCGGGCTGGGCCGGCGGGAACCCCTGCTGCGGCGGATACCCGTACGCCGGCTGCGGCCCGCCCTGCTGCGGCGGGTAGCCGTAGGCAGGCTGCGGCGAGCCCGGCACGCCGGACTGCTGCGGCGGGACCCCCTGCCCTGATGCCGGCGGCTGCTGCTGCGGCTGCTGCTGCGGCTGATCCTCTGACATCAACGCCCCCTCCACGCTTCGATCACAGTTCAGCATGCTATCGGTAGAGCTCGACACGTCCACAGCCCGCCCTCGGGCTGGCCGAAGAGTTGCCGATCCGTCACCTGCGCACCACTGCTGACCTTCCGTCAGCCGGTCCGGGGGCGGCGCGGCGCCCGGCTCCCCCGCCGGGCCCGCTGCGCCGACCCGCCGTCAGCCCAGGTGCAGGCGAACCGATTCGGCGAGGCGCTCGCAGACCTCCAGGGCCTGGTCGTGGCCGACCGCCTCGACCATCACCCGGACCAGCGGCTCGGTGCCCGACTTGCGCAGCAGCACCCGCCCGGTGGTGCCGAGCTCGGCCTCGGCCGCCGAGACCGCCGCCTGCAGTTCGACACAGGACTCGACCCGGTCCTTGTCCACGCCCTTGACGTTGATCAGCACCTGCGGCAGCCGGGTCATCACGGTGGCGAGGTCGGCCAGCGGCTGCTTGGTGGCGGCCAGCCGGGCGCCGAGCATCAGACCCGTCAGGGTTCCGTCGCCGGTGGTGGCGTGGTCGAGCAGGATCACGTGGCCGGACTGCTCGCCGCCGAGCGCGAAGCCGTGCTGCTTCATCTCCTCCAGCACGTACCGGTCGCCGACCGCGGTCTGCACCAGCTCGACGCCCTCGCGCTCCATCGCCAGCTTGAAGCCCAGGTTGGACATCACGGTGGCCACCGCGGTGTTGCGGCGCAGCGTGCCCGCTTCCTTCATGGCGACCGCGAGGATCGCGAGGATCTGGTCGCCGTCCACCTCGTTGCCCTCGGCGTCGGCGGCCAGGCAGCGGTCCGCGTCGCCGTCCAGGGCGATGCCCAGGTCGGCCTTGTGCTCCAGCATCGCGGCGCGCAGCTTGTCCAAGTGGGTGGAGCCGACGCCGTCGTTGATGTTCAGGCCGGTCGGCTCGGTGCCCAGGGTGTACACCACCTCGGCGCCGGCCCGGGCGAACGCCTCCGGGGCGACCCGGGCGGCCGCGCCGTGCGCGCCGTCGATGACGACCTTCACGCCGTCCAGCCGGTTCGGCAGCACCGCGACCAGGTGCGCCACGTACCGGTCGAAGCCCTCGTTGTACTGGCGGACCCGACCCACCGCGGCGCCGGTCGGCCGCTCCCAGGTCTCGTCGCCGACGCCGTAGCGGCGGTAGTGCGCCTCGATCGCGTCCTCGATCGCGTCGTCCAGCTTGTGGCCGCCGCGGGCGAGGAACTTGATGCCGTTGTCGGGCATCGCGTTGTGGCTGGCGGACAGCATCACGCCGAAGTCCGCGCCGAGCGCGCCGGTCAGGTACGCCACCGCCGGGGTCGGCAGCACGCCGACCCGCAGCACGTCCACGCCGGCACTGGCCAGGCCGGCGATCACCGCGGCCTCCAGGAACTCTCCGGACGCGCGGGGGTCACGGCCGACCACGGCGACCGGCCGGTGCCCCTCGAACGCGTTCGCGTCCCCGAGCACATGGGCGGCGGCCACTGACAGGCCGAGCGCCAGCTCCGCGGTCAGGCCGACATTGGCCACCCCGCGTACCCCGTCCGTACCGAAGAGTCGTGCCATGTTCGCGTTCGTCCCGTCCTGTCAGCGCCTGTCGGCTCGGTTGGTACCAGCCCCCGCGGACCCCGCACGAGTCCGGGAGGCACAACGCCCCGGAGCACGAAGTGTGCTCCGGGGCGAGGATCGCATGCAGGGTGCGATTAGCGCTTGCTGTACTGCGGCGCCTTGCGGGCCTTCTTCAGACCGGCCTTCTTGCGCTCGACGGCGCGGGCGTCACGGGTCAGGAAGCCGGCCTTCTTGAGCGGGCCGCGGTTGTTGTCCACGTCCGCCTCGTTCAGCGCACGGGCGACGCCGAGGCGCAGCGCGTAGGCCTGACCGGAGACGCCGCCACCCGAGATGCGGGCGACGATGTCGTAACGGCCGTCCAGCTCCAGGAGCTTGAAGGGCTCGTTCACGGTCTGCTGGTGCACCTTGTTGGGGAAGTAGTTCTCCAGGGTGCGACCGTTGATCTTCCACTGGCCGGTGCCGGGGACGATGCGCACGCGGGCGATCGCCTCCTTGCGGCGGCCGAGACCGGCGCCGGGGACGGCCTCGCCGAAGCGGCCGGCCAGCGACTCGGTGGTGTACTCGGACTCGGAGGTGTACTCGTCGACGTTCTCGTCGTCGAATTCGACCTCGAGGGTGCTCTCGATGGCAGTCTCGGCCACGGTGTTCCTCAGCTCTTCTACGTCAGTTGGGGTGTGGGTGGCCGGAATTACTGCGCGACCTGGGAGATCTCGAACGGCACCGGCTGCTGCGCAGCGTGCGGGTGCTGGTCGCCCGAGTAGACCTTCAGCTTCGAGAGCATCTGGCGGCCGAGGCTGTTCTTCGGAACCATGCCCTTGATGGCCTTCTCGACGGCCTTCTCCGGGTTGTTCGCCAGCAGGTCGTCGTAACGGACCGAACGGAGACCGCCCGGGAAGCCGCTGTGACGGTAGGCGAGCTTCTGGGTCTTCTTGTTGCCCGAGAGGTGCACCTTGTCGGCGTTGATGATGATGACGAAGTCACCAGTGTCAACGTGCGGCGCGTAGATCGCCTTGTGCTTGCCCCGCAGGAGGTTGGCGGCCTGGGAGGCCAGGCGGCCGAGCACGACGTCGGTCGCGTCGATGACGTGCCACTGACGCTGGACGTCGCCGGGCTTGGGGCTGTACGTACGCACGGTCGTAGCCTTCGCTTTTCAGTGAGTGGGTCCTGACAGGAGCACACAGGGCCCGGGGCCTCCAGCCAACCGTCCCGGACGCAATTCGGGCGTTGGCCGCTGGAGTTCGGCCTGTGGTGTCTCCGGCGTACCGACCTCTCACGTGAGATAGAGCGAGCCAATACGCACAACAGCAGCCAACAATACCGGGCCGGAGGCGCTGAATCCAAACCGGCCCGGCGGCGGCGCCCCGGGATCAGCGGTCCCGGACCACCCGGGCCTCGTCCCAGACCGGCTCCGACGACTCGTACACCCGGCCGTCCGAGCCGAACACCAGGAAGCGGTCGAAGGTCCGCGCGAACCAGCGGTCGTGGGTGACGCACAGCACCGTGCCGTCGAACGCCTCCAGGCCCTGCTGCAGCGCCTCCGCGCTCTCCAGGTCCAGGTTGTCGGTCGGCTCGTCCAGCAGCAGCGCCGTCACACCCGACAGCTCCAGCTTCAGGATCATCAGCCGGGCCTGCTGCCCGCCGGACAGCGACTCGAACTTCTGCTCCTCCTGCCGGTCCAGCTCGTAGCGGCGCAGCGCCGACATCGCCGCGCCCCGGGACAGCGCGTGCTCCTCCTCGACGATCGCCCGCACCGTGCGGCCCAGCAGCTCCGGATGGGCGTGGGTCTGCCGGAAGTGCCCCGGCACCACCCGGGCGCCGAGCTTCCAGCTGCCGCCGTGGTTCACCGACTCGTCGCCCGCCAGCAGCCGCAGGAAGTGCGACTTGCCGGAGCCGTTCGAGCCCAGCACCCCGACCCGCTCGCCGTAGTAGACCTCCAGGTCGAACGGCTGCATCAGCCCGGTCAGCTCCAGGCCCTTCATGGTGAACGCCCGCACACCGGTGCGGCCGCCCTTCAGCCGCATGCTGATGGACTGCTCGCGCGGCGGCGCCTCCGGCGGGCCCGCGTCCTCGAACTTCTTCAGCCTGGTCTGCGCGGCCGCGTACCGGGACGCCATCTCGTGGCTGACCGCCGCCGCCTGCCGCAGCGTCACCACCAGCTTCTTCAGCCTGGCGTGCTCCTCGTCCCACCGGCGGCGCAGCTCCTCGAACCGCTCGAACCGGGCCTTGCGCGCCTCGTGGAAGTTGTCGAACCCGCCGCCGTGCACCCACACGCTGGAACCGGCCGCACCGGACTCCACCGCGATGATCTTCTCGGCGGTACGGGAGAGCAGCTCCCGGTCGTGCGAGATGTACAGCACCGTCTTGTTGGTGGCCCGGATGGCCTCCTCCAGCCAGCGCTTGCCCGGCACGTCCAGGTAGTTGTCCGGCTCGTCCAGCAGCAGCACCTCGTCCGGGCCGCGCAGCAGCGCCTCCAGCACCAGCCGCTTCTGCTCGCCGCCGGACAGCGTGTTCAGGCCCCGCCACTGGGCGCGGTCGAACGGCATGCCCAGCGCGGCCATCGTGCAGATGTCCCAGTCGGCCTCGTACTCGTAGCCGCCGGCGTCCGCCCAGTCGGAGAGCGCCTGCGCGTACGCCATCTGCGACTTCTCGTCGTCCTGGGCGATCATCGCCAGCTCGGCGGCGTCCACCTTGCGGGCCGCGTCCGCGATCCGCTTCGGCGCGACGGAGACCAGCAGGTCCCGCACCGAGGCGTCGGCGGCCAGCGCGCCCGGGGTGTCCTTCGTATCCTCCCGGCCGGTGGTGCCGACGAACTGGCGCATCACGCCCAGCCCGCCGCTCACCGTCACCGAACCGCCGTGCGGCTGCACGTCCCCCGCGATCATGCGCAGCAGCGTGGTCTTCCCGGCCCCGTTCGCGCCGACCAGCGCGACGGCCGCGCCCTCACCGACGCGGAAGGACGCGTCGTCGAACAGCACCCGCCCGTCCGGCAGGTAGTACTCCAGGTGCGAGATCTCGACATGTCCCATGCCACCGAATTGTGCCAAGCCCCCACTGCGCGACAAAACGGATTACCCGCAGCCCCCACCCACCCACCCGAGCACCCGCCGGCAGACCGCACCCCCGCGCCCCGCCAGGGGCGCGTGGGGGTACCTCCCGGCCCGCCAGGGCTGGGGGAGAACTGCGCGAAGGGGAACGGGCACCCTCAGTCGGATCCGCCCGGCGCGGAGCCGGCCGCACCCTCGGCGGGCTCCCCCAACGTACGAAGCCGCCGCGAGACCCGGTTCCGCTCCGCCAGCAGCGCGTCCTCCGGGTAGCCGACCTCCTCCAGCGTCAGGCCGTGCGGGCGGATCACGTTGACGGCGGAGTTGCGCACGCCGCCCGCCAGGACCTCGCCCGGGAACTCGACCGGCCGGTGTCCGTCGCCGACCAGCAGCATCGCGCCGACCAGCGAACGCACCATGTTGTGGCAGAACGCGTCCGCCCGGACCGTCGCGACCGCCAGCGAGCCCTCCTGGGCCGCGTACGGGTCGATCGGGGTCCGGTCCCAGTGCACCTCCAGCAGGGTGCGGATGGTGGTGGCGCCCTCGCGCTTCTTGCAGTACGCGGCGAAGTCGTGCTCGCCCACCAGGAGCGCGGCGGCCGCGTTCATCCGGTCCAGGTCGAGCGGCCGGTCGTGCCAGAGCACGTGCCCGCGCAGCATCGGGTCGACACCGCCCTGGTGGTCGGCGACCCGGTACGCGTAGCGCCGCCAGATCGCCGCGAACCGGGCGTCGAACCCGTGCGGCGCCTCGGACAGCCGGTACACCCGGACGTCCGCCGGCAGCCGCCCGGCCAGCCTGCGCAGCAGCTTCTCGCCGTGCTGGGCCCACAGCTCGTCCGGCAGGTCGACGTGCGCCACCTGCCCGCGCGCGTGCACTCCGGCGTCGGTGCGGCCGGCCACGGTCAGCGGGAAGTTGTCCTCGCTCCGCAGCACGATCCGCAGCGCGTCCTCCAGCTCGCCCTGCACGGTGCGCCGCCCGCGCTGCCGGGCCCAGCCGGAGAACTCCGCGCCGTGGTACGCCAGATCGAGCCTGATCCGGGTGTGCCCGTCGGCCGGGCCGTCCTTCACCGGCGGCTGCTCCGCGCAGTCGTTCACCACTCCAACTCCCCTGTCTCGCAGCTGAGATGCGAACGGGCCCGCTCCCCCGTCACGGGAGAGCGGGCCCGGTCACGGACCTATGAGGTTCAGGCCTCGGTGGTCTCGGCCTCGTCGGCCTTGGCCTCGGCGGCCTGCTCGGCCTCCTTGACGGCGCGCTTGGCAGCGGCCTCGGCCTCGGCGACGGTCGCCTTGGTGGCGATCTCGCCCTCGACCAGCTCGATCACGGCCATCGGGGCGTTGTCGCCACGACGGCTGCCGATCTTGGTGATGCGGGTGTAACCGCCGGGGCGGTTCTCGAACCGCGGGGCGATCTCGGTGAAGAGGGTGTGCAGCACCGACACGTCGGTGATGGTCTTGCGCACCAGGCGACGGTTGTGGATGTCGCCCTTCTTCGCCTTGGTGATCAGCTTCTCCGCCAGCGGGCGCAGGCGACGAGCCTTGGCCTCGGTGGTGGTGATGCGGCCGTACTGGAACAGCTCGCGGGCCAGGCCGGCCAGCAGCAGCGGCTCGTGGGACGGACCGCCGCCGAGGCGGGCACCCTTGGTGGGACGGGGCATGGTTACTCCTCGAATCTCCGACTACGGCCGTACCAGGTACCGCAGCGGGCGTACGGACACCGTGTCCGCACGACTTTCATGGTGCCGGGGGCGGTTCGCGAGGAACCGCCCCCGGTGCCCAAAATCAGTACTGCTCGGTCTCCGCGTAGCCCTGGTCGTCCAGGTCGTCGGCGCCGAAGGCGTCGGCGGCAGCGGTCGGGTCGAACCCGGGCGGGCTGTCCTTGAGGGCCAGGCCCATGCCGGCCAGCTTCGCCTTGACCTCGTCGATCGACTTCGCACCGAAGTTGCGGATGTCGAGCAGGTCGGCCTCCGAGCGGGCGACGAGCTCACCCACGGTGTGGATGCCCTCGCGCTTGAGGCAGTTGTAGGAGCGGACGGTGAGCTCCAGCTCCTCGATCGGCAGCGCCAGGTCCGCGGCCAGGGCGGCGTCCGTCGGGGACGGGCCCATGTCGATGCCTTCGGCGTCGACGTTCAGCTCGCGGGCCAGGCCGAACAGCTCGACCAGGGTCTTGCCGGCCGACGCCATCGCGTCGCGCGGACGCATGGCGGGCTTGGTCTCGACGTCGACGATCAGCTTGTCGAAGTCGGTGCGCTGCTCGACACGGGTGGCCTCGACCTTGTAGGTGACCTTCAGCACGGGGCTGTAGATCGAGTCGACCGGGATGCGGCCGATCTCCTGGCCGGAAGCCTTGTTCTGCACGGCGGAGACGTAGCCGCGACCGCGCTCGACGGTCAGCTCCATCTCCAGCTTGCCCTTGCCGTTCAGCGTGGCGAGGACCAGCTCGGGGTTGTGCACCTCGACACCGGCCGGGGGCGCGATGTCGGCGGCGGTGACCACACCCGGGCCCTGCTTGCGCAGGTACATCACGACCGGCTCGTCGTGCTCCGAGGAGACGACCAGCTGCTTGATGTTCAGGATGAGGTCGGTGACGTCCTCCTTGACGCCCGGCACGGTGGTGAACTCGTGCAGGACACCGTCGATGCGGATGCTGGTGACAGCGGCACCCGGGATCGAGGAGAGGAGCGTGCGACGGAGCGAGTTGCCGAGGGTGTAGCCGAAGCCCGGCTCCAGCGGCTCGATGACGAACCGCGAGCGGAACTCGTCGACAACCTCTTCGGTCAGCGAAGGACGCTGAGCGATCAGCATGTTCTGGATCCTCCAGTTGTCTTCGGCACCCACTATTTGATGCCGATAGAACTCAAGCGTACGGGGTCCCGTTCAGAACGGGACCCCGTACCAGGTTTAAAACGCTACCCGCAGTGCCTGTGAAGGCGCCGGATCAAACGCGGCGACGCTTCGGCGGACGGCAGCCGTTGTGCGGGGTGGGGGTGACGTCCTGGATCGAGCCGACCTCCAGGCCGGTGGCCTGGAGCGAACGGATCGCGGTCTCGCGGCCGGAGCCCGGACCCTTGACGAAGACGTCGACCTTGCGCATGCCGTGCTCCTGCGCGCGACGGGCAGCGGCCTCGGCGGCCATCTGCGCGGCGAACGGGGTGGACTTGCGCGAGCCCTTGAAGCCGACGTGGCCGGCGGAGGCCCAGGAGATCACGTTGCCCGCGGGGTCGGTGATCGAAACGATGGTGTTGTTGAACGTGCTCTTGATGTGGGCGTGCCCGTGAGCGACGTTCTTCTTTTCCTTGCGGCGGATCTTCTTCGCGCCGGCAGCCTGACGACCCTTGGGGGGCATAAGTCTGTTCTCCTACTGAGGTGGTCGGTCCGCTATCCCGCGGGCCGGAGGGATGTCCGGTTGACGGGACGGACTACTTCTTGCCCGGCTTCTTCTTACCGGCGATCGCGCGACGCGGGCCCTTGCGGGTACGCGCGTTGGTGTGGGTGCGCTGGCCGCGGACCGGCAGGCCACGGCGGTGGCGCAGGCCCTCGTAGCAGCCGATCTCGACCTTGCGGCGGATGTCGGCGGCGACGGCGCGGCGGAGGTCACCCTCGACCTCGAAGTTCGCGTCGATGAACTTCTGCAGCTTGACGAGGTCGTCCTCGGTGATGTCGCGGACGCGGACGTCCGGGCTCACACCGGTCTCGGCCAGCGTCTGCTGGGCGCGGGTACGGCCGATGCCGTAGACGTAGGTGAGGGCGATCTCGATCCGCTTTTCGCGGGGGAGATCAACGCCGGCGAGGCGTGCCATTCAAGGCTCCTGTGGTTCTTCAGAGGTCTGACGTGCCGCCTACTCACTGTCTCTCGACAGGGAGCCCCGGCCTCTGACCGGGGGTGGCAGTCCGTCCTGCTCGGACGGATCGGGCGGCCCGCGTATGACGTTGGTGCGCGTCGCGCGAAGGTACTACGAGAAATGCTGGGGGGTGACTCAGCCCTGGCGCTGCTTGTGGCGCAGGTTGTCGCAGATCACCATGACCCGGCCGTGGCGGCGGATCACCTTGCACTTGTCGCAGATCTTCTTGACGCTCGGCTTGACCTTCATGATTCAGGTTCTCCGGGGTCTAGATCTGGCTTTTGTTACTTGTAGCGGTAGACGATCCGGCCGCGGGTCAGGTCGTAGGGGCTGAGCTCCACCACGACCCGGTCATCCGGGAGGATGCGGATGTAGTGCATGCGCATCTTGCCGCTGATGTGCGCGAGGACCTTGTGACCGTTCTGCAGCTCGACCTTGAACATCGCGTTCGGAAGAGACTCGATCACGGTGCCCTCGATCTCAATGGCGCCTTGCTTCTTAGCCATGAACTGCGAGATCCACCCTTCGGGTCCGGCTACCGTATGCGGAACGCTCGTGCGAACCAGGCTTCACCTCGACCCGGGAGTACTCCCCTGGGCTGAGGGCGTGCCGAAACACGCTACGAGAGAGCCGACGCACCATCGTAAACCAAGCACCACGCCGGAGCGAAATTCTCAGCCCTTGGCCGTCACCTGGATGGGCAGCACCGGCTCCACCACCGCGGTGCACGACGAGCAGCGGCGGGCCGCCTGGGGGATCTCGGTCAGGCACTCGGGGCAGGGCCGCTTGGGGGTGGCGGGCTTCTTCGGCAGGTACCGGGCGGTCGCCTTGGAGACCGGGAGCACGACGCAGAAGTACAGCACCGCGGCGGTCAGCACGAACGCGATCAGCACGTTCAGGAACTGGCCGTACGGGAAGGTGACGTCGGCGACGGTGAACTTGTACGAGCTGAAGTCGCCCGCCGCGCCGACCACCACGCCCAGCACGGGGGTGAGGAACGCGGTCACGAAGCCGGTCACGACCCCGGTGAACGCGGCACCGATGACCACACCGACGGCCATGTCGATGACGTTGCCGCGCATCATGAAGTCGCGGAAGCCCTTGAGCACTGTCTCTCCTGGAGTAGCTACGGGTATCAGCTGACGAAAATAGGACAAGAGGCCCGGGGGTCAAAACCCCCAGGCCTCGATCTGCCGGTTTGAGACATGTCCCTCAGCCGCCGGCCGTCCCGCGTGTCACTCCGGAGGGATCAGCCCAGCGGGTCCGGCGCCGCGGTGACGCCCAGCTTCGCCAGCTCCGCCTTGCCGCCGTCGAACGCGGTCAGCACCAGCGGACCCTGCTCGGTGACGGCCACCGAGTGCTCCCAGTGCGAGGCCCAGGTGCCGTCGGTGGTGACCACCGTCCAGTCGTCGTCCAGGATCGCGGTGTGCGGGGTGCCCAGCGAGACCATCGGCTCGATCGCCAGCACCGTGCCGGGCACCAGCTTCGGGCCCTTGCCCCGGCCCGCCACGTAGTTCAGCACGTGCGGCTCCATGTGCATGGCGGTGCCGATGCCGTGGCCGCCGTAGCCCTCGGTGATGCCCCACTTGCCCTTCGGGGGCAGCGGCTGGCGACGGATGAAGCCCTCGATCGCCCGGGACACGTCGACCAGGCGGTTGCCCTTCTTCATCTGGGCGATGCCGGCCCACATCGAGCCCTCGGTGACCTTCGACAGCATCACGTTCTCGTCGGCGGTCGCGCCGACCGCGACGGTGATCGCCGCGTCGCCGTGCCAGCCGTCCAGGATCGCGCCGCAGTCGATCGAGATCAGGTCGCCGGCCTTCAGCGCCTTGTCGCCGGGGATGCCGTGCACGACCTCCTCGTTCACCGAGGCGCAGATCACGCCCGGGAACCACAGGCCGCCGTGGTCGGCGCGGAAGTTGGACGTGGCGCCGTGCTTGGTGATGACCTGGTCGGCGATCTCGTTCAGCTCGCCGGTGGTCACCCCCGGGGCGACCGCCTCGCGGCAGGCCTTCAGTGCCTCGGCGACGACCAGCCCGGCCGCCCGCATCTTGGCGATCTGCTCGGGGGTCTTGATCTCCATCTGGTCCACGCCTTCCACGTTCTGATGTCGGACTGCCTACCACCGTACGACGCCGAGACGGCCGGGCCGCCCGCTTCGGGGCTACCCGGCCGTCTCGATGCCTTGGGGTCAGGCGTTCTTCTTCTGCTCCAGGGCGGCGACCGCGCGCTCGGTCACCTCGTCCACCTTGCCGAGGGCGGGGATGGTGACGAGCAGGCCCTGCTCCTGGTAGTAGCCGATGATCGGCTCCGTCTTGGAGTGGTACTCCTCCAGCCGGACCCGGACGGCTTCCTCGGTGTCGTCCGAGCGCTGGTACAGCTCGCCGCCGCACTCGTCGCAGACGCCCTCGGTCTTCGGCGGGTTGTACACCACGTGGAACACGTGGGCGCCGTTCTTGCGGCACAGCCGGCGACCGGCGATCCGCTTGACGACCTCGTCCTCGGAGACCTCAAGGTCCAGCACGCCGTCCAGCGCGATGCCCTGCTCGGTCAGGAAGGCGTCCAGCGCCTCGGCCTGACCCAGGTTGCGCGGGAAGCCGTCCAGCAGGAAGCCGTTGGCGGCGTCCTCCTGGAGCATGCGGTCCTTGGCCATCCCGATGGTGACCTCGTCCGGCACCAGGCGCCCGGCGTCCATGTAGGACTTCGCCTCGACGCCCAGCGGGGTGCCCTGGCTGATGTTGGCACGGAAGAGGTCACCGGTGGAGATGTGGGGAATGGACAGGGTCTTGGCCAGAACGTGCGCCTGAGTACCCTTCCCGGCCCCGGGGGGTCCGACGAGGACGATTCGCATCAGCGGAGGAACCCTTCGTAATTGCGCTGCTGGAGCTGGCTCTCGATCTGCTTCACAGTTTCGAGTCCGACGCCGACGACGATGAGCACGGAGGTGCCGCCGAACGGGAAGTTGGTCTGCTGCCCGAAGGCGACGAGGGCGACCATCGGGATCAACGCGATCAGGCCCAGGTACAGCGAACCCGGCCACGTGATGCGGGTGAGCACGTAGTTCAGGTACTCGGCCGTCGGTCGGCCGGCCCGGATGCCCGGGATGAACCCACCATACTTCTTCATATTGTCGGCAACTTCTTCGGGGTTGAAGGAGATGGCGACGTAGAAGAACGCGAAGAACACGATCAGCACGAAGTAGGTGGCCATGTAGATCGGGTGGTCACCCTTGATGAAGTGGTTCTTGATCCAGATCGCCCAGCCCGCCTGCGAGTTGGTCAACTGCACCACCAGCGCCGGGATGTACAGCAGCGAGGAGGCGAAGATGACCGGGATCACACCGGCCTGGTTGACCTTCAGCGGGATGTAGGTCGAGGTGCCGCCGAACGACCGCCGGCCGACCATCCGCTTCGCGTACTGCACCGGGATCCGGCGCTGGGCCTGCTCGACGAAGATGACCAGGCAGACCACGATGATGCCGACCAGGATGACGGCGGAGAACTCGCCCCAGCCGTCCAGCAGCTTGCCGGAACCCTTGATGGCCCACATCGAGCCGGGGAAGCCGGCCGCGATGGAGGTGAAGATCAGGATCGACATGCCGTTGCCGATGCCGCGGTCGGTGATGAGCTCACCCAGCCACATGATCACGGTGGTGCCGGCGGTCATGATGATGACCATGGTGGCGATCCGGAAGATCGACGTGTTCGGGACGATGTTCCCGCCCTGCGCGCAACCGGAGAACAGCGCGCCGCTGGACGCGGTCGCGAGGATGCCGGTGCCCTGCAGCACCGCGAGCGCGATGGTCAGGTAACGGGTGTACTGGGTGATCTTCGCCTGGCCGGACTGCCCCTCCTTCTTCAGGGCCTCCAGCCGCGGAATGACCACGGTGAGCAACTGCAGGATGATGCTGGCCGTGATGTACGGCATGATGCCGAGCGCGAAGATGGTCAGCTGTAGCAGCGCGTTTCCACTGAACAGGTTGACCAGCCCGAACAGACCTTCCTTCTGACCGCTCACGCACGCGTGCACGGCCTCGAAGTTGATCCCGGGCATCGGAACGTGTGCGCCCAGCCGGAACAGCACCATGATGCCCAGCGTGAACAGCAGCTTCTTGCGCAGGTCGGGCGTCTGGAACGCCCGCGCGAACGCACTGAGCACGGTGCCTCCTGCGCCTCCCGCGCGTCGTCGGCGGAAGGGTCGGTCCTGATGTGGGGAAAGGGAACTTCACGGACTCTAACAGTGCCCGGGTGCTCGACAGAAGCGCGCACTGCCGCTCCCCCACGCATGGGGTACGGCTTGCCCGGGTTTGACACACAAATCGAGCACAGGTGTTCAAGCGTGTCGGAGTCGGAAACGAAACCGGGCCCCACACTCCTCTCTCTCAAGAGGAGTGCGGGGCCCGGTTTCTGTCCGTGCGTCAGATCAGCGACGTCACAGCAGCTCGGTGACCGAGCCGCCGGCGGCGGTGATCTTCTCGGTGGCGGAGCCGGAGACGGCGTCGACCGTCACCTGCAGCGCGACCGAGATCTCGCCCTGGCCGAGAACCTTGACGAGCTCGTTCTTGCGAACGGCGCCCTTGGCGACCAGGTCGGCAACGGTGACCTCGCCACCGTTCGGGTAGAGCTCGGCCAGGCGGTCCAGGTTCACGACCTGGAACTGCTTGTGGGCCGGGTTCTTGAAGCCCTTCAGCTTCGGGAGGCGCATGTGGAGGGGCATCTGGCCACCCTCGAAGCGCTCCGGAACCTGGTAGCGGGCCTTGGTGCCCTTGGTACCACGACCTGCGGTCTTACCCTTGGAGCCCTCACCACGACCGACGCGGATCTTGTCGGTCTTGGCGCCGGGCGCCGGACGCAGGTTGTGGATCTTGATGGGGGAGTTGTCCGCCATTTCAGTCCACCTCCTCGACCGTGACGAGGTGGCGAACGGTGTGGACCATGCCGCGGATCTCCGGGCGGTCCTCCTTCACCACGGTGTCGTTCAGCCGCTTCAGGCCGAGCGAACGCAGGGTGTCACGGTGGTTCTGCTTGCTACCGATGTACGACTTGGTCTGGGTGACCTTCAGGCGAGCCATCAGGCGCTCACCCCAGCCGCACGGGCCCGGAGCAGCGCGGCCGGGGCCACGTCCTCCAGGGGCAGGCCACGGCGGGCGGCGATCTCCTCGGGGCGCACGAGGCCCTTCAGAGCGGCCACGGTGGCGTGCACGATGTTGATCGCGTTGTCCGAGCCGAGCGACTTCGACAGGATGTCGTGGACGCCGGCGCACTCCAGGACGGCACGCACCGGGCCACCGGCGATAACACCGGTACCGGGGGACGCCGGCTTCAGCAGCACGACGCCGGCGGCCTTCTCACCCTGGATGGGGTGCGGGATGGTGCCCTGGATACGGGGGACCTTGAAGAAGTTCTTCTTGGCCTCCTCAACGCCCTTGGCGATGGCGGCCGGAACCTCCTTCGCCTTGCCGTAACCGACACCCACGGTGCCGTCACCGTCGCCCACCACGACCAGCGCGGTGAAGCTGAAACGACGACCACCCTTGACAACCTTGGCAACACGGTTGATCGCGACGACGCGCTCGACGTAAGCAGTCTTCTCGGCGACCGGGGCGCCGCCCCGCTCGTCACGCTTACGGTCGCGCCGCTCGCCACCCGTGCCGCGACCGGCGCCGCCTTCGCGGCGCTGGGGTCCAGCCATTGGAATTACCTCTCTCGTTTACGTCCGCCGACAGAGTCGACGAGCGGCTTAGAAGTCGAGCCCGGCCTCGCGAGCCGCGTCCGCCAGGGCGGCGATGCGGCCGGCGTACCGGTTGCCCGCGCGGTCGAAGACGACCGACTCGACGCCGGCAGCCTTGGCGCGCTCGGCGACCAGGCTTCCGACCTTCTTGGCCAGCTCGGTCTTGTCGCCCTCGGCGCCCTTGATGGACACGTCGAGGGTGGACGCCGACGCCAGGGTGTGACCCTTGGCGTCGTCGATGACCTGGGCGACCATGTGGCGGTTCGAACGCGTCACGACGAGGCGCGGACGCACCTCGGTGCCGACGACGCGCTTGCGAACGCGAATGGCGCGGCGCTTGCGGGCGGCGTTCTTGTAGGCGTTGCCCTTGCCGATCTTGACAGAGACGCTCATCGCTTACTTACCACTCTTTCCGACCTTGCGGCGGATGACCTCGCCCGCGTACTTGACGCCCTTGGCCTTGTACGGGTCGGGCTTGCGCAGCTTGCGGATCTTCGCGGCGACCTCGCCGACCTTCTGCTTGTCGGTGCCGTCCACGTGGAACTTGGTGGGCGAATCGACGACGAAGGAAATGCCCTCCGGGGCCTCGACCAGGATCGGGTGGCTGTAGCCCAGCGCGAACTCCATGTTGGAGCCCTTCGCCGTGACTCGGTAGCCGACACCGCTGATCTCCAGCGACTTGCGGTAGCCCGCGGTCACGCCGGTGATCATGTTCGCCACCAGCGTGCGCGACAGGCCGTGCAGGGCCTTCGACTGACGCTCGTCGTTCGGGCGGGTGACGACCAGAGAGCCGTCCTCGCCCTTGCCGATTTCGATCGGCGCGGCGACGACGTGGGTGAGGGTGCCCTTGGGGCCCTTCACCGTGACCGTCTGGCCGTCGATGGTGACGTCCACACCAGCGGGAACCTGGATGGGCAGCCGTCCAATGCGCGACATTGCTGTACCTCCGTTTCCCGAATTACCAGACGTAGGCGAGAACTTCTCCGCCTACGCCCTTCTTGGCAGCCTGCTTGTCGGTCAGGAGGCCGGAGGACGTGGAGATGATCGCCACGCCCAGGCCGCCGAGCACCTTCGGCAGGTTGGTGGACTTTGCGTAAACACGCAGACCCGGCTTGCTGATGCGCTTGATGCCGGCGATGGAGCGCTCACGGTTCGGACCGAACTTGAGCTCGATGGTCAGCTTCTTGCCGACCTCGTTCTCGGTGGGGTCCTCAACCTTGTAGGAGGAGATGTAACCCTCCTGCTGCAGGATCTCGGCGACGTGCGCCTTGATCTTGCTCGACGGCATCACGACGGAGTCGTGGTACGCCGAGTTGGCGTTACGCAGACGAGTGAGCATGTCTGCGATCGGGTCGGTCATGGTCATGGTGGCCTCAGGCCTCTCTCGCCGTGGTTTCTCCGCACCAGGTCCCCCTCCGCGCACTCGCCAAAGAGTGCGAAAGGGGCACAAGCGCAGGGGACCTGCGACGTAGTAAGACTGGGTTGCGCGAGCCCTCCTCGGAGAGCCGCAGACTGCCCGGACAGGGCGCTGCGGCAGGGGCCCGACCCCGCAACCTTACGGGATCCGCTTCCGGAACCCAAAAGCCGGGGGTCGGGCACACTGCTTCGCTGGTCAGAACAGCTGGTAAGTGATTACCAGGAGCTCTTGGTCACGCCCGGCAGCTCGCCGCGGTGCGCCATCTCACGGAGGCACACACGGCACAGGCCGAACTTGCGGTACACCGAGTGCGGACGGCCGCAGCGCTGGCACCGGGTGTACGCCCGGACGCCGAACTTCGGCTTGCGCTCGGACTTAGCGATCAGGGCCTTCTTCGCCATGGCTCACGCCTCCTTGAACGGGAAGCCCAGAGCGCGCAGCAGCGCCCGGCCCTCATCGTCGGTCTGAGCGGTGGTCACGACGGTGATGTCCATACCGCGCTGACGGTCGACCTTGTCCTGGTCGATCTCGTGGAACATGACCTGCTCGGTCAGACCGAAGGTGTAGTTGCCACGGCCGTCGAACTGCTTCGGGGAGAGGCCGCGGAAGTCACGGATACGCGGCAGAGCCAGCGACACCAGACGGTCCACGAACTCCCACATGCGGTCACCACGGAGGGTGACGTGGGCACCGATCGGCTGACCCTCGCGCAGCTTGAACTGCGCGATGGACTTGCGGGCCTTGGTGACGGCCGGCTTCTGACCGGTGATCGCGGTCAGGTCCTTGATGGCACCCTCGATCAGCTTGCTGTCACGGGCAGCCTCGCCGACGCCCATGTTGACCACGACCTTGACCAGGCCGGGGATCAGCATGACGTTCTCGTACGAGAACTCCTCGTGCAGCTGGCCCTTGACCTCGGAGAGGTACTTCTCCTTGAGGCGGGGGGCCACCTTCTCAACAGTCGTCTCAGACATCAGATGTCCTCACCCGTCCGCTTGGCAACGCGGATCTTGTTGCCCTGGTCGTCGAAGCGGTAGCCGACGCGGGTAACGACCTTCTTGCCGTCCTTCTCCACGACCAGCTGGACGTTGGAGACGTGCACCGGGGCCTCGACGGTCACGATGCCACCCTGGGTACCGGGACCCGGCTTGGTGTGCTTCTTGACCCGGTTGACACCCTCGACCAGGACCTTGTTGTCAGCCGGCATGGCCTGAATGACCTTGCCCTGCTTGCCCTTGTCCTTGCCGGTGATGACCTGGACCAGGTCACCCTTCTTGATCTTCATGCTGTTCGCCATGGGTTAGAGCACCTCCGGCGCCAGCGAGATGATCTTCATGAACTTCTTGTCGCGCAGCTCGCGGCCCACCGGGCCGAAGATGCGGGTACCGCGGGGGTCGCCATCGGTGTTCTTGAGAACGACAGCGGCGTTCTCGTCGAAACGGATGTACGAGCCGTCCGGACGGCGGCGCTCCTTGACGGTGCGAACGACGACGCACTTCACGACGTCGCCCTTCTTCACCGAACCGCCGGGGATCGCGTCCTTGACGGTGGCGACGATGACGTCGCCGATACCGGCGTAGCGGCGACCGGAGCCACCGAGAACGCGGATGCAGAGAATTTCCTTCGCACCCGTGTTGTCGGCGACGCGCAGTCGCGACTCCTGCTGGATCACAGCATTCTCCTGATCGTCAACAAGTGTTGACGGGCCGGCCGCTGCTCACACCCGCGCCCCTGGGGGCCCGGTGCACATACGGCCGTACCGCGAACAACCTTGTTACTTGGCCTTCTCGAGGATCTCGACGACGCGCCAGCGCTTCGTCGCGGACAGCGGCCGGGTCTCCATCAGGAGGACACGGTCGCCGACACCGCACGCGTTCTGCTCGTCGTGCGCCTTCAGCTTGTTGGTACGGCGGATGACCTTGCCGTACAGCGCGTGCTTGACGCGGTCCTCGACGGCGACGACGACGGTCTTGTCCATCTTGTCGCTGACGACGAGACCCTCGCGGGTCTTGCGGAAACCGCGCGTCTCGTTGGTGTTCTCAGTCATCAGGCGTTCTCCACCGTCTCGATGCCCAGCTCGCGCTCGCGCATCAGGGTGTAGATCCGCGCGATGTCCTTACGGACCAGCCGGAGCCGTCCGTGGTTGTCGAGCTGCCCGGTCGCCGCCTGGAAGCGGAGGTTGAACAGCTCCTCCTTGGCCTCACGGAGCTTGGCAACGAGGCCCTCGTTGTCCAGCTCGCGAAGCTCAGCAGCCTTGGTAGCGGCCGACATCAGCTCTCACCGTCCTCGCGCCGAACGATCCGGCACTTCATCGGAAGCTTGTGCGCGGCGCGCGTGAGCGCCTCGCGGGCAATCTTCTCGTTCGGGTACGACAGTTCGAACATGACCCGACCCGGGTGCACGTTCGCGATCCACCACTCCGGCGAACCCTTACCGGAACCCATGCGGGTTTCGGCCGGCTTCTTGGTGAGCGGGCGGTCCGGGTAGATGTTGATCCAGACCTTGCCGCCACGACGGATGTGACGGGTGATCGCGATACGAGCGGACTCGATCTGACGGTTCGTCACGTAGGCCGGGGTCACGGCCTGGATGCCGAACTGGCCGAACGCCAGCTCGGTGCCACCCTTGGCAGCGCCACGGCGCTTCGGGTGGTGCTGCTTGCGGTGCTTGACCCGACGGGGGATCAGCATGAGGGTCAGGCCTCCGTTCCGGTGTTCTCAGCGGCGGCCGGAGCCTCCACCGCGGCAGCCGGGGCCTGGGCCTCGGAAGCAGCGGCGGCGGGACGACGGCCGCGGCCACCGCGCTCGCCACCACGGCCACCGCGCTCGCCACCGCGGGCGGGACGACCGCCCTCGGGACGGGCCGGGCGGTTGCCGGAGCGGGCAGCGGCGTTCTCAGCGCGGACCTCGGCGATGTTCTTGACGTCGCCCTTGTAGATCCAGACCTTCACGCCGATGCGGCCGAAGGTGGTCTTGGCCTCGAAGAAGCCGTAGTCGACGTTCGCGCGCAGGGTGTGCAGCGGCACACGGCCCTCGCGGTAGAACTCCGAACGGCTCATCTCGGCGCCGCCGAGACGACCGGAGCACTGGACCTTGATGCCCTTGGCGCCGGCCTTCATGGTCGACTGCATGCTCTTACGCATGGCGCGACGGAAGGAGACGCGGGAGGACAGCTGCTCCGCGACGCCCTGCGCAACGAGCTGGGCGTCCATCTCGGGGTTGCGGACCTCGAGGATGTTCAGCTGGACCTGCTTGCCGGTCAGCTTCTCCAGCTTGCCGCGGATCTTGTCGGCCTCCGTGCCACGGCGACCGATCACGATGCCCGGGCGGGCGGTGTGGATGTCCACGCGGACCCGGTCACGGGTGCGCTCGATCTCAACCTTCGAGATGCCGGCGCGCTCCATGCCCTGCGTCATGAGACGCCGGATGGCGACGTCTTCCTTGACGTAGTCCTTGTACAGCTTGTCGGCGTACCAGCGGGACTTGAAGTCCGTGCTGATGCCGAGGCGGAACCCGTGCGGGTTAACCTTCTGGCCCATTACCGGGTCCCTTCCTTGCTGCTGACGACCACGGTGATGTGGCTGGTCCGCTTGCGGATCCGGTAGGCACGGCCCTGGGCGCGCGGACGGAACCGCTTCAGGGTCGGACCCTCGTCAACGTACGCCTCGGAGATGTAGAGGTCGTCCACGTTGGAGTGGTTGTAGTTGTGCGCGGCGTTGGCGATGGCGCTGTTCAGCACCTTGCCGACCGGCACGGTGGCAGCCTGCGGAGCGAAACGCAGGACCGCCTGGGCCTCCGTGGCCGGCAGGCCACGGATGAGGTCCACCACGCGGCGGGCCTTCATGGGCGTGACGCGGATGTACCGCGCCTGGGCCCTGGCTTCCATGGTTGTCCCCTTAATGGAGTAAGTCACTTACGTCGTTCTGGTTGCTACAGCTCGGAAGCCCCGAAGCGGAGCTTCAAATCGACGCTTAGCGACGCTTCGACTTGCGGTCTTCCTTCACGTGCCCCTTGAAGGTGCGCGTGGGAGCGAACTCGCCGAGCTTGTGGCCGACCATCGACTCGGTGACGAACACCGGGACGTGCTTGCGGCCATCGTGAACCGCGATCGTGTGGCCGAGCATGGCCGGGGAGATCACGGAACGACGGGACCAGGTCTTGATGACGTTCTGCGTGCCCGCCTCGTTCTGCACGTCCACCTTCTTCTGAAGGTGGCCGTCGATGAAGGGGCCCTTCTTGAGACTGCGCGGCATCTGACCTGCTCCTAGCGCTTCTTGTTGGTCTTGCGGCGGCGCACGATGAGCTTGTCCGACGCCTTGTTCGGGCGACGGGTGCGGCCCTCGGGCTTGCCCCACGGCGAGACCGGGTGGCGACCACCGGAGGTCTTACCCTCACCACCACCGTGCGGGTGGTCGATCGGGTTCATGGCCACACCACGCACGGTCGGGCGGACGCCCTTCCAGCGCATACGGCCGGCCTTGCCCCAGTTGATGTTCGACTGCTCGGCGTTGCCGACCTCGCCGACGGTCGCGCGGCAGCGCGCGTCCACCAGGCGGATCTCACCGGAGGGCATGCGCAGGTGCGCCATGCGACCCTCACGGGCGAGCAGCTGAATGCCGGAACCCGCGGAACGGGCCAGCTTGGCGCCACCGCCGGGACGGAGCTCCACCGCGTGAATGGTGGTACCGACCGGGATGTTGCGGAGCGGCAGGTTGTTGCCCGGCTTGATGTCGGCGCCAGCGCCGTTCTCGATCCGGTCACCCTGCGCAACGCCACGGGGGGCGATGATGTAGCGCTTCTCGCCGTCCGCGTAGTGCAGGAGCGCGATGCGCGCGGTGCGGTTGGGGTCGTACTCGATGTGAGCGACCTTGGCCGGCACGCCGTCCTTGTCGTGACGACGGAAGTCGATCAGACGGTAGGCGCGCTTGTGACCGCCACCCTGGTGGCGAGCAGTGACACGACCGGCGTTGTTACGGCCGCCCTTGCTGTGCAGCGGGCGAACCAGCGACTTCTCCGGCGTGGACCGCGTGATTTCGACGAAGTCGGCCACGCTGGAGCCACGACGGCCCGGCGTAGTCGGCTTGTACTTGCGGATACCCATTTCTGTCCTCGTCCTTTACGACGATCGCAGCCTCTGACGAAAAGTCAGGAGACCGGACCACCGAAGATGTCGATGCGGTTGCCCTCGGCCAGCGTCACGATCGCGCGCTTGGTGTCCTTGCGCTTGCCGAAACCGGTGCGGGAGCGCTTGCGCTTGCCCTGGCGGTTCAGCGTGTTCACGGCCTCGACCTTGACCGAGAAGACCGACTCGACGGCCTGCTTGATCTGGGTCTTGTTGGCACCCGGCGCCACGACGAACGTGTACTTGTTCTCGTCGAGGAGCGAGTAGCTCTTCTCCGAGATGACCGGCTTGATCAGGACGTCACGGGGGTCCGTGAACGTCTTGGAGGTGATCTCGCTCATCAGGCGGCAGTCCCTTCGAGCTCGCCCTCAGCAGCAACGGCCTTGGCGGACGCGGCCGGACCGGCCACGAAACGCTCGAAGGCGGCCTGGGTGAAGACCACATCGTCGGAGACGAGCACGTCGTAGGTGTTCAGCTGGCCGGCGTCCAGGATGTGCACGTTCGCCAGGTTGCGAGCGGACAGGATGCCCAGCTCGTCCTCGCGCTCGACCACCAGGAGGAGGTTCTTGCGCTCGGAGATCTTGCCGAACAGGGCCTTGGCGGCCTTGGTCGACGGCGCCTCGGTCGCGGTCACGCCGGTCACGACGTGGATGCGCTCGTGACGGGCCCGGTCGGTGAGCGCGCTGCGCAGGGCGGCGGCGATCATCTTCTTCGGGGTCCGCTGCGAGTAGTCACGCGGCACGGGACCGTGCACGACGCCACCACCGGCGAACTGCGGCGCGCGGGTCGAACCCTGGCGGGCGCGACCGGTGCCCTTCTGGCGGTACGGCTTCCTGCCGCCACCACGGACCTCGCCACGACGCTTGACCTTGTGAGTGCCCTGACGGGCCGCAGCGAGCTGCGCCACGACGACCTGGTGCATCAGCGGAACGCTGACCTTGGCGTCGAAGATCTCGGCGGGCAGCTCAAGGCTGCCGGCCTTGTCGCCGGCCGGCGACAGAATGTCAATGGTGCTCATATCCTTCACAGCCCCTTCGCCGCGGTGCGGACGAGGACGAGGCCGCCGTTCGGACCCGGGATCGCGCCCTTGATGAGCAGCAGACCCTTCTCCGCGTCGACCGCGTGCACGGTCAGGTTCTGGGTGGTCACGCGCTCGTGGCCCATCCGACCCGCCATGCGCATGCCCTTGAACACACGGCCCGGGGTGGCGCAGCCACCGATGGAGCCGGGCGAACGGTGCTTGCGCTGGGTGCCGTGACCGGCGCCGAGGCCCTTGAAGTTGTGACGCTTCATGACACCGGCGAAGCCCTTGCCCTTGGAGGTGCCGGTCACGTCGACCTTGACACCCGCCTCGAACAGCTCAGCGGTGATCTCCTGGCCCAGGGTGTACTCGGACGCGTCCGAGGTACGCAGCTCGACCAGGTGGCGGCGGGGGGTGACACCGGCCTTGGCGAAGTGGCCCTGGAGGGGCTTGTTCACCTTGCGGGGGTCGATCTCGCCGAAGCCGATCTGGACGGCGTCGTAGCCGGCCGGGCTGTCGGCGGTGTGGACCTGGGTCACGACATTGGGCCCAGCCTTGACGACGGTCACCGGGACAACCCGGTTGTTCTCGTCCCAGACCTGGGTCATGCCGAGCTTCTCGCCCAGGATGCCCTTCATCTGCTTAGCCATCTTCGGTGCGCCTCTCAGAGCTTGATCTCGATGTCGACGCCCGCCGGCAGGTCGAGACGCATCAGCGAGTCAACCGTCTTCGGCGTGGGGTCGAGGATGTCGATCAGACGCTTGTGAGTGCGCATCTCGAAGTGCTCGCGCGAGTCCTTGTACTTGTGCGGCGAGCGGATGACGCAGTAAACGTTCTTCTCAGTGGGCAGCGGCACCGGGCCCGCGACCTGCGCACCAGTGCGGATCACCGTCTCGACGATCTTCTTCGCCGAGGAGTCGATGACCTCGTGGTCGTAGGCCTTGAGCCGGATGCGGATCTTCTGTCCCGCCATGGCTACTCCGTAGTCCTTTGTGTCGTACGTCGCTACTCGACTCCCTCCGACCCCCGCGCTCGGGCGTGTCGCACTCGCGCTTGCAAAAAACCGGCGAACACATCCGTCGGTTTCGAACTGCTGGGGGAGGTGAGCCGGGCCGATACCCCGCATACGCTTCCCGGAAGATTCCCGTACTTTCGCCCCGCAGCTGCCGCGGTGTCGCTTACACACCACTGCACCCACACACAGCACGTGGGAACATGAACGGCCATTCACGGGAACGACGAGTACATGGGACTCGCTTCCAGTCCTCCCGACGGGAGGCGCGCAGCATCGGTACTCAACCGAGCAACTCAGACATCCTGCCACAACGCGGGCCCGCGACGCCAATCAGTGGATCCTGCGACGCTCCTCACACCCCGCCGTCGCCGACCGGCACCAGCTCGGGCCGCCGCACCAGGTCACGCAACTGTTCGGCGGTCAGCGGCGGCGCGTCCATCGCCGGGCCGGGCGCCCGGGTGCCGAGGTAGCCGCTGATCGCGTCCACGAACAGCGCCCGCCCGCCCGGCAGCAGCAGGACCGCGTCCACGCTCCTCCCCCAGGCCAGCTCGACCCGGCCCGCGGGGTCCGGCCGCTGGTCGACCGTCAGCTCGTCCCGCCGCAGCGCCGCCTGGAGTGTGCAGGAGCGCGCGGCGACGGTGGGCAGTTCGGGCGTGCAGCTCAGCGACGGGGAACTGGCGAGGCCGGTCTCGATCCGGATCACCCCGAGCCGGCCGTCCCGGCGGAGCCAGTAGACGCCGTCCAGTGGACCGCCGTGGTCGGCTCCCGGCCCGAGCACCGGGGCGGCCCGCTCGACCGTGCCGAGGCCGGCCGGCAGCAGCGCCTGCAGCCGCTGTGCCTGTTGCCGCTCCGGCCGGTCCGCGGCGCTCGGCCGGTCCGGCGGGCCCCAGCCCGGGACGATCGCCCCGACGGCCAGCAGGCCGGCCGCCGCCAGGCCCAGCCCGGTGCGGCGCCGGCGGCGGATCCGGGCGGCGCGGGCGAACAGCGGCCGGTCGTCCGCGACGGCGGGCGGCTCTGCCAGGGCCTGCTCCAGAAGCTGTCGGATCTGCGCGTGCCCGGTCATGGCCGGTCCCCCTGCAACTGGTCGATGTCCTGCGGGACGAGGGCGCGCAACGCGGCCAGGCCGCGGGCCGAGTGGCTGCGGACGGTGCTCTCCGGCATGCCGAGCAGTTCCGCGGTGGCCGCGACGTCGAGGTCCTCCCAGTAGCGGAGCACCACCACCGCCCGCTGCTTGGGCCGGAGCCCGGCCAGGGCGGCCCGCACCGCGACGCCGAGCTTGGGCTCGGGGTGCGCCGCGGCGGGCTCGGGCAGCTCGCCGTAGGCCTGCTCGCGCCGCCAGAACCGGCGGCGGGCTGCGATGAAGGTGTTCAGCAGCGTCTGCCGGGCGTAGGCGTCGAGGTTGTCGATCCGCCGCAGCCGGCGCCGGCCGAGGATCACCTTGACCAGCGTCGTCTGGACCAGGTCGTCGGCCTCGTCGCGGTCGCCGCACAGCAGGTAGGCGCTGCGGAACAGCGCCGTCCGGCGGGCGGCGACGAACTCGTGCAGCACCTGGTCGGGATCCACCGGCGCCCTCCCCCTCTCCCGGACCGCCCCGGCGGGGCGGCTCCACCCCTTCCAGTGCGTCGGACCGCCGCCCGCGTTGCACCCGGCCGGGAGAAAAGCGAGCGGGCCCGCTCCCCCGAAGGGAAGCGGGCCCGCTGCGTGAGCCTGTCCTGCGACAGACCGGGTCAGAGCGTCGAATTACTTGACGATCTTGGTGACCTGGCCGGCGCCGACGGTGCGGCCACCCTCACGGATGGCGAACTTCAGGCCCTCCTCCATGGCGACGGGCTGGATCAGCGCGACGGTCATGGCGGTGTTGTCGCCCGGCATGACCATCTCGGTGCCCTCGGGGAGGGTCACGACGCCGGTCACGTCCGTGGTACGGAAGTAGAACTGCGGGCGGTAGTTGTTGAAGAACGGGGTGTGACGGCCACCCTCGTCCTTCGACAGGATGTAGGCCTGGGCCTCGAAGTCGGTGTGCGGGGTGACCGAACCCGGCTTGATGATGACCTGGCCGCGCTCGACGTCCTCGCGCTTGATGCCACGGAGCAGCAGACCGACGTTCTCACCGGCCTGGCCCTCGTCGAGCAGCTTGCGGAACATCTCGATACCGGTGACCGTGGTGGTGGTCTTGGTGGTCTTGATGCCGATGATGTCGACGGTCTCGTTGACCTTGAGGATGCCACGCTCGATACGACCGGTGACGACGGTGCCACGACCGGTGATCGTGAAGACGTCCTCGATCGGCATCAGGAACGGCTGGTCGGTGAGGCGAGCCGGGGTCGGGATGGCCTCGTCGACCGCGTGCATCAGGCCGAGGAGCTTCTCGCCCCACTCCTTGTCGCCCTCCAGCGCCTTCAGCGCGGAGACGCGGACGACCGGCAGGTCGTCGCCCGGGAACTCGTACTCGGAGAGGAGCTCACGGACCTCGAGCTCGACGAGCTCCAGGATCTCCTCGTCGTCCACCATGTCGGCCTTGTTCAGGGCGACGACGATGTAGGGGACGCCGACCTGGCGGGCCAGGAGGACGTGCTCCTTGGTCTGCGGCATCGGGCCGTCGGTGGCGGCGACGACGAGGATCGCACCGTCCATCTGGGCCGCACCGGTGATCATGTTCTTGATGTAGTCCGCGTGACCCGGGCAGTCGACGTGGGCGTAGTGACGCGCCTCGGTCTGGTACTCGACGTGCGCGATGGAGATGGTGATACCGCGCTGACGCTCCTCCGGCGCCTTGTCGATCTGGTCGAACGGCGTGAAGGGGTTGATGTCCGGGTACGCGTCGTGCAGCACCTTGGTGATGGCCGCGGTCAGCGTGGTCTTACCGTGGTCGATGTGACCAATGGTGCCGATGTTGACGTGGGGCTTCGTCCGCTCGAACTTCGCCTTCGCCACTGCAGTCCTCCTGAGGACAGTTCTGTACGCCGTACGACGTCAGTTGGTCTGGATCGGGTTATTGGTACGGGGCGCTGGTTGCGCCCCATGCCGTCCCGCGGGTGGGGGTGCCGGAGGGCTCCCGGGCGGAGCCCGGACGGGTGACGTCCGGGTGCCCTCCTTCTAGCCTAAAGGGTCTGATTCATCCCGATTACCGGGACGTCACTCGCCCTTGGCCTTGGCGATGATGTCGTCCGCCACGTTCCGCGGAACCTCGGCGTACGAGTCGAACTGCATCGAGTAGCTTGCGCGACCAGAGGTCTTGCTGCGCAGGTCACCGACGTAGCCGAACATCTCGGACAGCGGCACCAGCGCCTTGACGACGCGGGCGCCGTGACGCTCCTCCATGGCCCGGATCTGGCCACGGCGGGAGTTGATGTCGCCGATCACGTCGCCCATGTAGTCCTCGGGGGTGGTGACCTCGACGGCCATCATCGGCTCGAGCAGAGCCGGCGACGCCTTCTTGGCACCTTCCTTGAACGCCATGGAACCGGCGATCTTGAACGCGAGCTCGGACGAGTCGACGTCGTGCGACGCACCGTCGAGCAGGCTCACGCGAACGCCCTGGAGCGGGTAGCCGGCGAGCACGCCGAACTCCATGGCCTCCTGGCAACCGGCGTCGACCGAGGGGATGTACTCCCGCGGGACGCGGCCACCGGTGACCTTGTTGACGAACTCGTAGCCCTCGCCGGACTCGAGCGGCTCGATCGCGATCTGGATCTTCGCGAACTGGCCGGAGCCACCGGTCTGCTTCTTGTGCGTGTAGTCGATGCGCTCGACGGCCTTGCGGATCGTCTCGCGGTACGCGACCTGCGGCTTGCCGACGTTGGCCTCGACCTTGAACTCACGGCGCATACGGTCGACCAGCACCTCAAGGTGCAGCTCGCCCATACCCGCGATGATGGTCTGGCCGGTCTCTTCGTCCGTGTTGACCTGGAAGGACGGGTCCTCCTCGGCCAGGCGCTGGATGGCGACACCCAGCTTCTCCTGGTCGCCCTTGGACTTGGGCTCGATCGCGACGCGGATGACCGGGGCCGGGAAGTCCATGGACTCCAGGATGACCGGCTGCTTCTCGTCGGACAGCGTCTCACCGGTGGTGGTCTGCTTCAGGCCCATGACGGCGATGATGTCGCCGGCGCCCACCGAGTCGATCTCCTCACGCTTGTTCGCGTGCATGCGGTAGATCTTGCCGATGCGCTCCTTCTTGCCCTTGACGGAGTTCAGCACCGAGGTGCCGGACTCCAGGCGGCCGGAGTACACGCGGACGAAGGTGAGCTTGCCCAGGTGCGGGTCAGACATGATCTTGAACGCGAGGGCGGCGAGCGGCTCGTCGTCAGAGGCCTGACGGACGATCTTCTCCTCGTCGTTGCCCGGCTTCGTACCCTCGATGCCCTCGATGTCGAGCGGCGACGGCAGGTACTTCACGACCGCGTCGAGCAGGGGCTGGACGCCCTTGTTCTTGAACGCGGAGCCGCAGAAGATCGGGGTGAAGGACGAGTCCAGGGTGCCCTTGCGGATCGCGGCGACCAGCAGCTCCTCGGGGATGTCTTCGCCCTCCAGGGCGAGCTCCATCACCTCGTCGCTGATGTTCGACACGGTGTCGATCAGGGCCTCGCGGTACTCCGCCGCCTGCTCGGCCAGGTCGGCCGGGATCTCGACGGTGTCGTACATCTCGCCCTTGGGGGCGTCGGCCGAGTAGACCAGGGCCTTCATCTTCACCAGGTCGACGACACCGGTGAAGTCGGCCTCGGCGCCGATCGGCAGCTGCATGACCAGCGGGGTGGCGCCGAGGCGGTCCACGATGGTCTGCACGCAGAAGAAGAAGTTGGCGCCCGTGCGGTCCAGCTTGTTGATGAAGCAGATGCGCGGGACACCGTAGCGGTCAGCCTGCCGCCACACGGTCTCGGACTGGGGCTCGACACCGGCGACGCCGTCGAACACCGTCACGCCACCGTCGAGGACGCGCAGCGAGCGCTCCACCTCGACGGTGAAGTCGACGTGGCCCGGGGTGTCGATGATGTTGATCGTGTTCTCGACACCGTCGAGGGTCCAGTGGCAGGTCGTCGCGGCCGACGTGATGGTGATGCCGCGCTCCTGCTCCTGCTCCATCCAGTCCATGGTGGCAGCGCCATCGTGGACCTCACCGATCTTGTACGAGACACCGGTGTAGAACAGGATCCGCTCGGTGGTGGTGGTCTTGCCCGCGTCGATGTGCGCCATGATCCCGATGTTGCGGACCTTGGCGAGGTCAAGGGAGGTTGCAGCCATGGTGGCTCGTTCTCTCTCTGTCTAGTGACGGGGTTCGGACTACCAGCGGTAGTGCGCGAAGGCCTTGTTGGACTCGGCCATCTTGTGGGTGTCCTCGCGACGCTTCACGGAAGCGCCCAGACCGTTGCTGGCGTCGAGGATCTCGTTGAGCAGACGCTCGGTCATGGTCTTCTCGCGACGGGCGCGGGAGTAACCGACCAGCCAGCGCAGCGCCAGGGTGTTGGCGCGGCCCGGGCGGACCTCGACCGGCACCTGGTAGGTGGCGCCGCCGACGCGGCGGGACTTGACCTCAAGGGTCGGCTTGACGTTCTCCAGCGCGCGCTTCAGCGCGACGACCGGGTCGGCGCCGGTCTTCTCACGGACGCCCTCAAGGGCGCCGTAGACGATCCGCTCGGCGGTGGAGCGCTTGCCGTGCAGCAGGATCTTGTTGACCAGCGAGGTCACCAGCGGGGAGCCGTAAACCGGGTCGATGATGACCGGGCGCTTCGGGGCGGGGCCCTTACGAGGCATTCTTACTTCTCCTTCTTGGCGCCGTAGCGGCTGCGAGCCTGCTTGCGGTTCTTGACACCCTGGGTGTCGAGGGAGCCGCGGATGATCTTGTAGCGGACACCAGGAAGGTCCTTCACACGGCCACCGCGGACCAGCACGATGGAGTGTTCCTGCAGGTTGTGGCCCTCGCCCGGGATGTAAGCGGTGACCTCGATCCCGCTGGTGAGGCGCACACGGGCGACCTTACGGAGAGCCGAGTTCGGCTTCTTCGGGGTGGTCGTGTACACACGCGTGCAGACGCCGCGACGCTGGGGCGAACCCTTCAGTGCGGGCGTCTTGTTCTTCTCGACCTTGTCCTGCCGGCCCTTTCGGACCAGCTGCTGGATCGTAGGCACCGTTTCTCCGTTTTCTGTGTGCCAAGGCTTGGTGAAACTAACCTGCGGTGTGGCCCCCACTCTCCGACCCACGCGGTCGGGCGTGTTGGGCCTTCTTCGGGGGAAGAATCACGGAATCCCGAGCTGAGCTGCGGCTACGACACAGGCCGGGCGGGTGGAGTCTCCGCCACGGCGGCCGATCTGCTGGCACGCACAAGGACCCGGGCACACCCCAGGCACAAGGTCAGAGCGTACCTAGCGCACAGGCGGCGGTCAAAACAAATGGGGCGCGCCGGGGCCGCCGCCGCCCGGGCCCGCGCCGACCTGCCGAAACCCGGCTCAGTGCGGCGAGCCGCTGCCGGCCGCCAGGACCACCAGGAGGAGGAACGCCACCCAACCGGCGAGTGAGAGCCAGCCGAACACCAGGCCGAAGATCGCCAGACCGTCGCCGTCCTCCCGGGTGCGGCGGATCTGTGAACGGGCGATGTGGCCGGTGATCACGGCGGGCACGCCGGTCAGGCCGAAGGTGAACAGGGTCAGGCCGCCGAGGATCGCCGAGGCCACCGCCAGGCCGTTGTTGCTCGGCGCGACGGGCAGCGGGGGCGGCTGCGGCAGGAAGGTCGCCGGGACGGCGGCGCCGAACGGGGCGACCACCGGTCCGGACGGCAGGTCGCCGACCAGGGAGGACAACTGGCCGTAGGTGGCGGCCTGATGGGCGGAGGCCATCCGGTGCTCGTACTCGGCGGCGGTGAGCCGGCCCTCGGCGTAGGCGGCCTTCAGCACGTCCACGGTGCGCTCGCGGTCGGCGTGCGCGGCGCGCATCGCGGACTGCGGCGTCGTCGCCGGCTGCCAGGGCTGCTGCCCGTACGGCGCCGGCGTTCCCCACTGACCGGCCATCTCGGCCACCTCCCGTTCCCCGCACTGCGCGTGCGCTCCTCAGGATGCAGGACGAACGGGGCGTCCGGGTAGTTGCCGGGCTGCGGCGGGTGACGGTCGGCCACCCGCCCCCAAGCGGCCAATACCGCCACATGGGGGATGGAAAGGTAAAGAAATGATCATAAGGTCGAGTGGCCCGGCCAGGACCGACAGGACCGACTCGACAAGGAGACCACCCGCCATGGAGGCGACCACCACGCCGCCCGCCGTCTCGATCCGCGACCTGTGGAAGCGCTTCGGAGCGCAGACCGCCGTCGCCGGACTGAACCTCGACCTGCCCGCCGGTTCGTTCATCGGACTGGTCGGCCCGAACGGCGCCGGCAAGACCACCACGCTGTCGATGGTCACCGGCCTGCTCCGCCCCGACCAGGGCACCGTGCTGGTGCACGGGGCCGACGTCTGGCAGGACCCGGTCGCGGTCAAGTCCCGGATCGGCATCCTGCCCGAGGGCCTGCGGATGTTCGAGCGCCTCAGCGGCCGTGAACTGCTGCAGTACAACGGCCGGTTGCGCGGCCTGCCCGGCCCGGAGACCGACCGGCGCGCCGAGGAACTGCTCGCCGTGCTCGACCTGACCGGCTCCGCCGACAAGCTGGTCGCCGACTACTCCACCGGCATGCGCAAGAAGATCGGCCTGGCCGCGGCGCTGCTGCACAACCCCGACGTGCTGTTCCTGGACGAGCCGTTCGAGGGCGTCGACCCGGTGTCCGCGCAGACCATCCGCGGCGTGCTCACCCGGTACGCCGCCTCCGGCTCCACCGTGGTGTTCTCCAGCCACGTCATGGAACTCGTCGAGTCGCTGTGCGACTGGGTCGCCGTGGTCAACGCCGGCCGGGTGGTCGCCGCCGGGCCGCTCGACCAGGTGCGCGGCGAGACCTCGCTGCACCAGGCGTTCCTCGGGCTGGTCGGCGTCCGCGAGGACGACGGGCAGGCGCTCGGCTGGCTCGGTGGGGGCCACCGGTGAGCACCACGACCGCTGCCGCAACCCCCGACGTGTCCGCCGCGGACGACCGGGCCGTCGTCCGCGCGCTGGTCTCGCTCAAGCTCCGGCTGCTGCGCAACGGGCTGCGGCGCAGCCCCGGCCGGGCCGCCGGCTTCCTGGTCGGCACCAGCCTCGGCCTGCTGTTCGGCGTGTCCGCGGCCGTCGGCATGGTGGCGCTGCGCGGGCACGCGGGCGCCGCCGACGCCGCCGCGGTGCTGACCGCCGGACTGGCCGTCTCCTGGGCCGCCCTGCCGCTGTTCTTCTTCGCCGGCGACGAGAGCGCCGACCCGACCCGGCTCACCATGCTGCCGCTCCGCCCGCGGGCCCTGCTGCGCGGCACCCTGCTGGGCAGCCTGGTCGGCCCCGGCCCGCTGGTCGGCCTGCTGCTGCTGATCGGCGCCGCCGCGGCCGGCGGGCAGGGCGCGGCCTCCGCGGTCGTCGCGGTGCTCGCGGTGCCGCTCACCCTGCTGCTGCTGATCGCGCTGACCCGCTCGGTGGCCGCCGCCAACGCCCGGCTGCTGTCCAGCCGGCGCGGCAAGGACTTCGCGATCTTCGGCGGCCTGCTGTTCGCGCTGCTGATCCAGCTCGGCAACCTGGGCATGCAGAGCGGCTTCCAGGACCCCAAGGGCCTCGACCTGTCGGTGCTGCACCCGTACGCCGCGGTGGTGCGCTGGATCCCGCCGGTCTCCGCGATCGACGCGGTGCGCTCGGCCGGCGAGGGCGCCTACCTGGTCGCGGCGCTGCAACTCGCGCTCGCCGGCGGCCTGCTGGCCGTCCTGCTGCGCTGGTGGCTGCGCAGTCTGCAGGACCTGATGGTCTCCGGCGACGCCTCCACCCTGGTGGAGACGTCCTCGGTGCACTCCGGCACGGGCTCCCGGTTCTGGCGGCTGCTGCCCGCCGGCCGGGCCGGCACCGTCGCCCAGCGGCACCTGCGCTACACCTGGCGGGAGCCCCGCGCGAAGGTCGCGCTCTTCACCGGCATCGGCATGACCTGCGTGATCGCGGCGCTGTCGGTGGTCCAGGGCTGGAGCTCGGTGTACGTGATCGCGATCGGCGCGCTGATGCTCGGTCTGCAGTCCGGCAACCTGTTCGGCATGGACGGCTCCGGGTTCTGGATGGTCGCCGCCACCCTGAGCACCCGTCGGGACGCCCGCGACGAGCTGCGCGGCCGGGTGTTCGCCGTCCTGCTGTACGGCGTCGCCGTTCTGCTGCTGGTCGGACCGGTGCTCGCCGCCGTCACCGGCAAGTGGGCGGAGCTCGCGCCCGCGCTCGGCCTGGCGCTCGCCGCGCTCGGCACCGGCGTCGGCCTGGGCTGCGTGACCAGCGTGTACGCCCCGTACGCGGTGCCCGCCGACGGCAACCCGATGCGCAGCGCCGCGCCCGGGCAGAACGGCGTGGTGATGCTCAACGCCTTCGGCTCGATGTTCGGCGTCACGCTGGGCTGCGCGCCGCTCGGCATCACGCTCGGCGTCCTGCTGATCTCCCACTCGCCGGTCTGGCCGGTGCTGCCGGCCGGTGTGCTGTACGGCGCGGGGATGGTCCTGCTGGGCGTCCGGATCGCGTCCGGCGGGCTGATCAAGCGGCTGCCGGAGATCCTCACCCGGGTGATCGAGCGCTGACGGACCCCCCGACCGGCCCCGGGCCCGCCGCTATCATGCGTGCGCGCCCGGGGCCGACCCGTGTGCACGGGGAGGACACACCATGGGGACGCCGATCGCCGCGGCGACGCACCTGACGCACTACGGCTGGACCGACAGTCCGTTCTGGAAGCAGACCGTGCTGCCGATGCTCGTGGTGCTGCTGGTGCTGCGGCTGGTCACCGTCGTCACCCTCGGCCGCAGCCAGCACGGCTACCGGGCCCGGCTGCTCAGCCGCGCCCGGCGGACCCAGATCCGCACCCTGCTGGCCGGGGACGCCTCCCGCCGCCAGTTCGAACTGCGGGCGCTGCGCACCGCGTACCCGCCCCGGCGGATCGCCGCCGCGGTGGAGCTCGTGCTGCCCGTGCTGGTGGGCGCCGGGCTCACCGTGCTGCTGTGGATCGCCATGCACCGGCAGTTCCGGGGGGACGACGCCGTCGATCAGGAGGCCGTGCGCACCAGCCCGCCGTGGCTGGCGGCGCGCGGGCTGCTCGCGCTGTTCGGCGGCGAGGGCGGGCTCGGCGCGGCGCTGACCGGCCTGGTGCTGACCGCGCTGTGGCAGCTGCTGTGGGCCCGCACCCGGTTCCTGGTGCTGTGCACCCGGATGCCGTCCGGCACCTGGGAGCACTCCCGGCTGCGCCGCTACCTGGTGCCGGTGCTGGCCGCCCAGTTCCTGCTGATGCCGCTGGTGCTGCCGAACGGCGCGCTGCTCGCGCTGGTGGTGTGGCAGCTGTGCTCGCTGTACGCCACCCGCCGCCTGAACCTGCTGCCGACGGCCCTCGCCGCCCCGCCGCTGACGGGCGTCGCCGCGTCCGCCGACGCGCCCGCCGGGGCGGTCCGGGACACCGTCGACACGCTCGGCGCGGCCGCCTCCGCCCGGTTGCAGTCGATCCGCGAGACCCGCGAGGCGCAGCGCACCCGCCGTGCCCGGGAGGCCGCCGCGCGGGCCGCCGCCGCGCAGAACGAGGCGGCGGCCGCCGCCCGGGACGCCGAGACCGCCCGCGCGGTGCTCGCCGAGTCCGAGGCGTTGCGGGCCGCCCGGGACGCCGAACTCGCCGACGCGGCGGCCCGGTTCGCGGCCGAGCCCACAGCGGCCGGCGCGCCGGCCGCGCCGACGGCGGTGGACGGCACGGTGCGCGACCCGGACGCGGTGGCGACGGTGCGCAGGCCGGACGGGCCGCCGAGCCCGGACGGCCTGCCGACGGTCGACGTCAAGCCGCTGCCGAGCGGGGCGCCGACCGCGATCGGCGCGTACCGGCTGATCGGGCTGATCGGCTCCGGCGGGTTCGGCACCGTCTACCTGGCGCGCCGTCAGGGCTCGGCCACCCAGGTCGCGCTGAAGACCCTGCACGCCGACACCGAGCACGACGAGGAGCTGCACCGCCGGTTCGCGAACGAGGCGAAGGTGCTGGCCCAGGCGCCCGCCGCGCACACCGCCCGGGTGCTGGACACCGGCGTCGCCGACGGCACCCCGTTCATCGCCATGGAGCTGCTCGACGGCCGCCCCCTGCAGGCCCTGCTGCGCGAGCGCGGCCCGCTGGCCGACCCGGCCGCGCTGCGCGCGCTCGCGGTGGCGCTGGCCGTCGCCCTGGACGCCCTGCACCGCGGCGGGCTGGTGCACCGCGACCTGAAGCCGTCCAACATCATGATGACCAGCGACGGCCCCAAGCTGCTGGACTTCGGAATCTCGCTGATGGTCGACCACACCCGGCTGACCCGGACCGGCGGCATGGTCGGCACGCCGGTCTTCATGGCCCCGGAGCAGCTGGCCGAGGGCCCGGTCGGGCCGGCCGCCGACGTCTGGGCGTGGGCCTGCTGCCTGATCTGCGCGGCGCACGGCGACAGCCCGTTCGCCACCGCCAACCCGTACGCCGTCTACCACCGGATCGTCAACGAGGACCCCGACCCGGCGGCGGTCGCCGCCGTCCGCGCGCTCGACCCGGAGCTGGCCGACACCGTCGGGCGCGCCCTCGCCAAAGACCTCGCCGACCGCCCCGCCGACGGGGCCGCGCTGCTGGCGCTGCTCACCGCCGACGGCACCCCGGCGCAGCGGCAGATCGACCGCGGCTGGGAGGCCCTGGGCGGCTGACCGACCCGGCAGTCGGCGCGGTCCGGTCGCGTGCTCCGGCATCATGGGGAGCGCCCCTCCCCCGTGCCCCAGGAAGCAGGACCGCCGTGACCATCACCGATCAGCCCGTGGACGAGCTGCTGGCGGAGGCGGTGGGCCGGGTGGTCGGCGCACCGGCCGACGGGCTGGAGTTCGTGGTGGACGGCGCGGCCTCGGCGCTGGCGGCGTCCGCGGACCGGTGGCCGCTGGTGAGCCGGGCGCTGCTGGGCTTCGCGGACCGGTCGGTGGGCCGGTGCTGGGCGGCGGGCTGGCGGCCGGCCGACCTGGTGCGGGTGGCGCGGCGCGAGCTGGGCCCGGTGCAGGTGGCGCTGGCGGTGGACCTGATCGCCGCGGAGGGCCGCCGGCATCCGGCCGCCGCGCTGGACCGGCGCTGGCAGGAGCAGCTGCGGGAGTTGGAGGCGGAGCCCTGGTGGGCGTCCGACGAGGCGTACCTGCAGGCGTTCGCGGACCGGCACCGGATGGACCGGTTCGCGCTGGCCACGGCGGCGCTGGAGCTGCTGCGGGTGTGGGCGCTGCTGCCTCCCGTGCAGCCGGTGGGCCCGGCGCCGGGGCAGTCCGCGCCGCGGGTGAGCGCGCCGCGCAGCGGGGAGCCGCGGATGCTGGGGCGGATCCGGGCGCTGCTGGCGAAGGCCGAGTCGACCGGTTTCCCGGACGAGGCGGAGGCGCTGACGGCGAAGGCCCAGGAGTTGATGGCTCGTCACTCGATCGACGAGGCGCTGCTGTCGGCGGGCGGGCCGTCGTCGGACCGGCCGGCGGCGCTGCGGATCGGCGTGGACAACCCGTACGAGGGCCCGAAGACGATGCTGCTGGACGCGGTGGCGGCGGCGAACCGGTGCCGGGTGGTGTGGGCGAAGGAGTTCGGGTTCTGCACGGTGATCGGCTTCGACGCCGACCTGGACTGCGTCGAGCTGCTGTACACCTCGCTGCTGGTGCAGGCGACGTCGGCGATGCAGCGGGCGGGCAGCCGCAAGCACAAGGACGGGGCGGCCCGGACGAAGGCGTTCCGGCAGTCGTTCCTGGTGGCGTACGCGGCGCGGATCCGGGAGCGGCTGGCGGACGCCACCGAGCGGGCCACCGAGGACGCGGCGGCCGGGCGGCCGGCCGAGCCGGGCGAGCCGGGCGGCGTCGAGGACGGCGGCGGGGCGCTGCCGGTGCCGACCCCGGACGGCGGGCTGCTGCCGGTGCTGGCGGCCCGGGCCGAGGCCGTGGACGACGCGGTTGGCAGGATGTTCCCGAAGCTGGTGTCGCAGCGGGTGCGGGTGAGCGACGGCGAGGGCTGGGTCGAGGGCCGGGCCGCCGCCGACCGGGCCACGCTGCACCGGGGTTCGGGCCGGATCGAGCGCTGACGGAACGTCGGCGGACAGGGGGTGGGCATGGAGTTCGCGGAACGGGTGCGCGGATCGCTGGTCGGCGGTGCGCTGGGCGACGCGCTGGGGTGGCCGATCGAGTTCCTGCGGCTGGACCGCATCCGGGAGCTGCACGGCGAGGCGGGCCTGACCGACCTGGCGGACGCCGGCCGCGGCGGCCAGGTCACCGACGACACCCAGATGACCCTGTTCACCGCGGAGGGCCTGCTGCGCGGCGGCCGCCGCGAGGACCTGCACGCCGCGTACCGCCGCTGGTTCCAGACCCAGCGGCTGCCCGGCCCCGAGCGCTTCCCGGACGGCTGGCTGGCCGGGCAGGAGTTCCTGTACGCCTCCCGCGCGCCGGGCAACGCCTGCATGACGGGTGTGGTGCTGGACTGCACGGAGGCCGTCCCGTTCGGGCAGGACGGCCCGGTGAACCCGAACTCGAAGGGCTGCGGGACGGTGATGCGCTCGGCGCCGTTCGGCCTGGTCGGCCTGGGCCCGGACGAGGCGTTCCGGCAGGCCGCACTGGCGGCGCAGCTGACGCACGGTCACCCGACGGGCTACCTGGCGGCGGGCGCGTTCGCCGCGCTGATCGAGCGGGTCGCGGCCGGGGTGCCGCTGCGGGCGGCGGTGTCCTCGACGCTGGCGAGGCTGGCGGCGGTGCCGGACAACGCGGAGACGACCCAGGCGCTGCGCCGGGCGGTGCGGGTGGCCGACGAGGGCCCGGGTTCGGCGGAGTCGGTGGAACGAGTCGGCCTGGGCTGGGTCGCCGAGGAGTGCCTGGCGATCGCGGTGTACGCGGCGCTGGTCGGCGCGGACGCCCGGGAGGCGCTGGTGCTGGCCGTGAACCACTCGGGCGACAGCGACTCCACGGGCGCGGTCTGCGGCAACCTGGTGGGCGCGATGTACGGCCTGTCCGGCCTGCCTGCCGACTGGTGCGCGCTGGTGGAGGGCCGGGAGGTGCTGCTGCAGGTGGCCGACGACCTGGTGGCGTTCGCCCACGGCGACCGGGCGGCGCTCGCCGACCGCTACCCGCTGCCGGTCGGGTGACGCGGTGGCGCTGAGCCTGGAGAAGGTGTCGGCCGCCGCGCCCGGTCTGGTCGACCTGTACAAGTCCGCGCGGGTCAGCCTGGCCAAGCGCGGACTCCAGCACGCCCGGGCCGCCGTCTACCTGGTGCTCGACCGGTCCGGCTCGATGCGGCCGCACTACCGGTCCGGGACCGTCCAGCACTTCGCCGAGCAGGTGCTGGCGCTCTCGGCGCACCTGGACGACGACGGGCGGGTGCCGGTGGTCTTCTTCTCCACCGAGGTGGACGGCGTCGCCGAGATCTCGCTCGACGACCACCGGGACCGGATCGGCCGCCTGCACTTCTCGCTGGGGCACATGGGCCGGACCAACTACCACCTGGCGATGAAGGCCGTGATCCGGCACTACCAGCTCTCCGGGGCCACCGACCCGGCGCTGGTGGTGTTCCAGACCGACGGCGGCCCGACCTCCCGCGCGGCGGCCCGGGACATGCTCTGCCTGGCCGCCGAACTCCCGATCTACTGGCAGTTCGTGGGCTTCGGCGACCCCGCCGACCAGGAGTTCGCCTTCCTGCACCGGCTCGACGAACTGCCCGTCCCGGCCCGCCGCCCGGTCGACAACGCCGGGTTCTTCCCGGCCGGCGCCGACCCGCGGGCGCTCGCCGACGCCGAGCTGTACGACCGGCTGCTGACCGGCTTCCCGGAGTGGCTGACCGCCATGGGCCTGGGCTGACGAGCCCCGGGCTCAGTCCCAGAGCGCGCCGAACGCCAGCAACTCCTTGCGGTACTCGATCCGCTCCACCCACTCGTCCGGCCAGGCGCCCTCGCCGTGACGGGCGCCGGCGAACGCACCGGCCAGGCAGGCCAGCGAGTCGGAGTCGCCGGAGGAGACGGCGGCCCGGCGGACGGCGGCGACCGGGTCGTCGGGCAGCAGCAGGAAGCAGAGCAGCGCGGTGGCGAACGCCTCCTCGGCGACCCAGCCCTCCCCCGTCCGCTCGCAGGGATCGGCGTCCACTTCGCCCGCGGCGAGGGCGGAGTCGAGCCGGTCGAGGGCCAGCAGGCACTCGTCCCAGCCGCGGGCGATAAACGCCTCCGGCGAGCCGAAGTGGTCCCGGGAGGCGAGGTCGCCGAGCCAGAACTCGTCGTAGCGGGTGCGCTGTTCGTGAGCGTGGGCGCGCAGCCGGGCGGGCAGCTCGGCCGGGTCGACGCCCTGGGCGAGCCAGCGGACGGTGAACGCGGTGAGTTCGCTGGCGGCCAGCGCCGTCGGGTGGCCGTGGGTGAGGCCTGACTGCAGCTGGGACGCGCCGGACACCTGCCGGTCCGTCAACTCCCGGACCAGGCCGAGCGGGGCGACCCGCATGTTGGCCCCGCAGCCCTTGGAACCGATGTCGGACGCGTCCTGCCAGGGCCGGCCGGTGGACAGCCGGAAGCAGGACCGCAGGCAGGTCATGCCGGGGGCCCGATTGTTGTCCGGGGAGCGCCACCAGTCCACGAACTCCTCGCGCAGCGGCAGTTCGAGGCGCAGCGGGACGAGCGGGCCCTCGGCGAGGCCGGTGCGCAGGGCACGGGCGAGCGCCAACGTCATCTGGGTGTCGTCGGTGACCTGGGCCTTCTTCGGCAGCGGGAGCTGCCGCCACTGGGGGCTGAGCAGCCCGATCTCGTCCAGGTTCAGGAACTCGGTGCGCTTTCCCAGAGCATCGCCGATCGCCAGCCCCAGCATCGCCCCTGTCGCCCGCCCCATGACCCGTGCCCCTCTCAGACCTCGACCAGCAGTTCCTTGAGTCCGCGGATCACGTAGCCGGGGTTCCACTCGGGTTCGCGCACCAGCGTCAGCCCGGGGGCCTTGCGGAGCAGCGCGCCGTAGGACTCGGTGAGTTCGAGTCTGGCAAGCGGAGCGCCGAGACAGAAGTGAATTCCGGCGCCGAAGGTGATGTGCGCGTTGTCGGAGCGGCCCAGGTCGAGCCGGTCGGGGTCGGCGAACCGCTCCGGGTCGCGGTTGGCGGAGCCGAACAGCAGCGCCACCTCCGCGCCGCGCGGGATCCGTACGGTGCCGACCTCGATGTCCTCCAGCACCCAGCGCTCGAACATCTGCAGCGGGGTGTCGTAGCGCATCAGCTCTTCGATGGCGGTGGGCAGCAGTTCGTCCACCGCGCCGCGCAGCCGGGCGAGTTCGCCGGGGTTGCGGAGCAGCGCCCACCAGCCGTTGCCGGTGGTGTTGACGGTCGCCTCGTGGCCCGCGTTCAGCAGCAGCACGCAGGTGGAGATCATCTCCTGCTCGCTGAGCACCTGCCCGTCCTCGGCGGCCTGGGCCAGCGCGCTGATCAGGTCGGCGCCGGGCTGCTCGCGCCGACGGCGGATCAGCTCCCGCAGGTAGCCGGAGAATTCGAGGCTGGCGGTGACCGCCCGGCGGGCCGTCTCCTCGTCCGGGTTGAGTTCGAACATCCCGGTGATGTCGGACGACCAGGGCCGCAGCAGGTGCCGGTCCGACTCCGGGACGCCCAGCATCTCGGCGATCACCGCGACCGGCAGCGGCTCCGCGACCTTCGCGATCAGGTCGCCGCCGCCGTCGGCGAGCAGCCCGTCGACCAGCTCGCCGGCGAGGCGCTGCACGGTCGGGCGCAGCGACTCCACCATGCGCGGGGTGAACGCCTTGGACACCAGCCGCCGGATCCGGGTGTGGTCGGGGCCCTCCAGGTCCAGCAGGCCGTAGTCGTTCAGGGTGTGGAACGGCTCGTGCGCCGGGTTCGGCGCGGGCTGCCCGAACTCCTCGTGGCTGAATCGGTGCGTGAACGTACGGCCCAACCGTCGGTCCCGCAGCAGCGCGTTGACGTCCGCGTACCGGGAGACCAGCCACTGGTCGCTCGGCTCGAAGTGGACGACCGGCGACTGCTCGCGCAGCGCCGCGTACGCCGGGTACGGGTGGGCCACGAACTCGGCCGACCACGGGTCGAAGGCATCGATCGCCATGGAGCTCTCTCCCTGCTCGTCAGATCGCCATCGTATGCCGTCCGACCTGCGGGTTTACCCTCAGCCCCGGGCCAGGTCGCCGCTCACCAGCCGCTGCACCAGCTTCGGCAGCGCCTCCGAGATCGGCTCACGGACCACCTCGTGCGCCGCCCAGTCCCACGGCGTGGGCTCGCCGTTGACGACGATCAGCCGGGCGTCGTTCTCCAACGCGATCCGCGGCAGCAGCGCCGCCGGATGCACCTGGAGCGAACTGCCCACTGCCAGGAACACCTGACACCCCTTGGCGATCGCGTCCGCCTTCACCAGCACCATTTCGTCCAGCGCCTCGCCGAACATCACGGTGCGCGGCCGCAGCACCCCACCGCAATCGGCACACGCCGGGTCGTCCTCCCCCGCCGCGACCCGCTCCAGCGCCGCCGCCATCGGACCGACCGCCCGGCACCCGACGCACTGCACCTCGGCGGCCGTCCCGTGAAGCTCGATCACCTTCCGGACGGGCAACCCCGCCGCCTGGTGCAGGCCGTCCACGTTCTGCGTCAGCACCCGCATCGGCACGCCCGCCCGCTCCAGCTCGACCAGCGCCCGATGCCCCGCGTTCGGCTTCGCCCCGACCGCGCCGGCATCCCGCCGCATCAGCCAGGACCGGCGCCGCACCTCGGTGCTCGCCAGGTACGGGCCGATCGTCACCAGCTCCTGCGCACTCGGATCACGCTGCCAAAGCCCCTGCGGGCCACGGTAGTCGGGAATCCCCGAGTCCGTGGAGATCCCCGCCCCCGTCAACACCGCCACCAGCGGACGCTTCTCGCTCATGCCCCGGACGGTACGGCCCGCAGCCGGTTCTGACCACCCGTTATCACCGGCCAGAACGCCGCCAGGTACAGCGCCGCACCGACCGGCATGAAGTCCAACGACGCCCCCATCAGCACCGTGCCCACCAGCAGCAGCACCGGGCTCCACCAGCGCACCACCCCGCGCACCGTCAGCCGCACCAGCAGCGCCAGCAGGCCCACGTACAGCATCATCGGCACCACCGTGTACACCACCGGCAGCACACCCGGCACCGACTGCACCCGATCGAACAGCTCCGAACGCGCCGCGTAGTCCTGCGAGACCGCGTTCGCGTACAGGTCGATGCTGCTCTGCGCGAGCCCGGACAGCACCCCCGCGAGACCCGCCCCCAACCAGACCCGGCCCCAGACGCCGCCCGCACCGCCCAGACGCCACAGCTCCACCATGCCGAGACCCATCAGCACCATCCCCGCGAACAGCGCGACATGCCCGATCGTCCACCCCGGCCCCACCCCCCGCGAGCCCGGCACCAGCCGCACCGCCCCGTACACCGCCAGCAGCCCCGCCGCCCATCCCAACGCCCGACGCCCCGTGACCATCGCCCAACCCCTTTGCGTGAGTGCCCTTTTCGACACCCGCAACCCTGCCGCGACGGCCTGCGGCGCGACTCCCCCGCGACGGTGAAACGCGGGACTCCCCCGTAGGGACGAGGACAGCAGGTGGGCGCGAAAACAGGGGCGCGGGGAACTGCGCGACAAGCGCACACCTGTCCGCAAGGTCGCGATCAATGGCAAGTCATTGCCCGCTTCGCGACCTTGCGGTCGGGTGCCTTCCGCTGCGCGCCGTTCCCCGCGCCCCCGGTTTCGCGCCCACCTGCTCGCGCAGTCACTCCCCGGCCGTGACGGCTCCCGCCTCGTACGCGAAGACCACCGCGTGCACCCGGTCCCGCAGCCCCAGCTTCTGGAGCAGGTTGCTGACGTGCGTCTTGACCGTGTGCTCGCTGACCACCAGCTCCGCGGCGATCTCGGCGTTCGACATGCCCCGGGCCACCAGTCGCAGGGTCTCCAGCTCGCGGGCGGTGAGGGAGCCCAGGAGGAGGCCCAGCGGTCGGGAGACGGCCAGCGTCCCGCCGGCCTTGCGGGCGGTGACTTCGCCGATGACGCGGCGGGTCACGGAGGGGGCGAGGAGGGCCTCGCCGGAGTTGACGACGCGGACGGCGTGGGCGAGGTCGTCGCGGCGGACGTCCTTGAGCAGGAAGCCGCTCGCCCCGGCGTACAGCGCGTCGAAGACGTAGTCGTCGACGTCGAAGGTGGTCAGCATGATCACCTTGCAGCGCGGGAACTCGGCGCAGACCCGACGCGCCGCCTCCAGCCCGTCCATCACGGGCATCCGGACGTCCAGCAGCAGCACGTCGGGATCGAAGCTGCGCACGGCGTCGATGGCCTGCTGCCCGTCGCCGACTTCGGCGACGACCTCGATGTCGGGTTGGGCGTCGAGGATCATGCCGAAGCCGGCGCGGACCAGTTCCTGGTCGTCGGCGATCACCACTCGTACGGTCAACTCGGGTTCCTTCCTCAGGCGTTGAGCGGCAGCACGGCAGCCACCAGGTAGCCCGGGCCGTCGGTTCGGGGGCCGGTTTCGGCGTTGCCGCCGCAGGCGGCCGCGCGTTCCCGGATGGAGAGCAGGCCGCGTCCGCCGGAGCGTCCGTCGATGCCGGCGCCGGCCGAAGCGGCAGGCCCGGTCCCGTCGTCGGCGACCGAGACGGTCAGGTCGGCGCCACCGCGGACGGCGACCCGCACCACGACCCGGTCGGCCCGGGCGTGCTTGACCACGTTGGTGAGGGCTTCCTGGACGATCCGGTAGGCCGCGGCCTGGACTTCGGCGGGCCCGGCCTCCTCGATGCGGGCGTCGACGGCGACGCCCGATTCGCGGACCCGGTCGAGGACGCCGCCGAGCTCGGCCAGTCGGGGTTGCGGGGCGAGCGCGGGCGCGGCGCCGTCCTCCTTGAGGACGCCGAGCACCCGTCGGAGTTGGACCATCGCGTCGCGTCCGGAGTCGGCGATGGCGTCGAAGGCGCGGATCGCCCGGTCGGGGTTGCTGTGCACCACCAGCGGCCCGGCCTCGGCCTGGACGACCATCAGGGAGACCGCGTGGGCCAGGATGTCGTGCATCTCGCGGGCGATCCGGCCGCGTTCCTCGGCGACGGCCCGGGCGGCGTCGCTGGCGGCGCGCAGTCCGACCTGCCGGGCGCGTTCGGCCTCGACGCCGGCCAGTCGGCGCAGTTCGCGGACCAGGGAGCCGACGACGAAGCTGCCGACGGACACCAGCAGGCTGAACAGCATGCCGTCGAAGGAGCGGGTGCCGATCACGTTGCCGACCACGCAGATCGCCAGCAGCACGGCGCGCTGCCAGTCCTTCCCGCGGTCGGCGACGGTGTAGATGGCGACCGCCATGGCGACCTGGATCTGCGGCATCGCGGAGTGCGCCAGTGCGGACAGCGCCATGGTGGGCACCCCGCACGCCCCCATCACCGCCCACGGGGCGCGGCGGCGCCACCACAGCGGCAGCGACCCGGCGATCGCCAGCGTGTACGCCCACCACTTCCCGCCCGCGCCGTGCGAGTCGGTGTACACCCCCCACACCGAGACCCAGACGGCGAGCGCCACCAGCGGCGCGTCCACCGCCCACGGCCGGGCCCTCCCCCAGGCCAGCAGGCCTTCCGTCCACTTCCCCATTCGCGCATCCTCTCGCATCGTCGGACGGCCGCCGCAGCCCTCCCCGGGAACGCCGAAGGGCGCCCCCGACCGGGAGCGCCCTGACGATGCGTCAATGCCGGGGCGTCACAGCAACCGCTTGATCTCTCCGCGCGCCCGGTAGAACCCGCCGGACGCGGACTCCCGCACCTCCGCCACCAGGTAGCGCGCGCCGGCCACCCGGACGTCCTTGGGGAACTGCACCCGCCAGCCGGGGTCGAAGCCCGGCGAGACCACCCGGACCCGCAGCCGGCTGCCGTCGGCGACGCACTCCACCTCGACCCCGGCGCCGGCCGCCGCGGTGACGCTGACGGTCTCCAGCTCCGCGGACGGCTCCACCCGGGCGATGTCGCGGCCGGTGACCTCGGCGGTGGTCGGCAGGGTGCCCTGCTCGGCGGCCTGCACGGCGCCCGGCGAGGCGTCCAGGCAGGCCAGCGAGCCGTCGGTGGTGACGACGTACAGCCGCCCGTCGCGGTACTGCATGCTGTACGCGGAGCCGCAGCCGGTGCCGAGCTTCCACAGCCGGGTGCCGTCGGCGGCGAAGCAGTACACCGAGGAGTGGTTGTCGCCCGCGAACACGTACTCGCCGTCCGGGGAGGCCGCGCAGGAGAACACCGAGGCGTCGCACTTGTACGCGACGACCTCGGCGCCGTCGGACTTGCGCAGCCGGTGCACCCAGCCCTGCGAGGTGCCGGCGAACACCTCGTCCCGCTCCTGCCAGCCGAACAGCACCTGGCCCTTGGTCCGGGTGTGCCACTGCTGGTCGCCGCCGCGCTTCGCGTACCGGGTGACGCCCGCCGAGTAGCCGTGGTAGACGGAGTCGGCGTCGCAGCGCACCATCCAGCCGGACGAGCCCTGCGCGTTGCGCCGCCACTGGAACTCGTCCTCGTGGTCGACGGTGGTCAGGCCGCCGCGCTCGTCGGCCACGCCGAGCACGCCGTCGTGGATGTCGAGCCAGTAGATGTCGACGTCCTGGGCGATCTCGTACGCCACCCGCGGCACCTTGCCGCCCAGGTCGTACACCTTGCCGTCGTCGCAGCCGGCGTAGATCCACCAGTCGTCGGCGACGATGCACTTGACGCCGTCGGGCAGGCCGAACCGGCCGGTGACCTCGCCGTCCCGGGTCAGCGTGTAGACGTCGCCGCTCTCATTGCCGACCCAGGCGTGCTCCTCGCCGACGTACACCCCGAACGCGGGCGAGCCGGAGCGGAAGCGCCACAGCAGCGGCGCCTGACGGGCGCTGGAGCGGGTCGAGGTGATCTGTCGACGCGTCACCGACCGGCGCTGGCGCACCCCCTGGACCGCCGGGGCGTAGCCCTTGCGGACCTTCTCGCCGATCTTCTTGGCGGCCTGGGCGGCGGCCTTCTCGGCGCTCGCGCAGATCGTGGTCTTCGTGGTTCCCGGCTCGCCGATCCGTCCGTACCGGATCGTCAGCTCCGCGCCCGTGACGGTGACTTCGTAGAACTTGTGGGCACTGCCCTGGTCCTCGGAGAGTTCCAGGTAGGTCACCTGCGGGTCTGCGGAAACAGTGGCAGACATGGCCGACGCCCCTTTCGGGCACAGAGTTCGGGGGGTGTCGGCGGGGCCATCGCCACCTGCCGACACACCTCAATCTAGGCCCTGCCACCGACAGTTGCGGCGGCCGGTCAGCTGTTGTCCACCTGCACACCGCCGCTGGTGGCACGGGCGATCAGGATGTGCGGCGCCCCGGCGACGGAGGGCACCTTCACGTCGGTGCCACCGCTGTCGGAGTGCGCCTCCACCTGGTACTGCTGCCCCGACGGCACCCGCACCTGCACGCCGCCGGAGTCGGTGGACAGCTCCGCCCGGGTCGGCGCCTCGACGAACCGGGCGTTCACCCCGCCGGAGGTCACCGACATCTTCACGTTGCGGGACTTCAGCCCGGTCGCCTCGATCCCGCCGGAGGTCACCTTGGCGTCCACGTCGCCCGCCACGTCGTGCAGCTGGATGCCGCCGCTGGTCTGCGACAGCTTCAGCCTGGTGCCGGCCGGGACGTGCACCTCGTAGCCGATCCCGCAGTTGTCGCAGGAGTAGGTCAGCTTCAGCACCCCGTCCTTGAGCTCGTGGGTGCCCTGCGGCTCCTCGTCCTGCCAGGCCCGCTTCTCCACCACCCGCACCGGGCCGTCGCCGACCCGGACGTCGATCCCCCCGCTGGTCCCGTCGACCACCAGCTCGTCGACTTGCCCGGGCACCTCGTACGACACCGTCTTGCGCTGCTGGTCCCACGGCCCGCAGCCCACCGCCCCGACCACCAGCAGTCCCACGACCGCCGCCGCCCCCATGATCCGCTTCACCGCGGCCTCCTTTCGACGTCCCCCAGTCTCCCGCTCCCCGGGGCCCCGGCGCCTCCCTCCACGGAGTGGTTCGGCCGCCTCCGTCCCCAGGGGGATCCCCTAGGTGACACGCGGGGCGCAGACACCGCAGGGCGGCCACCCCGAGTGGGGTGACCGCCCTGCGGTTCAGCCGAAGGATCAGCCGGTGTACGGACCGTAGTCGTAGTCGTCCAGCGGGACGGCCTGACCGGAGCCCGCGCCGAACGGCGACAGGTCGTAGTCGTCGTAGCCGACGGCCGAGTACATCGCGGCCTTGGCCTCTTCGGTCGGCTCGACCCGGATGTTGCGGTAGCGGGGCAGACCCGTACCGGCCGGGATGAGCTTACCGAGGATGACGTTCTCCTTGAGGCCCAGCAGCGGGTCCGACTTGGCGTGGATCGCCGCGTCGGTGAGCACCCGGGTCGTCTCCTGGAAGGAGGCGGCCGACAGCCAGGACTCGGTGGCCAGCGAGGCCTTGGTGATACCCATCAGCTGCGGACGGCCGGAGGCGGGGTGGCCGCCCTCGGACACCACGCGGCGGTTCTCCTGCTCGAAGCGGCCGCGCTCGACCAGCTCGCCCGGCAGCAGCTCGGCGTCGCCCGACTCGATGATCGTCACGCGGCGGAGCATCTGCCGGATGATGATCTCGATGTGCTTGTCGTGGATCGACACACCCTGCGAGTTGTAGACCTTCTGGACTTCGGCGACCAGGTGGATCTGGACGGCACGCTGGCCCATGATCCGCAGCACGTCGTGCGGGTTGGTGGCGCCGACGGTCAGCTTCTGGCCGACCTCGACCGCCTCGCCCTCGCTGACCAGCAGCTTGACGCGCTTGGAGACCGGGTACGCGATCTCGTCGGTGCCGTCGTCCGGCGTGACGACGACCTTGCGGGTCTTCTCGGTGTCCTCGATCCGGACCCGACCCTGCGCCTCCGAGATCGGGGCGACACCCTTCGGGGTGCGCGCCTCGAAGAGCTCGACGACACGCGGCAGACCCTGGGTGATGTCGTCACCGGCCACACCACCGGTGTGGAAGGTACGCATGGTCAGCTGGGTACCGGGCTCACCGATGGACTGGGCGGCGATGATGCCGACCGCCTCACCGATGTCGACCAGCTTGCCGGTGGCCAGCGAACGGCCGTAGCAGAAGGCACAGGTGCCGACCGCGGACTCACAGGTCAGGATCGAGCGGACCTTGACCGCGCTGACGCCGTGCCGGATCAGCTCGTCCATCAGGACGTCGCCGAGGTCGGTGTTGGCGGTCGCGATCAGCTTGCCGTCGACAGTGATGTCCTCGGCGAGCATGCGGGCGTACACGCTGGTCTCGACGTCGTCGGCCTTGCGCAGCACACCGTCCGCACCGATCTGGCCGATCTCCAGCTTGAGGCCGCGCTCGGTGCCGCAGTCCTCCTCGCGGATGATCACGTCCTGCGAGACGTCCACCAGACGACGGGTCAGGTAACCCGAGTCGGCGGTACGCAGCGCGGTGTCGGCCAGACCCTTACGGGCACCGTGGGTGGAGATGAAGTACTCCAGCACGGACAGGCCCTCACGGAACGAGGCCTTGATGGGACGCGCGATGGTCTCGTTCTTCGCGTTCGACACCAGACCACGCATACCCGCGATCTGACGCATCTGCATCATGTTTCCTCGAGCACCCGAGTCGACCATCATGAAGATGGGGTTCGTCTTCGGGAAGTTCGCGGCCATCGCGTCGGCGACCTCGTTGGTCGCCCGGGTCCAGATGCCGACCAGCTCGGACTTGCGCTCGTTGTCGGTGATCAGACCGCGCTCGTACTGCTTCTGGACCTTCTCCGCCTGCGCCTCGTAGCCCTCCAGAATGGCGGGCTTGCTCGGCGGGACGATGACGTCCGAGATCGAGACGGTGACACCGGAACGGGTCGACCAGTGGAAGCCGGCCGCCTTCAGGTTGTCGAGCGTCGCGGCGACGACGACCTTCGGGTAGCGCTCGGCGAGGTCGTTGACGATCGCCGACAGCTGCTTCTTGCCGACCTCGTAGTCGACGAACGGGTAGTCCTCGGGCAGCAGCTCGTTGAAGAGCGCGCGACCCAGGGTGGTGGTGATCCGGAACGGCTCACCCTCCGTCCAGGTCGGCTGACCCTCCTCGTCCACCGGAGCGGCCCAGCCGCGCGGCGGCACGGTGCCGGCCGGCATGCGCAGGTCGATCGGGGCCTGGACGTCCAGGTCGCGGGCGTCGAAGGCCATGATCGCCTCGGCGGTCGAGGAGAAGGAACGGCCCTTGCCCTTGACCTCCTCGCGGTCCGAGGTGAGGAAGAACAGGCCCAGCACCATGTCCTGGGTCGGCATGGTGACGGGGCGACCGTCGGCCGGCTTCAGGATGTTGTTCGAGGACAGCATCAGGATGCGGGCCTCGGCCTGCGCCTCCGCGGACAGCGGCAGGTGCACGGCCATCTGGTCGCCGTCGAAGTCCGCGTTGAACGCGGTGCAGACGAGCGGGTGGATCTGGATGGCCTTGCCCTCGACCAGCTGCGGCTCGAAGGCCTGGATGCCGAGGCGGTGCAGGGTGGGCGCACGGTTCAGCAGCACCGGGTGCTCGGCGATGACCTCTTCGAGGACGTCCCACACGACCGGGCGGGCGCGCTCGACCATGCGCTTCGCCGACTTGATGTTCTGCGCGTGGTTCAGGTCGACCAGGCGCTTCATCACGAACGGCTTGAAGAGCTCCAGCGCCATGGCCTTCGGCAGACCGCACTGGTGCAGCTTGAGCTGCGGGCCGACGACGATGACCGAACGGGCCGAGTAGTCGACTCGCTTGCCGAGCAGGTTCTGACGGAAACGACCCTGCTTGCCCTTCAGCATGTCGCTGAGGGACTTCAGCGGGCGGTTGCCCGGGCCGGTGACCGGACGGCCGCGGCGGCCGTTGTCGAACAGCGCGTCGACGGCCTCCTGCAGCATGCGCTTCTCGTTGTTCACGATGATCTCGGGCGCGCCGAGGTCGAGAAGCCGCTTCAGGCGGTTGTTGCGGTTGATGACGCGGCGGTACAGGTCGTTCAGGTCGGAGGTGGCGAAACGGCCACCGTCGAGCTGGACCATCGGACGCAGGTCCGGCGGGATCACCGGGACGCAGTCCAGCACCATGCCCTTGGGCTTGTTGCTGGTCTGCAGGAAGGCGGAGACGACCTTGAGGCGCTTGAGCGCACGGGTCTTCTTCTGGCCCTTGCCGGTGCGGATGATCTCGCGGAGGCGCTCGGCCTCCTCGCCCAGGTCGAAGGACTCCAGGCGGTCCTTGAGGGCCGCCGCGCCCATCGAGCCGGAGAAGTAGGTGCCGAAGCGGTCCCGCAGCTCGCGGTAGAGCAGCTCGTCGCCCTCGAGGTCCTGGACCTTGAGGTTCTTGAAGCGGGCCCACACCTCGTCCAGGCGGTCGATCTCGCGCTGGGTGCGGTCGCGGAGCTGCTTCATCTCGCGCTCGGCGCCCTCGCGGACCTTGCGGCGGACGTCGGCCTTGGCGCCCTCGGCCTCCAGCTCCGCCAGGTCGGACTCGGCCTTCTTGGCCCGGGCCTCCAGGTCGGCGTCGCGGCGGTTCTCGATCTGCTGGCGCTCGACCGAGACGTGCGCCTCCAGGGAGGGGAGGTCGCGCTGACGGCGCTCGTCGTCCACCCAGGTGATCATGTAGGCGGCGAAGTAGATGACCTTCTCAAGGTCCTTCGGCGCGAGGTCGAGCAGGTAGCCCAGGCGCGACGGGACGCCCTTGAAGTACCAGATGTGGGTGACCGGGGCGGCCAGCTCGATGTGGCCCATCCGCTCACGGCGCACCTTGGCGCGGGTCACCTCGACGCCGCAGCGCTCACAGATGATGCCCTTGAAGCGGACGCGCTTGTACTTACCGCAGTAGCACTCCCAGTCCCGGGTGGGACCGAAGATCTTCTCGCAGAAAAGGCCGTCCTTTTCCGGCTTCAGCGTGCGGTAGTTGATGGTCTCCGGCTTCTTCACCTCGCCGTGCGACCACTGGCGGATGTCGTCGGCGGTGGCCAGTCCGATGCGGAGCTCGTCGAAGAAGTTGACGTCAAGCACTGGTCGTCAAGCCCTCTTTCGTGATTCGAGAGTCTGTCTGTTGGTCTGAGGGGGGCCTGGGGGCGGGCCGGCTGCCTTTTGATGGGCAGCCGGCCCGACCTCCGTCAGACCTCTTCGACGCTGCTCGGCTCGCGCCGGGACAGGTCAATGCCGAGCTCCTCGGCGGCGCGGAACACGTCCTCGTCGCTGTCCCGCATCTCGATGGACTGGCCGTCCGAGGACAGCACCTCCACGTTGAGGCAGAGCGACTGCATTTCCTTGATGAGGACCTTGAAGGACTCGGGAATGCCGGGCTCGGGGATGTTCTCGCCCTTGACGATGGCCTCGTAGACCTTCACACGGCCGAGGACGTCGTCGGACTTGATGGTGAGCAGCTCCTGCAGCGCGTAAGCGGCGCCGTATGCCTCAAGGGCCCACACCTCCATCTCACCGAAGCGCTGACCACCGAACTGCGCCTTACCACCGAGCGGCTGCTGGGTGATCATCGAGTACGGACCGGTCGAACGGGCGTGCAGCTTGTCGTCGACCAGGTGGTGCAGCTTGAGGATGTACATGTAGCCGACCGAGACCGGCATCGGGAACGGCTCGCCGGAGCGGCCGTCGAACAGCCGGGCCTTGCCGGTGGAGTTCACCAGGCGCTCACCGTCACGGGTGAGGGTGGTGTTGTCCAGCAGGCCGGTGATCTCGTCCTCGCGGGCGCCGTCGAACACCGGGGTGGCGAGGTTGGTGCCGCCCTCGACGGTGTCCGCGCCGATCGCCTGCAGGCGCTTGGCCCACTCGTCGGCGAGGCCGGAGACGTCCCAGCCCTGCTTGGCGAGCCAGCCGAGGTGGATCTCCAGGACCTGTCCCGGGTTCATTCGGGACGGGACGCCCAGCGGGTTCAGGATGATGTCGACCGGGGTGCCGTCCTCCAGGAACGGCATGTCCTCGACCGGCAGGATCTTGGAGATGACACCCTTGTTGCCGTGACGGCCGGCCAGCTTGTCACCGTTGGTGATCTTGCGCTTCTGGGCGACGTAGACGCGGACCAGCTGGTTCACGCCGGGGGGAAGCTCGTCGCCCTCCTCGCGGTCGAAGACGCGGACGCCGATGACCTTGCCGGACTCACCGTGCGGCACCTTCAGCGAGGTGTCGCGGACCTCACGGGCCTTCTCACCGAAGATCGCGCGGAGCAGGCGCTCCTCCGGGGTCAGCTCGGTCTCACCCTTCGGGGTGACCTTGCCGACCAGGATGTCGCCGGTGACGACGTCGGCGCCGATCCGGATGATGCCGCGCTCGTCGAGGTCGGCGAGGACCTCCTCGGAGACGTTCGGGATGTCCCGGGTGATCTCCTCGGGGCCCAGCTTGGTGTCACGGGCGTCGACCTCGTGCTCCTCGATGTGGATCGAGGAGAGGACGTCGTCCTGCACGAGGCGCTGCGACAGGATGATCGCGTCCTCGTAGTTGTGGCCCTCCCACGACATGAACGCCACGAGGAGGTTCTTGCCGAGGGCCATCTCGCCCTCGTCGGTGCACGGGCCGTCGGCCAGCACCTGGCCGGCCTCCACGCGGGCGCCCTCGTCCACGAGCACCTTCTGGTTGAAGGCGGTGCCCTGGTTGGAGCGGGTGAACTTGGCGGCGCGGTACGTGTTGTACGTGCCGTCGTCGTTGGCCACGGTGACGTAGTCGGCCGAGACCTCCTGCACCACACCGGCCTTGTCGGCGGTGATGACGTCCGCGGCGTCGACGGCGCAGCGGTACTCCATGCCGGTGCCGACCAGCGGCGCCTCGCTGCGGAGCAGCGGGACGGCCTGGCGCATCATGTTCGAGCCCATGAGCGCGCGGTTGGCGTCGTCGTGCTCCAGGAACGGGATCATGGCGGTCGCGACCGACACCATCTGGCGCGGCGAGACGTCCATGTAGTCGATCTCGGTGCCGGGGATGTAGTCGATCTCGCCGCCACGGCGGCGGACCAGGACACGCGGCTCGGCGAAGGTCAGCTCCGCGGTCAGCGGGGCGTTGGCCTGCGCGATGACGAAGCGGTCCTCCTCGTCGGCGGTCAGGTAGTCCACGGCCTCGGTGACGACACCGTCGACGACCTTGCGGTACGGGGTCTCGATGAAACCGAACGCGTTGACCCGGCCGTACGAGGCCAGCGAGCCGATCAGACCGATGTTCGGGCCTTCGGGGGTCTCGATCGGACACATGCGGCCGTAGTGCGAGGGGTGCACGTCTCGGACCTCGAAGCCGGCCCGCTCACGGGACAGACCGCCGGGGCCGAGCGCGGACAGACGACGCTTGTGGGTCAGGCCCGACAGCGGGTTCGTCTGGTCCATGAACTGCGACAGCTGGCTGGTGCCGAAGAACTCCTTGATGGAGGCGACGACCGGCCGGATGTTGATCAGGGTCTGCGGCGTGATCGCCTCGACGTCCTGGGTGGTCATGCGCTCGCGGACCACTCGCTCCATGCGGGCGAGGCCGGTGCGGACCTGGTTCTGGATCAGCTCGCCGACGTTGCGCAGGCGACGGTTGCCGAAGTGGTCGATGTCGTCGACCTCGATGACAATGTCGCGGCCCTCGTCATCACGCCACTCGGTCTCGCCGGCGTGCAGCTTGACCAGGTACTTGATCGTGTTGATGATGTCGGGCTCGGTGAGCACACCGGAGTCCAGCGACTCGGCGTTGCCGAGCTTGCGGTTCACCTTGTAGCGGCCGACCTTCGCCAGGTCGTAGCGCTTCGGGTTGAAGTACAGGTTCTCCAGCAGCGTCTGCGCGGCCTCACGCGTGGGCGGCTCGCCCGGGCGCAGCTTGCGGTAGATGTCGAGGAGCGCGTCGTCCTGGCCCTGGGTGTGGTCCTTCTCCAGGGTGGCGCGCATCGACTCGTACTCGCCGAACTCCTCGAGAATCATCTCGTTGGTCCAGCCGAGGGCCTTCAGCAGCACGGTGACCGACTGCTTGCGCTTGCGGTCGATGCGGACACCGACCATGTCGCGCTTGTCGATCTCCATCTCCAGCCAGGCACCGC
>NZ_BMRI01000005.1:178829-211464 GCF_014648555.1 Kitasatospora griseola
GGGAGGGGATGATCTTCGCGGAGAAGATGTCCTTGTCGGACACCTTGTCCAGGGTGGAGTCGAAGTACACACCCGGGGAGCGCACCAGCTGGGACACGACGACACGCTCGGTGCCGTTGATGATGAACGTGCCCTTGTTGGTCATGAGCGGGAAATCGCCCATGAACACGGTCTGGGACTTGATCTCACCGGTCTCGTTGTTGGTGAACTCCGCGGTGACGAAGAGCGGGGCCGCGAAGGTGAAGTCGCGGTCCTTGCACTCGTCGATGGAGTTCTTCGGCGGCTCGAAACGGTGGTCCCGGAAGGTCAGGGACATCGACCCGCTGAAGTCCTCGATCGGGGAGATCTCTTCGAAGATCTCCTCCAGACCGGACTTGGTGGGGACGTCCTGACCGCTCTCCAGGGCTGCCTCGACCCGGGACTTCCAGGCCGCGTTGCCGAGCAGCCAGTCAAAGCTCTCGGTCTGCAGGGCGAGGAGGTTCGGGACCTCGAGGGGCTCCTTGATCTTCGCGAACGAGACGCGGAGCGGGGCGGTGGATGCGGAATTGTTCGAGGCGTTGCGCGGCGCGGCCAAGAGGGGGGTCCTTCCGAGGGCTCGGAGCTCACTACGCGCATACCGTCCGGGCCTTGGCCGAGGCGGAAAACCCCAGGTCAGGACAGGGGCCACTCCGGGCGACGAGTCACGGAGCAGCTAATAGGCAGCGCAAAGGGACAGTGTAGCCAATGGCGACACTGCTAGCAAGCCCTGATTCGGAGACCGAATCGGACGCTCCTCCCGTACAACCGACAACCCGGGCAGTGATCCCTCACCGGCCGGGCCGTCGCACCCACTCCTGCGTCACCGGGAACCTTCCCAGCGCCACCGCCGAATATGCATCGGAGGCGGTTCCGCTTGGGCACGCGCCTTGAGAATCGCGCGCCGCGTGCTGTTCGTCAAGGCCCCCACCAGGGTGCGGACCTCGTAATGCCCATCGTCGCAGCCGCTCCGGGCGTTACACACGCCCCGTGACGGGGTGGCGACGACAGCGATCACCCTACCCCCGGCGACCGACAGGATCCGAGTCCGCCGTGGACCGGACGGAACCGAACGAAGCAGAACGAAAGCAGGCCGGGCCGGCCACCCCGAAGGGTGGCCGGCCCGGCCGGAAGAGCACCTCTCAGAGAGAGGAGAAAGTCACTTGACGGTGACCTTGGCGCCAGCGCCCTCGAGCTGAGCCTTCGCCTTCTCGGCGACGTCCTTGGCAACCTTCTCCAGGACCTTGGCACCAGCGGTGTCAACGAGGTCCTTGGCCTCCTTCAGGCCGAGGGAGGTCAGGGCGCGCACCTCCTTGATGACCTGGATCTTCTTGTCGCCGGCACCGTCGAGGATGACGTCGAACTCGTCCTGCTCCTCGACAGCCTCGGCGGCGGCGGCCGGGCCACCGGCGGCGGCAACGGCGACCGGGGCGGCAGCGGTGACGTCGAACTTGTCCTCGAAGGCCTTCACGAAGGCAGCGAGGTCGATCAGGGTCATGTCCTCGAACTGCGCGAGCAGGTCCTCGGTGCTGAGCTTCGCCATGATTGGCGTCCTTCCACTAATTCGGCAGGTGCCGGATGTACGGATTGGCGGGCGTGCTTACGGGCCCGCTGGGACGGAAGTGGTTACTCCGCGTCCTCGGCGGGAGCCGGAGTACCGGCACCGCCCTGCTCGGCCTTCTCGCGCAGCGCTTCCACGGTGCGAACGAGCTTGGACGGGAGCGCCTGGAAGACGGCGGCAGCCTGGGACTGCTTGGCCTTCATCGCACCCGCCAGCTTGGCGAGCAGCACCTCGCGGGACTCGAGGTCCGCGAGCTTCTTGATCTCATCGGCGGTCAGCGCCTTACCGTCAAGGACACCGCCCTTGATGATGAGAGCAGGGTTCTCCTTGGCGAAGTCACGCAGAGCCTTCGCCGACTCCACCGGGTCACCGGTGACGAAGGCGACAGCCGTCGGGCCGGCGAACAGGTCGTCCAGCTCGGAGATCCCGGCCTCATTGGCCGCGATCTTGGTCAGCGTGTTCTTCACCACGGCGTAATCGGCGTTGCCGGTGAGCGAGCGACGCAGCGTCTTGAGCTGCTTCACCGTGAGACCGCGGTACTCGGTCAGAACGGCGGCGCTGGAAGCACGGAACTTGTCCGTGATCTCGGCGACGTCGGCAGCCTTGTCGGGCCTGGCCATAGGCTTACGCCTCCTTCCGTGATGTCGAAGTCGGGCCGACCTTCGAGAAGTCGACCATTCAACGCCGCGGACCCCGGGAAGCGAAAAAGCCCCGGCGCGCAGGCGCACGGGGCTTGCCATGACCTCGACGAACCGTGAAACGGTCCGGAGATCTTGTCTGCTCCACAACCTGCGCGGGCGATCTGCACGAAGCAGATCCTTCGGCACCGTCCACCCTTTCGGGCGAACAGCAGCAACCAGCGGTCTTTGGCTCGGCCAGCCTAACGGTCCCAGCGGATTTGTCCAAATCGGCCCGACCGCGGAGGTTTACGGGAACGGCGGCGCCGTGGCGCCCGACTCCGGGGCGATGTCCGCCTCGGCGGGGGCCTGCACCGAGAGCGCGGAGCTGCCGAACTCGCCGTACCCGATGGTGTCCACCTCCGCGGCGGCCCGGCGGAGCTGGACCAGCTGGTCGCGGTCGTTGAGCCACAGGTCGAGCACCACGTCGCCGGGGCCGAGCGCGTGCTCCAGGGCCTGCCGCCGGCCCTGGTCGAGCTGGGTCTGCGCGGCGGCGTACCGGGCGGCGGTCAGCGTGACCCGGTAGTGCTCGACGCTGGTGTCCAGCAGCTTCTCCTCGCCGACCAGCACCGGGTCGTCGGCGGCGGCCGCGGCGTTGGTGGCGACCACCGGGTTGATCCGGTCGATCAGCGCGGAGTAGGGGTTGCGGCCGCCGGTGTACTTCTCCCAGTGCGGGCCGCCGAGCCGGGCGGCGGTCTGCGGGTCGCCGCCCACGTACGCGGAGGTGTCCAGCACCATCAGCTTCCGGGTGTCCGCCTCGCCCCGGTACTGCAGCACCGCCTTGGGCGCCCAGAACAGCGCGCCCTTGCCCCGGTCCTCCCCCAGGGTGGCCCGGTACTCGGACCGCCGGGCCTCGTGCAGCGCCAGCTGGGCGGAGAGCAGCACCCCATGCGGGGAGCGGTCGGTGGGCGTGGCCTGCACGGTGGACGGGGACGGGGTGGTCGGCCGTTCGGTGCCGCCGCCCGACCCGGAGCCGGTGCAGCCGCTCGCCGCGGCCAGCAGCAGGGCTGCCGCCAGCAGGGCCGCGGCCGTACGAGCGCGTGCCGCCATCGGTCCCTCCTTCCGGCCGTCCGTTCCGTTCCCCCACCTTGTCACGCGTCCCGTCCGGCCCGGCGGCGACCCCGGGCCGGACGGGACCGGGATCACTGCTTCAGCAGATCGGCCAGCGAGAAGACCTCGGAGTCGGCCGGGGCCTTGGTCGGCTGGACGGTGCCGAGGTCGCTGTAGACGATCTTGGCGGTGCCGGTCGCCAGGCCCTTGCTGAGCTGCTGGACGAGCTCGCCCTTGGCGTTGATCCAGAACTCGGTGGTGACCGTCGAGCCCTTCTTCTTCAGCTCGGTCAGCACCTGGGTCTTCAGCTCCGGCGTCAGCGACATCTTCTCGACCAGGGCATCCAGCGGGACCTCGCTGCGGAAGTGCTTGGTGAACTGGCCCGCCACCGTCTCGGTGCCGGACTGGATCGCGGTCGGCGCGGCGACGGCCAGCTGCACGGCCGGGTCCATCAGCTCCATGGTGAAGGCGAAGCCGCCGGCGCCGCTGCCGCCCGGGGTGTCCTGGGCGGCGGCCTTCGAGTCGACCTTCATCCAGGTCTTGCCGCCGGCCTGCTCGGCCATGTCGGCACCGACCCCCATGTACATCACGTCGCCGACGAAGAGGACCTTGCTGTCCGTGCCGTCGACCTTGGTGTTGAGCAGGAAGGTCTTCGGCGTCTTCCAGACGAACTCGCCGGTGCCTACGGTATTGCCGCTGACGGTGAGCTTGGCGCTGCCGGCCTTCTCCATCACCGCGGCCGAGGCGAGCAGTGTCTCCTTGGAGCCGAGCGTCGCACTGCCCTGACCACTGTCCTGGCCGCCGCCGCTCGCCGCGGAGGCGCTCGAAGCCGGCTTGGTGTCGGCGGCGGTACCGCTCGATCCGGAGCTGCCACAGGCGGTCAGCAGTCCTGCGGCCAGGCAGGCCACGGCAACGGTACGCAGTGCGCGCACGAGAATCCCCCATTGTCCGATTCACATGTCGAAAGACTTTCGGACTCTATCCGATGGCCCGGACCGTCGCGCCGGCGATGAAAGGCACCGGGCCCGCACCCCCAAGAGGGGTGCGGGCCCGGTGAGTTGACCGCGTGGGGAACTGACCTGGGGTCAGACCGCCGCCGGGTCCTCCTCGACGAGGAGGTTGCGGGTGCGGTTCGGGTCCACCTGGATGCCGGGGCCCATGGTGGTCGAGAACGCGATCTTCTTGATGTAACGGCCCTTGGCGGCGGACGGCTTGGCCCGGAGGACCTCGTCCAGCGCCGCGGCGTAGTTCTCGACCAGCTGCTCGTCCGAGAACGAGGACTTGCCGATGATCAGGTGCAGGTTCGAGTGCTTGTCGACGCGGAACTCGATCTTGCCGCCCTTGATCTCGTTGACGGCCTTGGCGACGTCCGGGGTCACGGTGCCGGTCTTCGGGTTCGGCATCAGGCCACGGGGACCGAGCACGCGGCCCAGGCGGCCGACCTTGCCCATCAGGTCCGGGGTGGCGACGACGGCGTCGAAGTCCAGACGACCCTTGGCGACCTCGTCGATCAGCTCGTCCGAGCCGACGATGTCGGCACCCGCGGCACGCGCGGCCTCGGCACGCTCACCGTTCGCGAAGACCAGGACCCGGGCGGTCTTACCGGTGCCGTGCGGGAGGATGACGGTGCTGCGGACCATCTGGTCGGCCTTGCGCGGGTCGACACCCAGACGCATGGCGACCTCGACGGTGCCGTCGAACTTGGTGGTGGAGGTCGCCTTGGCGAGGCGGACCGCCTCGAGCGGGGCGTAGATCCGGGTGCGGTCGACCTGGGCGTCCGCGGCCTTGAGAGCCTTGCTGCGCTTCACTGCTGCTCCTAGTAACTAATGGAGTTCGTGGTAGTCACGGGCCGCGCTGGCCCTACCACGGTGGACGTACGGGCTGTTCAGCCCTCGACGGTGATGCCCATCGACCGGGCGGTGCCGGCGATGATCTTCTCCGCGGCGTCCAGGTCGTTGGCGTTCAGGTCGGGCATCTTGGTGGTGGCGATCTCGCGCACCTGGGCCGAGGTCAGCTTGGCGACCTTGGTCTTGTGCGGCTCCTTGGAGCCCTTGTCGATGCCCGCGGCCTTCAGGATGAGGCGCGCAGCCGGCGGGGTCTTCGTGACGAAGGTGAAGGAACGGTCGTCGTAGACCGTGATCTCCACCGGCACGATCATGCCGCGCTGCGACTCGGTGGCCGCGTTGTACGCCTTGCAGAATTCCATGATGTTGACGCCGTGCTGGCCGAGCGCGGGGCCGACCGGCGGGGCCGGGTTGGCCGCACCGGCGTTGATCTGGAGCTTGATAAGCCCCGTGACCTTCTTCTTCTTGGGAGGCATGTCTCTCCGGGTCCTTCCGAGAGGTGAGTGCTGGTGGTACCCGGCCCCGGGGCGAAACCCGAGTGCCAGGACACACATCGGACCAGGCTAACCGCTGAGGCGGCGCTGGACCAAAACGGTGCCGGGGCGGAGGCTCTCGCCCCGCCCCGGCACCGGAGACCTGTGGGTCAGTTCTTCTGGATCTGGTCGAAGGAGAGCTCGACCGGGGTCTCCCGGCCGAAGATCTCCACCAGGCCCTTGACCTTCTTCGAGTCGGGGTTGATCTCGTTGATGGTCGCCTGCAGGGTGGCGAACGGACCGTCGGTGACGGTGACCGAGTCGCCGACCTCGAAGTCGAGCACCTGCACCTCGACCGGGCGCACCGGGGAAGCCTTGCCGGCCTCCTTGGCGGCGGCGCGCTCCACGTCGGGGGCGAGCATCTTGACGACCTCGTCCAGGGTCAGCGGGTACGGGTCGTAGGCGTTGCCGACGAAGCCGGTGACACCGGGGGTGTTGCGCACGACGCCCCAGGACTCGGGGGTGAGGTCCATGCGCACCAGCACGTAGCCGGGGAGCTTGTTCTGCCGGATGGTCTTGCGGTCGCCGTTCTTGATCTGGACGACCTCCTCCTGCGGAACCTGGGACTCGAAGATGTAGTCCTCGACGTTCAGCGAGACGGAGCGCTGCTCCAGGTTCTGCTTCACCCGGTTCTCGTAGCCGGCGTAGGTGTGGATGACGTACCACTCGCCCGGGGCGCGGCGCAGCTGCTCACGGAACTCGGCGACGGGGTCGGACTCGACCTCCTCGGCGACGACGTCCTCGGCCTCTTCGGCCTGCTCGCCCTCGGCGGCCTCGTCGTCCACCTCGTGCACGGCCTCGACCTCGGCCGGCTCGCCCGCCTCGGCGTCGGCGACCTCGGCCTCGTCCTCGTCGCCGTCCGCGCCGTCAACGATCTCCTCGGCGGCCTCGACGTCGGCAGCCTCGGCCGCGTCCAGCTCGGCGGCGACATCCGCCTCGCGGACGGTCTCGTCGGCGTCGTACAGGGGGGACTCAGACACGGTCGCTGCTTCTTTCCTGGTTGTGGAACGGATACCTCAACAGTACCGACTCAACGGTAGTCGCCCGTGGCCGTTCGCGCCGACAGCTCGACCCGGGCCGAGAGGTTCGGCCCGGGTCGGGGTGAAGTATCGGTGCGGAATCGGCGGGGATCCCGGTTTCGGTCGGCCTGATCGGGCGTCAGCCGAAGAGCCAGAAGGCTCCCTTGGCGAAGACCCAGTCGAGACCGGCGACCAGCAGCATCAGCACGATCACGAAGGTCACCACGACGGTGGTGTACTGGATCAGCTGGTTGCGAGTGGGCCAGACGACCTTGCGCAGCTCGGCGATGATCTGGCGGTAGAAGATGCCCATCCGCGCGAACAGGCCCTTCTTGGCCCGCTTGCCGGACTTCTTGCCACCCTCGCCGCCGTCGGCCTTGTTGGCACGCCGACGCTCACGCCGCGACAGCTTGCCGTCCGCGGTGGTCTCGTCCGCCGCGTCGGCCCCCTCGGGGTTGCCGCTCTCAGGCGTTGCGGTGGAGCCCGTGGTCTCCGTCACTCGTCCTCACCTGAATCCGGGTCCTGCGGAGCTACCGTGCCTGGTGCACGGGCGATCCGGCGAAAGCAGTGCTGGGCGGGGCCCTCTCCGCATCAAGCCCGCTCGCTCTTCGGAGCGAACGGGCTTGGCACGAATTGAGCTGCAGGGCACGAGGGACTCGAACCCCCAACCGCCGGTTTTGGAGACCGGTGCTCTACCAATTGAGCTAGTGCCCTTCGGAACCTTGCGGCTCCGTCGTGGCCCCCAACCTACCGTATCCACCCGGCCGTGTGGTGAACCCCGGCCGAAGGATCCGCACTTGGGAGCCGTCGAGCAGTGAGTGTACGGGTTCTTGGTCGATTGGTCGAACCTCATTTCCCGCGACCCGCACGACGGCTTCACCCGGGCAGCGGGCGAACGTCACCCGGTCGGCAGCGGCGTACGGATGCTGGAACGCGCCGGTACGCATGGTGGAACCGCGATGCCCGACCGCTGTGCGGTCTGGGACCATGCAAGACATGAGCGCACCCACCCCCGAGAACGTCCCCCCCGCGAACCGCCGGGTCTCCGCCCGGGTCGGCGCCATCGCCGAGTCGGCCACCCTCGCCGTCGACGCCAAGGCCAAGGCCCTCAAGGCGGCCGGCCGTCCGGTGATCGGCTTCGGCGCCGGCGAGCCCGACTTCCCGACCCCCGGCTACATCGTGGACGCCGCCGTCGCGGCCTGCCAGGACCCGGCGAACCACCGCTACACCCCGGCCGGCGGTCTGCCGGAGCTGAAGGCCGCGATCGCCGCCAAGACGCTGCGCGACTCCGGCTACCAGGTGGACGCCTCGCAGGTGCTGGTGACCAACGGCGGCAAGCAGGCGATCTACAACGCCTTCGCCGCGATCCTCGACCCGGGCGACGAGGTGATCATCCCGGCCCCGTACTGGACCACCTACCCGGAGGCCGTGAAGCTGGCCGGCGGCACCCCGGTCGAGGTGATCTCGGACGAGACCACCGGCTACAAGGTCTCGGTGGCGCAGCTGGAGGCCGCCCGCACCGCGAACACCAAGGTGGTGCTGTTCGTCTCGCCGTCCAACCCGACCGGCGCGGTGTACACCGAGGCCGAGGCCGAGGCGATCGGCCGCTGGGCGCTGGAGCACGGCCTGTGGGTGCTCACCGACGAGATCTACGAGCACCTGGTGTACGGCGACGCGAAGTTCACCTCGCTGCCGGCCCTGCTGCCCGAGCTCGCCGACAAGTGCATCGTGGTCAACGGCGTGGCGAAGACCTACGCGATGACCGGCTGGCGGGTGGGCTGGCTGATCGCCCCGAAGGACGTGGTGGCCGCCGCCGCCAACCTGCAGTCGCACGCCACCTCCAACGTCTCCAACGTGGCGCAGCGCGCCGCGCTGGCGGCCGTGGCCGGCGACCTGTCCGCGGTGGACGAGATGAAGACCGCGTTCGACCGCCGCCGCCGCACCATCGTGGCGATGCTGAACGAGATCGAGGGCGTGTACTGCCCCGAGCCGGAGGGCGCGTTCTACGCCTACCCGTCCGTCAAGTCGCTGCTGGGCAAGGAGATCCGCGGAAAGCGCCCGCAGACCTCCGCCGAGCTGGCCGCGCTGATCCTGGACGAGGCCGAGGTCGCGGTCGTCCCCGGCGAGGCCTTCGGCACCCCGGGCTACCTGCGGCTGTCGTACGCGCTGGGCGACGCCGACCTGGTCGAGGGCGTCAGCCGGCTGCAGAAGCTGCTGGGCGAGGCCCGCGCCTGATTCACCCGGGCCGCGGCGTGTCCCGTCGGCTCGACCGCCCCTCGCACCTCACCCCTTCGGGCGACGTGCGGGGGGCGGTTCCTGTTTCGGCGGGTTATGCGGCAGGATCGGTGAATGGATCGCCTGCGTGATGTCCGGAGCCTCCCGAAGGCTCATCTCCACCTGCACTTCACCGGTTCGATGCGCCCCGCGACGCTGCTCGAACTCGCCGACAAGCACGGCATCCGGCTGCCGGAGGCCCTCAGTTCGGACCACCCGCCGAAACTCCGGGCGACCGACGAACGCGGCTGGTTCCGGTTCCAGCGGCTGTACGACACCGCGCGCTCCTGCCTGCGCGACGAGGCCGACATCCGCCGGCTGGTCCGGGAGACCGCCGAGGACGAGCGCGCCGACGGCTCCCGCTGGCTGGAGATCCAGGTCGACCCGACCTCGTACGCCCCGCTGCTGGGCGGGCTCACCCCGACCCTTGAGCTGATCCTGGACGCCGTCCGGGAGGCCTCCGAGGCCACCGGGGTGGGCATCCGGGTGCTGGTCGCGGCGAACCGGATGAAGTCGCCGATGGACGCCCGCACGCTGGCCCGGCTCGCCGTCCGCTACGCCGACCAGGGCGTCATCGGGTTCGGCCTGTCGAACGACGAACGGCGGGGCCTGGCACGGGACTTCGACCGGGCGTTCGCGATCGCCCGGAGCGGCGGGCTGCTGGCCGCGCCGCACGGCGGGGAGCTGGCCGGGCCGGGTTCGGTCCGCGACTGCCTGGACGACCTGGGCGCCGGCCGGATCGGCCACGGCGTGCGGGCCGCCGAGGACCCGCGGCTGCTGCAGCGGCTCGCCGACCGGCAGGTCACCTGCGAGGTCTGCCCGGCCTCGAACGTCGCGCTCGGCGTCTACGAGCGGCCCGAGGACGTCCCGCTGCGCACCCTGTTCGAGGCCGGCGTGCCGCTGGCGCTGGGCGCCGACGACCCGCTGCTGTTCGGCTCCCGGCTGGCCGACCAGTACACCCTGGCCCGCGAGTCGCACGAGTTCACCGACGCCGAACTGGCCGAACTGGCCCGGCAGTCGATCCGGTCGTCGCGGGCTCCCGAGCACGTCGCCAAGGAGCTGCTGGCGGACGTCGACGCCTGGCTGGTCGAGGAACCGGCCCTCGCCGGGGCCGAACCGGTCCCGCTCTAGCGTCTGTCGGACGGCCGGACAGACCCTAAAGGCTGACGCCGACCATCACCGGCTCGTTGACCAGGTCCACCCCGAAGGCCGCCCGCACGCCGTCCCGCACCTCGCGGGCCAGTGCGAGCAGGTCCTCGGTGGTGGCCGAGCCGCGGTTGGTGAGGGCCAGGGTGTGCTTGGTGGAGAGGGTGGCCGGGCCGGAGCCGTGGCCCTTGCGGAAGCCCGCGTTGTCGATCAGCCAGGCCGCGGAGGTCTTGGTGCGGCCCGCGCCGGCCGGGTAGCCGGGGGCCCGCAGCTCGCCCAACCGGGCGGTGAAGTCGGCGAACTGAGCGTCCGTCAGGATCGGGTTGGTGAAGAAGGAGCCCGCCGACCAGGTGTCGTGGTCGGCCGGGTCGAGCACCATGCCCTTGCCGGCCCGCAGCCGCAGCACCTCGGCGTGCGCCTCGGCGAGCTTCACCCGCTGCTCGGCCTCGACGCCGAGCGAGCGGGCCACCTCCGCGTACTTGATCGGGGAGGACAGCCCGCCCTCGTCGGCGAGCCGGAAGCGGACCCGCAGCACCACGTACCGGTCCGGGTCGGCCTTGAAGCGGCTGTGCCGGTAGGAGAAGGCGCAGTCGGCGCCCGCCAGCGTCACCGTCTCGCCCAGCAGGCGGTCGTAGGCGACCACCTCGGTGATGGTCTCGGCGACCTCCTGGCCGTACGCGCCGACGTTCTGCACCGGGGTCGCGCCCGCGGAGCCCGGGATGCCGGCCAGGAACTCGATGCCCGCCAGGCCCGCATCGACGGTGCGGGCCACCGCGTCCGCCCAGACCTCGCCGGCCGCGAGTTCCAGCAGCGTGCCGTCCAGGGTGAAACCGGTGGTGGCGATCCGCAGGACGGTGCCGGGGAAGCCGGCGTCGGAGATCACCAGGTTGGAGCCGCCGCCGATCACCAGCAGCGGCTCCCCCGCGCGGTCGGCCGCGCGGACCGCGGCGACCACCTCGGCGTCCGTCTCGGCCGTCACCAGCCGGCGCGCGGGGCCGCCGAGGCGCAGCGTCGTCAACGGGGCCAGCGGTGCGTCCATCTGCTCAATCACCGCCCCAGCGTAACCGCCCACCGCACGACGGCGGCCCCGCGCGAGCGGCTCAGGCCCGGCCGGCCGGGGCGGCGGTTCAGCCCAGTCGGACCACGGCCCGGGCCATGCCCAGCACCTTCTGGCCCTCGCTGGTCGCCACCAGGTCCACCCGGACCCGGTTGTCGTCCAGCAGCGCCGCGACCTTGCCGCTGACCTCGATCACCGCGCCGACGCCGTCGTTCGGCACGATCACCGGCTTGGTGAAGCGGACGCCGTACTCGACCACCGCGGCCGGGTCGCCGACCCAGTCGGTGACCACCCGGGCGGCCTCGGCCATGGTGAACATGCCGTGCGCGATCACGTCCGGCAGGCCGACCTCGACCGCGAACTTCTCGTTCCAGTGGATCGGGTTGAAGTCCCCCGACGCCCCCGCGTACTGGACCAGCGTGGCCCGGGTCACCGGGAACGACCGGGCCGGCAGCTCGGTGCCGACCTGGACCTCGTCAAAGCGGACCGCCACGGTCACTCCTTCCCGGCTTCGTCGGCGGCACGGGCCACCAGCGTCATGATCGACGTCACCACGTGCTCGCCACTGGCGTCGTGCACCTCGCCGCGGACCGTCAGCACGTCGTTGCCGGCCAGCGACTTGATCGCGTCGATGGAGATCGTCACCGAGAGCCGGTCCCCGGCGCGCGCCGGGCGGGAGTACACGAACTTCTGGTCGCCGTGCACCACCCGGCTGTAGTCCAGACCCAGCTCCGGATCGTTCACCACCTGCGCCGCCGCCTGGAAGGACAGCATGAAGGGGAACGTCGGCGGGGCGATCACATCCGGGTGACCGAGCGACTTGGCCGCCTCGGCATCGGTGTACGCCGGGTTCGCGTCGCCGATCGCGGCGGCGAACTCACGGATCTTCTCGCGGCCGACCTCGTACGGCGCGGTGGGCGGGTAGGTCCGCCCGGTGAACGAGGGGTCGAGCGGCATGGGCAACTCCTCCGATGGTCCGGCTGATCCGTCATGCAGAAATGACTCCAGGCCGCGCCCCGTGATGGGGTGCGGCCTGGAGTCGAGGCAAAGTCAGCGGGTCTCGCGGTGCGCCGTGTGAGAGTTGCAACGCGGGCAGTGCTTCTTCATCTCAAGACGGTCCGGGTCGTTGCGCCGGTTCTTCTTGGTGATGTAGTTCCGCTCCTTGCACTCCACGCAGGCCAGCGTGATCTTCGGGCGGACGTCAGTGGCAGCCACGGGAGTGCCTTCCTGGGACAACGAATAAGAACACAGACAAGAGTAGCCGATCGGGAGTGATCCCCCCCCGATCGACTACGCGGGTAGCGGTGACCGGACTTGAACCGGTGACACAGCGATTATGAGCCGCTTGCTCTACCAACTGAGCTACACCGCTTTGATGAACGAACCCTCACCGAGGCGAGGAGCCTTTCACCAGAGCCCCCATGCGGAATCGAACCGCAGACCTTCTCCTTACCATGGAGACGCTCTACCGACTGAGCTATAGGGGCGAACGAGGAAGAGATTACACGGTTCCGGGCCAGAGGTGAAATCCGTATCCGCAGCCGATCTCCGCAGGTCGAAGGGGCCGCACTGACGGGCCGTCGCCCGACACCCGTTCGACCGGCGCCGCAACCGGAACCGGCCCTCCGCGACGCCCCTCCCGCCAGCCGCTGCGCCGGCCCTCCTGCTGGCCCTCCCTCGGCGCCTCCCTCCGCGTCTCCCTCCGCTTCTCCCGAACGACACGGGCGACGACCCGGGTCCGAGCGTCCCGGCCGGGCGCGCCCTAGGCTCGACCGTCAGTGACCTCTCTCGCGGGCACGCCGCAGGCCGGCTCCCCGCACACCGGGCCCCAGGGCCGCCGGGCGGTCAACCGGACTGGAGGGAACGGGCCGATGGGCGAACGCAGCGAGGGCGACCGGCCGCCGACCCCCAACCCGCTCGGACACGGGCCGGTACTGCTGCTCACCGGCGCCCGGCTGACCGACGGCCGGGTGGTGGACGTCCGGATCAGCGGCGACCGGATCCAGGCCGTCGGCACCGTCGGCAGCCTCGGACCGCTGCCCGCCCTGCCCGGCCAACCCACCGTCACCACCGGCGCCCGCATCGACCTGTCCGGCTACCTGCTGCTGCCCGCCCCCGCCGAACCGCACGGGCACTACGACAACGCGTTCTCCGCCGCACTGCCCGCCCCGCCCCCGGACGGGCCCGCCGACCTGGTCCGCCGGGTCACCGAAGCCGCACTCACCTCGCTCGGCTACGGCGCCACCGCCCAACGCACCCACGTCCGGATCGGCGACGTGCACGGACTCGGGCGACTGGAGGCCGTCCTCACGGCCCGTCAGTCCCTGCGCGGGCTCGCCGAACTCCAGGCCGTCGCCATGCCCCGACTGCTCACCGGGCTGGCCGGCGCCGACGGCCGGGCCCAACTGCGCGACGCCCTCAAACTCGGCGCGGACGCGGCCGGCGGCTGCCCCGACCTCGACCCCGACCCGATCGGCTACGTCCAGACCCTGCTGTCCGCCGCCGCCGAGGCCGACTGCCCCGTCGACCTGCACACCGACGCCGCCGACCGGGCCCAGCTCGCCCGGCTGGTCGCCGCCCTGGCCCCGCACCGCCCACGCGTCACCCTCGGACCGTGCAGCGCGCTGCCACCAGGCGGCTCCACCGTGCTCGCCGACTCCGGCATGCGAGTCGCCTGCCTCCCCCAGAACGGCGGCTGCACCGGACTCGAAGGCCCGCCGACCGGCCTGCGCCCGTCCCTGGTCCGCGAACTGGCCCACGCCCGGGTCGCCCTCACCGCCGGCGCGGGCAGCCTCCGCGACGCCGCCAACCCGGTCGGCCGCGCCGACCCCCTCGACACCGCCCGCCTGCTCGCCGCCGGCGGCGCGCTCTCCCCCGAAGCCGCCTACGACGCCGTCTCCGCCCAGGCCCGCGCCACCCTCGGCCTCCCACCCGTCCGGGTCGACGCCGGCTTCCCCGCCGAACTCCTCGCCATCCGCGGCGACAGCCTCACCGGCGCCTTCGCCGGCGGCCACTCCCGCCTCGTCGTCCACTGCGGCCGAATCGTCTCCCGCACCAGCGCCGTCCGCGAATTCGCCGACACTGTGGCCCTCGCCCTCCCCCGCCAGAACCACCCGGGCTGACGAGCCGTCCCACGCTTGTCGGCCGGCAGGCCGCACCTGCCCCCGGCTTGCAGCGTGGGTCGTGTCAGTTGCCGCGGTGCTGGGCCCAGTGCGCTTCCAGCCAGTCGCGCCCGTGCTCAAGCGGCACGGCCGGTGCGGCGCCGTGCAGGGGCGCGTAGGTCGGGTATGCGGCCAGCTCCGGCGCCAGGTCGAGGACCAGACTGCCGGGGTCGACCGCGATGTGTCCCAGGTCGAAGAGGCGATGGACGTCCCGGCGCAGGAGAATGCCGCCGTTTTCATGGTGCTCGGCATTGGCGGCGTAGCTGTACAGGTGCGCAGCCTCCAGCACGCCGGCAGGGGCGGGACCGGTGAACGCGCACACCGCGCCGTGCCGTTCCATCAACCGGGCACGGAAGGCCGCCTGTCCGACCCGAGCACGCACGATCCGCTCGGAATGGCCACCCGTGATCGCGCGCCGGGCCTGCTCGGCGATGGTCACCGATGCGCTCACTCCTGCACCGGCGAGGGCTTCCTGGAGCCGCTCCCAGCGCATGCTGCGAATGCTGTGCTGGGTACCGGGCTTGTCGCACATCGGCCGAAGTACCGATCCGGGCAGGACACCCGCCATGTCGACCCATGCGGCATCGTGCCGGGTGCGGTAGGTCGTGACTACCTCCCGACGCGAGTCGGGCACGTCGAATGTGCCCCCGCACTTGCACACGTAGACCGGTCGCTTCGTCTTCCTCGGCTTGAAGCTGCCCTTCCCGCAGTTCGGAAGCGGGCAGGTGTAGCGGTCCTTCTCGGCCCGGCCGAGCTCGATGTGCTCGATCACCGACACGCCGAGCAAGGTCTTCTTGTCCCACAACGCGATCACGTCGCCGACTGCGGGTCCCCCACTGTTGGGGACAGTCTCGTCCCAGCTGTAGTGCCGCGCCGGATCATCGTCGTACCCGTCGTTGCCGCTGCGCTCGCGGTTGTCACCCACCGCCAGAACCAGCCACGCCGTCGCCACACCAGCCCCCTGTGTTCCCGCCCCCATGGCCACACCTTGCATGGCCACCACAACCTAGCCGCCTCTTGCGACGAGGATCGTGCCGACCTGCTCGTCACCGCGCGGCTCCAGCGGCGACCCCACCCCGGGACACCGCAGTTCTGGTCCGCGCCTGGTCCGTAACCACTGATCAGGCCCGGGATTCGGGCGGGACGGACCGCTCGGAACGACCGTCCGACGTGATCGATGTTCGAGCACAACAAAACAGCCCCCGTTCTGCGTTTCCGCAGCTCGGGGGCTGTTTCACTATCCAGTGGCGGGTGCAGGGTTCGAACCTGCGTAGCTTGCGCGACAACCCGCCAGGGATGGTGTCTTGTGGGGCGCTGCCCCGTTCGACGTCGTAAACGATACCCGATGTTGGGGGGTGGTCTGCCACTCGTTTCGTCACGTGATGATCAAGGTCGGGGCGCGAGCTGTTGCGGGCGGGGGTGCGGGGGGCTGGATAGGCTGGGGCGTCGCCCGCCGGAGGCGGGTGGCGAAGACCGTGCAGCCAGTAGTTCAAGGAGACCAACACCCATGGCCGACTCCAGTTTCGACATCGTCTCGAAGGTCGAGTGGCAGGAGGTCGACAACGCGATCAACCAGACCTCCCGCGAGATCGCCACCCGCTTCGACTTCAAGAACGTGGGCGCCGAGATCAAGCGGACCGGCGAGAAGATCGAGATGAAGGCCAACGGCGAGGAGCGGGTCCGGGCGATCCTGGACGTGCTGCAGACCAAGTTCGTGAAGCGCGGGCTGTCGCTGAAGGCGCTGGACGCGGCGGAGCCGCAGCTGTCCGGCAAGGAGTACAAGATCTTCGCCGACATCAAGGAGGGCATCACCACCGAGGATGCCAAGAAGGTGGCGAAGATCATCCGCGACGAGGGCCCCAAGGGCGTCAAGGCCCAGGTGCAGGGCGACGAGCTGCGGGTCACCTCGAAGTCGCGTGACGACCTGCAGACGGTGCAGGCCCTGCTGAAGGGCAAGGACCTGGAATTCGCGCTGCAGTTCGTCAACTACCGCTGACGCAAGGGCGGTACCGCCGGAGCGCCGGCGCGGGAGGGCACACCGGGAACGGTGTGCCCTCCCGGCGTTTGCGGGCCGATTGGGCTCGACTCCCGTGGGAGGGTGGGGAGATGACGGACGGTTGGCTGACTCCGGCGGCACTGGCGCCGCTCGACGGAGGCGAGGTGTTCCGGGGCGCCGATGCCGGTGCGGTGGTGGACTTCTGGCGGTACGCGATGCCCGATCTCCGGACCAACACCACCCGTGGGCTGCTGGCGGAGTTCCTGGTGCACCGCGCGGTCGGCGCGACGGCGCGCAACGCGGAGTGGGAGAGCTTCGACGTGCTGGCCCCGGACGGGCTCCGGATCGAGGTCAAGACCAGCGCCTACCTGCAGGTCTGGGGTCAGCGGGAACTGTCGCGGATCCAGTTCTCCCGCCTGCGCGGCCGGGTCTGGACTCCCGAGGGCGGTACCGCCGCGGAGCCGTCGTACAACGCCGACGTCTACGTGTTCGCCCTGCACACGGCGCGCAGCCACGCCGAGTACGACCCGTTGGACGTCGCCCAGTGGAGTTTCTACGTGGCCTCGCGCGCGAGCGTGTCGGAGGGCGGCCGGGCCAGTGCGGGCCTGGCCGCCGTGCAGCGGCTGTGCGGCGATCCGGTCGGGTACCGGGAGCTCGCCGGCCGGATCGCCGAGGTCTGACCGGCCGGGCGGAGGTGCCAGCGGAATGCCGGCGTTCCGGCAGCGCGGTGCGGAATCGTCCGGTGTGCCGGGCGGGACGCTGCGACCCAGGGGCGCGGGCGACCGGCCGGCCGGTGGAGGGAGGGCCTGAGGATGGCTCGTCGTGGACGTGTTGCGTGGCGGTTGGCGGCGGGGGTCGCCGTGGCCGCGGTGCTGGGGACGACGGCCCCGGCGGTGGCGGTCGCGGCGGCGGTGCCGCGGTTGACCTGGGCGGCGTGCGCAGGCGGTTTCGAGTGCGCGACCGCCGAAGTGCCGGTGGACCACCGTGATCCGCGGGGCGCCAAGCTCGATCTGGCCGTGATCCGGCATCCGGCGGGTGACCCGGCGCACCGGATCGGTTCGCTGTTCTACAACCCGGGCGGGCCGGCCGTGCCGGGGACGGCGGCGCTGCCGCTGATGCTGGACCGGTTCCCGGAGGAGGTGCGGCAGCGGTTCGACATCGTCAGCTTCGATCCGCGCGGCACCGGGGGCAGCGCTCCCGTCCGGTGCTTCGACGACCCGGCGGACGAGCAGGCCCTGCTGGCGGGCACCGCGGCCGGTTTCCCGGAGGGCGCGGAGCAGGAGCGGGCCTGGACGGACGCGTACCGGCGGCTGGGCGAGCAGTGCGCGACCCGCCCGCTGGTGGCGCACCTGTCCACCGCGAACACGGCCCGGGACCTGGACCTGCTCCGCCGCGCCGTCGGCGACCGGGACCTCACCTACCTGGGCACCTCGTACGGGAGCTACCTCGGCGCGACCTACGCCAACCTGTTCCCGGGCCGGGTGCGCGCCATGGTGCTGGACAGCGGCCCGGACCCGGTGGCCTGGTCGACCGGGAGCGGGCGGGAGGCCGCCGCCATGGGCCCGCTGCTGCGCAACCGCAGCGACGTCGCCGCCGGGCGGGTGCTGGACGCGTTCCTCGACGCCTGCGGCCAGGCCGGCCCCTCCGGGTGCGCGTTCTCCGCCGGGACGGCCGCCGCCACCCGGGCCCGGTACGACGAGTTGCTGACGCGCCTGCGGGCCCACCCGGTGGCGCTCGGCGACGCCGCGTTCACCGAGGCCGCGGCGGTGGAGGCGACGATCGTCTCGCTGTACGCCGCAGCGCCCGTCCCGGGCCTCTCCGGCAGCGGATGGGCGCAGCTCGGCACGCTGCTGCAGACCTTGTGGGCGGCGGGCGACGCACCCGCCGCGCCACTGCCGCCCGTCGTCCACCCGTCGCCGGACCAGGCCCTGGCGGTGGTGTGCTCGGACAGCGCCGGCCCCTCGGCCGCCGCCGACCACGCGGGAACGGCAGCGCTCGCCCGGGCCCGCTCGGGTCCGGTCGGCCCCTGGTTCGCCTGGATCGACGAGCGCTGCGCCGGCTGGCCGGCCCGGGACGCCGCCCGGTACGACGGCCCGTGGAACCGTCGCACGGCGCGACCGGTCCTGGTGGTCGCCAACACCGGCGACCCGGCGATGCCGTACGCGGGTTCGCAGGCGATGGCCCGTGCACTGGGCCGCGCCGAACTGCTGACGGTCGACGGCTTCGGCCACACCGTCCTGGCCAACCCGAGCGACTGCGCGGCCCGGTACGAGGCCCGCTACCTGGTGGACGGCGTCCTGCCCCCGTCGGGCACGGTGTGCGCGCCGAACCACCGGCCGTTCGAGTAGTCGGCCGACCGGCGGGACAGTCGGGGCCGGGAAGCGCGGGACGGCGCCCGGCCCCACTGCCGATGACGACGCGTGCAGCGACCAGGCGGACCGTCCGCACGCCGAACGGACGTCAGCCGCCCGGCCGTTGGCCGACCGCCAGCGCGAACGCCTCCGGCTCCGCCAGCGCCGGCCCGCGCTCCCAGGCGGCCCGGAACGCGGCGCCCCCGAGGGCGGCGGCACAGCCGTCCAGGACGGCCCGCAGTTCCGGGTCGCCGGCATCGTGGCCGCCGCGCAGGGCGTAGGCGGCGGCCAGGGCGGTGGTGGCGTGGGCGGGGTCGGCGAGGGCGAGGCGGTGTTCGGCCCAGGCTTCCAGGACGTCGGCGCGGACCGGGCGGTCCCGGGTGGTGGCGGCCAGTTCGAGGGCGCGGCGGTGGAGGGAGGCGGCGGCAGGAGGGTCGGCGAGGCGGTGGTGGATGCGGGCCAGGCTGCTGTGGACGAGGGCGAGCAGGTGCTGGTGGGTGGGGGTGGTGGCAGGGAGTTGTTCGAGTTGCCGGAGCGTGCGGCGCTGGGTGGCCAGGGCGGCGGTGAAGTCGCCCGTGCGGCGGGCGAGTTCGCCGAGTGCGTAGTGGGCGGCGGCCTGCAGGTGCGGGTCGCGGGCGTGTTCGGCGGCGGTGCGGGCGCGTTCGAGGTCGGCGCGGGCGGCGGCCGGGTCGCCGTTGCGGGTGCGGAGGCGGCCGGAGAGCAGGAGGGTCAGGGGGGATTCGCCGGTGCCGCCGGTCTCGGTGTCGCGGAGGGCGGCTTCGTCGAGGGCGGCGAGGGCTTCCTCGGCGGCGCCGGTGAGGGCCAGTTGCGCGGCGAGGGTGACCAGGGCCATGGCCAGTCCCCAGCGGTCGCCCTGGGCGCGGAAGCCGTCGACGGCGGTGCGCAGGGAGCGTTCGGCGGGATCGGTCCGTCCGGCGCTCAACTCGATCCGTCCGAGGGCGAGTTGAGCGGCGGAGCGGATCCACGGGTCGGGGCTTGCGCAGTACTGCCGGGCGGTCGCGCCGAGGGCGTCCGGCGGTCCGCCGGCGGCGAGCAGCAGGGCGGCGGCGAGGGCGGTCGGGTGGTCGCCGTCCCGGGCGGTGGCGAGGGCCGCACCGAGCGTGGGGGGCGGCAGCAGCGCCTCGGCGCCGCGGAGCGGGGCGGTGAGCAGGTCGAGGATCACGCACCGGGCGTGTTCCTGTTCCAGGCTGGGCGGCGGGGTGGCGCCGTGTGCGGCGAGGACGGCTGCGGCCCGTTCGCCGGCTTCGTGGGCCCGGCCGCGCATCAGCCAGGGCCAGGTGCGGGCGGCGGCGAGTCGTAGGGCGTGGTCGGGCGGGCCGGCGGCGACGGCGCGGCGGAGGGCGGCGTCCAGGTTGTCCTGTTCGGCGTCGAGCCGGGCCAGTCGGTCGGCCTGACGGTCTGTCCGCAGCAGGGGTTCGGCGTGTTCGGCGAGGTCGAGGAAGCAGCGCAGGTGGGCGGTGGCGGTGCGGTCGTGCTCGTCGGCTTCGGCGAGCCGTTCGGCGGCGTAGGCGCGGACGGTCTCCAGCAGGCGGTAGCGGGCCTCGCCGGTGTCCGAACCACCGGCGGCCACCAGGGACTTGTCGGCGAGGGCGGTCAGCAGGTCCTCGACCGCGGTGGGGTCGGGGGCGGGCCCGGTGGGCCAGTGCGCGGCGCAGACGGTGTGCGCGTCGCGGAGGGTGGCCCCGCCGGCGAAGACCGAGAGTCGGCGCAGCAGGACGCGTTCGTCCTGGTCGAGCAGGTCCCAGCTCCAGTCGATGACGGCGCGCAGGGTGCGGTGCCGGTCGGGGGCGGTGCGCGGGCCGCGGTCGAGCAGGCGGAGGCGGTCGTGCAGGCGGGCGGCGATCCGGTGGGGGTCGAGGGCGCGCAGTCGGGCGGCGGCGAGTTCGATCGCCAGGGGGAGGCCGTCGAGTTCGCGGCAGATCCGGACGACGGGTTCGAGGTTCTCCCGGTCCAGGGTGAAGCCGGGGCGGACGGCGGCGGCCCGTTCGACGAAGAGGGCGACGGCGGGGTGGGCGAGGGCCTGCTGCGGGGTGCCGCCGGGTTCGGGGACGGCGAGCGGCCGCACCGGCCAGAGCGTCTCGCCGGGGACGCCGAGCGGTTCGCGGCTGGTGGCGAGCACGGTGAGCCGGGGCGCGGCGGCGAGCAGGCGGTGGGCGAGGTGGGCGGCGTCCGCGACGAGGTGCTCGCAGTTGTCGAGGACGAGCAGCACGTCGCGGCCGTCCAGGGCGCGGACGATCCGCTCGACGGGTCCGCCGGGCGGCTCGCCGGCGGGGAGGCCGCCGGCGAGCGCCCCGCTGTCGGTGGGGCGGCGCAGTGCGCCGAGGACGGCCCGGGCCGGTCCGTCGGGGCCGTCGGCGCCCGCGAGTTCGGCGAACCGGACCTCCGTGCCCGCGGCGGCCGCGGCGGCCAGGGCGAGTCGGGTCTTCCCGACGCCGCCGGGTCCGGTGAGCGTCACCAGTCGGGAGCGGCGCAGGCGGTCCTGAACGGCCATCAGGTCGGGGTCGCGGCCGATCAGGACGGTGAGCGGGCCGGGCAGCACGGTGCGCGCGGGCGGGCGCCGGCCGGCCAGGACGTGCAGGTGGGCGTCGCGCAGTTCGACGGAGGGGTCGGCGCCGAGCTCCTCGGCCAGCGTCTGCCGGGTGCGGTCGAACACCTCCAGGGCGGCGGCGCTCTGACCGTTGGCGTGCAGGGCGCGGACCAGGCGGGCGGCGGTGCGTTCGCGCAGCGGGTGGTCGACGCGGAGGCCGGTGAGTTCGGCGATCAGCCGGGGCAGGGCGTCGGGGTCACCGAGGGCGAGCAGCGCGTCGGCGCGGTCCTCGACGGCGGCGAGCCGGAGTTCGGCGAGCCGGGCGGCGGGGGCGGCGGTGAATTCGGCGGCTTCGGCGTCGGCGAACGGCGCCCCGCGCCAGAGCTCCAGGGCCGCGCCCAGTTCGGTCGCCGCGCGGGCGTGTTCGCCGGCCGCGAGGGCGGCCCGGCCAGTGGCGGCGCGCTGTTCGAAGTCCCAGGCGTCGACGTGCCGGCGGGGCAGGTCGAGCAGGTAGCCGGCGGGGTGCGAGGCGATCGCGGTCCGGTCCTCGGCGAGGGTGCGGCGCAGCCGGGAGACCAGGGACTGCACGGCGCCGGCCGGTTCGTCCGGCGGGGTGTCGCCCCAGAGGTCGTCGACCAGCCGTTCGCGGGTCACCACCCGCCCGGGGTCGAGGGCGAGCCGGATCAGCAGCAGCCGCAGTCTGGCGCCGCCGGGTCCGTCGGTCGGCCCGTCGCCGCGTACCAGTTGCAGTGGCCCCAGGACGTTGATCCGCATGGTGTCCGTCCCCCGTTCCGACCGATCGACCGGTGATCATTCTCGCGTCGTCGGGGCGGGCCGTTCGCGGCGGGTCCGGGTCAGGCGTCCGGCGGTTCGGCGGCCACGAGTGACGCCAGGGCGGCGGCAAGTTCGGGCAGGGCGGCGGCGGGGGCGCCGAGGGCGTGCAGGATCCGGTCGAGCGGGGCGCCGTCGGCGGGGGTGAGCGGGCCGAGGGTGATCCGGCCGTCGTACCAGAGGGCGGCGCGCCGGCCGGCGGGGTGCTCGGCGTCGATCTCGGCGAAGGCGATCTGCGCGGCCTTGGACCAGCCCGCGATCCGCAGCGCGAATCCGGAGGGGAATCGTTTGAAGTCGTAGTCGGGCGCGGTGGACGGATGCTGAAGTGCACCGTGGAGTTCGTCCGTCATCGGGATGAGCGCCAGCCCGTGGGACAGGCGGGTGACCCGCGCGAGTGGGAGTTCGGCCGCCACGACGGTGATCAGCTCATCGGTGGCGATCAGGGCGTTCAGTTCGTATGGCACCACCCCATTCTCCGTCCGAACAGTCATCAGGTCTGGAAAACAATCGAACTGGCTATCCATCCGATATGCCGGACATGAACGTATCAAGTACCCGAGGCCGCAATCGCGTACGGCAGAGTGGTCCGGGTGACCCGCACTCCCCCGTCCCGCCCGACGCCCGAGCAGCTCGCCGCCGCCCAGGACACCACCATCCCCGACGTGGCCTCGCCGGGCCTCCGGGTGCTGTTCTGCGGCATCAACCCCGGCCTGTGGTCGGGCGCCACCGGCCACCACTTCGCCCGACCCGGCAACCGTTTCTGGCCCGCCCTGCACCGCTCCGGCTTCACGCCGCGGCAGCTCGGCCCCGAGGAGCAGGACGAACTGCTCGCCCTCGGGCTCGGCATCACCAACGTGGTCGCCCGGACCACCGCGAAGGCCGCCGAACTGACCGCCGAGGAGTACCGGGCGGGCGGCGAGGCGCTGACCGCCCGGGTGCTGCGCCTGCGCCCGCGCGCCCTGGCGGTGCTCGGCATCGGCGCGTACCGGGCCGCGTTCGGGCGGCCGAGGGCGGCGGTCGGCCGGCAGCCGGAGAGCATCGGCGACACCGAGGTCTGGCTGCTGCCGAACCCGAGCGGGCTGAACGCGCACTACACCTTGGACGGGATCGCCGCCGAGTTCCGCGCCCTGCGCGAGCACCTGGAGGCGTCAGGCGCCGAGTAGCGCCCGCTCGAAGCGGTCGCGCTCGCGCAGCACGTACGCGGCGTCCGACAGGTACATCAGGTGGTGCCCGTCGGCCAGGTGCGAGGCGAACGCGGCGCTGCCGGCGGCGGCCTCGGCCCGCATGTGGTCGACCAGGGCGTGCAGCCGGGCCGCGAGGGCGTCCACCAGCCCGGCCCGGCCGGCCTCGTCGAGCCCGTAGGCGTCGCAGAACTCCCGGGCGCGGGCGGCCTGTTCGTCCGGGGTGCCGAAGCCGTCGGCGTTGCCGGGGGCGGTGGTGGGCGTCCAGCGGTAGACCGCGTACGCGACGTCCCACAGCCGGGGGCCGGGGTGGGCGGTGTCGAAGTCGATGACGCCGACCACCTCCTCGCCGGCCAGCACGCAGTTGTGCGGGGCGTAGTCGCCGTGGCAGATCACCTCGGCGGGCTCGCGGGCGGGCAGCATCCAGCCCTCGGCCGCGTACCCGGCGGTGGCGTCGTGCAGGGCCCGCAGCACCCGGGCCGCCGTCAGCAGCGCGGTGCGGGAGGCGGCGGCCGGCGTGGCCGGATAGTCGGAGACCTCGCCGGGCAGGAAGTCGAGGATCTCCCGCCCGTCCCCCGTCAGCCCGTGGAACGCCGGCCCGGCGGTGAACCCGCTCGCCCGCAGGTGCCCGAGCAGTCCGTGCACGGCCGGCGACCACGGCCCGGTCGGCCGCAGCACCCGGTCACCGACCCGCTCCACCTGGTTGACGCCGCCGGCCAGGATCTCGCTGTCCGCCACGCACCCGCTCCTCTGCCTCCACGGCCTTCCGGGACCGGACGGTTCTATCCCGGCCCCGGACGGCTGCCAACCGGTTTTCCGGTCAGCGGACGCCGAAGCCGTCGTCGGTCCGGATCACCTCGCGGCCGAGCGGGGTGAGCGAGATCGGCACCATCTTGAGGTTCGCCCAGCCGAACGGGATGCCGATGATCGACAGGAACAGCGGGATCGAGGTGACGATGTGGCCGATCGCCAGCCACCAGCCGGCGAACACCAGCCAGATCACGTTCCCGACGCAGGACGGCGCGCCGGCGTCGTCCCGCACCACGGTGGTGCGGCCGAACGGCCAGAGCATGAAGCCGGCCAGCCGGAAGGACGCGATGCCGAACGGGATCGTGACGATCAGGACGAAGCAGATGATCCCGGCGAGGGCGTACCCGATCGCCATCCACAGCCCACAGAACAGCAGCCAGATGACGTTGAGCAGGAAGTTGATCAGCTTCATGCCTCCAGCGTCCCACGGTGCGGCCGAGCTGGGGAGCCGGTGCGGCGCCGTTGTGGCAGGGGTGTGACGCAGCCGCCTGTGGCAGACCGAAGGCCCGTCCCGAAGCTGTCCGGGGCGGGCCTTTCGCGGGGTGGTCAGGCGAGGAGTTTGTCCTTGGCCCGCTGGTACTCCTCCTCCGTGATCGCGCCGCTGTTCTTGAGGTCGGCCAGCCGATGGAGGTCGTCGACGTGGCTCTTCGCGGCCGCGCCGCCGCCCTCCTCGCCGGAGCCGGTGCCGGCGGCGCGGCGGATGTAGTCCTGGAAGGCGGCGTCGGCCTGTTTGGCCTGGGCGACGTCGCGTTCGTGCATGGAGCCGCCGCGGACGATCAGGTAGATCAGGACGCCGAGGAAGGGCAGCAGGATCACCAGGACCGTCCAGCCCGCCTTGGCGCCGCCGCCCATGTCCTGGCTTCGGAAGATGTCCGTGATGATCTTGAACAGCAGGAAGAACCAGAGGATCCAGAGGAACAGCTCCAGCATCGTCCAGAAGATGTTGAGCAACGGATAGTTGTCCATGACGCTCCGATCCCGCGCACAGTCAGACCGAACGTCCCCGCACCTCGAACGGCACGGGGACGAAACGATTCGTATCACCGCGAATCGGGCATCGCATGTCGGGCGGCGGACGTCAGTCCGGGTTGTTCTGCAGGCGGTCCAGCTCGGCGATGTCGGGGTGGTGCAGGTCGAACGCCGGGGACTCGGAGCGCACCCGCGGCAGGGTGACGAAGTTGTGGCGGGGCGGCGGGCAGGAGGTCGTCCACTCCAGCGAGCGGCCGTAGCCCCACGGGTCGTCCACGGTGACCCGCGGCGCGCGGCCCGCGGTCCGCCAGACGTTGTAGAGGAACGGCAGGGTGGACAGGCCCAGCAGGAACGAGCCGATGGTGGAGACGGTGTTCAGCGTGGTGAAGCCGTCCGAGGCCAGGTAGTCCGCGTACCGGCGGGGCATGCCCTCCGCGCCCAGCCAGTGCTGGACCAGGAACGTGGTGTGGAAACCGACGAACAGCGTCCAGAAGTGGATCTTCCCGAGGCGCTCGTCCAGCATCCGGCCGGTCATCTTCGGCCACCAGAAGTAGAAACCCGCGAACATCGCGAACACCACCGTCCCGAACACCACGTAGTGGAAGTGCGCGACCACGAAGTAGCTGTCCGAGACGTGGAAGTCGATCGGCGGGGAGGCCAGCAGCACGCCCGTCAGGCCGCCGAACAGGAAGGTCACCAGGAAGCCGACCGACCAGAGCATCGGCGTCTCGAACGACAGCGAGCCGCGCCACATGGTGCCGATCCAGTTGAAGAACTTCACCCCGGTCGGGACGGCGATCAGCAGCGTCATGAAGGAGAAGAACGGCAGCAGCACCTGCCCCGTCACGAACATGTGGTGCGCCCAGACCGTGATCGACAGGCCGGCGATCGCGATGGTGGCGGCGATCAGGCCGGAGTAGCCGAACATCGGCTTGCGGCTGAACACCGGGATGATCTCCGAGACGATGCCGAAGAACGGCAGCGCGATGATGTACACCTCCGGGTGGCCGAAGAACCAGAACAGGTGCTGCCAGAGGATCGCCCCGCCGTTCGCCGGGTCGAAGACGTGCGCGCCGAACTTGCGGTCGGCCTCCAGGCAGAGCAGCGCGGCGGCCAGCACCGGAAAGGCCATCAGCACCAGCACGGCCGTCAGCAGCACGTTCCAGACCAGGATCGGCATCCGGAACATGGTCATCCCCGGCGCCCGCAGGCAGATGATGGTCGCGACGAAGTTGACCGAGCCGAGGATGGTCCCGAAGCCGGAGAACGCCAGGCCCATGATCCACAGGTCGGCGCCGATGCTCGGCGAGTGCACCGCGTCGTTCAGCGGCGCGTACGCGAACCAGCCGAAGTCCGCCGCGCCCTGCGGGGTGACGAACCCGGCCACCACGATCAGCGAGCCGAACAGGTAGAGCCAGTACGCGAAGGCGTTCAGCCGGGGGAACGCGACGTCGGGGGCGCCGACCTGCAGCGGCATGAACCAGTTCGCGAAGCCCGCGAACAGCGGGGTGGCGAACATCAGCAGCATGATCGTGCCGTGGATGGTGAACAGCTGGTTGAACTGCTCGTTGGAGAGGAACTGCGTCCCCGGCCGGGCCAGCTCGGCCCGCATCAGCAGCGCCATCACGCCGCCGACCAGGAAGAACCCGAACGAGGTGACCAGGTACAGGGTGCCGATCTGCTTGTGGTCGGTGGTGGTCAGCCACATCACCAGCCGGCGGCCCCGGTGGGGGCGGGTGGCCCGGCCGAAGCGGCGGCGCGGTGCCGGGGGTGCGGGCGGGCCGGTCACGCCCAGTTCGGCATCGCTCGGCAGCATCGTCACCGCACCGCACCTCCGGCCTCGGGTCTGGCAGTGCGTCCAGCACTACCAGCGGGGCCGGAGGCCCGGGCGGACGCTCGCCGCGCCCTCCCCCGAAGGAATCAGCGGCCGGCCATCCGCTCCAGGCGGTCGATCCGCTCGCGCATCGGCGGGTGGGTGGAGAACAGCTTCGCGCCGACCTCGCCGGGCCGGAACGGGTTGGCGATCATCATGTGGCTGGCGGTCTGCAGCTGCGGCTCGGGCGGCAGCGGCAGGCGCTGGGTGCCGGCGTCCAGCTTGCGCAGCGCGCTGGCCAGGGCCAGCGGGTCGCCGGTGATCCGGGCCCCGTCGGCGTCCGCCTGGTACTCGCGGGAGCGGCTGACGGCCAGTTGGATCAGGCTCGCCGCGATCGGCCCCAGGATCATGATCAGCAGCATGCCGAGCAGGCCCGGGCCCTCGTCGTCGTCGGAGCGGCCGATCGGAATCAGCCAGGCGAAGTTCACCAGGAACATCACCACCGAGGCCAGCGCGCCGGCCACCGAGGAGATCAGGATGTCCCGGTTGTAGACGTGGCTGAGCTCGTGGCCGAGCACCCCGCGCAGCTCCCGCTCGTCCAGCAGCTGGAGGATGCCGTCGGTGCAGCAGACCGCCGCGTTGCGCGGGTTGCGGCCGGTGGCGAAAGCATTCGGCGCCGGGGTGGGCGAGATGTAGAGCCGGGGCATCGGCTGCCGGGCCGCGGTGGAGAGCTCCCGGACGATGCGGTACAGCTGCGGGGCCTCGATCTCGCTGACCGGCCGGGCCCGCATCGCGCGCAGCGCCAGCTTGTCGCTGTTCCAGTACGCGTAGGCGTTGGTGCCGAGCGCGATCAGCAGCGCCACCAGCAGACCGGTGCGGCCGAAGAAACTGCCGATCACCAGGATCAGCGCGGACAGGCCGCCGAGCAGAACGGCCGTCCGCAATCCGTTGTGGTGGCGGTGCACTGCGGGCCCTCCTGTGGTGCCGGGGAAGCCTGTGGAGCAGCTTCCTTCTGCCGGGATCAACGCGCCGAGCTGGCCCGATCGTTCCCTTCGGCATTCGACCACAGGTCAGAACAGGCTGCCCGACACCACCTGCAACACCAGTTGCGGAGCCACCGAGAGCACCACGGCGCCGCTCGCCGCGAGACCGAGCGCGGTGGCCAGCGAGGCCGGAACGCGGCGCGGCGCGACGACCTGCTCGGCGGACGGGGCGAACAGCAGCGCCGTCCACTTCAGGTAGTAGGCGAGCGCGATCACCACGTTCACCGCCATCACCACGGCCAGCCAGCCCAGGCCCGCGTCCACGGCCGACCGGAACACCACGACCTTGCCGAACAGGCCGACCACGCCCGGCGGCAGACCGGCCAGGCAGAGCAGGAAGAACGCCAGCGCGAACGCCGCCCAGCGGTTGCGTCCGGCCAGCCCGCGGAACGACTCCAGCCGGCCCGAGCCGCCGACCAGCGCGACCACGCCGAACGCGCCCAGGTTCACCAGGCCGTAGATCAGCGCGTACGCCACCGTCGCCCCCAGCGGCTCGGCCGAGCCGGCGTACCCGGCGGCGGCCAGCGGCACCAGCAGGTAGCCGGCCTGGCCGACCGAGGACCAGGCCAGCAGCCGCACCGCGCCGTACGGGGTGTCGGCGCGCTGCCGCAGCGCCGCCGCGTTGCCGACCGTCATGGTCAGCGCGGCCAGCACCGCCAGCACCAGGCCCCAGGTGTGGCCGTACGGGCGGAACGCCAGCGTGGTGACCAGCGCCAGACCGGCGAGGCCCGCGGCCTTGCCGACCACCGACAGGTAGCCGGCCACCGGGAGCGGCGCGCCGACGTAGGTGTCGGGGACCCAGAAGTGGAACGGGACGGCGGCGGTCTTGAACGCGAAGCCGACCAGGGTGAGCACCGCACCGGCCTCGGCCAGCGGCTTCAGCTGGGCGGGGGCGTGCGCCAGGCCGTCGGCGATGCCCTGGAGCTGGATCGTTCCGGCGGCCGCGTAGACGAAGCTGACGCCGAGCAGCATCACGGCGGTCGCGGTGACGGAGGAGAGGAAGAACTTGAGCGCGCTCTCCGCGCCCCGGCCGTCCCGACGCAGCGCGACCAGCGCGAACGCGGGCAGGGTGGCGACCTCCAGCGCGATCACCAGGGTGGCGAGGTCGCGGGCGGCGGGCAGCAGGGCGGCGCCGCAGGCGGAGGAGAGGAGCAGGAACCAGTACTCGCCGCCGGGGAGCTTCTCGTCCTCGACCGTGTGCAGCGACAGCAGCGCGGTGAGCAGCGCGCCGCCGAGGGCGAGCAGCTGGAAGGCGAGCGCGAAGTGGTCGGCGGTGTAGGAGCAGCCGCCGCTCGTGAAGCAGAACGTGGAGCGGGTGTCGCCGAGCACCAGCGGCAGCAGGGCGGCCAGCGCGGCGAGCAGGCCCGCGGCGCTCAGCCACCCGAGCAGGCGCTTGCGGGCCTCGGGCAGGAACAGGTCGGCGACCAGCACGGCGAGGGCGGCGAGCGCGGCGATCAGCGGCGGGGCGATGGCCACCCAGTCGACGGACTGGATCAGGCCGCCCGGGTCGGCGACGGCGAGCGGAGTCATGAGGGGCTGCCCCAGGTCGTGAGTGGTGGTCATCAGCCGCTCCCGAGGAGGTGCTTGACGGCCGGGTCGGAGAGGCCGAGCAGCAGTGCCGGCCACAGGCCCGCCACCAGGGTGAGCGCGGCGAGCGGCGTCCAGCTGGCGGCCTCGTAGCCCTGCAGGTCGGCCACCTCGGCGACCGGGGCGGGCTGCTTCGGGTCGCCCATGCAGACCCGCCGGACCACGACCAGCAGGTAGGCGGCGGTCAGCAGGGTGCCGAGGCCGGCCAGCACCATGTATGTGACGAAGGCGGGCCGGGACAGGCCGGCGGCCGGGTCGAACGCGCCGTACATGGCGAGCAGCTCGCCCCAGAAGCCGGCCAGGCCGGGCAGTCCGAGGCTGGCGACGGCGGCGAACGCCAGCAGCGCGCCGATCCGCGGGGCGCGGCCGTACAGCGCGGCTCCGGTGGCCCCGGCGAGGGTGTCCAGGTCGGCGGTGCCGTAGCGGTCCTTGACGGCGCCGACCACGAAGAACAGCAGGCCGGTGATCAGGCCGTGCGCGATGTTGGCGAACAGCGCGCCGTTCACGCCGGTCGGGGTGAGCGAGGCGATGCCGAGCAGCACGAAGCCCATGTGGCCGACCGAGGAGTACGCGATCAGCCGCTTCAGGTCGCCCTTGGCGCCCGTCCGCGCGAGGGCCAGGCAGGCCAGCGAGCCGTAGACGATGCCGACGGCGGCGAACGCGCCCAGGTACGGGGCGTAGGTGGCGGTGCCGTCGGGGACGATCGGCAGCAGCACCCGGACCAGGCCGTAGGTGCCCATCTTGAGCATGACGCCGGCCAGCAGCACCGAGCCGGCGGTCGGCGCGGCGGTGTGCGCGTCCGGCAGCCAGGAGTGCAGCGGCCAGGCGGGGGCCTTCACGGCCAGGCCGACCAGGATCGCCAGCGCGGCGATCAGCTGGGTGGTGTGCGAGAGCCCCGAGCCGTGCGCGTCGGCCAGCTTCACCATGTCGAAGGTGCCGGCCTTGACGCCGATCAGCAGGAAGCCGAGCAGCATCACGGCGGAGCCGAGCAGGGTGTACAGGATGAACCGGTTGGCCGCGGCGACCTTCTTCCCGCTGCCCCAGCGGGAGATCAGGAAGTACATCGGGATCAGCACGATCTCGAAGGCCAGGAAGAACAGCACCAGGTCGAGCACCGCGAAGGTGGCCAGCATGCCGGTCTCCAGCAGGAGCAGCAGCCCGGTGAAGGCGCGGCCGCCGGGGCCGGCGGGGAGTTTCTTCACCGAGTACACCGCGCACAGGAAGGTGAGCAGCGCGGTGAGCACCAGCAGCGGCAGCGAGATGCCGTCCACGCCGAGGTGCAGCCGCACGTCCAGCGCGGGGATCCAGGACACGTCGGTGACGGCCTGCATCCGGCTCGGCGCGTCGTGGTCGAAGCCGGCGGCGAGGGCGATCGCCAGCAGCAGGGTGCCGCCGGTGACGGTGGTGCCCAGGCGCAGCGCCTGCTTCTCGCCGATCGGGGCGAGCATCAGGGCGGCGCCGAGCAGCGGCAGCACCAGGAGGGCGATGAGGACCGCGTTCATCGGTGGCTCCTAGGAAATGCCGGGACGGGGAACTGGGGGTGCGTCACGATCCCACCGCCACCAGCACGGCGAGCAGGACGGCCCCGGCGAGCAGCGCGCTCAGGTAGCCCTGGGCGTTGCCGGTCTGGGCGAAGCGCACGGCGCGGCCGAGCCAGCCGGGCGCGGCGCCCGCGCCGCGGACGTAGGTCTCCACCACGGCGCGGTCCAGGAACCGGACCAGCCTGGCGGCGGCCTCGGTGGGCCGGACGAACAGCGTGCTGTACAGCCGGTCGACGCCGAAGCCGTGCTGGGCGGGCCGGTACAGCGGGCCGAGCAGCAGGCGTCCGGGGTCGTCGGCGGGCTGTCCGGCGGCGGTGCGGGCGGTGACGGTGCGCCAGGCGGCCCAGGAGATCAGCAGGCCCGCGACGGCGATGCCGGTGCCGAGCACCCAGGTGGCGGTGGACGGGCGCAGCGACTCGCCGTCGAGCAGCGCGGGCAGCCAGTCGGTGCGCAGCGCGGCCACGCCGAAGCCCATCGCGGGGACCGCCAGCACCCACAGCGGCCAGCGCATCGCGGCGGGCTCGACGTGGGCCGGGTCGGCCTCGTCGGGCTCCGGCGAGTACGGGGCGCCGGGCTGCGGGGAGAGGTCGGCGCCGTCCGTCGAGCGGCCGTGGAAGACCGCCAGCCACAGCCGGGCGGCGTAGGCGGCGGTGAGCAGCGCCGTCAGCAGGCCGGCCACCAGCACCGTCCAGCCGACGGCGGTCGGCACGGCGGAGGCCGGGCCGAGGCTGCCGGTGAGGGCCTCGCCCCGGGCGGCGTGCTCGGCGGCGGTGAGCACCGATTCCTTGGAGAAGAAGCCGGCCAGCGGCGGCAGGCCGACCAGCGCGGCCAGGCCGATGCCCATCGTCCACATCGCGTCGGGGATGCGGTGGCGCAGGCCGTCCATCCGGGCCATCGCGCTGAGCGAGTTGGTGTGCGCGGCGTGGATGACCACGCCGGCGCCCAGGAACAGCAGCGCCTTGAACACGCCGTGCGAGACCAGGTGGAACACCGCGGCCTGCCGGTCGCCGGACGCCAGCGCGCCGGTCATGTAGCCGAGCTGGCCGACCGTCGAATAGGCGAGGACGCGCTTCAGGTCGTCCTGGGCGAGCGCGCACAGCGCGGAGCCGACCATGGTGACGGCGGCCATCACGGCCAGCACCACCAGCGCGGCGGAGGACTGCAGGAACACCGGCAGCAGCCGGGCGACCAGGTAGACGCCGGCCGCGACCATGGTGGCGGCGTGGATCAGCGCGGACACCGGCGTCGGGCCGGCCATCGCGTCCGGCAGCCAGGTGTGCAGCGGGAACTGGGCGCTCTTGCCGGCCACGCCGGCGAGCAGCAGCAGGGCGATCAGCGTGGGATGGTGCAGCCCGCCGGTGGCGGCGGTGTGCAGCACGTCGGTGATCCGGAAGGTCCCGGCGTCCGCGCCGAGCAGGAACAGGCCGAACAGGAACGGCACGTCGCCGAGCTTGGTGACCAGGAAGGCCTTCAGCGAGGCGGCCCGGGCGTCGGCGGTCTCCCAGTGGTGGCCGATCAGGAAGTACGAGCAGATGCCCATCACCTCCCAGCCGACCAGCAGCACGATCAGGTCGCCCGAGTAGACGACCAGGAACATCGCGGCGGTGAACAGCGAGACCAGCGCCGCG
>NZ_BMRI01000005.1:211494-222623 GCF_014648555.1 Kitasatospora griseola
TACGACGGGTAGCGCGGGTCGTCCTTCAGGTACGCGGTGGAGTAGATCTGCACGCAGGTGGCGACCAGGCCGACCAGCACCGAGATCACCGAGGTGAAGCCGTCCAGGTGCAGGGCCAGCGAGATCTCCGGGCCGCCGGTGGGGGCGAGCCGGGTGCCGGCGTCCAGGGTGGCGCCGGTGCCCAGCTGGACGGCCGTCACCAGGGCGAGGACGGCGGCCACCGCGACCGGCAGCACCGCCAGCGGGCGGGCCAGCGAGGGGTGGCGGCGTCCGGTGGCCAGGCCGGCGGCGGCGCCGAGCGCGGGCAGCACGGGGACGAGGATCGGCAGCGCGAGGTTCATGCGGCGGCCTGCTCCTTCTCCTCGGCCGCATCGGCCGGGACGTCCGCCTCGTGCCGGTCGCCGAGCGCGGTGACCAGGTCGACGGCGGCGGTGCGGCGGGTGCGGTACACCAGCAGCACGATGGCCAGGCCGAGGCCGATCTCGGCGGCGGCGACGGTGATGGTGAACAGGGTGAGCGCCTGGCCGGCGTGCAGGGTGTCGCGCAGCCAGACGTCGAAGGCGACCAGGTTGAGGTTGACGGCGTTGAGCATCAGCTCGACCGACATCAGCACCAGGACGACGTTGCGCCGGGCGAGCACGCCGTACACGCCGACGCTGAACAGCAGCACGGCGAGGACCGCGGGATAGGCGAGGTGCACGCTCAGCGCTCCTTCGTCTTCGTCAGGGCGGTGCGCAGGTTTCCGGGCCTCGGCTTCGTCCGGTCGCCCTTGGTGCGGGACAGCACGATCGCGCCGACCAGGGCGGCCAGCAGCAGCACCGACAGCGCCTCGAACGGCAGCACCCAGTGCGAGAACAGGAACTCACCGGTGAGCCGGGTGGTGCCGACCGGACCGGACAGGTCGATCCAGGACGAGCGGAACGCGTCCACCACCAGCGTCACCAGGGTCGCGGCGGAGGCCACGCCGACGGCCAGCGCCGCCGGACGGTTGCCGGAGTCCGCATCCGGGGAGCTGCCGATCGGGGCCCGGGTCAGCATCAGGCCGAACAGCACCAGCACGACCACCGAGCCCAGGTACACCAGCACCTGCACCCAGGCCACGAACTCGGCCGTCAGCAGCAGGAACTCCACCGCCAGACCGCCGAGCGCCACCACCAGCCACAGCGCGGCGTGCACCAGCCGGCGGGTGGTCACCGAGACCACGGCCGCACCGAGCACGAGCGCACCGACCAGCAGGAAGACGATCTCCTGCCCGGTCGGCGAGAGGTACGAGCGCGCGGCGGGCTCCAACGAGCCCGCCGCGGCCAGCAGGGCGCTCAACTCTGCTCCCCCTCCTCGGCGGCGGCAGCGGCGGCCGCGGCCGCCAGCTTGTCGGCGGCCTTGCGGGCCATGGCGATCTCCTTGGGCTCCTCCGCCGCGACATCGTGCGCGGGCGGCGGCGGGACGGTCCACATCCACTCGCGCAACCGGTCGCGCTCGTGGGTGAGCTCGCGGATGTCGGTCTCCGCGTACTCGAACTCCGGCGACCAGAACAGCGCGTCGAACGGGCACACCTCGATGCAGATCCCGCAGTACATGCAGAGCGAGAAATCGATGGCGAAACGGTCCAGCACGTTACGGGTACGGGCCCGGGCGTTCGGATCGGCGGCGGGCAGCGTCTCCTTGTGGGAGTCGATGTAGATGCACCAGTCCGGGCACTCACGGGCGCACAGCATGCAGACCGTGCAGTTCTCCTCCAGCAGCGCGATCACGCCGCGCGAACGCGGCGGCAGCTCGGGCTGCACGTCCGGATACTGTGCGGTGACGGTCTTCCGCGTCATCGTCCGCATGGTGACGGCCAGGCCCTTGGCCAGGCCGGAGCCGGGAAACTTCATCAGGAGATCGCCACCTTGACGATGCCGGTGAGGGCGAGCTGGGCCAGGGCGAGCGGGATCAGCACCGTCCACGCGAAACGCATCAGCTGGTCCTCGCGCAACCGCGGGTACGTCACCCGCAGCCAGAGCACCACGAACGCCAGCGCGAACGTCTTCGCCAACGTCCACACCACGCCCAGGCCGTCGGAGAACGGGCCGTGCCAACCGCCCAGGAACAGCACCGTGGTCAGCCCGCAGAGCACCACGATGCCCGCGTACTCGGACAGCAGGAACAGCGCGAACCGCAGACCGGTGTACTCGGTGTACGCGCCGAAGATGATCTCCGAGTCGGCCACCGGCATGTCGAACGGCGGCCGCTGGAGCTCCGCCAGACCCGCCGTGAAGAACACGAACGCGCCGATCAGCTGCCACGGCACCCACCACCAGTGGAAGGCGTCCACGATCCCCGGCAACGAGACGGTGCCCGCCGCCATCGCCACCGACGCCGCCGCGAGCAGCATCGGCAACTCGTACGACATCAGCTGCGCCGCCGTCCGCAGCGCACCCAGCAACGAGAACTTGTTCGCCGACGCCCAACCGCCCATCAGCGAACCCAGCACGCCGATGCCCATGACCGCCAGCACGAAGAAGATGCCCGCGTCCACCGCCTGCCCGACCAGCCCGTTCGGCCCGATCGGAATCACCAGCAGCACCAACAGGTACGGCAGCAACGCGACCGCCGGAGCCAACCGGAAGATCCGCCGGTCCGCCCCCGCCGGAACGACGTCCTCCTTCTGCACGAACTTCACACCGTCGGCCACCAACTGCGCCCACCCGTGAAACCCGCCCGCATACATCGGCCCGAGCCGCCCCTGCATGTGCGCCATCACCTTGTGCTCGGCCTGCCCGACCACCAACGGCAACACCAGGAACGCCACCAGCGTGCCGACACAGCGCAGCAGCGTGTCGAGAAGATTCACGCGCTGTCTCCGTTCTGCGAGGGCTGCGAGGACTGCTGATCGGGTTCGGACGGTTCGGACTCCGGCTGCGCGGTGTCAGATTTCGCGGGCTCGGCCTGCGCGGACTCGGGCTCGGCGGGCTCGGGCTCGGCGGGCTCGGGCTCCGCAGCGTCAGATTTCGCAGGCCCGGGCTGCACGGCCTCAGGCTGCGCAGGCGCAGGCTCTGCAAGCTCGGCTTGTGCGGCCCCAGGCCCCATGGGCTCGGGCTCCGCCCCCGCAGGCGCGGCCTTCACGGCTTCAGGCTTCGCAGGCCCGGTGTGCGCGGCCGCGGTCTGCCTGGGCGCAGCCTCCGCGAGCTCGCGCTTCGCGGCCCCAGGCTTCGCGGACTCAGCCGCCGCAGGCCCGGCCTGCGTGGACTCGGGCTCTGCGGGCGCAGGCTTCGCGGGCGCGGCCTGCGCGGGCTCGCGTTTCGCGGCCCCAGGCTTCGCGGACTCGGCCGCCGCAGGCTCGGCCTGCGTAGCCTCGGGCTCTGCGGGCGCAGGCTTCGCGGGCGCGGCCTGCGCGGGCTCGCGTTTCGCGGCCCCAGGCCTCGCGGACTCGGCCGCCGCAGGCTCGGCCTGCGTAGCCTCGGGCTCCGTGGGCTTCGCGTCCACGGGCCCGGTGTGTGTGGGCTTCACCTCTGTATGCTCTGGCTTCGCGGCGTCAGACCCTGCGGGCTTGGACTTCGCGGGCTCAGCCGCCACAGGCCCGGCCTGCGTGGACTCGGCCCGCACAGCCTCAGGCTGCACGGGCTTCGTCTCCGCTGCCTCGGGCTCCGCAGCCTGAGACTTCACAGACTCAGCTACCGCAGGCCCGGCCTGCACAGCCTCAGGCTTCGCGGGCGCGGCCGCCGCAGGCTTGGACTCCGCAGCGTCAGGCTTCGCGGCCTCGACCGTCGAGGCGTCAGGCCCCGCGGGCTCGGCCTTCGCGACCTCAGGCTTCGCAGGCCCGGCCGCCGCAGCCGCAGGCTTCTCCGCCTCGGGCTTCGCGCCGGCAGGCGTCTCGTGGGCCGGGACGGGGGCGTGCCACGGGGCGTCGGAGGACTGGGTGCGGGTGGTGCGGCGGGGGGTTTCGGGGGCGGCCTGGCTGACCGAGCCCTCGCCCACGCTTCGGCTGCGGCGCGGGCGGTCGGCACGTACTGGCGGTGCGTCGGCGGCGGGAGTCGCGTCCGGGGGCGTCGTGGCCTGGCTGGTGGAGCCCTCGCCGACGGTGCGGGTGCGGCGGGGGCGGTCGACGCCGGCTCCCGCGCCGGCCCTCGCGGCGCGGGCAGGGCGTTCGGCGACCGGGGGGAGGGTGCCCTTGAGGGGGCCCCACTCGTTCGGGTCGGGGACGCCGGGCGGGAGCATCTTGCGTCGGGCGGGGCCGCCGCCGTGGTCGGACTCGCCGGGTTCCTTGGCGCCGGGCCAGTCCTTGGCGACCCTCGCGGCCAGGACGAAGTCCTTGCGCAGCGGGTGGCCTTCGAAGCCGTCCGGCAGCAGCAGGGTGGCCGGGTAGGGGTGGCCGGGGAATTCGATGCCGAACATCTCCCGGGTCTCGCGTTCGTGCCAGGCGGCGCCGGCGTACACCTCGACGGCGGTCGGCAGTGCTGCCTGGTCGCGCGGCACGCGGGTGCGCAGCAGCAGTCGGCGGACGCTGCCGGGTTCGCCGACGGCGGCCAGGTGGGCGCAGACCGCGAAGCCTTCGGCGAGTTCGTCGACGGCGCTCAGCCAGTCCAGGAACGCCAGGCCGAGGACGTCGCGGGCGGCGGTGAGCGCCTCGATCCAGTGTTCGGCGGGGACGGTGACGGTGAGCAGTTCGTACGCCTCGGCGGCGGTGGCCCACGGGCCGATCGCGGCGGCGGCGCGCTCGGCAGCAGTCGGAACGTCGGGGTTCTCGGTCACCGCTCGCCTTCCTCGGTCGGGGCGGGCGCGGCCTGCAGCGGGCGGCGCAGCGCGGCCGCGGGTGCGGCGTAGCGCTGCGGGACGTCCTCGGCGGCGATCTTCTCCTGGAGCTTGAGGATGCCCTGGAGCAGCGCCTCGGGCCGGGGCGGGCAGCCGGGCACGTAGACGTCGACGGGGATGATCTGGTCGACGCCCTTGGTGACGGAGTAGGAGTCCCAGTAGGGGCCGCCGGAGTTGGCGCAGGCGCCGAAGGAGATGACGTACTTCGGTTCGGGCATCTGCTCGTACAGGCGCTTGACGGCGGGGGCCATCTTGTCGGTGACGGTGCCCGAGACGATCATCAGGTCGGCCTGTCGGGGGCCGGGCGCGAACGGGATGACACCCATTCGGATGAAGTCGTGCTTGGCCATGGACGCGGCGATGAACTCGATCGCACAGCAGGCGAGTCCGAAGTTGAAGCACCAGAGGCTGTAGCGGCGGCCCCAGTTGAGCACCACCTTGACCGGGTCCGGGGCGAGCCGGGCGAGCGGGCCGAGGCGGCGCTGCTCGACGGCGGCGCCGGGGGTGGCGGGGTCGGGGATGCCGAGCGGGACCGGGCCCTGACCGGGCGTCCCGTGGGAGTGCGTCACGTCCATTCCAGAACGCCCTTCTTCCAGGCGTAGAGCAGTCCGACCGCGAGGAAGCCGATGAAGACGAACATCTCCACCAGCGTGGCCGCCCCGAAGCCGGCGGCGGCGAACACCGTGGCCCACGGGAACAGGTAGATCGCGTCGACCGCGAAGATCACGTACAGGAAGGCGTAGACGTAGTAGCGGATCTGGGTGTGCGCCCAGCCCTCGCCGACCGGATCGACGCCGCACTCGTAGGCGAGCAGTTTCTCCGGGGTGTTCACCACCGGCCGCAGCAGGCGGTTGGCGGTGAAGGCCACCATGACGAAGAGGACGCCGATGACCACCAGCAGGCCGATCGCCGCGTAGGCGTCGAAGTAGCCGCTGCCGGCGGCGGGGTCGGCAGCGAGCGGCTGCCACTCCATGGATTACGCCCTTCTTCTTTGCCCGTCCATAACCATCGCTATCGCGGGAGTCTATGTGCACCGCTCGTCTACTCCCCCATCTGCCCGGTCCGCAAGACGTCCGGTGGACACTCGCCGGAATTCCGCTTGCCGGCCCGCCGGGACCGGGGTTCAGCGCGAGGGGTGGGGATAACCCCCGGACGAAGACGGAGTGCAGCACCATGGCGGCGCCCGGTCCGCAACCGGGATGCTGGTGATCGTCAGAGAACGGCGAGCATCAGGAGAGGGCGCCGACCATGGAGGACGAGGCGAAGCGTCCGTCGCTGTACGGGGCGGAGATGTGGCAGCAGGTCCAGCACGAGTTGCTGAACTTCCCGATCGGGCTGGCCGCCTTCACGGTGATGGTGACGCTGCTGTCGGCGGGGCTCGGCATGGCGGTGACGGTCGTCGGGCTGCCGCTGCTGGCCTTCGGCCTGACGTGCTGCCGGCTGTTCGGCCGGCTGGGCCGGGCCCGGGCCCGGGCCTCGCTGGGCAGCCGGGTCGCCGAGCCGGAGCCGCTGGTGGCGACGCGTCCGGGCCCGGCCGGCTGGGTCGTGGCGTCGCTGTCGGACGGGCTGAGCTGGCGCAGCGCGCTGTACTGCCTGCTGATGCTGCCCTGGGGCATCCTCAGTTTCACGGTGACGCTGGTGCTGCTGATCGTCGGCTGGCCGGTGCTGCCGTGGGCGGTGCGCGGGCTGGCCTGGGTCTCCCGACTGTTGGTGGAGGGCCTGCTGTCGCCGGGCGCGCTGGCCGAGCGGGTCCGTGAGCTGGAGGACGACCGCGGTGCGGTGGTCGACCACGCGGCCGCCGATCTGCGCCGCATCGAGCGGGATCTGCACGACGGCGCGCAGGCCCGGCTGGTGGCGCTGGCGATGGATCTGGGTCTGGCGAAGGAGAAGCTGTCGGAGGATCCGGTGGCCGCCCAGAAGATGGTCGACGCGGCGCACGGCGAGGTGAAGCTGGCCCTGCAGGAGCTGCGCGATCTCGCCCGGGGCATCCACCCTGCGGTGCTGACCGACCGCGGGCTCGATGCCGCGCTGTCCTCGGTCGCGGCCCGCTGCACGCTGCCCGGCGGCGTCAAGGTGCACGTCGAGCTGGGCGAGGGGCGTCCCGATTCGGCGGTCGAGGGCATCGCCTACTTCACCGTCAGCGAGCTGCTCACCAACGCTTCCAAGCACTCCGGCGCCCGCTCCGCCTCGGTGGACCTCTGGCGGCAGGACGACCGGCTGATGCTGACGGTGCAGGACGACGGCCGGGGCGGTGCCGAGGTCCGTCCGGGCGGCGGCCTGGCCGGCCTGGCCGAGCGCGCCGAGTCGGTGGACGGCGTGTTCGTGGTGGACAGCCCGGCCGGCGGCCCGACGTCGATAGCCGTCGAGCTCCCCTGGCGCACCCGGGTCGGCCGGGCCTGACGGCCCGGCCCGGGCGTGGACGGACCCGGGGTGCCGTCTCCCTTGCGCGGTACGGCACTCCGGGCCCGAGCGGGCGGGGCTACAGCGTCCCCAGGGTGACGTCCGCTGTCTGGTTCTGGGCGTCGCGCTGGTAGCCGACGGTCACCTTGTCGCCCGGGGAGAACGAGGCGAGCACGGTGGTCAGCACGGAGGGGCTGGTGATCGCGGTGTCGTTGATCTTTGTGATCACGTCGCCCGCCTGCAGCCCTGCGGAGGCCGCCGGTCCGCCGGGGGCCACCGAGACGATCGCCGCCCCGGCGGGCTGGAAGTTGGTGTCGACGTAGGGGCGGACGGTCACCCCGAGCGCGGCCCGCCCGGAGTTGGTGACCTTGCCGCTGGTGATCAGCTGGTTGGCGATGCTGGTCACGGTGGCGGCGGGGATGGCGAAGCCGATGCCGGGCGCGGCCGCGTTGCCCAGCTCCGGGTCCACCGCGGTCAGGGTGTTGATCCCGATCACCTGGCTGGAGAGGTTGACCAGCGCGCCGCCGCTGTTGCCGGGGTTGATCGCCGCCGAGGTCTGCACCATGTTGCCGATGGTGGCGCCCGGCGAGCCGGAGGTCTGCGGCTCGGTGACGGTGCGCCCGACCGCCGACACGATGCCCTGGGTGACGCTGCTGGACAGGCCCAGCGGGCTGCCCATGGCCAGCGTGATCTGGCCGACCGCGACCTTGGAGCTGTCCGCGAAGGTGGCGGGCTTGAGGCCGTTGGGCAGACTGCTCAGCTTGATCACCGCGAGGTCGGACTGCGGGTAGCTGCCCACCAGGGTGGCGTCCAGCGGCTTGGTGCTGTTGGCCAGCGTCACGGTGAAGGTCTGCGCGGTGCCGACCACGTGCGCGTTGGTGACGATGTCGCCCTTGTCGTCGAAGACGATCCCGGAGCCCAGGCTGTCGCCCGCGGTGATCTGCACCACTGAGGGCAGCACCTGGGAGATCACCTGCTGGTAGTTCTGCTCCAGCTGGTCGCTGGTGGAGGTGGCGGGCGCGGTCGTGGCGGCACCGGCCGCCGTGCTGGAACCGGACCCGTCGTCGATGCTGGAGCAGCCCGTGACCAGCAGCGCGGCCACGGCCAGCACCGATGCCGGGCCGAGCCACAGCTTGGGCCCGGTGGGCCGGGGGCCGGCCGGAAGGGGGCGGGTCGGTTCCTTCTTGGGGCGCACGGCAGCCACCTCCGGTCGCGGGACAGAACTTTGTCAGCATTTCAGCGAATTGTCCGAATGCCTGTCCAGACACACCCGCCGCCACCCGGAAGGCGGCCGTCTAGGATCGGGGCATGACCTGGTTGATCACGGGCGGGGCCGGCTACATCGGTGGTCATGTCGTTCGGGAGCTGGTCGCGGCCGGCGAGCCGGTGGTCGTCCTGGACGACCTGAGCACCGGCTCGGCCGCCCACCTGCCTCCCGGCGTCCCTCTGGTGACGGGTTCCACGCTGGACCGCCCGCTGCTGGACCGCGTCCTCGCCGAGCACGGCGTCACCGGCGTGCTGCACCTGGCCGCCCGCAAGCAGGTCGGCGAGTCGGTCGCCCAGCCGCTGCGCTACTACCACGAGAACGTCGAGGGCCTGCGGGTCGTGCTGGCCGCCGCGGTCGACGCGGGCGTGCGCCGGGCGGTGCTGTCCTCCTCCGCCGCCGTCTACGGCATGCCGGACGTCGACCTGGTCACCGAGGCCACGCCGTGCGCGCCGATGAACCCGTACGGCGAGACCAAGCTGGCCGGCGAGTGGCTGCTGAACGCCTGCGCCGACGCGTACGGGCTGTCCGCGGTGTCGCTGCGCTACTTCAACGTGGCGGGCGCGGCCGCCCCCGAGCTGTCCGACCCGGGCGCGGCCAACCTGGTGCCGCTGGCCTTCCAGCGCCTCACCGCCGGGCTGCCCCCGCTGATCTTCGGGGACGACTACCCGACCCCGGACGGCACCTGCATCCGCGACTACATCCACGTCTCGGACATCGCCTCCGCGCACGTCGCCGCGGTCCGCCGGCTGAGCACGGGCGCCCCGGGCGAGCAGGTCCGGCTGACTCTCAACATCGGCACCGGCCACGGCGTCTCCGTCCGCGAGATGCTCGCCGAGATCGCCGAGGTCACCGGCCTCGGCACCGCCCCCGAGGTGACCGCCCGCCGCGCCGGCGACCCGGCCCGGGTGGTGGCGTCCGCCGAGCTGATCCACCGCGAACTCGGCTGGACCGCCCGGCACGACGTCCGCGACATGGTCGCCTCCGCCTGGGCCGGCTGGCAGCACCGCCACCCGTAGCCGACGACCACGACGGCCCCGGACCGCACCGGTCCGGGGCCGTCGCGCGAGCCCCCGCCCCCTGCCGATCGCCGAATTCGGTGATCGTCCGGCGGCGGGTGCGCCGAAGCCCGACCCGCGGTCGCCCCCTCCGGCGGAGAAGTCCGCCCACCCGGTGTCAGTGCGGGACGGCCGTCCCGTAGAACGAGTCCAGCGCGTACACGCAGCGGTCCTTGGAGCCGACGAAGACCCGGCCGTCGACGGCGACCGGGGAGCCGGTCAGCTCGCCCTTGGTGCCGAGTTCCCAGCGCAGGCGGCCGGTGGCGAGTTCCAGGGTGTGCAGCGAGTGGTCGCGGCTGCCCAGGTGGACCAGGCCGTCGGCGACCGCCGGGGAGCCGACCAGGTCGGCACGGGCGGCGTAGCGCCAGCGCTCCCGGCCGGTGGCGCTGTCGAAGGCGAACAGAGTGTCGCCGGAGCCCAGCAGCACCGTGCCGTCGGCGACCACGGCAGGCTCGGCGCCCTGCCGGGAGGTGGTGGCGGCCCGCCACAGGCCGTGTCCGGTGAGGGCGTCCAGCGCGTACAGGGTGCCGAGGTAGTCGGCGACGTACACCGCGCGGTCGTCCACGGCGGGCGGGGTGAACAGCACCACGGGCGCGTCGAACCGCCAGCGCTCGGCGCCGGTCGCGGCGTCCAGCGCGTGCACCCGCTGGCCGGAGGTCAGGTACAGCACGCCGCCGCGCTCCACCGGCCGGGCCGGGACCTTGCCGGTGACCGGGAGCGCCCAGCGCACGCCGCCGCCGCGCGGGTCCACGCAGTGCAGGCGGCCGGAGCCCTGGTAGTAGGCGGCGCCGGCGATCAGCGCCGGGCCGGACTGCGGGTTCTCGTACTCCTGCTGGGCGTCGTCGGCGCGCCACAGTTCGGCGCCGCTGGCGGCCGAGCGCAGCTGCACCCCGCCGCCGCGGATGCCGCAGCACAGCACGCCGTCGGCGGCGTCCAGCGAGTACACCCAGCCGTCCAGCGAGGTGCGCCAGCGCTCGGTGCCGTCGGCGGAGTCCACGGTGTACAGGTGCGGCCCGTCGGCGGCGTGCACCCGGCCGCTGTCCACGGCCAGGGCCCAGGCGACGTCGCGGGTCTTCCAGCGGCGCTCGCCGGAGCCGATGTCGAGGGCGTGCACCTCGAAGCTGGAGACGAACAGCGTGCCGTCGGCGACCACGGGGGTGCCCCACACGTCGTTGGACATCCGGAACCGCCAGGGCCGCCAGCGGGCGGCGGGCGGCTGCGGTGGGGCGGCGGGGGCGGCCGGTGCGGAGGTGCGGCGCACCCAGTCGGTGCCGACGGGGGCCGCGGACGGCGCCACCGGCTCCACCCGGGGCCCGGGGCCTATCGGCACGTGCGCGCCGGCCAGCCGGATCTCGCCGTCCCCGCCGGACGCCGGCCGCTGGTGCGGCCGCATCCGCTCGGTGGCCACCTCGGCCTCGGACGGCGCCCCGACCGGCGCGACCGGCGCGGCCTGCGAGATCGGCGGCCCGGACGGCTGCGGCGGCACCACCGGCGCCGGCGGCCGGGCCTGCGGCTGCTGGCTGACGGGACGGCGGCTGCTGCGCTTGGCCTCGATCAGGTCGAGCGCGGCGGGCGGCAGCCAGTCCCCGGCCTCGCCGGAGGCGTCGGCCCGGGAG
>NZ_BMRI01000005.1:222648-240584 GCF_014648555.1 Kitasatospora griseola
AACAGGTGCGGGGCCAGCTCGGCCTGGATCTGGGCGGGCGTCGGCCGGTGCTCGGGCGCGGGCCGCATGCAGGCCCGCACCAGGTCGGTCAGCTCGGCGGGCAGCCCGGACAGGTCCGGCTGGTCGCGCAGCAGCTGGAACACCGTCTCGACCGGGTTGGTGCCCCGGTACGGCGGGTGCCCGGTGGCGCAGAACACCACCAGCGAGCCGAGCGAGAACACGTCGCTGGCGCCGGTGACGCTGCGGCTGTCGCGGGCCTGCTCGGGCGACATGTAGGCGGGGGTGCCGACCGCGACGTTGGTCATGGTGAGCCGGGTGCTCGACACGCCGGCGGCGATGCCGAAGTCGATCACCCGCGGGCCGTCCTCGACCACCAGCACGTTGGACGGCTTGAGGTCGCGGTGCACCAGCCCGGCGGCGTGGATGGACTGCAGCGCCTCGGCGATGCCGGCGGTCAGCCAGCGCACCGCGTCGGCGGGCAGCGGCCCGCAGTCGGTGACCAGGTCCTCCAGCGAGGGCGCGGGCACGTAGGCGGTGGCCAGCCAGGGCACCGCGGCGTCGGCGTCGGCGTCCACCACGGCGGCGGTGTAGAAGCCGCCGACCGTCTTCGCGGCGGCGATCTCGCGGGCGAAACGGACCCGGAACAGGTTGTCCTCGGCCAGCTCGCTGCGGACGGTCTTGATGGCCACCCGGCGGCCGGAGGCCGACCGGGCCAGGTACACCAGGCCCATGCCGCCCGCGCCGAGCCGGGCCAGCACCTCGAAGGGCCCGATCCGTCTCGGATCGTGCGCCGTCAGCGGGTCCACTCCGCAGCCACCTCCCCTTCCGCCAACGCCCCCCGGCGGTGGCGCGCCCCCGATTCTCCAATGCCCGCCGTCCTGGAGCCAATCTCCCCCGCCCGTGTCACCCGCCCCGGCGGGGCGGGTCACCGGGCGTGTCGGGGGGTCGCGGCCGTCGCCGAACCCGCCGGAGCTGACTTGTCGTCACGCTGTGGGGTCATCAGTGCACGGGGGGGCAACAACACACGCTGAAAAGTCGTTGATTCTCCCCACGAGCGGACTAATAGTCGCACTACCGAATCGCGCCAAGATCGTGCCACGGTAAGCTGACGGCATGACAGGACAAGTTCGCACCGTCGACGGTCGCGTCGCCGGGCGGCGCGGACAGGAGACGCGGCAGAAGCTGCTCGACTGCCTCCGCGAGATGCTCAGCACGTCGCCGTACCGGGACGTCAAGGTCATCGACGTCGCCCGTATGGCGGGTACCTCCCCCGCGACCTTCTACCAGTACTTCCCGGATGTCGAGGGCGCAGTCCTTGAGATCGCCGAGGAAATGGCCGAGGACAGCGGCGGGCTCAAAGAGCTCGTCGATGGAAAGTCCTGGGCGGGAAAGACCGGCTTCACCACTTCCGAAGAACTGGTGGACGGATTCCTCGCCTTCTGGCGCAAGAATGACGCCATTCTCCGAGTGATCACACTCGGTGCCGCGGAAGGGGACAAGCGGTTCTTCAAGATCCGCATGAAGGTCCTCAACTCGGTGGCGGCTCCGCTCGCCGAGGCGGTTCGCAACACCCAGGGCAAGACCGACAAGACGGTCGACGGGTCGGCGATCGCCGGCGCCCTGGTGACGTTGCTGGCCGCGTCCGCGGAGCACTCGAAGGCGTTCACCTCGTGGGGCGTGAAGGTCAAGGACCTCAAGCCCAGCCTGGCGCTCCAGGTGTACCTCGGAGTCACCGGAAAGAAGCCGCCGAAGTAACACTCAGCCCAGTCCGCTGACGCCCGAGCCCCGGTTTCCTGTCCGGGGTGCGTCGGACGCGGCCGTGTCCTCGGGGGAGGTTCGCCGACGTACCGCGGGGCGTCATCCGCACCGATACAACGAAACGCAGGGGCGGTCGGGAGATGGTCTCCCGGCCGCCCCTGCGCCGTGTGGTGTCGTGTCCTGTCGTGGGCCCGCTCCCGGGTCAGGGGCAGTGCACCACCTGGCCCGCGTAGGCCAGGCCGCCGCCGAAGCCGAACAGCAGCACCGGGTCGCCGCTGTGCAGCTCGCCGCGCTCGACCAGCTTGGACAGCGCCAGCGGGATGGAGGCGGCAGAGGTGTTGCCGGACTCGACCACGTCGCGGGCGACCACCGCGTCCTCGGCCAGGCCGAGCTTTCCGGCGATCGCGTCGATGATCCGCAGGTTGGCCTGGTGGGCGACGAAGCCGCGCAGCTCGGACGGGTCCAGGCCGGCCTTCTCGCAGGCCTTGCGGGCCAGCGGGGCGACCTGGGTGGTGGCCCAGCGGAAGACGGTCTGGCCCTGCTGGCTGATGATCGGCTGCCAGCCGCTGATCACCACCGCCTCGCCCTTCTCCGGCTCGGAGCCCCACACCACCGGGCCGATGCCGGCCCGGTCGTCGGGGACGGCCTCCAGGACGGCGGCGCCCGCGCCGTCCGCGAAGATCACGCAGGTGGTGCGGTCGGTCCAGTCCACGATGTCGGACATCCGCTCGGCGCCGATCACCAGCGCGCGGGTGGCGGCGCCGGCCCGGATCGCGTGGTCGGCGGTGGCCAGCGCGTACGAGAAGCCCGAGCAGACGGTGTTCAGGTCGTAGGCGGCGGGCGTGGGGATGCCGAGCCGGGCGGCGACCGCGGCGGCGGTGTTGGGGCTGCGTTCGACGGCGGTGCAGGTGGCGACGGCGATCAGGTCGATCTGGTCGGGGGTCACTCCCGCGCGGGCGAGGGCCTTCTGGGCGGCGCCGGCGGCGAGGTCGACCAGGGTCTCGTCCTCGGCGATGTGCCGGGTGCGGATGCCGACCCGGCTCCGGATCCACTGGTCGTCGGTGTCGACCATCGCCGAGAGATCGTCGTTGGTGAGGATCTTCGGCGGCTGGTAGTGGCCCAGCGCCACGATACGAGAGGCGGTCATACTGCCACTCAACCGGGTTACCGGCCAGTCGGGCGGTAACGCCCTGGCACAGGATCGGGTGCCGGATGCTGTAGGGGCCTCACAACCGGAACCCGTCACGCCGCCAGGGAATCGGCGTCGCCCATGGCGATCATCGGGTGCATGGCCGGGTCGAGGGTCTTGATCAGCTCGACCATGTGGTCCTCGGTCAGCGAGATGCAGCCGTGGGTGGGGCCGCCGTGGTCGAGGTGCAGCCAGATGCCGCCGCCCTTGGCCGCGCCGTCCGGGAAGCGACCGTCGAGCGGGGAGGAGCCGACCACCCGGTTGTAGTTGATCGCGACCACGTAGTCGAAGGAGCCGGCCAGCGGCTCGTTGTTGAAGCCGCGCCCGCCCATCACGAACTTGGCGTTCTCGTCGTACGGCAGCTTGGAGCCGGGGTCGGCCTTGCGGCCGCCGGCGTCGGTGAGCGAGAACAGGCCGATCGGGCTGCGCAGGTCGCCGGAGCGGTGGTCGGCGGTCCAGCCCTTGTAGGCGTTGTGGGCGGGCCAGCTCTGGCCCGCCTGCCAGCCGCCGTCGTCGCCGCGGGTCCACAGCGTGACGGTGTTGTCCGAGGAGTCCTTGCCCTTGCCGCTGGCGACCAGCACCTGACGGGTCTCGGCGGGGATCTTCGCCGTCCAGGAGGCGCCCAGCCCCGGGATGGCCGTGATCCTGTCGCGGGTGGAGCGGTCGGCGGCCGGGGCCCCGGTGTGGGCGTCGGCGGCCTTCATCGGGGCGACCTCGGGCTCACGGTCCGGGGCGGCGCTGGCGGTCTCGCCCTGGAAGTCCCGACCGGGGCCGACGGTGAACCAGCCGGCCGTCAGGGCCAGCAGGGTCGCGGTGCCGACGGTGAGCTTGGCGGCCCGGCGCGGCTTCGGCTTGCGGCGGCGGCTCGCGGCTCGGCCCTGGGTCTGCTCGGCCTCGCTCCGGGAGGCCGGCGCGGGGGCCGAGCGGCGGTGCGAGGCGGCGCGATGGGAACCGGACATGTCGTCGATCCTCCCAGACCCGGGGGACGCGGTGGAACCCGGGCTGTGTGATGGGCCTGTGAGCATACGCGCGTGGAAACGCATTCCCGGTGGTGAGGGGCATACCAGGTAGTGCAGAACCGTCCCGCGCGCCCCTTGCGGAACGACTGCGCCCGGTGGCCGGAAACCGGCCGCCGGGCGCAGTCGTACGTGCGGGCGGGAGTCAGAGGCGCATGGCCTGCGGGGTCTCCCGGCGCTGCAGGTCCGGGCCGTCGTACTCCCGGATGATCTCGTAGCGGGTGTTGCGCTCGACCGGGCGGAAGCCGGCGTCCCGGATCAGGCCGAGCAGGTCGTCGCGGCCCAGCTTGTTCGGGGTGCCGAAGTTGTCCGCGTCGTGGGTGATCTTGTACTCGACCACCGAGCCGTCCATGTCGTCCGCGCCGTGGCTGAGCGCCAGCTGCGCGGTGGTGACGCCGTGCATCACCCAGAACACCTTGACGTGCGGGACGTTGTCGAACAGCAGGCGGGACACCGCGAAGGTCTTCAGCGCCTCGGCGCCGGTGGCCATCTCGGTGCGGTCCATCAGGCGGTTGCGGACCTTGCCGTCCTTCGAGTCGTGGAAGTCGTGCTGGTAGCGCAGCGGGATGAAGACCTGGAAACCGCCGGTCTCGTCCTGCAGCTCACGCAGCCGCAGCACGTGGTCGACCCGGTGGCGGGGCTCCTCGATGTGGCCGTACAGCATGGTGGCCGGGGTCTTGAGGCCCTTCTCGTGTGCCAGGCGGTGGATCCGCGACCAGTCCTCCCAGTGGGTGTCGTGGTCGACGATGTGCTGGCGGACCTCCCAGTCGAAGATCTCCGCGCCGCCGCCGGTCAGCGACTCCAGGCCGGCCTCGATCAGCTCGTCCAGGATCTCGCTCGCCGTCAGGCCGCTGATCCGCTCGAACCAGTGGATCTCGGTCGCGGTGAACGCCTTCAGCGAGACGTTCGGCAGCGCGGCCTTCAGCTCCTTCAGCGAGCGCGGGTAGTAGCGCCACGGCAGGGTCGGGTGCAGGCCGTTGACGATGTGCAGCTCGGTGAGGGACTCCGACTCCATCGCCTTGGCGAGCCGGACGGCCTCCTCGATGCGCATCGTGTACGCGTCCTTCTCGCCCGGCTTGCGCTGGAACGAGCAGTACGCGCAGGAGGCGCTGCACACGTTGGTCATGTTGAGGTGGCGGTTGACGTTGAAGTGGACGACGTCGCCGTTCTTCTGCGTCCGCACGTGGTGGGCCAGGCCGCCCAGCCAGGCCAGGTCGTCGCTCTCGTAGAGCGCGATCCCGTCCTCGCGGGTCAGCCGCTCACCGGCGTAGACCTTCGCCTCCAGCTCGCGCTTGAGCCCTGCGTCCATGCGGCGCTCCGCCTCCTCGGTCCTTCGATTCGTTGCCAGTCGAGACTACGCCTAGGCCGCCAGCAGTTCGGCCAGCAGGGCGGGGTCCAGGTTCCCGCCGCTGACCACGGCTGCGAAGACGCGGCCGCCGAGCTCCTCGGCGCGGTGGAAGTACGCGGCCGGGGCGACCGCGCCGGACGGCTCGGCGACCAGCCGGCCGCGGCGGGCCAGCAGGGCGACGGTGTCCCTGATCTCCTGCTCGGAGACGGTGACGATGTCGTCCACGTACGCGGTGAGGTGCTCGAACGGGAGGACGCCCACCACCGGGGTGCGCAGGCCGTCCGCGACGGTGCGGTAGGTGTCGGCCATCGGCCAGGCGGTGCGGACGCCCTTGCGCAGGCTCTCCTGCGCGTCCGCCGCGAGCTCCGGCTCCACGCCTATCACCCGCACGCCCGGGCAGGTCAGCTTCAGCGCCGCGGCCGTGCCGGAGATCAGGCCGCCGCCGGAGACCGGCACCAGCACGGTGTCCAGGTCGTCCGGGGCGTCCTCGGCGATCTCCAGGCCGACCGTGCCCTGGCCCGCCACGATGTACGGGTCGTCGTACGGCGGCACCCACACGTAGCCGTGCGCGGCGACCAGCTCCGGCGGGAGCGTGTCGCGCTGCTCGGCCGGGACGACCAGCACCTCGGCGCCGAACGAACGGGTGTTCTCGATCTTCACCGCGGGCGAGGTGTCCGGCATCACGATGACCGCCTTGATGCCGAGCCGCTGCGCCGCGTACGCCACCGCCTGGGCGTGGTTGCCGCTGGACTGCGCCACCACGCCCCGGGAACGCTCCTCCGCGCTGAGCGCCGCCAGCCGGTTGAACGCGCCGCGGACCTTGAACGCCCCGGTCGGCTGGAGGCTCTCCGGCTTCAGCCACAGCCGGCGCCCGTCCGGCTGCTCCGCCCACGGGCAGGGCAGCAGCGGGGTGCGGACCGCCGTGCCGGCGATCCGACGTTGAGCGGCGCGCAGGTCTTCCAGGTCGACCAGGGACATCCGGGGCCATCCTCAGCAGTTGACGGTTCGTGGGACGACGACCCTATTGCGCTACTCGGCGAGGTGCAGCGGCAATTCGCTGACCCGGTTCTCCCACTTGGTGGAGAGCACCACCGTGGTCCGGGTGCGCGCCACGCCCTTGGTGCCGGACAGCCGCTTGACCACCGACTCCAGGCCCTCCACGTCCGGCACCCGGACCTTCAGCATGTACGAGTCGTCGCCCGCGATGAACCAGCAGTCCTCCACCTCCGGGAGGTCCTTCAGCCGGTGCGAGACGTCGTCGTGGTCGGCGGCGTCGGTCAGCTGAAGACCGATCAGCGCCGTCACCCCGTAGCCCAGGGTGGCCGGGTTGACCGTCGCCCGGTACCCGGTGATCACGCCCGCCTGCTCAAGACGGTTGATCCGGTCCGTGACGCTCGGCCCGGAGAGGCCCACCAGACGGCCCAGCTCGGCATACGAGGCACGGCCGTTCTCACGAAGTGCCTGGATGAGCTGCCTGTCCACAGAGTCCATTGCCTGCCGCGTCCTTCCGAACCTTTCCAGAACCAAGATCATTTTCTGGAATCCAAGGCGCCGAGCGCCGATCGACCGGGGTATCCCAGAGAACATACTCTCCCCTGGCGAGGCCGCTCACTCGCCCCGGCGCGACCGGGTTTCCGGGGTGCTTCCGGGAGTGCTCCCCGCCTCGCCGAGGCTGCCCGACCAGCGCCGGTACAACCGGTGCGACACCCCCACCGCGTCCAGCACCCGGCCCGCCACGAAATCCACCAGCTCCTGGGCCGTCGAGCCCCCCGCGTAGAACCCCGGCGAGGCCGGCAGCACCACCGCACCCTGCGCGTCCAGGGCCACCAGGTGCTGCAGGGTGACGCCGGTGAGCGGCGTCTCGCGCAGGCACAGCACCAGCGGGCGGCGCTCCTTGAGCGTCACCGAGGCGGTGCGCTGGAGCAGGTCCTTGGACAGCCCCAGCGCGATGCCGGCCGCGGCGCCGGTGGTGGCCGGGACGACCAGCATCCCCTTCGCCGGGTACGAGCCGGAGGACGGGCCCGCCGCGAAATCCCCTGCGGGCCAGTACCGGACGTCGTCCAGCTCCTTCTCCTCCCGGCCCAGCCACTGCGCGAGATCGGCCTTCCAGTGCGCGTCCCGGAACGAGATGCCGGTCTCGTCCAGGATGGTCAGCCGGGCGGCCCGACTCACCACCAGATCGACGGACTCGTCGGCGTCCAGCAGCGCGCGGATCACGGACGCGGCGTAGGGGGTGCCGCTGGCGCCGGAGACGCCGACGACCCAGGGGCGACGGGGGGTGCTCATGGGGACATTGTCGTGTGTTGCGTTCCCCTTCGCGCAGTTCCCCGCGCCCCTGTCTTCGCACCCGCCCGCCTCTCAAGACCAGAATGGTCTGCATGGCTGTGGAGTTGGTGGATCTGACGCATCCGGTGGTGTCCGGGATGCCGGTGTATCCCGGGGATCCCGGGGTGGAGTTGCGGGCGGCGTTGACGGCCGAGGTGGAGGGGGTGAATGTGCTGGCGGTGCACCTGGGGTCGCAGACGGGGACGCATGTGGACGCGCCGTACCACCTGGACGTGCGGTGGCCGACGTTGGACGGGCTGCCGTTGGAGCTGTTCACCGGGCCCGCGGTGGTGGTGGATCTGCGGGAGCTGCCGGCGCGCGGGGAGGTGACGGCGGGGCATCTGGCGGAGGCGCTCGCGGTGTCGGGGCCGGGGACGGTGCTGCTGCTGGCGACGGGGTGGCCCAAGTACTGGGGGACGGACCGGTACTTCGCGCATCCGTACCTGTCGGAGGAGGCCGCGGCAGCCATCGTCGCGGCGGGCGTGCGCACCGTCGGGGTGGACGCGCTGTCGGTGGATCCGACGCCCGATCCGGGGCCGTCCGATCCCGAAGTGGCCAGCCTGTTGGCGGAGTTGGCGGACGAGCACGATCCGGCGCCGGAGTTGCCGACGTTGGCGGCGCACCGGGTGCTGCTGGGGCCGGAGGGCGGTGGGGTGATCGCGGAGAACCTGACGGACCTGTCGCCGCTGCTGGAGGCGCAGGCGGCCGGGGTGCCGGTGGAGGTGTCGCTGTTCCCGCTGCGGTTGACGGCGGCGGACGGGGCGCCGGTGCGGGCGGTGGCGCGAATCGGCTGACGGGCGGCCAACGGGCCGCCCCCGCCCGCGACTTGGTCTAGACCATCGAGGCGGGGCCCCGATAGGCTCCCGCCATGCCTCAGATCGTCGGTGTGGTCGAGCGCTTGTGGCGCTACCCCGTGAAGTCCACGGGCGGCGAGTTGCTCGACTCCGTCGAGGTGGACGACCGCGGCCTGGTCGGCGACCGGCTGTACGCGGTGCGTGACGGCGCCGGGAGGTTCGGGTCGGGGAAGAACACCCGCCGGTTCCGGCGGATGGACGGCCTGTTGCGGCTCAGCTCCCGGCTCGGCAGCAGGATCGACGGCCCGGAGCTGTTCGACCCGCTGGGGATGCCGGTGCCGGACCCGGACGCCTTCCTGCGCGCGTACCTGGAGCAGGAGGACGTCGGGCTGGCCCGCGAGGACGCGGTGTCGCACTTCGACGAGCTGCCGGTGAGCGTGCTGACCACCGCCACGCTGGACTGGATCGCCGCGGCGGTGCCGTCCGCGGTGGTGGACGAGCGCCGGTTCCGGCCGAACGTGCTGCTGCGGACCCCGCCCGGGACTCCCCCGTTCACCGAGGACGCCTGGTACGGCCGGGAGGGCCGGGTGAAGGGCGGGGTCCGGCTGGCGTTCGTCCGGGCCAGTGTGCGGTGCGTGATGGTCGGGGCGGCGCAGCCCGGGCTGCCGCACGCGCCGGAGATCCTGAAGACCGTCGCGCACGAGCGGGACTGCGAGCTCGGTGCGCTGGCGTCCGTCTCCCGGCCCGGCCGGCTGCGGGTCGGGGACGTGCTGACGCTGGCCTGAGCGTCAGGCGGCGCGGCGCGGGATCAGGCAGAACGGGTGCCCGGCCGGGTCGACGAACACCGTCCAGCCGGCCTCGCGGTCCTTGACCTCGGCGCCGAGTTCGACCACCCGCTGCTCGACGGCGGAGATGTCCTCGACCTCGATGTCCAGGTGGAGCTGCTGCGGGTGGGCCGGGTCGGGCCAGATCGGCGGGCGGTAGTCCTCGACGCGCTGGAAGCCGAGCACCTGGCCGCCGGGCAGGTGGACGGTGGACCACTCCTCGTCCAGCGACCAGCGCGGGTCGGGCCGGTCGACCTCGCCGCCGAGCAGGGCGGCGTAGAAGTGGGCCAGGCCCGCCGGGTAGTGGCAGTCCAGCACTACGCACTGCAGTGTGCCGATCATCGTGGTCCCCGTTCGAATCTGGTCGAGTCCCTTGTTCCAGCATGGCGCATCGGGGTGCCCGGCGGCGGGCCGCGGGATCACCCGGCCGGGTCGAGTTCGCCGCCCGGCAGGCGGGTGGCGGTGACGCCCGGCAGGCCGGGCAGCCAGGCGGCGGTGATCCGGTCGAGGGTCTCGCGGTCGGGCGGCTGCGGGCCCAGGCCGACGGCGAGGCGGTGGCCCGGCAGCAGGTGCGGCCAGGCGTGCACGCCGGGGGTGGGTTCGAGGGCGGTGAGCAGGGCGCGCAGGCGGCCCTTGACCGGTCCGAGCCGTTCGGGGTCGGCGGTCAGCACCAGCCAGGCGGCGTGGCGGCGGTGCAGCGGCGGCGGGACGAGCAGCTCGGGGTGGTCGGGGCCGAGCTCCCAGGCACGGTAGAGCTCCTCGGCGAGCAGGTCGCGGGCGCCGGCGCCGACCTGGGCAGTGCAGCTGCGGACCGGGGCGGTCGGGGTCAGCACCGTCACCGGGTCGGGGTGCGGGGCGGCCGGCCCGCCGAGCAGGGTGACGGGTTGCCGCCAGTCCCAGGCGGCCCAGGTCCCGGTGAAGCGGCGGAACAGTTCGGCCGGTTCGTCCGAGGCGGTCTCCCGGACGGTCCGTGCGGCGAGCACCGTCCAGGCCAGGGACGGGAGTTGGCCGAACGGCGCGCCGTCCAGGCCGCGCGCCCGGGTCCAGGCCTTGACCCGGCGGGCCAGCGCGGCGAACGCCCGGTGGCGGTCGCCGACCGCGGCGAGCACCGCCTCGGCGTCGGTGACGGCGCTGCACGCGACCGCGAAGTCCTCGGCCGATCCGTCGGCCGGGGCCAGCACCAGGTCGACGGCCAGCCCGCCGACGTCCAGCCGGATCCCCGGCACCCGCGCGCCGCGCACCTCGCGGACGTTCCGGGCGTCCGGCAGTGCGGCGGCCAACTCGGCGGCCAGCAGGGCGGGTTCGACGGCGCCGGGCAGCACGGCGACCAGGTCCAGGTCGGCACCGGGCAGTGCGCAGCCGAGCCGGCGGGAGCCCACCGGGTGGACCTCGCCGGGCAGCACGGCCGCGATCCGTTCCGTCAACTCCCCGATGGATGTCGGCGGTTCGACCGGCGCGGCGGCCAACGGCTCGGGAACGGGCCGGAGTTCGCCGGTGCCGAGGGCGACGGTGGCGCGCGGGAGCATCGGGCCGTCGCCGCGCCGGGACAGCACGACCAGTTCGCCGACGGGGGCGGTCATCGGGTCGAGCGCGGCGGTGCAGTCGGCGACGGCCCGGCGGGGATCGTCGGACCGGCCGAGCGTCAGGTGCGGGTGGTACCCGTCGGCGTGGGCGCGGCACTGCGGGAAGCGGCGCTCCAGGGCGTCCCGCAGTGCGGCCCACGGGGCGGGGCCGTCGGCGGCCGGGTCGAGCCAGAGGGTGTGGCCGGTCCGCCGGGCGAACGTCCGCACGCCCGCCAACGTGGCCGTGAACGGCGGGACTTCGGCGGCGGCCTCGGCCAGCAGCGGCAGCGCGGCGTCCCATTCGTACTCGGCGACGAAGCCGTACAGCAGGTTGACGTGCGGCGGCCAGCGGTCGAGCTGCGGGTCGTGCTCCGCGCGCAGGCGCTGGATCGGGGGCCGCAGCTGCTCGGGCGGCAGCCAGGCGACGGCCGTGCGGGCGGTGGGCGGGGCGTCGAGCCGGCCCTCGGCGGGAGCGGGGGTGAAGTCCAGGTCGACCGCGAGCCCGTAGTGGTCGGAGGCGAACAGGCCCTCCCGGTCGGGGAGTCGGCCGAGCAGGCGGGCGGCTTCGACGCGGGCCCGGCCGGGACGGAGCAGAACCCGGTCGAGGCGGCCGGCCCGGCCGGTGAGGGAGGAGACGGCGGCGAGCGGGTTGGCGACCGGGTCGAAGGTCGGGGTGCCGTCCTCGGGGCCGTGCACCTCGGTCCAGGTGTCGTTCAGGTCGAGGGCGGCGACGGGCGTCGAGCTGCTGTCGTTGAAGTCGCCGAGCACCAGCAGGTCGCCCTCGACGGCGGCGAACCCCTCGGCGAGCAGCGCGAGTTCGGCGCTCCGGCGGACGGCGCCGTCGGGCGAGTGGTCGCTGCTGAGATGGACGGCGGCGACGGTGAGCGGCCCGTCCCCGGTGGGCACGGTGATCGCGGTGACGGCCTTGTGCGGGCCGAGGGCGTGCCGGCCGGCCTCCAGTACGGGCAGTCGGCTGAGCAGCAACAGCCCGTGGTCGTCGATCTCCCGGCCGAACGGGTCCGCGCCCAGGGTGTAGCCGCGCCGGACCCACTCCTGCGCCAACAGGAGCTTCACCAGCGCCGGTTCGACCTCCTGCAGGGCGATCAGGTCGGCGTCGGCGGCTTCCAGCTCGGCGAGCAGCAGCGGACGGCGGCGGGCGGTGTGAATCAGCTCCGGGTCGTAGCGGTCCCACAGGGTGTTCCAGGTGACCACCCGCAGCTGCCCGACGGGAACGCCCGGTCGGCCCTCCGCGGGCCGCCAGCCGCGCTCCGGGTGCCAGGCGTGCGGGGTGCTCGGGGTGAAGAACGGCGCGGGCAGCACGCGCGGGGCGGTGCGCCGCCCCGCGGTGGTGGTGTCGAGCAGGTCGACGCCGGTGTCGCGGTCCCACACCACCCGGCCGTCGGCCTCGACGTGCCGCACCCGGTGCCAGGGCACGTCCCCGGCGGCGGTGAACGTCTCCAGCGGGACCAGCTTGGTGCGGTCGTCGCGCTGCCGGACGCCCAGCGTGAACCGGGCCGGGTCGAACCGGTCGTCCCAGCGGATGCGTTGGCAGATCTGCTCGATGGGACGCATGTCAGTCCTCCTCGCCGTCCAGGGCGCCCGCCGTGTCCTCCACCGCGCCGCCCGCGCCCACGTACCAGGTGCGGTGCGCCTGCCCCGGGTACGGCGGGCTCCAGCGGTGCAGCTGCGCCGTCAGCACCTCGGCCGGGACGGGGTGCGCCCGGACCGCGTTGCGGCGGGCCAGTTCGGCCTCGTCGACCACCAGCACCACCTGGGTCAGCAGCGCGTCCCGACGCCGGGCGATCGCCTGCACGTGGGAACGCTGATGGCGGTTCAGCGAGGTGGCGTCCCACACGGCGGCGCCGCCCTCGCCGAGGGCCGCCTCCAGCGCGGTCAGCCCCTCGCGCAGCACCTCGCCGTTGTCGCGCTGGTCGCTGCGCGAGCCGCGGGCCGTCCGCAGGTCGTCCAGCGCGATCCGGGTACCGGGCAGGGTCGCCGCGAACGTCGACTTGCCGCTGCCCGCCGGGCCGCACAGGTGCACCAGCCGCGGGAACCGGCCGTCCCGCCACGCCCAGGTCGCCGCGACCGCCTCCTCCGCGGTGGCGATCCGGCCCGCCGCGAACGCCTCCCGGGCCTGCGCCCAGCACCTGTCCCGGACGTCCGGACCGAAACCCTCCAGCGCCTCGCTCAACCCGGCCCGCAGACCCGCCAGCGGATCGGGCCCCAGCAGCCCCGCGTCCTCCGCGTGCAGCGCCGACCAGGCGACCTGCTCGCGCTCCTCCGCCGTCCCCGCGACGGTCGCGGCAACGGCGTGCAGCACCCCCAGATCGGCGGCCGCCGTCAACCGGACCAGGCCCGCACGACGGTCCTCGTCCGGGTACGGCCGGCCGAGCTGCGGGTGCAGCCCGACCAGGTCGGCCACCCGGCGGGCCTGCGGCAGGCCCAGCGTCGGCGCGAGCCGCGGCAGCACGTCCTCGCGGCGGGCGGTCGACAGGGCGGCGGCGAGGATGCCGTTCAGCCGGGCGTCGCCGGTGCGGCCGAGTTCGTCCAGGCGGGCGGACACCTCGTCCAGCGGCGGGAGTTCGGGCAGGCGCAGGGCCTCCGCGAGCGCGGCGCGATCCGGCGTGCCGCCCGAACGGACGTGCCAGAGCGGGGCGTTCGGGCCGAGACCGTTCTCGACCACGGCCGCGTGCATCCAGTGGGTGCTGGTCCGGACGTGCTGCGGGCGGACCCACTTGGCCACCCGGCTGCCGAACTCCGCCCTCGGGAAGCCCTCGACCGTACGGACGACGTAGCCCTCCTGACGGTCCAGGTCGAGCTTCAACGCCCGGATCGCGCGCTCGTCGTACCGGCCTCGCCACAGCACGCGGGGCGTCGGGACACCGAGACGGCGCAGGAAACGGACGGTGGCGTCCCAGTCGAGGCAGTGGTCGTCGGCGGTCCACACCGAGAAGCCGTAGAACCAGCTGTCGAGCTCGCCGTACGGGAGCGAATGGCGGGCGAACAGGTTCTCGCCGCAGATCCGCCAGCCCGGCGGGATGCGGGGGCCGAGACGGCCCTGCAACGCTTTCACCCAGGTCCGGGAGGGGTGGTGCGCGGAATCCAGCGAACGGGCGTGCAGGCCGTCCGCGTACAGGGTGGTGTTCTCGCCGTCGAGCTTCTCGGTGAGAACGACCTCGCGGTGGGCGAGACCGGAGAGATCACCGCTGCGGACGTCGTCCGCCGTCGCACCGGGCGACCACGGGAGGTGCGGCGTCCGGGGGTAGTGCACGCGCATACGGCCAGCCTAGGGACGGGACCTCGGACCGGGCCAACGGTTTTGCGGAGGCGGGATACGAAACCCCAGGAGCGCTGGGGGTACCCCCAGCGCCCCCGGTGGTACGCCCCTACGCCACAAGCCCTCGCGCGATCAGGTCGATCAGCGCGAACGCGAACAGCGAGATGCCCACGAAGCCGTTGGTGGAGAAGAAGGCCCGGTTGAGGCGCGAAAGGTCGTGCGGCTTGACGATGGTGTGCTCGTAGACGAAGGCGCCGGCGACCACGGCGAGGCCGCACCAGAAGAAGGCGCCGGCGTGGGTGAGGACGGCGTACCAGACGAGGAGGGCGGTGGTGAGGGCGTGGCAGACGCGGGCGCCGTAGATCGCGGCGGGGATGCCGAACCTCGCGGGGACGGAGCGGACGCCCATGCCTCGGTCGGCCGCGACGTCCTGGCAGGCGTAGATCAGGTCGAAGCCGCCGATCCAGATACCGACGGCGAGGCCGAGGACGGCCGCGTCCCAGGACCAGGTGCCGGTGACGGCCAGCCAGGCGCCGACGGGGCCGATCGCCTGGGCGAGGCCGAGGATGGCCTGCGGGAAGTCGGTGAAGCGCTTGCCGTAGGGGTAGACCACCATCGGGATCACGGCGACCGGGGCCAGCACCAGGCAGAGGGTGTTGAGCAGGGCGGCGGAGCCGAGGAAGACCACCAGGGCGACGGCGGAGCCGATGTACGCGGTGCGCAGCGAGACCGCGCCGGTGACGAGTTCGCGGCCCGCGGTGCGCGGGTTCCGGGCGTCGATCTCGCGGTCGATGATCCGGTTGGCGGCCATCGCGAAGGTGCGGAGGCCGACCATGCAGACGGTGACCAGCAGCAGTTCGCCCCAGTGCACGGACTTGTCGGCGAGGAACATCGCGGTGAGGGCGGCGATGTAGGCGAACGGCAGGGCGAAGATCGAGTGCTCGATCATCACCAGGCGCAGGAAGGCCCGGGTCCTGCTCCTCGGGGCTTCGAGAGCGGTGGCGGCGGTCACAGCCCGTACTCCTTCCAGCGGCGGGTGACCCGGGCGGCGGTCTCCGGGTCGGAGGCGACCATCTCGGGCCAGCCGCCGTCGCGGGTGTAGCCCTCCTCGGGGAGCTTGCGGGTGGCGTCGATGCCGGCCTTGCCGCCCCAGAACTGCTGGTAGGAGGCGTGGTCGAGGTGGTCGACGGGGCCTTCGACGACGGACAGGTCGCGGCTGTAGTCGACGTTGCCGAGGGCCCGCCAGGCGACTTCCTGGTAGTCGTGGACGTCGCAGTCGGCGTCCACCACGATGATCAGCTTGGTCAGCGACATCATGTGGGCGCCCCAGATGGCGTGCATGACCTTCTGCGCGTGCTTGGGGTACTTCTTGTCGATCGAGACGATCACGCAGTTGTGGAAGCCGCCGGCCTCGGGCAGGTCGTAGTCGACGATGTCCGGGATGATCACCTTGAGCAGCGGCAGGAAGAAGCGCTCGGTGAACTTGCCGAGCGGCCCGTCCTCGGTGGGCGGGCGGCCGACCACGATGGACTGCAGGATCGGGCGGCGGCGCATGGTGACGCAGTCGATGGTGAGCGCGGGGAACGGCTCCTGCGGCGTGTAGAAGCCGGTGTGGTCGCCGAACGGGCCCTCGGGGAGCATCTCGCCGGGCTCCAGCCAGCCTTCGAGGACGACCTCGGCGTCCGCCGGGACCTGCAGCGGGACAGTTTTGCAGTCGACCATCCGGACCCGCTCGCCGGCCACGAAGCCGGCGAACAGGTACTCGTCGATGTCGCCGGGCAGCGGGGCGGTGGCGGCGTAGGTGACGGCGGGCGGGCAGCCGAAGGCGATCGCGACGGGGAGCTTCTCGCCGCGCTTGGCGGCGACCGCGGCGTGGTTGCGGCTGTCCTTGTGGATCTGCCAGTGCATGCCGATGGTGCGCTTGTCGTGCCGCTGCAGCCGGTACAGGCCGAGGTTGCGGATGCCCGAGTCGGGGTCCTTGGTGTGGGTCAGGCCGAGGTTGAAGAAGGAGCCGCCGTCCAGCGGCCAGGTGAACAGGGCGGGCAGCTGCTCCAGGTCGACGTCCTCGCCGGTGAGCACCACCTCGTGCACGGGCGCGTCGCCGGACTTCACGTTCTTCGGCGGGACGTGCGCCATCGTGGCGAGCTTGCCGAAGGCCTCGCGGAAGCCGGTGAAGCCGTGCGGCAGCTCGGGCTTGAGCAGGCCGCCGATCTTCTCGGCGATGTCGTCGGGGGACTTCAGGCCGAGGGCCTTGGAGAGCCGGCGCTCGGTGCCGAAGACGTTCATGGCCAGCGGCATCGCCGAGCCCTTGACGTTCTCGAAGAGCAGCGCGGGGCCCTTGGCCTTCTGCACCCGGTCGACGATCTCACCGACCTCCAAGTGGGGGTCGACCTCCACCTTGATCCGCTTCAGGTCACCGTCGCGTTCCAGGGCCCGGAGGAAGGAACGGAGATCGTCGTATGCCATACCTGTCAGTATCCGGTACGGGCTAACCTGGGCCCGCCAAGGGTCCTGTTCGAACATAGTTCGGAGTTCTGCGCGTGCTTCTGCGAGTCGTCCCCACGGTGGCACTGCTGGCCCTGTGGGTGTGGGCGTTCATCGACTGCCTGACCACCCCGGAGGACGAGATCCGCCACCTGCCGAAGGTGGTGTGGGTGATCATCGTGCTGCTGTTCCCGCTGGTCGGGTCGATCGCCTGGCTGGTGGCGGGAAAGGACCGGGCCCGTTCGCGCGGCCGGCGGGCGGCGTGGCCGTCCGGCCCGACCGCCGGGTTCCCGGAGGGCGAGCGGCCGCGGCCGCTCGCGCCGGACGACGACCCGGAGTTCCTGGCCTCGCTGAAGCGCGGCAACCAGCAGCACGAGGACATGCTCAAGCAGTGGGAGGCGGACCTGCGCCGCCGCGAGGAGGAGCTGCGGCGGGGCGGCGAGCGCCCCGAGGACGACGTTCCCAAGGGCTGATCCCGCCTTTTGGCGGATCCCTACGACCCGAGCGTTCCCCGGTTCCGTTCCGGTCGGCCGCCGGCCTTCGCGCGCCCCTTCCGGAGGGCCGCGTTCCGGCGGCCTCCGCATGCCCACCATCTTGCCGCTGACCTGCCAATTCACTGGTCCTGGCGATCCCGCCGGGGGTGCCCCCGGGCACCCCTCGGGGGTGACCCGGCAGTAGGCCCGTGCGCCCCCTTCTGTGCGCCCTCTACAGCGATCGGCTTCCGACCTTGTACGGAATCGACGCCGAAACGCGGGCGCAGTGGCTCGTACTGTCGTAACAGAAGAGGTGTTCGCTGGCCCACGTGACCCTGGAGAGGTTCGAGATGACGGTCCTGCACGATGCGCCGGTCGGCGGCGAGGCTCCGGCCGATGCCCGTAGCCGGGTCGCCGAACTTCACGAGCTGCGCGAGCAGGTCCGCCGGGGTCCGAGCGAGAAGGCCACCGAGGCCCAGCACGCCAAGGGCAAGCTGACCGCCCGTGAGCGGATCGAGCTGCTGCTGGACGAGGGCTCCTTCCACGAGGTCGAGCCGCTGCGCCGGCACCGCGCCCAGGGCTTCGGCCTGGAGGCGAAGAAGCCGCACACCGACGGCGTGGTCGTCGGCTGGGGCACCGTGCACGGCCGGACGGTCTTCACCTACGCGCACGACTTCCGGATCTTCGGCGGCGCGCTGGGCGAGGCCCACGCGCAGAAGATCCACAAGATCATGGACATGGCCATCGCGGCCGGCGCGCCGCTGGTGTCGCTGAACGACGGCGCGGGCGCCCGCATCCAGGAGGGCGTCACCGCGCTGGCCGGCTACGGCGGCATCTTCCAGCGCAACACCCGGGCCTCGGGCGTGATCCCGCAGATCTCGGTGAT
>NZ_BMRI01000005.1:240608-256124 GCF_014648555.1 Kitasatospora griseola
GCTCGGCCCGTGCGCGGGCGGCGCGGCGTACTCGCCGGCGCTGACGGACTTCGTGTTCATGGTCCGCGAGACCTCGCAGATGTTCATCACCGGCCCGGACGTGGTGCAGGCCGTCACCGGCGAGAAGATCACCCAGAACGGCCTCGGCGGCGCCGACGTCCACTCGTCGGTCTCCGGTGTCTCGCACTTCGTCTACGACGACGAGCAGTCCTGCATCGAGGAAGTCCGCTACCTGCTGTCGCTGCTGCCGCAGAACAACCGCGAGATGCCGCCCACGGTGGCCAGTGACGACCCGGTGGACCGCCGCAACGACTCGCTGCTGGACCTCGTCCCGGCGGACGGCAACCGCCCGTACGACATGCGCAAGGTGATCGAGGAGATCGTCGACCACGGCGAGTACCTGGAGGTCCACGAGCGCTGGGCGACCAACGTGATCTGCGCGCTGGCCCGGGTGGACGGCCACGTGGTGGGCATCATCGCCAACCAGCCGCAGTCGCTGGCCGGTGTGCTGGACATCAACGCCTCCGAGAAGTCCGCGCGCTTCGTGCAGATGTGCGACGCGTTCAACATCCCGCTGGTGACCATGCTGGACGTGCCGGGCTTCCTGCCGGGCGTGGACCAGGAGCACGACGGCATCATCCGGCACGGCGCGAAGCTGCTGTACGCGTACTGCAACGCCACCGTGCCGCGGATCCAGCTGATCCTGCGCAAGGCGTACGGCGGCGCGTACATCGTGATGGACTCCCGCTCGATCGGCGCGGACCTGTCCTTCGCCTGGCCGACCAACGAGATCGCCGTGATGGGCGCCGAGGGCGCCGCCAACGTGATCTTCCGCCGTGACATCAACGGGGCCGACGACCCCGAGGCGATGCGCGCGCAGAAGATCAAGGAGTACAAGAGCGAGCTGATGCACCCGTACTACGCGGCCGAGCGCGGCCTCGTCGACGACGTCATCGACCCGGCCGAGACCCGCGCCGTGCTGGCCTCCTCGCTGGCCATGCTCCGCACCAAGCACGCCGACCTGCCGAGCCGCAAGCACGGCAACCCGCCGATGTAACCGGTGCGTCGAGCCCGCCGCCACCGTTCAGCCGCCAGCCTGGGGGAGAAACAGGAATCATGAACGAACCTCTCGTCCGCATCGTCCGGGGCTCGCTGTCCGCCGAGGAGCTCGCCGCCCTGACCGCGGTGCTGGCCGCCCGCGCCGCGCAGGCCGCGTCGGTCGCCGCCGCCGGACAGGTCGTCGAGCCGATCGCCACCTGGTCCCGGATGGAGCGCCGCCCGGCGTACTTCTCCCCGGTCAGCTGGCAGCAGGCCGCATAAGGCCCGTCCGGCGCATCCTGCCGGGCAGGTCCTGAGGATTCGCGCGAAAGCCGAGGGCTCCGGAGGCAGTGCCTCCGGAGCCCTCGGCTTCTTAATTTTGCTGCTGCTACGCCGCGGCCAGCGCCGCAGGGCGGCCGGCGTGCATGGTGATGAGGTTGGCCGCCAGCCGCTGCGGGTCCTGGGCCAGCCAGAGCCGCACCGCGGCCCCGAGCATGATGCAGGACGAGCCGAGGCGGACGCCGGTGGAGTGGGCGATCCGCGCGGTGGCGATGGTGAGCAGGTCGGCGAGCTCGGTGGGCAGCCACACCGTGAGCGCACAGGGCGCCGGGGTGGCGAGCGCGGCGAGCAGCCGGTGGGCGTCCGCCGGGCAGTGCAGCGTGGGCAGGACGTCCAGCAGGCCGTCGGCGACGACCTCGGAGACGTCGCTGTGGTGGCCCTGGGCGAGCCGTCGCAGCAGCGCACGTTCCGCTGCGGTGATTCGGACGGTCATGATGACCTCGTCGCACTCCATGGTGCGGCCCTCCTCGCGGCTTTGTGGATCTCGGGGGTGAATCAGGTGTGGGTGGAGCGGGTGGGGCGGGGCGTCAGATGCCGGCGTACGAGTGCTTGCCGGTGACGAAGATGTTGACGCCGTAGAAGTTGAACAGCCAGCAGGCGAAGGCGAGCAGGGCCAGGTAGGCGGCCTTGCGTCCGCGCCAGCCGGCGGTGGCCCGGGCGTGCAGGTAGGCGGCGTAGGCGACCCAGGTGATGAACGACCAGGTCTCCTTCGGGTCCCACTCCCAGTACTTGCCCCAGGCGGCCTCGGCCCAGATCGCGCCCGCGATGATGGTGAACGTCCACAGCGGGAAGACCAGGGCGTTGATCCGGTAGGACAGCTTGTCCAGGCTGCTCGCGGCGGGCAGCCGGTCCATCAGGTTGGCCGCGCGGACGGTCAGTCCGGCCGCGAGCCGGTGCTCGTAGCGGTCCTTGAGCAGGTAGGCGCCGGTGGCGACGAACGCCGCGAAGAACGCGCCGCCGCAGATCGTCGCGGTCGAGACGTGGATGCCCAGCCAGTAGGAGTGCAGCGCCGGGACGAGCTGCTCGGACTCCGTGTACAGCACGCTGACGGCGACGCCGAGGATCAGCAGGACGGCGATCACCACGGGCAGGCCGAGCCAGCGCACGTTCTTCTTGGTGCCCAGCAGCACGACGTACGAGCCGACCATCATCAGCGCGAACGCGACGGAGAACTCGTACATGTTGCCCCACGGCCAGCGCATCACCGACAGGCCGCGGGTGATCACGCCGCCGGTGTGCAGCAGCATGCCGAGCACGGTCATCGAGACCGCGATCCGGCCGGCCATGTCGGCCTTCTCGCTGCTGCCGGCCGGGCCGAGGCCGTCGGCCGGGCCCTCGTCGCCGCGGCCGCTGGTCACCGTGGTGGCGCCGGCGTCGGCCAGCGCGGTGCGGGTCAGGGTGGTGGTGCCGCCGCCCTGCGAGGCCACCGTGACGCTGACCTTGCGGACGCCCTTGGCCGCGTCGGCGGAGTCGCTGACCGAGTCCGCGAGGGTGGCCTGCTGCCGGGAGCGGACGGCGACGCCGCCCTTGGCGCCGAAGGTCCACTCGAACATCTGAGCGAACATGGCCAGGGTGTAGACGGCCATCGCCGAATAGACCAGCTTGTTGGAGATGTCGGCCAACTCATGGTTGACCTGCGCGAGCAGCACCGTCTACTCCTTGGTTTCCGGGGCGGTGGGGGCGGCTGCGGCCGGGGAGTCGGCCGCAGTCGGTGCGTCGTCGTCAGCGTCGTTGCCGGTGGGATCGGCGGGCGCCGGTTCCTCGTCGGTGGCGGGGGCGTCGCCCTGCAGCTCGACGGCGAGTTCGGCGAGCTCCTCGGCGGTGCGGGTGGACTCGCTGCGGCCCAGGCCGGCCATCTCGACCAGGGTGCGGCCGTCGGGGCCGGTGGTGGCCCGGACCCAGATCCGGCGGCGCTGGACGAACAGCGAGCCGATCAGGCCGAGGATCGCGGCGACCGCGCCGGCCAGCGCGATGGAGTTGCCGGGCCGGTGCGAGACGGTGAACGTGGCCCACTGCTGGTAGCCGTCGAACGTGATGGTCCCGTAGCCGTCGGGCAGCTGCCAGCCCTCGCCGACCTTGAGGCGGGCGCGGGCGATGTCGTCGCCGACCTTCAGCTGGGTCATCGCCTTGTCGTCCAGCTGGTACACGTTCTGCGGCAGGCCGCTGTCGGTGCGCAGGTCGCCGGCGTAGGCGGTGAGCACCAGCATCGGGTCCGCGGCGGCGGGGAACACCGACCGCGGGCCGGTCTTCTCGAAGTTCTCCGGCGCGGTCGGCAGGAAGAAGCCCTGGAAGGCCAGCTGGGTCTTGTTGCCGTTGGCGTCGGTGCCGTAGTCGTTGACCTTGATCACGCCGGGCGAGGTCATGTTGGCGTCGCGCGGCAGGAACGGCGTCGGGCCGCGGTAGACGATCTCGTTCTTGGCGTTCTTGACCGTCACCACCGGGGCGTAGCCGTGGCCGATCAGGTAGACCTTGGACCCGCCGATCTCCAGCGGGTGGTTGACCTCGATGGTGGACTTCTTCAGCTTGGTCGCGTCGTCGCCCACCCAGTAGCGGACGTTCGCGGTGAACTGCCGGGCGGTGCCGACCTGCGGGCCGCTCTCCTGGTACCGGGCGGTGAAGCCGTCCAGCTTGAAGCCGAAGGCGTCCAGGTCGTCGACGGTGTAGCCGTACGAACCGTAGAAGTCGTCGATCTGGGTGGTGGTGTTGGAGTAGCCCTGGCCCTCCAGCACCAGCTTGCTGGCGGTGCCGGAGGCCAGGCCGGCCCAGGCGACGCCGATCAGCAGCGCGAACAGCGAGAAGTGGAACAGCAGGTTGCCGACCTCGCGCAGGTAGCCCTTCTCGGCCGCGATCGAGCCGCCGTCGGCGGAGGCCCGGAAGCCGCGCTTCTTCAGCAGGCGGTGGGCGGCGGCGTGCACCGCGTCCGGGTCGGCGTCGCTGTGCCAGGCCGCGTAGACCGGCATCCGGGTCAGGTTGCGCGGGGCCGCCGGGGGCTGCGCGCGCAGCACGCCGACGAACTGCCAGGTGCGCGGGACGATGCAGCCGGCCAGCGAGACGAACAGCAGGATGTAGATCGCCGAGAACCAGAACGAGCTGTAGACGTTGAACAGTTCGAGCCGCTCGAACAGCGGGGTGATGCCCTTGTGGGCGCTCTTCCAGGTCGCGACCTTCATCTGGTCGGGCCCGTCCTGCGGGATCAGCGAGCCCGGGATGGCCGCCAGCGACAGCAGGAAGAGCAGCAGCAGGGCGACCCGCATCGAGGTCAGCTGCCGCCAGACCCAGCGCGCCCAGCCGATGACGCCCATGCCGACGGGGCCGTCGCTCTCCACGGGCGCGGTGCTGAGCCGCTCGACGGCCTCGGCGTCCACCAGGAAGGAGCTGTCCGTACGGTCGGAGCCGTCCGACGATCCGGGGCTGTCCGCGGCGTCGGCCGGCTGGGGGCTGGTCTTGGTGTCGCTCACGGGTCAGATTCCGATCGAAAAGTTCTCGGTGAGGTACTGGAGCTGGTTGACCAGCGCGTCCCACGCCCCGGTCACCAGGGCCAGGCCGACCGCGACGAGCATGCCGCCGCCGATCCGCATCACCCACTGGTAGTGCCGCTTCACCCAGCCGAAGGCGCCCAGCGCCTTGCGGAACGCCAGGGCGGCCAGCACGAACGGTACGCCGAGGCCGAGGCAGTAGACGGCCATCAGCAGCGCGCCACGCCCGGCGCTGCCCTCGTTGACGGCCAGCGTGTTGATCGCCGCCAGGGTCGGGCCCATGCACGGCGTCCAGCCGATCCCGAACACCAGGCCGAGCAGCGGGGCCCCGGCCAGACCGACCGCGGGGCGGCGGTGAGTGCGCAGCTCGCGCATGGTGAAGCCGGGCAGCAGGCCCATGAAGGCCAGGCCCATCAGCACCGTGACGCAGCCCATCACGATCGAGATGATCCGCTGGTGCTCCTGCAGGGTGTGCCCGAACGAGCCGAACAGCGCGCCGCCGGAGACGAACACCGCGCCGAAGCCGAGCACGAACAGCAGCGAGCCGGCCAGCATCCGCCCGCGGCGGGTGCCGCGGGCTTCCGACAGGTCGGCGGCGGAGAAGCCGGTGACGTAGCTGAGGTAGCCGGGCACCAGTGGCAGCACGCACGGCGAGAAGAACGAGACCAGCCCGGCGGCCAGCGCGATCGGCAGCGCGAGCATCAGCGCGCCGCTGCCCACGGTTTCGTTGTAACCGACCTCGGCAGCGACCAGGACGGCGCTCACTTGGACTCCGCGAGGACCGGCTCGATCATCTTGTCGAGGTCCTCGGTGGACATCGCGCGCATGGCGCGGGCGGCCAGCTTGCCGTCCTTGTCGATCACGATGGTGGTCGGGATGGACTGCGGGGGGAGGCTGCCCTTGGGGAACTTGAGGATCTGGGTGCCGTCCGGGTCGTAGATGCTCGGGTAGGTCACCCCGAAGTTCTTCTCGAACGCGACCGCGTTGGCGGGGTCGGTGTCCCGGGTGTTGATGCCGAGGAACTGCACCTGGTCGGCGTACTTCTCGGCGCTGGCCTGCAGGCCCTTGGCCTCGGCCCGGCAGGGGCTGCACCAGGAGCCCCAGACGTTGAGGACGACCACCTTGCCGCGGTAGTCGGAGAGCTTGAGCGTGCCGGTGCCGTCCAGCCCGGTGCCGCTGATGTCCGGGGCGTCCACCCGGTGCCCGGCGGGAACGGTGGCGATGCCGCCCTTGCCGGTGATGAAGCCCGCGGAGCCTCCCCCGCTGCCCGAGCTGCCACACCCGGCGAGGGCCAGGGCGGTGGCCGCACCGAGGGCGGCGGTGAGGCGGGTGCGGCGGCTGCGCGTCCAAGACATGTGAAAAGTTTCGCATGGCTCTTCGGCCCGTTTTCGGGGGGTCCGGCGTTGTCGGCCGGACCCCCCGTGACCTGCGAAGACTCCGCTTATGATCGTCTTAATTCGGGCATTCCGCCGCCCGCCGGGTTTACCTCGGGGCCGCCGGTGTGACCAACGTCCCGGAGCGGGTGCGCGCCGCGCGTCGAGGCGGTGCGCGCCACGCCCCGGGGCGGTGCGGCTTACGCCCCGAAGCTCTTCCCGACCGGCTTGTCGCCCTTCTTGCCCTTGCCCACCAGGTGGGCCGGCAGCAGGTCGCGGGCCGGCTCGCGGTAGCCGATCGAGACGATCCGGTCGCCCTCGTAGGTGAAGCTGGTCAGCGAGGCCAGCGAGCACTGCCGGCGGCGCGGGTCGTGCCACAGCCGGCGGCGCTCGGCGAACGAACGCAGGATCCAGATCGGCAGCTGGTGGCTGACGCACACCGCCTCGTGCCCGCGCGCGGCGTCCCGGGCGGCGGCGATCGCGCCCATCATCCGCACCACCTGGTCGATGTACGGCTCGCCCCAAGACGGCTTGAACGGGTTGGTCAGGTACCGCCAGTACGCCGGGTTGCGCAGCGAGCCGTCGCCGACGCCGAAGGTCTTGCCCTCGAAGATGTTCTCCGCCTCGATCAGCCGCGGGTCGGCCGCGACGGTCAGGCCGTGCGCCTTGGCGATCGGCTCGGCGGTCTCCTGGGCGCGCTCCAGCGGCGAGGCCACCACGTGCGTGATGTCACGGTCCTTCAGGTGGTCGGCCACCCGCTCGGCCATCTCCAGCCCCAGCTCGGACAGGTGATAGCCCGGCAGCCGGCCGTACAGCACGCCCTCCGGGTTGTGCACCTCACCGTGCCGCATCACGTGGACGACGGTGATGTCCTTCTTCCCGGTCGATGCACCCGCCCCGCTCCGCTCGTCGGGCGCTTCGCCGTGCTCGACGGCTCCTTCGATTCGCTCGGTCACTTCGACTCCTCGGTGGCCTCGGCGGCGGCGCGGGCCGCGGCGGGCAGGGCGGCGGCGATCCGCTCGATCGCGCGCGCGTCGTGCGCGGACGAGACGAACCAGGACTCGAATGCCGACGGCGGCAGGTAGACGCCCTGGCTCAGCATCGCGTGGAAGAAGCCGTTGAAGCGGAACGCCTGCTGACGGCGGGCCTCGTCGTAGTTGGTGACCTGCTCGTCGATGAAGAAGACCGAGAACATGTTGCCCGCGGTCTGCAGGCGGTGCGCCACGCCCTCCTTCGAGAGCGCCTCGGTGACCAGGCCGGACACCTCGGCGGCGACCTTGTCCACGGTGGCGTACACCTCGTCGGTGCAGTGGCGCAGCTGGGCCAGGCCGGCCGCGGTGGCGATCGGGTTACCGGACAGGGTGCCCGCCTGGTAGACCGGGCCGGCCGGGGCGAGGTGCGCCATCACGTCGGCGCGGCCGCCGAACGCCGCGGCGGGGAAGCCGCCGCCCATCACCTTGCCGAACGTCAGCAGGTCCGGCGCCCAGCCCTCGTGGGCGGCCTCCAGCCCGTACCAGCCGGCCTTGGAGACGCGGAAGCCGGTCATCACCTCGTCGGAGATGAACAGCGCGCCGTTCTCCCGGCACAGTGCGGCCAGGCCCCCGTTGAAGCCGGGAAGCGGCGGGACGACGCCCATGTTGCCGGGCGAGGCCTCGGTGATCACGCAGGCGATCTCGCCGGGGTGCGCGGCGAACGCGGCGCGCACCGCGTCCAGGTCGTTGTACGGCAGCACGATGGTGTCGCCGGCCTGCGCGCCGGTGACGCCCGGGGTGTCCGGCAGGCCGAAGGTGGCGACGCCGGAACCGGCGGCGGCCAGCAGCGCGTCCACGTGACCGTGGTAACACCCGGCGAACTTGACCACCTTGGCGCGGCCCGTGAAGCCGCGGGCCAGCCGGATCGCCGACATGGTCGCCTCGGTGCCGCTGGAGACCAGGCGGACCTGCTCGACCGGGGCGATCCGGGCGACGATCTCCTCGCCGAGCTCGACCTCGCCCTGGCCGGGCGTGCCGAACGAGGTGCCGCGGGCGACCGCCTGCTGCACCGCCTCGATCACCGCCGGGTGCGAGTGGCCGAGCAGCATCGGACCCCACGAGCACACCAGGTCCACGTACTCGCGGCCATCGGCGTCGGTCAGGTACGGGCCGCTGCCGGACACCATGAAACGGGGCGTGCCGCCGACCGCGCGGAAGGCCCGCACCGGCGAGTTGACGCCGCCGGGGGTGACCGCCAAGGCGCGCTCGAACAGCGACTGGGACTGGGGTGCTTCGTACGGGTAGCTCATCTGCTCGCTCATCCGTTGGGTCCGCGGGGTGGCCTGGAGCCTCTCTTACCCGAACATGGTCTCAAATCGTGTCTTTGCGTTCTGCATGTCGGGCCCGATCATCTGGAACGATGATCCGTGTGCTGCTCCCCTCACTGGCTGTGGCGAAGGTAAGGTCGAGTAGCGCGCGCTCGTGTAGCACGCCAGCAGACGGGTAAGGGGCATGTCCGGAGGGAAAGTCGGACATGCGGGGGTCTGTCGATTCCGGTGAGTTCCGGTGAGGATGGTCCGAGTGTCCGAGAGGCAGGACGGTTTCGACGAGGCCGCGGAGCGCACCCGCAGGCCGTCCGAGACCGGCGGGGGCAGGGAAGCGGGCAGGGGAAGGAGGGGCGAAGACAAAGTGGGGGTCACCTACAAGTACTTCGGCGCACCGGACCGCGCCACCGCCGCCAGAGTCCCCACCGCCCTCGGCCCCGGTGGCCTCGGCCTCGACGCCGGGGAGCTCGGCGCGCTGGGCCGGCTCGGCGACCTGATGGAGACCAGCGGCTCCGGCAACGGCCACCTCTCCACCAAGATCAAGCCCGAGACGATGAGCGCGATGGTCCTCACGGGCATCCAGGGCGTCCCGCTCCACCACGTCCCGCCGCTCGAACTGGTGGTCCTGCACCCCGACTACGCGGTCGTCCAACTCCCGCACACCGTCGTCGAACCGCTCCGCAAGGCCGACGAGACCGAACTCGGCGCCGCCGCCTTCATCTGGTCCACCGTCCCCGACCGCCGCGGCCCCCGGGACGCCTTCGTCATCTACCAGATGCTGCACGAGTGGCAGGACTTCGCCAACCGCCTGCACGACGCCGGCCACCAGCTCTACTGCCTGGTCTGGCCCTGAGCCCGCTCCGGGCTCGGCCGGAATCCCCGAATTGACCGACCGTCAACCCGGTGCGGTGGCGCCCACCCGTTCGGGAGACCCGTTCACCGCCCACCCGCATCGAGGTTCCACTCCTCCGGCAGGGCACTGTCGCAGACGGCGCACGTCAGGTCGTCGTCCTTGACCAGGTTGACCTGTGCGCACGCCGGGCAGCGGCGGAAGACGCACGCGTGGGTGAATCCGTCCGGGCGGGGCAGTCCGGCCCGGTCGAGGGCGGTGGCGACGGCCGGCCAGCAGTCGAGGTCCGGGCAGTAGCCGGTGGACTGGTTGCTGACTTCGCACACCGCCCACCGGCCGTCGGCCTGCCGGGCGAAACCGATCTCGCCGGCCGCCGGCACCGCCGCCCCGCCGGCGCATGCGACGTGTTCGCTGCGGCGCGGGGCCAGCCGCAGTGCCCCGGCGAGATCGATCACGTAGGTGACCGGTTCGGCGCGCTCCGCGGGTGCCAACTCGCCGAGCCAGCCGTCCAGTTCGGCCGGGGTGCGGACGCGGCGGCCGAGCGTGTGGCCACCGGCGCCGGCGCGCAGCTCGGGTGGGCCGACGTAGGCGAATGGGCGAGGTCTTCCCGTCATTCCGCCACGGTAGGGCGGGGCCGGGTCGCCGGTCGTCCGGGTTTTCGGGGCGTCAGTGGTGCGGGGCGGTGGCTGCGGTGTGCAGGTGGGGAAGGAAGGCGGTGACGGCCGGGGCGGGGCGGTGGCCTCGGCGGGTGGCGGTGCGGACGTGGCGGATCGGGGTGTCGTCCGAGTGGAGGGGGACCAGGGCGAGATCGGGGCGGGCGGCGCGGGACGGGATCAGGGTGATGCCCAACCCCGCTGCCACCAGGCCGAGTTCGGCCGTCCAGCCGGCCACCTCGTACTCGACCGATGCGAACGCGGGCGGCGAGCAGGGTGGTCTCGATCGCACAACGAGCAGAGCGAACGCCACGGCGCAGCAAGCGAGCTGACCATCGCCCGGCTACGCGCCACGCGCGGGCGTCGCCGGGGTCGGACAGGGCAGCACCACCCGGGACCCAACCGCCATCCCCACCACACCCGGCCCCGGTGCGGTCGGACTAGGTGCCGCCCAGGACGCCGCCGAGCAGGCCGGCGGCCACGAAGCACCCGGCGACCAGCGGGAACAGTGCCACTCCGGGCAGATCTGCGGCGGCGGTGGGCAGGGTGGGCACCACTACCAGGGCGGCGAACCCGGTCAGGAACATGATGGCGGTGAAGCAGGCGGTGACCGCCCGGTACTCCCGGGCGAAGATCCCGTCCACGGCGCGGACTCCTTCGGCGACGGCGGCAGGCAACCCTCAAAGGTCTCTACCAATTCCGGTGCTCGGCAGCCGAGTTACGAGCACGCCGACCTGAGGCGCGGTCAGTCGAGCGGCACGGAACGGATCTTGGCGAACCGACGTCGGCCCACTAAGGTCGCGGGGCATCCATCGACGCACCGCCCACGGGGGGGACACCCATGACCGCATCCGACCGGCCGCCGCTGCCGCACGCCTTCCTGCGCCCCGTCCCGACGTTCACGCTGGTCAGCGAGGACGTGACGGACGGGGGCCGACTGAACGACGAGCAGGTCTACCAGGCCGGGAACCGCTCACCGCAGCTCAGCTGGTCCGGGTTCCCGGCGGAGACCAGGAGCTTCGCGGTGACCTGCTTCGACCCGGACGCGCCGACCGGCTCCGGCTGGTGGCACTGGCTGCTGTTCGATCTTCCGGCCACCGTCACCGAGTTGGCGGCCGGCGCGGGCAGCGGCGAGTTCCCGGGCCTGCCGGCGGGTGCGGTGCACGGTCGCAACGACTATGGCACCCGGGACTTCGGCGGTGCGGCCCCGCCGCCCGGCCACGGCCCGCACCGGTACGTCTTCACCGTGCACGCCCTGGGCGTCGACTCGATCGGCCTGGACGCGGACACCTCGGCGGCGGCGATCGGCGGCACCCTCGGCTTCCACGCGCTGGCCCGGGCCACCGTGGTCGCCGAGTACGAGAGCTGACACCGAGGGGCGTGCCCGGCGCCGGGCACGCCCTCTGGTCGGCGGTGATCCGGACCTCTACCGTGAGTGGCCATCAGGTCGGGCCGGACTCCGGGGGTGGACGATGATCGGGCGGCGATCACTGTTGGTGGCGGCCGGGGCGGGCGCCGTCGCTCTCACGCTTCCCGCGCGGTCGGCCTCGGCCGCGCCCGTACGGTCGATCGACCTGCCGAGGCCGACCGTCGACCGGCCGGTGGGCACCGTCGCCCTGCACCTCGTCGACCGGGCCCGGCAGGACCCGTTCGCGCCGACCCCGGGGCCTCGCGAACTCATGGTCCAGCTCTGGTACCCGGCGCTCGACCGGGGCGAGTACGCCCGCGCGCCGTACACCACGCCGAGGGTCGCGGCGGCGTTCGAGACGATGCTGCAGCTGGATCCCGGCACCCTCGCCGCCGTCCGCCCGACGGCGCGCGCCGGTGCGCCCGCCGCGCCCGGTGCCCTCCCCCTGCTGTTGCTGGGGCACGGCCGCAAGGGCGGGCGGAGCAACTGCACCGCGCTGGCCGAGGAGCTCGCCGCCCACGGCTACCTGGTCGCGTCCGTCGACCACACGTACGACGCCGCCGCGGTGGAGTTTCCCGACGGCCGACTGGTGCGCAGCGTGCTGGCCGACGATCCGGCCGACTGGGGCGCCACCGAGCACCAGGAGATCGCCGCCCGGGTCGGCGACCTGCGCTTCGTCGCCACCGCGCTGACGGAGCGTCGGGAGCTGCCGCGCCGGCCCGGACTGCCGTACGCGGACGGCGGGCGGATCGGCGTGCTCGGCCACTCGATGGGCGGGGCGGCGGCGGCCGAGGCGGTCCGTCAGGACGACCGGTTCGTCGCCGGACTCGACCTGGACGGCGGCCTGTTCGGCTCCCCGGTGCCCGAACTCGGCCTGGACCGCCCGTTCCTGCTGCTGACCTCGTCGGCCGACCACGACACCTGGCAGCGCTGGCGCGACCACCAACGCGGCTGGGCCCGTCAGTTGCGCTTCCACGGCGCCGGGCACCTCAGCTTCACCGACCTCCCGCACGCGGCCGTCCCCGGCGGGCTGCCGCAGCACCTGCCGGCCGAGGCGTACGCGGCGCTGTTCGGCACGCTCGCCCCGGACCGGACCACCGAGCTCACCCGCGGCTACGCCCGGGCCCACTTCGACCACTTCCTGCGGCACCGGCCCGCACGGCTGCTCGACAGCCCCTCGCCGCGCTTCCCCGAGGTCGAGTTCCGCTGGAGCCGCGGATGACGCGCCGGGACTTGTCCACAGGCCTGTGGACAAGTGCGCCCGGCCGTCCACCGGCTGTGGACGGTCAGGCGTCGAAGTCGTATTCGAGGATGTACGAGGACGAGTCGAGCACCATCGCGTTGAACTCCACCACCTGGCCGTCCTCGGCGAAGGCGGTGCGGTGCACCAGGAAGACCGGCGTGCCGGGGGCGAGGGCGAGGCGCTCGGCCTCGTCGCCGGCGGGCATCCGGGAGCGGATGTGCTCCTGGAAGTGCACCGGCTTGTGGCCGAGCTCGGCGAGCCGGGCGTAGGTGCCGCCGGGGCCGGTGTCGGGATCGGCGATCCGGCTGCCCGCCACCAGTGCGGCCGGCAGGTAGGACTCGGAGAGCAGCACCGGCTTGCCGTCCAGCACGAAGCGGCGGCTGCGCACGCAGGCCGACTCACCGGCCTTCAGTCCGAGGACGGCGGCGATCTCCTCGGGGACCTCGCGCTCGGCGACGGTCAACTGGTCCACCGTCAGGTCGCGGGCCGCTATGTCGGTCGACCAGACCGAGAAGCCGCTGCCCCAGTTCCGGTCGGACAGCCGCTGGATGCCGCGACGCCTTATCGGCCGGAACTCCCGGACGAAGACCCCCACCCCCTTGCGGGCCTCCGCGATCCCCTCGGTCTGCAGCACGCCGAGCGCCTGGCGGGCCGTCATCCGGGCCACGCCGTACGTCACCATCAGGTCGTTCTCGCCCGGCAGCCGGTCACCGGGTCGGTAGCGGCCTGAGTCGATGTCGCGCTTGAGGTCTTCGGCGATCCGCTGGTACTTGGGCCGGGTGGCCCGGGGGTGACTGGTCATGGCGGCGGGTTTCCTTCCCTTCTCTAGACATCCTACGCACGGCCCGCCCCCAAGTGCATTGACATCTCTAGAGATTTCAGCTTGTCTAGAGATGCTGCAATCTGACATACCCTCATATCGGCTGCCGAGTCTCCCGCTCGACGGGCGTTCCAGGAGCGCTCATCGAGCGAACCCGCGTGAGGAGCCCGCCATGTCCGTGCACCGTCGATGGTTCTCACTGCCCCGCGAGCCCGCCACCGTCGCCGCCGGACGCCGCCGGGTCCGCGCACTGATCACCGCCTGGGGCGGCGCCCCGCTGGACGAGGACACCCAACTGACCGTCGATCTGGTCACCTCGGAACTGCTCGGCAACGCCGTCCGCCATGCCACCGGCCCGGTCGTCACCGTCGGCGTGCACGCCGACCCGCTGCACCACCGGGCCGTCATAGAGGTCTACGACGCCTCCCCCGCCGTCCCGGTGGCCGGCCGCCCCGACCGGGACTCCGAGTCCGGCCGCGGCATCCTGCTGATCGCCGAACTCGCGCTCGCCCACGGGGTGATCCGCAAGCGCACCGGGAAGTGGGTGTGGGCGGAGATCGCCCTGCCGACCGGGCCGGTCGGCCGTCTGTGGTGGCCGGCCCGGAGCCGCCGCACCGACGAACCCCCGGACCGGAACCCCCGGCCGGGCGTCCCGCCGAAGCCCCCGGCCGACCGGGTCGCGCCCGGGGCCATGACCTGTCACTGACCGCGCCCCGACCCGGCCGGCCTGCTCACGCCGTCAGCAGGCGATGAAGCTCCTCCGTTCCGCGACCCAGGTCCCGGGCGGCCAGCCAGGCGGCGGCGCCGGCGCCGTTGCGGGCGGTGGAGACCACCGCGTCCGGCCAGCGGGCGGCCAGACGCGGGCGCAGGTGCGCCACCAGCGGCGTCGCCGAGGCGAGCAGCCCGCCGGCCAGCACCAGCGGCAGCGGGGAGTCGGGCTCGCGGACCAGCGCGAGGGTCGCGATCAGATGGTCGGCGGCACGGTCGACCAGGGCGAGGGCGACCGGGTCGCCGGCCGCCGCGTGATCGAGGACGACCGGCGCCAGCCGGGCCAGCCGGGCCGGGGCCTCGGCATGGGCGGCGGCGATCAGCGCCGAACGCGGCTCGCGCCCCAGGCCGTCCGGTCCGACCAGCGCGTCGGCGATCGCCCCGGCCAGGCCGGGCAGCCGAAGTGATGGACCGTCGAACGGCAGCGCCCGGTCCACGGCGGTGAGCGCGGCGGCGACCGCCTCGCGACCCAGCCAGAAACCGGAGCCGCGATCGCCGAGCAGCCAGCCGTGACCGTCGGCGGTGCGGCGCAGCGCGTGGTCGCGGATCTCCGCGGCGATCGCGCCCGTGCCGCTGAGCAGCAGGGTGCCGTCGGCGGCGGCCGTCCCGGCCGCGTGGGCGAGTTCGGCGTCGCCGACCAGCCGCGGAGTGACGGTCAGTCCGGTGGCGGGCCAGAGCGCCAGCACCTCCGGCGGGGCGAGCGAGCCGCCCGCGAGACCGATCACCCCGGCCGCGACCCCGGCCGGGTCCAGCCCGGCCAGCGCGGCACGGACGGCGCCGCCGATCTCCCGGACGGCGACCTCCGCACCGTGCGCGACCGGGTTGCCCCCGGCGCCGTGCGCGGTGCCGAGGATCCGGCCGTCCAGGGTGGCGACCAGCGCGCGGGTGCTGGTGCCGCCCACGTCGAGGCCGAGCACCAGCGGCGCGTCCGCCGACGCCTGCTGACGGGTCGTCATGCGGTGCGGCGGATGCGGCCGGCGTACAGCGCTTCGAGCTTGTTGTTGTGCTCGTCGCCGCCGGGGATGTTCGCCGACAGGTAGACGGGCGGGACGCCACCGCTCTCCTCCACCCGGCGGATCACCTCGGCGATGATCTGCTGGCCGAGCAGCGCGGCGGTGATCGAGGAGATGCCGCAGGCCCGGCCGCCACCCGCCATCGGCAGCACGGCGTCGCCGAACGGCGCGCCGTTGTCCAGCACCACGTCCGCGTAGTCACGCAGCCGCAGACCGGACGGGTGCTTGGGCTGAACACC
>NZ_BMRI01000005.1:256150-272024 GCF_014648555.1 Kitasatospora griseola
GGCGGTGTGCTCGGCGGAGGTGACGACGATCAGCGGGTGCCCGTTCTCCTTCGCCAGCCGGGCGAGTTCGACCACGCAGCCGTTGACGCCGGAGTTCGACGCGAGAATGAACACGTCGGCCGGGTGCGGGGCGGTCAACTCCCAGAGCATCGCCGCCGATTCGGTCCCGCGCTCCAGCTCGGAGCCGGACAGGATCTCCACCGGCCGCCCACCGAACAGCACCACGTCGCGCAGCGCGATCCGGTTGCTGGGCACCAGCCCACCGGCCCGCCCCGCGATCTCCATCGCGAACGCCTCGGAGTGACCGGTGCCGAACGCCTGCACGATGCCGTCCGCGGCCAGCGCATCCGCGATCAGCTCGGCGGCCTTCGCCACCTCCTCGGCCTGCGAGCTGCTGACCCGGTCGATGGCGGCGTGGGCGGCGGCGACGAAATCGACCGCAGAGGGGCTGGGCACGTGAACCTCCAGGCGGAGCACTGTGGGACGGCTCACATGGTCGGTCCGGTCCGCCACCGCTGTCAACGACAGGACTAGACCAGTACGGCGGGCGGTGGGCCTTGCGCCTGTCGCGCAGGTTCCGCCCCCTCGGCTTCGCGCCGGGGTACCCCGGTCTTCGCGCCCACCTACGACAGGATGGTCGGATGAACGAGGTGCCGAAGAGACAGATCAGGGCCCGGTACGACGACGAGACGGTGACGGTGTACCAGGCGTTCCGGCCCGAGATCGGTGACCCCGCGGTCGCGGACGGGCGGTGGCCGGAGGCGTTCTCGGTGGAGCGGATGACGTGGATCAAGCCGTCGTTCCGCTGGCTGATGTACCGGAGCGACTGGGCGCGCGCCGAGGGGCAGTCGCGGATCCTCGGGGTGGTGATCAGCCGCCGGGGATTCGATGCCGCGCTGGAGGCGGCGGTGCTGAGCGGCTACAAGCCGGGGGTGCACGCCTCGAAGGCCGAGTGGCAGCGGGCGTTGCGGCGCAGTCCGGCCCGGGTGCAGTGGGATCCGGAGCGGGATCTGGATCTCCGGCCGTTGCCGCACCGGTCGTTGCAGCTGGGGCTGAGCGGGGAGCTGGTGCGGCGCTACGCCGGGGAGTGGCTGGTGCGGATCGAGGATCTGACGCCACTGGCCCGGGAGTTGCACGCCACCAGGGACGCCGCGCTGCTGCCGCCGGAGCGGCCGTACCCGATGCCGCCGGGTGCGGCCGTCCGGCTGGGTGCGGCCTGACGGAGGTCGCCGGGGCGGCTCTCCGTCAGGCCGGGGGATCAGCCGTGCAGGTAGACGATGCCGAGCTTGGTCAGCTGCCAGTGCTGCGCGGCGGAGCCGTTGTCGGCGGCCAGCTGGACCAGCTGGTTGCCCTGGGCGTCGGTCTGGGCGGAGGCGGTGGCCAGCTTGGTGGCGTCCTGGGAGTCGGCGAGCTTGTAGGTGCCGTCGCCGACCGGCTGCAGGAGCCAGTGCTGGTTGCCGCCGCCGTTGCAGCCCCACTGCTGGATCTTGGCGCCGGGCGCGGTGGAGGCCCCGGAGACGTCCAGGCACATGTTCCGGTTGCCGCTGAAGTCGAGTTCGAAGGAGCCGCCGGCCTTGATCTCGAACACGAAGGACTGGTTCAGGCCGCCGGTGGCCGGATAGGTGATCGCGGTGCGGCCGTTGGTGGAGTCACCGTAGGTGCCGCCGCCGGACAGGTCGAGCACCTTGCCGTTGGCCTGGTTGGTGAGCTGGTACCAGGCGCCGTCCTCGGGGGTGTCCGGGAACGGCTTGCCGGGGGTGAGCCCGGTGATCGAGGTGCCGTTCTGCTGGTTGAGCGAGCAGAACGCCTGGGCGAGTCCGGACTGCTGGTAGAACTGCCGCAGGCAGGCCGCCTCGGCGGCGTAGCCGGCCACCCGCAGGTGGTACGACTGGCGGACGTTGTTCATGCACAGGCCCGGGATGGAGATCGGAGTGTCGCAGCCGTTGCGGGTGCTCTCCGACAGGTCGATCACGTCGCCGTTGGTGTACTCGTACGGCGAGCTGGTCCACTCCGCGCAGACCTCGTGGCCGAAGGCGACCCGCCGCTGGTCGAGGTAGCGCACGCCCGGCACACCGGAGGCGGCCTCGCGCAGCGCGTCGCTCAGCGTGGGGACGACCCAGTTGTGGCCCCAGGCGAGGTCCTCGGGGAAGGCCGGGCAGCCGTCCGCGACCTTGCCGACGTAGTCGTTGCGCCGGATGTCGGGGGTGATCGGGTTGAAGTACGACTGGTAGACGAGCTGGTATGAGTCGTCGGAGTAGCCGGCCTTCCGCATGGTGTTGCGGATGTTGGTCAGCGCGGCCGTCACCTTGGGCTTGACCCCGGCGGCGCGCCGGGTGATCTCGGCGCTGCCAATGGTGTCGCGGCAGCCCTGGGACTGCGGGATCGGGAAGTACTGGGCCAGGCAGGACATCATGATGTTGGCGAACTCGAAGTCGTCGTTCGCGCCGATCGTGACGACGACCATCTTCACGTCGTAGTCGGCGGCGGTGGCGGCCAGTTGGACGTCCTGCTTGGCCTCGCCGAAGTCGCCGCTGCCCGGTCCGGTGATCTTCGCCAGCTCGGGATCGCTGACCAGGTCGCCGGTCTGCGCGCCGGAGCAGGCCAGGTCGATCGGGGTGACGCCGGGGAGCTGGGTCACGAAGATCTCGGACTTGGTGGAGCGGTGGCAGTAGTTGGTGGGGCTGTCCGTGCCGGGGACGTAGTCGTCGTTGGTGTCGGTGCCGGCGCCCTCGCCGGAGATCGCACTGTCGCCGAGGGCAACGATGGCGGCGGGCTTGCCCGCACTGGGCGAGGCGGCCTGGGCGGTGGCGGCGGTGCCGAAGCCGGAGCCGAGGCCGAGGGCGGCCAGCAGCGCGGCGGTGGCGAGCAGGGCTGGGGGCCTGCGGCGGACCGTGGGTGTCCTGGACACTCATGACTCCTTGCGGGGTGGGGGATCGCCCGGCGGGTGCCGGGCGGCGCGGAGCATGGGGGAACCGGGCCGAAACCCGGCGAACATGAGGCAGGCTCACATGCTAGGTACTGACAGGTAACACAACAAGACTCGCGGCGCGACCTGACCGGAGTACTGAGACGTTCCGTCAGGAAGACGTCCCGAAAACGCAGTTGAGCCGCCGTCCGCACCGCTGATGCGGTGCGGACGGCGGCTCGATCTGCCAGGGGCTGCGGTCAGCCGCCGTTGATGCAGGTGTTGCCGAACGCCGGGTTCAGCAGGCCGACGATGTTGATCGAGTTGCCGCACAGGTTGACCGGGATGTGGATCGGGACCTGGACCTGGTTGCCGGACACCACACCGGGGGAGTTGGCGGCGACGCCCTCGGCCTCGCTGCTCGCCATGGCGGAACCCGCACCGACGGCGACGATGCCCGCGACAGCGGCGCCGACCGCGGCAGCCTTCTTGATGCTCATTTGAGTCTCCTCTTTAAATCAGATCTTCCAATTGCCGCGCCGGGGCTACCGGAAGGAAGCACACGGGACGTGCACTCAGCCAACGAGACCCCTCCGGAACAGTTGCGCCGTTCTTCGGACAATCACCCGTCCGGCGTAACCGCAGCATTCGGGTGAACGGCTCGGAGGATCGGCGAACTCGCCCGTTTCCCCCGCCGTACTGGTTCGTTCTTCCTGGCGAACCCGATCCACCCGCAAGAAATGAGACTTCACCATGCGCAAGCTCGCCTTCGGCGCCTTCGGCTCCGCCGCCGCCGCGACCCTGCTGCTCGGCACCGCCGGTGCGGCCGTGGCCAGCAGCGACGCCGAGGGTGTCGCCGCCGGCTCGGCCGGCGTCGTGTCCGGCAACCAGATCCAGGTCCCGGTGCACGTCCCGATCAACCTGTGCGGCAACACGATCGACGTCATCGCTGCGCTGAACCCGGCCTTCGGCAACACCTGCGTCAACGGCGGCTGACGCCGGCGGAGTCCGGCGCGCGGCGCCGACGCAGCGCCGACCGCCCAAACCACGGGCGACACGCGGGTCATGGGCCGCGTGAGTGACATTCCCGGCAGATCCCGAAAACAGCGGGCGATGATGCGATCGCCCGACCCCGACCTTCCACAGTCGGGCAGAACGTGAGGAAGAGAAAGTCATGCGCAACTTCAAGAAGGCCGCGGTCCTGTCCGTCGCCGCCACCGGTCTGATGCTCGGCTCGGCCGGCCTGGCCAACGCCTCCTCCGAGGCCGAGGGCGTCGCCGCCAACTCCCCCGGCGTGCTCTCCGGCAACCAGATCCAGGTCCCGGTGCACGTCCCGATCAACCTGTGCGGCAACACCATCGACATCATCGCGCTGCTGAACCCGGCCTTCGGCAACACCTGCGTCAACGGCGGCTGAACCGCCTGATGCCGCGCCGCGCCCGCTCGGCGCGGCGCACCAACTCCCCGTTGTGATCTAGGAGATCAAACCCTCATGCGCAACTTCAAGAAGGCCGCGGTCCTGTCCGTCGCCGCCGCCGGCCTGGTCCTCGGCTCGGCCGGCCTGGCCAACGCCTCCGCCGAGGCCGAGGGCGTCGCCGCCAACTCCCCCGGCGTGCTCTCCGGCAACCAGATCCAGGTCCCGGTGCACGTCCCGGTCAACGTCTGCGGCAACTCGATCAACATCATCGGCCTGCTGAACCCGGCGTTCGGCAACACCTGCGTCAACGCCGACTCCGGCGACGAGCCCGAGCACGTGGCGGCACCGGTCAAGCACGAGCAGGAGCCGCCGGCCAAGCACGAGCACGAGCACGAGCACCACCACCACGAGCCGGTCGAGGACTGCGACTGACCGGCCCCGGCCGCTCACCAGCCCGTGCATACTGCCCCTCGGCCGCCGGCCGAGGGGCAGTGCTCGTACCCGCCCCTCTCACCCCCGAAGGAATGGCCGATGTCCCGGACCACCACCGGCGCGCTGGCCGCGCTCGGCACCGCCCTGCTGCTCGGCGGCGCCACTGCCCAGGCCGCGCACGCCGAGACCGAACAGCTCGGCGGGCTCCCGCTGCCCACCACCCACCTGCAGCCCACCGACGCCAAGCAGGCCCTCGGCGGCACCACCGCCGGGCTCGGCTACGCGGTCGCCCCGGTCAAGGACCTGCGGCTCGACCCGTGGGCCAACTCCTCCGCCGACCTGCTCAACAACGGTGTCGCGGTGGTCCCCGACAACGGGCTCGGCCCGGTCGGCACCGGCACGCTCACCGGACCGCTGTCCGCCGGCGGCGGGGCCAAGAACCTCCCGCTGGCCGGCCCGCTGCTCACCGCGCTGCCAATCTGACCCGCGCCCGGCAGCCGTACGGCCCGGCCTCCCCGAGGGGCAGCCGGGCCGTACGGTCCTTCTGGCATGCCGTCACACCTGCGACTGGTCCAGCGCGCCGGTGAGGGTCTGCGCCGGGCCGGCCTGGTTGAGCATCTCGCCCGTCATGGAGGTCGTGGTGGCGGCCAGCGCCTTCACCGAGTCGGTGACCGAGATCTGGTCCTGCTCGCCGCCGAGCGAGGCCTTGGCGCCCGGCACGGCCTGCACGGGGGCGGTCACCAGGTGCGGGTCCACCTTGTCCAGGGACAGCGCGGCGTCGGTCAGTTCGCCGCTCTCGCTGCGGACGAAGGTGACCGGCTGGCCCAGGCCCACCGCCGGTCCGGCCAGGTTCAGCGGGGCGGCCGGAGCGTCCAGGTCCAGGGTGCCGAGCTTCGCGCCCCGGTCCGCCTCGGGCAGCGGCAGGGTGGCGCCCAGCGACGGGCCCAGCTTGGTGCCGTTGAGGGCGGGCAGGATGTGGTCCGGGATCGGCTGGGTCGGGCTCTGGCCGGTGTCGGTGGGCGGCAGCAGCGGCGAGCTCGGGATGCCGCCGTGGATCTCGCCGCCGTCCGCGAGCAGCGGCAGCGGCGACATCGCGGTGCTGAGCGGAATGCTGAACGGCACCTCCTTGGTGGCCAGCCCGTCCTCCAGCGCGGCGACCTCGGACGGGGTCTTCGGGGCCGCCTGGGCCACGCCCTGCGCCGCAGCCACGCCGGCGCCGACCGCCAGCAGCAGGGCGCCGGTGGCCCGCTTGGAGAGCTTCATGGTGTCCGCCGTTCGTTCGATATCCGGTAATTCGGTAGGTCGGTCATTCGGTACGTCGGTCATTCCGTATGACTTCTCGTGGCACCGTCGACCCCGAGGGTAATTCGGGTGCGGCGCACACACCTTGGCGAACGAGCCAGCTCCCTCACGGATAGCGGCAGTTAACCTGAACGGACCAATAATCGGACCGGCACGCAGGGAAACCGGTGATCCTCGACGAATTTTCTCCGCCCCCGTAACTTTCCTGTTCGCCATTCTTTGATCCCGACGACGACGGGGCAGCACCCCTCGAACGGCATTTCAGAGAGGTATCTCCACCATGCTCAAGAAGTCCTTGGCCACCGTGGGCCTGGCCGCCGCCGCGCTGGCCGCGGTGTCCACCCCCGCCGTCGCGATCGGCGACGCGGACGGTTCCGCCGCCACCATCCAGGGGAATGGCGGCACCAACTCCAGCGGCACCTGGGGCAACCACAGCCCGAACTTCCACTTCGCCGACAACCCGAACATCTGCCTGCCGGAGATCCACAACGTCGGCGTGGCAGTGCTCGGCATCGCCGTCCCGGTCGAGGTCCAGGCGCTCAACAACCAGCCCAAGCAGACCTGTGTGGTCGGCCAGGGCACTGTCGGCAGCGGCGACGGCGGCGTCTCCCACCTGGTCGGCTGACGCACCGTCACTGCCCTGGCGCGGAACCCCGGTTCCGCGCCCCATGACCCGCCCGGTCCGTTCCCCCGGCCGGGCGGTCGGCCCCGGCGCGAGCCACGCGCAAGGGGTTGCTGCTCCACTCCATCAGATCCGAAAAGGAATGACCCCATGATCAAGAAGGCTCTCGCCGCCGTCGGCGTCGTCGCCGCCGGTTTCGCCATGTCCGCCTCCCCCGCGATGGCCATCGGCGACGCGGACGGCTCCGCGGCCTCCATCCAGGGCGACGGCGGCACCAACGCCACCGGCACCCACGGCAACCACAGCCCGAACAACCACGTGCTGGACAACCCGAACATCTGCCTGCCCGACATCCACAACATCGGCGTGGGCGCCCTCATCGGCATCGTCGTCCCGGTCGAGGTCGACGCGCTCAACAACGGCGCCAAGCAGACCTGCGACATCGGCCAGAACACCGCCACCAGCGGCGACGGCGGCGTCTCCCACCTGATCGGCTGATCCTTCCCCGGTCACAGCCGACCGCCGGGTCCGGGGCCAGCCCCGGGCCCGGCGGTTCCGTGTCTCCGGCCGCGCACCACCCGTTCGTCCGCGGCGCGATCGGGTGACCGGAGCACCCGTGGGCGCGTGCAGCGCCCCACCGGCCGCACCCCGTGTTGACCTTGAGACAGCATCGACGCAGAGAGGAACTCTCCATGAAGAGCAAGCTGGGCAAGGCCGTCGTCACCACGGTCGCCGCGCTCGCGCTGGCCGGCATCGCCGCGCCCGCCTCCGCGACCGTCGTGGCCGGCGGCGGCGAGGAGGGCGTCATCACCGCCCACGAGCCCTTCCTCGCGGGCCACGGCGGCGGCGTCGCCGCGACCGACCACATCTTCACCATGGGTGGCGGCGGCGGCTGGGCCACCTCCACCGCCCTCGGCGGCGGCGGTGGCGGCATCATCGCCATGGACTGACCCCGCGTCACCCCGAAGGGCGCGACCGCCACTCCCGGCGGTCGCGCCCTTCGGCCTGTCGGCGGCCCGTACCCGGGCCCGGCGTCAGCGCACCAGGCGGGCCGCCTCGGTGGCCCAGTAGGTGAGGATCTGCTCGGCGCCGGCCCGGCGGATCGAGGTGAGGGTCTCCAGGATGGTCCGCTCGCGGTCGATCCAGCCGTTGGCGGCGGCGGCCTCGACCATCGAGTACTCGCCGGACACCTGGTAGGCGGAGACCGGCACCGGGGAGACGTCGGCGATCCGGCGCAGGATGTCCAGGTAGGCCATCGCGGGCTTGACCATCACCATGTCGGCGCCCTCGGCGAGGTCCTGCTCCAGCTCGCGCAGCGCCTCGCGGGCGTTGGCCGGGTCCTGCTGGTAGGTCTTGCGGTCGCCCTTCAGCGAGGAGCCGACGGCCTCCCGGAACGGGCCGAAGAACGCGGAGGCGTACTTCGCGGTGTACGCGAGGACGCCGACGTCCTGGTGGCCAGCGTCGTCCAGCGCCCGGCGGATGACCGCGACCTGACCGTCCATCATCCCGGACGGGCCGACCAGGTGGACGCCCGCGTCGGCCTGCACCACGGCCATCTCGGCGTAGCGCTCCAGGGTGGCGTCGTTGTCGACCGAGCCGTCCGCGGCGAGCACGCCGCAGTGGCCGTGGTCGGTGTACTCGTCCAGGCACAGGTCGGACATCACCACGAGGGCGTCGCCGACCTCGGAGACCACGTCGCGGATGGCGAGCTGCAGGATGCCCTCGGGGCTGGTGCCCTCGGAGCCGATCGCGTCCTGCACCTCGGGGACGCCGAACAGCATGATGCCGCCGACGCCGGCCTCGGCGGCCTCCACGGCGGCCCGGCGCAGGGTGTCGCGGGTGTGCTGGACGACGCCCGGCATAGCGGTGATCGGCTTCGGCTCGGTGAGGCCCTCGCGGACGAACGCCGGCAGGACCAGCTCGGCCGGGTGCAGCCGGGTCTCGGCGACCAGGCGACGCATCGCGGGGGTGGAGCGCAGACGGCGTGGGCGGACGGACGGGAATTCGGCGGACACTTCGAAGGCTCCCTGAGTCGCTGAGAAGACGTCAGGGGGAGGCCGTCGGGCCTCCCCCTGACGGAGGGTCAACGCGCCTTGCGGCGCGAACCGGGGCGGCGTTCGCTCGGCCGGTAGACCGGCTCGCCCGCCGCGGTGGCGGCGTCCCGGCGGTTGGCCCCGAAGTCGGCCAGCGCCTGGGCGAGCGCGGACGCGGACGGGGCCGGGGCCATCACGTCGACCCGCAGGCCGTGCTCCTCCGCCGTCTTGGCGGTGGCCGGGCCGATGCAGGCGATGACGGTCACGTTGTGCGGCTTGCCGGCGATGCCGACCAGGTTCCGGACGGTCGAGGACGAGGTGAACAGCACCGCGTCGAAACCGCCGCCCTTGATCGCCTCGCGGGTCTCGGCCGGCGGCGGCGAGGCGCGCACCGTCCGGTACGCCGTCACGTCGTCGACCTCCCAGCCGAGCTCGACCAGGCCGGCCACCAGGGTCTCGGTGGCGATGTCGGCGCGCGGCAGCAGCACCCGGTCGATCGGGTCGAACACCGGGTCGTACGGCGGCCAGTCCTCCAGCAGGCCGGCGGCGGACTGCTCGCCGGACGGCACCAGGTCGGGCTTCACGCCGAAGTCGACCAGCGCCTGCGCGGTGGTCTCGCCGACCGCCGCGACCTTGATGCCGGCGAACGCCCGGGCGTCCAGGCCGTACTCCTCGAACTTCTCCCGGACGGCCTTGACGGCGTTCACCGAGGTGAAGGCGATCCACTCGTAGCGGCCGGTGACCAGGCCCTTGATCGCCCGCTCCATCTGCTGCGGGGTGCGCGGCGGCTCGACCGCGATGGTCGGCACCTCCTGCGGCACCGCGCCGTAGGAGCGCAGCTGCTCGGACAGGCCGTGCGCCTGCTCCTTGGTGCGCGGGACGAGGACGTTCCAGCCGAACAGCGGCTTGGTCTCGAACCACGAGTGCGAGGCGCGGTGCGCGACCTGCTCGCCGACCACGGCTATCACCGAGGTCGCCGGGTCCACCGGGGCGGAGACCGGCGAGGGCAGCACCCGGGCGGCCTTCAGGTCGGCGGCGATCGCGGACAGCATGGAGGTGAAGGTGCGCTGCCGGGTGGTGGTGCCGGACAGCGTCGCCGACAGCGCCGCGTCGGGCTTGCGGCCGTGCGCCACCAGGGCGTTCGCGGTCGCGGGCAGCTGGCCCAGGGTGGTGCGGACCACCAGCGTGGTCTCGGGCGCGCCCAGGTCGACCAACTGGCCGCCGAGCAGCGCCTCGCCGTCCACGAACCGGACGTCCGCGCCCTGGTCGCCGCGGAGCGGCACGCCCGCGTAGGCGGGCACGCCCACCGACTGGGCGACGCCGGGGACGACCTCGAACGGGACGCCGGCCTTGGCGCAGCGCAGCATCTCCTGGGCGGCGCAGCCGTCCAGGCCGGGGTCGCCGTCCACGGTGCGGACCAGATGGCGGCCGGCCTTGACCGCGTCGGCGGCCAGGTCGCACAGCTCCTTGCCGGTCTCGGCCGGGTCGAGCACCTGGACGCCGCTGGGGCAGTGGGTGCGCACCGCGGCGGCGGTCAGCGGGTCGGCGATCAGCACGTCGGCGGTGCTGAGCACGTCGACGGCGCGCAGGGTGAGCAGTCCGGGGTCGCCGGGGCCGGCGCCGAGGAAGGTGCAGCGCCCTGCGGGCGGGTGGAATCCGGCGGCGGTCATCGGGCGCGCTCCCCCATCAGGTCGGCCGCTCCGGTGTCGAGCAGCCGGGTGGCCAGGGCGCGGCCCAGGGCCGCGGCCTGCTCCTCGGCGGTCTCGTCGGGGACGAGCGGGCCGTTGGCGGACATCTTCAGCAGTTCGGCGCCATCGGTGGTGCCGACCGCGCCGTCCAGGCGCAGTTCGGTGCCGGCCCAGGTGGCCAGCGCGGCGACCGGCGCGGAGCAGCCGGCCTCCAGGGTGGCCAGCAGGGCGCGCTCGGCGACCACGGCGGCCCGGGTGGGGGCGTGGTCGAGCCGGGACAGCACGGCGGCCAGGGCCGGGTCGACGCACTCGATCGCGAGCGCGCCCTGCCCGGGGGCGGGCAGCATCAGCGCGGTGTCGAGGTGCTCGGTGATCTCGCCGGAGCGGCCGAGCCGGTTCAGGCCGGCGGTGGCCAGCACCACGGCGTCGAGCTCGCCGGAGGTGACGTAGTTGATGCGGGTGTCGACGTTGCCGCGGATCGCGACGGTCTCCAGGTCCGCGTCGTGGGCCCGGGCCCAGGCGTTGAGCTGGGCCATCCGCCGCGGGGAGCCGGTGCCTATCCGGACGGTGCGGCCGCCGGCCTTGCCGACCAGCTCGGCCAGGGTGAGGCCGTCGCGGGCGACCAGGGAGTCCCGGACGTCCTCGCGCTCGGGGACAGCGGCCAGCAGCAGCCCGGCGGGCGCGGCGGTCGGCAGGTCCTTGAGCGAGTGGACGGCCAGGTCGATGCGGCCCTCCAGCAGGGCGTCGCGCAGCGCGGAGACGAACACACCGGTGCCGCCGATCTGCGCCAGCGACTCCCGGGAGACGTCCCCGTAGGTGGTGATCTCGACCAGCTCCACCCGGCGGCCGGTGATCTTGGCCACCTCCTCGGCGACCATGCCCGACTGGGCCATGGCGAGGGCGCTGCGGCGGGTACCGAGGCGCAGCGGCGTCACTGTCTCTGGACCATTCATGAGGTGATCGTCCTGGTCGTGCTGGGGGGCTGACGGGGTGTTCATCTGGGTGCTCCGGCGGGCGGGGCGACGGCGGCCTGGGCGGCGGGGATGCCGCCGGCCGGGATCGAGGACCCGGCCCGGTCGCCGACCGGGGTGCCGGAGACAGCGTGCACTGCCGCCGGGTCCAAGTCGAACAACTCGCGCAGGGCTTCCGCGTAGGAGGCCCCGCCGGGTTCGCCGGCGAGCTGCTTGACCTTGACGGTCGGGGCGTGCAGCAGTTTGTCGACCACCCGGCGGACGGTCTGCGAGATCTCCGCGCTGGAGCGCTCGTCCAGGTCGGGCAGCCGGGAGGTGAGCCGGGCGAGTTCGCTGCGGACCACCTCGGAGGCCATGGCGCGCAGGGCGACCACGGTGGGGGCGATCCGGGCGGCGCGCTGCGCCTGGCCGAAGGCGGTGACCTCGTCGCCGACGATGGTGGTGACGGCGTCCACGTCGCCCGCGCCGGGGCTGGCGGCGTGCGCGTGGGAGAGGCTCTCCAGGTCGACCAGCAGGGCGCCGTCGAGCCGGTGCACGGCGTGGTCGACGTCCCGCGGCATGGCGAGGTCGAGGAAGGCGAGCGGCTGCTCGGCGGTGCGGGCGGCGACCGCGGCGGCCACCTCGGCGGCGTCGATGACGGTGCCGGCCGCGCCGGTGCAGGAGATCACCAGGTCCACCTCGGCGAGCGCCTGCGGGACCTGGTCGAAGTCCAGGGTGCGGGCGGCGCCGCCGAGGATCTCCGCCAGGCGCTCGGCGCGGGCCGGGGTGCGGTTGGCGATCTGCAGATCGGTGACGCCGGAGCGGACCAGGGTGGCGGCGGCCAGCGAGCTCATCGAGCCCGCGCCGACCACCAGGGCGCGCTTGCCGGCGACCGGGCCGGCGCCGGCGGCGACCTGCTCCAGGCCGAAGGTGACCAGCGACTGGCCGGCCTTGTCGATGCCGGTCTCGCTGTGCGCCCGCTTGCCGACCCGCAGGGCCTGCTGGAACAGCTCGTTCAGGCCGCGGCCCGCGGTGTGCTCGTCCTGGGCCTTGGCCAGGGCGTCGCGCAGCTGGCCGAGGATCTGGCCCTCGCCGACGACCATCGAGTCCAGACCGCAGGCCACCGAGAACAGGTGGTGGACGGCGCGGTCCTCGTAGTGCACGTACAGGTGCGGGGTGAGCTCGTCGATGTCGACGCCGCTGTGCCCGGCGAGCAGCTGGGACAGCTCGGCGACGCCGGCGTGGAACTTGTCCACGTCGGCGTACAGCTCGATCCGGTTGCAGGTGTTGACCAGCGCCGCCTCGGCGACGGTCGCCGAGGCGGCGGCGTCGTGCAGCAGCCGGGTCGGGGTCTCGCCGGTGAGCGCGGCGCGCTCCAGCACGCCGACCGGTGCGGTCCGGTGGCTCAGACCGACTACCAGAAGACTCATGCCCCCACCTCGTCGTGACGGATGTTCGTGCTCACGCCGGCATCACCGCGGACAGGTCGTCCTCGGGGCCCTGGGCGGCCGGGGCGTTCTTCGCCGGCTCGGCCGACTTGCCGCCGCCGGCGGCGCGGCGCAGCTTGGCGGCCGCGGCGCGGACCGGCCCGGGGGCGCGGTCGAGCACCGAGTCGCCGGCGGGCTCGTCGCCGGCCTTGCGCTGCTCGTGGAAGGCGAGGATCTGCAGCTCGATCGAGAGGTCGACCTTGCGCACGTCCACGCCGTCCGGGACGGTCAGCACGGTGGGGGCGAAGTTCAGGATGCTGGTGACGCCGGCCTCGACCAGGCGGTCGCAGACCAGCTGGGCGGCGCCGGGCGGGGTGGTGATGACGCCGATGGAGACGTGCTGGGAGACGACGATGTCCTCCAGCTCGTCCATGTGCCGCACCGGCAGGCCGGCGGCGGTGCTGCCGACCACGTTGGGGTCGGCGTCCAGCAGGGCGGCCACCCGGAATCCGCGGGACGCGAAGCCGCCGTAGTTGGCGAGCGCGTGGCCGAGGTTTCCGATGCCCACGATGACGACCGGCCAGTCCTGGGTGAGGCCGAGCTCGCGGGAGATCTGGTAGACGAGGTACTCCACGTCGTAGCCGACGCCGCGGGTGCCGTAGGACCCGAGGTAGGAGAAGTCCTTGCGCAGCTTGGCGGAGTTCACGCCGGCCGCGGCGGCCAGCTCCTCGGAGGAGACGGTCGGCACGGAACGCTCGGACAGCGCGGTCAGCGCCCGCAGGTAGAGCGGGAGTCGGGCCACGGTCGCCTCCGGAATGCCCCGCGCACGCGAGGTCCGGCGCGCGGCGCCCGGGTCGGGCGTCTGCGAACTGCTGGGGGAGGGTCGGCCGATTGCCACGTTGCTCCTGTGGGTGAAGCTGGGCTTGGACCGCCAGGCTATGCGTTTGTGAACGTGTGCACAAAGATGGTGTCCGATTTGTCCCCGAACAGTGACACGCATCACTCGTAACCCGCCGCGCCGACCAGCGGACGCGACCCCTCCGCTCCGGCCGGCCACGGACCCAGCGGCGCCCACCGGCGCAGCAGCCGCACCGGCTCCCGGGAACCTGCCGAACGGCCCGGCGCCAGCCGCGGCCACGGCACCGCGGCGGCGGCCGGAACGGGCTCCTGGGCCGCGCTGCCGACCCGGCGGCAGTGCCGCAGCAGCTCCACGGTGGCCTGCGCGTCGCCGAGCGCGGTGTGCGCCGGGAACCAGCCGAGCCCGGCCGCCTCCACGCACGCCGACAGTCCGAACCCGCCCGCCTGCGGCAGCAGCCGACGGGCCAGCCGCATCGTGCACAGCGTCGGCACCGTCGGCAGCACCACGCCGATCCGCGCGAACTCCCGCTCCAGGAACGCCCGGTCGCAGGTCACGTGGTGCCCGACCAGCACCCGGTCGGCCAGCAGCTCCAGCAACCACGGCGCGATCTGCCGGAACCGGGGCGCGCCGACCACGTCCTCCTGCGCTATCCGGTGCACGTGCGTCGGCCCGACCGGTCCGGCCGGATCGAGCAGCGTGGCGAACTCCCGCTCGGTGCGCAGGGCCGCGTCCAGCTGCACCACGGCGACCTCGACCACCCGGTGGCGCCAGGGGCTGCGACCGGTGGCCTCGACGTCGACGACGGCATAGCCGTTCATCGCGCCCTCCTCTTGCACGGCCCCCGGCGGACACGGAAAGACGTTCGATGGTATGCCGGAACCCGGTCGAACTCCTAGGGCCGAGACAGTCGAACGTCCACGAAGGACCGCCCGGGCGGGCCGGTGCGAGGAGGGTCACACCGGCCGGGCGGGGGTCAGGCCAGCGCCTTGCGCAGCCGCTGCTCGTCCACCCGCCAGAAGTCGTGCTGGCGGCCGTCGATCAGGGTCACCGGGATCTGCTCGGCGTACTGCTCGTACAGCGCCGCGTCCTGCAGGATGTCCTTCTCCTCGAAGCCGACGCCGAGCTCCTCCACCACCTTGAGGATCACCTCCCGGGCGTCCTCGCACAGGTGGCAGCCGGGCTTGCCGATCAGCGTCACCACGGTGTCGGCCGGATTCTTCTTGTCACGTCGCAGCAGGCTCACAGCGCCCATTCTGCCGTCGCTCACACCGCTGCCCCGGATGCCCCTCGTTCACCGCCGCGGCACTCCGCGGTCACGGGGCCGGAGGGCCCGGCTGACTATGCTCGTCGCATGGCAGCGCTGCGAAGGCTCACCCGGTCGAGGCGTTCCACCGACGAACGGACCGCCCTGGCGGGCGAGGCCGCGGCCGACGCCGCCCAGGAACAGCTGGGCCCGGACGGCACGGAGCCCGGACGGCCCAAGGCCCCCGAGGGCGACCACACCCCGGTGCCCGGCGACGTCCGGGCCGCCGCGTTCTTCGACTGCGACAACACCATCCTGCGCGGCGCCGCGATCTTCTACCTCGGCGTCGGCCTGTACCGGCGGCGCTTCTTCACCCGCCGCGACCTGGTCCGGTTCGCCTGGCAGCAGGCCGCGTTCCGGCTGCGCGGCTCCGAGAACCCCGAGCACATCGCCGACGCCCGGGACAGCGCGCTCGGCCTGGTCGCCGGCAAGCGCACCGCCGACCTGGAGCGGATCTGCGAGGAGATCTTCGAACCCGTCCTCGCCGAGAAGGTCTGGCCCGGCACCCGCGCCCTGGTCCAGATGCACCTGGACGCCGGACAGCGGGTCTGGCTGGTCACCGCCGCCCCGCAGGAGGTCGCCCGGCTGATCGCCCGCCGGCTCGGCATGACCGGCGCGCTCGGCACCGTCGCCGAGACCCGCGACGGCGAGTACACCGGCAAGCTGGTCGGCGGCATGCTGCACGGCCCCGCCAAGGCCGCCGCCGTCCAGGCGCTGGCCCGCCGCGAGCACCTCGACCTGGCCCGCTGCGCCGCGTTCAGCGACTCCGCCAACGACATCCCGATGCTCAGCCTGGTCGGCCACCCGTACGTGATCAACCCGGACGCGGCGCTGCGCCGGCACGCCCGGGCGATGGGCTGGCGGGTGCGGGACTTCCGCACCGGACGCAAGGCCGTCCGGGTCGGCATCCCCGCGGCGGCCGCGCTCGGTGTCGCG
>NZ_BMRI01000005.1:272047-303250 GCF_014648555.1 Kitasatospora griseola
GCCGGGGCGGCCGCGACCGCGGTGGCGATGCGCCGCCGCCGACAGGCCTGACCCGCCGTCACCGCACGACCGGCCCCCTCCGTCACCCGGCGCGATCTTGACCGGGCGTCAACCCGCCGCCTCCGACACGCCCCCCGACGGGTGGTCCCGGCACGCCCCGCGATCCGGCCGCGAGGGGCCTGAACAGGCCTCTCGACCGTGACCGGAAATGATCGTTCGACAGTCCGCCAAAGTCGTGGGTTGAGACCGCCCCGACCGGGGAAACCCCGGACCTCCGTCACCGTTCGGTCACCTGGCGCACGCAAGTGGTCGCGTTGGGTCGGTGAAATGGTGTCAACTCCGGTCACCCGTAGGTGAATATGCACAAGAAGTGGACTTTGTTCGACCACTTCGACCACGCGGTGTAGCTGTCATTGCACAAAGCGTTATTCTCTCCTGGATGCACGCCACCCCGAACGTCCCCGTGACGGGTGGTCAATGCGGCGTGCTGCTCCGCGCAGGCGGAGGTGATCCGTCCACAGTTCTGCCTCTGGGAGTCCCGTGTACCCACCCGTCCGGAACGACGCGCCAGCCACCTCCCGCCCGTCGACCGCCGGCCTGCGCCGCGGTGTGCGCCTGGAGCGGTTGTGGGCCGCGATCCGCGAGTTCGAACTGCTGGTCCCCGAACCCGCGGTGGCCGGCCCCGCGTTCGCCGCGCCCGCCCCCGCCGCGTTCGCCTCGCCCCTGCTGCGCTCCACTGCCGCCGGCTCGCCCGCCGCCGCCCCGCGCAGCCGGACCGTCCCCTCCCCCGGCACCCGCGGCCGCGCCCGCACCGCCCCCGCCGGCCCCGGCTACGACACCGAGCACAACCCCGTCGTCGACCTGGTCGAACGCGCCCAGAACGGCGAGAGCGAGGCCTTCGGCCGGCTCTACGACCACTACGCCGACACCGTCTACCGGTACATCTACTACCGGGTCGGCAGCCGGGCCACCGCCGAGGACCTCACCAGCGAGACGTTCCTGCGCGCGCTGCGCCGGATCGGCACCTTCACCTGGCAGGGCCGCGACTTCGGCGCCTGGCTGGTCACCATCGCCCGCAACCTGGTGGCCGACCACTTCAAGTCCAGCCGGTTCCGGCTGGAGGTCACCACCGGCGAGATGCTCGACTCCAACGAGTGCGAGCGCAGCCCCGAGGAGTCGGTGCTGGAGTCGCTCTCCAACGCCGCCCTGCTGGACGCGGTGCGCCGGCTCAACCCGCAGCAGCAGGAGTGCGTCACGCTGCGCTTCCTGCAGGGCCTCTCGGTCGCCGAGACGGCCCGGATCATGGGGAAGAACGAGGGCGCCATCAAGACCCTGCAGTACCGGGCGGTGCGCACGCTGGCCCGCCTGCTGCCGCCGGACGCCCGGTAGTCCGCCGCCCGTGGACCCGACACCCTGCAGACCCCGGCCCGAACACCCGCGCCCGGCGCGCCCGTTGGCGGCGCGCCGGGGCCCGGTGCGCCCCTCGCCGGCTCACCTTCTGCCTGACGCGCCGTCAATCTGCCTCTGGCGCTTGCCCGTCCGGGTGAGAGAGCGGTCATCTGCTCTGCTTAATACGCCAGGGGGGTCGTGCGTAACCGACTCCCGACACCGCTCGTTGGCCAGCGTGCAATCCGCCACCGGGCCCACAGTCAAGAGGCAACTCGAACTGTCACCCGATGGTGTGGTGTGGGCCCGCCGGGACAACCAACCGCCGGGCCACGGTGTCGAAAACGACGAAGGGAGGTGTGGCCCGTGACGGCAAACATGCTGGAGCACCGGCGGGCGAAGTCCTTCGCCGAGGCGCTGGAGGCCCACCAGAGTGACCACCGGAGCAGTGGCGCGCACCGGGCCGGCTCCGCCGCCATGGCCGAGTTGCTCACCATGGCCGACGCCCTCGGCGCGCTCCCCGCCCCCGGGCTCGCCGCCGAGACGCGGACGGTCCAACGCGCCCGGCTGATGGCCGCGTTCGAGCAGCAGTGGGCCGAGGGCGCCCCCACGGCGGTCATCCCCGTCCAGCGCCGCGGGCGCATCCGGCGGAGCCGCTGGGGCCGCCGCCTGGCGATCGGCGGACTGGTCGCGGGCGTCGCCGTCGGCTCCTTCGCCGGGGCCGCCGCCGCCTCCACCGGCGCCCTCCCCGGGGACGCCCTGTACGGCATGAAGCGCGGCCTCGAAGGGCTCCGCCTCGACTGGGCCGACAGCGACTCCGAGCGTGGCGCCCTGCTCCTCCAGCAGGCCTCCACCCGGCTCGACGAGGCGCAGTCCCTGCTCGGCCGGACCGACCCGGGCGACACGCTCAGCCCCGCCACGGTCGACCAGGTCCGCCGCGCCCTCGACGACATGCACGCCGAGGCCCTGCGCGGCCGCGACCTGCTGCGCGCGGTCTACCGCTCCAACGGCTCGCTCGCCCCGATGCGCCAACTCGCCGGCTTCGCCGGGCAGGACGAGCGCTGGTCGGCGCTGCAGTCCCGGCTGCCGTCCGGCCTGGCCGGCCAGGCCGACAAGGTGGACCGCCTGTTCAGCGACATAAGCGAGGACGTCGCGCCCCTGCGGCTGGTGGAGGTCGCCGGCCAGGGCAGCGACGGCAGCGGGGCCGCCGGCGGCACCGGCGACTCCAAGGCGGGCCGGCCGGCCGGCGGCGACACCGCGAGCACCGGCAGCGGCGCCGGGCAGGGCCCGGCGGGCGGGTCCGCCGGGCGGGCCACCCCGTCGGCCACCCCGTCCGCCAAGCCCGGTCTGGGCGACCTGCTGGGCAACCTCACCGGTGCCACGCCCTCGCCGGCCGCCCCGCCGGCCCAGGGCGGCGCGGCCCCGGCCCCGTCGGCCTCCCCCGCCGCACCGGCGGACGGCAGCCAGGGCCTGAACCTGCCGCCGCTCCTCCCGGGGCTGCTGCCCGGCCTCACGCTCGGCTGAGCCGGGCGGGTCGCCGCCCCGCGCCGGGAGCGCGGAGCGGCGGCCCGTCAGCCGAAGACCGAGCGGCGCTGCACCAGCAGCTTGTACAGCGTGTGCTGGATGGTCTCCCGCACCTGGTCGGTCAGGTTGAACACCAGCATCGGGTCGTCGGCGGCGTCCTTCGGGTAGCTGTCCGTCGGGATCGGCTCGCCGAACTGGATGGTCCACTTGGTCGGCAGCGGGATCGCCCCGAGCGGGCCCAGCCACGGGAAGGTCGGCGTGATCGGCACGTACGGCAGGCCGAGCAGCCGGGCCAGCGTCTTGAAGTTGCCGATCATCGGGTAGGTCTCCTCCGCCCCGACGATCGAGCACGGCACGATCGGCACCCCGGCCCGCAGCGCGGACGCCACGAAGCCGCCGCGGCCGAACCGCTGGAGCTTGTACCGGTCGGCGAACGGCTTGCCGATGCCCTTGAAGCCCTCCGGCCAGACCCCGACCACCTCGCCGCGTTCCAGCAGCGTCTGCGCGTCCTCGTTGCAGGCCAGCGTGTGCCCGGCCTTGCGGGCCAGCTCGTTGACCACCGGCAGCACGAACACCAGGTCGGCGGCCAGCATCCGCAGGTGCCGGTCGGCGTGGTCGTGCACCGCGACCTGCGTCATCAGCGCGTCCAGCGGGATGGTGCCGGAGTGGTTGGCGACGATCAGCACACCGCCGTCGGCCGGGATGTGCTCGGTGCCGCGGACGTCGATCCGGAAGTACTTCTCCGCCAGCGGCCGCAGCATCGCGAGGAACACCTCCTCGGTCAGCTCCCGGTCGAAGCCGAAGTCGTCGACCTCGTAGTCACCCGTCAGCCGGCGGCGCAGGAAGCCGAGTCCGCCGGCGGCGCGCTGCTCCCAGCCCTTGCCGAGCAGTCGGGTCGCGGTCGCACCGAGCTGGCCGGAGAGCGCCGCGCCGACGCCGTCGGCCAGCCGGTCGGCCAGCGCCGGGCGCGGCTCGGGGCCGGACCAGCTCGGCGCGGACTCGATCGGGATGACCTTGGCCGCCGGGTCGGCGGGCTCCCGGGCGGCTGTCATCGCGGCCTCAACTCCTCTGGTTCGGTGGGGCGGTGGTCGGCGAGCAGGTCGGTGAGCCGGTCGGTGACGGCGGTCAGCCGGGCCGGCGGCAGCGGGCCGGGCTTCACATGCGCGGCGAAGTCGGCGAACGCCTCGGAGGTGCTCCAGCGGGGGGTGTAGCCGAACGTGCCGCGCAGCAGCGCGGTGTCCACCACCCGTCCGTGGGTGAGCAGTTGGAGCTGCTCCTGGGAGAACGCGCGGTCCGCGGGGGCGGTCAGCTGCCGGGCCAGCCGGCCGACCACGCCGAGCGCGGGCCGCAGCAGCGGCACGGTGGGCCGGCCGAGCCGGCGGGCGCACTGGGAGAGCAGCAGCACGCCGTCGCCCGCCACGTTGTAGGTGCCGCTCGGCGCGTCCAGCGCGGCCAGCCGCAGCACCTCCAGCGCGTCGTCCTCGTGGACGAACTGCAGGCGCGGGTCGTGGCCGAGCGCGGTCGGCAGCAGCGGCAGCCGGAAGTACGCGGTCAGCGGGGTGTCGCCGTGCGCGCCGAGGATGTTGGCGAACCGCAGCACGGTCACCGCGACGTCGGGGCGGCGGCGGGCGAACCCGCGGACGTAGCCCTCCACCTCGGCGGCGTCCCGGGCGAAGCCGCCGGCCGGCAGCGCCTTGGGCTGCATCCGCTCGCCGAACACCGCCGGGTCGCGCGGCGCGGAGCCGTAGACGGCGGTGGTGGACTTGACCACCAGACGGCGTACGCCGGGGGCCTTCTGGCACGCCCCGAGCAGCTGCATGGTGCCGATGACGTTGGTCTCCTTCACCAGCGCCCGGCCGCCGTGCCCGAGCGAGGTGACGTGCAGGTGCACCACGGTGTCGACCTCGTGCTCGGCGATCACCCGGGCGATCGCCGGCCGGCGCAGGTCGACCTGCGCGTACTCCACGCCGAACGGCAGCGCGGCCGGCGGCGGGCCGGCGTCCACGCCGACCACCCGGTCCACGCCGGGCTGTCCGGCGATCTGCCCAGCGAACCGCGCACCGAGCCAGTGCGCCACACCGGTGACGAGCACGACCTTGCCCACGTTGCCGCGACCTCCCTGGCTGCCGGTGCTGCCTTCCCCCTGGCCTGCACCGTACCGCGCCGCGGTCGCGGGAGCGGAAACGCCACTGCCCGCCGCCGGAAATCATCCGGTGACGGGCAGTGGTGGAACCTGGCGGCGCGAGGCGACCGCAGGCGGTGTTACTTCTTGTTGCGACGCTGCACACGAGTGCGCTTGAGAAGCTTGCGGTGCTTCTTCTTGGCCATACGCTTGCGACGCTTCTTGATGACAGAGCCCACGGAACATTCCTCGCTCACTCGGACCCGCGCCCGTGAGGAACGGGAGTCCATACGACTGACGGAGGGCCTAGCCTACCGTCCACCTCGCGTTTGCCGTAATCGGTGTCCCGTGGCGGTTGCAGACTACGCGCTCTGCAGCCGCACGTAGGACTCCTGGAGGTACTCGTGCACCTTCTGCTCGGGCACCCGGAACGAGCGTCCGACCCTGATGGCCGGAAGTTCGCCGCTGTGCACGAGACGGTAGACCGTCATCTTCGAGACCCGCATCACCGAGGCGACCTCGGCGACGGTCAGGAAGACCACATCCTGCAGGGGACGCTCGCTCATGACCCTCACCCGACCCTTACCCGTGTGCAAGGCACCGGCTTCCCCTCCGGTGACTCCACCGGCACACGTGTATCCCCAGAGTAGTTATGGGTGGTACGGGTGGGAAGGGGGTGGCCGTCAACTGTTGTACGGTGCGAGATCCGCCCGTTGCAGTACGTAGTCGCTCAACGGGCGGTAGCAGGACGGGGCGGAACCGTCCTCCAGCGGGACGACCACCCGGACCAGACCGTCCGCCTCGGCGGCGAACGGGGCGACGTCGTTGCAGTCGGCGATCCCGCCGGCCGGGATGCCGAGGCGGCCGGCGCCGCACAGCCAGCCGTGGTCGCCCAGGACCAGGTCGGGAGGGCGGTGCCCGGCGTCGGCGAGGGCGGCCACGGCCAGTTGGACGGGCAGCGCGGAGTGGGTGTGGGCGAGGTCGCCCGGGCCCGGTCGGCCGGGGCGTTCGGGGCCGTCCAGGGCGCGCATCACCAGCACCCGGTCGACCACGTCGAGGTAACGGGGGCGGTCACCCTCCGGGGTGGGCTCACGGAAGCGCACGCCCCGCGCAGGGGTGTGCACGGGGCAGCCCGCCGCTTCGAGCGCCCTTACGAGCGCCCCGTGGAAGCCGGCCAGTTTGGTCGGGTGCCCGGTGCCGGCCAGCACGCTGCCGCGGCGGTCGGCGGTGCGGCGCAGCAGCGCGGCGAGGCGGTCCAGCGCGGCGAGGGTGAGTTCGGGGTCGATGGTGTCGGGGCCCTCGGCGTACCGGGGGTCGGGGTCGACGCCGACCCGTTCGGCCATCAGCCGCAGCACCGCGTCCTGGTCGCGGCGGGGCTCCGGGGCGAGGCCCATCAGCGCCTTGGGGTCGCCCTGGGCGAACAGCCGGTAGTGCCGCAGGTTGTTCTGCCGGGGAGTGGGCACGTCGGGGCCGGCCAGGCGGTGCTTCAGCAGATGGGCGCGGAGGTCCTCGCGGGCGGTCGCGACCGCGGACGCGGTCGCGGTCACGGGAGCAGTCCGTGGTGCGGGAGGACGGCGCGGCGGGTGGCCAGGATCGCCTGGTCGAGCCGGTCGGCGGGGTCGTAGCCGCCGTCGTGGAAGTCCGCCCAGTCGGGGTCGGCGCCGTCGGTCATCCGCAGCGGGGCGGGGCGGCGGGTCAGCCGGTAGACCTCGGCGCGCCACTCCTCGGGGGTCTCGGTGGCCGGGTCGACGGGGTGGCCGGCGGCGGTGGCCACCAGGTGCGTCCAGGTGCGGGGCACCACGTCGACCACCGCGTACCCGCCGCCACCGGTGGCCACCCAGCGGCCGTCGGCGTACTGGTGGGCGAGGCGGTGCACCGACTCGGCGATCAGGCGCTGGGCGTCGACGGTGACGGCGAGGTGGGCGAGCGGGTCCTCGATGTGGGTGTCCGCGCCGTGCTGGCTGACTATCACCTGCGGGCGGAACGCGGCCAGCAGCTCGGGGACGAGGGCGTGGAAGGCCCGCAGCCAGCCCGCGTCGCCGGTGCCGGCGGGCAGCGCCAGGTTCGCGGCGGTTCCCTCGGCGTCCGGGCCGCCGGTCTCGGTGGCCCAACCGGTCTGCGGGAACAAGGTGCTGGGGCTCTCGTGCACGGAGACGGTGAGCACCCGGGGGTCGTTCCAGAACGCCTGCTGGACGCCGTCGCCGTGGTGGACGTCCACGTCGATGTAGGCGACCCGTTCCGCGCCCAGCTCCAGCAGGCGGGCGATGGCGAGGGCCGGGTCGTTGTAGATGCAGAACCCGGACGCCTGGCCGGGCATCGCGTGGTGCAGCCCGCCGGCGAAGTTGACGGCGTGCGGGGTCTGCCCGCGCCACACCGCCTCGGCGGCGGCCACCGACTGGCCGGCGATCAGCGCGGAGGCGGTGTGCAGGCCCGGGAACGACCAGTTGTCGTCGGTGCCCAGGCCGTGCACGGGATCGGTGCCGGACGGGTCGGCGGCGGCGCGCTTCACGGCCGCCAGGTAGTCGGCGGTGTGCACCAGGCGGAGCGTGGAGTCGCCGGCGGCGGGGGCGGAACGGACGGTCACGGAGGGCTGCTCGGCGAGGCCGAGGGACTCGATCAGACGCATCGTCAGGGCGAGACGGGTCGGGTCCATGGGGTGGCCCGGTCCGAAGTCGTAGCCGGTTTCGGCTTCGTCCCAGTAGAGGTGCAGTCCGCAAGTTTCTGCCATGGGCACACGGTATCCGGCAGCGGCGCACCCAGGCGCAGGTCATGGCGTGCGACGCGGTCCTGCCGCCGGTTGCCGTCCGCTTCGCGCAGTTTCCCGCGTCCGTGGCTTCGCGCCCTCGAAGTGGGGGGCCAGCGGGATGATCGCCAGGATCATGAGCATGGGGGCGCCGAAGGCCCAGCGGTAGTCGGAGAGTTCGGCGAGGGTGCCGACGAGGGGGGAGCCGATCAGGAAGCCGGCGTAGTTGAAGAGGTTGAGGCGGGCGACGGCGGCGTCGCTCGCGTGCGGGAGGAGGCGGCCGCCGGCGGCGAAGACCTGGGGGATGATCGCGCAGATGCCGAAGCCGAGGACGGTGAAGCCGAGGATGCCGGCCCAGGCGCCGGGGGCCGTGGCGGCGAGCAGGAAGCCGGCGCCGGCCAGGCTCGCACCGGTGCGGACGACGGGGATCGCGCCGAAGCGCTGGACGGCGCGGTCGCCGACGGCGCGGCCGAGCAGCATGGCGACCATGTAGCCGAGGTAGGAGAGCTTGGCGAGGTCCTCGCGGCTGCCGAGGCCGTCGGTGAGGTACTTGACGCTGTAGTTGGAGACCGAGGCGTCGGCGATGTAGGCGAAGGCCATCGCGGCGCACAGCGGCAGCAGCGGGCGCCAGGGGATGCGGCGGGCGGCGAGTTCGGCGGCTTCCCGGACGGCGTCGCCGAGCTCGGCGGGGCCGGCGAAGCGGCGGCCGACCAGCAGCGCGGCGGGGGCGAGGACGATCGCGGCGCCGCCGAAGAGGGCGGGCAGGCCGGCGTCGTAGTGGGCGGCGAGGCCGGCGAGGGCGGCGCCGACGATGCCGCCGAGGCTGAACGCGGCGTGGAAGCCGATCATGATGCTGCGGCCGTAGCGGTGCTGGAGGCCGACGCCGAGCATGTTCATGGAGGCGTCGAGGGCGCCGACCAGGAGGCCGAACAGGCCGAGGGCGATGGCGAGTTGCCAGAGTCGGTCGCCGAGGCCGGTGAGTCCGAGGGTGAGGCAGAGGGCGGGCTGGACGACCCGCAGGACGCCGCGGGCGGTGGTGCGTTTCACCAGCGTCTCGGAGCCGATGGAGCCGACGCCGGCCAGGATCGGGACGGCGGCCAGGAAGACCGGCAGCAGGGAGTCGCCGAGTCCGTAGCGCTTCTGGATCTCGGGTATGCAGGTGACCAGCAGGGCGAAGGTGGTGCCCTGGAGGAGGAACGCGAGGGTCAGCGCGACGCGGGCCTGCCGGAGTCTCGGGGTGGGTTCGGCCGTGGCCGTGTCCTGCATCGGGACCTCGCTCACCACCGACGCTACCGGCCGGTACGAAGGATGTTGGCCAGAGCGTAGGGGGTGGGCGGCGTGGGCGGGAGGGGGCGGACGCGATCAGTTCAGGAGGTCGACCGCCCGCTCCAGATCGGCGTAGAGGCCGGTGGCTCCGGCGGCGTCGAGCTTCTCCGGGTCGGTGAGCGCGGTGTACCCGTACACGTCCATTCCGGCGGCGCGGGCGGCGAGGACGCCGTTGGCGCTGTCCTCCAGGACCAGGCAGCGGGCCGGGTCGGCGCCCATGGTGCGAGCGGCGTGCAGGAACAGGTCGGGGGCGGGCTTGCCGATGCCGACGTCCTGGGCGGAGAACAGCAGGTCGTCGGTGAAGTGGCGGGACAGGCCGGTGAGCCGGTGCGCGGTGCGGATCCAGGAGTGGTGGGCGGAGGAGGCGACGCAGTAGCGGACGCCCCGCTCCTGGAGGTGGGTCAGGAACTTCTCGGCGCCGGGCACGGGCCGGAGTTCGCCCTCGAACGCGGCGAACACCCGGTCGTGGAACAGGTCGTCGAAGCCCTCGGGGAGGGCGGCCCCGTACCGTTCGGCGATCACGTCGTGGACGTGGTGCGCGGCGGTGCCCATGAAGTCGCGGTAGGAGTCCTCGACGGTGGTGGGGAAGCCGAGCTCGGTGAGGTACTCGGCGAGCACCCGGTTGGCTATCGGCTCGCTGTCCACCAGGACGCCGTCGTTGTCGAGGATCAGCAGGTCGTAACTCACGTTGCTCCAGACTACTTTCCGCCGGTGGCCAGTTCCCGGGAGCGGTCCCGGGCGGCTTCGAGGGCGCCGAGCAGGGCGGCCCGGACGCCGTGGTTCTCCAGCTCGCGGATGGCCGCGATGGTGGTGCCGGCCGGGGAGGTGACGGCCTCGCGCAGCTTGACGGGGTGCTCGCCGGAGTCGCGGAGCATCACCGAGGCGCCGATCGCGGACTGCACGATCAGCTCGTGGGCGACCTGGCGGGGCAGGCCGAGCAGGATGCCGGCGTCGATCATCGCCTCGACCAGGAAGTAGAAGTAGGCGGGCCCGGAGCCGGACAGCGCGGTGGCGGCGTCCTGCTGGCTCTCGGGGACGCGCAGCGCCTTGCCGACCGAGCGGAAGATCGCCTCGGTGCGCTCCAGGTGGGCCTCGGTGGCGTGCGAGCCGCCGGAGATGACGCTCATGCCCTCGTCGACCAGGACGGGGGTGTTGGGCATGACGCGGACCACGGGGGTGCCGGGGGCGAGCCGGTCCTCGAACCAGGCGGTGGGGATGCCGGCGGCGGCGGAGACGATCAGCTTGTCGGCGGCGACGTGCTCGGCGAGTTCGTCGAGCAGGGTGCCCATGTCCTGCGGCTTGACGGCGAGGATCAGGGTGTCGGCGAGCTTGGCGGCCTCGGCGTTGGTCGCGGTGGCGACGCCGTAGCGGTCGGCGAGCTCGGTGGCCCGCTCGGGGCGGCGGGCGGTGACCATGACGTCGGCCGGGTCGGCGCCGGCCCGCAGCAGGCCGGAGAGCAGGGCTTCGCCGATCTTTCCGGTGCCCAGGAAGGCGATCTTCTGGCCGGCGGTGGTGCTGTTGCTCATGGGGCCCTCCGTGCGCTGCGGTTCCTGCCCGCCATCTTGCCCCGGAACGCCGCCGCCGCGGCGCAGGCGTCCACCCTGCGGGCGGTCAGTCGGTGTCGTCCTCGTCGGGCACCACGCCGAGCACGAACTCGGCGTCGCGGACCGTCTCTTCGGTGATCCGGACGCCGGTGAGCCGTTCGGAGAGCGCGAAGACCACGGCCTTCCGCTCAAGGGTGTCGGCGGTGTCCCGGTGGCCGAGCTCGTGCAGCAGCGCGTCCAGGGCGCGCGGGTCGCTGCCGTGCGACGAGGCCGGGTGTTCGAAGGAGGTGCGCAGCTCGCCGTCCAGGTAGTGGTGGAACATGTGCATGGGCTTGCCGCCGTTGCTGTCGTGGGTGACGGTGGCGCCGCCGCGGGACAGGGACTCCAGGTGGCGGGGCATTCCACCGCCGCCGTCGAGGGCGAGCAGCAGCGTCCAGTCACCGTCGGCGCCGGGCACGGCGACGGCGCCGACGGCGAACGAGGAGTCCTGGTGGTCGTCGACCCACTCGCGCAGTTCCTCCTGGCAGTCGAACAGGTCGTCGGCGCCGTCGCCGAAGCCCTGCGGGACGGCGCCGATCGACTCCAGCACCTGCTGCGGGGTGCGGCCGCGCACCAGGGTGAGGGAGTAGCCGTCCTGGAGGCAGCAGGCGAACCAGCGGGAGTCGGCGAGCCAGGCGTAGTCGTGCGCAGTCGGAGTCATCCGAGCAGTCTGCCGCAGGCCTCCGACACCGGCGTCGTGGTGTGGCGGTCACGCCCCGTAGGGGGAATTTCAGGGATCCCGGTGCTGGATTCCCGGGCGGCCGAGGAGCACCGTGGAGGCATGGGACACGGAGAGTTGTCAGGACGTGAGAACCGTCAGGTCGCTGTCGCCGCGGCGACGCTCGGGCCGTGGCGGACGGCGACGGCGGTGGGTGCGGTGGTCGGTGGGGCCGCGCTCGCGGTGGACGTGGTGACCGGGCACTGGTCGATGGACATCCTGGCGGGGCCGGTGGGCCTCGGGCTGTTCTTCTTCTTCCTGGTGGGCACGGTCGGCGGCCGGCTGCGCAAGGGCGGGGACCGGCGGCTTCGGCGCTGGGCGGCGGAGCACCCGTGGCAGTCGGCGGTTCCGGCGTCGGCGGCGCTGTGGCTGGCGAACACCCTGAACCTGTGGCTGCTGGGCGACTGGGGCCTGTTCGGGGCGCTGTTCACGTCGCTGCTGCCCGCGGGCCTGCTGCTGGGCGTGGCGGGTGTGGTCGGTTCGGTGAAGGCGGCCCGCAAGGACGCGTAGTTCCGCCCCCCGGTGTCGGGCGTGTCGGCGGTGGTCGGCATACTTCCGGCCGTGCCGAGAAAAGAGGGGCCGGGGCCGGAGAGCGGCGAGCCCGGACACGAGGGGGACCCCTTCGAGGGGTTGGTACTGGACGAGGAGTTCGTCCGGGGGGCGAAGAACACCGAAGCATCCGGCCGGGCCCGGATGTTGACGGCGCGTTGGAAGGACGACCCGCCGCCGGAGAACGGGCCTTGGCGGCCGCCCACGGAGAGCGCCGCCAAGGCGCCGAAGATCAGGAAGCCGCATCCGGTGCGCACCGCGCTGCTGGCGCTGCTGGTGCCGGTGGCACTGATCGCGGTGATGGTCGCGGAGGGGAACCCGAAGGGGAAGCCGCAGGCGTCGTCCTCGGAGCTTCCGTCGGTGGGTCCGGCGACCGCCGTGCCGAGCAGCAGGGCGCCGCAGGTGGCCCCGGAGACGCCGACGCCGGAGCGGCCGTGGGCGGGTTCGCCCGCCGAGGCGTGGCCGGCCGGTGCGGACGCGCTGGCGCTGCCGCAGGCCGCCGCGGTCGGGGTGTTCGACCAGGAGCGGGTGGCCAAGGACCTGGAGCTGGCGAAGGCGTTCCTGGTCGCGACCAACCTGGACCCGAAGGTGGTGGCGGGCGCGTACCCGCAGGCCGCGATCGACCTGCTGAGCCGGGAGACCGCCGACAGCATGGCGGCGGACTTCGCCCACCCGAGCGAGGAGCACGACCCGGCGGACTGGGTGAGCCGCTTCGACCCGGCGTGGGCGGTGCCGGTGACCGACCAGGTGAAGGTGCAGGGTCTGCTCAGCTTCGAGGGCGACGGCGAGCAGGGCCTGCTGGTGCACGCCGACGTCACCTTCGTCTACGCACTGAAGCCGGGCCCGCAGGTCGGCAAGGCCTCGCCGTCGGCGAAGCCCGTGCCGAACGGCGGGGGGCAGCCGACCGGCACGGCCGGCGCGAAGTCGGTGGCCTGGGTCCAGGCCGACCCGGTGACGGTCGAGGTGCAGCGGGAGATCGTCCGCCGCAAGGTCGACCTCCGTTTCGCCGACCCGGCGCGCTTCCAGGTGAAGAAGGACAAGGTCTGGGTCGCCAACATGAACAGCGAGTGGTCCAACACGCTCTGCGGCTACAACGGCGGCTACCTGCGGCCGTCGTTCCGCGCCGACCGGTCCGACGAGGGCGTCAGCGCCTCGCCCGGGGGCGGCCCGACCACCGACCCGTACGACTGGGGCCGTCCGATGAGCACCGACACCAGGTGCGGGACGGCCAGCCGCACCTGACGGCCGTTCAGGCCCGCCGCCGGGCCGCCTTGCGGGCGTCGCGTTCCGCCCGGGCGGCCCGGCGGCGCTGCCAGGTGGCGGTCCGCTGGTCGTGGACGGCGCGCCGGAGGCCCTCGCCGGGGGCCTCGACCAGGCTGCGCAGGAAGTAGACGGCGAGGGCGCCGACGGAGCCGACCAGCCAGACGCCGGCCAGGGCCTTGTCCTCGGCCATCCAGCCGGTGAGCGAGTCCCGGCCCTCGGTGAGGATCTTCCAGTTGCGCAGGCCCGCCAGGGCGGTGCAGATGCCGATGGCGAGGGACAGCAGCACGGTGAGCGGGGCGGCGGCGGAGAGCCGGACGCCGGAGACGCCCAGGCGCAGCAGCAGCGCCCCGGCGGCGGTGGCCGCCAGGGCGCCGAGCGACACCAGGGCGCGGCGCAGCCAGTAGGCGGCGTCGCGGTCGACCCAGGTGGTGCCGAAGAAGCGGATCGGCTCGGGGGCGGGCGCGCCGTCGGCGGTGGTGGTCGTCCTCACGCGTCCGATTATCACCACGCCGGGCTGCCCGCCCCGGGCGGCACGCTGGGGCGGGCGGGGGGTGTCAGCCGAGCTTGCTGACGTCCCGGACGGCGCCCTTGTCGGCGGAGGTGGCCATCGCCGCGTACGCCTTGAGGGCGGCCGAGACCTGCCGGTCGCGGGTCTTCGGGCGGTAGCCGCTGCCCGACTCCAGCTTGAGCCGGCGCTCGTGCAGTTCCTCGAAGGAGACGTCGAGGTTGATGGTGCGGGCCGGGATGTCGATGGTGATCGGGTCGCCGTCCTCGACCAGGGCGATGGCGCCGCCGGACGCCGCCTCCGGGGAGACGTGGCCGATGGACAGGCCGGAGGTGCCGCCGGAGAACCGGCCGTCGGTGATCAGCGCGCAGGCCTTGCCCAGGCCGCGGCCCTTCAGGAAGGACGTCGGGTAGAGCATCTCCTGCATGCCCGGGCCGCCCTTGGGGCCCTCGTAGCGGATGACCACCACGTCGCCCTCGGCGACCTGCTTGGCGAGGATCTTCTCCACCGCCTCGTCCTGGGACTCGCAGACCACGGCCTTGCCGCGGAAGCGCCAGATCGACTCGTCCACGCCGGCGGTCTTCACCACGCAGCCGTCCTCGGCGATGTTGCCGTACAGCACGGCCAGGCCGCCCTCGACCGAGTAGGCGTGCTCGACGCTGCGGATGCAGCCGCCGGCCGCGTCGGTGTCCAGGGTGTCCCAGCGCTCGGACTGGCTGAACGCCTCGGCGGAGCGGACGCAGCCCGGGGCGGCGTGCCACAGTTCGACGGCCTGCTCGGAGGGCGAACCGCCGCGCACGTCCCAGGTCTTGAGCCACTCGGCGAGCGAGTCGGAGTGCACGGTGTGCACCTCCTCGTTGAGCAGCCCGCCGCGGTACAGCTCGCCGAGGATGGCGGGGATGCCGCCGGCCCGGTGCACGTCCTCCATGTAGTACTTGCCGTTCGGGGCGACCTTGGACAGGCACGGCACCTTGCGCGAGATCGCGTCGATGGCCCGCATGTCGAAGTCGACCTTCGCCTCCTGCGCGGCGGCCAGCAGGTGCAGGATCGTGTTGGTGGAGCCGCCCATCGCGATGTCCAGCGCCATGGCGTTCTCGAACGCGGCGCGGGTGGCGATGTTGCGAGGCAGGACGGTGGCGTCGTCGCCGCCGTAGTAGCGGTTGGTGATGTCCACGACCGTACGGCCGGCCTGCTCGTACAGGGCGCGGCGGGAAGTGTGGGTGGCCAGCACCGAGCCGTTGCCGGGCAGCGACAGGCCGATCGCCTCGGTCAGGCAGTTCATCGAGTTGGCGGTGAACATGCCGGAGCAGGAGCCGCAGGTCGGGCAGGCGTTCTCCTCGATGATCGAGATGTCCGCGTCGGAGACCTGCTCGTTCACCGCCTGGGAGATCGCGTCCACCAGGTCCAGCTTGCGGACGGTGCCGTCGACCAGGGTGGCCTGGCCGGCCTCCATCGGGCCGCCGGAGACGAACACGGTGGGGATGTTGAGGCGCAGGGCGGCCATCAGCATGCCCGGGGTGATCTTGTCGCAGTTGGAGATGCAGATCAGCGCGTCCGCGCAGTGCGCGTTGACCATGTACTCGACCGAGTCGGCGATCAGGTCGCGCGAGGGCAGCGAGTACAGCATGCCGTTGTGGCCCATGGCGATGCCGTCGTCGACCGCGATGGTGTTGAACTCGCGCGGGATGCCGCCCGCCTGCTTGATCGCCTCGGAGACGATCCGGCCGACCGGCTGCAGGTGGGTGTGGCCGGGGACGAACTCGGTGAAGGAGTTGGCGACCGCGATGATCGGCTTGCCGAAGTCCTCGCGGGCTACGCCCGCGGCGCGCAGAAGGGCGCGCGCGCCCGCCATGTTGCGACCTTGGGTGACCGTGTTGGACCTCAGCTGGGGCATCGGAGCCGCTCCTTCGGGACTTTTCTGGGTCCGTCGAGCCTACGCCCGCGCCGCCCCGATCCGGACCAGGTGTCCGCGATGCGGTCAGCGCGGGCGGCTGCCGGGGCCGAGGCCCCGGGCTACGGCTTCGGGGCGACGTACAGGTCCAGCCGGTACGGCTCGACCAGCTGCCCGTCCGGGAACTCGGCGAGCAGCGCCTCCCGTTCGGCGGCCAGGACCGGGGCGCGCCGCTCCGGGTCCAGCACCGCCACGTACGAACGGGAGGTCAGGTCGGTGATCACCTGATCGACCGTCACCCGCCGCTCCCAGCGCACCGAGGCCGCACGCACCTCCAGGCCCGCCTCGGTCAACTTCTCGGGCCCGGCGATCACTCCGCCGTAGTAGTGGTAGCCGGGCAGGGTGGCGGCCATCCGCTCCTGGTGGGCGGCCAGCCACGGGGTCTCGTAGTCCTTGACGTTCCACCACAGGGCGAGCGCGCCGCCCGGGCGCAGCACCCGCATGGCCTCCGGGACCGACCGCTCCGGGTCGGTCCAGTGGAACGCCTGCGCGTAGGTGACGAAGTCCACCGAGGCGTCGTGGAACGGCAGTTCGTCGCCGCCCGCCTTGACCACCGGCAGTTCGGGGCTGACCTCGCGGAACACCGCGGCCATCCCGTCGCTGGGTTCGACCGCCACCACCCGGGCGCCGCGGCCGGCCAGCAGCCGGGTGGCGATGCCGGTGCCGGCGCCGACGTCCAGCACGTCCGCGCCGTTCAGCGGGCGGCCGGACAGCCGCTCCAGCTCGTCGAACAGCGCGTCCGGGTAGGACGGGCGGGCCGCGTTGTACTCGGCGGCGACCGCGCCGAAGGAACTCGCGTGGGCCTGCAGGTCACTCATCGGTTCGTCCTCTCGTCATCCCCAGGTGCGGGAGCACAGCACCAGGCCGTAGCCGTCCGGATCCAGCACCGTCACCCCGAACTCGTCCCAGTACGGGTTGTGCGCGGGCACCCGGCGGCCGCCCGCCGCGACCAGGCGCTCGACCAGCGCCTCGTCCACCGGCTCGCCCAGGTACAGCACGAACAGGTCCTCGACGGTGGGGGCCGGCTCGACCGGGCGCTCCGGGTCCACGGCGAGCTCGAAGTGCCAGGCGCCGCCCGGGAATCCGACCATCAGCAGGTCGTGCTCGCCGGACACCCGCTCGGTGGTGCGCCACAGCACGGACAGGCCGAGGCCCTCGACGTAGAAGCGTTCGGCCGCCGCCAGGTCGCGGGAGGGTCGGGCCAGTCGGACGTGGGTGTCGGCGCCGATCATGCCGGGCCCGCCGCCCGCCGGGTGATCATTCGGTGTTCGATCATGGGGCCGACTCTAGGCGCGGGCCCCGCGGCATGTCCGCCGGTTCACGAACTGACGCGGCGTCAGGACGCGGGCCGGACCGCCGCCAGGTGCAGGCGGGTGAAGGCCAGCGCCTCCGCGAGGTCGGCCTCCCGGTCGGCCGGGGTGCCGGACTTGCGGGTGTTGACCTCCAGCACCACGTGCCCGTCGAACCCGGTCCGGGCCAGGCGCTCCAGCAGCTCCGCGCACGGCTGCTTGCCGCGCCCCGGGATCAGGTGCTCGTCCTTGCCGGACCCGGAGCCGTCCGCCAGGTGCACGTGCGCCAGCCGCTCCCCCATCCGGTCCACCAGCCCCAGCGCGTCCACCCGCGAGGTCGCGGCGTGCGACAGGTCGACGGTGAAGTGCCGGTACTCCTCCTCGGTGACGTCCCAGCCGGGGGCGTAGGCCAGCATCTCGCGGTCCCGGTAGCGCCACGGGTACATGTTCTCCACCGCGAACCGGATCGGCGTCTCCCCCGCCATCCGGTCGATGCCCGCCACGAAGTCCTTGGCGTACTGCCGCTGCCAGCGGAACGGCGGGTGCACCACCACGGTGTCCGCGCCGAGCCGCTCGGCCGCCTTCCGGGCCCGCACCAGCTTGGTCCACGGGTCGCTGCTCCAGACCCGCTGGGTGATCAGCAGGCACGGGGCGTGCACCGCGAGGATCGGCACCTCGTAGGTGTCGGAGAGCCGCCGCAGCGCCTCCACGTCCTGGCTCACCGGGTCGTTCCAGACCATCACCTCGACGCCGTCGTACCCGAGCCGCGAGGCCAGCTCGAACGCCGTCTCGGTGGTCGACGGGTACACCGACGCCGTCGACAGCGCCACCTTGGTGTCCGGCACGTGCAGCGCCGGGTGCGGCGGCAGCACCAGGCGGTCCGTGGTGCGCAGCAGCGGCGGCCGCTCCAGCTTCCGCCGCGCCGCGCGGGCGGCCCGCGCCGCCTTCAACGGCAGGGGGCCGCGCCTCGGCTTTCGCTGGTCCGCTGAATCCACCACGCGAACCAGGTTAAGCGCACGGCGCGGCCCCGTCGGGATCCCGACCGGTGTGCGATGCGGCACGTGGCCCCGGGGCCCGGGAACGGTTCACGTCGGAACGCGCCACGACTCCGAGTTCCGCCGGAGACGCAAGCCGACGACCGAGCCCCACCGGGATCGGAACCCCGAACCGGCTCCTAGCCCGGCCCGCCGGCCCTGTGGGACCCTGGCGTGCGCGGGATGCGGCCGCGGCGGAACACCGGGACGGGGAGTCGAAGTGAGCGCACGCCTGGTCGGGTCACGATGAACATCAGCGTGGTCGTCCCGTCCTACAACGCGGGCCCGCAGGTGCGGCGACTGCTGTCGTGCCTGGCCCTCTGCGAGCTCGACGCCGGCGACTCGTTCGAAGTCGTCGTGGTGGACGACGGCTCCGACGACGGCACCGGGGAACTCCTCGCCGCGCTGGCGCCGCCCTACCCCCTGGAGTACCTGTTCCTGCCGCGGACCTCGGCCTCCGGCCGGGCGGCGGCGCGCAACGCCGGGATCCGCGCGGCCTCCGGCGACGTGGTCGTCCTGGTCGACGCCGACCAGGTCGTCGAACCCGGCTTCCTCGCTGCGCACGCCCGGTACCACCGGCTCCGCACCGACCTGGTCGTGGCCGGACCCCGGGGCGACATGGCCGAGGGGGAGATCGACGACGAGCGCCTGGCCCGGGAGTTCTCGCTCGACGCGATGCCGGAGATCGTCGGATGGGACGGCCGGGAGTTCCTGCTGGCCGAGTTCTCGGAGAACTTCGACAACCTGGAGACCTGCTGGCACTACGCGTTCACCTGCAACCTGTCGGTGCGCCGCGAGCACCTGCTCGCGGTCGGGGGCTTCGACGAGGGCTTCCGGGGCTGGGGCCTGGAGGACTCCGAGCTCGGCTACCGGCTGCGGCGCCGGGGGCTGGCGTTCGCGTTCCAGCCGGAGGCGCTGTCCTACCAGACGCGGCGCGAGCTCACGGCGGAGATGCTCGGCCAGTGGCGCACCAACCTCGACCATTTCGTCGCCAAGCACGCGGCGGTGGCCGATGTGGCGATCCAGCAGGTCATCTGCCGGGCGTTCGACCCGGCGGAGGCGGAACGCGCCCTCGGCTGGCTGGACTGCACGGTCCGGATGGAGTACGCCGCGCGGGCGCTGGCCGGCCGCCTGCCCGAGCCGACCTCGTACGCGTTGCTGGAGGTGGACGACGACAATGCCCTCGACGTCCTCGCCCAGCTGCCCGGGCTGGCCGCCGAACGCGATCTGCTGGTCATGGACGACACGGAGCGGGCGGTGCTGGCCGGGCCGGCGCAGTGCGCCGGGACGACGCGTGAGCTGCTGTACTTCCACCGACCGTCCGCCGACGACAGGAAGAAGATCCTCGCCCGCTACCCCGTCGAGCCCGACGGGCCGGCACCCCGACTGATCGTTTCGGAGTGAGTTCGGTTCAGGGGCCCGGCAGGTGGCTGAAGTCCCCGGCTCCAGCCACCTGATCCGAACCTCGAACCGTTCCTAGCCCTTGACCACCTGGAACGCCTTGGGCAGGTAGCCGGGCGACGGGACGCCCTTCTTGTAGGCGGCGCCCCTGACCAGCAGGTCGTAGCCGCCGACGTAGGCGGACCCGAGATTGATCCGGACGTGCAGCTCGGTGCCGTCCGCGCTCACCCACAGCGGGCGCACCGGCGGGTTGTCGTACCGGTTGTTCTCGGGGAGCAGGTCGAGCTGGCTGTTGAGGCCGAGCCCCGTGCCGCGGACGGTCATCTCGACGTAGCCGCCGACGGTCGCCACGGCCGGGCCGGTCCACTGCGGGACGCCGGAGCGTTCGGTGCCGGTGCCCGGCCGGGCGCCCTGCAGCGTGAACGCGAGCGGCAGGTGGGCCCGGCCCGGAGTGAACAGCAGCACCGCGTGCCCGGTGGTCGTGCCGTTGTACGTGCAGACGGTGGAGATCCCGGTGTTCGGGTCGTCCCGCGTGCACGTGTAGGCGGTGTCCGCGTCGGCCCAGTTCTCCCGGCCGGCCACGGTCAGCCCGTGCCGGGCGAGGAAGTCGTCGTTGGCCGCGGCGACGTCCACCCGCTGCCCGGGCCGCATCTCCAGCACCGCGCAGTACAGCGGCGCGGCGTCGGTGAGCACTCCGCTGCGCTGGTCGAAGCCGTCGGCGGAGACCGGGTGGGCGGCGCACTCCGGCGCCCAGCCGGCGGCGGTGGCCAGCCGCCAGACGTCCAGCGTGCCCGGGAACGGGGTCCGGTCGCCCGGGTTGCGGGCGGCCACCAGCGCGACGTAGCGGGTCGAGCCGGTGACCCGGCATTCGGTGCTCCAGTCCCGGCACACCGTCCGGCCCTCGGCGTCCACCACCGTCACCTCGGCGGACGTCTGGTCGGTGTTGGTGCGGACGCCGACCTTCAGCAGGTCCGCGGTGGCGGCGTCGAAGGTGGTGCAGTGCACATCGACGGAGGTGTCGAAGGCGACGCCGGCGCCCGGGCCGCCGACCTTGCCCGACGAGGCGGGCAGGTCGCAGGCCGCGGACGGGGTGGCGTCCCGGCGGACCAGCGTGTAGCCGCCCAGGCCGCGGCCGTAGGTCAGCAGCGCGGTGTAGGGCCGGCCGGCGGGCGGGCGGCAGACGTCGGTCCGGCCGGCGACGATCTGGCAGAACTCCGTGCCGGACGGGTCGGCCAGGTGCAGCACGGACTCGAACTGCGGCCCTTCCAGGCGGTAGTTGAGCAGTTCGGCGGCCGGGTGGTCGGCGGGGACGGTGAAGCAGGTCTCCAGCGTGCCGTCGGCCCGCGTCCCGGACAGGCCGGTGCGGGTGCCGCTGCCGGTGCCGTACTCGGAGCCGGCCCACGGGACGCAGCCGGCGGTCTCGCCGACCCGCTGGATCATCACCCGGTAGTTGAACGCGCCGGTGGCGGTCAGCACCAGCCGGAACGGGGCGGCGCCGGTCAGCCGGCACACGTCGTAGGTGGCGTACACGGTGTTGCCCTGGCACTGCACGGCGCCGGCGGCGTCCAGCACGCGGTAGCGCACCGTCTCGCCCTTGGCCGTCCCGTTCCGCAGGAAGACGGAGTCGCCGGACGCGGTCGGCAAGGTCCGGCAGCGGTCCTGGCCGGCCGAGTCGAAGGTCTCGACGGGCGCGCCGGAGGCCATCTGGTCGTCCCGGCCGACGGTGCAGCCGCGGGTGTCGGTGGCCGAGCGGAGCACCATCGCGTACGGGATCTCGTAGATGCTCGGCGCCACCGTGTAGGTGTAGTCGCCGGCCTTGAGGTCGCACTCCCCGTCCGGGCAGAGCTGGGTGGCGTCGGACCGGTAGAGGGCGCCGGACTTGTCGCCGATCTCGCCCGTCCCGCGGAACGTGTAGTGGCCGTCGGCGGGCACCCGCAGAATCCGGCAGCGGGAGACGTCCGTCAGGTCGGGGGCCACCCCGTACGCCTGCGGCTCGACCACCGGGCAGCCCTCCGGCCCCGACAGCCGCGACAGCGCCAGGCGGTACGTCCGGTCCGAGTAGCCGCCGTACTGGACGACCACCCGGTAGGGGGCGGTGCCGGCCAGCCGGCAGTCCAGGACGGACCAGTCGCCCTTGGAGCAGACCTCCGCGCCTGTGGCGTCGAACACGCTGGCGACCAGGCTGGAGTGGAGCATCCGCAGCAGGTCGCCCGTGGCGAAGTCGCCCGCGTAGCAGTCGCCCGCCTTGCCGGGCGGCACCACGCCGTCGTACATGGTGGGCCGGCCCAGCGAACGGTCGGCGGCGCTCAGGGCCACGCACTTGTCGGTGGAGAACACCGGCAGGTACGAGAGCGTGATCGGCAGGGGCTTCGTGTCGTAGTCGTACAGCCGCAGCGTGTACGTGCCGGCCCCGTTCGTGACGCACCGGGCCGGGCCGTAGCTGTAGGTGTCCGGCGAGACGTCGCAGGCCACCTGCTTGCCGTCGGGGCCGAACAGCCGCGGCACCATGCCGTACAGCTTGCTGGACACCTGGACGATCACCATGTCCCGCGCCTGCGACACCGGCAGCCGGAACAGGGTCGGTCCGCCCGGGGCGAGATTGCAGGTCATCATGACCTGGGGCTCCAGCGCGGCCGGGCACGAGCCGTCCGAGGGCGACGGGCTGGGCGACGGGCTGGTGGACGGGCTCGGGGACGGGCTGGTGGACGGACTCGGGCTCGGGCTCTGGGACGGCGAACCGGAGCCGGACGGCGACGGGCTCGGGCTCGGCGTGCCCCCGGGCGTCGGAGTCCGGGTCTGGGGCCGGGTCGGCGCGGGGGTGCCGGGGCTGCCGACCCGCACGGGCCCGCTCCCGCCGCCGGTGCGGCGCCCGCCGCCGGACCCGGTGGACCCGGTGGACCCGTCGTCCGCCGTGCCGTCCGGGTCGTCGGGGGTGCCCTCGGCGCCGGGGGTCTCCGGGGCGCCCGAGGTGGCGGAGGCGGACGGGCTCGGCGTGGCGCCGGAGGTCGGCGTCGGCGTGGGCGTCGTGGCGGACGGCGAGGCGGAGGCGGACGCGCCGGCGGACCCGGACGCCACCGGCTTCGGGTCGTCCTTCCCCGGCAGCAGCAGCGCCAGCGACACCAGCACGGCGAGGACCAGCAGGCCCCCGACCGCGGCCAGCAGCCACGTCGCTCTTCTGCGGTCGGCAAACGGCACTGGCATCGCGGCCCCCCGGTGTGGTGCTCTCCCCCTGAAATCACCGGGATCATAAGCGCTCGCACACGAATTTCCCAGCGGAAGGCCAGAGTTGAGGCCTGACTGCCGGTCAGGCCTCGATCGCGACCCGGCTGTCCTGGCCGTCCATGGTGTCGAGGCGGCGCAGGATGATGCCCTCGCGCAGCGCCCACGGGCAGATGTCCAGCTCCTCCAGGCCGAACAGGTCCATGGCGGCGTCCGCGACCAGCGCGCCGGCCAGCAGCTGGCGGGCCCGGCCGAGCGAGACGCCGGGGATCCGGGCGCGTTCGGCGGGCGTCATCGCGGCGAGCCGGGGCAGCCAGGCGGAGAGGCCGGCCCGGGTGAGCTTGCGGGGGACGCGGACGCCCGCGCCCTCGGGGGCGGCGCCGGTCATCCGGGCGAGCTGCTTGAAGGTCTTGGAGGTGGCCACCGCGTGGTCGGGCGCGCCGAGGCGGGCGATGTCGCCGACCGTGCCGGCGATCTCGGCGCGGATGTACCGCCGCAGCTCGCGGATGTCGCCGGGGTCGGCGACGTCGCCCGGGAGGCGGGAGGTGAGGCGGCCGGCGCCGAGCGGCAGGGAGGTGGCGACGTCGGGCTGCTCGTCCAGGCCGCAGGCGATCTCCAGGGAGCCGCCGCCGATGTCGAGGTTGAGCAGCCGGCCGGAGGACCAGCCGAACCAGCGGCGGACGGCGAGGAAGGTCAGCCGGGCCTCGTCCTGGCCGGACAGCACGGTGAGGGCGACGCCGGTCTCGTCCTCGACCCGGCGCAGCACCTCCTCGCCGTTGGCGGCCTCCCGGACGGCGGAGGTGGCGAACGGCAGCAGGTCGACGACGCCCTTGTCCTCGGCGACCCGCAGCGAGGAGGCGACCATGGAGACCAGCCGTTCGACGCCGATCTCGCTGATCGCCCCGTCCGCGTCCAGCAGCTCGGCGAGCCGCAGGTCCGCCTTGTGCGAGTAGGCGGGCAGGGGGGCCGCGCCGGGGTGGGCGTCCACCACGAGGAAGTGGACGGTGTTGGAGCCTACGTCGAGCACACCGAGTCGCATGACCGTCCAACCTAGCCCAAACCGGTGACCGCCAGGGGTAGCGGCGGGGTCACAGCAGACCGTCCCAGAGCTGTTCGACGATGACCGCCCACCAGTTCTCCGGGTCGCGCAGCGCCGTCCGGTCGAGGGCGGCCAGCGCCCACTGGAACTCCGCGACGGCGGGGCCGGCCTGCTCGGGCGGCAGGTCGCGCAGGCGCGGGTAGCGCTCGGCGAGCAGCGCCAGGCAGCGGGTGAAGGCCGTCAGGTCGGTGTTGCAGTAGCGGGCCTCGCAGGTGTCGGGGTCGACGGCGCGGATCCGGCCCTGCGCGGTGTCGACGGTGAACAGCGCCCAGCCGTCGGTGCCGAGCAGCCGCTGCCCGAGCAGCGCGGCGCGGGCCGCGGCGGTGGCCCGGCGGCCGCGGCCGAGCCCGCCGAGGTGCTCGGCGAGGTCCGGCAGGACCGGCCCGGCCTGCTCGGCGATGCCGTCGCTCTCGGGGCGGTGCAGGGTGAAGAAGCCGGCGGCGGCGCGCGGCAGGCCGATGCCCTGGAGGGCGCGGGCGGCGGGCTCGGGCAGGTCGGCGGCGAGCACCTCGGCCTGCTCGAAGCGGTGCGTGCCGTCCTCGCCGAACAGGGCGGCCAGCCGCTTGCGCAGGCCGTTGTCGTCCTCGGGCTGGGCGGGCGGCACGGCGAGCGGGAACGGCACCCGGTTGTAGGTCCGGCCGGTACGGGCGACCAGCGCCCGGACGGCGGCCGCCCGGTGGTCGTGGCGCGGCCCGTACGGCTGCTCGAACTCGATCCGGACGCCGGGCAGCCGGGCCGCGATGACGTGCTCCCAGTAGCCGCCGGGGAGCATCGACAGCCGCAGGTCGGTGCGGAGCGCGACCAGGTCGTCGAGGGCGACGCCCTGCGCGGACAGCTGCTGCCAGGCGCGCAGCGCCGGGTGCGGGTGGCCGTGCGCGGAGTGCACGGCCAGCGACCGGGTGACGCCCTTGTCGTCCCGGTAGCTCAGCGCGGCCCGGGTGCCGGGGCCGGTGACGGGCGGCAGCGCCGGGTTGTGGCTGCCGGCGCCGAGGCGGTCGCGGTAGAGCCGCTCCACCTCGGGCACCGGGACGGACGGGAAGACGGTGAGTTCGCCGCTGACCCGGTCGACCACGGCGCAGGCCGTACCGATCTCCTCGGGCGCGCGGCGCGCGCCGGTGAGCGGGTCGGTGAGGATCGGCGCGGGCTCCGGCCAGAGCACCCAGCCGAGGTCGAACTCGTGGCACCTGACAGGCCGTGAACCCTCCTGCGGGAGGTCGCCGTTGACCCAGCGGTGGGCAGTGGCGAGGGCCTGTTCACGGGTGATCATCGGCTGGTGCTCCCGGTGGTGCGGTGGATGGTGAGACGGGAGCGCGGCGGCGCTGCCGCGGGCGGGACGGCCGCGGCCGGTTCCTCGGCGGGCGCGCCGGCCATGGCCGGCACCGGCTCGGCCGCCGCGACGGGTGCCCCGGACGGGACGGCGACGGTGACCGGCAGCGGCGCGGACAGGTCGATCGGCCGGTCGGCGGCGTCCACCGCGATCGCCCACAGGCCGTGGTCGGCCGGGTAGAGCGGGGTCGGCGCGGCGTAGCCGGTCTGGTGGTCGAGGTAGCTGAGCACGCCCTTGTGGTTGACGGCGTTCCAGGTGTGCGAGCGGCCGAAGCCGTCGACGGTCAGCAGCACCGCGCGGGTGCCGGTGCCGTGCGCGAGCAGCGCCTGGCCGAGCTTGCCGTGCGCGTCGTCGCCGTCGCCCAGGTCGAGGAACCGGGTGCCGAGTTCCAGCTCGGCGCGGTCGCGGCCGCCGCGCTCGCCGGCCGGGCCGTCGGGCAGCCGGGGCGCGGCGCAGGTCGGCGCGCCGCCGAGCGTGTCGACGGCCGACAGGGCCACGTCCACGCAGTTGTTGGCGCGGCCGCTCTCGGCCGGGCCGCCGCCGTTGAGGACCTCGATCCACTCGCCGACCATCGGGTCCGGGTACGGCCCGGGGGTGCGGCGCACCACCTCGGCCTGGTGCGCGGGATCGACCGGGCCGAGCCCGCCGGGCAGCCCGTACGGGCGGCTGTCGGCGAGCGTGCGCACCGTCTGCTCGGCGGCGCCGGGCCGCACCGCGCCGCCCGGGCCGCCGCCGGTGATCACCAGCCACGCCGCGGACGCCTGGTGCAGCGGCGCGCCGGACTCGTCGACCCCGCCGTGCCGCCGGCCGTCCGGCAGCGGGTCGTGCCGGACCGGGCCGCCGGGGGCCTGCTGGCCGATGCCGCCGCCGCCCGCGGGCGGAACCGGACCGGTCACCGGTCGGGCCGCCACCGGACGGTTGTCCGCCGCGTGCTGGCCGACACCGACCACGGCGGCCGCCGAACCGGCCTGCCCGCCCGTACCGGGCGCGCCGGGGGTCGCACCGGCCGCCGCACCGGGAGCACCCGGGGCGCCCGTCGCAGCACCGGCCGCGGCACCGGGAGCGCCGGACGCACCGGCCGCCGCACCCGGGGCGCCGGGGGCGCCTGCCGCGCCGGCCGCACCGCCGGACGCACTGCCGACCGGGCCCGCACCGGCCACCGGGCCGGTGCCGACCGCACCGCCGCCGACCGGACCACCGGCCGGCAGACCGCCGCCGGACGGGGCGCCGCCGCCGACCGGGCCGAGCTGGATCGAGGAGCCGCCGGACGAACCGCCGCCGAACACCGAACCGGAGTCGCCGCCGCGGTGGACGCCGCCACCGCCACCACCACCGCCGGACGACCAGATGTCGCCGCCGTCCACCACCGGCGGGAGGTGCGGCGCGGGCGGCGTCAGCACCGAGTCGACGTGCACCGACACCGGGCCGTGCGACGAGGAGGGCGAGGGCGCGTCGTTCGGGGCCCAGCCGCCACCGCCGCCGTACGAGCCGCCGCCACCGGACGGGGCGTGCGAATTGCCGTACACCGGAGCCGAGTTGTTCTGGTAGCCGGAGTTTCCGTAGTTGCCGGAGTTTCCGTGGTTCCCGGAGTTTCCGTGGTTCCCGGAGTTGCCGCGGTGGTTGCCGCCCGCCGGGGCGGACTGCGACTGGCCCTGGTCCTGGCCGCCCAGCGGGTCGAGGACGGGGTCGAGGATCTTGCCCGGGAGGCCGCCCAGCGGGCCGCCGGCGCCAGAGGCGCTGCCGGGGCCGTTCGGGCCGCCGTGGCCGTTGCCCGGCTGGCCGTGGCCGTTGCCCTGGTCGCCGTGGCCGCGCCCGTGGTTGTTGTGCGAGCCGTCCCCGAACGGGCCGTTGTTCTGGTTGTCGGCGATCGGGACGGGCTTCCCGTCCGGGCCGAGCAGGTCGAGCGGGCGGCCGTCGGCGCCGAACTGGACGATCTGCCCGTTCGGGCCGACCGCCTGCAGGTCGGCGTTCACGGTGACGACCTGGCCGTTGCTGCCCATCAGCAGGTGGCCCTTCGGGTCGGCGACCAGGCCGGAGACCGGGGAGCCGTTGGCGGCCATCATCACCGGGTGGCCGTCGTCGCCGAGCTTGGGGTGGCCGTCCAGGCCGAGGGCCAGCGTGATGCCGGTGCCGACCAGCGCGCCGGTCAGGCCGACCAGCAGCGGCTTGCCGTCCTTGCTGAGCAGCGGCTTGCCGTCCTCGCCCATCGCCACGCCGCTGATCGGGGTGCCGTCCGGGCCGACCAGCTGCTGGGTGCCGTCCGCGCCCTGGGCGACCTTCAGACCGTCGACGCCCTTGACCCGCTGGCCGTCGTCGCCGACCAGCACCGGGTTGCCGTGCCGGTCGGTCTTGACCGTGCCGTCGGCCTTCAGCTCGGCGTGCACGCCGGCCACTCCGGCGACCTCCACCGAACGGGCCACGCCGGAGGTCGCCAGCACGCCGGTGACCTGCCCGGAGCGCGCGGCCATCGAGGTCTCGCGCCGCTCGCCGTGCAGGCCGCGGCCGTCGGTCTGGGCGATCCGCTCCAGGGCGACCAGGGCGGGCTCCTTGGCGAGCGCCTTCGCCGCCTCCGCCATGTCCCGCTCCAGCTGCTCCAGCAGCTGGCCGATCTTCCGCTTGGCGTCCGCGACCGCGGCCAGCTCCTCGGCCTCGGCCACGCCCTCCTTCACCACCGCGACCGCGCCCGAGACCAGCCCGGAGACCACACCGCCGACCCCGGAGGTGATCTCCTTGCCGGCCTGCGCGATCTGCGCCTTCGCCTTCGCCTCGGCCGCGTCCGCCGCCCGGATCTTCTCGGTCAGCTCCTGCAGCACCGCGACGATCTCGGCCTTGCTGTGGTCGACCACACCGGCGGCCTTGTCCAGCGCTCCGGCCACCAGGCCGGCCGCCGCCGAGGCGTCGTCCAGCTGGCCGCGACCGCCGCCGCTGAACTGCTGCCAGTGCGCGCTGAACGCGTCCACCGCGGCGCCGGAGTTCTCCCCCGACACCCGCTGCGCGGACGTGTTGCCGCGGCGTACCAGGGCCTCCGCCTCCGAGCCGAACTCGCGCCACAGGACGGCGGCTTGGCGCAGCCCGTCCTCGTCCGCCTGCGGCCACGCGTGGCCGGTCCGTGCCAGCGCGGGGGCGAGTTCCTCCGGCAGGTTCCTGGACACGTGCTCCCCCTTCGGGTGGTGCGGTTCGGCGTGCACAGCCGCCCGCCGCGTGCTCTGACTGCGGTTCAGGCCCGGCCGGTTGCGGCCGGGCGGTTCAGCGACGGCGCGTTGAAGTCCGCGCTGATCTCGCTGTCGGTGCGCTGCATGCTGTCCGCCATGCTGTGCAGGCCCTGACCGATCCGGCCGAGCCGCTCCGCCAGACCCTGCAGCCCGGCCAGCACGCCCTCCCGGGCCTCGCCGTACGCGACCCCGAACGGCTTGCCCGGAGCGTCACCGCCCCACGGCGCACCCAGCGCCGCCAGCCCGCTCTCCAGCTGCTTCGCCGCGCCGCCGAACTCCTTCGCGACGGTCTCGAACTCCCGTCCCTCGCCGTGGAGTTCCCACGACCGGATGACGACCTTGTCGCCCATGTGCACTCCCCCGTGCAAGGGCGCTCCCGCGCCCGACCTACCCCCGGCTGGGACATCCTAGGGCCGCACACGGCCGCCGCCGCCCGGGCTGCGGCCCTTTTCACAGCCGTTTCACCTACACCGCCCGCCAGGACCCCCGGAAAACCGCCCAATACCGACGAACCGCGAGAAAAACCTCACCACCGCACCACGGCCTCCAGGGCCCAGGCCATACCCTTGCCGGGTGGCACCAGCTGAGAGCGCGAAGAACAAGAAGTCCAAGAAGTCCGGCAAGGCCCCCAAGCCTGCCAAGAACCCGGTCGTCGACCTGGCGATGCCCACCGTCCGCGAAGTCGCCCTCGACTTCCCGCGCGCCTGGGTCGAGTTCACCGACCCCGCGGACGACGACCAGGTGTTCCGCTGCGACCTCACCTGGCTCACCTCCCGCTGGGGCTGCATCTTCGGCAAGGGCTGCCACGGCATCCAGCCCGGCCGGGGCGCGTCCGACGGCTGCTGCACCCTCGGCGCCCACTACTCCGACGAGGACGACGAGCAGCGCGTCACCGAGCACGCCGCCCGCCTCACCCCCGACATCTGGGAACACCACGCCGAGGGCACCGATGCCAAGGGCCGGATCCGTCGCGACGGCGGCATCACCATGTTCGACGAGGACGGCGACCGCCAGACCCGCCGCGTGAACGGCGCCTGCCTCTTCCTCAACAGCCCCGGTTTCCCCGGCGGCGCCGGCTGCGCCCTGCACGTCCTCGCCCTCCGCGAGGGCCTCGAACCCCTCCAGACCAAGCCCGACGTCTGCTGGCAGCTCCCGATCCGCCGCACCTACGACTGGATCGACCGCCCCGACGACACCCGCTACCTCCAGGTCTCCATCGGCGAGTACGACCGCCGCGGCTGGGGCCCCGGCGGCCACGACCTCCACTGGTGGTGCACCGGCTCCCCCGAGGCCCACAACGCCCCCGACCCGGTCTACGTCTCCTACCGCCCCGAACTCGTCGAACTCATGGGCCCCGACGCCTACGCGACCCTCGTCACCCTCTGCGAAGCCCACAACCCCAAGCTCGCCCCGCACCCGGCTGATCTTTAGCGAGCCCCGCCGGGGGCCCGCCGCGCCTGCCGGAGACCTCTACTTGTCGATGTCCCCGACCACGAAGAACATCGACCCCAGGATCGCCACCATGTCCGCCACCAGCGTCCCCGGCAGGAGTTCGGTCAGGGCCTGGATGTTGTTGAACGAGGCCGACCGCAGCTTCAGCCGCCAAGGCGTCTTCTCGCCGCGCGACACCAGGTAGTACCCGTTCAGCCCGAGCGGGTTCTCGGTCCAGGCGTAGGTCTCCCCTTCGGGGGCCTTGAGCACCTTGGGCAGCCGCAGGTTGATCGGTCCGGAGGGCATCTCCGCCAGCCGGTCGAGGCACGCGTCCGCGAGGTCGAGCGAGTTCACGGTCTGTTCGAGCAGGCACTCGAACCGTGCGAGGCAGTCGCCCTCCTCCCGTACGGGCACCCGCAGGACGTCCTGGAGCTCGCCGTACGCGAGGTACGGCTCGTCGCGGCGGAGGTCGAAGTCGACGCCGCTGGCACGCGCGATCGGCCCGCTGACGCCGTACGCGTGGACGTGCTCGCGGGACAGGACGCCGATGCCCGCCGTCCGGCCGCGGAAGATCTCGTTGCCGAGCACCAGGTCCTCGAAGACCGGCAGTTGCGAGCGGACGACGCCGACGGCCGCCCGGACCCGGCCGAGCCAGCCGGCCGGCAGGTCCTCCTTCAGGCCGCCGACGCGGTTGAACATGTAGTGCATGCGGCCGCCGGAGGCTTCCTCCAGGACGTGCTGGAGTTCTTCGCGGCCGTTGAAGGAGTGGAAGATCGGGGTGATCCCGCCCAGTTCCAGGGGGTAGGAGCCCAGGAACATCAGGTGGTTGAGCACCCGGTTCAGCTCGGCCAGCAGGGTCCGCAGCCAGACGGCGCGTTCGGGGACCTCCATGCCGAGCATCCGCTCGACGGCGAGCACCACGCCGAGTTCGTTGGCGAAGGCGGACAGCCAGTCGTGCCGGTTGGCCAGCATGATGATCTGCCGGTAGTCGCGGGCCTCGAAGAGTTTCTCCGCGCCGCGGTGCATGTAGCCGATGACGGGTTCGACGGAGTTGATCCGCTCGCCGTCGAGGACGAGCTTCAGGCGCAGCACGCCGTGCGTGGACGGGTGCTGGGGACCGATGTTGAGCACCATGTCGGTGCTGTCGGGCCCGCCGGGCAGGTTCTGTGCGCCCGGGCCGATGCCGACCGTGGTCTCCGTCATGGCCGTCGACTCCTTCATGAGGGGAGAGTCTGCCATCCCGGCAGGCCCGTGAGGTCGTCCGGTACCGGCATGCGGACGGCCTGGACCAGCCAGTGGAACGCTCCGAGTCCGGCCGGGTCGGTGAGCTCGGCGGCCTCGCCGGCCCCGCCGAGGGCCCGCAGGTAGCCGGCCGGGTCGGTGGTGGCGAGCGCGAGCGGGGGGCGGGCGCCGCTGACGCCGAGGGCGTGCAGGGCGGTGCGCTGGGTGGTCAGCAGGGTGGGGTGGCCGGGTGCGGCGGCGGCGTCGAGGGCGACGTGCGCGGTCAGGTCGCAGCTGCCG
>NZ_BMRI01000005.1:303278-306513 GCF_014648555.1 Kitasatospora griseola
TCGGGGACGGGTGCGGTCTGCCGGCCGTCGCGGAAGCCGGTGAGGGTGCCGAACGGGGGGCGGGTGTCGCGGGTGTGCGCGTAGTCGACGGCCACCGCGAGGCCGCTGCCCAGGGCGCCGACGGCGTCGGCCCAGGCGGCGTCCCGGGGTCCGCCGAGCTCGATCCGCTCACCGTCGGCCCACCACTGCTCGGCCCATCCGGTGTCGTCCGGGTCGAGCGGTGCGCCGAGCCGTTCGCTGCCGTCGGGGGCGACCTCGACGTACCGCAGCCGCCCGTCCTCGTCGCGTTCGGCGAGGTCCAGCGGCACGTTGTCGAGCCACTCGTTGGCGAACAGCAGGCCGGTGACGCCGGTCGGCAGGTCGGGGCCCCAGTCGATCCCGGCGGGCAGGCCGGCGGGACGGTCGGCGAGTTCGACGGCGTGGAACGCGACCCGGGCGCGCAGTTCGGCGGGCAGTGCGTCACGGACGGCGACGGTGAGTTCGCCGCGGCCCGCGCCGACGTCCACGAAGGCGAGCCGGGGCGGCGAGCCGAGCGCGGCGTCGACGCCGGCCAGCAGGCGGGCCACCGCGCCGGCGAACCGGGCGGAGGCGTGCACGGAGGTGCGGAAGTGCCCGGCCGGGCCCTCCGGCCTGCGGTAGAAGCCGCCGTCGGGCCGGTACAGCGCGTGTTCGATCGCGGGCCGCCACCGCATCCATGTCATAGCGGAGGACGTTACCGGGAGGGGGCGGTCTCCACCTTGGGGAGTAGCCGTGGATCGCTCCTACGACGGACCTGAGCACGACGTCCGACTCCCTAGGCTGGACATGTGCATCGACTCAACGCCTGGCTCCGCCGACATCCCATGGTGGTGGACTCCGCCTGGGCACTGATCGTGCTGGTCTTCGGCGTGCTGGTGGCGGCCGAACAGGTCGACGTGAACGGGAACCGGGTCACCGGGCCGCAGCTGTGGTCGGGCCTGGCGATCGCCACGGTCCTGCCCGGCCTGATGGTGGTCCGGCGGCGCTGGCCCGACGTCACCACCGCGGTCGCCGTCGTCCTCGGCCTCAGCCAGATCGTCGCCAGACTCGAACCCGGTCTGTCCTCCGTCGCCTACCTGGTGTTCGCGTACACCGGCGCGGCCTTCGGCCGGGCCTGGACGTCCAGACTGGCGCTGGCCGCCAGCCTGGCGGCGGGGCCGCTCACGGTGTGGCGGCTGGTCCCGTCCCCCGACAGTGCGAACGACACCGTCACCAAGCGGGTGTTGCTGTCCGCACTGATGACCACCCCGTTCGTGCTGTGCTGGGCGTGGGGCCGGCTGACCCGGGTCCGCCGCGCCTACCTGGTCGAACTGGAGGACCGGGCCGCCCGGCTAGAGCGCGAACGGGACGCCCAGGCGCAGGTCGCGGTCGCCGCCGAACGGGCCAGGATCGCCCGCGAGCTGCACGACGTGGTCGCGCACAACGTGTCCGTGATGATCGTCCAGGCCGACGGCGCCGCGTACGTGATGGACACCTCCCCGCAGCAGACCAAGGAGGCGCTGGGCACCATCGCCTCCACCGGCCGCCAGGCGCTCGCCGAGATGCGCCGCCTGCTCGGGGTGCTGCGCACCGCCGACACCACCGGTGAGTACGTGCCGCAGCCCGGTGTCGAGGAACTCCCCGAACTGCTCGAACAGGTCCGCACCGCCGGCCTGCCGGTCGAGTTCACCGCCACCGGCGAGGTCCGCGAACTGCCCCGCGGCCTGGAGCTGACCGTCTACCGGATCGTCCAGGAAGCCCTCACCAACGTCCGCAAGCACGGCGGCCCCGGCGCCAGCGCCAAGGTCGCCGTCGACTTCCGGGACGGCGACCTGGAGGTCCTGGTCGAGGACGACGGCCGCGGCAGCACCCGCGAGCAGCTCACCGCCGGCGGCACCGACGGCCTCGGCCACGGCCTGATCGGCATGCGTGAACGGGTCGGTATGGTCAGCGGCAGCCTGGACGTCGGGCCCCGGCCCGGCGGCGGCTTCCGGATCAGGGCCGTCCTGCCCCTCAAAGTGTCCAAGTGAAGGAGACCCGACCGATGCCGATCCGCGTGATGCTGGTCGACGACCAGGAACTGCTCCGCACCGGCTTCCGCATGGTGCTGCAGTCGCAGGGCGACATCGAGATCGCCGCCGAGGCCGGCGACGGCCAGCAGGCCCTGGAGGTGCTGCGCACCGCCGAGGTGGACGTGATCCTGATGGACGTCCGGATGCCCCGCCTCGACGGCGTCCAGGCCACCCGCCGGATCTGCCTCGACGACCGCGGCACCCCCATCGAGGGCGCGCCCCGGGTCCTCATCCTCACCACCTTCGACCTGGACGAGTACGCGTTCGCCGCGCTCAAGGCCGGCGCGTCCGGCTTCCTGCTCAAGGACGTGCCGCCGATCGAACTCGTCGCCGCGATCCGGGCCGTGCACGGGGGCGACGCGGTGGTCGCGCCGACCACCACCCGCCGCATGATCGACCGCTTCGCGGAAGTCCTCCCCACCCCCGCCTCGACGCCCGGCTCCGCCGTCCTCGGCCCGCTCACCGAACGCGAACGCGAGGTCTTCCTGCTGGTCGCCCAGGGCCTCTCCAACGGAGAGATCGCCGCCCGTCTCGTCCTCTCCGAGGCCACCGTCAAGACCCACGTCGGCCGCATCCTCGCCAAGCTCGGCCTCCGCGACCGCGTCCAGGCCGTCGTCCTCGCCTACGAGAACGGCCTCGTCCGCGCCGGCGAGACGCCCTGATCCCCTGCGCCCACCCACCCGCCCGGGCAACCCGCCATCTGCTGCTCGCCGGCGGGTCACGGGCAGGTGGGTGGGCGCAGGAAGGGTGGCGACCGTTGCCCGTACCATTGACCGGTACGTCTGGTACCCGTCGAGGACTGGAACGGAAGAGTGCTGCACGACTTCGGAGACCCCTCCGACCCCGGTAACCGCCCGGCCCGGCTCGCTGTCGGGGTGGTCGGGGCCGGCCGGGTCGGTCCTGCGCTGGGTGCGGCGCTGCAGTTGGCCGGGCACCGGGTGGTCGCCGCGTCCGGTGTGTCCGCGGCTTCGCGGCGTCGCGCCGAGTCCCTGCTGCCGGGCGTCCGCCTGGTGACGCCGCCGCAGGTGATGGCGGCGGCCGATCTGGTGCTGCTGACCGTCCCGGACGACGTGCTGCCCGATCTGGTGAGCGGTCTGGCCGCGACCGGTGCCGTCCGTCCGGGCCAGATACTCGTCCACACCTCGGGCGCCCACGGCGTGGCCGTG
>NZ_BMRI01000005.1:306559-314933 GCF_014648555.1 Kitasatospora griseola
CAAGGGCGCGCTGCCGTTGGCGCTGCACCCGGCGATGACGTTCACCGGCACCTCGGTGGACGTGGCCCGGCTGGCCGGCTGCCCGTTCGGGGTGACGGCGCCCGAGGAGCTGCGTCCGGTCGCGGAGGCCCTGGTGGTGGAGATGGGCGGCGAGCCGTCCTGGATCCCCGAGGACGTCCGGCCGCTGTACCACACGGCTCTCGCGCACGGCGCGAACCACCTGGTCACGCTGGTCGCGCAGGCGATGGAGCTGTTGCGCACCGCGGGCGTCGCCGAGCCCGGCCAGATGCTCGGCCCGCTGCTCGGCGCGGCCCTGGACAACGCCCTGCGCTCCGGTGACCTGGCCCTCACCGGCCCGGTCGCCCGGGGCGACGTGGGGACGGTGCGCAAGCACCTCGACCGACTCGCCACCGTGACCCCGGACATCGGCCAGGCCTACCGGGCGATGGCGAAGGCGACCGCGCAACGTGCGGTCGCCAACGGATCGTTGAAGCCGGAACCGGCGGCGGCGCTGCTGGACGTACTGAACGAGGAGAAGCACTGATGGCACGCGACAGGCGCCCGGCGAAGGCCCCGAAGGCCCCGAAGGTCCGCAAGGCGGTGCTGACCCGCACCGTGGAGGAGTTCGAGGCGGCGTTCTGGCCGGACGAGCAGCCGGTGGACAACGCCGTGGTGATGACCATGGGCGCGCTGCACCAGGGCCACGCGGCGCTGGTCCGGGAGGCCCGCCGCCAGGTCGGCAAGGACGGCCGGGTGGCCGTCACGGTGTTCGTGAACCCGCTGCAGTTCGGCGCCGGCGAGGACCTGGACCGCTACCCGCGCTCCCTGGAGGCGGACGTCGCGCTCGCCGAGGAGATGGGCGCGGACGTGGTGTTCGCCCCGTCCGTGGACGAGGTGTACCCGAACGGCGAGCCGCTGGTGCGGCTCTCGGCGGGCCCGATGGGCGAGGGCTTCGAGGGCGCGTCCCGCCCCGGCCACTTCGACGGCATGCTGACCGTGGTCGCCAAGCTGCTGCACATCACCGACCCGGACTTCGCGGTCTTCGGCGAGAAGGACGCCCAGCAGCTGGCGATCATCCGCCGGATGGTCGCGGACCTGGACTTCGACGTGGAGATCGTCGGCGTCCCGACCGTCCGCGAGGAGGACGGCCTGGCGCTGTCCTCCCGCAACCGCTTCCTCTCCGACGACGAGCGCACCCAGGCGCTCGCGCTGTCCCGCGCCCTGTTCGCCGGCCGTGACGCCGGCGCCAAGGGCGCCGAGGCCGTCCGCGAGGCGGCCGCCGCCGTGCTGGACGGCGCGGACGGCATCTCCCTCGACTACCTCGCCCTGATCGATCCGATGTCCTTCACCGAGGCGCCGGACGACTTCCAGGGCGAGGCGGTGCTCGCGCTCGCGGCCAAGGTCGGCTCGACCCGGCTGATCGACAACGTGAGCATCATCGTTCGGTAAGTAGATTCGGCAGTAGCCCCGGCATGCACTCAGAGAGGCGTGACCACATGCTCCGCACCATGCTCAAGTCCAAGATCCACCGTGCCACCGTCACCCAGGCCGACCTGCACTACGTGGGATCGGTGACGGTCGACGAGGACCTGCTCGACGCCGCGGACCTGCTCCCCGGCGAGCTGGTCCACATCGTCGACATCAACAACGGCGCCCGGCTGGAGACGTACACCATCGCCGGCCCGCGCGGCTCCGGCATCATCGGCATCAACGGCGCCGCCGCCCGGCTGGTCCACCCCGGCGACCTGGTGATCCTGATCGCCTACGGGCAGATGGACACCGCCGAGGCCAAGGGCTACCTGCCGAAGGTGGTGTTCGTGGACGAGCACAACCGGATCACCGGCCTGGGCGGCGACCCCGCGGACGCCCCCGAGGGCAGCGGACTGCTGCGCGGCGACGCCGCGTACGGTGGGGCCGACGGCGCGGCCGTCGCCGCGCACTGAAGGAGCAGCTGAAGCCATGTCGCACCGCCTGACCGCCCCCGCCCCCGGCTGGACCACGAGCACCGACGTCGTCGTGGTCGGCTCCGGCGTGGCCGGGCTCACCGTCGCGCTGAACGTCCGCAAGGCCGGCCTGCGGGCCATGGTGGTCACCAAGTCGATGCTCGACGACGGCTCCACCCGCTGGGCCCAGGGCGGCATCGCCGCCGCCCTGGGCGAGGGCGACACCCCCGAGCAGCACCTCCAGGACACCCTGGTCGCCGGGGCCGGGCTGTGCGACGAGGACGCGGTCCGGACGCTGGTCACCGAGGGGCCGGACGCGGTGCGCCGGCTCATCGAGGTGGGCGCCGAGTTCGACCTGGACGAGGACGGCGAGATCGTCCTCACCCGTGAGGGCGGCCACCACCGGCGGCGGATCGCGCACGCCGGCGGCGACGCCACCGGCGCCGAGATCGAACGCGCCCTGGTCGCCGCCGTCGAGGCCGACCCGGGCCTCGAACTCATCGAGCACGCCCTGGTCCTGGACCTGCTCACCGACGCCGGCGGCCACGCCTCCGGCGTCACCCTGCACGTGATGGGCGAGGGCCAGCGGGACGGCGTCGGCGCGATCCTGGCCCGTGCCGTGGTGCTGGCGTCCGGCGGCATGGGCCAGGTGTTCTCCGCCACCACCAACCCGGCGGTCTCCACCGGCGACGGCGTCGGGCTCGCCCTGCGGGCCGGCGCCGAGGTCACCGACCTGGAGTTCGTGCAGTTCCACCCCACCGTGCTGTTCCTCGGCGCGGACGCGCAGGGCCAGCAGCCGTTGGTCTCCGAGGCCGTCCGCGGCGAGGGCGCGCACCTGGTGGACGCCGACGGCGTGCGCTTCATGCTCGGCCAGCACGAGCTCGCCGAACTCGCCCCGCGCGACATCGTCGCCAAGGCCATCACCCGCCGGATGCTCGCCCAGGACACCGAACACATGTACCTGGACGGTCGGCACTTCGGCGCCCGGATGTGGGAGCACCGCTTCCCGACCATCCTGGCCGCCTGCCGCACCCACGGCATCGACCCGGTCACCGAGCCGATACCGGTCGCCCCCGCCGCGCACTACGCCTCCGGCGGCATCCGCACCGACCTGCACGGCCGCACCACCGTCCCCGGCCTGTACGCCTGCGGCGAGGTGGCCTGCACCGGCGTGCACGGCGCCAACCGCCTCGCCTCCAACTCGCTGCTCGAAGGCCTGGTGTTCGCCGAGCGGATCGCCGCCGACCTGGCCGGGCTCGCCGAGGCCGGCCGGCTCCCCGCCCGCACCGTCAACACGGACGCGGCGCACGCCGCCGCGCCCGTTCCGCTGCTGCCGGCGGAGAGCCGCGGCGCGATCCAGCACCTGATGTCCACCGGCGCGAGCGTGATCCGCTCGGCGGAGTCGCTGTCCGCCACCGCGAAGGGCCTGGCGGCCCTGGCCGACCCGGCCCACCCCGCCCCGCCCTCCGTCGAGACCTGGGAGGCCACCAACCTCCACCAGGTCGCCACCGCCCTCACCGCCGCCGCGGCGCTCCGCGAGGAGACCCGCGGCTGCCACTGGCGCGAGGACTTCCCCGACCGCGACGACACCCACTGGCAGCACCACATCACCCACCCGCTCGGCGACTGACCGGCGTCCCCGCGTTCATCGCGCCCCGCAGGGGCGCGGCGAACTGGGCGAAGCGCCGGTCGACCGACCGAATACCTTTGACCCGACAGCCAGTTGCACCGCCCCGAGGAGCCCAGCCCGGCCGACACCGGATCCGACTCCTCTCCCTCCCGACCTCGCGCAGTTCCCCGCGTCCCTGGTTCACTCCCCTCTTGGAGCCCCCTAGATGTCCCACGACGAACTCCCCCTCCTCACCGCCGAGTCCGCCGAAGGCGGTTGCGGCGACGGCTGCGCGTGCGGTGACGGCGAGGTGTACGAGACCGGGCTGGACCCGGCGCTGGCCGAGCTGCTGGAGGCGGCGGGCCTGGACCCGGTCGAGGTCGAGGACGTGGCGATGATGGCCCTGTCCGAGGACCTGGCCGGCGGCGAGGACGTCACCTCGGTGGCGACCGTCCCCGCCGAGGCCGTCGCAACCGCGGACTTCACGGCCCGCCAGGCGGGCGTCGTCGCGGGTCTGCGGGTCGCCGAGGCGGTCGTCTCGCTGGTCTGCGAGGACGAGTTCGAGGTCGAGCGGCACGTCGAGGACGGCGCCGCGGTCGAGGCCGGCCAGGTGCTGCTCTCGGTGCGCAGCCGCACCCGGGACCTGCTCACCGCCGAGCGTTCGGCGCTCAACCTGCTGTGCCACCTGTCCGGCATCGCCACCGCCACCCGCGCCTGGGCGGACGCCCTGGAGGGCACCGGGGCGGTCGTCCGGGACACCCGCAAGACCACGCCGGGCCTGCGCGCGCTGGAGAAGTTCGCGGTCCGTGCGGGCGGCGGCGCCAACCACCGGATGGCGCTCTCGGACGCGGCGCTGGTGAAGGACAACCACGTGGTGGCCGCCGGCGGCGTCGCCGAGGCGTTCACCGCCGTCCGGGCCGCGTTCCCGGAGCTGCCGATCGAGGTCGAGGTCGACACCATCGAGCAGATCACCCCGGTGCTGGAGGCCGGCGCGGACCTGATCCTGCTGGACAACTTCAGCACCGAGCAGCTGCGCGAGGCGGTCGCCCTGGTCGCGGGCCGGGCCAAGCTGGAGGCTTCCGGCGGTCTGACCCTGGCCACGGCGCGCGAGGTCGCGGAGACTGGTGTCGACTTCCTGGCCGTCGGCGCCCTGACGCACTCCTCGCCGATCCTGGACATCGGCCTGGACCTCCGCAGTTCCTGACCCTTCCAAGCAGAAAGCGCCCCATGCTCCTCACCATCGACGTCGGCAACACCCAGACCACGCTCGGCCTGTTCGACGGCGAGGAGATCGTCGAGCACTGGCGGATCTCCACCGACCCGCGCCGCACCGCCGACGAAATGGCGGTGCTGCTCCAGGGGTTGATGGGCGCCCACCCGATCGTCTCGGCGGACGACCGGGTGGCCGGCCTGGCGATCTGCTCCTCGGTGCCGGCGGTGCTGCACGAGCTGCGCGAGGTGACCCGCCGGTACTACGGGGACGTGCCGGCGGTGATCGTGGAGCCGGGCGTGAAGACCGGCGTGCACGTGCTGATGGACAACCCGAAGGAGGTCGGCGCGGACCGGATCGTCAACGCGCTGGCCGCGAACCACCTGTACGGCGGGCCGTGCATCGTGGTCGACTTCGGCACCGCCACCACCTTCGACGCGATCAACGCGCGCGGCGACTACGTGGGCGGTGCGATCGCCCCGGGCATCGAGATCTCGGTCGACGCCCTGGGCGGCCGCACCGCGATGCTCCGCAAGATCGAGCTGGCCCGCCCGCGCAACGTGATCGGCAAGAACACCGTCGAGGGCATGCAGTCGGGCATCCTGTACGGCTTCGCCGGGCAGGTCGACGGCCTGGTCAACCGGATGGCCAAGGAACTCGCCAAGGACCCGAACGACGTCCAGGTGATCGCCACCGGCGGCCTGGCCCCGCTGGTCCTCGGCGAGGCCGACTCGATCGACGTGCACGAGCCGTGGCTGACCCTGATCGGCCTGCGCCTGATCTTCGAGCGCAACCGGCCGGCCACCGCCTGACGGCGGCTGACGTCCGGTCGGCCGTCGGGCGACCGCCGACCGGACGTCAGATGCACCATCTCATAGGCCAATCGGGACAAACACGTCCTCAATCGCCATAAGTCGGACGTACGCCACGTACTGTCGAGCCATGCCAACGCCACACGGATCGCGCGGCGGCATGGCCTTCAGCGCCGACGAAGTCCGGGTGCTGCGCCGTGTCCTCGCCCAAGCCCTCTATCCGGCCGCGCCCGACCGGCTCCCGATCCCCACCGCCGCGGGCGAACTGTGGGCCGAGGACGTCCAGGACGCGCTTCGGCTCACCGAGGCCATCGACGAGGCGGTCCAGGAGGGCGGGCGGCTGCGCTCCTTCCTGCTGGCCGACCTGGGCCGCTACCGCTCCGCGCTGCCGGGCAGCGCGGGCGGCTACCTGGAGCGGCTGGAGGAGGCCGTCACCGACGGCTACCTGCCCACCGCCGAGGACCTCTCCGCCCTGCGCGCCCTGTCCCGCCAGCCGTGCGGACAGCACGAGCACGCCCGCCGCTCCCGCCTCGCCGGGCGCTGCCACGCACTCGCCGAGGCGGAGGTCCGCGAGCGGCTCTCCCTCGGCTCCGGGCAGCGCCACCTCGCCGCCGTACCGAGCCCCGCGTCCGAACCCCACCCCGCCATCCCAGTTGGAGGACGGTTCCCGATGAGCGACCAGCACCCGCAGTCCCCCGCCGACCGCCCCCGCCCGCGCCGGATGCCCACCCCCGCCGAGCTCTTCGGCCGCCGCACCCGCCCCGCCCCCGAACCCCCCACCGACACCGACCAGCAGGAACTCGCCACCGGCACCGACGGCTGACGCCCCGTCGCCCCCGGCCCCCTCCCCGGAGGGGGCTTTCCCATCGGCGGCCCGACCGCCCCGCCCGCCGACCCTTCCTCTCCGGGACCACCCGGCACGGCAACTGACGCCTCGTCATTCACTTCACCTCCCTGCGGAGGCCCGCTAACGCTCGGGTAACGATCCCGGACCGATACGAACGATCCTGCCCCGAAGTGTCCGATTCGGGCCGGAACAGCGTTCGGATCCGCCCCCTAACGTCGGGCGCGCACATCATGTGCACACGATTCTTTCTGGGGGGAAGATGCACATCTCGCGCTCCCGCTCGCTCGGGCTCGCCTCGGCCCTGGCCGTGCTCGCCCTGGGCAGTGCCGCAGCGATTCCGGCGCACGCCGCCGATGCCACGCTGAAGATCGAGGCCCCGGGCTCCGTCGCCGTGGACCCGTCGTCCACCGCGCCGGACCACGGCAGCGGCTCCACCGCGGTCCAGCTCCACCTGACGCTCAGCGACCACCCTGCGCCCGCCATGGGCCGCGTCACGGTCGACCTCGCCCCGCTGCAGGGCATCGCCTCCGTCATGCCGCAGTCCGGCTGCACGATCGCCGGCCAGGTGCTGACCTGCGACATGCAGACCATGTACGACGGCAAGCTGGACCTGCGCTACTACCTGTACGGCCCCGCCGCCGCCCGCGAGGCCGGCAGCAGCGCCGTGCTGCACACCACCGCGGTGTTCGACGGCCGGACCGCCACCGCGGACACCAAGGTGACCCTCGGCGGCAGCAACCTGACCGTGAAGGAGGTCGACACCAACCGCGGCCTCAAGCCGGGCGACACCTGGACGCCCGACCTCACCGTCACCAACAAGGGCCAACTCCCGGCCTCTCAGCTGCACTTCACCTTCACCGGCGGGATGGACCTGTCCTTCGTCCCGCGCTTCTCCAACTGCGAGTACGGCACCAGCGCCGACGGCGCCGTGGTGATCTGCACCGTCCACTCCGAGGTGGCGGCCGGTGAGACGGTCCACCTGGACCCGATCGGGTTCAAGGTCGACTCCACGGCGTACTACGCGTACGAGGACGTCCGGGTCACCGCCACCGCACCGGCGAAGGACGGCTGGCTCGGCGGCTACACGTTCACCCCCGGCCCGACCGGCGGCCCCAGGCTCACCGTCGGCAAGCCGGAGACCCAGGGCGCGCCGAACGGCGTGATCGACTTCGACCGCAACAACGCGGCCGCGCTCGAAGCGGTCGTCCCGAACACCGCGGACTTCTCGGTGGAGGGCGGATGGGCCCCGGACCAGGGCAGCGGCCTGGGCGAGCTCACCGTCGGCATGGCCGACAACGGCCCCGCGTCCATCTTCTGGCGCTCCGGCTCGTACCCGGCGATCATCCGGGTGACGGTCCCGAAGGCCGTCAAGATCCTCAACGGCTCGCAGCCGGCGTGCCGGCTCAACCAGCAGAACCAGGACCCGGCGGTGACCGTCTGGGACTGCACCACCAACCCGTACATCAGGAGCGGGCAGCACTACTGGTCTTTCTTCACCCTGGACCTCGACCACAACGCCGGCCTGTCGGCCAAGGTCACCCTCCCGTCCATCGGTGAGGACGGCCAGGACAGCGGCATGCCGTGGGACCCGAACAAGAGCAACAACGAGGTGGTCATCCCGCTGGGCACCACGATGAACACCACCCGGCCGACCGTGCCGGGCGGCTCCGCCTCGCCCGGCACGCCCACCCCGAGCTCCTCGGCCTCGGGCTCCCCGGCCGCCACGCCCAGCACCTCGCCGTCCACCGGTGCCACCGCCTCCCCGTCGACGTCCGCGTCGACCTCCGCGGTCGGCGGCAGCCTCGCCTCCACCGGCGCGGACGGCCTGGACACCACGGCGACCGCCGGCGGCGCCGCGATCCTCCTCGGCGGCGGCGTGCTCGCGCTGGCCAACCGTCGCCGCAAGCGCGGCGCGCACGAGTGACCGTCACGGCCTGAGCGGCCGTCAGCACG
>NZ_BMRI01000005.1:314967-335367 GCF_014648555.1 Kitasatospora griseola
CCCGGAGCCCCCGGGGATCCGCACCTGCGGACCCCCGGGGGCTCCGGGCTTCTCACGCACCGACTCGTGGAGATGTGTCGACATCGTGGGGCGTTGGCGGAGGAACGGCGATCAAGATTCGGTAACGGGTGCGGGCGAAAGCGGCCGCCGCGTCCCGAACTGTCCGAAATCACACTGCTCCGATGTCCGAAAACCACCCTATGGTCTGGGTCGATCGCATCCGAAAGATCGAAGGATCACCGTGGGCAACTCGCGCATCACGCGCCCGGCCGCCATCGGCGCACCGCTGGCCGCCGCCGCCATCCTGGCCCTTACCTCGGCTCCCGCGCACGCCGCGGACGAGCTCCGGCTCGACGTCCCGTCCGCCTTCACGCTCCCGGCCGCGCCCGCCACCGGCGACGCCACCCCGGTGGAGCTGACGGTCGGCTCGTCCGGCCCGATCGCCGCGAACGCCTCGCGGGAACTCGTCGTGACGTACGACGCGACCGGCCTGGCCGGCATCGCGAGCTTCGCGCTCAACCCCGGCTGGGGCACCGGCTGGGGCACCAAGTGCAACACCACCGGTCAGGTGTCCACCTGCACGTTCACCGTGCACTCCTGGCCGAATTCCACCAGCTTCGGCAGCCAGTTCAACCCGACGCTGACCGCCGTCAAGGGCGCGCCGCAGGGCCAGGTCGGCCACCTGAGGATCAGCCAGGGCTGGGCGGGCGGCCCGACCGGCCCCGCCGCCGACATCGCGGTGTACGCCGGCGGCCCGAAGCTGGAGCTCGACCAGAACCTGGGCAACCAGCCGGTCGACGCCGGCAAGCCCGGCGCGGTCGTCAAGCAGCCGCTCCGGGTGACCAACAACGGCACCCTGGAGAGCGGCCAGCTGGTGGTCGGGGCCCAGCTCTCGCCGGGTCTGACCTTCAAGCAGCACTACGCCAACTGCTCGTACGGCACCTACGCGGGCGGCGAGAAGAACGAGGTGTTCAAGGACACCCAGGCGGCCATCTGCACCATCAACACCTCGGTCAAGCCGGGCCAGACGGTCACCGTCGACCCGATCGAGGCCGTGGTCGGCTCCGACGCGCTGTACCCGGACATCGACTTCGTCGTCTCCTCCGGGGTCAACGACGACCTCAAGTACGTGCGCGGCGGGTACACGTTCACGCCCGCCTCCAACACCGGCCCGCGGCTCACCGCCGGCCTCCCGGAGAACCCCGCCGCCAAGCCCGGCCCGCCGAACGTCGGCCCGCAGGCGCGGAACTCGGCGATCGTCCAGTACCGCGTCACCACCAACGCGGACTTCTCCGCCCGCGGCACCTGGACCCCGGCCGACGGCGGCCGGAAGGGCACCCTGGCGGTCACCGTGCACAACGGCGGACCGGCCTCGGTCGCGTACCTGCGCAGCGGCAACTCCATCGCCTCCGCCCTGGTGACGCTGCCGTCCGGCGTCACCGTCTCCGGCAAGCTGCCCGACGGCTGCGGCGTCCGCGAGGAGCGCCCGAACGTCGTCGCCTGCAGCCTCCCGATGTGGCTGCTCAACGGCGCGGACCGGACCTTCGACCTGCCGCTCGCGGTCTCCGACCCGGCCGCCGGCCCGAAGGCCGTCATCGCGCTGACCACCGAGCAGGGCGCGTACGAGAGCAAGGTCGAGGCGCTGCCGTACGACACCGAGAACGCCAACAACACGGTCTCCGTGACGCTCGGCTCCACCGCCGTGACCGCCACCCCGAGCGCTCCGGCCACCCAGCCGGCCGGCGGGCAGTCCACCGCGCCCACCGGGAACGGCTCCGGCGCCGGCACCGCCCCGAGCACCGGCGCGACCCCGACCGCCACCGGCAGCAGCACCGCGGGTGCGGGCAGCGGCGGCGGCCTGGCGTTCACCGGCAGCGAGGGCACCGGCACCATGGTCGGCCTGGGCGTGGGCGCCATCGTGCTGGGCGGCGGCGTGATCGCCGTGGTGGCCCGCCGCCGGCGCGGCATGCACGGCTGACGCGATGTCAGGAGCCCCCGGGCCGCCCGGTCGGCGGCCCGGGGGTCCGGCGTCGCCGGGCCCGGGGGCCGCCCGGCGCGATATCCCGTGGCGGAACAGCCCGTGAGCCTGGCTACCCTGGTGGGGTGAGCGATCAGAGCACTCTCCCCGCGACCGACGACCTTCCCGAGCAGATGCGCGTCCGGCGCGAGAAGCTGGACCGGCTGCGGGCCGCCGGCATCGACCCGTACCCGGTCGGTTTCCCCCGTACCTCGACCATCGCCGAGCTGCGGGACAAGCACCCCGACCTGGCGCCGGACACCGCGACCGGCGAGCGGGCGGGCATCACCGGCCGGGTGATCCTGGCCCGCACCGGCGGCAAGCTCTGCTTCGCCACGCTGCGCGACGGCTCCGGCGACCTCCAGGTGATGCTGTCCCTGGACAAGCTGGGCGAGGAGCGGCTGGCCGCCTGGAAGGCCGACATCGACCTCGGCGACCAGGTCGGCGTCGAGGGCGAGGTGATCACCTCCCGCCGCGGCGAGCTGAGCGTGATGGTGGACCGCTGGGAGCTCACCGCCAAGTGCCTGCGTCCGCTGCCGGACAAGCACAAGGGCCTGACCGACCCGGAGGCCCGGGTCCGCCAGCGCTACGTCGACCTGATCGTGAACCCCGAGGCGCGCGAGATCCTGCACCTGCGCAGCAAGGTCGTCCGCTCGATCCGCCGCACCTACGAGGAGCGCGGCTACCTCGAGGTCGAGACCCCGATGCTGCAGCCGGTGCACGGCGGCGCCAACGCCCGTCCGTTCACCACGCACATCAACGCGTACGACATCGACCTGTTCCTGCGCATCGCCCCGGAGCTGTACCTCAAGCGGCTGGTGGTCGGCGGCGCCGAGAAGGTCTTCGAGATCAACCGGAACTTCCGCAACGAGGGCGCGGACTCCACCCACAACCCGGAGTTCACCTCGCTGGAGTCGTACGAGGCCTACGGCGACTACGACACCCAGGCCGAGCTGATCCGGGCGACCATCGTGAACGCCGCGCGGGACGCGCTGGGCACCACCGTGGTCAAGGGCCTCGGCCCGGACGGCGCCGAGCACGAGATCGACCTCGCCGAGCCCTGGCAGGAGGTCTCGGTCTACCCGGGCATCTCCGCCCACCTGGGCACCGAGGTCACCCCGGCCACCTCGGTGGACGAGCTGCGCAAGCTCGCCGACGAGGCCGGCATCCCGTACGAGAAGGAGTGGGGCCACGGCCAGATCGTCCTGGAGATGGTCGAGCGCCTGCTGGAGCACCACGCGATCAAGCCGACCTTCATCAAGGACTACCCGACCGAGGTGTCCCCGCTGACCCGCCGGCACCGCTCGATCGAGGGCGTCGCGGAGAAGTGGGACCTGGTGATCTTCGGCACCGAGATCGGCACCGCCTACTCCGAGCTGATCGACCCGGTCGAGCAGCGCGCCCGCCTGACCGCGCAGTCGCTGCTGGCCTCCGGCGGCGACGTCGAGGCGATGCAGCTGGACGAGGACTTCCTGCGCGCCCTGGAGTACGCGATGCCGCCCACCGGCGGCCTCGGCCTCGGCGTGGACCGCCTGATCATGCTGCTGACCGGCAAGAACATCCGCGAGACGGTGCTGTTCCCGCTGGTGAAGCCCCAGAAGGCGGAGAAGATCGAAGAAGCGGCGAAGGCAGCCGGCGCCGAGGCCGACGAGGACACCGAGGAGTAGCCCCATGGAGTACGTCAGCGCGATCGTGCCGCCCCTGGTCATGGCGATCGGTTTCGCCTTCCTGGTGCGGGCCATCATCCGCAGCCAGGGCGGCGCCCAGAAGGCCAAGGAGGACGCCGCCGCCGAGGCGATGGCGACCCGTTCCACGGCCGAATAGTCCGACCGCAGACCGGCGCGTCGTTCCCCCTTTCGGGGAGCGGCGCGCCGGTCTTTTCAGTATTTGCCGGTCTTTGTCCGATTCCGGCCTATCCTGGTCCGCACTATGGTGCGGCAACTCGGAGAACTCGAGAACGACATCATGACCCGGGTGTGGCAGTGGAACCGCCCGGTCACTGTTCGAGAGGTTCTGCAGGATCTGCGTTCAGAACGTGAAATCGCGTACACGACCGTGATGACGGTGCTCGACAAGCTCTATCGAAAGGGCTGGGTGCGCCGGGAGCGCGCCGGGCGCGCATACCGATATGAGCCGGTCTCCTCACGCGAGGCTTACACCGCCGCGCTGATGAACGACGCCTGGGCGACGAGTGACAATCCGGCCGCGGCGCTGGTGCACTTCTTCGGGATGATGTCGCCGGAACAGCGCGAGTGGCTGCGCGACGCGCTGCGAGTGGCCGGCGCCGATACCGAGGAGACCCGCGCGCCCGAGGCACGATAACGTTCCACGGCATGGAGGTCACCATCCGCCGTGCGCGGACCACCGACGTGCGCGCCGTTCGCCGACTCATTGACACGTACTCGCGGGACGGCATTCTGCTCGACAAGCCGACCGTCACCCTGTTCGAATCCGTCCAGGAGTTCTGGGTCGCCGAACGCGACGAGGACAGCCGCGTGGTGGCCTGCGGCGCGCTGCACGTGATGTGGGAGGACCTGGCCGAGGTGCGCACCCTCGCGGTCGACCCGGTCTGCAAAGGCCTCGGCATCGGCCACCAGCTGCTGGACAAGCTGCTGGAGACGGCGCGCTGGCTCGGCGTACGTCGGATTTTCTGCCTGACGTTCGAGGTGCCGTTCTTCTCGAAACACGGCTTCGTCGAGATCGGCGAAAACGACGATCGTACGGCAGACCCGGCAGCCGTGGCCACAGAAGTCTATGAAGAACTTCTGCGCTCGTACGACGAAGGCGTCGCCGAGTTCCTCGACCTGGAGCGGGTGAAGCCGAACACGTTGGGCAACTCGCGCATGCTACTGCACCTCTGATGCGCCGCTGCGGCCACGACGGGCGGCACAGGGGTTTGTGTTTTCCGGGAAAAGGCGCTTTCCTTTCACTAGGCAATGGATCGTTATCGCGGAAAGGGAAGCCCGTGGCACAGAGGGTTCAGGTCATTCTGGAAGACGATCTCGACGGCGGCTCCGCGGACGAGACGGTGACGTTCGCCCTGGACGGCGTGGCCTATGAGATCGACCTGAAGAGCGACAACGCGGAGAAGCTCCGCGGTCTGCTGGCCCCGTACGTCGAGAAGGGCCGCAAGCAGAGCGGTCGACTGACCGCCCCGCGGCGCGGCGGCGGCACCCGGGGCGCCGGTCGTTCCGCTTCCGCCGGACAGGCCGACACCGCCAAGATCCGCATTTGGGCGAAGGAGAACGGCCACCCGGTCAACGACCGCGGCCGCGTCCCGAGCAACGTGCGCGAGGCGTACGAGAAGGCACACGCCTCCTGAGCCCTCGCGGAACCACCGCGGGCGGGCGGGCGGCAGGCCCGGACGCGCCCGCGCACAGGCGCCCGTGAGGGCGTCCAGCAGGCAGAGCGGGTCGGGCGGGAGCAGGTCCCACAGGGGCCGCCCGGCACCGGCCCGCAGCCGGTCGGCGATCCGCCCCGCGCCGGCCGGCCGACGCCTCCCCCGGGCAGGCGGCGGCCGGCGGCGAACTGGTCACGACCTGTGCAACGCTGGAGTGAGCGACGCTGCCACGGCCGTCCACCATGCGGCGGTACGTCACGCGCGGCCGACTTGACGGCCCGTCACTCCGGGTGCCCGGTCGGCCGACTTCTCGCCAGGCGAACAAGCGCCCACCGGAAACCGCGCGAAACCCGCCGCGCAACCGGGTATGAATGCAGGTGGACGGGGTCGTAGGAGCCCGGCCGCAGCACTGCACGGGGCCGGTCCACCGGTTCCACCGGTTCGTGTTCGCCGTTGGCGTAGCGGTATCCGGTGCATCGGGCCCGCCGCTGGGAACACCGTCTCCCAGCATCAGGTTGGGAAAGGTGTCGGCTGGTCGCGCAGCATGTTTCTCCCGCTCCGGTGGGAGTTCCGTAGCCGCGCCGCTGAGCGGGACTAGCATGCGGAAGGACAGGGCGGGGACGGCCCCCGAACTGACCGACCGCTCTGAGGAGCGATTAACGATGTTCGAGAGGTTCACCGACCGCGCGCGGCGGGTTGTCGTCCTGGCACAGGAAGAAGCCCGGATGCTCAACCACAACTACATCGGCACCGAGCACATCCTCCTGGGCCTGATCCACGAGGGCGAGGGTGTCGCCGCCAAGGCGCTGGAGAGCCTCGGCATCTCGCTCGAGGCGGTCCGCCAGCAGGTCGAGGAGATCATCGGCCAGGGCCAGCAGGCCCCGTCCGGTCACATCCCCTTCACCCCCCGGGCGAAGAAGGTGCTGGAGCTGTCGCTCCGCGAGGCCCTTCAGCTCGGCCACAACTACATCGGCACCGAGCACATCCTGCTCGGCCTGATCCGCGAGGGCGAGGGCGTCGCCGCCCAGGTCCTGGTGAAGCTCGGGGCCGACCTGAACCGGGTGCGCCAGCAGGTCATCCAGCTGCTCTCCGGCTACCAGACCAGCGGCGGCAAGGAGTCGGCCACGGCCGGCGGCCCCGCCGAGGGCACCCCGTCCACCTCCCTGGTGCTCGACCAGTTCGGCCGCAACCTGACGCAGGCCGCCCGCGAGGCCAAGCTCGACCCGGTGATCGGGCGCGAGAAGGAGATCGAGCGGGTCATGCAGGTGCTGTCCCGCCGCACCAAGAACAACCCGGTGCTGATCGGCGAGCCCGGCGTCGGCAAGACCGCGGTCGTCGAGGGCCTGGCCCAGGCGATCGTCAAGGGCGAGGTCCCGGAGACGCTGAAGGACAAGCAGCTCTACACGCTGGACCTCGGCGCCCTGGTCGCCGGTTCGCGCTACCGCGGTGACTTCGAGGAGCGCCTGAAGAAGGTCCTCAAGGAGATCCGCACCCGCGGCGACATCATCCTGTTCATCGACGAGCTGCACACCCTGGTCGGCGCGGGCGCCGCCGAGGGCGCGATCGACGCCGCCTCCATCCTGAAGCCGATGCTGGCCCGCGGTGAGCTGCAGACCATCGGCGCCACCACGCTGGACGAGTACCGCAAGCATCTGGAGAAGGACGCCGCGCTGGAGCGCCGCTTCCAGCCGATCCAGGTCGCCGAGCCGTCGCTCCCGCACACCATCGAGATCCTCAAGGGCCTGCGCGACCGGTACGAGGCGCACCACCGCGTCTCGATCACCGACGCCGCCCTGGTCGCCGCCGCCACCCTGGCCGACCGGTACATCTCGGACCGCTTCCTGCCGGACAAGGCGATCGACCTGATCGACGAGGCCGGTTCCCGGATGCGCATCCGCCGGATGACCGCGCCGCCGGACCTGCGCGAGTTCGACGAGAAGATCGCCGAGGTGCGTCGGGAGAAGGAGTCCGCGATCGACGCGCAGGACTTCGAGAAGGCCGCGTCGCTGCGCGACAACGAGAAGCAGCTGCTCCAGGCGAAGGCCAAGCGGGAGAAGGAGTGGAAGGCCGGCGACATGGACGTCGTGGCCGAGGTGGACGAGGAGCTCATCGCCGAGGTCCTGGCCACCGCCACCGGCATCCCGGTCTTCAAGCTGACCGAGGAGGAGTCCTCGCGTCTGCTGCGCATGGAGGACGAGCTCCACAAGCGGGTCATCGGCCAGGAGGACGCCATCAAGGCGCTCTCCCAGGCGATCCGCCGTACCCGCGCCGGTCTGAAGGACCCGAAGCGCCCCGGTGGTTCGTTCATCTTCGCCGGCCCCTCGGGTGTCGGTAAGACCGAGCTGTCCAAGACCCTGGCGGAGTTCCTGTTCGGGGACGAGGACGCGCTGATCGCGCTCGACATGTCCGAGTTCTCGGAGAAGCACACCGTGTCGCGGCTGTTCGGCTCCCCGCCCGGATACGTGGGTTACGAGGAGGGCGGCCAGCTCACCGAGAAGGTGCGCCGCAAGCCGTTCTCGGTGGTGCTGTTCGACGAGGTCGAGAAGGCCCACCCGGACATCTTCAACTCGCTGCTGCAGATCCTGGAGGACGGTCGCCTGACCGACTCCCAGGGCCGGGTCGTGGACTTCAAGAACACGGTCATCATCATGACCACCAACCTCGGCACCCGGGACATCTCCAAGGGCTTCAACCTGGGCTTCGCGGCCACGGGTGACGTCCAGACCGGCTACGAGCGGATGAAGGCGAAGGTCGGCGAGGAGCTCAAGCAGCACTTCCGCCCCGAGTTCCTGAACCGTGTCGACGACATCGTGGTGTTCCACCAGCTGTCGGAGGCGAACATCATCGAGATCGTCGACCTGATGATCGCGAAGGTGGACCAGCGGATGAAGGACCGCGACATGGCCATCGAGCTCAGCGCGGAGGCCAAGAGCCTGCTGGCGAAGCGCGGCTACGACCCGATCCTGGGCGCCCGTCCGCTGCGCCGCACGATCCAGCGGGAGATCGAGGACCACCTGTCCGAGAAGATCCTGTTCGGTGAGCTGCGGGCCGGCCACATCGTGGTCGTCGGCGTGGAGGGCGAGGGCAAGGCTGCCAAGTTCACCTTCCGCGGCGAGGAGAAGTCCCCGGTGGCGGACACCCCGGCGGCGGTCACGGCGACCGGTCCGGATCTGACGAAGTAATAGAGCCACAAAGCGCGTTCCAAGCCGCCGCCCCCGACCTGATCAGGTCGGGGGCGGCGGCTTTTCGGCGTTCGGGTTTTCAGTTGAAAAACTGTTTAGGTTTCCGTGCGCTGTGAATCCCAAGGGGCGGACGGCCGAACGGGTGGGCTCCGGCGCGGTGCGAGTGCGACCGACCCCGCCATGCCAGGCACCGTAGGTAGATTGACGGATCGTCAGATCATTTGAGTTGGCGGAGCATAGCGGCGTGGCCATGCCAGGGTCAAGGTCTTTCTTTTTTACCCGACCTTGGGTCAAATGTCGTCCACCTGTCTCGCATTGGTTCACCGGCTCGGCCACCGCCGCACCGGTAAGGGGAGGACGTCCCACCTTGAAGATGACCAAGAAGGTCGCCGCGGCCTCCGCCGCCATCGCGGTCAGCGCCGCGCTTGGCGTCGGTATGCTGCCCGGTATCGCCACCGCCGCACCGGCGACCCCGGCCGTGACGGACCCGGCCGACGCCATTCAGAACGACAGCGTGCCGCGCGAGCTGCAGAGCCCGCTGGCCGACAAGGTCGAGGCCGAGCAGAAGGCCGCGATAGAGCAGCTGGTCAACGGCACCGCCCAGGTCGAGAAGCACGGCAACGGCTCCTCGGTCAAGCTCGGCCGTGACAAGTACGTCGAGCTGTCGCGCGAGCGCACCGACCGGATCTTCACCATCCTGGTCGACTTCGGCGACCAGGTGGACAACACCACCACGACCCCCGACGGCAAGGTCAAGTACGGCGGCACCCCCGGCCCCGCGCGCAACCAGATCGCCGCCCCGGACCGCACCAAGGACAACTCCACTGCCTGGCAGGCGGACTACAACCAGGCCCACTACCAGGACCTGTACTTCGCGCCGAACAAGCCGTCGCTGAAGACCTACTACGAGAAGCAGTCCTCGGGCCGCTACTCGGTCGACGGTCTGGTCACCGACTGGGTCCGCGTTCCGTGGAACGAGGCCCGCTACGGCTCGGACTACTGCGGCCAGCACGTCTGCGCCAACGCGCAGGACCTGATCCGCGACGGCATCAACGCCTGGGTCGCCGACCAGAAGGCCAAGGGCCGCTCCGACGCGGACATCAAGGCCGACCTGGCGCAGTACGACCAGTGGGACCGCTACGACTTCAACGGCAACGGCAACTTCAACGAGCCGGACGGCTACCTGGACCACTTCCAGATCGTCCACGCCGGTGAGGACCAGTCGGCCGGCGGCGGCGTCCAGGGCACCAACGCCCTGTGGGCGCACCGCTCGTACGTGTACGCCAACCAGGCCGGCAAGACCGGCCCGGACAACAACAAGCTCGGCGGCACCCCGATCGGCGCCACCGGCCTGTGGGTCGGCGACTACACCATGCAGCCGGAGAACGGCGGCCTGGGCGTGTTCGCCCACGAGTACGGCCACGACCTGGGCCTGCCGGACCTGTACGACACCTCGGGCACCGGCATCGACAACTCGGTCGGCTTCTGGTCCCTGATGTCCTCGGGCTCCTGGCTGGGCGAGGGCCGCAACGAGATCGGCGACATGCCGAACGACCTGGACATCTGGTCGAAGCTGAAGCTGGGCTGGCTGGACTACGACACCGCCAAGGCGGGTCGGACCACCACCACCCTGCTCGGCCCGGCCGAGTACAACAACAAGCGCAAGCAGGGTCTGGTCGTCGACCTGCCGGCGAAGACCGTCACCACCGAGATCAACACCCCGTTCGCGGGTGGCAACGAGTGGTGGAGCGGCAGCGCCGACAACCTGAACGTCTCGCTGACCCGTGCCGTCGACCTCACCGGGAAGACCTCGGCCACGCTCACCGCCAAGGGCTGGTTCGACCTGGAGCAGGACTACGACTTCGCGTTCGCCGAGGTCTCCGCCGACGGTGGCAAGAACTGGTCCTCGCTGGCCGGCACCTTCAACGGCAAGGCGCTGCCGGAGAACTCCATCACCGGTAACTCGAACGGCTGGGGCGACCTGTCGTTCCCGCTGGACGCGTACGCCGGCAAGGCGATCCAGATCCGCTTCCACAACACCACCGACCCGGGCGTCCACCTGAAGGGCCTCGCCCTGGACGAGATCGCGGTGACCGCGAACGGTGCGACCGTCTTCACCGACGGTGCGGAGAACGGCGACAACGGCTGGACCGCGTCGGGCTTCTCCCGGATCTCCGGCAAGTTCAACAAGGACTACGACCAGCACTACCTGGTCGAGAACCGCCAGTACGTGTCCTTCGACTCCACGCTGAAGACCGGCCCGTACAACTTCGGTTCCGCCGCCCGCCCGGACTGGGTCGAGCACTACGCCAACCAGAACGGCGTCCTGATCTGGCTGTGGGACTCCTCGCAGTCGGACAACAACGTGGCCAACCACCCGGGCCAGGGCCTGATCCTCCCGATCGACGCCCACCCGACCCCGCTGAAGTGGAACGACGGCTCCCTGATGCGTCCGCGCTTCCAGGCGTACGACTCCACCTTCCGCTTCGAGCGCACCACCGGCCTGCAGCTGCACAAGGCCGACGCGCTCACCAAGGTCCCCAGCGAGCGTGGCGTGACGGTCTTCAACGACCGCAAGAACACCTACTGGGACAAGTCGAACCCGTACAGCAGCGTCCAGGTGCCGAACACCGGTACCCAGATCGAGGTGCTGTGGCAGTCGAACAACCAGCTTGAGGCCCTGATCCAGGTCAAGCACGCCAAGTGACGCTTGCCTGAGCACGGCTGAACGGCAGGGCCCCGACGGTTTCCGAACCGTCGGGGCCCTGCTCCGTTTCCCGCCGCGGTCGCTCAGAGCAGGGCGAGGAAGGCCGTCATCGCCTCGGTGACGTCCTCGGCGCTCCACTCCAGCGCGTCGGCGGCCACCGTCACCTCGGTCATCGCCGCGCCGGGCTGCGGGCCGGGCTCCCACCAGCCGCCGAACAGCGACACGCCCTGCTCCTCGGCCTGCCGGTGGCCGGCCTCGATCAGCTGCTCGGCCGGGTACGGGAGCCAGAGCTGGAACTGGTGGGTGTGCGGCGGCTCCGGGTTGATCCGGGCGCCCGGGGTCCCGGCGAGCGCGGCGGCGACCACCTTGGCGTGCGCCACGTAGTCGGGCAGCCGGGGCAGTTCGCGGTCCAGGCCGGCCAGCGCGGACAGCACGGCGGGCCACTGCTGCCAGATCCGGCCGCCGTAGCGGTGCCGCCAGACCTTGATCCGGCGGACGAACTCTTCTTCGCCGGCGACCAGCGCGCCGCTGTGGCCGCCCAGCGACTTGTAGCAGGAGACGTACACCGACCCGGCGCGGGCGCAGATCTCCGGCAGGTTCCGGCCCAGATGCGGGGCGGACTCCCACAGCCGCGCACCGTCCAGGTGGACCGGCAGGCCGCGGTCGGCGGCGAAGTCGTACAGCGCGGACAGCTCCTCCCAGCTGGGCAGCAGGAAGCCGGCGTCGCGCAGCGGGAGCTCCAGCATCAGCACGTCGAACGGCTCGTCCAGGGCGGCCAGCTGCGCGGCGGTGGGCTGCTGCGGGCCGGTGGCCTGGGGGACCGACCGCAGGCCGCTGAGCACCTGGTGGGCGCGGCGTTCGTGGACCTCGGGGTGGGCGAGCGGGTGCATCGCGACCACCGGGCCGTGGGTGTCGGCCCAGGTCTTGAGGGCGGCCTGCTGGGCCATCGTGCCGGTGGGGAACCAGGCGGCGTCGGGCTTGCCGAGCAGGTCGGCGGTGCGGCGTTCCAGGGTGCGCACGATGCCGTCGCCGTACCGGTCGGTGGGCTCGTCCAGCGGGTAGGGGCCGTCGGCCAGCGCCGCGAGTTCGGCGAGCGATTCGCGGACGGTCTGCGGGCGGCCGCCGGACAGCAGGCGCTCGGCCTGGCGGCGGGCGGTGAAGCGGCGGTCCTGCTCCGGAATGTCGTTCATCAGCTGATCATCTCCGACGGCTGGGTGGATCGGACGGTGCAGCTGGTTCGGAGGCCGGTTCTACCCGGGCCGCTTCGGACTCAAACCGGCCGCTTCCCGGTGGCGATGGTCACAGGCCTCCGGCGACCTACGACCGGAAGTAGGAGGTTTACGCCTCGATGTACCGTTCTGTCCGATGCTCCGGACCGCTGTTCCGTGAGCTTCACCCACTACCCGTCGTCGTACGTCACACCTTTGGACCCACCCCGGGAGGTCGTTTACACCGGAGTCGTTCCCCCAGTTCGGCGAGCCCCCCGGCTCGGCCCCGCTCTGGCCCCGTCCGTGAGGTACCGACTCCCGATGCGTTCTTTCCCCGCCACCGGCCGCCGGATTCTCCAGGCGATCAGCACCCGCCACGTCTACACCGTCACCGGCTCCGACTCCGCCGCCGCGGCCCCGGCCCGCCGGACCCCCGCCAAGACACTCGCCACCGGCGCCGCCGTGGTCGCCTTCGGCGCCATGCTGATCCCCGGCGGGCACGCCGTCGCCGCGCAGGCCCAGCCGGCCGCCCTGGGCGACTCCCCGTTCGCCGCCGCGGACGTCCAGCCGGGCGAGCTGCAGCTGTCCGAGCCCGAGACGCACCAGGCCGACACCACCAGCCCGCTGGCCGTCGTCGCCGCCAACCTGGAGCAGCTGACGAACCCGGTGGACGGGCACGCCGCGGACCAGCACCCGGCCGACGAGCACGCCGCGGACCAGCACCCGGCCGACGAGCACGCCGCCGACGAGCACCGGGACCAGCCGCAGCAGAACGAGCAGCCGGCTGCCCCGGCCGAGCAGCCCGCCCCCGCGCCCGAGCCGGCTCCCGCGCCCGCTCCCGCGCCGGAGCCCGCCCCGGCCCCTGCTCCCGCTCCCGCTCCCGCTCCGGTCAACCCGGACTGGTCCTCCCCCGCCCCGGGCGCGTCGATCAGCAACCCGTACCACAAGACCAACCCGTCGTACGCGGCCGGCTACCACACCGGCACCGACTTCGCGGTCTCCGTGGGCACCCCGCTGATGGCGGTCGGCAACTCGACCGTGGTGTCGTCCGGCTGGGCCGGCGCCTACGGCAACCAGGTCGTGCTGAAGCTGTCCGACGGCCGCTACGCCCAGTACGCGCACCTGTCGCAGCTGGAGGTGAAGGCCGGCCAGCACGTGAACGCGGGCGACCGGATCGGCAAGTCCGGCAACACCGGCAACTCGACCGGCCCGCACCTGCACTTCGAGATCCGCACCGCCAACCAGTACGCGAAGGTGATCGACCCGATCGGTTACCTGAAGGGCCACGGCGCGAACAACTTCTGATCCGCCGCCCCGCCCCCTTCGCAAGGGACCCCCGAGCCGTCCGCGTCAGTGCGCGGGCGGCTCGATGTGTGCGGCGACCTCCAGGGCGACCTCCAGGGCCGCCTCCATCGCCTCGTCCGCGCTGACGCCCGTCGCGCAGGCGACCGGTTCCCGGCCGGGCTCGCACAGGTCGGCCTTGAGCAGGAACATCGCCGAGTGCATGGAGGTCAGCGCGACGGTGGCGCGCAGCTTGTCGCGGAAGCTCGGCTCCGGCCCGTGCAGCAGGGTGATCATCTTGATCATCCGCTCCTTGAACGCCAGCCCGGCCGCGGACTCCCGCAGCGCGGGCTGGTTCTCGTGGAAGAAGCGCAGCAGCGGCGCCCGCTCGCCCATGCCGGCGGCGAACCGGCGGAGCAGCTCGTCGCGCAGTTCGGGCGACCAGTCCTTGCCCTCGCCGAACGCGATGGCGTCGTCCAGCGGGGCGGCCATCTTCTCGACGATGCCGCGGACGATGTCGTCCTTGGTCTTGAAGTGGTAGTACAGGGCGGCCTTGGTGACGCCGAGGCGGTCGGCGATCTCGCGCAGCGAGGTCTTCTCGTAACCGTGCTCGGCGAACAACTCCAGTGCCACGTCGATGATCCGCGCTCGGGTGTCGCTACGGGGGCTCTGGGGAGTGGTCATCGCTGGCGGCCTGCCTCGTGAAGCGGTGCGGACGGATGTCAAGGTCCGGTTCTTGTTCGCATTCTCCCTGCCCAGAGGGGCTCCATCGAAACTGGCTTGACGACCGGCTAGGGAACAACTTACCGTGCCGAACGGCAATTAACTAGCCGGTCGTCAAGTAAGTACCGTCGCGGGCAGCACCGCGGCACTGCGCCCCGGGAGAGACGCACCATGACAACCCAGCAGTCCGAGGCGGCTCCGGAGGAGCCGCCGGTCGAGCTCGGCAAGGCCGACGACGGCGGATTCGAGCAGCGGCCGCACCGCGAGGTGCGCCTGGTGATGATCGGCCTGGTGATCACCATGCTGCTCGCCATGCTCGACAACCTGATCGTCGGCACCGCGATGCCCACCATCGTCGGCGAGCTGAACGGCGCCGAGCACATGTCCTGGGTGGTCACGGCCTACACCCTGGCCACCGCCGCCTCAACCCCGATCTGGGGCAAGGTCGGCGACCTCTACGGCCGCAAGGGCTCGTTCCTGGTCTCGATCGCGATCTTCCTGCTCGGCTCGGCGCTGTCCGGCATGTCGCAGTCGATGGACCAGCTGATCGCCTTCCGCGCCGTCCAGGGCCTGGGCGCCGGCGGCCTGATGGTCGGCGTGATGTCGATCATGGGCGCGCTGGTGCTGCCCCGCGACCGCGGCAAGTACCAGGGCATGTTCGCCGCCGTCATGGCGCTGGCCACCATCGGCGGCCCGCTGATCGGCGGCTTCATCACCGACCACCTGAACTGGCGCTGGACGTTCTACGTCAACCTGCCGCTGGGCGCGATCGCGCTGGCCTTCATCGTCGTGGTGCTGAAGCTGCCCAAGATCCGCTCCAACGCCAAGATCGACTACCTCGGTGCGGCGCTGCTCACCATCGGCATCGTCTCGATGGTCCTGATCACCACCTGGGGCGGCCACGAGTACGCCTGGGGCTCCAAGCAGATCCTCGGCCTGGGCGCGCTGTCCGTCGCCTCGGTGATCGGCTTCTGCTACGTCGAGCAGCGGGTCGCCGAGCCGATCATCCCGCTGGGGCTGTTCCGCAACCGGAACTTCACCATGGTCTCGATCATCGGCTTCATCGTCGGTTTCGCGATGTTCGGCGCGGTCACCTTCCTGCCCACCTACCAGCAGATCGTCCAGGGCGCCTCGGCGACCAACTCCGGCCTGCTGCTGATGCCGATGATGTTCGGCATGCTGGTGATCTCGCTGGTGGTCGGCCAGGCCATCACCAAGACCGGCAAGTACCGGATCTACCCGATCATCGGCACCGTGGTGATGGGCGGCGGCTCGCTGCTGCTGTCCACCCTGTCCGTGGACACCTCCAGCTTCGCCTCGTCCTGCTACATGGTGGTGCTCGGCGCCGGCATGGGCTTCCTGATGCAGGTCACCATGCTGGTCGCGCAGAACAGCGTGGAGATGAAGGACATGGGCGTCGCCTCGTCCTCCGCCACCCTGTTCCGCACCATCGGCGGCTCCTTCGGCGTGGCCCTGTTCGGCACCCTGTACATCAACCAGGTCAACAAGAGCGTCGAGAAGCTCCCGCCGGAGGTCCTGCAGCACATGCAGCAGAGCGGTGGCGGCGGCGAGGGCATGTCGGCGATGAACCCGGCCACCCTGAGCAAGCTGCCGGCCGACGTGCTGAGCGCCTACCAGCACGGCATCTCCAACGGCATGCACACCGTCTTCCTGTGGGGCGCGGTGATCAGCCTGGTCGCCGTCGTCGCCTCGCTGTTCCTGCGCGAGGTCAAGCTGCGCGGTGGCGCGGACGCCGCCGAGGCCAAGGCCGAGGCCGCGCTGGAAGGCGCGATCTGACGATCGCCCCCGCAACGCGCAGCGGCCCGGGACCGGACGGTCCCGGGCCGCTGCGCGTTACTGGGGCAGCCGGTAGGTGCCCGGTCCGACGGGTTCCACCAGGCCGTCGGCGACCAGGCCGTCCAGCGCCCGGGCGCGCTGGATCGCGTCCGGCCACACCACGTCCAGCTGGCCCTGGGTGACCAGGCCGTGCGCGTCCCGCAGCACCGCCAGCAGCTTGCCGCGGACCTGCCGGTCGGTGCCCTCGTAGGTCTGGCCGCGCCGGGCCGGGCCCTGGTACGGCGGGCAGCCGGCCCGCTGCCAGGCGCACTCGGCGAACAGCGGGCAGGCGCCGCACTCGGGGCCGCGCGCGGTGCACACCAGGGCGCCCAGCTCCATCACGGCGACCGCCCAGGTCGCGGCCCGCTCGTCACCGGCCGGGAGCAGCTCGTGCGCGGTGCGGCGCTCGGCGGCGGTGGTGGCGTTCGCCGGGTACTCGACGCCGGTGACGGCGCGGGCGAACACCCGGCGCACGTTGGTGTCCAGCACCGCGTGGCGCTGCCGGAACGCGAACGAGGCGACCGCGGCCGCCGTGTACTCGCCGACCCCGGGCAGCGCCAGCAGCGCCGCGTGGTCGTCCGGGACGACGCCGTCGTGCTGCTCGGTGATCGCGGTGGCCGCCGCGTGCAGCCGCAGCGCGCGGCGCGGGTAGCCGAGCCGGCCCCACATCCGCACCGCCTCGCCGGGTGCGTCCGCGGCCAGGGCGGCGGGGGTGGGCCAGCGCTCCAGCCAGGCCGCGTAGGCGGGCAGCACCCGCTTCACGGGCGTCTGCTGGAGCATGAACTCGCTGACCATCACCGCCCAGGGCGAGGCGTCCGGGGTCCGCCAGGGCAGATCGCGGGCGTTGGCCTCGTACCAGCCGATGACAGTGGTGTGCAGCGCCTGGACGGCGGCGGGGGCGGGAGTCGAAGCAGTGGCAACCATGGCACCCCGATCCTGCCACGAGGTGCCGTGCGGGCTTAAAGCCCCAGGTCGTCAAGCTCCTTCAGCAGGTCCGCGCGCGGGCTGGCCGACGCCCCGCCACTGCTGCCGAGCACGGCCGGGGACGCGGACGGCTCGGGGTCTGCGGCGGCGGTCGCCGTCCGCTTCGGGCCGCGGGTGCGGAAGATCCAGGCGCCGGCCAGGCCGCCGACCAGGCCGCCGAGGTGCCCCAGCCAGGACACTCCGGGGGTGCCGGGTATCGCCGTGGTCAGCAGGTACGCGAAGGACGCGCCCATCACCAGGCCGATCAGCGAGTCGATCAGGTTGCGGTCGAACAGGCCGCGCAGCACCACGTAGCCGAAGTAGCCGAAGATCACGCCGCTGGCGCCGACCGTCACCACGTGGTCCCGCTCGAACAGCCAGACCGCCATGCCGCTGGTCACCACCAGCAGCGCCGTCAGGCCGAGGAACTTGCGCACGCCGCGGTAGGCGGCGAGGAAGCCGAACACGAACAGCGGGCCCGAATTGCCTTCCAGGTGCTGCCAGTTCAGGTGCAGGAACGGCGCGGTCAGCAGGTCCGGCAGGCTGCTCGCCTGGCGCGAGACGATGCCGTGCTGCAGGGCGAGCTGCTCGTCCGTCGCCCAGTTCGCCAGTTGCACGGCCCAGATCAGGCAGAGGAAGCCGAACATGGTGAAGAACGCCCGGCGCGCCTCGGCGATCAGCTGCGCGGGGTCGAGGGTCGCGGGAGCGGAGTCGTGCGGGGAGGCCATGAGGGCGACTATAGGGCGGCGCACCGTCGTGTCGAGTCCCTCTGACGGAGCAAATGGCGGATCATGTGAAAGAAGTGCCCCTGCTGCGGTGTTGATGCGTCAACAGATGCACAAGGTCTCGTAGAGTTTGCCCGTGCCTTCTCTGCGCCAGCCCGTCGGACCGCTGCCCGCCTCGATCTACTGGCGGCGGCGCGTCGTGGTCCTCGCCGTCCTCGCCGTCGCCCTGCTGCTGGTCGGCTGGCTCGCCTTCGGCACCGGCGGGGACGGGAAGCAGAAGAAGGCGGCCGACACCACCAATCCGCTGCCCGCGCCCGCGCAGTCCATCACGCCCGGCGCCTCCCCCAGCGGCTCCGCCATCACCAGCCGCCCCGGCGGCGGCTCGGGCTCGGGTTCCGGCGGCACGGCCGGCGACCTGAACGTGACCGGCGGCACCGGCGGCGGCTCAGGCACTGGCGGCGGCTCGGGCACCGGCGGCGGTTCGGGCACCGGCGGCACCGGTTCGAACGGCGGCGGCAGCGGCAGCGGCGGCGGGCGCACCGCCACACCCGGCCCCTCGCCGGCTGTCAACACGCCCGAGGTGATGGCCCTCCCGGTCTGCGCCACCTCGCAGCTGTCGCTGGAGCTGGCCCCGGCGCAGAACTCCTTCGCCGCCAAGGACAAGCCGCGCCTCGCGCTGACCGTCCGCAACTCCTCGGGCTCCGGCTGCCGGGTCAACCTGTCGCACGAGCACTCGGCGCTGACCATCACCTCCAGCACCAACGAGCGGATCTGGTCGTCCGCCGACTGCATCCCGGAGCGGGTCGACGCCTGGGCGCAGATCGCCGGCAACAGCGGCGTCACCGAGACCTTCGGCTGGGACCGCAGCCGCTCCAAGCCGCAGTGCGCCACCGCCGACCCCACGCCCGCCCAGCCCGGCAACTACCTGGTCCAGGCCGACCTGACCGGCCCGGCCGGCGGCCCGCTGTCGGCCCGCACCTCGATCCGCCTGGAGGGCTGACGCCCCGGGCGGGCCGGACATGTCCCACTTCAGCCCCGCCGAGCAGATCGGCCCCGGCGAGCGCACCGGCCGCTTCCGCCTCGGCGGCGACCAGCCCGTGCTGGACGCCGACGGGCTCAGCCGGATCTCCGCCGAGGACGCCGCCGTCGCCCTGGTCGACGAGGCCGAGCTGCCCCGCCACGTGCAGCGCCGCTTCACCATCGGGTACTGAAGCACCGGGCACCGAAGCACGGGGCACTGAACCCTCGGACACCGTCCCGGCCCCGGCGGCTCACGCCTTCGGCCAGCTCGTGCCGCGCAGCGAGCGGCCGAGGGTGAGCGGGAGCAGCCCGGCGGCGAGCAGCGCGGCGAGCAGGGGCAGGACGGTGGTGGCGGGGAGGTGGTCGAGCAGCAGGCCGGCCGTCATGGTGCCGACGGGCAGGCCGGCCATCAGCAGCGTCATGGTGGCGGCGACGGCGCGGCCGCGCATCGCCTCCGGGACCTGCTGGAAGACCAGCACGTCGAGCATGACGCGCAGCGCGGGCACGCCGAGGGACATCGCGGCGAGGGCGGCGAACACCACCACGGGGCCGACGGCGAAGGCGGGGACGAGGAACAGCAGCGCGGCGCTCCAGGCGACGGCGAGCAGCAGGACGCCGGGGGCGAGGGTGCGGTGCAGGCGGGTGACGAGGGGGGCGCCGAGCAGGCCGCCGACGGCTTCGCCGGTGAGGGCGAGGCCGGTGCCGGCCTCGGAGGTGCCGTGGTCGCGCAGCAGCACCATGACGGCCAGCAGCATCGCGGAGCCGGCCAGGTTGAGCGCGACGGTGACCAGCACGGTGGCGCGCAGCGCGGGATCGGTGAGCAGGTACCGCAGTCCGGCGAAGACCGCGCCCTTCTCCTTCCCGCCGTCCGTCGTCCCGTCCGCCGTCCCGTCGGTCGTCCCGCTGTCGAAGCGGACGGCGATCGACGCGCCGAGCGCGGCCGCGGAGGCCAGCACGGTGGCGAGGAACGGCACGGCCCGGCCGAGGCCGAGCAGCAGGCCGGCCAGCGGGGGCCCGGCCAGGGCCGCGCCGTTGACCCGGAGTTCGTCCTGGGACAGCGCCTGGCGCAGCTGCTCGGGCGGGACGACGGCGCGCAGCGCGAGCATCCGGGCGGGGCCGCCGTAGGCCATGGTGGCGCCGATGGCGGCGGCGGCCAGCAGGGTGTGCGGGACGGTGAGGCGGTGGGCGAGCAGGGCGACGGCCACGCTGAGCGCGGTGAGCAGGCGGACGGTGTCGGCGACGATCAGCACCCGCCGCCTGTCGTGCCGGTCGGCGACGGCGCCGCCGTGCAGGCCGAACAGCACGGACGCGCCGAACTGGACGGCGCCGAACGCCCCGGCGAGGGTGGGCGATCCGGTCATGGCGAGCAGCAGCAGCGGATACGCGGTGTCGGCGACG
>NZ_BMRI01000005.1:335395-337874 GCF_014648555.1 Kitasatospora griseola
CAGGTGCCGAGCATCGCGGCCGCGGATCCGGCCCACAGCGTCTGGAACCTTCGGTTGCGGCGCAGCGGCACCGTCTCGGGCGCCACCGTCGTCGGGTTCTCGGCCACCGTCATCACTCCACCCCGTTCACACATCGGCAACCATTCACGTTGGCGTGAATAGTTGCACGGGCGCGAATGATTGCACAAGACCTGAACGCTGTGGCTGAATGTGAACGTGGTTGATCAGATGAAGGAACGCGAGGTCACCGACGTCGCGACGCTCAAGGCGCTCGCCGACCCGCTGCGCCTGGCCGTGCTCAGTGCGCTGATGAAGCGGGATCCGCAGCCGCTGTCGGTGAAGGAGATCGCGACCGAGCTCGACGAGGCGCCGACCAAGCTGTACCGGCACATCAAGCAGCTGGAGCAGACCGGGCTGGTGTACGTCGCGGAGACCCGGCTGGTCTCCGGGATCGTGGAGAGCCGCTACCGCTCCGCCCAGCAGTCACTGCGACTGTCCCCGCAGGTCCTCGCGGAGGGCGAGCAGCCGCCGGCCGCGCTGGACACCATGCTGGCGACGATGGACCTGGTGCGGGCCGACTTCCGGCGCAACTTCCTGGCCGGCCGGATCGACCTGACCCCGGCGTCCCAGGGCAACCCGCTCCCCAACAAGTTCGCGCACACCTCGGTGCGGCTCACCCCGGAGCGGCTGCGCAGGCTGCGCTCCCGGCTGGACGAAGTGCTGGACGAGATGTTCGCGGAGGACGACTCCGCCGCGCCGGACGCGGTCGAGGTGACCCTGTTCGCGCTGATGTACGCCGTGCTGCCCGCCGACGAGACGGACCCTCAGACGTAGCGTTCCAGGATGGAGGACTCGGCGAGCCGGGACAGGCCCTCGCGCACCGAGCGGGCCCGGGTCTCGCCGACGCCCTCCACGGTCTGCAGGTCGTCGATGGACGCGGCCAGCAGCTTCTGCAGGCCCCCGAAGTGGTCGACCAGCCGCTCGATGACGGTGTTCGGCAGCCGCGGCACCTTGGCCAGCAGCCGGTAGCCGCGCGGGGAGACCGCGGAGTCCAGCGACTCGGGGGCGCCGGTGTAGCCGAGCGCCTTGGCGACGGTCTGCAGGTCCAGCAGCTCGGCGTGGGTCAGCGCCTCCAGGTCGTCGAGCACCTCGGCGACGGTGCGGCCCTTCTTGGCGGCCCGGTCCGGGAAGTAGTCGCGGACCACGAGTTCGCGCTCCGGCTCGACGCCGGCGATCAGCTCGTCCAGCTGGAGCGACAGCAGGCGGCCGTCGGTGCCGAGTTCCAGCACGTAGCCGGCGATCTCGCCGGCGATCAGCCGGACCATCTCCAGGCGCTGCACCACGGCGGAGACGTCCCGGACGGTGACCAGGTCCTCGATCTCCAGCGCCGACAGCGTGCCGGCCACCTCGTCGAGGCGCAGCTTGTAGCGCTCCAGGGTGGCCAGCGCCTGGTTGGCGCGGGACAGCACGGTGGTGGAGTCCTCCAGCACCCGGCGGGTGCCGTTCACGTACATGGCGATCAGCCGCATCGAGTGCGAGACCGCGACCACCGGGAAGCCGGTCTGCCGGTTGACCCGCTCGGCGGTGCGGTGGCGGGTGCCGGTCTCGTCGGTGGGGATGTTGGCGTCCGGCATCAGGTGCACGCCGGCCCGCAGGATCTTGGTGATGTCCTTGTCGAGGATCACCGCGCCGTCCAGCTTGCACAGCTCGCGCAGCCGGGTGGCGGTGAACTCGACGTCCAGCACGAAACCGCCGGTGCACAGCGCGTCCACGCTCTTGTCGAAGCCGAGGACGATCAGACCGCCGGTGTTGGCCCGGAGCACCCGCTCCAACCCGTCCCGCAGCGCCGTGCCCGGCGCGACCGCACTGAGGGAAGCCCGCAGCAGGGCCTCCTCGCGGGTGGACTTGTCCGCCCGGTCGATGGCTGCCACGTGACTCCTTGGGCCGACCCGGACCGTGTGGCGCGGCGCCCGACGGTCTGTCTGTTATTACTGCACTTGATGGCAATTAGCAGGTGCAGTCTAACTGCGTGCGGCAGCAACAGGACGTGGGTCAGGCCAGTTCGTCCGAGTCGAGCGGCTCCCAGCCCGCCATCATCTCGTCCGGATACGCCGGCACCGGGGCGGCGGCGCGCTCCCGCGCGGGGGCCCGCCCGGCCGGAACGCCCTGCGGCGCGGCGTCCTGACGGGGCTTCGAACGGGCGCGGCGGCCGGGGATCGCCCGCAGCGCCTCGCCGATGTCGGACACCTCCACCACCTTCATGCCCGGCGGCACCTTGCCCGGGTCCGGCGGCACCAGGGCGTGGGTGAATCCGAGCCGGTGCGCCTCGGCGAGCCGCCGCTGCACACCCGTCACCCGGCGCACCTCGCCCGCGAGTCCGACCTCGCCGATCGCCACCAGGTTGTTCGGCAGCGGCGTGTCGGTCGAGGAGGACGCCACCGCGAGGGCGATCGCCAGGTCCGCGGACGGCTCGGTGAGC
>NZ_BMRI01000005.1:337905-377011 GCF_014648555.1 Kitasatospora griseola
TTCACGCCGCCGACCGTGGCGGTGTAGATGTCCTGCTTGCCGAGCTTCACGCCGCCGTGCCGCTCCACCACCGCCAGGATCATCGCGATCCGCGGCGACTCCAGGCCCGAGGTGGTGCGCCGCGGCGAGGGGATCTGCGAATCGACCATCAGCGCCTGCACCTCCGCCACCAGCGGGCGCTTGCCCTCCAGGGTGACGGTCAGGCAGGTGCCGGCCACCGGCTTGTCACGGCGCGTCAGGAACAGGCCGGACGGGTCGGCGAGGCCCACGATGCCCTCGTCGTGCAGCTCGAAGCAGCCGACCTCGTCGGTCGCGCCGTAGCGGTTCTTCACGCCGCGGATCAGCCGCAGCCGGGCGTGCCGGTCGCCCTCGAAGGACAGCACCACGTCGACCAGGTGCTCCAGCAGGCGGGGGCCGGCGATCTGGCCGTCCTTGGTGACGTGGCCGACCAACAGCGTCGCCATGCCGCGCTCCTTGGACGCCCGGATCAGCGCGCCCGCCACCTCGCGGACCTGCGCGGGGCCGCCGGGCGCGCCGTCGAGCTCGGCGGACGCGATGGTCTGCACCGAGTCCAGGATCAGCAGGCCCGGGTTGACCGCCTCGATGTGGCCGAGCACCGCGCCGAGATCCTGCTCGGCGGCCAGGTACAGGTGCTCGGAGAGCGCGTTGATCCGGTCGGCGCGCAGCCGGACCTGCCCGGCGGACTCCTCACCGGTGACGTACAGCGTGCGGTGCCGGTCGGTGGCGGCCTTCGCCGCGACGTCCAGCAGCAGGGTGGACTTGCCGACGCCCGGCTCGCCCGCCAGCAGCACCACCGCGCCCGGCACCAGGCCGCCGCCGAGCACCCGGTCCAGCTCCGGCACGCCGGTGGAACGGGCGGTGGCCACCTGGCCGTCGACCTGCGCGATCGGCTTGGCCGGCGCGGAGACCGGCCCGGCCGCCGTGGTGCGGATCGGCACCGCGCCGTACTCCTCGACCGTCCCCCACGCGTTGCACTCGGGGCAGCGGCCGACCCACTTGGGCATCTGGTGGCCGCACTCGGTGCAGCGGTACGCCGGGCGCGGCTTGGAGGTGGTCTTGGTACGGGCAGCCATGCGCGCCACGGTAGCGCCTCGCACCGACAGTCCTCGGCGAACGGCGGCCCGCGGACGGCGGACGGGGCGTCGACGGGCCGGGCGTCGACGGGCCGGGCGTCAACGGGCGAGGTCAATGCTTGGCGTCAACCAGGCGAACAAGGAAGCGGTGGTGTTACCCGAAAGAAGGACAAGCGGCGCAAACCCACCGGGCGGAGGGTTTGAGCTGCCTACCGTCGATGACGTGACCACCGGCCAGCTCCACCCCGTCGACCCCTCCCCGGCCCTGCGGGCGTACGGCGCCAGCGTCGACGGGCTGTTCACCTACTGCCTGTCCGTGCTCTGCGACCACGACGCCGCCACCACCGCCGTGCTGGAGGTCCGCGACCTGGCCCGCCGCCACGGCGACCGGCTCACCGAACCCGCGCTGCTGCGCGCCTGGCTGTACGCGCTGGCCCGGCACCGCTGCCTGGCCCGGCTGAACGGCGCCGGCCCCGCCGCCGCGCCGCTCGCGCCCGGCACCGCCCACGAGCTCGCCTCGCTGGCCTGGCCGGAGGCGGCCGGCACCGACCCGGAGCAGCGCGAGGCGCTGGAGCTGGCGGTCCGTCACCGGCTGGACGCCGCCGAGGTCGCGGCGGTGCTCGGCCTGACCGGCGAGGCCGTCGCCGTGCTGCTGGACGCCGCGGGCGCCGAGGTCGGCCGGACCAGGACGGCGCTGCTGGTGCTCGGTGTGGGCTCCTGCCCGCAGCTGGCGCAGCTCGGCGGGACCGGCGCGGAGTCCTGGCGGGGCTGGGTGCTCGGCGCGGCGCTCCGCCGGGAACTGGTCGACCACCTGGTGGAGTGCCCGACCTGCCGGGGCACCGCCGAACGAGTGGCCGGGCAGCTCGGGCAGGGCCTGGCCGGGCTGCCCGGCCTGCCGCTGCTGACGGCCCCGACCAGGCTGCGCCCGATTCCGCCGCCGGGGGGCGGCACCGCGTTCCTGTCCGGCGCGGCGGCCGGCCGGCGGGCCGCGCGGGGCCTGGCCGGCGGTGAGCCGCAGTTCGACCGGCGAGGCTTCCCCCGGCACCGGGTGGTGGTGCCGGTCCGCGGCTCGGCCGTGCGCCAGCGGGTGGTGACCACGGGTGTGCTGGCGGCGGTGCTGGCCGCGCCGGTGGTGGCGCTGTGGAGCGCGCACCAGGGCGGCGGGCCGGACGGACGCACCGCGGCGGTGTCCTCGGTGCGGGTCGACGCGCCGATGGACCAGCAGGATCCGCAGCCGCCGGCCGTGGCGCTGCCGCCCGCGGTGAGCTCCCTGCAACTGGCGGGCGCGATCGCCGCAGAAACGTCTTTGCCGACGACGCACGGCCCGGTGATGGCGGCCCCCTCGCCCGGCCCGACCCGGCCGTCCGGCCCGCCCCCGACCGCCGAGCCCGCCCCGCCGACCGCCGCCCGGGAGCAGCTGACCGTCGAGGCCGGCGAGTACGGCAGCCGCACCGTCCTCACCCTGACCAACTCCGGCGACCGCCCGCTGACCTGGCACGCCGTCCTGGACGTCGACTGGCTGCGCCTCAGCCGGGACTCCGGCACCCTCGCGCCCGGCCAGCGGATCACCGTCATCGTGACGGTGGACGAGTCCCGCGCCCCGCAATCGCGCTGGACGGCGCACCTGGCACTGGCCCCGTCCACCGCCGTGGTCACCCTGGAGGGCGGCACCGACCACCGCGGGGTGCCGACACCCGGCGGCTCCTCGTCGCCGTCGTCGTCCCCGTCCCCCACGGAGAGCCCGAGCCCGTCGGCCACGCCGTCCTGACGGAGCGAGCAGGTGCGCCCCTGGTTTCGCGTCCGCCTGCCATCTCAACGAGGCTTGATCGGCGGGAGCCGGTAGCTGCCGTCGAGGACCGCGTCCTGCGGCTGGTACATCCGCGCCATCGGTCGGAAGCCGGACGACGGGGTGGGCAGCCAGTTGGCGAATTCGTCGGCGTCGGTGGGCTGCCGGTGCTGGAGGTAGAGGGTGAGGGAGCCGTCGGGGGCGTGCACCAGGCCGGGGGTGCGGTCGCCGATCGAGTAGCGGTCGATGTCGTTGGGGACCAGCAGGTACTCGGGGGTGTCGTACATCGTCACCGACCAGAACGCGCCGACCGGTGGCGGCTGTTCGAAGCGCAGCGTGTAGGCCCGGGCGCCGTCCAGCGGGTGGCCTTCGGCGTCGTGGTAGGTGGTGGCGTAGGTGGCCTCGTAGGCGTGGTTGCCCCACAGGCCGGTGCGGGCGGCGACGGCGCGGGTGAGGTAGGTGGCGCGGCGGTCGGCGACCTTCCACTGCGGTTCGTCGCGGGTGCCGGGGCCGAGGTGGTCCAGGTTGTAGTCGAACAGGTGCAGGTTGGCGGTCCATTCGCCGGTGGGCTCGACGGTGCCGACGCTCGCCGCCTCCACGCGTTCGCGGCCCGCGGCCAGGCCCTTGGCGAGTGACCGCGCCCAGTCGGCGGGACCGTCCAGGTACGGGGAGCGGCCGCGGTCGAGCAGCCCGATCGGGGCGAAGCGGTGCTGGAACTCGACGTCGGCGGGGGCGGGCGGGAAGGCGGCCATCCACACCCGCAGCCGCTCCAGGAACCCCAGTTCCTCGGGCACGCCGTCGGCGGGCTCGGGCAGTCCGGCGAGTTCCCGGCCCGCTTCGAGCGGGGTGAGCGTCAACTTGTCCTGCAGGGCCCGCACCCGGGGCAGGTCCTCGGGTCCGGCGCAGGCGTGGCGGGCCGCGATCGCCGCGACAAGGGTCGGGGCGACGATCACCGGCACGCCCTCGGGCGGGGTGCCCCGCCAGTGCGGCGGGACGATCAGCCAGGTCTGTTCGGCGGTGCCGGACGAACGGCGGCCCAGGTAGGCGAAGTTGTTGGTCCAGGCGTCGATGAACTGCAGCACGTAGTAGGCGCCGGCGGAGTCCGGGACGTGCAGCAGCAGCGGGCCGCCGGACAGGTCGAGCGGGGCGACCGAGTACACCGTGTCGTTGTTCACCGACACGAAGTGCGAGTCGGGGCCTGCCAGTTCGGCGCCGTGCCCGAAGGTGTTCCACTCGGTCGGGGGGATCGAGCCCATGCCCCGCCGGTGGATGGTGTCCACCATGGTCAGGTCGGCGACCAGCGGGTAGCCGTACACGAAGGCCTCGGCGGCCAGCATCTCGGGCGTGGCGTCAACCATGGCGGACGTCCTTTCTGCGGGTTCAGCGGGGAGTGGGCATCGGCAGGCGCCAACTGCCGTTCAACAGCTCGGGCTTCGGCCCGTACGCGCGCACCACGACCTGGTAGGGGCCGGCCGGGGCGGGCAGCCAGTTCGCCGACTCGGCCGGGTCCGTGGGGCGTTCGTGCTGGAGGTACAGGGTCAGCGAGCCGTCGGGGGCGTACACCAGGCCGGGGGTGCGGTCGCCGATCGAGAACCGGTCGATGTCGTTGGGCGCCAACTGCCGTTCCGGGAAGCGGTACATGGTCGCCGACCAGAAGTACCGGGCGGGCGGGAGCCGGCCCGGACCGAACCGCAGCACGGCCGGCAGCCGGCCGCCCGCCTCGGACTCCCAGCCGCCGTACCAGGCTTCCTCGGCGGGCAGCCCGTACAGGCCGGTGAGCGCGCCGCACGCGCGGTCCAGGTAGCGGGTGCCGAGCTGTTCGCGGGTGCCGAACAGGACGCTCCCGGTGGCCGCGCCCGGCGCCGCCGCGGCCAGCTGCTCGCGGCCGTCGGCGATCCCCGCGAGAATCGCCCTCCGGACTTCGGCGGACAGTGCGGCGGGCTCGAAGTCGCCCGTTCCGACGCCGAGTTCGGCCAGGCGTTCGCGCAGCTCGGCGTCGGCGGGCAGGACCGGGAAGAAGCCCAGCAGGAAGTCCAGGAAGGTGAAGAACTCCAGGGTGCCGAGCACCTCATCGCCGCGCCACACCGGCCACACCGGCTCGGCCGCCACCGGCCGGGGGGTGCCCAGGTGCTCGCTGAGCGGCTTCAGCCGGTAGCCGGCCTGCACGCGCTGCAGCTCCGACACGTCGGCGGGCCCGGCCAGGTACGTCCGGGCGACGATGCCCGCCAGGTTGGTGTCCGTCCGCACCACCGTGTCGAAGCCGTCCGGCGGATCCGCCCGGTGGCCGGGGCCGGCGATCAGGTGACGGCCGCCGCCGCTGCCGGTGGTCCGGGTGCCGACGAAACCCGCGTACGCGGTGTCCAGGTCGTGCACCGGCAGCACGTGGTACCGCTCGGTGGCGGGCACCTCCAGCACCCACGGCTCGGCCCGCAGGTCGAGCCACGCCCACGAGTACGGGGTGTCGTTGTTCGGCGTCACCACGTCCGTGTCGGCCGGGGTGAACGGGCGCGAGAAGTGCCGGAACACGCCGAAACCCCCGACGTACCGGGGGTCCGCGTCGTCGATCGCCTGCACGTGGAGCGTCCCGTAGTTCGCCAGCATCGGGTAGCCCCGGATCCACGCCTGCGCCGCCGTCCGCCGGACCGCCGCCGGATCCCCGCTGGCCGGGCCGCCCATGCCGTCCACCCTTCTCCCCGAAAAGGGATCATTCAGACATACCGGTACACCGGGGATGCTATGCGGCCCTCCACCCGACCGTCGCCGCGACCCTCCGACACACCGCCGGCCGACCTTTCTCCTCTGCCGACAGCGAAGAGTGCGGATGGCCGGCCGCCCGACCGGACACGCTGCACCCATGGACATCCTTCTGCTCGGCGGTTCCAAGTTCCTCGGCCGCGCCTACGCCGCCGAGGCGCTCGCCCGCGGCCACCGCGTCACCACCTTCAACCGCGGCGTCAGCCGCACCGACCTGCCCGGCGTGGAGGCCGTCCACGGCGACCGCACCTCGCTCGACGACCTGCACCGACTGGTCGACGGCCGGCAGTGGGACGCGGTGATCGACACCTCCGGCCAGCAGCCGCACGACGTCGCCACCGCCGCCCGGCTGCTCCGCGACCGGGCCGGCCACTACGGCTTCGTCTCCTCCGTCCACGCCTTCGCCGACTGGCCCGCCCACCCGGTGGACGCCGACTCCCCCACCCTCGACTGCGCCGGCGACGTCGGACCGGACCAGCCGTTCGCCAACGCCCTCAAGGCCGGCTGCGAACGCGCCCTGCTCGACAACTTCGGCCCGGCGGCGATCCTCAACTGCGGCCTCCTGATCGGCCCCCACGAGCCGATCGGCCGCCTCCCCTGGTGGCTCGACCGGATCGCCCGCGGCGGCCGCGTACTCGCCCCCGGCGCCCCCGAGAACCCGCTCAGCCTGATCGACGCCCGCGACTTCGCCTCGTTCGGCCTCGACCTCGCCGAGAAGCGCGCGACCGGGCGCTTCGTCACCACCTCGCCGATCGGCTCGGCGACGATGGGAGCGTTCCTCGACGCGTGCCGCTCCGCGACGGGCTCCGACGCGGAGTTCGTCTGGACCCCCGACGCGACCCTGCTCGCCGCCGAGGTCTCCCCCTGGGTGGAACTCCCCCTCTGGGCCCCCGTCACCGAAGGCTGGCACGGCACCTGGCACGCCGACCCCTCGACCGCGACGGCCGCCGGCCTGCGCATCCGCCCCCTCGCCGAGACCGTCTCCGACACCTGGGCCTGGCTGGAATCCGGCGGCCGCGACGAGGTCGCCTACCGGCAGCTGGAGACCCCGCTGGGGATCGACCCGCAGAAGGAGGACGCACTGCTCAAGGGCTGAACAGATCAGGGGCGCGTGGGGGGATCTCCCGCACCCCTGCTGGTGCGCTCCCTGCTTCTGTACCCACCGGCCCTCAGTAGTTGCGCCGCGTGACCAGCTCCGCCAGCGCGAGCAGCTCGTCGGTGCGGGTCGGGTCCGGGACCGCCACCGCCAGGTGGCTGATCGCGGCGGCCATCCGTTCGCAGCTCTCGCCCTGTGCCCACGCACGGCCGCCCGCGCGGTCGACGGCGGTCGCGGCGGCGGCCAGCTCCGCAGGACTGAGCGGGCGGCCGGAGGCGTAGAGCGTGGCGAGTTCCGCGCCGTCCGCCGTGCCGGAGGAGAGGGCGTGGACGACCGGCAGGGACTTCTTGCGGGCGGCCAGGTCCGCGCCGACCGGCTTGCCGGTGACCGCGGGGTCGCCCCAGATGCCGATCAGGTCGTCGATCAGTTGGAAGGCGAGGCCGATCTCGCGGCCGAAGGCGTCCATCGCGTCGGCGGTGGCGGCGTCCGCGCCCGCGTAGAGCGCGCCGAGGGCGCAGGCGCAGCCGAGCAGGGCGCCGGTCTTGCTCTCCGCCATGGCGAGGCACTCGGCGAGGGTGACGTCGGAGCGCTGTTCGAAGGAGCAGTCGGCCTGCTGTCCGGCGCAGAGTTCGACCACGCAGTCGGCGAGGCGGCGGACGGCGGCCGCGGCGGCGGGGTGGGGGTCCTCGGCGAGCACCCGGAGGGCGAGCGAGTGCATGGCGTCGCCGGCCAGGATCGCACCGGTGGTGCCGAACACCCGCCAGGCGGTGGGGCGGTGGCGGCGGGTGTGGTCGCGGTCGAGGACGTCGTCGTGCAGCAGGGTGAAGTTGTGCACGAGTTCGACGGCGGCGGCGGCCCGGACGGCGTCCTGCGGACGGCCGCCGACGGCCTGGGTCGCGGCGAGGACCAGCGCGGGGCGGATGGCCTTGCCGACGCCGGCCGCGCCGGGGGTGCCGTCGGCCTCCAGCCAGCCGAAGTGGTAGCCGGCGATCTGCCGCATCGAGTCCGGGAGGGTGTCCACGGCGGCGCGCAGGGCCGGGTCGACCACGGTGCGGGCCCGGCCGAGCAGGGCGAGTGCCTCGGCGGTGTCGCGGGAGCCGTCGACGAGCGGGGTGTCCCCGCCGGGCTGCTCGCGTTCGAACACGGTGATGGCCATGGTGAGTCCTCCCCCTGGGCCCGCCCCGAGTGCGGGGCGGGCGGATCTCCGCGCCGGCCGAGTGCCGGTGCGGTCGGCGGGGCGGGCCCGGGACGGCGGGCCCGCCGCCCGGTCAGTCGTGCCAGTTGGCGACGTCCACGTTCTCCAGCACGCCGATGGCGTCCGGGACGAGGATCGCGGCGGAGTAGTAGGCGCTGACCAGGTAGGAGATGACCGCCTTCTCGTCGATCCCCATGAAGCGGACGTTCAGTCCGGGCTCGACCTCGTCGGGCAGCTTGCCGGGACGCAGGCCGATCACGCCCTGGTTGTCGTCGCCGACGCGCATCGCCAGGATCGAGGTGGAGCCGTTCACCACCGGGATCTTGTTGCAGGTGTAGATCGGGACGCCGCGCCAGGTGGGGACCGTCTTGCCGTCCACCTGCACCGTCTCCGGGTACAGGCCGCGGCGGTTGCACTCGCGGCCGAAGGCGGCGATCGCCTTCGGGTGGGCGAGGTAGAACTTGGTGCTGCGGCGACGGCAGAGCAGTTCGTCCATGTCGTCGGGGGTGGGCGGGCCGGAGTGGGTCTGGATCCGCTGGCTGTACTCGGCGTTGGCCAGCAGGCCGAACTCCGGGTTGTTGACCAGCTCGTGCTCCTGGCGCTCGCGCAGGGCCTCGACGGTCAGCCGGAGCTGGTGCTCGGTCTGGTCCATCGGCTTGTTGTAGAGGTCGGCGACCCGGCTGTGCACCCGCAGCACCGTCTGCGCGACGCTCAACTCGTACTCGCGGGGCGCGAGTTCGTAGTCGACGAAGGCGGTGGGCAGGTCGTACTCGCCCTCGTGGCCGGCCGACATGCCGATCTCCGCCTCGCCCTTGCGGTTCTGCGGGAGCCGGGAGTCCGCAACGAAGGCGAGGATCTGGTCGCGCAGTGCCTCGGAGCGGTCCACCAGCTCCTGGAAGGCCGGCCAGGACAGCACCATCACCGTGCCGGCGGTGGCGGCCTTGACGCTGTAGGGCCAACGACGGTCGGCGACGGTGAGCGCCTCGTCGCCGATGTGGTCGCCGTCGGCGAAGGTGCCGAGCACGGTGGCGTCGCCGTACCGGCCGGTGCCGATCCGCTCGACCTTGCCGTGCGCGACCAGGTACACCTCGTTGATCTCGCGGCCCTGCTCGATCAGCAACTCGCCCGCCGCGAAGTCCCGTTGGACGAACCGGCCGGCCAGCTCGGCGAGCAGCGCGTCGTCCTCGAAGCCGCGCAGCACCGGCACCTCGCGCAGCGTGGGCGGCACGACCGAGACCTGACGACCGGTCTGCACGAAGCTCACCCGGCCCCGGCCCACCGCGTACGACAGCCGCCGGTTCACCCGGTAGGTGCCGCCGGAGACCTCGACCCAGGGCAGTGCGCGCAACAGCCAGCGATTGCTGATCTCCTGCATCTGCGGCGCCGACTTGGTGGTCGACGCGAGATTCTTGGCGGCCGCCACCGAGAGGCTGCTCTGCGGCCTCGTCTGGGGAATTCCGGCGGTGGTTTCGGTCGTCATTCCGAGGGCCTCGTGATCGTGTCGACGGCGGTTGGCGGCAACCATGCTGACGGTCGGTCAGGGGGCGCGGCAATCACTCGTGCGGGTGATTCAGGTGTGCGAGCCGAACGGTGCGACCAGTGCGCGGATCCGATCGCCGTTCGGTCCGCCCAAGCCTCCCGGCGTCCTCCCGCACGCCCCGCCGGGCGCTCCCGAAGACCCCGCCGAACCCCGGTTTCGAAGCGTCCGCGCAGCTCACCGCCCCCTTGTTCGAACCGCCCCGGAACAGCGCTAAGGTGGCCCCCACACCGCATGGTGACCGCCGCCACAGCGCAGGCGAACCGGTCGGTGATGACCTCCCATCGGCACGCCCTTCTCCAGGGAGACCTTCCGTGACCGCGCCCGTCCGCGTCTGGCTCAACCGCACCTACGCCGAGAACGTCTTCTTCATCGAGCTGCTGCGGTCCGCGCCGCGCCCGGTGCACGTCCTGGCGACCCACGTCGACCCCGACTCCCCGGTGCTCGCCGCCGCCGACCTCGGGCTGCTGGAACCGGACCTGCCGTCCGCCGAGAGTTACGTGGAATTCGCGCTGGAATTCTGCGCCCGTCACCGGGTGGACGTATTCCTGCCCCGGCTGCACCAGTTGGCGATATCGCTGCGCCGCCGCGAGTTCGAGGCGCTCGGCACCGCGCTGATCTGCCCGCCCGCACCCGCGATCGCCCTGTTCGACAGCAAGGCGGAGGGCTACCGCGCCCTCGACGCCGCCGGCCTGCCCACCCCGCTGTGGCGGCACGCCGACACCGCCGCCCAACTCCTGGTCGCCGTCGAGGAGATCGAGGCCACCGGCGCGACGGCCTGCCTGAAGCCCGCGAGCGGCGCCGGCGGTGAGGGCTTCCGGATCCTCACCCGCGAGCCGTTCAGCCTCCGCCGACTCGCCGGGTACGTCGACGCCCGGGTCCAACTCGACCTGGTTCTCGCCGCGTTGATGTCCTCCACCGCCCCCGCCGACCTGCTGGTGATGCCCTACCTGAACGGCCCCGAGGTGTCGGTGGACTGCCTCGCCGACCAGGACGGGCGGCTGCTCGCCGCCGTCGGCCGCACCAAGCAGGGCCGCCGCCGGAGCTTCACCGTCGACCCCTGCTACCTGGAGCCGGCCCGCCGCCTGGTCGAGCAGTTCGGCGTCGGCCACCTCTCCAACGTCCAGTTCCGGCACGAGCCCGACGGCCGCCCCGTGATCCTCGACATCAACACCCGCCCGTCCGGCGGCCTGCACCAACTCCGGCTCTGCGGACTCAACCTGCCCGCCGCCGCGCTCGAACTCGCCCTCGGTGCGCGCCCGTTGCTGCCGCCGACGGCCGAACTCGCGCTCGGCGAGTACACGTTGGTCTCCGGCGTCCAGGCCGTCCTGCCGCGGCAGTCCACGGCCCCCGCGCTGGAGCGGCTCGACGAGGCGCTGCTGCCGACCGCCGCCATCCGCTGACCCGCGGGCTCAGTCCGCCGGCCCGTCCCAGTCCAGGGTCGGCGGCAGCACGCCCTCCAGGGTGAGCAGCCACCGCTTCGTCTCCACCCCGTGCCAGGCCCCGCCGAAACCGCCCAGCCCGTCCGCCGCCACCACCCGATGGCACGGCACCAGCAGCGGCAGCGGATTGGCCCCCATCATCTGCCCCACCGTCCGGGCCGGCAGCCCAGGACCGGACAGATCCTCGAACACCCCACTACGGGCGGCGAGTTCACCGTACGTGATGGCCTTGCCGTACTCCACCTCGGTGAACAGGCAACGCAGCACCGTCAGATGGGGCCCGGTCGCGTATCGCCAGTCGATCGGCAGCCCCAAATCCCGCCGCCGCCCGGCGAAGTACTCCCCCACCCGGGCCTCGACCAGCGCCCGCGCCCGGGTGTCCCCGCACTCCGGCACTCCCACCGGCTTCCCCGCGAAGACCTCCCCCGCGTACGTCGCCGCGGCCACCCCGTTCGCCGTCACCCCGAACTTCATCGCCCCACTCGGCAACGGCGTGTCCACGGTCACCCACGACAGCTCCATACTTCCAACTTACCGGCGCGAAAGGCCCTGCGGGCACGAAACCAGGGGCGCGGGGAACTGCGCGAAGCGGAAGGCACCCACCAGCAAGATCGCGACGCGGGTCAATGACCTGCACTTGATCGCGACCTGACGGACGTGGTGTGCGCTTGTCGCGCAGTTCTCCCCCAGCCCTGGCGGGCCGGGAGGTACCCCCACGCACCCCTGTCGGTGCGCTCACCTGCCCGTGCCCCTCCGATCTCAGAGGTGATCGCGCAGGTAGTCCGAAAGGTGGTGGCACCAGGTCGCGAGTTCCGCGCGGTCCGGGGGGTCGCCGCCCGACAGGGCGGCGGTCGCGGCGGCGGGGAGCTGGCCGGTCGCCGCGAGGCGGGAGAGGCCGGAGAGGACGCCGGCGAGCCGTTCGGCGTCCTGGTGGCTGAGCATCACGAGCGCGTCGGTGTGGCTGATGGTCATGGAGCCGGGCATCGCGTTCTCCTCGGGTCGGTCCCCCCGGGTTGCTGCCCCCTCGATCCACCGTACGACCGGTGCGGCGGGCTCGCGCGAGTGCCGCTCGCCCGTTCGGCGCGCCCGGATGGCCGGTGGCGGCGGGCCGCAGGACGGTCGGAGCAGGTGTGTCCGGGTGATCAGGGAGCGCAGATGGCAGAGCAGGCCGCCGGGATCCGGGAGTTGCTGCGCAGTCCGGGTTACGGGCGGTTGCTGTTGGTGTCCGCGCTGGTGGGTGTGCCGGTCTCGTTGGCGGCGTTCGGTTTCGTGAGCCTCGAACACGAGTTGCAGCACTGGGTGTGGGAGTCGGCGCCGGAGGCCCTGGGGTACGGGCGGGCGCCGTGGTGGTGGGCGCTGCCGGCGTTGGCGTTGGCGGGTCTGCTGCTGGCGCCGATCGTGACGAGGATGCCGGGGCGGGGCGGGCACATCCCGGTGCACGGGTTGGGCGGGCCGCCGACGCTGCCGGTGGAGGTGCCGTCGGTGGTGCTGGCGGCGCTGGTCTCGTTGCCGCTCGGTGCGGTGCTGGGTCCGGAGGCTCCGTTGATGGCGGTGGGCAGCGGGTTGGCGCTGTTGGCGGTGAGCCGGGCCCGGCGGGCGGCGAATCCGAGGGTGGGGCCGATGCTGGGTGCGGCCGGGTCGACGGCGGCGATCTCGACGATCTTCGGGAGTCCGCTGGTGGCGGCGGTGATGATGATCGAGGCGGCGGGTCTGGGCGGGCCGCAGCTGACGTTGCTGATCCTGCCGTGCCTGCTGTCGGCGGGGGTGGGCGCGCTGGTGTTCACGGGCTTCGGGCACTGGACGGGGCTGTCGATCGGGGCGTTGACGCTGCCGGAGGTGCCGAAGGCGGAGCTGCCGGATGCCGGGGACTTCCTGTGGGGGGTGCCGTTGGCGGTGCTGGTCGCGGTGGTGATGGTCGCTGCGCGGACGCTGGGTCACCGGTTCGCGGCGTTCACGGCGCAACGGACGGCGGTGCGGACGGTGATCTGTGCGGTGCTGGTGGGTCTGTGTCTGACGGGGTACGCGGTGGCGACGGGCCGGTCGCCGGAGGAGGCGGCGCTGTCGGGGCAGGCGACGCTCGGGCAGTTGGCGGCGGATCCGCAGTCCTGGTCGGTGGGGGCGCTGTTGGCGTTGGTGGTGTTCAAGGGGCTGGGTTGGGGGGTGGCGCTGGGATCACTGCGGGGCGGGCCGATCTTTCCGGCGGTGCTGCTGGGTGCGGCGCTGGGGGTGGCGGTGGGCGGTCTGCCGGGGATGGGGGTGGAGGCGGGGTTGGCGGCGGGGTTGGCGGCGAGCAGTGCGGCGGTCACCCGGCTGCCGGTGACGAGCACGGTGCTGGCGGCTGCGTTGCTGGGTGATCAGGCGACGGATTCGATGCCGTTGGTGATCGTCTGCGCGGTGGTGGCGTTCCTGACCGCGTCGTTCGTGCACCGGGTGGCGGATGCTCCGGAGGCCCGGCAGGCCTCGTCTCGGCCGGCCGATTGATCGATTCCCGGCCGTCGGACGGCAAAGTTCGAGTCAAAACGATGAACGTCCGCCGAACCTGTCGCGGACTCCTGTCGCACGGGTCCCGTCCTCCTCGTGTCCACCACCCGGGACCAGGAGTGTTCATGGTTTTCGCTGCTGAAACCTGGCTACCGGCGCCCCGCCCCGGAATGGACAGCGTGCGCACCGTCCAGGCCTGGACCGGTCGGCGGCCCGGCGATGGACGAACCGCAGGTGGCGGGGGTCGCGCGGGCGACGGGACGGCGCCGGGCGGGCGGCTGCGGCCAGGTTGGCCAGGACAGCACTCACCACATGGTGGGAAGCCGGGAAAAAGTTGGCCTCGGCACCGGATGCGAACGCTCGTTCACGGCCGGTGCTGCGGCCGGGGCTCCGCTCCGGTCGGACCGACGAACCCTCTGGAGGGGAACATGCGTAACGAGATCCTCGTGCAGCAGGACACCGACCTCGACCTGGACCTCCGCATCGCGGAGGTCGCGGAGGAGACCCAGGCCTTCGGCCAGGGCACCTTCACCTCTCCGAGCAGCTACGCGATCGGCACCCGTTGCCCGGTCTGCTGCTGACGTCACGTCGGTGAGCAACGTGCGCGGGGCGGGCTGCAGCCCGCCCCGCGCTCTGTGTTTCCCGCCGTTCCCCCGCTGTTTCCGGCGGTCCCCGCAGTTCCCCGCAGTTCCCCGCAGTTCCCGCCGTTTCCGACCTAGAGGGGCACCACGAACGTGCGACCGGAGCAGGCCCTGTTCGAGATCCGTGAGCCGGTGCTGGTGCGGATGGCCAGCACTCCCCGAACGGGCGCCGAGGCCCTGATCGACCCGGACGACCCCGTCCCCGGTGTGCGCCGGCTGGCCGCGAACCCGCTGCTGCGGCAGGCCGTCGAGGTCGCCAGCGGCAGCCTCGCGCTGAGCCTGCAGCGTCTCGGTGAGCCCGACGGCGCGGCGGCGCTCGGCCGCAAGCGGACCGTCAGCGCCGCTCGCACCCTGACCCGCTACGCCCGGCGTTCGGGCGGCCGGCCCACCCCGTTCGGGCTGTTCGCGGGTGTCGGCCGGGCCCGGTTCGGGGCCGCCGCGAAGTCCTCGCCCGTCGGATCCGGCCAGGTCCGGGTGCGGTTGGACGGCGGCTGGCTGCACCGTCGGGTGCTGGCCTGGCTGGCCGTGCCGGAGGTCCGCCGCCGGGTCGAGGTGGTGCTCGACGACCTGTCCGTGCTGCGCGACGGCCGGCTGCTGCGGCAGACCGACGAGCGCGAGATCTCGGTGCGCGACAACGCGCTGGTCGCCCGGGTGCGCGAGCTGGCGGCCCGGCCTATGGGCTACGCCGCGCTGCTGGCCGACCTGGTGGAGCGCTTCCCGCAGCTGTCCGCCGAACGGATCGACACGGTGCTGGCCGGGCTGGTCCAGCACGGCTTCCTGCTCACCTCGCTCACCCCGCACCGGATCGACGACGCGCTGCTGGCACGGATCGAGTCCGCCGTGGACGGGGCGGTGCCGGGCGCCGCCGAGGGGCTGCGGGCCGTGCGCGCCGCCGCGGCCGTGCACGAACGCGACCGCCCCGGCGAGGGGCTGGAGTCCTGGCGGGCCCTGCTGCGCGAGGTCCGGGCGCTCGACCCGGCCGACCGGGCCGGTGAGCGGCCGCCCGTCCAGGTCGACCTGCGGATGCCCGCCGACCTGGTGCTGCCGGAGGCGGTCGGCGAGGAAGTGCGCCGGTACGCGGAGGCGATCTGGGCGATCACGCCGGAGTGGACCTCGCTGGAGCACCTGCGGGACTACCGGGAGCGGTTCATCGAGCGCTACGGCACCGCGAGCGCCGTCCCGCTCGGCGACCTGGCCGACCCGCACCGCGGCCTCGGCCTGCCGCCCGAGTACGGCGGCGCGCTGCCCGCGCACGCCCGCACCGGGCCCGGCGACGACGCCGACCGGCCGCGCCGCAACGCCGTCGCCGAACTCGTCCAGCAGGCCGTGATGTCCGACCGGGACCTGGTGCTGGACGACGCCGACGTCGCCCGGCTCGCCGACGCCGCCGGCCACACCCCGGGCAGCACCCGCCCGCCGCGCACCCTGGAGCTCTGCTTCCAGCTGCTCGCCGACTCCACCGCCGCGCTCGACCGCGGCGAGTTCCTGCTGCTCGGCAGCCCGCACATCGGCTCCTGGACGGCCGGCGCCACCGCCGGCCGGTTCGCCGAGCTGGCCGGCCTGACCGAAGGCCTCGCCGCGCTCGCCGCCGGGCCGGACGAGTCCGCCGAGAACGCTGCGCTGCCCGTCCAGGTCGAACTGGCCCCGCGCGACCCGCGGTCGCTGAACATCGTCCAGGTCCCGCAGCTGCTGCCGCACCGCCTGCCGATCGGGGTGCCCGCCGACCGCGGCGACCCGCACTGCCTGGACTGGCGCACCCTGCTGGTCGCCGCCGGCGAGGACGGGCTGCGCCTGCTGCACCCGGAGACGGGCCGTCCGGTCGTCCCGGTCTTCCCGCACATGCTCGCCCTGGACGGGCAGGCCCCGCCGGTCGCCCGGTTCCTGTCCGACCTGGCCGCGGCCCGCCCCCGGGTGTGGTCCGGCTGGGACTGGGCTGGCCTGGACACCCTGCCGTACCTGCCCGCCGTCCGCTACGGCCGGGTCCTCACCACGCCGCGCCGCTGGCTGCCCGGCCGCCGCCTGCGCGACGCCGCCCGCACCGCCGGACCCGCCGCCTGGGCGGAGGGCCTGCGCGAGTGGCGCGAGCGCTACCGGGTGCCCGACCGGCTGCAGATCGCCAGCAACGACCGGATGTTCCCGATCGACCTGCGCGAGAGCTGGGACACCGAGCTGCTGCGCGCCGAACTCACCGCCCCCGAACCGCGGTTCCAGCTGTTCGAGGACCTCACCGCTGACGGCGCCGGACTCGGCTGGAACCACGGCCACAGCACCGAGATCGTCGTCCCGCTGTTCCGCACCCCCGCGCCGGAGCCCGCCGCCGACACCCGCCCGCCGCTCGCCCGGCCGGCCCTGCGCACCGCCCCGACGGACATCCATCTGCCCGGCGAGGACTGGCTGTTCGCCAAGCTGTACGCCGACCCGGCGGCCCACGAGACGCTGCTCGCCGACCACCTGCCCCGGCTGCTCGTCGACCTCGACGGCGACATCGACCGCTGGTTCTTCCTGCGCTACCGCGACCCCGAACCGCACCTGCGGCTGCGCCTGCACGGCGACCCCGCCGCCCTGGCCGGCCGCGTCCTGCCGACCCTCGGCCGGCACGTCCGGAAGCTGATCGACACCGGCGCGCTGCGCACCATGGCGCTGGACGTGTACCGGCCGGAGACGGACCGCTACCTCGGGCCGGACGCCCTGCAGGACGCCGAGGAGCTGTTCCTGACGGACAGTCAGTCCGCGATCGTCCAGCTGCAGGCCCGGCGGGCGGGCGCGGCCGCGGTGCCGGACGAGGTGCTGGCCGCCGTCGGCCACGCCGTGCTGCTGGACTCGCTCGGCGACTGGGACTGGTGCGACTGGGCCGACCGCCTGTTCGACAAGACCGCCGACCACCAGGTCTACCAGCGCCACCGCGCCCTGACCGACCGGCTGATCCGCCCCGGCGACGCCGCCCGGCACGCCGCCGAACTGCTCGGCGTCCCCGCCCTGGCCACCCTCTGGACGGAGTCCGCCGCCCCGCGCGCCTTCGGCCGCCGGCTGTTCGCCGCACCGGAGGCCGACCGGGACGAGGCCCTGATGTCGTTGCTGCACATGCGCCACAACCGCTTGTTCGGCATCGACCGGGCCGCCGAGTCCCGCGGCTACGCCGTGCTGCGCGGCACGGCCCGCTCCCTGCTGGGCCGCCGGGCGCACGCCGATCGCCGACCGTGACGTCGCGTCACCCCAGTTCCACCGCCCGCCCCTTCACCACCCGGAGCCCCCGATGACCGTCACCGAACCCACCGCAAGGACGTCGTCCGAGCTGCGCGAGGCGGCCGGGGAGGTGTCCGACCGGATTCTCGACCGGTTGGCCGACCCCGCCGCGACCATGGCCGCCACCCGGATTCCGGCCGAGGCCGCCGAGGACGGCGTGGCGGAGGGGGTGTGGGTCGAGCTGACGCTCGGCAGCGGCAGTCCGGGCCTGTCGCTGGCGTTCAGCGGCGGCGCCCGGCCGCGCGCCGACCGGGTGGCGCGGGCGCACGGCTGGCTCGCCGTCGGCACCCGGGCCGCCGCCGACGGCGACACCACGCCCAGCGGGATCTTCAAGGGCCCGGGGGCACTGGCGTTCGCCGTGCTGGTCGCCAACCGGGCCACCGGCGGCTACACCACCGCCCTGCACCGATTGGACGCCTACCAGCGGCAGTTGGTGCACACCGCGCTGCCCGCCGTGCCGGACGGGCCGCTGGCCACCATCGGCCACTACGAGGTGGTGCGCGGCATGACCGGCGTCGGCCGGTACCTGCTGGCCCGCGCCGAGACCTGCGGCGAGGAGCTGGAGAGCGTCCTCGGCTACCTGATCGAGCTGGCCCGCGGCGAGACCGAGCACCGCGGGGTGCGCGTCCCGCGCTGGTGGGCGCTGGACGCGCCGCGGATCGGCTCCGAGCACCTGATGCCCGACGGCCACCTCAACCTGGGCCTGTCGCACGGCGTCGCAGGCCCGCTGATGCTGCTCGCGCTGGCCTGGCGGGACGGCATCCGGCTGCCCGGCCACCAGGAGGCGATGGAGAGCGCCGCCGGGCTGCTGCTGCACTGGGCGGTGCGCGACGAGCACGGCCCGTACTGGCCGGGCTACCTGGACCTCGACGAGTACCTGGCCGGCCCGGAGGCCTGGGCGAAGCCCGCCGGTTGGCCGTCCTGGTGCTACGGGGCGCCCGGCGTCTCGCGCGCCCTGCAGGTGGCCGGCGCGGTGCTGGACCGCCCCGACTGGACGGCGGTCGCCCGCGACTCGGTGGAGCGGCTGCTCGCCGTCCCGCTCGACGACTGGGGCATCACCGACCACGCGCTGTGCCACGGCTGGGCCGGCGCACTGCACCAACTCGGCCGTCTGAACGAGCACTTCGAGGACCCGCGGATCGAGCGGCGACGCGACCTGATCGCCGCCCGGCTGATCGACGCGTTCGACCCGGCCGCCCCGTTCGGCCTGCGCTTCTCCATGACCGCCGAGCCGTTCGCCTCCGACGTCTCCGGCTACCTGGACGGCGCCTCCGGCGTCGCGCTCGCCCTCGACTCGTACGCGTCGGGCGGCACCCCGCACGACTGGGACATGCCGCTGCTGCTCGCCTGAACCTCCCGACAACGGGGCCGGCCCCCGGCCGTGGCGGGTGCCACGGCCGGGGGCCGGCGGGTTGTGGTGGGGCATCAGGCGTTGGGCAGGGAGGCGGTGAGAGCGGTCGGGACGCGGACCACGTCCAGGAAGGAGTAGCCGCCGTCGCCGAACTCGCTCGTGGCCATCGGGCGCTTGTGGCCGTTGTTGACGACCTGCCAGACGGTGGTGTTGTCGGGCGACAGGAGCATGGTGCCGTCGGACGGGGCGGCCTTGGCGGCCGCGGTGGCCTCCCAGGCGCCGGGGACGCCGCGCAGCGGCTGCTGGTCGTAGCCGAGCGCGGTGAAGTCGGCGCCGCTGAGCGCGACGGCCTTGCCACCGGCCATCACGTAGCGGGTGGCCTCCTGTCCGCTGGCATTGGTGATGACCGTGCCGTTGGCCAGCGGCTTGGCGACGATCCAGGCCAGCCAGCGCTCCGGGGCGCCGGTGGTCGCGCGGTTGGCCCAGACGTCGTTGTACTCGGGGACGGTCAGCGGCAGGGCGGAGCCGTTGGCGGTGACGTACACCGACGGGTCGGCGCCCGATTCGCCCTTCAGCAGCACTCCGTCGGCGGGCTTGGCCGCGGCCGCCCGGCCCAGCCAGGCGCCGGGGACGCCCATCAGCGGGCGGTCGTTGTAGCCGTCGTTGTCCCACTCGGTGCCGGAGATGGCGGCGGCCGCGCCGCCGACCATCACGTAGCGGCTGTTGTCGGCGCCGTGCTGGTCCATCACCACGGTCCCGTCCGGCACCGGCTTGGCGGCGGCCGCCTTCAGCCAGGCGGCCGGAACGCCGACCGAGTGGCGGGCGGCGTAGTTGTCGTTGTCCCACTCGGCGCCGGTGATCGGCAGCGCGGCGCCGCCGACCATCACGTAGCGGCTGTTGTCGGCGCCCGACTGGTCCAGCACGACCACGCCGGTGCCCAGGGTGCGCTGCGTGGCGTCGCGCAGCCAGGAAGTGGGGACGCCCATCTGCGGCTTGGTGCTGTAGCCGCCCGAGACCCAGTCGTCGCCGCCGATGTTCAGGGCGACGCCGTCGACGACCACGTAGCGGGAGTTGTCGGTACCGGACTGGTCCATCACTACGGTTCCGTTCGGCGGGACGGCGGGCAGCGCGTTGAACGCGGCGTCGCCGACGGTGACGATCTTGCTGAGGTCGTAGTGGTCGGCGTCCACGTCGGAACCCTGGATCGCCAGGCCGGCGCCGCCCACGATCACCTTGACGGTCGGGTTGGAGGCGGACTTCACCAGGGTGCCGGCCGGCAGGTTGGAGGGGTTGCTGGTGGTGCCGTTGAAGATCGGGGAGATGAAGCCGCTGATCCGCTGGCCGGTGGACGACGTGCTTCCGATCCCGGCGTTGTTGATGGTGTAGGTGGTGACGCTGTTGCTCTGGTTGCCGCCGACCACGGTGATCGAGCTGCCGTTGACCGCCGTCACCAGGTTCACGTGCCGGGCCCAGTCGATGGAGGCGTCGTAGTCCCACACGATCGCGTCGCCGACCTGCGGAGTCCGGTGCAGGGTGCCGTGTCGGACGCCGTAGTCGTAGAAGGTGGCGGCGGAGGCGGTCAGTTCCTTGACGAAGGCGACGTCGTTGCGGCCCCAGACCCAGGACGCGAAGTCGGAGCACCAGGACTCGTGCTTGTGGCCCGCTCCGTCGCAGGAGTTGCCCATCCCGCTCGGGGGGACGTACCCGTAGCCGCCGAGCGTGCACGGGCCGTTCCCGAGCTGGCTGTTCGCCGTGGCGGCGATGCCGGCCGCGTCGGCGTGCGCCGTGCCGGCCGCGAGGGTGGTCAGGGCGCCGGCCGCGACCATGGCGGCCAGACCGGCCTTACCGAACTTGTGTGCGATTCGCATGGTGTGGAACTCCTCGGAATGTGGACGCCCGGAGGGCCGTCCGAAACTGGTGGGGCGAACATTTGGGGGCTGGGCCGGGGCGGGCCGTGGGGCCGGCCGCCGCCGGGGGTGAGTCAGAGCGTGGTGGCGAGCACCTGGGTGGAGCCGTCGGGCATCGCGGCGACCGCCACCCGCTGGGCCGGGAAGGTCGCGGCGCCGTCGTGGCCCGCCATCGCCTGGAAGGCCGTCCAGTTGGCGTCCGCGAGCCGCACCCGGGAGTACGCCCGGTGGTCGCTGCCGATCGCCAGCACCTGCGAAGTCCCGTTCGGCAGACCGGCGATGGCTACCTCGAAGGCCTGCATGTTCGACGTGCCGACGCCGTCCAGCGGCGCGAAGCCCGCCCAACCCGCGTTGGCCAGACGGATGTTGTGGTAGACGTTGCCGTCGCTGCCGATCGCCGCCACCTGCGCGCTGCCGTCCGGCATCCCGGCGATCGCCACCTTGAAGGCCTGCATGGTCGACGTACCGACACCGGCGAGCGGCGCGAACCCGGTCCAACTGCCGTTGGTCAGACGGGTCTCGTGGTAGACATTGCCGTCACTGCCGATCGCCACCACCTGCGCACTGCCGTCCGGCATCGCCGCGATGGCCACTTCCCGGGCCTGCATGGTGGAGGTGCCGACCCCGGCCAGCGGCGCGAAGCCGGTCCAACTGCCGTTGGTCAGACGGGTCTCGTGGTAGACGTTGCCGTCACTGCCGATCGCCACCACCTGCGCACTGCCGTCCGGCATCCCGGCGATCGCCACCTTGAAGGCCTGCATGTTCGACGTACCGACACCGGCGAGCGGCGCGAACCCGGTCCAACTGCCGTTGGTCAGACGGCTCTCGTGGTAGACGTTGCCGTCACTGCCGATACCGACCACCTGCGAGGTGCCGTCCGGCATCCCGGTGATGGCGCTCTCACGGGCCAGCATGGTCGGGGTGCCCACTCCGGCGAGCGGCGCGAAGCCGTCCCAACTCCCGTTCGCGGAACGGATGTCGTGGTAGAGCACACCGGCCGGCACAACGGGTTCCTGGGCCACCTGGACGTCCAGGTAGTCGGCGTCGATCTCCAACGAGTAGCCGTGGTAGCTCTCGGTGACGTTGCCCGAGTACTGGTGCACCCGCTGGTGGCCGGCCCAGTACGAGGCGGGAAACGCCGAATCGTTGGTGTCGGCAGAGCGGTTCCAGCGGGCGAAGAACACCACGTCGGGCATGGTGGAGGAGGAGACGTGGTTCGCCAGGTCGGCGATGCCGCTGTCCGAGCTGCTGTAGATGGCGGAGAGGTAGCCGCGGGCGTGCAGCCGCTCGGTCCAGGCCGACTCGAAGGCCAGCACCTTGCTGCTGTAGCTCGGGGAGTACGCCTCCATGTCGTAGTAGAGGACGCTGCCCGGGCCGAAGCCGAGGGCGACCGCGTTGTTGATCGCGTCGTCGGCGGCGGCCGCGCCCTGGCCGACCGGGGAACTGATGCCGGCGGCCTGCGGGCCCACGTACAGCGGCATGAAGTGCCAGCCTGCGGCGGCCTGTTGACTCACCCAGCCGGGGGTCAGGTTGGGCTGGGCGCAGCCCCGGTTGGAGCCGCCGATGTAGATGCCGACGGCGCGGTACGGCGAGTCGGCCATCCATCCCGCCATCAGGGAACTGCTGGGAGCGGCGCAGGCGTCGAAGCCCTTACCCGTGTAGTTCGTGCTGGTCGCCGGAACGGCCGCGGTCGTCAGCGCCCTGGCCCCGAGGGCGGCGGCCTTGGCGGGCGCCTTCGCGGGGATCGCGGCGCCGGTCAGGATGCCGGTGACCAGCGCCTGGTCGGTGTCGTAGGCGGCGGTGATCCGCACCGTCCCGTCGGCGGCGGCGATCTCCCGTCCGGTGTCGTTGACGGTGGTGCCGACCGGCTCGCCGGCGGCCGGCTGGACCAGCAGCGCCTCGGTGCGGCCGATCACGTGGGACGGGCAGTCCTGGTCGGCGCCGGGGGTGCCGAGGTAGAGGGCGTGCTGGTCGAAGCGGACGCAGGTGCTGGGGTCGGCGGACAGGTCGATCACCGGCCAGTCGGCGGGGATCGAGAACGTCCGGCCCAGGTAGTCGACGTTCTTGGTGGCACCGTCGCTCGCTCCCGCCGCGAACGCGGGGACGGTTCCGAGGGCGGTGGCGGCCAGGGCCAGGGCGGTGGCCGCGGTGGCCAGGGCTCGACGGTGCGGTTTCACGGGACAGCTCCTTCTCGATTTCGGCATGGCGGTGCCGACCCGCCGACGGCGTGCGAACTGCCGTGCGAGTGCTGGTCGGTGTGGGTTCTCGGTGGGGTGGTTCGGCCGGGTCGGTCAGCGCGCCGCGCGAACCGGCCGGAAATCGCCCTGGCCCGCGAAGTACGGGTAGGGGATGGTGCGGTGCTGCACGCCCGCCGCGGTGAACTCGTAGCCCAGGTAGGAGGTGTGCGCGTCGTCGGCCCAGTGGTCGAAGACCACCGCGTGGCCGAAGCCCGCCGGGTTCAGCAGTCCGTCGCCGGGGGCCAGGTCGTCACGGCCGGCGAGCGGCGTCACCGACCCGGTGGAGAGGAGCTCGGACGGCTCCATCGACTCGGTCAGGTGCCAGGCCATCGCCGCGTAGCCGCCCGCGTCGGTCCGGTACCCGCCGAAGCTGCCCATCGGGGAGCAGGCCAGGCCCGCTCCGACCCAGCCCTGCGCCCGGACCAGCGGGTCGGACGGCGCCGGGGCGAACTCGTTGCCGAACACGCCGACCCGCGGCATCGCGCCGGACGGGTGGCAGCTGTCGTTGCTGTCGGCGTGGGCCGGCGCCGCGGTCATCAGGACCGCCGACACCCCCGCGGTGAGCAGTGCGGCGACGGTACGACGAGCGGTGTTCGAGCGAGTCACGGCAGTCTCCCTGGGCTCTTCCGGTCGGCCGGCCGCCCCACGGTGAGGCAAAGCCGTCATTTCTGACTTTCCGCCAGCTGGCTTCACCTGCCGACATGAAAGAGCTTGGTTCACGCACATAATCCGCCGATAACATCGACCTAACGCGTCCCGTGGGGCCGTTGGGGGGTCGCAACGGACGTGGGGGTGGAACCATGCGGTTCGGGTTGCTCGGCAGTCTCCAGGCACACGACGGCACCCGGGACTGCCCCGTACGCGGCCCCAAGGCCCGCACCCTGCTGGCCGTGCTGCTGATCCACGCCAACCAGCCGGTCTCGCTGGACCGGCTGATCGACGCCCTGTGGGGCGAGGAGGCCCCCAGCACCGCCGAGGCCTCGCTGCGCAACCTGGTCGCCCGGCTGCGCAAGTCGCTCGGCGACGAGACCGGCGACCGACTGCGCGCCGCCCCCTCCGGGTACCGACTCGTCGTCGCCGACCAGGAGTTGGACAGCCGCCAGTTCGAACTGGCGGTCCAGCGGGCCCGGGCCGCGCACGAGGCCGCCGACTGGCCCCGGGTGCTCGCCGAGACCTCCGCCGCCCTCGACCTGTGGCGCGGCGACCCGCTCGCCGACCTGCCGGACAGCGCCGACGGCCGGGCCCGCCGCGACCAGTGGCAGGAGAACCGGCTGCAGGCCCTGGAGTGGCGCTTCGACGCCGAACTGCACCAGGGCCGCCCCCGCGGGCTGGTCGCCGAACTCACCCGCCTGGTCGGCGAACACCCGCTGCGCGAGGCCTTCCACGGGCAGCTGATGCTCGCCCTGCACGGCGCCGACCGGCGCGCCCAGGCCCTCACCGTCTACCAGCGGCTGCGCCGCGCCCTGATCGACGAACTCGGCATCGAACCCGGACCCGCCGTCCGCGCCCTGCACGCCCGGATCCTCGCCGACCAGCCCGAACCCGCGCCCGAGGCCCGGCCGACCCGTCCGATCCCCGCCCAACTCCCCACCCCGCCCGCGCACTTCGTCGGCCGACCGGACGAGCTCGAAGCCCTCCGGCAGGCCCTGCTGGCCGGCACCGACCGCCCCGGCCTGGCCGTGCTCAGCGGCATGGCCGGAGTCGGCAAGTCCGCGCTCGCCGTCCACTGCGCCGACACGCTGCGCGGCCGCTTCCCCGACGGCCAGCTCTTCCTCAACCTGCGCGGCGCCACCGCCGGCCTCACCCCGCTCGGCCCGCACCAGGCCCTCACCGCCCTGCTGCGCGGTCTCGGCACCAACCCCGCCGACGTCCCCGACGAGGTCGACGACGCCGCCGCGCTGCTGCGCTCCACCCTGAGCGGGACCCGCACCCTGCTGCTGCTGGACGACGCCGCCGACCTCGCCCAGGTCCGCCCGCTGCTGCCGTCCGGCCCCGGCTGCGGCGTGCTGGTCACCAGCCGGACGCCGATGCTCGCCCTCGACGGCGCGGTCCACGTCCGCCTCGGCACCCTCTCCACCGCCGAGAGCATCGCGCTGGTCGAACTCGCCGCCGGCCGGGCCGGCCGCGGCCTCCAACTGGTCGGCGTCGAACACACCCACCTGGCCCGGCTGGTGGAACTGTGCGGCCGGCTCCCGCTCGCCCTGCGGATCGTCGCCGCCCGGCTGGCCGCCCGCACCGCCCCGTCCGTCCGCAACCTGGTCGGCCGCCTGGAGGACGACGAGGACCGGCTCGACGAACTCGAACTCGACGACCTGAGCGTCCGTCAGTCACTCGCCCTGGCCCACGAGGCACTGCGCGGCTCCGACCGCCGCCTGGACCGCCGGGCCGCCGACGCGCTGGTCGCCGTCGGCGCCCTCGACCTGCCCGAGTACTCCCCCGGGCTGCTCTCCGGTGTGCTGCGGATCAGCCCCTCGCAGGCCGGCGCGGCCCTCGACCGGCTGGCCGACGTCGCCCTGGTCGACGAGCTCGGGGGCGGCCGGTTCGCCCCGCACGACCTGGTCCGGGACTTCGCCCGCGAACTCACCGAGGACCCGGCCGACCGCACCCGCGCCGTCGCCGACGCCCTCGACTGGTACCTCGACGCCGCCGCCGGCGCCGCCCGCGTCCTCGACCCGACCCTGCACCGCCAGCGCGGACTGCCCGCCGGCAGCGACGTCGCCGACCGGGACCAGGAGAGCGCGTTCGCCTTCGGCGACGGCGAGTACACCAACCTCACCGTGCTGGTCGAACGGCTGGCCGACCGGAGCTGGGCCGCCCCCACCCTGCTCGACCTGGTCCAGGCCCTGCTCCCCTACCTGCGCGCCCGCGGCCGCACCCCGGAGCTGGTGCACCTGAACGAGATCGCGCTCCGGGTCGCCCGCCGCGAGGACCGCACCGCCGCCGAGGGCCTCGCCCTGGTCGACCTGGCCAGCGCCCACTTCGACACCGGCCGCTTCGCAGACGCCCTCGACCTGGTCGACCGGTCCATCCCGCTCTGGCAGCGCACCGGCAACCAGCACCGCCTCCAGATCGCCCTGAACAACCGCGGCATGCTGCTGCAACTCCTCGACCGCCCGCGGGAGGCCGTCCTCACCCTGCACGAGGCGCTCGGCCTCGCCGTCGAACAGGACGACCCGCTCAACGAGGCCCGCGCCCTGTCCGCCCTGGGCAACCTGCTCGAACCCGAGGACCCCGAACTCGCCATCCCCCTGCACACCCGCAGCATCGACGCCGCCAAGCGCCTCCCCGACCCGGTGCCGATGGAGATGGCCGGCCGCTGCAACATCGGCAACGCCCACCTGCGGCTGAACCGACCCGCCGAGGCACTGGGACACTTCCGCGCCGCGCTCGACCTCGCGGAGAACGCCCCGTGGAACACCAAGCGCGAATGCCGCCTCCGCGAGATCGAGGCCCTCCGCCGCCTGCGCCGCCTCGACGAGGCCGCCGCCCTCGGCCGCCACCTGCTCGACCTCACCACCGAGCTCGACGACACCTACGGCACCGGCCTCGCCGAACACGCCTACGGCCGCGTCCTCCACGACCAGGGCCGCATCCCCCAGGCCCTCGCCCACTGGCACGACGCCCTCGCCCACCTCGACACCGCCGACACCCCCGTCGTCGCCGAACTCCACGCCCTCATCGCCGCCACCGAATCCGCCACCGGCGCCGCCTGACGCCCCGCCGCCGCCGGGGCGTCGGACTGACGGGGCGTCGGACTGACGGGGTGTCGGGCTGACGGCTGACGGCTGACGGGCTCAGGCGAAGACCGTGTCCTGGACCGTCGCCAGACGCGCCTGGCCACTGTGGGCGTTGACCCAGTCGGTGATGTTCTTCACGGCCTGGTCGGTGTCGCCGGACCGCTGGTAGTCGTCGAACTTGTAGCCCGCGATGAGGCCGTCCACGCCCGCCTCGCCGAGCAGCCGGCCGGCGCACGAGGCGGCGCCGGAGGAGGAGCCGATGGTCCAGGAGAAGACTCCCGTCAGGTAGCCCGAGTCCCGGACCGCCGTGCTCTGTTTCAGGCCGGCGACCTTGTCGCTGCCGTCGTTGCCGCAGGTGCCGACCGCGGTGGCGAAGATCGCGGAGCCGTCGTCGACCAGCCGGTGCTGGAAGTCGACGCCGCCGCCGTTGTAGGAGAAGGCGATGCTCGCGTCCTGGTACGTCCCGGTGACCATCACCCCCTCGGACCGGGTGAGGCCCTGCTTGAGGTCCGCCCAGAGCGTCCGCTGGTCGTTGTCCCAGGTCACCTCGTAGACCACCTGGATGCCGTTGGCCACCAGCTTGTCCCGGGCCAGCGCCTTCAACGTGCCGAGGTCCCGGTTCTCGGGGTGCTTGATGTCGATCCAGACCAGCGTCAGGTTGCGCCCGGCGCGGCGCTGGGCGGCCATCTCGTCGAAGATCGCCGAGACCCGCTTGCGGCCCACGTTGCCGCTGTCGACGTTCTCGGAGGCCGGGTTGCCGACGTCGCAGGCCACCCACTCCCAGTCGTCGACGAAGCAGCCGCCGTACGCGTGGTTGGCGGCGTCGACCTCGATGGCGTTGTATCCGGCGTCGAGGGCCGAACCGACCCGGTCCGCGGAGTTGAGGTTGTGCGCGATCGCGTAGATCGGGCGCAACCGCGACCCCGGCCACGGCTGGGCCGCCTGGCGGCCCAGCCGCTGCGCCGGCCTGTCGTGGCAGCTCCAGATCTGCAGGGGATTGCCGTTGCGGAAGTCGTCGTTCGGGACGTCCAGGCACTTCCCGCTGCCCGAGTTGACCAGCTGCCGGCCACCGGAGACCGCCGGTTCGTCACGCCACACCTGCGCGGGCGTCCCGTTGCAGTCCCACTGCCAGACGGCGGTGCCGTCCGCCGAACCGCCCCACTTGACGTCCAGGCACTTGCCCGTGGCCACGTTCACCCACGACACCCCGTCCCCCACCGGCCGCGAAATCCACCGCTGCGCACCGGAGTTGTTGCACCCCCAGATCTGGATCGCGCTCCCGGTGACCGGCGAACCGTTGGGCACGTCCACGCACCAGCCGCTGAGAGTCAACGACTCCGCATAGCTGTACGGCAGTTGTCTCGGCGTCGGGGGCGTCCCCGAGCCGCCCGGGGGCGGCGGCTCGTTGCAGGACGGCGGCGGCTCGGGGGCGTCACAGGGACTGGCCGCGTACCCGGCGGGCGCGGCAGCCAGAAACGAAGCCACCAACGCCAGGAGTGACACGACCGCCAGCGGGAATCTGCGTGACATCAGGCCTCTTTTCCACATGAAGAGTCTGTTCGGCCATGCGCACAGGAGCGGCTGCGAAGCCGCTCGCACGGGGAAGCACCATCCCGCCGACCGTACGTCCGCCCCATTGCCGTCGACTTGCCACCCACTCAACGGGCACCCCTCCGCCCGACAACCCCACACACAAAAACGCCCCGAAGCCACGTCCGGCCCCGGGGCGTCCACCCTCCACAGGCCCTCCGGCCCGCACTCGAATCCGAGCCCCCTGTCGGGTTCGAACCGACGACCCCCGCTTTACAAGACGAACCCGGGTCCTGACGGGGCGTGACCGCCTAATGCTGCGTGGCGCTGACCCTGCAGGTCAGCGCCACGCGGCAGGTTTCGTGATCCAACTCCGGACAACTCCTGCCACCGTGTCCGCTCACGCCGAAGGGCTGTACAGCTGTTCAGGTGACCGCCTCGTGGAGCAGATCTTCAAGAGCCGCCCCGGCGCGGTGCCTCCTCCAGCCAGCCATCCGCCGGCAGTGCACCTCACTCTGACACCTGTCGCTCCGCCCGATGCCCGTGGGCAATGTAGACCGCGTCATCAGGGTGAAGAAGCACCCTGACAAGCTGCCAGGCCACATCCGCCGAAACGTCGTCCCCACGCCCCTTCCTCAGCTTCTTGGCGAGGAGACTCGCGCGGGGATCGAGCAGCCAGCGTAAAACCGTCGTCCTCACGCGGGATCCACAACAGCCGCGATTTGGTCCGCAAGCTCGCTCTCGCCAAAGGTCGCCATAGTTCCCTGCAGGAGGCTTAGCAGCTCCTTCTTGTTTTCATCCGATAGGCGCTCCAGGAAGGTCTGCAGATGTTGCGCAACAACCACCCAACGGGACTGTGGATGCCATGAGTTGACTTCCCTAACGATTTTGTCTGCGTCCAGCTCGGCAAGGGTGCCGCCGAACGGAGAAGCACGGCCCAATAACGCGTAGAGGCGCGCACTCCCCGGGTCAGCGAGGATCTCATCGCGCATAAATGCGACGCTCGCCCTGGCCTGCCTACGAGCGAGCTCCTCAAGTTCACAGGTGTGATGGGCTTGCTCTATTCGCCGAGCGGCCCTGAGTGCCTCAGGATCCACTGCGAGGGAGACGCGTGCGTACCGGACGACGATTCCTTGGTCCATTCGCGGCAGGTCGCAGGCCAGCGCAGCGGCCACTTCCTGGTCGGCCGCGTGGACTCGGAGCACCGACATGCCTGCCAGTACCTTCTCGACTATGGTCCGCACCACACGGCCCGCCGCCGCTGGGGCTGGGCCAGCGATGGTCTGTCCCGGCACCCGCGCCCAATCCACCGTAATCAGGGCATCAAAGGCGAGCCCCGCGTCGCAACTCGGCACCCTGTCAGAAAAAGCGAAGGTCCAAGACGGCTCCGGAAGCGCACCACTCTCACGGCGGCTTGAGCGCAGCCTCACGCGAGGTTTCCCGACCGATCAGGTGATCGACCCATCGTCCGGTTGAGCCTGAGCAACAGGATGCGATCGATAAGCTTGGACAGCTCCGTGTAGAGCTCGTCCCGCTCTCGCCTGGCAGGATCGGGCACATCGAGCACCCACTGCAACGCGAAAGCCCGCAAGCGCTCACGAGTACTGGTCCGGCCTGCCTGCTCGTTGTGATCAATAGCGCGCTGGAGCACGTTCAGGATGTCGGTCCGCCTGTCGGGATGGGCAAGCGCAGCGGCCAGCCACAGCTCCACCGCCGCTCGAGCTTCCTCTCCATCACCCGAGCCCTCATCGAACCCGAGCAGCGCCCGCCATCCCGCAGTCAGCTGCTCAGGAGCCGCCCGAAACTCGCTACTGTCCACCAGAAGGGCAGGCAGGTTCGAATCGGCCGCGGTGTACTCATTAGCAAGTACGGCGAAGCACCGCCGGCCGGCATCCGCCTTGCCCCCTGGCTCGCGGCACCACTCAGTGACGTAGCCCAGCAGCGTCGACCGTGCGCTCTGGTCCGCCCACAAGGTGGTGACTGCCGAACGCAAGGCCTCCTTGACCCCGTCGTCACCAGCGCCTGCTGCAGCGTGCTTCAACCGTCGCAGTGCTTTCCCCGTGTACAGTCTGCCGAAATCCCCCGCGCACACCTGGACAGCTGCCATGCGCAACGCCGGGTCTGTACCGCGGGCCCATCTGAGCAGTATGGCGTGGATGTATCCGGCGCTGGCAGGCTGCACCGCTGCCTCGTTCAGGACACACAGAGCGGTCTGCCACAGCTGGTCATCTCTTCGCCAGGCCAGAACGATAGTGCGTAGCGGGTCCGGGCGCTGCTGGCGTACAGCCCACTGCACCGCGAATCCGGAGATCCGCTCGGCCATCACCTTGCGATCGGCTGCCGAGAGAGTCTCCAGCGCCTCCTTAACGCCGTCACCCCCAGGTGCGCTGGCCAGCCAGTCGAGGAACGGCTTGCGCGCGAGCGGGCGATCCTCCCAGAAGTACTCGACGACGGCGTCGTCCCAAGCTGGCTTCGAGAACGTGAGTGCACCGTCGCCACTCGGCTGAGCGTTGATGGCATCCATCATCTGGATCACGCCGGGTGCCTGCTGCCCAGACAACCGGATCACTTCACCATCCAGTTTCTTGCAGAGACTGGCAGTCGCGGCGTAGACGTGGGCGACGGATGCCTTGCGAAGGACCGCCGCCACGAGCATAAAGTTCCGCTGGAAGCTGGTGCGTTCCGGTTCGCAGTGCCACTTCAGTAGTTCCTCGCGCCAGTTTCGATGAGCCAGCAGCACGCTCTGCACGCGTCGGTGGAAGACCGGGTCACCGACCGTCTCTTGCCGGGCAGCATGCTCCTCCAAACTGGGCAGAGATGAGGTCTCTTCCCGGTTGGCGGCGAGGACAAGACTGACAATGCGCAGCACTTCCGCAGGTTCCTGGTCTCGAAGAAGACCTCGGATCCGGGGATCTCCGAGCCACTCATCGGCTGCAATGTCGGCGGCTTCCGCAAGGAGCCACCGGCGCGCCATCTCAACGGGGTCCACCTCACCAAGGCTTGGGCAGATCCCTTGGGGCGCACCCAGGTTGATGCGCGTCCACTGCTCTGGTGAGGTAAGGACGATCAGCCGGCAATTCCTCTTCTCCAGGGCGTACTGGAGGCGTGCGAGGGTGTCACCGAATGTGCTCGAAACCTGGAACTCCTCCTCGTCAGGGGGCAGTTCCAGCACATAGGCCCAGTTGTCGGCTCGGGGAAGCCTACGGATGGGAAAGTTCTGTGACCCTCCGAAGGGGATCGATCCCACCCGTACTGTGCCGCCGCCCTCAGCCCGGAGTCTGGCAAGCAAGGCGTGGGCAGCAACGGTGCGTCCGGTACCTTGGCCGGAGTTGAGCACGAGCAAGGCACCTCGGGCAGCCTTCCACGCCGTGTAGGCGTCATCAAACCCTTTCGGAGGCTCAAAGACCGCTCGAACAGCGTTCAGATAGCCGTCCGATAGCTCGGCATGTTCTGGGTCGAGCTCACTGTAGATCTTGATCAGGTTCATCTCACCGAAGTTGAGCAGCGCCTGCTGGCGTAGGTTGGCGATGAGCGTCGCCAGCTCCTTCTGCCCTTCCGGAGCCCCGGTGGTCAGCGCCATCATCGCCGCCTGCACGGCTTCCGACGCATCTGCGGGCAGATCCTGTTCTTGCTCCAGCCCCTCATCCAAGTTAACGCCTCCCCCTTGCACTACCTGCACGACAGACTCTGGGCCCCGTTGCTAGCCAATGGTGCCGTCGATCTCCAGGGCGGTGGATTCCCCTCCGGCCCAAACCTTCCCTACCCGGTAATCAATGTCGACTGTCGCGCTGGACGAAATGCCTTTTGCCTTTACTGCCCTGGCAGTTCCCTCAACGTGATCCACTTGGTGCACGACCCGAACTCCAGGCCTTGGCCTATTCTCGCCTCGGAACGTGAACCTCTGGCCGTAGACGGCTTCCAGATCATTTCGAAGCTGGGCCATGATTTGCAGCAAGGCCGGGTCGGCCGGGTCGATCAGAGCCGGGTCTCGCGCGTAGGGTTCCATCGCACGCCGCGCCAATTCTAGGCGGTGAGTCCTGCCGCTAGTAAGCGCTGGCGGCTGAATGTGCAGCGATACTGGGACCTCCGCAAGCACCTCGGTCCCGCTCTGATCTTCCAGATCATCACTCGACTGGTGCGAGCGTCGATCCAGGGCTCCATTGAGGCGCCCATAGAGAAATCCGAACCCTTGTGTGAGCGCTGACGCGGTGAGCACCGACAACGAGAGTGCGTCAGACATATATCCCCCTAGATCACAGAACCGACCGGCCGGTCAGCGTTCCAGAGCAGATCTAACACCACAACCGAGGCAGGCCGTGGCGCAATGCACCGAATTCGTCCGAATCCGTGAACTGAGTGAACTAGTGTGACGCATGAGGCAATAGATAAAGTCTCAGTCAGCGCAAGCAATCGAACAAACGCGCACGACCCTCAGCTGACCTCATAGCAGCAAGACTCGCTCCCGCAGCGAGCCAAGCTGGCTCCTTAGGCCGACAAACGGCCGCGCCCCCTGACGGAGCGCGGACCTCCGGCGTCAATTCCCAGAGAGTCATCGCATGAGATAACGTATTCACAAGCGGCACACCAGGATGCCGCCGAGGCATGTGATCTTGAGCGGCCCCTTACTCGCGATCGTGCTGGCAGCGACCTCGGCTGCGTGGCTTACGGTCTCGTGGAAGGGAACTCCGCATTCGTCGGCCCACGATTCATAGGAAGCGAGGTGGGCCACGATCGGCGCTGGGTCAGTGATCTCAATGGTTCCGGGCAGTTCCCTCACCCGAATGTCTTCGAATGCCGCGCCGAGGTAGCCGCAGGCCTTCTCCAGGGAGAAGCGGGAGCTCAGGGAGACCCGTGCTGGTCCCTTGGGAATCCCGAGGACGTCTCCTGCAGCCTTGGCCCAGAGCTGGTCCAGCTCCCGCTTGTCGGTGTCGCTGTTGGTCGAGGCAATGAGCACGCCGTCAGGCCGGAGCACGCGGGCCAGCTCTTTGATCGTGGCCTCGATGTCGCTGACGTGGTAGAGCATGTGCAGGGCCAGCACGGCGTCGGCGCTGTCGTCGGCGAAGGGCAGAACCTGGGCGTCGGCGACCACGACCGGCTTCTCGACCTCGGCGAGGATTCCCGCCGAGATGTCCATCCCGACAACCTGAAGGTCCGGACGGTCCTTGTGCAGGCGACTGACGAACTTGCCGTTGCCGCAGCCGATGTCGAGGACGGTCCCGCGTGTGCCGGCCAGCTCTTCGAGGACGATCCCGGGCAGGTCGTACTGGGGTTGCTGCCACCGGTAGATCGACTGGCGGGCGGCCAGGTGGCGTCCGTCGGCGTAGGCGCTGTTCGCGAGGATGGACTTGTCGGCGACTGCGGCGTCCTGCTGTGCGGTGTTGCTCGTCACTGTGGCAGCTCCGGAGGGTTCGTGAGTGCGGGTCGAGAGCAGGCTTCTCTGACATTCTCACGGAGGCTCAGGACGATCGGGGAGCCTGCGTAGGCGGGCTCGGCGAGACGAGTGCTCAGTGCCCGAAGGCGGCTGGAGATGCTCGCTGTTCGCCGGTCCGGTGCGGCGTCCAGCACCACCGAGAGCTTCTCCTGCACGCCGTCGAGGTCGCCGTCGGCGAGGTGGGCGTTGGCGAGGTCGAGGCGGGCGGCCAGCAGGTCGCCAGAGGACTGTTCCTGCCGTGGTGCGGACTCGTACAGGGCGATGGCCCGGGAGGACGCCTCGATGGCGCGGTTCACGTGAGCCCGGCCGCCCAGGGCAAGGAAAGCGGTGCCCGCATAGGTCCACTGTTTGGCCTCGGGAAACGTGAACACGCCGGGAAGATCCACGGCGGCTACTGTGCTCCGCGCCGCCGCGGCCGCTTCCACGGCCCGTAGCGCGCTCGCGCTGTCGCCAAGCGCGGCGGTGGCCCGCGCTTCGAGGCTGAGCAGGCGGGCTGCGATCGTCCCGCTGTCCGCGTACGGCAGTCCGGCTCTGGCCAGCTCGGCGGCCTGGTGGTGGTCCTGCTGCCAGTAGGCGATCAGAGACTGGACGGATCGGATCCAGGCCCGGAGACCGTTGTGGCCGGCTGACTCCGCGCAGCGCCAGGCCGTTCGCGAATGGGTGGCCGCAGCTGTGTACTGGCCGAGGTCGAGGGCGACATGGGTAGCCAGGCCGCAGAGGCGCCCGGCCTGCAGGTAGAGATGGCCCGTCTGGTAGGGGTGTTGGCGGCCTCGGAGTAAGTCGAACACCCCTCGCCGAAGGCTTCCGATGTCATGGAAGAGCTCGGACACCGGCTTGCTCACGTAGTCCCCTGCCAGCCTCGCGATGTCCGCGTCGATCTGTTCAAGCAGCGTGTCGTCCACGTTGGACGCGCTTGCGAAGCGAAGGAAGAGTGCAGACTCTGCCAAGTCGGCTGCCACGGCCACTACGAGATCGTTGTCGCGGTCCGTGCGCCGAGCAGGCACAGGAGGCAAGGCGTCGCCGGCGCTGCTGGACGGTGGAACTGCTCCGGTGGCTGCAGGGGGCGCTGCCAGCAGGTCGGCCAACTGGTCGACCGAGAGTTTCAGGACGCGGGCGAGCTTCGGCCGCATCCAGGGCTGTGGGGCACCCCTGCCGCTCTCCCATCGCCCCACGGTCGTACGGTCCACATCGAGAGCTTCAGCCAGGGATTCCTGGGTGTGGCCAACCGCCTCCCTGCGCTGGATCAGCCGGGACCTCCTGGATGCCATCCCGCGTCCTCCAGAGGTACGTCAGTTCGTCTGCAGCCGTAACAGGCCAGGTCACGCCCGGGTTTGCAGCACGGATGCCTCGTTGCCGCCTCAATTCTGCTCTGGTTCACCCGCGTTGGAGGCTGTTCTGTAGATACCTGCCGGGTGAATCTCGGCGCGAATCGGCCCGCTGTCGACCTCGTCCCGGTGAAAGGTCCGCGCTCATGTCCGTCGCCACCCGCCAAGCCATCACCCCCGCCCCGTTCGGCTTTCGCGTGCTGCCGAGTGCCGAGGCCGTGCCGAACGCCCGGCGGCGGGTGATACGGACCGTGCGCGGCTGGGGCCTGCCGCTGGCGGAAGACGTCTTCCGCGATGTCGAGTTGCTGTCCAGCGAGCTGATCACCAACGCCGTGTCCCACACCCACGCCCCGTGTGTCGTGTGCGTCTCCTGGGACGGTGACCGGCTGCGCGTCGAGGTGACCGACGTCGGCCACGAACTCCCGGCTGTCGGCGGGATCGATCTCGATGCCACCGACGGGCGAGGGCTGTTCCTGGTGGCAGCGCTCGCGACGGACTGGGGCGCCGAGCCGGACTCCGCCGGCAAGCGGATCTGGTGCGAGGTGGGCACCATCGCCGCCGTCTCGGGCGACGAGCGACTCACCGCGCTAATGAGGGCTGCGGCCCCGAAGGCACGGGACGTCGTCCCAACCAGTGCCTGACAAAACTTCCTCCCGCCCCGACGCGGGCTTGGGGGGATACAGGTGGCCGCGCGCTGGTCAACAGCCACGCGGCACAAGCACCTGAGGTTCCTTGCCAACGGCCTGCCCTGGCAACAGATCCATCGCTGCACCCACGACGGGGCCGGGCAGTCGGCCCGCCCCATGAAACCGAAGGAGTGCTTCATGCCCGAGAACCTGACGACCAGCACCGAGCTGGAGGGCGACGGCCTGCTTGTCGCCCGTGCCAAGGTCGCCGCAGCCCGCTCGCAGGGCGAGCAGCCGTCGGACGGCGGCTCCACCGGCCGCACCGACACCAACGACTGACGGCTGCATCACGATGACCGCCGAGCACTTCTCGGTGGTTGAGCGTCTGGGCGGGGATGACTTCCTCGCCCGGACGCTCGGCCGCAGCTTCAAGGTCGCGCGCGGCGAAGCCGCGTCACTCGCCGGGTTGATGGGCTGGGATGACCTCAACGCCATCCTGACCCACCACCGGTTCGAACCCCCTCGCTTCCGCCTCGCCGCCAACGGGGAACAGGTGCCCGCGCACACGTACTCCCGGCCGATCACCACCCGGCGGAGCACCGTCTGGCACCAGCTCCAGCCCTCCGAACTGCACAAGAGGCTCGCCGAGGGTGCGACGCTGGTCTTGGACGCCGTTGACGAACTCCACCCCGGCATCGGGTCCCTGACCGGCCAGCTGGAGCGATGGCTGCGAACCGGCGTGCAGGTCAACCTGTACGCCTCGTGGACCAGCACCGAGGGCTTCGGCGTCCACTGGGATGACCACGACGTGGTGGTCGTCCAACTCGACGGCGCGAAGCGCTGGCGAATCTACGGACCGACTCGCAAAGTCCCCCTGCACCGCGACGTCGAGATGCCTGAGCCGCCGCCGGGCGAACCCATTGCCGACCTGGTGCTCAACGCTGGTGACATGCTCTACCTGCCCCGGGGCTGGTGGCACGCCGTCGCTGCCTCCGAGGGCCGGCACTCGCTGCACGTCACGTGCGGGCTGCAGAGCACGACGGGCGCTGACCTGGTCACCTGGTTGTCGGAGGTCCTGCGAGCCCACGAGGCCATCCGGGCGGACATTCCGCGTTTCGGAACTGCCGAAGAGCAGCGCGTCTTCCTCAAAACGATCAGCAAGCTCGTCGCAGCCGAACTGGAGAGTGCCGATCTGATCACTCGCTTCTCCGCCGCTCGCGATGCCACCGAGCGTGCCAGGTTGGTCCCGTCGCTGCCGTACATCACAACGGCTCCGCCGAACGCGGATCTGCGGGTGCGTCTCATCACCACGCGACCCGCGCTCGCCGCCGGGCCGGAGGGCACGGTGCAACTGACCACGGGCGGCGAGGAGTGGACGTTCGCGGCCCAGGCCCAGCCGATGCTCACGCTCCTCGCCGACGGGGAGAGTCACCGACTGGCCGATCTCGCACAGGCTGGTGGCATCACGCTCGCGCAGGCGGCCGGTGTCGTGACGGAGCTGGTCGACGGCCAGGTCGCCGCCATCGGGGGCGAGCAATGACCGCGCGGCTGGGCCTGGGCACCTACCGCTGTCTCGATGTGGCCGAGGCCGCGTTGATGGCCGCCTCCCGTGGTGCTGGCTGGGTGGACACCGCACCCAACTACGAGAACGGCCAGGCGGAGACATCGCTGGCCCTGGCCCTGGCTGCTTACCCTGACATGCAGGTCTCCACGAAGGTGGGCTTCCTCCCGCCGAGCGCCAGGCGCCTCGGTATGCGTGCGGGCTCACTGTCCGCCGAGGACGCCGAGCACGGGCACTGCCTCGCGCCCGACTACATCGCCTGGCAGGTCGCCCGCAGCAAACGCATGCTCGGCCGAGTCCCGGACCTGGTGTTCCTGCACAACCCAGAACACGGCTGCCAGGAAGGCGAGATCGCCGACCGGCTTTACGCCGCCTTCCTCTCCATGGAGAAGGCGTGCAGCCAACGCGCGATCGGCGCCTACGGGGTCGCGACCTGGTGTGGCTTCAGCAGCGGACTCTTCGACGTGTCCACCCTGCTCGAACTCGCGACCAAGGCCGGCGGCCCGAGCCACCGCCTACGGGCCATCCAACTCCCGGTCTCCCTCGTTCATCTCGCGCCCGTCGCCCAGGCCCTCGACGGGCAAGGCCCGTTGGCCGATGCCCTGGATGCGGGCCTGGAGGTGTTCGCCTCCGCCCCGCTCCACGGCGGCGAGATCCCCGGCATGGTGACTCCGGAACTGTCCGAGCTGATCAACCCCAGCAGGACCCCTGCCGAGACCGCCCTCGCCGTCGTTGCTTCAGCCCCAGGGGTGAAGCGCGTGCTCCTGTCGACGGGAAACCCGGAACACTGGATGCGGGCCGCCGAAGCCGTCGGCCGACCGCCGTTGTCTCCGGGCGTACTCCGAAGGGTCGTTGATGTACTCGGAACCTGAGCCGGACACCGCCAGGCGGATGCGCGGGATGCACGCCACAGCAGCAGCGGCGCTCGACGCGACGCCGATCGGCTCCCGCGAAGCGTGGGGCTGGCGCGGACGCACCCTCGGTCGCCCGGTTGCCACGGCGTCCGGCGAGGGCTGGCTCCGCTTGGTGTCCGCCCCAGCTGACAAGGCCGGCGGGAAACTCTGGGATGGACCGCAGGAGGCAGAACGACTCATGCCTCCTGCGGTACCCAGGCCACGTCTGCGGGAGCGGCGTACCTGGACCAAGGGCGAGCACGGCTACCTGGCGGAGCTGTACGACAAGATCACTGCCTCGACCATCGCTACCCACGAGCCGATCCTTCGGGAAGCACCCAACCTGGACGACGCCTGGTGGGCCTCGCTCAGCACCGCCCTCGATGCCATTGCCACCGTTCCCAGCGACCGGGTGGCGGTCCGGCAGGAATACCTGGACCGCGCCATGCCCCAGTACCTGGGCATCCCGATCGACACCAAAGTGACCTCCTGGACGACGGCCCACGGTGACCTGCACTGGGCCAACCTCACGAGTCCGGCCCTCACGGTGCTCGACTGGGAGGGCTGGGGCGTCGCGCCTGCCGGGTACGACGCGGCGCTGTTGTACTCGTACAGCCTCCTCGTGCCGGACACCGCCACCCAACTCCGTCACCAACTCGCCCACATCCTCGACACGCCGGCCGGGCAGTTCGCCGAACTGGTCGTCATCACCGAACTGCTGCAGGCCACTACTCGAGGCGACAACCTCGACCTTGAGGAGCCCCTGCGACGGCGGCTCTCCGCGATCACCAGATGACCGGCCCTCGACCCCCTGGTCGAGGGCGCGTTGGGTAGCCCTTGGGATATCCAACGCTCCAGCGCGCTCCCCCCAGGGCGCGGGCCGGGGTAAGGACTTGCGCTCGATCAAGGAGATGCTCGGCCACTCCTCGATCGGCATCACCTCGGACACGTACACGACCCTGTTCCCCAGGTCGACCGGGCCATCGCCGAGGCGGCGGCCCGGCTCGTCCCTCGCGCCAACAGGCCGCGCAAGGTTGCCCAGTCCGGAGAGAAATCGGAGACGATCGGGCCGTCCGCTCACGCAAACGGCCCCGGACGAGAAGTCCGAGGCCGGTGATCAAGCCCCCCAGAAGGCCAACCTGCAGCTCATCCAAGGTGGTTCACGGAGCCCCCTGTCGGGTTCGAACCGACGACCCCCGCTTTACAAGCTCAACCAACGGTTCGATCAACGTGCTCCGG
>NZ_BMRI01000005.1:377041-379009 GCF_014648555.1 Kitasatospora griseola
CAGCGGGCAGGAGGCAATCGATCCACCTGCGGCATCCACTGCCCGCAGGTGTTCAAGCACGTTGATGTCAGCCGGTGATGTCACAACGTCAGTGATTGCTGTTGGTGAACCCCATCACGGTGGCGTCCTCAAAACCGTGCTCCGCGGGCACCGCAGGTCGCTGCGCGACCCACCCGGAGACGCGCGGTCCGCCGTTCACCGCCCCGCCCTCACGAACGGTGCGGACGTACGTGAACCCGTGATCGATGTAGTACCGCTGCAGGCGCTCGTTCGCTGTCCAGGCGTCCAGCCGCAGCCACTTTGCACCCTCGCTGGCCGCACAGGTACCTGCCCAGTTCAACAGGCGTCCCCCGATGTCCCGGCCGGCGTACGCTCGCGAAACGGTCAGCTTGTTGACGTAGCGCGCGGGTTCGCTCAGCTCGGCGTCAGTCCAGAGCCCGTCTTCAGCGTCGGGCGTGAGCGTGATGGTGCCCACGATCGCCGATCCGTCCCGAAGCATGAAGACCGTGTCGGCCTCAATCGTGTCCAGGAGCTTGTCTGCCGGGTACGGACGGCTCCACTGGTCGCTGCCAAGCGCGCTCAGCCACGCAGCAGCCTCCTGCCGGAAGGCGAGAAGGTGCTCCAAGTCCGCCGCTGTTGCTGGTTCGATGATCACTCTCCCGCCTCCCGCGCCGCGATGTTTCCGATCTCGTAGTTCATGTGGTTGAGGTCGCCGCGGAACGTGGTGACGGTGCATCGGATGGGCTTGTCCTCCGAATAGCCGGTCCGCACCCACACCAGCACCGGCACACCCGCTCCAGCCTGGAGAAGCCGCGCTTCGTCCGGCGTAGGCATGCGGGTGGAGATGTCATCGAAGTAGCCGACTTGCTCGACCCCCAGCCCAGCCAAATACCGGGTGGTCCCTTCGGCGATGTCGCCCGGATCTGCCAGCCTCGGAGCCTTCTCGACCAACCACATGGGGTAGCTGGTGGCCTGCGTGGACCACGGCACGCCATCGACGTAGCGGTGGCAGAACCGGAGTACGGTCGTCGTCCCCTCGGGTACCCGCAGTTGCTCCGCCACGATCGCCGGAGCAGGTTGCATCTCCACTCGGAACTCTTGGTGAGGCCTCCGGCCGGCGTGAGTCACATCGGTGCTGTAGGCGTCCCCGTTCTGAGGGAACGTGAGGTTCTCGAAGCGAGAGGCATTCAGGTTGAACACCTCATGGGAGCGGACTTCATAGCCGAGCCCTTGGCTGGCCGAGATCAGTCCCTCGGTCACGAGGACGTTCAGGCCGGCGCGCACCGTGTTCCGTGAGGCGTCGAACCGGTCACACAGATCGCGTTCGGAGGGCAGTCGGGCCCCGGGCGGGAACGCCTTGGCGTTGATCTCGTTCCGGAGCACGTCTGCGACTCGGCGGTACAGCGGCTGGCTACTCATACCTCCCATAATGCCCCACTGGGTCAACTGGTTCCTACATGTTGGACCAATGGGCTTGACGATCGCTCTGCGTGAGTGCAGCATCATGTTCAGCAGCTTGTACCTACCAGTTGAGCCAGTGGCTTAAGGGGGGCAAGATGCCGCTGATGGCTCATGCCTGATGCGTGCTTGACCTGCTTAAACGTGCCCGGAGGGGTGGGGTGACAGCCCCCTGAAGGAAGCGCTGGCTCTTTGACAACTTCATTGGTCCCGCCGAGAACCCCGCGTTAGGAGGTGATTGGGGTGAGGCGGAGGCAGACCGAACGAGCGGCCTGTAGAGGGCCCCTGCGGGGGCGAGGGTGCAACTCCTTCCCCGTTCGCCGACAGCCCGAGCGCCGGACGCGCCGGAGCTGTCTTTCATCGGGCCCGTGGGTGGGCCGTCGCGCATTCCTTGGCCGGTCGCGCGACGACCCCTGCGGGCCTGTTCACCTGACAGAGAGGTAGAGACCCGTGAGGTCGATTGTTGCAGGGCAGGTCGCCGTGGACTCGGAGGAGTTCGCGGAACTGGCG
>NZ_BMRI01000006.1:0-23281 GCF_014648555.1 Kitasatospora griseola
TCGCGGACCAGCCGCCACGGAGATCACCGCCACCGCATCACAACGCGCAGTTGATCAATTACCCAACACTTTCTCAGCCGTGCACGCGCAACAACAGGCCGTGCAGGACGGCGCGTTCGGCGGCGGTCAACGGGGCGAGGACGGCGTCCTGGACGTCGCGGGCCAGGGCGTCGAGTTCGGCGAGCCGGGTGGCGCCGGCGGGTGTCAGCGTGAGGGTGAGGCGGCGACGGTCGGCGGGGTCGCGGGTGCGGTCGAGCCAGCCGGCGGCGGCGAGTTGGTCGGCGGCCTTGGCGAGGTCACTGGGGTCGAGGCGCAGACGGGTGGCGAGGTCGCGCTGGGTGTGCGGGCCGAAGTCGGCGAGGGCGGCGAGGGCCGCGTGGTGGTGGAGCCGCAGTCCGTCGGCGGCGAGGAGTTCGGCGAGGCGGTTGCGGGCGTCCTTGCCGACCCTGGAGAGCAGATAGGTCGTCAACTCCAGCAGTGCGGGCGGGGTTTCGGTCGGGTCGGCCATGTCGAACATGGTAGGGGCCGTCCTATAGTGGGTCCAGACCCACGATTCGCTCCGAAGGGATTGCCCGTGGACGCGCTCCATCCCCGCCTGCTGGTCGCCGAGTTCGCCGCCTGCTTCGCCTTCTACGACGCCGTCCTGCCCCCGCTGCTCGGCGCGCACCTGGTCAAGGGCACGGCCGCCGGGCCGTACGCGCACTGGGACGTGGCCGAGCAGGCCGTGCTGGTGCTGTTCGACCGGGCGGCGATGGCCGCCACCCTCGGCACCGCCCCGACGCCGGCGGACGCTCCCCCGGCCGACACCGGCATGTTCGTCTGCCGGGTCGCGGACGTGGACACCGCGTACGCGCTCTGCCTGACGCACGGCGCGACGCCCGCGCTGGCGCCGACCGACCGCCCCGAGTGGGGGCCGACGCTGCGCAGCGCCCATCTGCGCGACCCGCAGGGCACGCTGATCGAGCTTCAGTCGTACTGATCGCGGGGTCCGCTCAGTACGCTGGCGGGGTGTGCTGGAGCGCCGGGGCCGATCTGCTCGTCGGCAGCGCCGTCACGGCGGTCGGGGTCGCCGCGGTGCTGCGCGCCGGTTCAGGTCCTCAACTGCCGTTGGCCGCGCTGCCGTTGCTGCTGGGCGTGCACCAGCTGGTGGAGGCGGGCGTGTGGTCGGGCTGGGCGTGGGCCCGCACGGCATGGGCGGTGATCGCACTACCGCTGCTGCCGGTGTACGTGCCGGCGGCGGTGTGGTGCGCGACCGGCCGCCGCTCGGCGGCATGGTTCACCGCGCTGGGCGCGGCCGTCGCCGTCCCCCTGACCCTTGCGCTCGCCCGGCACCCGGTGACGGCGCACCCGCACGGCCACACCCTCGACTACGCCATCGGCGTCCCGGCCGCCGCCCTGCTGCTGGCGGGTTACCTGGCCGCCACCGTGGGCGCGCTGCTCTGCTCGGGCGACCATCGGCTGCGCCGCCTCGGCATGGTGCTCGGCGCGGGCGCGCTCGCCTGCGGCCTGCTGTGGCAGCTGGCGTTCGTCTCCACCTGGTGCGCGCTGGCCGCCGTCGCCTCCGTCCTGCTGTACGACCGGGCCCGCCGAACCGCCGTCAACTCCCGCTCCCCACAACATCGATGAGCGCCGGCGCGTCCTGCACCGAGCCGCCCGGGTGGGGAACGGGGACGGGGTACAGCACCCCGCGCACCGTGCGGGCGGTGCTGAGCCTCGTCACCCGGACGCACCGGTAGTCCACCGTCCCCGCCGAGCTCCTGCCCTTCAGTCCGACAGCCGGACGAAGCGGCGGCCCGCGTCCAGCAGCCGGGGCAGCGCCTGCGCGTAGCCGGGGCCGGTGCCCGCGTCGGGGTGGTTGAAGTGGCTGATCACCACCGATCCGGGTGGGGCCGCGGCCACCGTCCGCGCCACCTGGTCGGCGGTGAACGTCGCCCCGGCGTCGGCGTTCACCGCGAACCCGGCCACCCGCTCGCCGAGTTCGTCGACGATCCGCACCGCGACCTCGTCGTAGTGCGCCGTCCCGGAGCGGAACCAGCGCGGTGGCGTTCCGAGCAGCCCGGCCAGCTTGGCCGCGTTGTCCGCCACCTCCTGGTAGGCGGCCGCGGCGTCCGCGGTGCCGGTGATGCCGTACGCCGAGCGGCCGGTGACGGACAGCGGGCGGTGCGCGGTGCCGTGGTTGCCGAGTTCGAACAGCGGGTCGGCGGCCAGTTCGCCGAACGGCCCGGGGTTGGCGTCGATCCACCGGGCGTTCAGGAACAGCGTGGCGGGCACCCGGTGCCGGCGCAGGGTGTCGATCAGCGCCGCGTCGTAGCCGTTCCCGCCCGACCCGCCGCAGGCGTCGAAGGTCAGCGCGAGCGCCCCGTCCGGAACCTCGGCGACCACCCCGGGCAGGTCGGTCCCCCACCGGGTGGGCCGCTGCCCCGCGTACCGGGCGAGCACCGCCTCGCGGCTCGGCGGCGCGGAGGTGGCGGGCGCGGTGACGGAAGCGGAGGGGGACGGCGGCGGGGACGGCTCGGCCGCCTCGGGAGCCGCCGGTTCCGGGCGGGCGCGGGCGCAGCCCGCCGCGAGTCCGAGGGCCGCTGCCAGTACCGTTCGCCGTCCGACCATTGCTCCGCTCCTGACCGTTCGTCACCGTTCATCGTGACCACCGCCACGAGTGTCACTTCCGGGCCGGGCGGGTGCCATCTGCCAAGCTCGGCCGTATGGCTTCTCCCAACCGACCGCTCTATCTGCAGTGGACCACCGTCGCCCCGGTGATGGCGTTCATGCTGCTCCTGGCGACCTGGCACCGTGAGATGCCGTGGCCGGTGGTGACCCTGGTGGCGTGCTTCCTGGCGGTGTCGGTGGTGGCGGCCGTGCACCATGCGGAGCTGATCGCCCATCGGGTCGGCGAGCCGTACGGGTCACTGGTGTTGGCGGTCGCCGTCACCATCATCGAGGTGGCGCTGATCGTGACGCTGATGGCGGACGGCGGCGACAAGACCGCGGGCCTGGCCCGGGACACCGTGTTCGCCGCCGTGATGATCACCTGCAACGGGATCCTCGGGTTGTCCATCCTGGTCGGCGCGCTGAAGTACCGGGTGGCGGTGTTCAACGCGGAGGGCACCGGCGCGGCGTTCGGCGCGATCGCCACGCTGGCGACGCTGAGTTTGGTGCTGCCGACGTTCACCACCTCCACGCCGGGTCCGGAGTTCTCGCCGACCCAGCTGGTGTTCGCGGCGACCGCCTCGATCGTCATCTACGGGCTGTTCGTCTCCACCCTGACGGTCCGTCACCGCGACTACTTCCTCCCGGTCACCCCGGCGGGCGAGGTGGTCGACCCGATGGACGAGCACTCCGACCCGCCGACCCTGAAGATGACGCTGATCAGCGTGGCGATGCTGTCCGTCGCCCTGGTCTCGGTGGTCGGCCTGGCCAAGGGCGTGTCCCCGACCATCGAGCGCGGGGTGGAGTCGGCGGGGCTGCCGAACGCGGTGGTCGGCGTGGTGATCGCGCTGATGGTGCTGCTGCCGGAGTCGATCGCCGCCGTCCGGGCCGCCGTCCGCAACAAGGTGCAGATCAGCCTCAACCTGGCGCTCGGCTCGGCGCTGGCCTCGATCGGCCTGACCATTCCGGCCGTCGCGATCGCCTCCACCTGGCTGAGCGGGCCGCTCGAACTCGGCCTCGGCGCCAATCACATGATCCTGCTGGCGTTGACGGTGGCGGTCGGCACCCTCACCGTCATCCCCAAGCGCGCCACCCCGCTCCAGGGCGGCGTCCACCTGGCGATCCTCGGCGCCTACCTGGTCCTCGCCGTCAGCCCGTGAGTCGTCAGCCCGTGAGCCGACGGCGGGGAACCAGGTCCGCCGTCACTCCACGGTGACGCTCTTGGCCAGGTTGCGCGGCTTGTCCACGTCCCGGTCGAGGGCCACCGCGGCGTGGTAGGCCAGCAGTTGGAGCGGGATGTTGAGCAGCAGCGGGTCGAGTTCCGGCTCGCTCTTCGGGACCACCACGCAGTGGTCGGCCAGCTTCGCCTCGATCGGCCGGTGGGCGATCGCCAGCACCCGCCCGGAGCGGGCCTTGATCTCGCCGAGCGTGGTCAGGTTCTTGTCGAGCAGCTCGTCGTCCGGCACCAGCGCCACCGTCGGCAGTTCGGGGCTGATCAGCGCCAGCGGGCCGTGCTTCAGCTCGGAGGCGGGGTACGCCTCGGCGTGCACGTAGGAGATCTCCTTGAGCTTCTGCGCGCCCTCCCGGGCCACGGGGTAGCCGCGCACCCGGCCGACGAACATCATGCCCTGGCTCTCGGCGTACTCGGCGGCGAGCTTCTCGATCTCCGCCTGCTGCCCGAGCATCTCCCGGATCTGCTCCGGCAGCGCCTTCAGCGCACTGACGATCCGCCGGCCGTCGGCGGGCGACAGGTCGTGGATCCGGCCGAAGTGCAGCGCCAGCAGCGCGAACGCCACCACGGTGGAGGTGAACGCCTTGGTGGAGGCGACCGAGATCTCCGGGCCGGCGTGCAGGTAGATGCCGCCGTCGCACTCGCGGGCGATCGCCGAGCCGACGGTGTTCACCACACCCAGCACCCGGCCGCCCTTGCGCTTGATCTCCTGCACCGCCGCCAGCGTGTCGTAGGTCTCGCCGGACTGGCTGACCGCCACGTACAGGGTGTCCGCCTCGATCACCGGGTTGCGGTAGCGGAACTCGGAGGCCGGCTCGGAGTGCGCGGGGATCCGGGCCAGCTCCTCGATCAGCTGCGCGCCCATCTCGCCCGCGTAGTACGCCGAGCCGCAGCCGAGGATCTTCACCCGGCGGATCTCCCGCAGCTCCCGGGCGTCCAGGTTCAGCCCGCCCAGGTGTGCGGTGGAGAACCGCTCGTCGAGCCGGCCGGACAGCGTGCGCTCGACGGCGCCGGGCTGCTCGTGGATCTCCTTCAGCAGGTAGTGCGCGTAGCCGCCGGTGTCGTACGAGCCGATCTCCCAGTCGACGGTGGACGGCTGCCGGGTGACGGTCCGGGCGTCCTCGGTGAACGTCCGGAAGCCGTCGGCGCGGACCGTCGCCAGCTCGCCGTCCTCCAGGTGCACCACCTGCCGGGTGTAGCGGACCAGCGCGGAGACGTCGGACGCGGCGAACATCTCCTTCTCCCCGATGCCGAGCACGATCGGGCTGCCGTTGCGGGCCACCACGATCCGGTCGGACTGCTCGGCGTCCAGCACCGCGATGCCGTACGTGCCGACCACCAGCTTCAGCGCGGCCCGCACCGCGTCCTCCAGCTCGCCGCCGTCGGCGCGGTGCGCGGCGATCAGGTGGGCCAGCACCTCGGTGTCGGTCTCCGAGCGGAACACCGCACCGTCCGCGGCCAGCTTGGCGCGCAGCTCGTCGGCGTTCTCGATGATGCCGTTGTGCACCACCGCGATCCGGCCCTCGTTGTCGGTGTGCGGGTGCGCGTTCGCGTCCGACGGCACGCCGTGGGTCGCCCAGCGGGTGTGGCCGATGCCGGCCCCGCCCTTGAACCGGGCCGGCAGCGCCGCCGCCAGGTCCGCGACCCGGCCCTTGACCTTGCACACCTTCAACTTCGCCGGGACGGACTTGGTGGCGGGGGCGACCACCGCCACGCCCGCCGAGTCGTATCCCCGGTACTCCAGTCGCTGCAGGCCCTCCAGCAGGAAGGGCGACGCGTCCTTGGGGCCGATGTAGGCCACGATTCCGCACATGGGCGTGGACTCCTGGTGTTCGAGGGTTTTCGGGTGGACTCGGGGCCTGCGCCGCTTCGGCCGGTCAGCCGTAGACCAGCCGCCGCAGCTGACGCACCGACAGCTCCGGCGCGGCCACCCGGCGGGCGGCCAGCTCCGCGCCCAGCCGGGCGAAGATCCGATCGTTGGTCAGGCCCCTGGCCTGGAGCTCACCGTGACGGCGGCGCACGTACTCCTCCGTGGTCTCGGAGAAGTACGCCAGCACCTCCGCGACGACCCGGGCCGCCTCCCCGGGGGCCAGCGCTGTGGTCCGGGCGAGATGGGCGAGCAGGTCCTCATGAGGGTGTGGTGAGACAGGCACGGTCGGTGAGCCTAGGCGTGAAGTGTCCATTTGCCAAAGATCCTGCCCGAAATCGGGCAGGACGGCGAACGGGAGCCCGCCCGCTCGGTACCGTGAGGGCATGCGCGCACTGGACGACGATCAGGTACGGGCCCTGCGTACCCGGGGGCAGGGCATCGGCGGCGGAGTCGCCTTCGGCACCGCCGCCGAGACGGTCGAACGGGTGGTCGGCATCCAGGCCCAGGACGCCCGGCCCGCCGCGATCGGCATCGGGGTCAGGACCCGGGGCATCACCGCCGCCGATGTCCGGCTGGCCCTGGAGGAGGACCGCACCCTGGTCCGGGGCTGGTTCCTGCGCGGCACCCTGCACATCGTCACCACCGCCGACCTGCGCTGGCTGCTCGCCCTGCTCGGACCGCGCTTCCTGCGCCTGAGCGCCCGCCGCCACCGCGAGCTGGGCCTGGACGAGGCTCTGTGCGACCGGGCAGAGACGGTGATCATGGACACCCTGGCCGCCTGCGGCCCGTCCACCCGCGAGGAGCTGACGGACCGGCTGGCCGCGATCGGCGTCCCGGAGCGCGGCCAGGAGGCGTTCCACCTGATCCGCCGGACGGCACTGCGCGGCCTGATCTGCCACGGCCCGTCCCGGAACGGCGCCGCCACCGCCGTCCTGCTCGCCGACTGGCTGCCCGACGCCCCCGAGGGGCCCACCGGGGAGAGCGCCGTCACCGAACTGGCCCGCCGCTACCTGCGGGCCTACGGGCCGGCCGCACCCGAGGACTTCGCGGGCTGGTCCGGCCTGCCCGTCACGGCCGCCCGACGCGCCTGGCGGACCCTCGACGCGTCCGGCGAACTCCTCCACGTCCTGGTCCGCGAGCAGGACTGCGCGCTCCCCGCCGACCGGGCCGACGAACTCGACCTGGCCCCGCTGCCCGCCCCCGACGTACGGCTGCTGCCCGGATACGACAACTACCTGGTCGGCTACCGCTCCTCGGAGCTCTCCGTCCCGGCCGCCCACGAGAAGCGGATCCGCCCCGGCGGCGGCCAGATCCACGCCGCCGTCCTGGTCGACGGACTCGCCCGCGGCACCTGGTCCCCGCACCACGGCCGGGCCGACATCACCCTCTTCGACCCGCCGCCCGCCGTCCCCGTCCCCGGGCTCGCCGACGGCATCGCCATCGCCGACGACGACCTGGCCCGCTTCCTGCGGACGCGCTGACGTGGCGCCGCCTCGGCTCGACTCCGCCGCGAGCCCGGGCGCAACCGATCGCCGCCGCGGCGCGTAGTGCTTCAACGACGGCCGAACGGGTGAGCAGGGGCGTGCCTGGGATGTGGGGCTGTCGTTGAAGGACGGTGCGCAGCCGGTGTACGGGTGATCGCGGCCCGGCACTTGCATCCGTCGGCGGTGTCCGACCGGCGGTTTCCGGCGGTCACCCCGCAGGATGGGCCGCGTACTGTCCGTGTCGATCACAGGGGGACCGTCCGTCATGCAACCGCGTGTGTTCGCCGTCGTCACCGCCGTCCTGCTGGCCGCCCTCGGCCTCGGGGCGGTCCTGGTCACCGACTGGACGCCCAAACCGGCCACCGCCGCCGCCACCCCCGCCGACCCGGCGGGCCCCACCGCCGCCGCGCCCGGCTCCGCGTCCCCCTCCCCCACCGGCGACCCGGCGGTGTGGACCCGCTCCACCCTGCGCAACAAGCTGATGTCCGAGATGGACGCCGCCGACCCCGGCGTCGCCCTCGCCGACCTCGACAGGATCTCCAAGGCCAAGCCGTACACCGTGCGGTTCTGCCACCCCATCGCCCACGAGCTCGGGCACGCCGCGGTGAAGCGCTACCACCAGGACTTCCAGAAGGTCATCTCCTTCCCGCACGAGACCTGCGCGGCCGGCTACCTGCACGGCGCGGTCGAGGAGATGCTCGCCAACTCCCAGGACCCCCAGCACGACATCCTCACCCTGTGCGCCCCCGCCAACACCGGCCCCTGCATCCACGGCGTCGGCCACGGCATCATGTTCGTCACCAAGCAGGACATCCCCTCCGCCCGCGCCCTGTGCGACAAGTTCCCCTCCCAGAACCGCCGCATCACCTGCTCCGAGGGCGTCTTCATGCAGCTCTTCGCCCCCGACGAGGAGGACGAGAAGGCCAAGGCGAACCTCCCCGCGGACAAGCTCGCCGCCGAACCGCTCTACCCCTGCCCCGAGCAGCCGTCCCTCTACCAGTCCGCCTGCTTCTTCTACGCCCCCACCTTCTTCCTCTCCTCCCACGACTACCCCAATCACCCCGAGGCCTTCGCCCAGGCCCTCCAGTGGTGCCTCAACGCCCAGGCAAGCGGCGGCGAGAACGACTGCTCCCGCGGCGTCGGCTCCCGCACCATGAAGTACAACCTCGACCGCGAGGACTGGGCCGCCCAGCAGTGCGCCACCGCCAAGGACGCCTGGCAGCGCAAGGCCTGCGCCCAGGGCCTGGTCAGCTACTACACCGTCAACTACACCGACAACGGCGCGGCCGGACGCCTCTGCGCCAAGATCACCGACAAGGAGATCCAGGGCTACTGCCGCTCCGCGGGCGGGCTGTCCAGCACCCTGGACTGAACCAGTAGCAGCACCACCAGGGGCGCGGGGCACTGCGCGACAAGCGCACATCACGTCCGTAAGGTCGCGAGCACGTGCAGGTCATTGTCCGGCGTCGCGATCTTGCGGTGGGTGCGTTCCCCTTCGCGCAGTTCCCCGCGCCCCTGATTTCGAGCCCGCCTGCGTTCGCTCCTCGCTGCTCTACCCTTCCCTCCCATGAACGACGACTTCCGAAGTGCCGCTCAGGCCGCCGCGCAGCTGGTGGCGGACTATCTCGACGCGCTGCCCTCGCGCCCGGTGTGGCAGCCGATGGACCCCGCGGAGCGCTCCGCGCTGCTGGAGCTGGAGCTGCCGGAGGACGGGGCGAGCTTCGAGGAGCTGCTGACGGCGGTCGAGTCGCGGATCATGCCGTATCCGATGGGCAACGGAAGTCCCCGGTTCTTCGGGTGGGTGAACTCCGCGCCGCAGCCCGCGGGTGTGCTGGCGACGCTGGCCGCGTCCGCGATGAACCCGAGCTCGGCGGGCGGCGACCACGCGGACGTCCATCTGGAGCGGGCGGTGGTGCGGTGGATCGCGGAGCTGGTGGGCTTCCCGCACCCGCCCGGCGGCGGTCTGCTGACGTCCGGGACGTCGATGGCGACCATCGTCTGTCTGGCCGCGGCCCGCAGCCGCGCGGCGCGCACCGCGGGGTGGGACGTCCGGGCGGACGGGCTCGCGGGGATGCCGCCGCTGGTGGGGTACGTCACGGGCGAGGCGCACAGCTGTGTGCGCAAGGCCGCGGAGCTGCTCGGGCTGGGCTCGAAGCACCTGCGGGTGGTGGCCGCCGACGAGGACGGCCACCTGCGGCTGGACAGTCTCGAAGCGGCGGTCGCCGAGGACCGCGCCGCGGGCCGGCTGCCGTTCCTGGTGGTGGCGTCCGCAGGAACCGTCGGCACCGGCGCCGTCGACCCGTTCGAGCCGATCGCCGAGCTGGCCGCCCGCGAAGGGCTGTGGTTCCACGTCGACGGCGCGTACGGCGCGTTCGGGGTGCTGGACCCGGCGATCGCGCACCGCTACCGGGGGCTCGACCGCGCCGACTCCCTCGCCCTGGATCCGCACAAGTGGCTGGGCGTGCCGGTCGACTGCGGCTGCGCGCTGGTGCGGGACGCGGCGGAGTTGCGGGGCACGTTCAGCCTGGTGCCGTCGTACCTGCGGGACGAGGACGCGGGCGGTCTGGGCTGGTTCTCGGAGTACGGCACCGAGCAGACCCGTCCGTTCCGTTCGCTGAAGGTGTGGGCGTCGATCGCGCACCGCGGCCGTTCGGGGGTGGCCCGGGACGTCGCGCACTGCACCGCGCAGGCCCGGCGGCTGGGCGCTTGGGTGGAGCAGGACCCGGAGTTGGAGCTGCTGGCGCCGGTGGAGACGTCGATCGTCGCGTTCCGGTACCGCCCGTCCGGCCTCGACGAGGAGGCGACACAGCAGCTCAACTCCCGTCTGCCGGTGGCGGTCCAGCAGCGCGGCCGGGTGTTCGTGACCGGCGCGGTGTACCGCGGGCGGGAGATGCTGCGGGCCTGTCTGCTGAATTCCGCGACCACGGACGAGGATCTGCGGCTGCTGCTGGCCGAGGTGAAATCGGCCGGTGCGGAACTCCTGGACCGGGGCCGCACGTCAGAGTGATCGCGGGAGCGGATCAGCGCCGATCCGACGGGGGCCGCGCAGACATTAACCGTCGGGTCACGGGGGGTTCGTGATCGTGAAACAGCGGAGCGCCACCATTCAGGCATGGATGACACGGCGTACACCCACAGATTCGGTACGAAGCGGCAGCGCTGGCGCCGGGAGGCGGTCGAGCTCGCGGCGGTGTTCGCGGCGGTCGCGGCCGCCGACCTGGTCGCGAACGTCGTGGTGCACGGCCACGACGGGCCGGTGCTGCTGTTCGCCTCCGCCGGGGCGCTGCTCGCCGCCACGCTGTTCCGCGTCCGGCTGGCGCACCGGCACCCGCCCGGCCCGGACGCCCTCGCACCACCGGGCGGGCCCGAGGTGAGCACCGTCGAGGAGCCGACCGTGCTGTGGCGGCTGCGGACCAGTGTCGCGGACGCGCCGGGCAGCCTGGCCCGGGTGTGCACGGCGTTGGCGGAGCGGCAGGTGAACATCGTCTCGATGCAGGCGCACCCGCTGCCCGACTGCACGGTGGACGAGTTCATCGTGCGCGCGCCGGCCTCGCTGGCCCGGGCCGAGCTGGTGGCTGCGGTCGCGGCGGGCGGCGGCCGGGACATCTGGTCGGACCGGGCGGACGCCCACGAGCTGGTGGACGTGCCCCGGCAGGTGCTGGCGCTGGCGACCCGTACCGCGCTGGACGCGGCGGAGCTGCCGGTCGCGCTGCGGCAGTTGTTCGGGCGGGCGGCGATCCGCCAGTACCCGGGGCGGGGCGCCGCGGCGCAGCCCGGCGTGGACGGGCACGTGATGCGGCTGCCGCTGCCGAACGGGGACCTGTTGGAGCTGTCCCGGCCGAGTCTGCCGTTCACGCCGACCGAGTTCGCCCGGGCCCGGGCGCTGGTGGAGCTGGACACCCTGCTGGGCCCGCGGGTGCCGCAGGTCGCGGCGCGGATCAGCCGCCCGGCGGGGGGCGACCTGACGGTGCGCCGGGCCACGCCGGCCGACAAGGAGGCGGCGGTGGCGATGCACGCCCGGTGCTCGCCGGAGTCGCTGCGGCGGCGCTACCACGGGCCGGTGAAGGACGCCGACCGCTACCTGGACCACCTGTTGGACCCGCGGCACGGGCAGACCCTGGCGGTGGAGACCGCGCAGGGCCGGCTGGTGGCGCTGGCGCACCTGATGTGGGACGACGAGGGCGCGGAGATCGCGCTGCTGGTCGAGGACGCCTGGCAGCGCCGCGGCCTGGGGGTGGACCTGGTGCGGCGGATGGCGGCGCTGGCGCTGGAGGCGGGCGTGGGCACGGTGTACGCGGTGACGACGGCGGCGAACACCGGGCTGATCTCGACCATGCGCCGGCTGTCGGCGCCGCTGGACTACCAGATGGAGGAGGGCACCCTGGTGATCACCGCGCACCTGTCGGAGGCGACGGAGAAACTGCCCGCGCCCTGGGCGGCGCGCTGACGGCCCGTCGGGCCCGGTGGCGCGTCCTCCGGGCCCGTCGCGGCGCCGCCTCGGCCGGGTGTGGCGCGGGCCGGTATGTCGCCCCTGCTCAAGTGTGCGGGCGGGAGTCGGTAGGCTGAGTCCGTCCATGCCGCCCGTGGGTCGTCGAACGACCTGGGCGGTGCCGCAGCAAGGAGGAACCCCTGAGCATGCCAGGCACCGATTCGGAAGCCGCGCGCGACGCCTCGCTGCCCGCCCGCGCAAAGATCGCCGTGACGGCCGGCAAGATGGCGGCCGCGCTGTCCCAGAAGGCCGGGCGCGGCAGTGGGTCGGTGATCGGCGGCAAGGTCGCGCTCAAGCTCGACCCGGATCTGCTGAAGACCCTCGCCGAGCACCTGGACGTGGTCCTGGTCAGCGCCACCAACGGCAAGACCACCACCACCCGGCTGATCGCCGAGGCCCTGCGGGCGGCGGGCCCGGTGGTCTCCAACGCGCTGGGCGCGAACATGCCGGCCGGTATCACGGCGGCGCTGGCGGGCGGCACGGACGCCCGGTTCGGCGTCATCGAGGTGGACGAGAAGTACCTGCCGATGGTCGCCCGGGACACCCGGCCGAAGGCGATAGCGCTGCTGAACCTCTCCCGTGACCAGCTCGACCGGGCCGCCGAGACCCGGATGATGGCCGAGAAGTGGCGCGAGGGCCTGAAGGACACCGAGGCCGTGATCATCGCCAACGCGGACGACCCGCTGGTGACCTGGGCCGCCTCGTCCTGCAAGAAGGTGGTCTGGGTGGCCGCCGGGCAGGCGTGGAAGGAGGACGCCTGGTCGTGCCCGTCGTGCGGCGGTGTGATGCAGCGTCCGGGCGACGACTGGTTCTGCGGCGAGTGCGGCTTCCGCCGTCCGAACCCGCACTGGGCGCTGCAGGGCACCCACGTGATCGACCCGCACCGCGGCGCCTGGCCGATCCAGCTCCAGCTGCCGGGCCGCGCCAACCTGGCCAACGCGACCAGCTCGGCGGCGGTCGCCGCGGTGTTCGGCGTGGCCCCGCAGGTCGCGCTGCAGCGCATGCAGGCGGTGGCGGCGGTGGCCGGCCGCTACGACGTGGTGCAGTTCCGCGGCCGGGACATCCGGCTGCTGCTGGCGAAGAACCCGGCCGGCTGGCTGGAGACCTTCTCGCTGATCGACGGCCCGCCGGCGCCGGTGATCCTGTCGGTGAACGCGATGGACGCCGACGGCACCGACACCTCCTGGCTGTGGGACGTCGACTACGAGCGCCTGGCCGGCCACCCGATCTTCGTGATGGGCCAGCGCAAGCTCGACCTGGCGGTCCGTCTGGAGGTCGCCGGCCTGCAGTTCCAGGTCGTCGACTCGCTCTCCCAGGCGGTGGACGCCGCCCCCGAGGGCCGCATCGAGGCGATCGCCAACTACACGGCGTTCCAGCAGCTGCGCAAGGCCGTGGTGGCCTGATGAGCGACCAGCAGCACTACCAGCAGTACGGCGGGCAGCCGTACGACGGGCAGCAGTTCGACGACCGGCAGTACCAGCAGCAGGCGTACGGCGACCAGGCGTACGGCGAGCAGCAGGCGTACGGCGAGCAGTCGTTCGCGGAGCCGCAGCACCCGCAGCAGTACGACGGGCAGCAGTTCGCCGGGCAGCAGCGGGGGTTCGACGAGCCGCAGCAGCAGTACGGGGGCGGTGCGCCGGAGGCGGCGCCGCAGTACGGGAGGTCTTCCAGGATGAGCGAGAGCAGCCTGCGGGTGGTCTGGGTGTACCCGGACCTGCTGTCCACGTACGGCGACCGCGGCAATGCGCTGGTGGTGGAGCGCCGGGCGCAGCAGCGCGGGCTCGGGGTGCAGCGGATCGACGTGCGCTCCGACCAGTCGGTGCCGACCAGTGGCGACATCTACCTGATCGGCGGCGGTGAGGACCGCCCGCAGCGGCTCGCGGCCGAGCGGCTGCGCAACGACGGCGGGCTGGTCCGGGCCGCCGAGAACGGTGCGATCATCTTCTCGGTCTGCGCCGGGTTCCAGATCCTGGGCCACGAGTTCATCAACGACCTCGGCGAGCGCGAAGCGGGCCTGGGCCTGCTGGACGTGTGGACCACCCGCGGCGAGGGCGCGCGCTGCGTCGGCGACGTGCTGGCGGAGGTCAATCCGCAGCTGAGTCTGCCGCAGCTGACCGGTTTCGAGAACCACCAGGGCATCACGCACCTCGGCGAGGGCGTCAAGCCGCTCGCCACGGTGCAGGTCGGCCGGGGCAACGGCACCGGCGACGGCACCGAGGGCGCCTGGCGCGACACCGTGTTCGGCACCTACCTGCACGGCCCGGTGATGGCCCGCAACCCCGCCGTCGCCGACCTGCTGATCAAGCTGGCGCTGGACGTGAACGCGCTGCCGCCGGCGGACACCACCTGGTACGACGCGCTGCGTACCGAGCGGATCGCCTCGGCGGCCCGCCCGGCGTAGCCGCCGACCGTTGGCCCGGTGGACGGCTGACCGCCATGTGGTCGGCCGTCCCCGGTGGGACAACTTCATAGGAGAATAAGGAGAGCCCGGGCGCAACACCCTCCTCGGCGGTCGGGTCGCAGTTACGTGTGGTGCGTCGAGGAAGCCGCCCCCGCGTCGGTTTCGGCTCGGCCGGACGCAGGAACCGTATGCTGTGCAGCAGATCCGATTCGGGCACTATGTCCGATTCTCACCCACCAGTCCGGCCGTCCGAATCCTGCTCGGGAGTTGGCAAAGCAATGCGTATTGGTGTCCTGACCAGTGGCGGTGACTGCCCCGGCCTGAACGCCGTCATCCGTTCCGTGGTCCACCGGGGGGTGGTCGACCACGGCGACGAGATCATCGGGTTCGAGGACGGCTGGCGCGGTCTCCTGGAGGGCGTCCACCGCCCGCTGACGCTCGACTCGGTGAGCGGCATCCTCGCCCAGGGCGGCACGATCCTGGGTTCCTCCCGGGTCCAGCCCAGCCACCTGCGCGACGGCGTGGAGCGCGCCAAGAAGTACTGCGCGGACCTGGGCATCGACGCGGTGATCCCGATCGGCGGCGAGGGCACCCTGAAGGCCGCGAAGCTGATGAGCGACGCGGGCCTGCCGGTGATCGGCGTGCCGAAGACCATCGACAACGACATCGCCTGCACCGACGTCACCTTCGGCTTCGACACCGCCGTGTCGGTGGCCACCGAGGCGCTGGACCGGCTGAAGACCACCGCCGAGTCGCACCAGCGCGTCATGGTGGTCGAGGTGATGGGCCGGCACACCGGCTGGATCGCCCTGAACGCGGGCATGGCGGCCGGCGCGCACGCCATCGTCGTCCCCGAACGGCCCTTCCACATCGACAAGTTGACGGACGTGGTGCGCGAGCGCTTCGACCGGCAGAAGAAGTTCGCGATCGTGGTGTGCGCCGAGGGCGCCAAGCCCGAGCCCGGCACCATGGCCTGGGAGGAGGGCACCAAGGACATGTACGGCCACGAGCGGTTCACCGGCATCGCCACCCAGCTCTCCCGCGAGCTGGAGCACCGCCTCGGCAAGGAGGCCCGCCCGGTCATCCTCGGCCACACCCAGCGCGGCGGCACCCCGACCGCCTACGACCGGGTGCTGGCCACCCGGTTCGGCTGGCACGCCGTGGAGGCCGCGCACAAGGGCGCGTTCGGCCACATCACCGCCCTGCAGGGCACCGACATCCGGCTGGTGCCGCTGGGCGAGGCCGTCGCCGAGCTGAAGACGGTCCCGTCCGACCGCTACCTGGAGGCGGAGACCGTCATCTGACGGCTCGTCACCCCGGGGGCGCGTCGTGGTTCACCCCGCACGCCCCCGGGGATAGCCTTCGCCGCATGGAGATCCTCGCGTACGGCGTCCAAGCAGACGAACAGCCGCTTCTGGAGCAGGCCTTCACGGGCCGGCACTCGCTGCGCACCCTCGCCGTGTTCCTCGACCGCGACACCGCGCCGATCGCCGCCGGCTACCCGGCCGTCAGCAGCAGCGTCAACGACGTCCTCGACGCCGAGACCCTCTCCGTCCTCGCTGCCGGCGGCACCCGGCTGGTCGCCCAACGCGCCACCGGCTTCAACAACATCGACCTCGACGCCGCCGCCCGACTCGGCCTCACCATCGCCCGGGTCTCCCACTACAGCCCGTACGCGGTCGCCGAACACGCCTGGGCGCTCGCCCTCGCCGTCAACCGCCGCCTGGCCCGCGCCGCCAACCGCTCCCGCGAGTTCGACTTCCGCCTCGACGGCCTGATGGGCCGCGACATCCACGGCATGACCGTCGGCGTCATCGGCACCGGCAAGATCGGCGAGTGCTTCGCCCGCATCGCCGCCGGCTTCGGCACCCACCTCCTCGGCTGGGACATCGCCCCCAACCCCGCCTGCCTCGACCTCGGCATGCACTACACCGAACTCCCCGAACTCCTCACCCGGGCCGACCTGATCAGCCTCCACGTCCCCCTCCTCCCCGCCACCCACCACCTCATCGACGCCGCCGCCCTGGCCCGGATGAAGGACGACGCGATCCTCATCAACTCCAGCCGCGGCGGCCTCCTCGACAGCGCCGCCCTCGTCGAGAACCTCCGCGCCGGACGCCTCTCCGGCGTCGGCCTCGACGTCTACGAGGAGGAGACCGGCGTCTTCTTCACCGACCGCTCCATCCACGGCATCACCGACGACACCCTCGCCCGCCTCATCACCTTCCCCCAGGTCCTCGTCACCAGCCACCAGGCCTACTTCACCCACACCGCCGTCGGCCAGATCATCGACGCCACCGCCCGCAACATCGACGACTTCGCCGCCGGCCGCACCAACGAGAACACCCTGGTGCCGAAGGCCTGAGGAATCACGCCGCACCCCTGCAGGCGCGCTGCCGGGCCGGGGCTGACCGATGATTCGGACAGCCCGGTCCGATTCCTGGGGGGCGCCCCCGGCGCCACCCCCGCCGACCTGTCCATCGCCTTCACCAGCCTCGCCGCCGCCGAGGCGGGCACCGCCGCCCGGCCGTACGACACGATCACCACCCGGCGCCGCCGCGTCCCGGTCCGCCACACCCGCGGCATCGGGCCCGCGGACCTGGTGCGCAACAACCGCCTCGGGGAGATCCTCGTCGACGGCGCGCGGGGCCTGGTCACCCTCGACGGCGCCCCGCTGCACTCCGACGCCGCCCAGGAAGTCTCGCTGAACCGCCTCTACTTCCTGTGAGCGGGAGCGCCGGCGGCACCGGCGGAAACACTCCCGTCGCCGGGGGCGCTGACCGGCGCGCCGTAAGCGACGCCTAGGCTGGGTCCGAACGAAACCGACCAAACCGGACCCGCGGCACCGCGTGGGGACGGACGGCATGGACGAAAGCGGGGCCGCCCGATGGGCGACGGCATGACCGGGATGCACCACCACGGCGGGGGGCCCCTGCCGTCGTTCACCCTCTCGCGGGCCATGGAGTTGTCGCCGGACTGGCCGTACCTGGCCTTCTGCGCGCTCGCCTTCGGCCTGTACCTGTTCGGGGCGGTGCGGCTGTGGCGGCGCGGCGACAAGTGGCCGGTCGGCCGGCTGGTGGCCTGGACGGCCGGTGTCGGCACGGTGTTCCTGGTCACCAACACCAAGCTGAACGACTACGGCATGGTGCTGTTCAGCGCCCACATGATGCAGCACATGGTGCTGTCCATGCTGTCCCCGATCCTGCTGCTGCTCGGCGCGCCGATCACGCTGACGCTGCGCTCGCTGCGCCCGGCCCGCAAGGGCAGCGGGCGCGGGCCGCGCGAGCTGCTGGTCGCGCTGCTGCACAGCCGGCTGGTGCGGATCGTCTCGCACCCCGCGTACACCATCCCGATCTTCATCGCGAGCCTGTACGGGCTGTACTTCACCCCGCTGTTCGACTACCTGATGAAGTACCAGATCGGGCACCTGGCGATGATGCTGCACTTCCTCGCCGTCGGCATGCTGTTCTTCTGGCCGATCATGGGCGTCGACCCGGGCCCGCACCGCCCCGGCTTCGTGATGCGGATCCTGGAGCTGTTCATGGGCATGCCGTTCCACGCGTTCTTCGGCGTGGCCGTGATGATGGCCTCCGGGCAGCTGGTCAACACCTTCACCTCCGAGCTGGCCCCGGTCGGCACCGACCTGCACGCCGACCAGCAGCTGGCCGGCGGCATCACCTGGGCGTTCGGCGAGATCCCCACCGCGATCGTGCTGATCGCCCTGACCCTCCAGTGGGCCAAGTCCGAGGAGCGGCAGGCCCGCCGCCGCGACCGGGCCGCCGACCGTGACGGCGACGCCGAGCTGGTGGCCTACAACAAGTACCTGGCCTCGCTGAACCGCGGCGCCGCGAGCTGACCGCAGCTCCTCCTCGAAGTCCGTCCGGAGCTCCTCCGGGCGGACTTCGCGTTCCCGGGGCGCTCAGCCGATGCCCTGGCGGTCCGGGGCGAGCGCGAACAGCCGGTTGTCATGGTCGCGGACGGCCTCGGCGACGGCCCGTTCCAGCAGCTGCCGCTGCACGAGCAGCGGGGGGCGCCGCGGCTCGGGGGTGATCCGCAGCAGGTCGTCGAGGGCGGCCACCAGGCGGCGGGTGACCTGGGGCTGGCCGGCGCCGCAGATCCGGATCTCGGTGAACGCCAGGTCCACCGTCGCCTCCCACCCCGGCACCGGCTGCACCAGCCGCACCGCGCCGTCCCGGTCGCGGTGGCGCAGCTCGCCCAGGTGGTAGGGGGCGAGGACGGCGAGCAGCTGGTGGATCCGGTCGACGGCCTGCACGGCGGTGGTGGGGTCGTTGACGGCGGGCGACAGGGCGCGGATGGCGATGTCGACGAGCTGGCGGAAGCCGAAGCTGAGGTCCTGGTGCATGGTGCGTTCGACGCCGACGTTCAGCGCGGTGGTGATCCACCCGGGCCGGGGCGGGGTGCCGCCGACGACCAGCACGGTCGGGGTGCCGGGCGCGATGAAGTCGCCGATCCGGGGCACCAGGTGCAGCACCGTGCCGTGCCGCCGGGCGACCCGCACCAGCCGGCGGATGTTCACGTCCCGCAGCACGCCGGCCCGCCCCTCGTGCAGCAGCGTCGGCCCCTGCGGGCCGAGGCCGTCGGCGGGTTCCGGGTTCAGCCAGCGGTAGGCGAGCAGCACCTGCAGCGACTCGCGGGTGACCCGGTCGATCACGTGCGGCACGCGCAGCAGCCGAAGCGTCGCCTGCACGTACAGCACGAACAGGCCCAGGCTGAGCATCACCAGGACGAGCGCGACGACCGTCGACACGATCGGGACGGAGACGGCGCGCGTCGGGTCGGTGGTGTCGTCGTAGCCGAGCTGCACCAGCAGGGTGAAGACGAACGTCGCCAGGCAGGTGGAGAACGTCGCCTTGGTCAGCCGGCTGCGCACGTACAGGCGCAGCACCCGGGGGCTCATCTGCCCGGCGGCCATCTGGAGCGACACCAGGGAGATCGAGAACACCACGCCGATGAAGGTGAGCATCGCGGAGCTGATGGTCGACACCACGCTCTTCGCCGCGGTGGCGAACGACAGCAGGGTGTCGGCGGTCTGCTCGGCCGTCGCCTCGGCGAAGATCTCCTGGTCGATCAGGTCGGTCAGCCCGGCCAGCAGCACCGCCGCGACGCACGCCACCAGCGGCCCGAACCAGAACGACTCCCGCAGGTGCTCCCGCAGCGGCGACAACGCCCGGTAGTGCGGCCGCCGGGCCCGGCCACTGTGCTGCTCGCTCATCCCGCCAGGCTAGATGCGGGCCCGCCCGGGCCCCGGGAGCGACGCTTCCTGTTCCCGTGCGGGCACCGGCCGACGGGCCCGGCGGTCGGTTGCGCGAGGTCACAGGGCTGCTCGCCGGGGTGGCCGACGCCGGCGGACCGGGCCCGAACTGACCTGCCGTCAGCACCACCTGCCCGGTTCGGCCCGGACGCCGGCGGCCCCGGCGTCGGCGATCCGGCCGCGCAGCATCAGGTCCAGCACGGCCAGGAACCGCTCGGTGCGCGGGCGGCCGAGGACGAAGGGGTTGGGTCCGTCGGGGTGGGCGCGGAGCTGTTCGGCGCGTTCGAGGCCGAAGTCGGTGGGGTGGTGGGAGAGTTCCACGTCCGCACCGGCCCGGACGGCCCGGGTGCGGAAGGACCGGACGGAGGAGAGGTAGGTGCGCAGCTCGGGGAGGCCGGCGGGCGGGAGGGTGCCGCCCCACAGCATGGCGGTGTGGCGCCGGGCGCCCGCGCGGACGGGGATGATCGGGGAGACGGTGCCCGGGGTGTGGCCGGGGGTGTGGTGCAGGCGGATCGTGGTGCCGCCGAGGGTGAGGCGTTGGCCGTCGAGGATGTCCAGGTCCCGGGCGGGGGCGTCGGCGGGTGCGGTGCGGGCGATCAGGTCCCAGTCGGCGGGGTGCATCAGGACGCGGGCGCCGTAGCGGTCGGCGAGCAGCTGCGCGCCGCCGAAGTGGTCGTAGTGGCCCTGGGTGACGACGACGTACTTGAGCGTCGCCGGGTCGGCGCCCAGCGTGCGCAGCCCGGGGACGATGACGTGCTCCGCGTCCGCCGGTGAGGTGAGCGCGTCGATCAGCACGATGCCGTGGTCGGTCAGCACGGCCGTCGCGGAGACCCAGCCGGCGCTCAGCACGGCGAGGTCGTCGAAGAGCTTGAGGGGCGCCGGTGCGGGCGGGAGCGGGGCGGTCGCGCCGGGGGTGAGCGCGGTCACGAGTGCGCACAGCACCGGGTCGTCGCCTGCCAGTTCGCGGGCGCGGTCGTAGTGGTCCTGTGCCTCGACGGCGGCTGCGGCGGCCTGCGCGGGGGCGGTGAGCGGGCCGGCGAGGGCGAGGGTGGCGAGGAGGCCGAAGGTGCGCCGGGAGAGGGTCATGCGGTTTCTCCTTGCTGGTGCCATGTGGTTTCTCGTTGCCGGCGCGTGGTCAGCCGAGGGCGTGCAGCGCGGCCTCGGTGGCCCGGGCGATCAGCTCGTCGTCCGAGGCGGCGTCCGGTCGGGCGCGGTCGGACAGGACGACGATCACCACGGGGCTGCGGCCGCCGTCGGGCCAGGCGACGGCGATGTCGTTGCGGGTGCCGTGGTCGGCGTTGCCGGTCCGGTCGGCGACCTTCCAACCGGCGGGGACGCCCGCCCGGATGTACGGGCCGCCGGTGGTGTTGGCGAGCATCAGGTCGGTGAGCATCCGGCGCCGGTCCGCGGGCAGGACGTCGCCGAGGACGTACTGGCGCAGGTCGGCGGCCAGCGCGCGGGGTGTGCTGGTGTCGCGGGTGTCGCCCGGGGCGGTCTCGTTGAGCGTCGGCTCGGTGCGGTCGACGTGCGTGGTGATGTCACCGAGGTCGCGCAGGGCCTGCTGGACGGCGGCGGGGCCGCCGACCTCGGCCGTGACGAGGTTGGCCGCGGTGTTGTCGCTGTGGTCCAGGGACGCGGCGAGCAGGTCGCGCAGCGTCATGCCGGTGTCCACGTGCTTCGAGGTGACCGGGGCCCACTTCAGCACGTCCGCCTGACGGTACGTCACCACCTTCGCCAGGTCGGCGTCGGAGGCGCGGCGCAGCAGGGCGCCGGCGGCCAGGGCCTTGGAGGTGGAGGCGAACGCGAACCGCTCGTCCGCGTGGTGGGTGATCTCGCGGCCGCTGCCGGTGTCCAGCACGTACACGCCGAGGCGGGCGCCGAAACGCTGTTCGAGCTGTTGGAAGGGGTCGGCGGCGGGCGCTGCGGCAGGGGGATCGGGCCTGGGCGCCGGCGGCTGGTGTGCGCATCCGGCCAGCAGGGCGGCCGCGAGCAGGGGCGCGGCGAGCAGGGCGGTGCGGGGCGTCGTGGTGTGCATGGCCGACAGCCTGCGTCGGCCGATTCGGTTGCACAAAGACGGAATTGACACTTCTCATGCGTTCTCCGCATACGATGCGCCAGTGGCCTTGGTGGGGGCGTGCCGGGTGTTCGTCCAGGTGGGCGAGCGCGGGAGCTTCACTCTGGGCGCTGCGGCGGCCGGGGTGCCGCAGCCGGTGGCGAGCCGGCGGATCGCCGCGCTGGAGCGGCACTTGGGCGGTCTGCTGTTCGACCGCTCGGGCCGCCGGGCCGCGCTGACCCCGTTCGGGCGGGATCTGCTGCCGTCGGCGAGGCGGCTGGTCGAGCTCGCGGACGCGCTGGAGTACGACGCCGAGCAGGCCCGGCTCCGGCCGCTGGCGTTCGCCGTCCCCGAGCTCTTCCCGGTCCGACCGCTGGCGCAACTCGACGCGGAGGCAGGCGAGTTGGGGATGGTGCTGGGTTTCCGGCCGGCGGGCCCGGCGGCGCGGGCGGAGCTGCTGAACGCCCACGAGGTGCGCCTGGCCCTGGTCGCGGTGCCGCCGGGCGAGGCCGGTTGGGCCGTTCCGCTCGGGGTGGCGGGCGCGGTCGTCACCGACCCGCGGCCGTTGCGCGTCGAGTCGCTGCGGCCCGGGCGGGCGCAGTCCACGTTCCGGCGGATCTGGGTCCAGCCGGAGGACGACCTCCCCCACGTCCGCGGCCGGTTGGAGCAACTCGGCCACCGCGCGGCCCTGTTGCCCGCGCAGATCGCGCTCGCGCCCTCGCTGACCGCGGCCGTGTCCGAGACGCTCCGGTCCGACGCCCTGCTGCTGTGCTCGTCCGCGCAGGCCGAGGAGTACGGGCTGTTCTGGCGGTCGCTGGCGGGCGATCCCGTCGCGCGCGGCTACCGGTTGCGGGCGGCCGGCGGCGTCGACGCGCGGGCGGTGGGCGAGGCGCTCCGGGAGCCGATCGGGCACTGCCTGGGTGTGCCGGCCGACGGGCGGGTGCGGCCGTGAACGTGCAGCGGGCCGTCCGGGAGCTCCGGGCGGCGCTCGGCGACGCGGGGCTGTCCGGCTCCTACCTGGTACGGGACTTGGACTCCGACGCGGAGCTCGGCATCAGCCCGGACGTCGAGCTGCCGATCGCCTCGTTGGCGAAGATTCCGCTCGCGCTGGCGGTCGCGGAGCGCATCGAGGACGGGCGGCTCGATCCGGCGGCGACGGTCGAGGTGCCGCCGGGGCGGATCACGACGGCGGGTCCGGTGGGGCTGAGCAGGTTCCGGCACCCGACCCGGATCGCCGTCGAGGACCTGCTGTACCTCAGCACCGCGATGAGCGACAACGGCGCGGCGGACGCGCTGTTCGGCCTGGTCCCGCCCGCCGAGGTCGACCGCACCCTGGTCCGGGCCGGTCTCACCGGCATCGCCGTCCGCCACGCGATGGACGAGCTCACCCGGACCCCGGTGGAGCGGTTCGAGCCGGCCGAGGTCCACCTCGCGCAGTCGCCGGCGATCGACGCCCGCACCGCCGGGCGCGGGCACCCCGTCCCCCAACTGGACGTCGGCCGCGCGAACTCCGGGACGGCCCGGGCCTGCGTCGACCTCCTCCACGCGCTGTGGGTCCCGACCCGCGTCCCCGCCGCGGCCGCCGCCCGGGTGCGCTCCCTGATGGGCCTGAACGTGATCCGGCACCGGCTCGCGCCCGACTTCGACTCGGACGCCTCCCGGTGGTCGTCCAAGACCGGCACGCTGCTCAACCTGCGCCACGAGATCGGGGTGGTCGAGCACGACGACGGCTCCCGGTACGCCGTCGCGGCGCTGACGGAGTCCACCGTGCCCGCGGCGGTCCAGCCGACGGCGGAGGCCGTGCTGGCCCGGGTGGCCCGCGGGCTGCACGACCT
>NZ_BMRI01000006.1:23317-33358 GCF_014648555.1 Kitasatospora griseola
TGAGCGACCGCCCTGCAGCCGGCCGCGCCGACGGACCGTCAGGACGGCGGGGCGAACGGCGACGGGGTCACCAGGCTGGTCCTGCCCCCGGTGTCCACCATCGTGCGCACCTCGTCCGGGTCGTCGGGGTTGATGCAGAAGACCAGTACGGTGTCGCTCGCCGGGTCGTACTGCACCGCCGCCGTGCTGCGCGCCCGCACCAGCACCTCGTCGAGCTCCGGGGCGAGCACCCAGGCGGCGTCCGCCGGCAGGTGCGGCGCGAGCGAGGCGGGGACGTCGTCGCCGTGCGGGAGGTCGTCGGGGGCGAAGACGGGCTTGCTCGCGGGTTCGGTGCGCCGGCCGTCCAGCAGTCGCTTCACCTGACCGGGCTTCAGGTGCAGCACCGCGAACATCGGATGCTCGTTGCTCGGGACCAACTCCCGCTCGCCCCCGGGCCAGTGCAGCACCCACTGCGCGTCCACCAGCTCGCCGAACCGGTGGAAGCGCGTCACCATCGGCGCCATGTCGGTACGCAGCCCGGTGGTTTTGTCCGCGTCGGACTCGATGACCCTCTCACCGTGCGCCGGGCCGTTGGCACCACAGGCCGCCAGCCCCCCGAAGACCGCCCCGAGCGCCAGGAAGGCGCCCACCACCTTCGTCCTCCGCCGCAATGCCCGCCCCCTCCGCCCGGATCCCGTCCCTTGTCGGCCCCCATGCTGGCCGACCCTGCCGGAGCGATCATCAACTCGAAGGATGACCCGATCGCTCCGTGTACGCCTGAAGAACGAACCCGCCGTCCGACACGCCCGGTCGCCCCCGCCCCTCACCTGCCTCTACGGCCGCGCCGCTCCCCATCCCTGACGGTCAGTCAGTCGCTGCCGCACAGCGCGTGGTCGATCAGGGTGTTCTCGGCGGCGGCGATGCGCACCGCGTCGTCCGGGGAGGCGATCTGCACGCCCGAGAGTGAGACCGTGACGGCGCGGCGGCCGTCGGAGGTGGTGCCGGTGGCGGTGATCCAGCCGGAGTCGCCGCCGTCGTGGCCCCAGTAGAGGCCGCCGCAGGAGAGGGGGCGGGAGAACAGGCCGAGTCCGTCGCGGGCGCCCGGCATCAGTGGTTCGACGTCCTGGCCGACGGGGACGGTCTGCTGCAGTTGGGCGAGTTGGGCGGGCGGCAGCAGCTTGCCGCCGAGCAGGGCGGCGAAGAAGCGGTCGAGGTCGGCGGTGGTGGAGATCAGGCCGGCCTCGCCGTTGGTGCCCATGCCGACCTGTTCGGTGACGTCCACCAGCGGGCCGCCGTCCTGGAAGCGCTGGTAGGTGGCGGCGTGCGGCTGCGGCAGGGCGGGGGTGGCGCCGGGACGGGAGGTGTGGTCGAGGGCGAGCGGCCGGACGATCCGGTCGTGCACCTCCTGGTGCCAGGGGTGTCCGGTGACCCGTTCGACGATCATGCCGAGCAGCACGTAGCCGGTGTTGCCGTAGCTCCACTGCGTGCCGGGGCGGAAGTCCGGCTGGTGGGCCACGGCCCGGGCGACGGTCTGCTCGGCGGTGACGGTGTCGTTGCGGTGCTGCTGGAAGTCCTCCGCCGAGGTGTAGTCGGGGTAGTCGTCGTGCAGGCCGCTGCGGTGCTGGAGCAGGTCGCGGACGGTGATCGCCCGCCCGTCGTTGCCGTTGCCGGACACCACGCCGGGCAGCCGGCTCTCCACCGTGTCGTCCAGCGTCAGCTTTCCCTCGGCGACGAGTTGCAGGACCACGGTGGCCACGAAGGCCTTGGTGACGCTGGCGATCCGGAAGTACCCGTCGGCGGGCACCGGCTGTCGGGTCGTCACATCGGCGACGCCGCCGACGGCGGTGGCGTCCGGGCCGTCGGGGCCGGTCAGGCGGGCCTGCACGCCGGTCGCGCCGAGCGCGGTGAGCGCGTCCACGTCGCGCTGGAGCGCGGCGTTCGTGCGGTGTCCGCCGTCGCCCCGCCGCTCGGCGACGGTCGCGCCCAGCAGGCCGGCGGTGACCGCTCCGGCGGCGAGGGCGGACAGCAGCAGGGTGCGGCGGCGGGAGCGGCGGGGGGTCTCGTTCGGTGTGTTCGTCATGGTCGTCGACGCTAGGCGCGGCGGGGTGGTGCGGTCGGTGCCCCGTACTGGTGGGAAAAGGGTGCAGCTGGCTGTAGTGCCCGGCGCGGTGACGATGACTCAGACTTGTCCGAATGAATGATCACAGGGGCGGCCGGCTGTCGGCGTGGTGGCGCGGCCCGGGGTATCTGCTGGGCGGTCTCGGCACGGGCGCGGCCACGCTGCTCGCGCTGCCGGTGCTGCTGGCGCCGGGGGCGGCGCGCGGCTGGGCGTCCTGGCACCGCCGGCGCGCCGACCGGCTGCTGCGCGCCGCACCGTCGGGGCCGGTCCGGGTCGGCCGGTGGCGGCTGCTGGCGTGGACGGGCTCGCACGCCGTCACCGGCCTGGCGTTCGGCGCGTTCACCGCCCTGTGCGCGGGCAACACGGTGACCACCGCCGTCACCCTCCCGCTGTGGTGGGCGCTGCCGGCCGGCACCCGCGCGGGCGGCTTCGCGGCGGGCGTTCCGCTGACCGGCTGGGGCGCCGTGCTGACGCTCGGGACGGCCCAGCTGGCCGCGTTCGCGGCGTTGACGTACGTCGCGGTCCCGCCGCTGGCGCGGCTGCACGCCCGGCTGTGCGTGCTGCTGCTGTCGCCGTCGGCGACCGAGCGGCTGGCCCGGCAGGTGGCGACGCTGACCGAGACCCGGGCCGGTGCGATGAGCGCGCACGGCGCGGAACTGCGGCGGATCGAACGGGACTTGCACGACGGCACGCAGGCCCGGCTGGTGGCGATCGCGATGCGGCTCGGGGTGGCCCGCGAACTGCTCGACGAGCAGCCCGAGTCGGTGTCGAGGCTGCTGGCGGAGGCGCAGCAGGGCACCGAGGACGCGATGGCGGAGCTGCGCGCCGTCATTCGGACGATCTACCCGCCGATCCTCGCCGACCGGGGCCTGGCGGGGGCGCTGGCCGCGCTGGCGGCGGGCGCGGCGATCACCACGGACCTCGACACCGTCGACTGCGGGGACGTCCCGGCGGCGGTGGAGGCGGTCGCGTACTTCACGGTCGCCGAGGCGCTCACCAACGCCGCCAAGCACAGCGGGGCGGCCCGGGCGGGCGTCCGGGTGGGCCGGGACGGCGACCGGTTGACGGTGCTGGTCACCGACGACGGAGTCGGCGGCGCGGACGAGTCGCGCGGCACCGGCCTCGCCGGGATCCGCCACCGGGTCCTGGCGCTGGACGGTACGGTGCGGGTGCACAGCCCGGTCGGCGGGCCGACCGTGATCGAGGTGGGGCTGCCGTGCGGGTCGTGATCGCCGAGGACCACGTGCTGCTCGCCGGCGGTCTCGAACTCCTGCTCACCGCCAAGGGTTTCGAGGTCGCGGCCATCGCCGGCGACGCCCCGGCCTTCCTCGCCGCCGTCGCCGAGCACCGCCCGGACGTCACCATCGTCGACGTCCGCCTGCCGCCCGGCTTCCGCGACGAGGGCGTCCGCGCGGCCATCGAGGCCCGCCGCCTGCACCCCGGGCTGCCGGTGCTGGTGCTCTCGCAGTACGTCGAGCGGCAGTACGCGGGCGAGTTGGTCTCCGACGGGCGCGGCGGGGTCGGCTACCTGCTGAAGGACCGGGTCGGCCGGGTCAGCGAGTTCGTCGACGCGCTGCGCCGGGTGGCGGCCGGCGGCACGGTCATGGACCCGGAGGTCATCGCCCAGCTCCTCACCCGCCCCGCCCACGACCCGATCGCCGCCCTCACCCCGCGCGAGCGCGAGGTCCTCGCCCTGATGGCCGAGGGCAAGGACAACGCGACTCTCGCCACCCGCCTGGTCATCACCGACAACGCCGTCCACAAGCACATCGGCAACATCTTCACCAAGTTGGGCCTCTCCCCCGCCGACAGCGGCCACCGCCGGGTGCTCGCGGTGCTCACCTACCTCAGTCGGCAGTGACAACCGGGTCGGTCCGGCTTCGGCGGCACCCGGGACCGAACGCCTGGTCGCCGCCGCCCTCCGCCCGGTCGACGAAGCGGTGGCGGGGCGCCCGGACGCTGTTGACGACCCGTCACCTCGTGCTCCGACCGGGGAGTTCGCCACTCGCGGGTCTCATTGATCGACATCGCGCCACGTGGCATTGTCGCCTCACACCCCGTGGCCGACCGGCCCCGCAACGTTGGGAGATGAGCGGATGAGCACGCAGAGCCCGTGGACGGCCCGGACGGTGGCCGGGGCCGGAGTCGACCTGCACTGCCGGGACTGGGCGGGCGCGGCCGACGCGCGGCCGGTGCTGCTGCTGCACGGGCTGGCGGGGCATGCGGGCGAGTGGGACGCGCTGGCGGCGGCGCTCGCGCCGGCGCGCCGGGTGGTGGCCGTCGATCAGCGTGGTCACGGCCGCTCGACCCGTCGGCCGGAGGATCTCGGGCGGGACGCGTACGTGGCGGACGTGCTCGCGGTCGTGGACGCCCTCGGTCTGGAGCGTCCGCTGCTGGTGGGGCAGTCGCTGGGCGGGCACACGGCGCTGCTGGCGGCCGCCGCGCATCCGGGGCGGTTCGCGGGGGTGGTGCTGGTGGAGGCCGCGGCCGGGGCGTCGCCGGGCGCGCCGGCGGAGATCGGGGCGATGCTGGCGGACTGGCCGGTGCCGTTCCCGGAGCGCACCGCGGCGGTGCGGTTCTTCGGCGGCGGCCCGCTCGGCGAGGTGTGGGCGGACGGCCTGGAGCAGCGCGGCGACGGCTGGTGGCCGCGGTTCGACCCGGAGGTGATGGTGGCGGCGCTGGCCGAGAACGCCGTCCGGGAGCGCTGGGAGGACTGGGCGGGCGCGGCGCACTGCCCGGCGCTGCTGCTGTTCGGCCAGCACGGCATCATTGCGGCGGCGGACGCCGAGCGGATGCTGACGCTGCGTCCGGACGCGCACGCGGTGAGCCTTCCCGGCGCGGGCCACGACGTCCACCTGGAGCACCCGGCCGAACTGCACCGCCTGGTCGCGGAGTTCCTGCACGGCCTGGCCGCCTGAGCGGGCGAACGGGCCCCACCGGCGCAGTGCCGGTGGGGCCCGGGGTCCGAGACCGCGGTCAGCGCACGGCGTACGCGTCGGTGACGGTCTGGGTGACCTTGGCGCCGTCGGCCGAGGCCAGGGTGATCCGCAGGCTGACGGTCCTTCCGGTGGCGCCCGTGTGGTCCAGGACGGCGACGTGGTCGGCGCCGACCGCGGCGTCCGTCCAGGTGGCGCCGCCGTCGTAGGAGAAGGCGAGTCGGGCGTCGGTCAGAGCGCCGGGGATGTAGCCGCTCTGGCCGGTGGCGGAGAGCGCTGCCCGCAGCGGTCCGGCGGCGACGGTGTTGTTGCCGTCGAGGTCGATCCGGTAGGCGGGGAACAGCAGCGGCAGCGACTGCGAGTACGCGGCCGGGTCGGTCGCCGAGCGGAAGCCGAACTCGGTGCGGACGGCGGTGGAGCGCTGCCACAGGTCCCGGTGGTGGAACCGGGCCTGGTCGAGCACCAGGGTGTAGTCCCGGTCTTCGGACGGGAGCTGCCAGACGAACGACGGGCCGAACCAGGAACGGCCCAACGAGGCCCCTCCGCTGAACAGTTCGACGCCGGCGGCGTCGCCGAAGTAGGACTGGCTGCCGGTGTGGTCGGCGTTGCCGTCGCCCCACAGGGTGCGGGTGAAGTCGACGCCGATCAGGTCGGCCTGGCGTTCGCCGACCAGCAGCGCGGAGCCGTCGGCGGCGCGTCCGGCGGTGGGCCGCAGGACGCCCTGGTACCACTCCTCGGTGCGGTGCTGCCCGGCCTGGTAGCGGCGCGGCAGATCCTGCATGAACTCGGTGAACGGCCAGCTGCTCTGTCCGTCGTGCAGCCAGGTGGTGTCGTCGGCGGTGTAGTACGCGGTCCGGGTGGACGGGGTGGCGACCAGGCCCTGCCCGACGGCGCTGCCCGCGTACGGGTTCCACGGGCGCTCGATGCTCAGGTAGTCGCTCATCCGGACCGGCGTGCCGGTGGAGTGCCAGTTCTCGGTGACGGTGGCGAGGTCGCGGTCGCGGACGGTGCGGCGCTGCTTGGCGCCGATCGAACCGGCGTCGTGGAACGCCAGGTTGTAGACGTAGGGGCTGTCGGCGGCGGAGGTCCACGCCAGGGTGACGGCGCCCTTGCCGAGGGCCGCCTTCAGCTTCGCGGCCTCGTCGGCGGTGATCGGCAGCACGGGGGCGTCCAGGCTGACGTCGTTCTTGCCGTACACGCCCGGGCTCTGACGGTAGGTCAGCACGCCGACGGCGCCGGCGTTCTCGGCGTTGGCGGAGACGGTGCGCTGCGAGGTGCCGTCGTCGGGGACGAGCACCAGCTTGCCCCTGACGTCGGCCGCGGCCAGGTCGGCCGGCGTCGCGCTCGCGGCCTGGGTCAACAACGCGCTTCCGGTGGCGGGCAGTTGGGCCTCGGCGGCGAACTGGGCGTAGTGCGGCTGCAGCGTGAGGCCGGCGCCCTTGAGCACCACCTCGGGGGCGGCCATCCGCAGGTAGCTGCCGAACTCGAAGCCGCCGGTGCGGGCCTTGCCGGAGCCCCAGGCGGAGAGTTCGACGGGCAGCACGCCCGCCCGCACGCCGGTGGAGTCCACCCACTTGTCGCCCCACCAGCGGCCGAGTTCGAGCGAGGCGCCGCGCACCTGGAGGTCGCGGTCGGCCTGCACCTCGATCCGGTTGGCCTGGCGGGCGTCGAGAGTGAGGACGGTGTCCTTGGTCAGCTGGAGCTCGGGCATGGCGAGCGCGGTGACGGCCTTCGGCGCGGCCTCGCCGGTGGTGTCGCCCCGCTCGGGGGTGACCACGTAGCCGCTCAACGAGTAGCTGCCGGGGCGCAGCCGGTAGACGATCTCGCCGTTGGCGTCGGGGGCCCGGCGGGTGCCGGTGGCCTGGCCGAGGTCGATCACGGTGATGCCGGTGCCCGCCTCGGACGCGGCGGGCCTGCCGTCGCGGTCGATCAGCTTGACCCGGACGGCGAGGGTCTCGGGTTCGACGTACGCGTTGAACGGGGTGGAGACGGTGGTCCCGTTGTCGGCGGTGGCGAGCACCCGGCCGGTGACGTCGCCGTACTGGCCGCCCGTCAGCTTCGCGTTGCCGTCGAAGGTGAGCGGCACCTGCACGGTGGCGCCGGCGGCGACGGTGACCCTGTCGGCGCCGAGCCTGACGACCTTCGACTTGACGGCGGACTCGTCGTCGCCGTCGGTGCGCTGCACGCCCAGCTTGAGCGTGACGGGCCGGTCGGAGGTGTTGGTGTACGGGAGTTGGACGGTGCGGGTGTCGGACTTCTGCTGCGGGTACGCGAAGTCGCCGAAGCCGACGGCGGGCGCGCCGAGCACGCTCTGGCCGGCGGCGGCGTCGACCCGCAGCCGGCCGGCGCCGGTCTGCTGGGCGTCGCCCGGGACGGTGGCCAGTGCGGAGGAGACCAGGGCGGCCTTGAGCTGGGCGGCGCTCCACTCGGGGTGGCGCTGCTTGACCAGGGCGGCGCTGCCGGCGACCAGCGGGGTGGCCATCGAGGTGCCGGACATCGAGGTGTAGGCGTAGACGCCGCGTCCGCCGGCGGCGGCGCCCTTGACGTCGACGCCGGGCGCGGCGATCTCCGGCTTCAGGGTGTGGCTGCCGGTGACGGAGCCGTGCGAGGAGAAGCTCGCGGTGTTGTCCTTGCCGTCGACGGCGCCGACGGTGAGCACGGCGGGCGCGCAGCCGGGCGAGCTGACCGACTGGTACTGGCCGAGGTTGCCGGCGGCGACCACGAACAGCGCCTTCGACTGTTCGGCGATGCGCTGCGCGGCGACCGACATCGGGTCGGTGCAGTCGGTGGGCTCGGGGCTGCCGAGGGACATCGACACCACGTCGGCGCCGGAGTCGGCGGCCCACTGCATGCCGGCGATGATCTGCGCCTCGGTGCCGGAGCCGTTGTCGTCGAGGACCTTGCCGACCAGCAGCTCGGCCCGGTCGGCGACGCCGCGTTCCCTGCCGCCGGACGCCTTGCCGGTGCCGGCGATCTCGGAGGCGACGAAGGTACCGTGGCCGACGGCGTCGTGGACGTCCTCGTCGACCGTGTCCGCGGTGAAGTTGCGGCGGGCGTCGACCTGTCCGGCCAGGTCGGGGTGCTGGTCGTCGATGCCGGTGTCGAGGACGGCGACCTTGACGCCCTGTCCGCCGAGTCCGGCGGCCCAGGCGGCGGGGGCGCCGATCTGCCGGGTCTCGGCGTCGTTGGCGGTGCGGACCTTGCGGTCCAGCCACAGCTTGGTCAGGCCGTCGCGGCCCTTGCCGTCCGGGCCGATCAGCTGGTTCCAGGTGCGGGCGGCGTCGTCCTTCGCGGGGGTGAACGCCACGCCGTCGACGGCCGCCAGCTGCTTGGTGCCGGCCGCCCGGGACCGGGCCTGCGGGCTGGCCTCGGCGGCCTGCGCGTCCCGGTAGGTGGCGATGAGGGGGAGCGTTTTCACGCTTCCGTCGTCGTAGCCCTGGCGCAGCAGTGAGCTGACGTTGAACAGGCCGCGGTCGACGGTGCCGGCGGCGAGCGCGGCGGAGGCGCGCTGCGGGACGACGTACTGGTCGCCGTTCTCCTGCTGGGTGAACGTCAGCGGGACGTCGCCGTGTTCGTCGGGCAGGACGGTGACGGCGGTGCGGCCGTCGGTGCCGGTGCCGACCTGCACCCGGTCGCCGGTGATCAGGGTGACGGTGCGCGGGGCGGCGCTGTGACGACCCGTCAGGGTGGAGCCGGGGTTTCCGGGCTGGGCGGCCAGGGCCTGACCGGTCGAGGTGAGCGTGCCGACGGCGAGGATGCCCGCCGCCGCCAGGGCCGTCGCGCCGCGTATGCGCGCCCTTTGTGTCATGAACGCCTCCAGGTGTCGGGTCATGGCCGGTGAGCCTGGCAGAAAACCGGGCCGGCCGGTCATGATGTGGCCTGGCGGGTCACCGCCCGGCGGCAAACCGCCACCGCCCGCACGGCGGTGCGCGGGGCACGGGCGGCGGCCCTGGGCACGGCGGAACGGAGCGCGGATGCTGGCGGCGATAGGTCTGGACGAGCACGCCGAGCGGGTCTACACCCACCTGGTGGCCCACGGCCCGGCGACCGTCGCCGAACCGGCCGCCCGCTGCGGCCCGGTGCCGACCGGCTCGCTCGAACTGCTCCAGGCCTGCGGACTGGTCGCCCCCGGCGCCGGCCTGCGCTACACCGCCGCTCCCCCGGCGGTCGCCCTGGAGGCCCTGCTCACCGGCCAGCGACACGCCCTGCGGGAGGCCGAGTTGACGGCCTCCACGCTCACCGAGGCCTACCGTTCGGCGACCGCCCGGCAGGACCGGGCGCACCGCGACCTGATCGAGGTGGTGGCGGGGCGGGCCGCGATCAGCCACCGCGTCGCGCAGTTGCAGGCCGGCGCGGAGCACGAACTCCTCGCGCTGGTGACGGGCCGTCACCAGGTGGTGCCCGCCGACGAGACCGGGGCCGAGTCGGCGGCCGTGGAACGCGGCGTCGGCTACCGGGTGGTGCTGGAGCGCCGCGCGCTGGACGAACCGGGCGCCGCGGCGCCGCTGTTCGAGGCGATGGACCGTCAGCAGCAGATCCGGGTGGTCGACCAGGTCCCCACCAAGCTGATCGTCGCGGACCGCTCCCTCGCCCTCGTCCCGCTCACCGACTCCACCGCCGACCCCGTCGCCCTGGTGGTCCGCGCCCCCGCCCTGGTCACCGTCTTCACCGTCCTGTTCGAACAGACCTGGGAGTGGGCCCACCCGCTCGGCCGCACCGGCTCCACCACCGTCGCCGTCGGGCCCGTCCCCGCCGGCGACCCCGACGAGACCGACCGCCGCATCCTCGCCCTCCTCCTCTCCGGCGCCACCGACCCCGCCGTCGCCAAACAGCTCAGCCTGGGCCTGCGCACCGTCCAACGCCGGATCAGCCGCCTGATGTCCCTGGCCCGCGCCGACACCCGCATCCAACTCGGCTGGCAGGCCCACCGCCGCGGCTGGGTCGACTGAGGCCCCGGCGGGCCGGCGTCACAGCTCCTGGTAGGTGAACTCGGCCACCGGGCCGGCC
>NZ_BMRI01000006.1:33389-37941 GCF_014648555.1 Kitasatospora griseola
GGGGACGAGTAGCCGTTCGACAGCACGGTGATGTCGACGGTGCGGGGCTTGCCGGCGCCGGTGGTCGGGGCGGGTGCGGTGGCGACGACCTCACTGGGCGCGCCGGTGCGCTCGATCTTGACGGAGGGCGAGGGGTTGTCGCCGAAGAAGACCTGCGCGTCGGAGCCGAAGTTGACGCCGGTGATCGTGACGCTCCGGCCCGTCCGGCCGCTGTCGGGGGCGATGCCGCTGACCATCACCGGCGCGGGGCCGTCGTAGGCGAACTGGCCGAGCGGGACGGCCGACGAGGTGCCCAGGTCGGTGGTGACCCGGACGGCGACCACGCCGACGCCGGACGGCACGCGGACGCTGATCGCGAGGCCGTCGCTGCTGACGACCGGGTCCGGGCACGGGACGGCGCCGAAGTCGACCGCCGTGCCCGGGCCGAAGCCGCTGCCGGCGATGACGAGCGCACTGCCGGGCTTGCCCGCGTTGCTGCTGAGGGCCCGCACCGCCGGGCCGGGCAGCACGTCGGGGGCGCCGAGCAGACCCAGGTAGGTGGCGTTGGCGTGCTGGAAGGCGACCTGGCCCATGAAGTCCTGGAGCGTCTTCCTGACCATGACCCGGTCGTAGTCGCTCTTGTAGTCCGGATGGAGCTTGTGCGCCCTGCCCGGCTGGGCGTAGGCGTGCGGGCCGGGCAGCCCGGCGATCGCCGTGATCACGGCCTTGACGTCCTCGTTCGCCTCCGGGCCGGGCGGATGGGGGTACCACTTCTTCACGTCGTCGAGACCGGTCCACGCCTGCGGCACCACGTCCCAGGCGTTGAAGTGGCGTTCGTTGGCGACCCAGTTCAGCGAGTCGACGTACGCCGCGAACTCCGGGCTGCCGGCGGCGAGCCGACGGCGGTGAACGGCACCACTGTGCCCACGCCGAGGTCCTCCATCAGGTCGGTGACGCTGCCGACCGTGCCGCGCAGGACCACCGCGAACGCGTTGGTGGAGCGGCTGGCGGCCAGGTACGCCATGTTCGCGTTGTCCGGGCTCAGCGCCAGCCAGATCGGGAACCAGTCGTTCCCGGTCGCGAGCGAGGGCTCGGCCAGCTGCCGTCCGACGCCCTGGAGGATCCGGTCCCGCTGCTCCGCCGTCGTCTCGCCCGACGGCCGCGGGGTCGCCGCCGTCGCCGCGATCGCGGCCGGCGTCATGGCCACTTGCGGCGTGATCGATGCGTCGTGCTCCGTCGCCATGCGTGCTCCCTGGGAATGGGCCGCCCCACCGGCTGGAGAGGTCGTGCCCACTCCGGGTTCCGCCCAGGGCCTCCGACGATGTGTCCCGGCCCCGGACGTCACACCATTGGACGTGCGCCCGCACGGCGCGGACGAACCCCGACCGACGGTCCGTCAGCTCCGCGCCTCGGCCAGCAGCGTCGCCTGCGGATACCGCTCGCCCGGCCCGGGCAGGCGGACGGTGCGGGCGGTCTCGGTGAGGCGCGCGGCGGGGAGCAGCGCGGCGAGGGCATCGACGGGCCAGCGGTGGGCGGTGGTGACCTTGTGGTCGAACGGGACGGGCTGGTCGGTGTCGCCGAGAGCGGGGTCGGCGGCGAAGAAGCCGAGCAGGAGGCGGCCGCCCGGGGCCAGGACGCGACGCAACTCGGCGAAGGCGTACGGGAGTTCGGCGGGCGGGAGGTGGATCAGCGAGTAGCGGGCGAGGATCGCGCCGAGGCTCGCGTCGGCGAACGGCAGGGCCAGCAGGGAGCCGCGCACGAAGGTCTCGGCGGGGCGCAGGCGGCGGGCCTGGGCCAGCATGCCGGCCGACAGGTCGAGCCCGAACGCGCGGATGCCGAGCCCGCCGAGCAGCGCCGTCGCCTCGCCCGGGCCGCAGCCGAGGTCGCCGACGGGCAGCCCGCCGACCGCCACCGGCGGCGCCGCGATCAGCTCGCCGAGCAACGCCAACTCGTCATCCCTGCTGGCGAGTTCGCCGGTGAACATGGTCGCGTACAGTTCCGCCACCGCGTCGTACGCCTGCCCGACCCCGGTCTGCTCGTCCGCCATCCGCGCCGCCTCCTGTCTTCGCGAGAGCGCCGAGCCTAGCGGGAAAAACCGGTTGCGGATCCGGCGGGTGGGGTGTCTAGACTCCGCTCGTGGCCGTCGTAGCGATCTCTCGCCGATTTAGTGGCCCCCCGGCTCCCGATGGGTGCCGCAGGGGTCGGGTTTCGCCACGCCGGTAGGGCAGTTCGGCTGAGCGGGTCGGTCCCGGTCGGCGGATCGTGCCCAGGGGCCGGGGGGTGTGAGTTCCCACCCTTCCCGCCGAAGCCCCGGAGGCTCCGCCATGTCCGTCGCCGTTCCCGTTCCGCTGTCCGCCGAGCAGCTCGCCCGCGATCTCGCGGTCCGCGACCTGACCGATCCCGCCGACGGCCCGCACGCCGTGCAACTGCTGGTGGACCGCGCCGCCGACGCGCTGTCCCGGCACTGGTCCTGCCCGGCGCGCGTGCACCGCGGCGAGCGGACCGTCACCGTCGCCGACAACTACGACCACCTCAACTACCGTGCCGACGACGTCACTCGGGACACCCGGTACACCCGGTACGTGGACGGCCGCCGGATGCTGCGCAGCCACTCCAGCGCCCTGGTGCCCGGTGCGCTGCGCGCCCTCGCCGCCGGGCCGGCCGGCGACTCGGTGCTGCTGGTCTGCCCGGGCCTGGTGTACCGCCGCGACAGCATCGACCGCCTGCACACCGGCACCCCGCACCAGCTCGACCTCTGGTACCTGACCCGCCGCCGGCTGCCCGCCGGGCCCGACGACCTGACCGGCATGATCGCCGTCCTGGCGGAGGCCCTGCTGCCGGGCGCGGAATACCGCACCGAGGAGCGCGTCCACCCGTACACCCGGGCGGGCCGTCAACTGGACGCGCGGGTCGGCGAGGAGTGGGTGGAGGTCGCCGAGTGCGGGCTGGCGCACCCGCAGGTGCTGGCGGGGGCGGGGCTGGGGCCGGAGTGGAGCGGGCTGGCGCTCGGGATGGGGCTGGACCGGGTGCTGATGCTGCTGAAGGGCATCCCGGACATCCGGATCCTGCGCTCCGCCGATCCGGCGGTGGCCGTCCAGCTCACCGACCTCGCCCCGTACCGGCCGGTCTCCGCGCTGCCGGCGGTCCGCCGCGACCTGTCCGTCGCCGTGGACCGCACCGAGCTGGCGGAGGACCTCGGCGACCGGGTCCGCGACGCGCTCGGCCCGGACGCGGACTGCGTGGAGAGCGTCGAGATCCTCTCCAGCACGCCCTGCCGGGAGCTCCCCCCGCAGGCCCTGACCCGGCTCGGGGCCCGCCCCGACCAGCACAACCTGCTGGTCAAGGTGGTGCTGCGCCACCTGCACCGCACCCTCACCGACTCCGACGCCAACGCGCTGCGCGACCGCGTCTACGCCGCCCTCCACCAGGGCGCCGCCCACCAGTGGGCGGCCACCGCCCCCTGACGATCCGTCACCGGTCCGCGGCCGTCGCCACGACGCCCGCGGACCGGCCGCGCCGCTCAGAAGTCGTCGAAGCTCCCGCCCTGCCGGTACTCGTAGGTGTCGTGCGAGTAGAACGGGCCGAACTGCCACCGCTTCTTCTGGTACCGCACCCGCCGGTGGTAGCCCGGGCCGGTCTCCTCGATGTACTCCTCGTCCGGCATCTGCGGCATGCCGTTGATCGCGAGGCCGATCAGCACGGCGACCACGAGGTCCGCGCCCACCGCCAGGCAGGCGACCAGCGAGTCGCCCCAACCGTCCGCCGGCACGTCGATCCGGAACCCGGCCCGGCCCGACGCCCAGGCGGCGAGGCGCAGGCAGCCGGGCAGGATCCAGGCCACCTCGGCGAGGAGGAACCCGCCCAGCCCGGCGAAGCCGGCCAGCACCAGCAGGGCTATCTGTCCCCCCGTCAGCCTGATGCGCCGGGACCTCACTCCCTCGACGATCCGCGGCACGAAGGTCTGCAGGCCGCGGACCAGCAGGCGGGCGAAGACGGCGAACAGGGCGGTGAAGGAGACCTCGAACACGCAGCTGCCGATCAGCAGCGCCGGCAGCAGCTCATTGCCACCGGGCAGGTGGAAGCCGTCCACCCAGGACGACGACGCCCAGAAGCCGGCCGCCACCGCGACCGTCCCGAACAGGATGTTCAGCATCCTGAGCAGTGTCCGGGTGCCCGCGGCCTTGGCGCCGGCGTGCCGCGCCGCCTCCGCCTGGGCGGCCTCGTACTTCGCGTGCAGGTCGGCCGCCCGGGCCTCCGACTCCTTGCGCTGCCGTTCGGCCTCGTCGACCGCCAGGGCGGCGTCGGTCGCCCGCAGGCCGTCCTGACCCGCGCGCATCCGGTCCAGGGCCCGGGCGCCCAGCTCGGCGGCGCGCGGGTTGCGGGCCAGTTCGATCTGCCCGCCCTCGACCGAACTGACGCTCATCGTCGGCGTCTGCTCCGGCACCCGCTCGGGCACCCGGCGGCTGATGAAGTCGTACAGGTCGTTGACGCTGACCACGCCGTCCTCGTCGAGGTCGGCGTCACCGGTGAGCAGGCCGTCCACCACGGCGGAGGTGAACACCGACGCCTGGCC
>NZ_BMRI01000006.1:37970-54654 GCF_014648555.1 Kitasatospora griseola
CTCGCGGCGGCTGCGCAGATCGCTCTCGTAGCTGTACTGGAGGGCGGTGGAGGAGGTGATGACGACCCGTCCGCGACCGTCGAAGGTCTGCTTGACCGCCACCTCCTCCTGGTCGCCGCGGGTGCGCATGCCCTTGGTGAACGCCCCGCTGTAGCAGCAGTCGAGCATCAGGATGGTGCGCCGGCTGCGGCTCTGCTCCATGCAGTCGGCGAGGAAGTCCGCGCCCACCGCGGTCGCGGTCAGCGCGTCGAGCTCGCTGTCGCGGGTCACGAAGTGCAGCCGGTTGCGGCGGTCCTTGCGGCCGTGGCAGGACAGGTGCAGCAGCAGGGTGTCCTCGGCGGTCGCGGAGTCGAAGAACCGCTCGATGGCCATCCGCCAGCTCCGGGTGTCGCGGTTGACCAGCACCTCCACCTCGAACCCGCCGATCTCCGGGTTGCCGAGCACCGTGCGCAGGCTCTCGCCGTCGGCGGCGGCTCCGGGCAGCGGCGCGAACCGGCCGTCCTCGTACGTCTCGGTGGCCAGCACCAGGGCGCGCTTAGCCATCGGAGCCCTCCGGGCGCTCCACCGGCCCGGCCTGCTCCGCGCGAGCGGTCTGCTCCGCGCGAGCGGCGGGCCCGGCCTGCTCGGCGCGGACGGCGCTCTCCAGGTGCGCGAGGAACGCCTCGACGATCCGGCGGCGTTCGGCCGGCGACCCGGCCGAGAGTTCGAGCCGGTCGCCGCCCACCTGCAGGGTGACCGTTCCGGAGGCCCGGCGGGCCAGCCAGTCCTGGACCAGCAGGACCAGCGAACGGACGGCGGGCGCGCCCGCAAGCCCGAGGATCAGCGAGCTGTACGCGGTGACGTCGCCGGCCCGGGTGCCCGCCGGGGCGGGACCGGCCGGCGGATGGGACAGCCGCAGCACGCCGCCCAACTGCTCGATCTCCTCGATCAGGGACTCCGTCTCGCGCTCGATCTCCTCCGCCCCGGCGCTCCCGTCGCCGTAGTCCAGAGCGACCTCGACCGGCTCCACTGCTCGACTCACGCTGCCTCCCCCTGCAGGATGTCCGCCCGTTCCCCCCGTGCCCGCAGGATGGCACAACACCCTTGCCGCAGCGCGTTGTTCGGGATCTCCGAGGCCGCTCCGAGACCTCTCGAACACGAACGGGTGACACCGGACGGCCGGAGCCGCTCCGCCCGCATGGCCGGCCGCCCGGTCGGGCACTCAGCAGAGGACGGCACCGTTCCCGCGGCCCCGCCCGCGGCCCGTCCGAGAAGGAGCACCGTGGCCCCGCAGAAGTCCCCGTCCGGCAACCCGTCCGGCATGGGCGGCGCTCCCCCGCCGCCACCCGGCCCGGCCAACCCGCCGCCCCCGCACGGCAGATGACAACCGATCAGGTGTAGCGGGCGACCCGCTCGCGGAGGGCGGCCCCGGTCTGCGGCCACTCGCTGTCGATGATCGAGAAGATCGCGGCGTCCCGCAACCCGCCGTCCTCGCCGGGCACCCAGGACCGGCCCGACCTCCGCAGCACGCCCTCGAACCGGGCGCCGACGGCGGCGATCGCGGCCCGCGAACGGGCGTTGCGCGCATCGGTCTTCAGGTCCACCCGGGCCACGCCCCACTGCTCGAACGCGTGCTGGAACAGCAGCAGCTTCGCCTCGGCGTTGACGCCGGTGCCCTGCGCCGAGGCCGCCAGCCAGGTGAACCCGATCTCCACCGCGAACAGCACGTCGGTGTCCGGCAGCGTCCGCGGCTCCCAGTACGCCGTCACCCCGACCGCCCGGCCGCTGGCCGCCGCGATCTGCGCGTACGGCGCGAGCCGCCCGTCCGCGGCCCGCGCGTGCTGCGCCTCGATGTACCCGGCGACCTCCTCGGCCCGCGGCACCCAGGTGAACCCGTAACTGTCCCGGGCCTCCTCCACCGCCCGCGCCAACTCCCCGGCATGCCGCTGCTCCAACGGCTCCAGCCGCACCAACCGGCCTTCCAGCACCGGCCCTTCGAGTCGGTACCCCATCCCGCTCCCCCTCCGTCCGCCCGCCGATCGTGATCGCCAGCGAACCGCCCGCCGCGACCGACCGTCAACCGGGTTTCACCATCCGGGCGGCGGGCCCGCTCCCGTCCCGGGCGGGCCCGCCGGGTCTCGGAGGGGTCAGGCGTCGGGGGCGAGTTGGGCGAGGGCGTCGAGGAGGGCGGCCTCGGCGGCGGCCTTGTCGAGGCCGAGGCCGGTGAGGATGCCGGCGCCGGCCTCGTGCTCCAGCAGGGCGAGCAGGAGGTGCTCGGTGCCGACGTAGTTGTGGCCGAGGCGCAGCGCCTCGCGCATGGTCAGTTCGAGGGCCTTCTTGGCTCCGGCGTCGTAGGGGACGAGCTCGGGGGCGTCCTCGACGGCGGGCGGCAGGGCCGCTTCGGCGGCGGCGCGGACGGCATCGAGGGCGATGCCCCGGGTGGCGAGGTAGGCGGCGCCGAGGCCCTCGGGTTCGGCGAGCAGGCCGAGCACGAGGTGCTCGGTGCGGACCTCGTCGTTGTGGGCATCCTTGGCGGCCTGGTGGGCGGCCATCACGACGTTGCGGGCGCGGGGGGTGAACCGGTTGAAGCCCTGCGCGGTGTCGATCTCGGTGACCTCGCCGGGGTCCTTGGGGACGAAGCGCTTCTGGGCGGCCTGGCGGGTGACGCCCATGCTGCGGCCGATGTCGGTCCAGGACGCGCCGGAGCGGCGGGCCTGGTCGACGAAGTGGCCGATCAGGTGGTCGGCGATGTCGCCGAGGTGGTCGGCGACCAGGACGGCGTTCGACAGCTGGTCGAGCGCCTCGGGGTAGGACTTCTTGATGCCCTCGATCAGGTCGTCGAGCCGGATGGAGGATTTCGCTCCTGCGGTGTCAGCCATGAGGCAACCCTAGGTTGACAGTCCGAGAGTGTCAACCGTCGGTTGACAGTTGCCGTACCGGCCGTTTTCTACCGGCCAGTAGGGCTGTTTCGGTCGAGTTCACCCGCCCGCCGTCCGCTGTCTTGTCCGTGTCACAAGGACCCCAGTTGACTGCACAACATCGATCGCCCGACACCCTCGGAGCCCCCATGCCCGCCACCCGCACCACCCGCCTCGCCGCCGTACTCACCGCAGCGGCAGCCCTGTTGACGGTTCCTCAGGCCGTCGCGCACGCCGAGAGCGCCCCGCTCACCGTCGCCCCGCTGAACGTGCTCACCTACAACACCTTCCTGATGAGCACCTCGCTCTACCCGAACTGGGGCCAGGCCTACCGGGCGCAGGCCATCGCGGGCGCGGACTTCTTCCAGGGCCACGACGTGGTGGTGCTGCAGGAGGCGTTCGACAACGCGACCTCCGACGCGCTGGTCGCGAAGGCCTCGGCCGCGTACCCGCACCACACCCCGGTGGTCGGCCGCTCCACCAGCGGCTGGGACGCCACCTCCGGCAGCTACAGCAGTGCCACGCCGGAGGACGGCGGGGTGGTGCTGCTCAGCAAGTGGCCGATCCTGCGCAAGGAGCAGTACGTCTTCAAGGACGCCTGCGGCTCGGACTGGTGGTCCAACAAGGGCTTCGTCTACGCGCAGATCGACGTGAACGGCCAACGCACCCACGTGGTCGGCACCCACCTGCAGTCCACCGACTCGGGCTGCTCCAGTGGCCAGGCCGCCGACATCCGCGGCAAGCAGCTGCGCGCCATGAAGGCCTTCCTGGACGCCAAGCAGATCCCGGCGAGCGAGCCGATCGTGCTGGCCGGCGACCTGAACATCGACTCGCACGGCGGCGAGTACCCGGCACTGCTGTCCAACGGCAACCTGGCCCCGGCCACCACCCGCGACGGCTGGGCGAACTCCTTCGACACCGCCGACAACTCGATCGCCTCCTACCGCTACCCCGGCGACCCCAAGGAGGACCTGGACTACGTCCTCTACCGGGCCGACCACGCGCGCCCGCAGCAGTACACCAACACCGTGCACCGATTCCACAGCGCGCCGTGGACGGTCAGCAGCTGGGGCACCTCGTACACGTACACCGACCTGTCCGACCACTACCCGGTGATCGCCGGCTGATCGGTCGCCGGCAGCAGTGGCCGGCACACGGACGGGTGCCGCCCGGAGGAGTCCGGACGGCACCCGTTCGGCAGGGTCCGCGGAAGGGACCGGCGGCAGGTCTCAGCAGCGCGGCAGGTCTCAGCGGCGCGGCTGGGCGAACCGGACCATGTTGCCCGCCGGGTCGCGGAACGCGCAGTCACGCACCCCGTACGGCTGGTCCATCGGCTCCTGGAGCACGTCCGCGCCGGAGGCCCGGATCTGCTCGAAGGTCGCGTCGCAGTCGGCGGTGCGGAAGTTGACGGCGCGCAGCAGGCCCTTGGCGAGCAGCTCGGCGGCGGCCTGCCGGTCGGCGTCGGTGGCGCCCGGGTCGGCGACCGGGGGTTCCAGCACGACCTCCACGTCGGGCTGGGTCGGCGAGCCGAGGGTCACCCAGCGCATCCCCTCGAAGCCGACGTCGTTGCGCACCTCCAGTCCGAGCGCGTCCCGGTAGAAGCCGAGCGCGGCGTCGTGGTCGTCGACGGCGATGAAGCACTGCGAAAGCTTGATGTCCATGACCCCGACGCTACTGACCGGCGTCGGCTTCCGCTTCTCCGTTCCTGATCTCCTTCGCCGCGGCGGTGCCCGGCCGCCCGGTGTCGGTGCCGCGGATCGGGCGGGTGAGGTACATCGCCACGCACGCGGTGATGTGCTCGGCGGCGCTGTGGTCGCGGGCCCGGTAGGCGCTGGGGCTCTCGCCGACCAGTTCGGTGAAGCGGCTGCTGAACGACCCGAGCGAGGTGCAGCCGACGGCCATGCAGACCTCGGTGACGGACAGGTCGCCGCGCCGCAGCAGCGTCTTCGCCCGCTCGATCCGACGGGTCATCAGGTAGCTGTACGGCGTCTCGCCGTACGCGGTGCGGAAGCTGCGCTGGAAGTGGCCGACGGACATCAGCGCCACCTTGGCCAGTGCCGCGACGTCCAGCGGCTCGGCGTAGTCGCGGTCCATGGTGTCGCGGGCCTTGCGGAGCCGCTTCAGGTCGTCGATCTGCACGCCGCCCAGGCTAGCGCCGAAGGCGGTGCGCCCGGCTTGTCGATCACCCGGTGATCACACCGCGACGACCTGAACGAGCGTCAAAAGCCGTGGTCAGGGCGACACTCCGGCGCGTCGCTTCGTTGATCGCGCCCTGGCCCGCTGCTAGTTTCTGAATCACGCGAGGGAGCCCGGTGGAGTGGCCGAGAGGCGAGGCAGCGGCTTGCAGGGCCGCGCACATAGGTTCGATTCCTGTCTCCACCTCCTCGCTCCCTTCGAGGTCCGCCCCCGCCCGGAAGAGGCCGGGCGGCATCGAAGGAGGAGTGGTTTTCCGATGCCCATCGCCACCGTCAATCCGGCCGACGGCCGCACCGTCGAGGTCTTCGATCCGCTGGACGAGGCCGCCGTGGAGGCCCGGTTGGCACGCGCCCAGTCCGCGTACGAGTCCTGGCGGCTGACCACCTTCGCGCAACGCGCCGAACTGATGCACCGGGCAGCCGAGTTGCTGGACAAGAGCAACGACCGGGTGGCCCGCACCATGACGCTGGAGATGGGCAAGCCGCTCGCCCAGGCACGGGCGGAGGCCGCCAAGTGCGCGAAGGCGATGCACTGGTACGCGGACCGCGCGGAGGCGCTGCTCGCCGACGAGCACCCGGCGGCGGAGGACGTCGTGGACTCCGGCGGCGGGTCGGCGTTCGTCCGCTACCGGCCGCTGGGCCCGGTGCTGACGGTGATGCCGTGGAACTTCCCGTTCTGGCAGGTGGTCCGGTTCGCCGCGCCCGCGCTGATGGCGGGCAACGTGGGCCTGCTGAAGCACGCCTCGAACGTGCCGCGGACGGCGCTCGCGCTGGAGGACCTGTTCGTCCGCGCCGGGTTCCCGCTGGGGTGCTTCCAGACGCTGCTGATCCCCTCCCGCGCGGTGGAGGCGGTGATCCGCGACGAGCGGGTCACGGCGGTGACGCTGACCGGCAGCGAGGGCGCGGGCCGCGCGGTGGCCCGGGTGGCCGGTGACGAGGTGAAGAAGACCGTCCTCGAACTGGGCGGCAGCGACCCGTTCCTGGTGCTGCCGTCGGCGGACCTGCCGGCCGCGATCGCCAAGGCCGTGACGGCCCGGGTGCAGAACAACGGGCAGTCCTGCATCGCGGCGAAGCGTTTCATCGTGCACACCGACGTGTACGACGAGTTCCTGGCCGGCTTCACCGCCCGGATGCGGGCGTTGACGGTCGGCGACCCGATGGCGGAGTCCACCGAGGTCGGCCCACTCGCCACCGAGCAGGGCCGCACCGACGTCGAGGAGCTGGTCACCGACGCGGTCCGGCTCGGCGCGGGCCTGGCCTGCGGCGGCGCACGACCGGACGACCCGGCGCTGGCCGACGGCTGGTACTACCTGCCGACGGTGCTCACCGACGTGACGCCGCGGATGCGGATCCACCACGAGGAGGCGTTCGGCCCGGTCGCCACCGTGTACCGGGTCGCCGACCTGGACGAGGCGGTGGCGATCGCCAACGACTCGCCGTTCGGCCTGAGTTCCAACGTCTGGACACGCGACGCGGACGACCGGGAACGCTGTGTGCGCGACCTGCGCGCGGGCGGCGTGTTCTTCAACGGGATGACGGCCTCCCACCCGGCGTTCCCGTTCGGCGGGATCAAGCGCTCCGGCTACGGGCGCGAGCTGTCCGGTCACGGCATCCGCGAGTTCTGCAACATCACCACGGTGTGGTCCGGCAGCTGACCGCCGGCAGCGCGCACAACATGGTTCGGGGCCTGCTCGGAAAACGCTTTCCGAACGGGCCCCGAACCGTTGTGTACGTGATGTGTACGTGAGTTGACGGGAGTGCGCGGCGAGGCCGGTCGGGCGTGCCGTGCCGGAGGCCGGTCAGGCGCGTCGCGGCGGAGGCCGGTCAGGCGCGTCGCGGCGGAGGCCGGTCGGGCGCGTCCCGGCGGAGGCCGGTCAGGCGTGCCGTGGCGGAGGCCGGTCAGGCGTGCCGTGGCTGGTGCGGATGGGCGTGCTCGTAGCGGCCCCAGAACTGCGAGACGAAGGCCACCACGGTCACCCCCCACACCACCGCGAACACGATCAGCAGCCAGAGTTGGGTCACCTGCGGGGCGACCAGGGCCAGGCCCAGCGAGAGGGCCAGCAGGAAGACCAGCGAGGAGTTGTGCTTCTCGGTCAGCCAGGCGTACGTCCCCCGCACCGGACGGGGTCCGGTGGCTCCGGCAGCAGTCGCGGGCATGGCTCTCACCTCCGAAAAGTTGGCCATCTGTTCGAGTATCCCGCCGGTCGGCGGACCCGGCAGCCCGGGTAGCATCGCCGCGAGCACCGACGAGGGGGTCGTGAGTGTCGATACGCGGGGGGCTGCGCAGCCTGGAACGACAGGCGTCCGCGCTGCCGGACGGCGCCGAGCTGTTCCGGCTGCGCCCGGACGGCCGGGTGCTGCGCGCCGACCGCGCGGGGGCGCGGGAACTCGGACCGCAGGACCCGGACAGCGGGCTGCTGCGCTTCATCGACGAGCAGCAGTACGCGCACTACTTCATCGGCGACGCGGCGACCTCGCCGGAACGCCCGTCGAACGCCACCTACAAGCTGGGCCTGGTCGCGCCGCACACCGCGTTCACCCCGCACGCGCACGGCGGCGAGCACCTGGTGCTGGCGCTCGGCCCGGCGTCCTGCGGACTGTACGACGCGCACCGCCGCCGGGTGGTGGCCGTCGACCTGGCGCCAGGCACGCTGATCCGGATCCCCGAGCTGATGCCGCACTCGTTCGGCAACCGCAGCGACAACCGGCTGGCGATCCTGGCCGCGAACACTGGCTACGGCATCGACCACGAGGACTACGCGATCACCGCGGAGGTCGCCCAGCAGCGCGGTCAGCACGAACTCGCGGCAGCGCTGCGCGAGGTGACGTCACGCCAGCGCGTGGGTACGGTGACCGTGCGGGAACGCCTGGCGCACCGGCTGCACCGCATCGCGGCGGCCCTGGAGGACTCCCGGTGACGTCGACGCCCGTCCGTCCTCCGTCGAACTCGCCAACCGCGCGCACCACTTCGCCCGCATCACCCGCCATGACGACCAATCCGCCGATCGAGCACGCCCGATGACCCGGGAGAACGCCCGATGATCTGTCCGAACTGCCGGACCGACCGACGCCAGCGCGAGCGCACCAATCACACCTGCTCGAACTGCAAGAAATCGTTCGCGCTGGACCCGAAGGTGGAGCCGGGGCGCCTGCACGACCTCAAGTTCCGTGAGCTGGTGGCCAAGTGGACCCCCGGCGGCCTGCGGATCACCGTGGAGCAGCTGTACTGGCTCAACGAGCGCCGCCTGCACCGCTTCCCGACCAGCGAGGAGCGCGCCGGCAGCAACGTGGGCGGCGCCGTGCTGGCGGTGGTCGCGGTGATCGCCGGCTCGCTGGCGGTCGGGATCGGCAGCTTCAGCTGGTTCCTGCTGGGCCCGGTGATGCTGGTCGCCGGAGGCCTGGCGGTGCAGCAGTTCCGGGGCGCCCGGCGGCTTCGGGCCGACGCTCCGATGCGGCCGCAGGTGACCTTGAGCGATTTCGAGCGCCGGGTGATCTTCCGCTGGCGGGTGGTCCACCGCGACCTGCCGGCCGGGCTGGTGGAGTACCCGCCGGACGGTTCGAAGCCGACGACGGTCAAGGCGCAGGCCGTGGTGCTGTGCGAACTCCCCGCCGTGGCGGCCTTCCTGCGCACCAACAACTTCGCGGAGCGCCACCGGCTGCTCCTGGTCGACGAGTTGGCGAAGGTCCCGGCCGATCTTCCGGTCGTGGTGCTGCGCGACCTGTCGCTGTCCGCACTGGCCTGGACGGTGGCGGTCCGGGCGGCGCTGCCCGGTCGGCGGGTGGTGGACTGCGGGCTCGCGCCGCGCGCGGTGTTCGCCCCGGCGAAGGCGGTGCGACTGCGTGACCACACGGGGCCGCGGCAGGCGCCGTCGGCGCTGGGCGGGTCGACGGGCTGGCGGCGGCTGACAGAGCGGGAGCGCGACTGGCTGGCGAACGGCTGGTACTCGCCGCTGATCGCCGTGCCGCCGCCGAAGCTGCTCGCCCTGGTCGAGAAGGCCGTCGAACGTGCCACCACCGCCCCCGCCCCCGCGGCGGAGGACCCTGCCGAGACCCGGCGGCGCGCGGAGCGGATCGGCTTCCTCAGCTGGCCGCAGGCCCTGCCCGCGCCGCACTCGCCCGCCGACGCCACGTCGGTCCGGCATGCGGACGGCGCGTCGGCCCGGCCCGCGGACGGCGCGCGATGATCTGCCCGAACTGCCGGGAGAGCGTGGGGCGGCGCGAGCGTCACGGACACCGCTGTTCGCGCTGCGGCCGGACCTTCGCGCTGGACCCGAAGTCCGAGCCCGGCCGCCTGCACGACCTCAAGTTCCGGGAGCTGGTGGCCAAGGGCACCGGCGGCCGCCTGCGGATCACCGTGGAGCAGCTGTACTGGCTCAACGAGCGCCGCCTGCACGGGTTTCCGGGCCCGAAGGCGCACCGAGGGCACCTCGTGATCGGCACAGTCGTGACCGCGGGCGCGCTGGCGGCCGGCTCGTTCGCCCTCGGCGCCGACGGGCAGGTCTGGCTGTTCGCCGCCGGTCTGGGCGCGGTGGTCGCGGTGCGGGAGTTCCACACGGCGTGGCGCCTGCGGGCCGGGGCGCCGTTCCGTCCGCGCCTTTCGGAGATCAGGTTCCAGTACCAGGTGATCGACCGCTGGCGGGAGGTCTACGGCGGGCTGCCGACCGGGCTGATCGAGCATCCACCGGCCGGCCCGACGGGAGGCGCGGTCGAGGCCCGGGCCGTGGTGCTGTGCGAAGTCCCCGCCGTGGCGGGCTTCCTGCACGCCAACAACTTCGCAGAACGTCACCGGGTGCTGCTGGCAGACGAGTTGGCGCAGGTCCCGGCCGCGCTGCCGGTCGCGGTGCTGCGCGACCTGTCGCTGTCCGCGCTGGCCCGCACGCTGGTGATCCGGTCGGCGCTGCCCGGCCGGCGGGTGGTGGACTGCGGGCTCGCGCCGCGCGCGGTGCTGGAGCCCGCGAGGGCGGTGCGGCTGCGCGACCCGAGCAGGCCACGGCTTCCGGCGGCGCTGGCGGCCGCGCCGGGCTGGCAGCGGTTGACCGACCGGGAACGGGAGTGGCTGACGGCCGGCTTCCGCTCGCCGCTGATCACCGTGCCGCCGCCGAAGCTGCTCGCCCTGGCCGAGAAGGCCGTCGAACGCGCCGTCGCCGCCCGGGCCCGAACGGTGGAGACTGCTGCCGAGACCCGGCGGCGCGCCAAACGGATCGGCTTCCTCACCTGGCCGGAGGCGGCACGGACCCGGCCTGCGGACGGTGCCCGATGACGGAGGGACGCGGCGTGACCCCGATACCCGACCGACTGCTCGACCGGGCCGTCCGGCGAGCGGCCGAGCGCTGCGCCCATCCGGGCCGTCTCGCCTTCACCGCACGGCAGTTGTACTACGAGACGGACCGCACGCTGCTGCCGCTGCACCGCGGCCCGCTCCGGCTGCGCTACACCACCCGGCCGCTGCTGTCGGCGGAGCGCTTCGCGGCGGCGCTCGCCCGGAACCCCCAATTGCCCGTGCTGCCCGACCTGGTGGCGCCCCGTCCGCACCGGCCGGGGCCGGAGGGCGACCTGTACGACTACGCGTTCCCCCGGCTGCTGGTCTGCCAGGATCCGACGATCGCCGCGATGCTGATCGCCAACCGCCTGCACCTGGAGGGGGCTTGCCCGATCCTCGCCCCGGAGCGGCTGCCGCTGGACACCCGGCTGCTGGCCGCGTTGCAGCGCGCCGAGGACGCGGTGGTGCACGTGCTGCACGACGCCTCGCCGGCCGGACTCGACCTGTTCCGGCGGGTGCGCGAGCACGCCGGCCCGAGGCTGCGGGTGCGCACCATGGGCCTGCTGCCGCGCCACGCCGCAGCCCTGCACCTGGCCGCGCTCGCCGGTCGGCCCCGTTGCGACGCCGACGACCTGCCCGCGGAGCTGCCGACCGCCGAGCGGGCCTGGCTGGCCCGCGGCCGGGTCGCCGAGCTGGCGGCCGTCCGCCCGGCCCGGCTGCTGCGGACCGTGCTGCGCACCGTCCGCGGCGGCGGTTTCGCTCCGCCCGCCCGCCCGGCCGCGCCCACCCGGGCCCGCGACACCGGTTTCCTGACCTGGCCGACGCCCTGACCCCCGAGGACTCTGGACGATGACCCAGCCACCCGAAATCACCTACAGCGACGAGCTGTTGGCCGACGGCACGGTGCACCGCCGGTACTCCGACGGCCGCAACGAATGGCGCAGCCGCAGCTCCGACGGCCGGATCCACTGGCGCGACGACCGGGGCGACTCCGGCACCGACGAGCGGCTCGGCCGCGACCTGGTCAAGCGCTCCCACGCCGACGGCCGGGCCGGCTACGGGCGCGACATCGGCTACGGCCGCACCGTCTGGGGCCAGGGCCAGTACGTGCTGGTCAACCGCAGCTCGTTCCCGGGCCGGCTCGGCGTGGTGCTGGGCGCGCTCGGCCTGGGCGCGGGCATCGCGGCCGTCCAGTACGCGCCGGAGCTGCTGTCGTCCGACGAGGAGGAGGAGCTGCGCCGGGAGGCCGAGCGCGCCCGCAGCTCGGGCGACGGCGGCGGCGGTGACGGTGGCGGCAGCAGTGACGGCGGCGACGACGGCGGGTTCGACGACGGGTTCGACGATCACGGCGGCTTCGGCACGGCCGGGGACGGCGGGGACGATCACGGTGCCCACGGCGACGCCTGGGACGGGGACGACTTTGGCTGAGTCGCACCGCCCGGCCGCGACCGGGTCCGGGTCCGGGTCCGGGTCCGCCGGGGTCCGCACCGCTTCCCGCCCGGCCCGCTACACCGTGCTGTCGCTGCCCGCCGACGGCCGCCGCCCGTCCGAATCCGGCCTGGTGGCAGGCCCGTTCGAGGCCGGCGGCCGGGCCGTCTCGGCGGCGCTGCTGACCGGCGTGCCCGGCTTCGCGGACGGTCCGTTCACCGTGGACGGCCGCACCGCGGTCGGCGAGGTCACCCTGCACAACCGGGACGAGCTGCACGCCGCCCTGGCCGCCGCCGGGCGCCCCGCCGAACCCGGTACGCCGGACGGGGAGTTGCTGCTGCGCTGCTGGCTGGCACTCGGCCCGGAGGGGTTGCGCGCGGCCGACGGCATGTTCACCCTCGCGGTGCTGGACGGCCCGGACCTGGTGCTGGTCCGTGACCACACCGGCGCCCGCACCGCCTTCCACTGCCGCACCCGGGACGGCGGCTGGGCGGTCTCCAGCTCACTCCGCGCGCTGCGCCGACGCCCGGACGTGGACACCGGGTTGGACCTCGCCGCCGTCCGCTCGTTCCTCACCTTCGCCTACCTGCCGGGCACCGAGACGCTGCTGCGCGGGGTCTCCGAACTGCTGCCCGGCAAGGTGACCCGGCTGGGCGCGGACGGCTCGGTGCGCATCGAGGAGTTCTGGGAGCCGCAGGCGCGGACGCTCGACCGCACGGACGACCAGTACGCCTCGGGCCTACGCGAGTTGCTGGAGCGGGCGGTGGCGCGGCGGCTGCCGGACGGGCAGGACGTGGCGGTGCTGCTGTCCGGCGGGGTGGACAGTTCGCTGGTGACGGCGCTGGCCGCCCGGCTGCACGACCGGCCGGTGCACACCTACTCGATCAGCTTCGGCAACGAACTGCCCAACGAACTGGGCTACTCGGGCCTGGTCGCCGCCCACTGCGGCACCCGGCACCGGGTGCTGACGGTGCCGGGCGAGCAGGTCGCGGCGCGCCTCGCCGACACCGTCGCCCTGCTGGACGGCCCCGTCGGCGACCCGCTGACGGTGCCGAACCTGATGCTCGCCGAGGCGGTGGCCGGCGACGGGCTCTCCGTGTCGCTGAACGGCGAGGGCGGCGACCCGGTGTTCGGCGGACCGAAGAACCTGGCGATGCTGGTCTTCGAGCTGCTCCGCGACGACCCGTCCGAACAGGCCCGCGCCGACGCCTACTTGCACACCTACCGCAAGTGCTGGGAGGACCTGCCGGTGCTGCTCACCGGCGAGGCGCTGGCCGAACTGGACGCGCTCGGCCCGGCCGCGCACCCGCGCCGGCACGTCGCGCCGTACCTGACGGACCGCCGAATGCCGTCGCTGCTCGACCAGTTGCTGCACTGCAACCTGCGCACCAAGGGCGCCCACCACATCCTCACCAAGGTGGAGCGGCTGACCGCCTCGCAGGGCGTCCAGGGCCGCTCGCCGCTGTTCGACCGGCAGGTGGTGGAGCACGCGTTCGCCACCCCGCCGGCGCTCAAACTCCGTGCCACCGAGGAGAAGTGGATCCTCAAGGAGGCGGTCCGCGACCTGCTTCCCGACACCGTCACCTACCGGCCCAAGAGCGGCATGCGGGTGCCGGTGCAGCAGTGGCTGCGCGGCCCGCTCAGCGAACTCACCGGCGACCTGCTGCTCGGTGCCGGGGCCCGCGCCCGCGGACTGTTCCGGGCGGACACGGTGGAGACCTGGATGCGCGGCGGCGGACTGCTGCTGCCCCGCCAGGGCGGCAAGCTGTGGCTGCTGCTCACCCTCGAACTCTGGCTGCGCGCCTACGACTTGTGACCGATGGAGCACCACTGATGAATCTGATCGACCCGCGCACCGGCACCGTCCGCCGCACCCTCGCGCCCGGGCGTGCCACCGAAGTGTCGGCCGCCGTGGCCGCCGCCCGCGCCGCCCGGCCCCGCTGGTCGGCGCTCACCCCGCGCGAGCGGCACCGCAGGCTCGCCGCGCTCGCCGACCTGATCGAGCAGCACGCCTCCGCGTACGCGGACGCCGAGTGCGCCGGGACCGGAAAGCCCGTCGCCGAGGCGGCCGGTGAGATCGCCGAGGTCGCCGACCTGTTCCGGTTCTACGGCGGCGCGGTGCGGGCCGGCACCTCCCCCGCCGCGGGCGACTACCTGGCCGGGCACCAGAGTTGGGTGCGCTGGGAGCCGGTCGGCGTGGTCGCGGCCGTCGTGCCGTGGAACTACCCGCTGCTGATGGCCGGTTGGCGCTGCGCCCCCGCCCTCGCGGCCGGCAACACGGTGGTCCTGAAGCCCGCCGAGACCACCCCCGACACCGCGCTGCTGCTCGCCGCGCACGCCGAACAGGCCCTCGGCCCCGGCGTGTTGACCGCCCTGCCGGGCGACCGCGACACCGGTCGGCTGCTGGTCGGCTCCGGCTGCGACCTGATCGCCTTCACCGGCAGCCCCGCCGCGGGCGCCGAGATCGCCGCCCGCGCCGGCCTCACCCCCGTCAGCCTCGAACTCGGCGGCAACAGCCCCGTGTTGGTGCTGCCCGACGCCCCCGCCGACACCTGGCAGCAGCTCGCCGCCGCCTGCACCTACAACGCCGGCCAGAGCTGCGCCGTCCCCGCCCGGGTCATCGTCCTCGACGAGGCGTACGACGACGCCGTCGCCGCACTCGCCGCCGCGATGGCCGAACGCCACGCGGGCCGCGACTTCGGACCGCTCAACAACCCCGACCAGGCGGCCCGTTACGACCGGATCGTGGCCGCCAGCGCCGCGAAGACCGTCCGCACCGCGCCCGGCCGCACCGACGGCCTGTGGCGGCCCGCGACCGTCCTCGCCGACCTGCCCGCCGACGACCCGGCCGTGGTCGAGGAGGTGTTCGGCCCACTGCTCACCGTCCAGCGCGCCGGGAGCCTCGACGAGGCCGTCGCCCTCGCCGAGTCCGTCCCGCAGGCCCTCGCCGCCTCCGTCTGGACCACCGACCTCACCACCGGACTCGCCCTCACCGACCGTCTCTCCGCCGGCGAAGTCTGGCTCAACTGCCACCTCGCCCAATCCGCCGAACTCCCCCACAGCGGCCGCCGCTCCAGCGGCGCGGGCACCGACCTGTCCACCCTCGCCCTGCGCGAGTACCAGCGACCCAAGACGGTGACGGCCCGACTGGTCTGACGCCGAACCCACCGTCACGGCACGGTGTTCCCCGACGACGCACGGGAGCGCGGGGTACGGGGGAACGAATGGCGAGCTGCTGACCGGCGGGCGGGCCACCGCCGTTGCGGTCCGGCGACGCGGCACGGTGGTCGAGCGGCCCGCCGGGCCGAACGCCCGGGCCCGGCACGGGTTCCTGCGGGCGCTGCGGGCTGGGCGCGTTCACGGGCGCGCCGCTGCCGGTGGGTGAACCGGTGGGCAGGCGTGAGCAGTTGGCGTTCCGGTCCGGGGACGTCGCGGTGCTGCCGGATCCGGCCTGGGCGCTCGACGAGGGGCGCTGGTGTGGGTGGGCCGCCTGCTGCGCCCGCCGGCACGACGCCTTCGCCCGCACACCGTTCGACCAGGACGCTGGCTGGTCACGGGAGTTGCGAACCCGGAGGGCGGTTCGCTGCTCCGCCACAACGACGTGTGCGTGGAGAACGCGGTGTTCCGGTCCGGCGCGGCGGCAGCGCTGATTGGCTTCGACCTGGCCGCCCCCGGCCGACCGGTGTGGGACGTGGCGATGACGGCCCGCCGCTGGCCACCGGTCCTCGACCCGACCGCGGCCGCCTCCGAGTCCCGCACCGCCTACGCGTACGGTCTCTCCCCTGCCGACCGCACCATCCTGGCCCGGGCCGGAATGACGCCGGTCCGCCCCGCCGACGGCCGGGCCGTCGGCGGGGGCTCCGCCTACTCCACGTTGGTGGCGATCACGGTCCACGCATTGGTCGACGTGTCGTCCAGTCGGAGATCGAACGCGAAGGTGATCGGCCTGCGCTCGCGTGCGTCACCGCGGAGCACCTGCTCGCTGCGCCGGTCGACCTCGTAGTAGACGCCCTCCGCGTCGACCGCGACCCGGAAGACGATCGGGTCTCGCGAGACCAGCGAACGCACCGTGACCGACTTGACGACGGCGTTGCGCATGACGGTCCGATTGACCGTGCGCACGGACGTGAAGTCCAGGCTGCCGTCGTTCATGACCCACTCCTCCAGGAACCGCTCGACGGCGACCTCGAGAACCGCCCGGTCGAACCGGCCGTCGAGCACGCTCAGGTCGCCGACGGCGGCGTCGGCGTCCGTGCTCCACGAGATGTTGGTGAGCGACAGGATGTCGGTCGCACCCTTGACCGCGGTCTTCCCGGCCACCTCCAGCACCGCCTCGCGAGCGATCTCCTTCTGGTCCCAGCCGTCCGTCTCGATGGCGTTGGTCAGGTGGTACGCACCCTCGGCCGCCTGCTCGATCGACGACACGATCCACTCTCCGGCCTGGTTCTTGCGCAGCGTCCAGTACTCGACCGGGCGCGTCGAGTCGTCCTTGCGCACCGCGTCCGGGCCGTAGTCGCGGCGTACGTAGTCGTTGAGCGTCGCGGTGATCCGGAAGGTGACGGTGTCATTCACCTCGCCCGCGCGGTTCGCGACGTCGACCAGCTCGACCACCGGGCCGGAGACGATCTCCACGACGTTGACCTCGCCGCGCGACGCGTAGTCGTGCAGCTCGTCGGCCCACTTGCCGTAGAGCACCGGGGACAGGATCTGCTGCAGCGTGGCGTGGTCGTTCTGGGTCCAGGCCTGCTGGGCGATCGTGTACAGCCAGACGGCCCGGCGCTCGAGCGCGGCGCGATCGAACGTCGCATCCGTGTCGGCGATGGCATCGACCCGGGCCCCGACCTGGACGGCACGCTCGCTCGCCTGCTCGTCCGCGCGGTGCGCCGTCCGGTCCGACACCGTGT
>NZ_BMRI01000006.1:54686-77837 GCF_014648555.1 Kitasatospora griseola
TCAGATCGGCCGTCCGCTTCGCCTTCCGACGCCGGTAGCTGAGCCACAGGACCAGGAGGATGACAGCCACGATCACCAGCAGGGGGACGAACCCGCCGCCCCCGCCACCGGCCACGAACCCGTAGCCGAAGCCCCCACCGGTCGTCCCGTGGTAACCACCGCCCCCACCGCCCCCGCCCCCACCACCGGTGAACCCGTGGCTACCGCCCCCGCCACGGGCGTACGCAACCGTCGGCCCACTCAGCGCGACGACTCCAGCGACCACAGTTATCCACCGACGGGCGCGCACCGGGCTCCCCCTTCAAGAATCAGAGCTGTCCCACCCGAGCCTACAAGTACAACGGAATCACGCCTTCGAGTCCCCGCCCGAAACCCGGCTGCCGGCCCGCGGAGAGCCCCGTTCCAGGCACGGCAGACACCCGCAGATCCGGCAGATCCGGCAGATCCGGCTAGGCGACGGTGCCGCCCGTGTTCCGGATCATCTGCTGGAGCACTTTCAGTGCGGTGACGTAGTCGGCGTCGTCGATGCCCTGGTGAATGCGGGCCCGGATCGCCGGGGCGTGCTGCTTGAGGCCGACCCGGGCCTCCTCGCCCGACTCGGTGATCCACAGCCGTTCCCCCGCATCGCGGGTGACCCAGCCGCGCTCCAGCAGGACTCCCGCCGCTGCCTCCAGGTCGTCCTCGGGCCGGAGGTAGGAGCGCATGGCCTGCTGAAGTTCGGGGACGGTCAGGCCGCGGCCGTCGGGTGAGATGTCGTTCTTCGACAGGTTGCGCAGCAGCCAGAACTGAGGCTGGGTGAAGCCCAGTTCGGCCTGCTGGGCCCGGGTGAACGAGATGACGGCCTCATAGGCCACCCCGGTCCAGTACGCAGCCGGCTGAGCGGCGAGTTCGGCGTCGGACGTGTGCTGGCTCGTCATGCGAGGTGCCCCCTGGAAACGATCGCTGGTGCAAGCACCGTAGAACTTCAAGCGAAGTTGAAGTCAAGACCGGTCTCCGCACCGACCTCGCGGACCGGCCTCGCGGACCGGACGGCCGTGCACGTCGGCCGGGGCCGCCCCGCTCCCCCGATCGCACCCGCGAAGCGCCGGCCGACGCCCGGAGGCGGAGTTCGACCGGATGCTCGACACCGTCCTCGCGGGCATCGCCCCGGCACACCGACCGTCCGCACGACGGCGACCCGCAGCGCACGAGAGCCGAACGGTCCCCCACCGCGGGGTGGGGGACCGTCGGAAGTGCCGCGGGATCAGAGGCGGAAGGGGTTTCCGCCTTGGACGGCGAGGAGGTACCAGGCGGTGGCGCCGGTGTGCAGCGATGCGTAGTAGATGTCGCCCTCGCCGGTGGTGAGGCCGTCGCGGGAGGCCGCGACGATGCCGTTGCCGTCGGTGTTCGGGGCTCCGTGCTGGGCGGCGAGCAGGGTGGAGGTCAGCGCGGCGGCCCGGTCGGCGTCGCCGGGGGCCGTGCGGGTGTTGTAGGCGGCCAGGAGGTGGGCGGTCCCCTCGAACCAGACCTTGGAGGTGTCGGTGCGGCCGAAGCTGACGCCGGCGAACTGCCCGTCGGTGGCCGCCAGGTTGGTGGCGGCCCAGTCCACGGAGACGCTGTAGCGGGAGTCCAGGGTGGCCAGGTAGCTCCAGGTCTGGATGTCCTCGGGGACGGTGTCGCGGTTCTGGGTGACGCCGTCCAGGCCGGTGCCGGTCCACAGCCGGCCGTCGTCGGCCTGCATGGAGGCCACGAACCGGAAGGCGTTCTCCGAGCGCTGCTTCCACCCCTGGTCGCCGGTGATCCGGGCGAGCATCGCGAAGAACGCGCCGGTGTCGATGTTGTGCTCGGTGGCCTTCCAGGTGATCGGGATCATGGTCTGGCCGGTCTGGTCGTCATTGCGCAGACCACCCGTGTAGCCGCCGACTCCGCGGCTGTCGGCGGCGTTGTTCTGGATCCAGTTGCCGACCCTCACCGCCCCGTCGAGGAAGCGGCCCTCGCCGGTGACGCTGTACAGGCGGGCGAAGGCCATGCCCGCCCACGCCATGTTCCCGGTGTACACCGAGAACCCGCCCACGTAGACGCCGGTCGGGGTGACGAACGGATCGGGCTCGTAGGAGGCGCGCAGCCGCCCGTCCGGGGTGATGTCGTGGGCCTGGGCGTAGAGCAGGCTGTCACCCAGGGCGACGGCGCGGCCGACGTTGTCGCCGGAGGGGTTCTGCAGGTAGGCGGCGATGATCAGGGCGTTGTCGTAGGTGAAGGACGCCTGATAGCCCGTCGGGCCGAACTCGTCGCCGGGGGCGAAGTGGCCGCCGCTGTAGCTCTGCGGGACGCGCAGGGACGAGCCGCCCGCGTACCTGTCCTGGGCTCCGGCCAGGAAGGAGTAGGCCCTGGGGACGGAGTCGCCCAGTGCCACCTGGGGGTCGCAGCCGGCCGGGGTCGGCGAGCTGCCAGGAGGCGGAGCGTCGGTACCCGACGGCGCCGGGTTCATGGTGCTCGCCCCGCCCGGGGTACCGGTAGCCGACGGCGCCGGGTTCATGGTGCCCGCAGGGTTCGGGGTACCGGTAGCCGACGGCGCCGGGGTCATGGTGCCCGCAGGGTTCGGGGTGCTGGAGCCCGGCGGGGTCGGCGGCGGCGTATCGTCGCAGAGGCTCTGCGCGGTCGAACTCGCGCGCCACCGCTTGTTGTTCGCACCATCGCAGGCGGAGAGCGTCAGGTGGCTGCCGAGTTCCTGGTCCGGCTCGGTGAGGCACTCGCCGCTCTGCGGGCTCATCAGCTGGCTCCCGGTACGGAGGAACCGCCAGGTCTGGGCGGCGCTGCCGTCACAGGCGGCCACCACCGCACGGGGGGACCGGGCGGTGAGGCACCGGGTGCCGTTGCTCACCGTGTAGCCGTCGTCCTCCGGGAGGATTCCGGGCCGGGCGGGCAGGGCGGTCACGTTCCACCCCTCGGCTGCCGGGACGTTGCAGGTGCTCAGGACCGCGTCCGCGCCGCTGGCGGGGTTGCCCAGGCAGTTGTCCGTCGAGTGGATCGCTCCGGTGTAGCGCGGAGTGCCGTCCCGGAGGTCCCACTTCTGCGTCATCGAGCCGTTGCAGGGGAGGAACATGAGGGGAACGCCGATGTTCGGGGCGGTGCGGGTGTTGGTGAGGCAGCCGTCATGGCCCGGATTGGTCACCCAGAAACGGCCGCCACCGGCGTCGTGGAACGTCCAGAGGTCGTCGGGGAGGTTCGGGTTTCCGGCCGAGACGGTGCCGATCTCGCTTCCCTGACGGGTGTACCTGGAAGCATGATAGTCCGTCAGGTACCAACTTCCGGGCGCGTTCGCAGGCCCGGCCTGCAGGGCGAGGGTCTGGAAGGGGTAGAACGGCCGCCTGACCGGCGCGGTGCGGTTCGGATACATACCGGGGAACCAGCTGATGTACGGCATCGCCGTCACGCCCCCGAACGGAGGGGCGGTGGTGAGCAGCGCTCCGTCGGAACCGCTGACGGCGAACCGTGACCCGGAGGCCGCGTTCGGCGGGGTGACGGGCGCCCCTACTCCCATCCCCGGGAGCGGGTCCACCGCCATGTCGGTGTCGGTGCCGGCGTAGGTGCACTGGTAGCCCCACGTGGTCCGGTGGTCGGCGGCCCGGCGGTTGAGCGTCCCGCTCAGGCAGGAACCCAGGGCGAGCTGGCCGAAGTAGTTGGGGTGGATGGCCTCCTGCTGATCTCCCTGTCCGCCGGCCGCGAAGAGCAGGTAGGGGACCCAGCGGATCCACTCGGCCGTCCCGGCTGCGGGCGGCTGGGTGCCTTGCACCGCCTGGTTGGCGCTCCTGTTGCAGAGCTCGTGCCCGTTGAACGACTGGGACAGGTCGAGGAACACGGTGTTGCGGCTCAGCGCGATCGCCTGGAGCGTGGCCGTGATCCTGGGCAGGACCACGTCGTTGGCCCAGTTCGTGGCGTCGTCCGAGAACGGGCACCCGTCGGCCGTGTACCTGGTGCCGCTCACCGTCATCCCGCCCTGCTCGTGGCGGTAGTCGCCGGACCTCGGGAGCGGGCTCGGGTACGACTGCAGGATCAACTCGTACTGGGAGTCGTTGTACCCGTTGTCCCGCATCTTCGTCCGCACCTGGTCGATCACGTTCCCGACCGACGTCTGCAGGGCGACCAGGCGCTGCGTGAACTCGGCACTCTGCGACGCCTGGCAGTCCCGGCCGACCGGAAGGATGTAGTACGAGATGCACGCCCGGAGGATGTCGGAGAACTTCAGGTCGTTACCCCCGATGGAGACCACGACCGCCCGGATGCTGTGCTCGTGGTTCGCGGCGAGGGCGGCGAGCTGGTTGATCTGCGGCTGCTCGCCCTTGAACTCCTCGGTGAGGATGTCCTTGGTCTCCGCTCCCGAGCACGCGAGGTTGTACCGGTCCACGGCGTACGGGAGCGCAGCCGTCTTGATCTCCGCGGACGTCGACCGGTCACACCGGTTGCCGCCACTGTCGTAGGAGGTGTTCCCCTCGGCCTTGTAGACGTCGATTCCCCGGTCGGTGCCCCAGACGTTGCCGTTCGAAGCCGAGGTCAGGGCATTCCCGGCCCAGCGGCCGCCCTCCCCCGAGATGAAGCTGTCGCCCATCGAGACGATCGCCGGGTTCCCGGGCGCGAACTCCGCTGTCGCGGGGGTCATCTGGGACGCCGAGTCATCCGCTGCGCCGGCGGCTCCGGCCGTGCCGAGGACGCCGACGCCCCCGGCCAGGATCGCTAACGCCGCCACCAGCCCGGCGGCCCTTCGCCATACCGGCCTGGGTGGTTCGGATGTACGAACGAACAATCTTGGCATGATGTGTCCCTGTCCGTGGTGAGAGGCGAGGCGGGCCCGGGTTCGGGCCGCCGGGTCGACCGGGAGCCGGCCGCGCGCGTCTCCACACCGGGAAGGGATTGTGGAGACGCGGTGGCGGCACGCGCACGCCATCTTCAACGGCTCCGCTTGCGCCCGATGTGCGTCCTGCTAACGCGCGGCTTCCGTCGCACCGTCACCGACACCGGACCGACCGAGCCGACCGACCGCGCCGAGCGCGGACCTCGCAGTTGACGGGCCGTCCGACGGCGTGGCATCCGGCGGTCTGACGCCGGCAGTGTTCCTCGTACTTCTCCCCGGCGAGAACTCGATCGAGCCTGAGCTGCCCGCGTCGCTGTGCGAACTCCGCGTACACCGAGGCGACCTTCGCAGCAGTCGGCACCACGGACCACGCATTCCGATGACGATCACAGGTGGTTGAGCATCAGGCTCAGGTCCTGTCTCTGATCCCAGACCCGGTGACGACGGGGTTCAACTGGGTGTCTAGGGTGCCGTCATGGCTGTCCCTGAGATCATCCCTGTCGCGTATGAGCCGGACAGTCGAACGAATACCATCGGCCGGTTCAGTGACGGTCAGTTCCTGGGGTCGATCACCTATGCATTGCCCGACGGGTTCGAGATGGGACGCGGCTGGGAGGAGCACAAGAGGCTCTTCGTCGCGGTCCACAAGTTCGACCATGACGGGCACCATCAGGAGTCCGACATCTGGAGCGCCGGTACCTGGGCAGAGCAGATGACGCGTCCGCGCGACGAGCACTCCGTGGTTGCCCGCGCAGAAGCGCGGCTGGCCGCCGTCCTCGCAGGTCTCGCAGAGCGCGAATACTGTGACATCGCGATTCGCCCCTTCCAGGTCACCGTTGACGGTGTGGTCTTCGGTCTCATCACCGAGTGCCACGCCGATGACGCGGACGGCGAGGAGGACTGGGCTGAGCTGCATCCCGACCGGTTGGGTTTCTCGGCTCCGTGGAACGGCGAGTACGACACCTGACAGACAGTGCGCCGAACGACCCGACAGGGCCGGCCAGGCGGTCGACGCGCTGCGGATCGTCGCCCGATCCATCCACGACCTACGGGGGCGATCGGCGACGGTGCCGGGCCATCCAGGCGCGATCGGCTGATGGGCCGCGGGCGATCGGAGCGGCCGGGAAGTCAACGACGGGATGTTGGTGGGCACTTCCCGCCCGGGCCAGTCACGGTGGACGCCTTTGGGGGCCGCCTGGCCGGTCCGGCGGGACGAGCGGCCGGTGGGGTGACTGGTCATCAGGGTGATTGCGGCGCTGGTGATCAGTGATGTCTGGACAACCGCCACGTCCTGCCCTCCATCCCCCGCCGCGGCGACGATCCCAGCCCCGCTGACGGCGCGACTTTCGACTGCGGAACCCACGCTTCGGGGGAAGCCGGCGGGAGCACACACCGGGAGAATGCCCTCCCATGACAACCGTTCTCGACCTCTATGCACGAATTTCCGACGACTTCACCACCCTGCTGGTCGGATGCCCACCAGACCGATGGGAGGAGCCTTCACCGTGTCCCGGTTGGACTGCCTGGGACGTTGCCGCACACGTGATCGGGAACCATCGTCGAGCTCTCGCCGGACTGGACAGGTCCGACTATGAAAGGCCCTCGCGAGGAGAGGACCTGCTGACTGCCTGGCACTCGGCATCCGACGAGATCAAGGCCACGCTGCTCGACCCCTCCAGGGCCGCGACCATGCTCGGCGACGACTTCGGCAACATGCCGTTCGCAGCCTTCGTGAACCGCATGGCCTGCGCCGACACCCTGATCCACACCTGGGACTTCGCCCGGGCAACACGGCAGAACGAACGACTGGATGCCGAAGCCGTCCGACTCGCCACCGAGATGCTCGCACCCGAGGACAGCGATATCCGCCTTCCGAACGCCTACGGGCCCAAAGTGGCGGCCGCGAACTCCGCGGACGACCAGACCAGGCTCCTGAACTTCCTCGGACGCAACCCCTGACTCCCCGCACCGGGAACTGACCCACCCAATCGGGCGGACACCGCAAACAGCGGTGCCCGCCCGAACGCGCCCTGTCGGGGATACGGCTCGGGCGGGCTCACGAACTCACGCCACCGGTCACACCCGGGCCATCACGCCGCATCAGCTCCACACGCGCCGAGCCACGCAAACCTCACCCGGTCGCAGGGGTGAGGCCACTGCACACCGGAACTCGTGCACACCCGCTCCGCCCTCACCTGTCCAGTCCACCAGTGGGGCCACCCGAGCCGGAACAGTGGGGCCAGAACATGATTCTGATCCAGGGATCGAGGTCGTCTGCCGAGATCGCGCCCCGTTCTTCGCTAAGGGTGCTGGCATCGGGGCGCCCACCGTAGTCCAGGTCGCGGACCGATTCCCCCTCTGGCGCAACCTCGGCGAAGCGGCCGAGCGGCGCGTCTCCCTCAACCGCCCGTGCCTCCGTGCGACCTTCGCCGAGCCGGTGCCGGAGAAGGCTCCGGGCATCGGCACCGGCCGAGAGCGGATCGCCACGGCCCACCGGGCACCCGGTTCACCGACCGCACCCGCGCCAAGCACGCCACCGTCCACGGGCTGCCGGCCGCCGGCCACAGCCGACGCTCCATCCAGCGCCAGCTCGGCATGACCTACCGCACTGTCCAGCGGCCGGCGGACGCCACGGCCCCGGAAGACTTGTCCCGGGGCCAGTGGCAGAACCACAGGACCAAGCTCGACGACTTCAAGTCGTACCTGCACGAGCGCCTGGACGCCCTGGGAAAAGATCAAGACACACGGCTACCATGGCGACTACGGGGCCGTCCGCGCCCACCTCCAGACCGTTCCGCACAACTCCGGCCGCACCGGTAGCCCGACCACCATCGCCGCGGACCGTCGCCGGGCGGATCCTGCCCACCCCGATGCCCTGCCGGAGAGCGAGCGCGTGAAACTCAAATCCGTCCTCGCCGGCTGCCCCGAGCTGGACGCCCTCACCAGGCATGTCCGCACGTTCGGGAAAATGCTCACCCAACTCCAGGGCGACGAGCTACCGCAATGGATCAAGGCGGTCCGCGCCGACGACCTGCCCAACCTCCACGCCTTTCGTCGATGGCCTCGAACGCGATCTCACAGCCGTCACCGCCGGCCCGACACTGCCGTGGAACTCCGGCGTCGTCGAAGGCCGTGTCAACCGGATCAAAATGATCAAGCGTCAGATGAACGGCCGCGCAGCCTTCAGCTTGCTGCGGAAGCGGGTTCCGTTCACCCCATGACCAGCCCGTGCCGTCTCACCTGGCCGAAGAGAGAGACGTGGACCGCCTGGACAAGGACGTGGTCCGCTTGAGGAGAGGGAGTAGAGCTTGGCGTTCACGGGATGTCCCATGCGGGCGTGTTCATGAAGATCGCAGAGTCGGGGATCTCTGCGGTTCTCAAGGGCTGGCTGAACCACGACCGTTCGATGGTCACCCCCATCACCCGCTCGGCAAGGAGGAACAGCTTCAAACCCCAGAACTCGGCTGGTTCTTCGACGTCGATCAGGCCAGTGCACCAGGCTGGATTCCAACGGACGTCGCCTTCTCGCAGCGGGGTGACAGGTCCGCAGGGTTCCTCGTGGACGACGAGGTCACCGTCGACCGCGTAGTGCACGCGGTCGTCGCCGTTGATGCCGAGGAGGAGCCCGAAGCACCTGCCTCCGCGAGACAGGTCACGCAGAACACCCGGCACCGCTCCGGTCGAGCCCACGACCTCCAGGGCGAAGACCACTCCGCCCACGGTTCCGACGCCCACGTGGCCACGGTGGCCTGGACTGCTCGGCTGCAGATCGTAGATCTCGTCAGCCACCAGAGGGCGCGCGGTCCCGGGGTCGCCGCCGAACCGCCGGATCACCTCGTCTTCGGTAGCGCCCTCGACGAGGGTGAGGACCGGGTAGAAGCCTTCCTCTTCATCGATCCAGTCGAACCGGTCGTCCTGAATGTCCATCGCGCATACATACCAGACGTTCCCGGCAGTCGAAGTACTGACCTGGGAAAACACGTGAGCAAGGCTGGCCAACGCCCGAGCATGGGGTGGGGAGATCATGCAGCGCCGGGCGACGAACATGTTCCGCGGCACCGGCTGACCCCCGCTCCCGCGGGGAGGACACGAACATGATCCCGGCCCCGGACAGCAGCGCCGGCTGACCCTCTCTCGCGTGGGGAGGACGCTTCGCGACCTGCAGCGTTATGGCGGCATTCCAGTTTCTTTGCCATGTCCGGCTGGTGATGGCGATTCAGCTATCAACGAGCAGTGTGCGGATGCATCGTGCCACGGCGGGTACGACGTCGCCGCTTGGAGTGGAAGGCGTCGCTGCTCATACCGCCGGCTGGCCCCCCGCTCCTGCGGGAAGGACCTGGCATCTTGAGCGCTGCAGGTGCTCAAGAGAAATGACGTCGCTGTGGTGCGGTGCCACCGGAGTGCCGCAGAAGCGGTCCGTCTCTTGATCAACCGGTCGTTAGACTCCCGGGGTTCGGATGCTGTCGGTGGACTGGGAGGCCAAGCCATGGACGATGACGGTTGGGCCGGCTGGCCGGAACGGTGGGTCAGCACGGACTGCGACGTGCGGGCGGCCGCGGGCGCGATCCCGCCGGAGGTCAAGGACGGGTTCAGGTACGACGACGTCCCCTGGCAGCGGTTTCCGCACTTCTACGGCCCGGGCGAGGAGATCCCCGGCCTCCTCACGACGCTCGGCTCCGGAGACGCCGAAGCCGCCGACAGGGCCCTGCAACAGCTCTGGACGAATCTTCACCACCAGGGCGGCACGATCGCGGTGGGGGCACTGGCGGTGCCGTTCCTGCTCCGGATCGCGGCGACCGGGCACCCTGGGCTCCGTGCCCGGATCCTTCACCTGGTCACCGAGATCGGCCGGTGCCAGCACATGGGGGACGGATCGCGGGAAGGCCTACTCCGGGTCGCCGAGGAGCCGTTGATGGTCGAGGGCAGCACGATGTGCCCGGTGGACTGGACGATCCAGGCCGCCCGTCAGGCCGTCACGGACGACGTGCACCTTCTGCTCCCGCTCCTCACCGACCCCGACTCCGAGGTCCGCTCCGTGACCGCCTACGTCCTGGCGGTGGCGACCGACGAGGTCTCACGCGTCTCCTCGGCTCTGCGGCTCAGGCTGGCGAAGGAAGGCGATCCGGTGGTCCGGGTGAGCCTGATCCTGGCGATCGCCCAACTCGCCCGCGAACACCAGGACGACCACGCCCCCGAGTGGGCCCGGAACCTCTGGTCGGATCCCGGACGACCGCCTGAGGTCCGCATCGGCGCCGGCCTGGCCTGGCTGTGCCTGGTCACCGACCCCGCACCCGACGAGCTCCGCGCCCTCCTCACCGACCCCGGCACCCGCCAGTACGACGACCTGCTCCAGCCGGTGCCATGGCTCACCTGGGTCGACCCCACCGGCCTTGGGCTGCGCAGTTGCATCGACGAGATGCTCACAGCGAAGTTCCCTGGAGCAGTGCTCGACGATCCCTGGGGTGAAGGACCGTCAAGCTGAAGCATGCAGCGGTCAACCGGCTTGGCGGGTGCTTCGACCCGCGCCCGGGCCGAGGCGAGGCAAGGCGGTAGGAGTCGGTGCCGGTCTCGATGATGGTGCCGTTGAAGGCGAGACGGTCGACGATGGCCGCGCAGAGGCGGGGGTCGGTGAAGGTCTTGGTCCAGCCATCCGGGGCTGGCACTTGTTCACTCACCCGAGTTGCCGCTGCCATCAGGCCGTTTCCTGCTCCTGCGGTCCTCTTTTGGGTTCTCGCGGCAGAAGCCTGGTCTGGCAGACCCTCGTTCCCGCCGGGGAGGACTGGTCCATGACGACGAACACCCCCGGGTTGCCCGGCTGACACCCGCTCGCACGGGGAAGACCTGTCCATGTACCGGACGCGAGGCGATTGTCGACAGTTTCTGCATTGGTGTGAACGCTCTCTGTAAGTTGAGCGTCGCTCACTTTCGTTTTGTGGAGACTGTCATGACGCAACCCCCGCCGTACGGGCACGGTAAATCCCAGCAAGTGCTGACGCATGGTCAGTCGCAGTACCCGATTCCGGGGCCTCCAGCGACCGCCGGGCGGTGGTGGCAGCATCCGGGCTTCATCATCGCGGCGCTGGTCGTCTTCCCGCCCGGCGGCGTGGCGTTGACGTGGCTCAGCCGCTGGAGTCAGCCGAAGAAGATCACCGCCACCGTACTGGCCTGCCTCTGGTTCATCACGCCCTTCCTCGGAGACCGACCGGAGGAATCGAAGGCCACTTCCGGGCCGACGGCTCCAGCGCCGGCCGCGGCGCCTGCAGACCCGTCCGCGAACTCCGAGCCGGCGGGACCGCCCAGCTTCGTCGGACAGAACCTCAAGGTGGCCAAGGACGCGGCCCGCACCGCCGGGTACAGCGCGAGTTCGCACGACGCCTCGAACGGTGACGCGGGCCAGTGGGCCGACAGCAGCTGGAAGGTCTGCCTCCAGAACGTGTCGGGCAAGAAGATCGACTTCGGTGTGGTCCGCAACGAGCAGCCCTGTCCGGCGAACGACGGCGAACCGATCCCCTACCCGAAGATGCCGAAGGTCATCGGCCTGACTCTCGGCAAAGCGTCAGAGACGCTCGCCCCGCTCGCCCTTCAGAAGGTCAATGCGAGCAGCGCCTACACCGACGTCACGCTCCCCGCAGCGGCGGACGACTGGACCGTCTGCTTCCAGGACCCGCAGGAGGGCAAGGAGATCAAAGACCCGAAGAGCACAGCGGCGCGGCTGAAGGTGACAGCGCCAGGCACCGCGTGTCCGGCGACCGAGTACACCCAACTGCACCCCGACCCGGCGCCGCCCACCACGGACGACTCCGACAGTTCGTCCTCGTCGGGCGGTTCCTCATCGTCGGATGGGAGTTCTTCGGGCGGCGGGGGCAGCGTCTACTACAAGAACTGCGACGCAGTCCGAGCCGCCGGCCGAGCACCCCTTCACCAGGGGGATCCGGGCTACAGCAAGAAGCTGGACCGAGACGGTGACGGGGTCGCCTGCGAGTAGTACCCATAGCCGGGGCAGGGCTGCGCCCCCGCGTAAGCGGGGGGCAGTTGGACCAACCCCTCAGCGTGGTAGGTCTCGGCGGGTCCTCCCGCGCGAGCGAGAGTCGGCCGATGACCGTGATCGTCCCGCGCCACGCCCCACAGCCGAAGACCGTGCCAACGACGAGCGTGACGGACAGTCAGCGCCGGAAGCGAGCCGTCTCTCCTCGATCACCGCGAACCCATGCATTGCGCGAGCCGGCAAAGGGAGGGCGCACCGCAGGGACAACGTGCCGCGCTCGGCGACTACGACACCGCCACCCTCCACACATCCCGTCCGGCCCGTACGACAGTGCGCTTCGCCTTCCTGTGGATGATCTCTGACAGGCGGCCGTGATTGGAGGCCAGTCCGCACGAGTACGCCGTGCGTAGTTGTGGACAGGCCGCGTGAGCGAGTCCTACCTGTTGGCGGGAACTACCGGCCGCCGGGCGATCAGGACGTCGGCTTCGTGGTGCCAGCCCAGGGAGGAGTAGAGGCGCTGGCCCTCCTCACTGGCGATGAGCAGACCGGTACGGGCGCCGCGGGCCACAGCGGCCGCCGCCAGAGCGCTCATCATGGCGCGGCCCAGGCCGCGTCGGCGGTGCGCCGGGGCCGTCTCGATGCGATCGGCGATCGCATCGGGGCCGATCACGGCGATGGTGCCGCGCGCTGCGATCTCTCCGGAGGGGCCGTGGAGGGAGACGACCGTGACTGCTCCCTCCGTGCGGACCTCGCGCTCGTACGGCGCGGCGGGTGCGTGCTGCGGGTGCTCGGTCAGATCGGTCGTCATGAACCACTCGGACCGGTGGAGCAACTCCAGTCCGGCAGCGCTGACGACGGCTTCGACGGTGCCCGGGCGCAGCGTGGGCACCGTGAGCCAGGTGATCTGCTGCGCGGCGGCGACGGATGCCGCCAGCCGCGCCAAGGACTCAGGGTCCTCATCCGCACGCAGCGCGAACACCTCGACCTCACGGCCGGGTTGGTCGCACTTGGACCGCAGGCCGTCCCCGGCGGACTCGACCGGCTCGGCCTCAGGCAGGGAGCGGGCTACGGTCCAGCCGTTCAGCCAACGTCGTATCAGCTCTGGTTCGATCCTCGTCATCCGGCGATTAGAACATGACCGCAACCGGTGGACGGGCGACCAACCGGCCCCGTCGTCCGCCGCCGCCCTCCGTGTTCCGGTCGGTCCGAAACCGGCACAGATGGCAGTGGGTCGGAGAAACGTCCTCTTCTCGGTCATCACTCTGCGTTGTCGCCGGCCGGGAACGGCGGCAGCTGACGGTGCGCCGGCAGAGCGGACAGGGCCGCCGGGCGGGTTCGGGTGGGGCGGTGGGTGGAACGGGTGGCGGGGTGAGTGGTGGTGGAGTGATGTTGGCGGTGTCGAGCAGCCGGCGGGTGTTCGACGAGGGGTGGGTGTTGGAGCGGAAGTGGGACGGGATTCGGGCGCTGGCGGTGCGGGACGGGGACCGGGTGACTCTGCGGTCGCGGACCGGGCAGCAACTGGAAAGCGCTTACCCGGAGCTGGTGGCGGCCCTCGCCGCGCAGCCGGTGCCCAGGTTCGCGGTGGACGGCGAGATCGTCGCCTTCGAGGGCGGCCGGACCAGTTTCGCCCGGCTCCAGCAGCGGATGGGGCTGCACGATCCGGTCCGGGCGCTGGCCAGCGGCGTCGTCGTCGACTACGTGCTGTTCGACCTGCTGGCCCTGCAGGGGCACGACACCACCGGCCTTCCGCTCCTCGATCGCAAGCAACTCCTCGCCGAAGCGGTGGAGTTCGACACGCCGCTGCGGCTGTCCGAGTTCACCGTCGCCGAGCCGGGCGTCCCCGTCCCGCTCGCCGAGGCGTGCGCGCACGGCTGGGAGGGGCTGATCGCCAAGCGCGCCGCCGGGCGGTACCTGGCGGCCCGGTCCGGCGACTGGCTGAAGCTCAAGTGCGAGCGGGGGCAGGAGTTCGTGGTCGGCGGCTGGACCGATCCGGCGGGCAGTCGGGAGGCGTTCGGCGCGCTGCTGATCGGCTATCACGAGCACGGCCGACTGCGCTACGCAGGCAAGGTCGGCACCGGATTCGACACCCGCACGCTGCACGCCGTGCACCGCGCGATGCTCCAACTCGCCTCCCCTGTCAGCCCGTTCGACCCCGCCGAGGACGTTCCGCAGCGCACCTCGCACTGGGTGCGGCCGGAGCTGGTGGTGCAGGTCGGCTTCACCGAGTGGACCCGCGACGGCCGCCTCCGGGCGCCCCGCTACCAGGGCGTCCGCACCGACCGCCCGGCAGCCGAGGTGGTCCGCGAACCCCCGGCCTGAGGCTCCCGACCTGAGGCTCCCCGACCTGAGTGAGGCCCCCGACCGTCGTCCCGCCCCGGGCTGCATCCGATGGCCGATCCGACGCGCGACGCTCCCGGGCAGTCCGTACGGTGCCGTTGCGGGGGGCTTCCCGAGCGAGAGGTACGCACTGGCATGGCTGGCAAGTTCGAGCTGTACGTGGACGACATGGGCAACCACCGCTTCCGCCTGAAGGCGGCCAACGGCGCGATCGTGGTGACCGGAGACCCGGAGGAGTCCCGCGAGCAGTGCCTGAAGAGCATCGAGTCGATCCGGAAGCTCGCGCCGTACGCGCAGCTCCAGGAGACCGGCGCGAACGCCTGACCCGGACGGCGCTCCCCGCGCCCGCGCGGCGCGAGCGCCCGACCCGGACCGCTGCCGCCCGATACGCGCGACAGCACACCGGGCTCCAGCGCGGGCCCGGAGTGGCGAGCCTGTGACCGACCCGAAGGGTTGTCACGGGCTCGTCGTCATGACGGTTCGCGCGCCCGGTGCTGCGGCATGCTGGGAACGGCGAAGCGGACCGGACGAGGGGGTTGGCGATGGCGGGGCGTGAACTGCTGGCGGCGGCGGGGGTGCTGTTCCCGGACGAGCAGGGGCGGGTGATGGTGGCCCGGGTGTCGTACCGGACGAAGCACCCGATCGAGGTGCCGGGCGGCGGCTGGGACGCGTCCGACCCGTCGCCCCGGTACACCGCCGTCCGGGAGATCCAGGAGGAGCTCGGCATCACCCCGGTGCTGCGCGAACTCGCCTGCCTGGACTGGTCCCGGGACCACCACCGGCCGCCCATCGCGGCGTTCCTGTACTGGGCCGACCCGCTCACCGAGGCGCAGCGGGCGACGATCCGGCTGGAGGCCGAGGAGTTGGATGCGCTGGTGTACCTGACGCCCGACCAGCTGCTGTCGGCGCTGCCGCCGTTGCTCTCCCGGCGGGTCGGCTCGTGCGCGCTGGCGCCGCGTTCGGCCGCGCCGCTGGAGCTCGCGGACGGCCTGCCGGCCGGTCACACCGCCCGGCACCTGCGGCCGTGGCCCGCGCCCCCGTACACCGGCCCCGCCGGGATCGCGTCGCTGCTGCCGCCCGGCGGCGATCGGCCCGCGCCGCCGCCGCCGATGGACCGCGAGACGTACTACGCGAGCCGGCCGCGGATCCGGGGGAAGGCGCGGATGCTGTTCACGGACGAGCGCGGCCGGGTGCTGCTGGTGCGGTTGACGCCATGGAACGGCGAGTCCGCGTGGGTGCTGCCCGGCGGCTCGATCGAGGCGGACCGCGAGCTGCCCCGGGAGGCCGCCCGGCGGGAGACCCTGGAGGAACTGGGCTGGCGGCGCGAGCCGGGCCGGTTGCTGGCGATCGACTGGGTGCCCGGCCTCGACGACCAACTCCCGCGCACCGTCCTGGTGTTCGACGGTGGGACGGTGACGTCCGAGCTGCTGTCGACGATCCGCCTCCAGGAGGACGAGCTCGCCGAGTGGGGACTGTTCACCCCCGAGGAGGCGCGGCACCTGCTGTCCGGGCCCGCCGGGCGGCGGATGGCCGCGTGCCTGGCCGTCCGCGACCTGCCGGCCGACGCCGGTCCGGCTGAACTGCTGGACGGCGTACCCGAGTCCGGTTCGCCGTCGGTCACCTCGGTCACCCGCCCGGGCGGGTCGCACGAGTAGCCGGGCCCCCGACCCGGGAAGGATCAGCGACAGGGAGGTACGGATGGAACGATCGACGGAGCCGGGCCTGGGCCTGGACGGGTGCGCGGTGCGATCGCTGGGCGGCGGCGACCGGCTGGTGCTGCGCCTGGACGGCGGGCTGCTGCTGACGGTGCGCAACGACTTCCGGCTGCTGCGCGGTGCGAAGGTCGACCACTTCTACCCCGCGCTCGGCGTCACCCCGTCCGGCGCGCTCGGCACACTGGCGGACGCCACGGTCACCCGGGCAACCGTCACCCCCGCCGGGGGCCTGCACCTCGTCTTCGACACCGGGCACACGCTCGCCGTCGCCCCCGATCCGGCCCCCGCCGGGCCCGTCCACCCGTGGCAGCTCGCCTCCCCCGCCGGCGTCCTCTTCACCGGCGGACCGGACGGCGGGCCCGGCGCGTGAACGGACCCGCTGCATGAACGGGCCCGGCGTGTGAGTGGGCCCGCTGCATGAACAGGCCCGGCGCATGAACGGGCCCGCTGCCTGAGCAGGTGCGCCGCCGCCCGGCTGCGTGGCAGGTCACGGGGGTGGAGGTCGGGCCGGACATCGGACTCGTTACGCTCCAACGATGATCATTTCGCCCGCCCGTACCACGGTCTTCGACATCGACGGCACCCTCTGCTTCGACGGCAGGTCGATCGACCCCCGCATCCTCGCCGCCCTCGACGCCTGCGAGCGGGCCGGCCACGAGCTGGTCTTCGCGTCCGCCCGGCCGATCCGCGACCTGCTCCCCGTGCTGGAGGGCGCGTTCCCGTCCGCGACGCTGATCGGCGGCAACGGGAGTCTGGTCTCGGTCGGCGGGCGGGTCCGGATGCGCGCCGCGTTCTCGACCGGGAGACTCGCCGAGCTGCTGGCCGAGCTCGAACGGTTCAAGGCCGGCTACCTCGCCGACGGCCCGTGGGACTACGCGTACACCGGCCCCGCCGAGCACCCGATCCTCGACCGGATCGACCAGAACCGGGTGGCCCGCCGCGTCGAGGTCGCCGAACTCCCCGCCGTGGTGAAGCTCCTGGCGGTCTCCGCGACCGACCTGCACGCCCTCGCCGAGTCCTGCCGCGCCCTCGGCATGTCCGTCAACCACCACGTCGACGAGGCGATCGTCGACTTCGCGCCCGGCACCACCGACAAGCGGGAGGCCCTCGTCTCCCTGGGCATCGACCACTACAACGCCTTCGGCAACGACATCAACGACCGCACGCTGCTCCAGCACGCCCGCCACGCCGTCCGGGTCGGCGCCCACCCCGCCCTCGACGGCCTCGCCGCGGCGACCGTCGCCGCGCACCCGGAGGACGTCGCCGCGGAGATCCTGCGGCTGGCCGCGACGCCGGCGGCCTGACGGTCGCCGTCACCGACCCGCACCGTCACCGACCCGCGCCGTGACCGGCCCGCACCGTGACCGCCCGGGGCCGGAACCTCGGCAGGTGAGAACGCGTCACTAGGATGGCGGCCGGTCGGGGTGGCCGGCCGTAGAGGGGGGCGGGGGCATTGTTCGGGATCATCAGGCCGTGTCGGCACCGACTGTCGGAGCGGCTGCACGCTTCGTGGCTGGCGCACCTGTGCGGGTTGTGCCTGGCGCTGCGGGACGATCACGGGCAGTTGGCGCGGACGGCGACCAACTACGACGGCCTGGTGATCTCGGTGCTGGTGGAGGCGCAGTCGCCGCGCGCCGCCGACCGCCGCACCGCGGGTCCGTGCCCGCTGCGCGGGATGCGGACGGCGCCGGTGGCGCGCGGCGAGGGGGCGCGGCTGGCGGCGGCGGTCTCGCTGGCGCTGGCCTCGGTGAAGGTCCGGGACCACGTGCTGGACGGGGACGGGGTGTTCGCGCGCCGGCCGGTCGCGGCGGGGGCGCGGCGAATAACCCGGCGGTGGGAGCGGCAGAGCACGGGCAGCGCGGCAGCGGTCGGGTTCGACACCGGGGTGCTGCTGGCGGCGGCCGGACGCCAGGAGGAGGCCGAGCGGCTGGTGACGGCGGGCGGTCCGCTGCTGCTGGCGACCGCGCCGACCGAGGAGGCGACGGCAGCGGCGTTCGCCCACACGGCGGTGCTCGCGGGCCGTCCGGGCAACGCGGCGGCGCTCGCCGAGGCCGGCCGCCTGTTCGGGCGGTTGGCGCACCTGCTGGACGCGGCCGAGGACCGGCAGCAGGACGAGGCGCAGGGCCTGTGGAATCCGCTGTCCGTGTCGGGCACCTCGCAGGAGGAGGCCCGGCGGCTCTGCCGGGACGCCGTGCACGGCATCAAACTCGCCCTGGCGGAGGTCGAGTTCACCGACCGGGCACTGGTGCACCGTCTGCTGGCGCACGAGACCGGCGAGGCGGTGGACCGAGTCTTCGGCCGCACCGGGCACGTCTGCGCGAGCACCGCGCCGCCCGGGACGGACCCCGACGCGCCCGCCGATCCGAACCTGCCGCCGTCCGGCCCGCAGAAGCCGCGCCGGGACACGATCGTGGGCTGCGCGGTCTGGTTGACGATGGCCTGCACGTGCCAGCTGCTGTGCTGCGAGCACGACAATCCGTTCTCCCGGGAGCGCCAGAAGGGGTTCTGTCAGCGCAACTGCGACTCCTGCTGCGACTGTTGTGACTGCTGCAACGGCTGCGACCCGGAGTGCTGCCAGTGCTGCTCCTGCGACGACGGCTGTTGCAGTGGGTGCGACTGCGGCGGGTGCGACTGCTCGTAGCCCGCGACCGGAAACGAATGGAGCACATCATGGGTGACACAGCGGAGTTCACAACGGCCGAGCTCGCCGACTGGGGCTGGCCGGAGGTCCAGGCACTGGGCGGCGGTGCGGCCGACCCGTTCGAGACCGGGTCGCTGAACGTGACGTGGCGTCCCAAGGACCGGCACTTCGGGGTGTGGCACGGGGGTCGGGTGGTCGCACACGCCGGGTTCGTGGTGGCGCCGGTGGAGGTCGGCGGGCAGTGCTTCGACGTCGCGGGCATCGGCGGCGTCATCGTCGATGCGGCCATGCGCGGCCGCGGCCTGGCCCGGCTCGCCGTCACCGGCGCGCTGGACGCCGCCCGCGCCGACGGCCTCGACCGGGCCCTGCTGTTCTGCCTGCCGGACCGCGCGCCGCTCTACGCCCACCTCGGCTGGCTGCCCCTGCCCACCCCCGTGACGGCCGATCAGCCCGACGGCCCGGCCGCCGTCCCGATCGGCGCGATGTGGAAGTCGCTGACACCCGAGGCCGGTTGGCCCGAAGGCCCGGTCCGGCTGCACTCGCTTCCGATGTGACCTGACTCGATGCCCGCCGTGGCGCCCCGCCGCCGAACGACTGCAATCCGGCGGCGGGGAAGCGGAGTTGAGCCCTGGGCTACGGTGACGGGCATGACCACGGACGACTGGCTGACGGACATCCGGGACTCCTACGACACCGTCGCGGCCGACTACGCCGACCGCATGCGCGGGGTGCTGGCCGGAGCGCCGTACCTCCGGGCGGCGCTGGCCCTGTTCGCCGAGCTGGTGCACGCCGGCGGGGGCGGGCCGGTGGCGGACGTGGGCTGCGGTCCCGGACACGTCACCGCTCACCTGCACGGGCTGGGTCTTGACGCGTTCGGCATCGATCTGTCGCCCGCGATGATCGACGTGGCCCGCCGCGACCGTCCCGACCTGCGGTTCGAGGTGGGCTCGATGACGGACCTCGACCTTGCCGACGAATCGGTCGCCGGGCTGCTCGCGTTCTGGTCGCTGATCCACCTGCCCGACGACGCGGTACCCGCGGTCTTCGACCGATTCCGGCGGGTGCTGCGTCCCGGCGGGCCGCTGCTGGTGGGCTTCCACGTCGGCACCGGGTCCCGGCTGAAGACGCAGGGCTATGGCGGCCAGCCGATGAGGGTCCACGTCCACCGCCGCCGGCCCGACCAGGTGGCGGCATGGCTGCGCGACACCGGGTTCACGGTGGAGGCCCACCTGCTGACCGACCCCGACGCGGACGTGCCGGGGGCGCTGCTCTTCGCCCGTCGGCCGTGAACCGCCGACCGCGACCGCTTTCGCGAGCCGACGATCGTGAACATAGGCCGTGAACCGACGGCCGTGACCTGACGGCCGTGAACATACGGTCGTGAACCGACGACCGTTGCAGGGCTGTTGCCCGCACTGTGAGCTGGCTCACGGACCGGCCGGCCCGTGGCGTGATCGACTCGTCGGATGTCTGCTTCCGCCGTGCGCCCCGCTGTCACCGTCACCGTCACCGCTCTCACCGTCGTCGCCGCCGCACTGCTCGCCGGGTGCGGGTCGGTGACGACCGCCGGCGACGGGACGGCCGCGCCGTCGGCGAGTGCGGGACCGTGCGGGGTGCCGCTGGAGCGGCCGTTGGAGGGGTGGGTCCGGGACGAGGTGCGGATCGTCTCGGTGAACGACGTCTGCGCCGAGTTCGAGGTGACCAACGCGGGCGGCGAACCTGCGGACTTCTCGGTGCTGTTCGGGTGGTCGGGTGCCGACCAGCGGCTGGACACCAGCCCGACCGGCACCGTGACGGCGGTGCCGCCGGGCGCGACCGTCCGCGGCCGGATCGAGGTGGGCACCCGGAACCCGGCGCGCGCGAACGCGTCCCAGCAGCCGATCGTCCCGAGCGTCAAGATCTCCCGGGTCCGCAGCGTCCCGACAGCGGAGGCACCGTCGCACGGCGGAGCCTGCCCGGCGTCCGGCGTGCGGCTGTACGCGGACCAGGGCGACGCGGCGATGGGGCTGCGGGTGGTGGGCCTGCACCTGGTGAACTGCGGGACGTCGCCGGTGACGGTGGACGGCTACCCGCAGGTGCAGGCGCTGGACGAGAAGCACCGGGCGGTGGACTCGCTGCAGGTGTTGAAGGGCGGCGCGGCGATCGCCACAGGCACCGGGGCGGACACGCCGCCGCAGCGGATCGTGCTGAAGACCGGCGAGGGGGTGCGGTCCACCGTGGTGTGGCGCAACACCAACGACAACCTCGCCGCGGACCCGGTGAACGCCCCGTACCTGCGCGTGCGGGCGACGCCCGACGCGGCGCCGGTGATGGTGACCCCGGAGCTGGACCTCGGCACCACCGGCCGCCTCGGCGTGGGTGCGTGGACCCGGGAGGACGTCCCGCAGTCCTGAGCGGCTCCCCCGCACGGAAACGGAAAACGCTTTCCGAGGCACACTCGGAAAGCGTTTTCCCACTTCGATTGCCCCTGAACGGACGCCCGGACAGGGTCTAGCCGACGTGCACCCGCGGCCGCCGCGCCCGGTCGGGTTCGGCCTCGCGCAGCACCTCGCGGGTGACGGGGGCGACCTCGCCCTGGCCGAACAGGAAGAACCGCAGGAACTGGGCGAACGGGCTGCCCTCGGTCCACTCGAAGTAGATGTGCGGGAGCTGGCCGGTGGTGTCGCGGACGTGCAGCAGTATCGCGGCGAGCGAGTTCGGCACGCTGGAGTGTTCGAGCGTCAGTACCCGGTAGCGGTCGTGCAGCACCTCGCCGCGGACCTTCAGTTCGGCCTCGAAGTCGGACGGGTCGAGCACCGTGACCTCGACGAACATCAGGTCGTCCTCGACCGGGATGTCGTTGTCGGCGCGGATCTGGTGCACCTTGTCGCGGTACTCGGCGAGGTCGCGGGTGGCGGGCTTGGTGGCGATGAAGCGGATCGTGCGGTGCGCGGTGTCCCGCACGAAGCGTTCCGCGACCTCGTCCAACTGCACGTCGGTGACCCGCAGTTCGAAGGCGCGGGCGAGCCGCGAGGCGAGCGAGACCAGCACGATGCCGGCGATGAAGCAGGCGCCGATCTTCACGCCGTCGGGGCGTTCGGCGATGTTGATGACGGTGGTGTACACGAACACCGCGGCGATGATCGCGAAGCCGATGGTCCACCGGTGCTGCCGGGCGGCCCGGGCGGCGATGGTGACGGCGATCGCCGCGGAGGTGATCAACACCAGCACGCCGGTGGCGTACGCGCCGCCCTGCTTGTCGACGTTGGCGTCGAACAGCCAGGTGACCAGGAAGGCGATCGCGGTGAGCACCAGCACCATCGGGCGCACCGCGCGGGCCCAGTGCGGGGCCATGCCGTAGCGCGGCAGGTAGCGGGGCATCAGGTTGAGCAGGCCCGCCATCGCGGACGCCCCGGCGAACCACAGGATGGCGATGGTGGACAGGTCGTAGACCGAGCCGAAGGCGTTGCCCAGGTAGTGGTGGGCCAGGTAGGCGAGGGCGCGGCCGTTCGCGGGGCCGCCGGCCTTGAAGTCGTCGGCGGGGATCAGCAGCGTGGTGATGAAGCTGGTGGTGATCAGGAAGCAGCTCATGATCACGGCGGCGGTGGTGAGCAGCTTGCGGGCGCCGCGGATGCGTCCGGTGGGCCGGTCCTCGGTGTCGTCGGGGTCGCCCTCGATGTGCGGCATCACGGCGACGCCGGTCTCGAAGCCGGACAGGCCGAGCGCGAGCTTGGGGAAGACCACCAGGGCGACGCCGATCATCACGATCGGGTTGCCGTGTTCCATGCTGAGGGCGTGCGCCCAGTCGGTGATCACCGACGGTGCGGTGACGACGTGCCACAGGCCGACCGCGACCACCACCACGTTCAGCGTCAGGTAGACCGCGACCAGGACGACCGCGACGCCGATCGCCTCGCTGAAGCCCTTCAGGAACACCGCGCCGAGCAGGGCGACCAGCAGGAGCGTGATCAGCACCTGGTGGCCGCTGAGCGCCTTGGTCAGGTGCGGGTTCTCCACCAGGTGGGCGGTGGCGTCGGCGGCGGACAGCGTGATGGTGATCAGGAAGTCGGTGGCGGCGAAGCCGAGCAGCGCCAGGACGAACAGCTTGCCCTTCCAGAACGACAGCAGCCGTTCCAGCATCGCGATGGAGCCTTCGCCGTGCGGGCTCTCCTGGGCGACCCGCCGGTAGACGGGCAGTGCGCCGAGCAGGGTGACGGCGACCAGCACGATGGTGGCGATCGGGGAGAGCAGGCCGGCGGCGAGCGCCGCGATGCCGGGCTGGTAGCCGAGGGTGGAGAAGTAGTCCAGGCCGGTCAGGCACATCACCCGCCACCAGCGCTGCCCGTGCTGCTGGTCGGTGGCCTGGGCGTGCGGGCCGGGGTGCTGCTTGGCCATGTCCGACAGGCCCTCCAGCAGCCAGGCCCGCAGGCGCTGTCGCGCCGAGCCGGCGTCCGCGGGGGCGGAATCGACCACTGTGTTGCTCCTGTCGCGAGGTCGGGAGCCCCGGGCCGCCGGATGCTCCGGCCCACCGGGCGGACTCCCACGTCAATGTAGGTCACCTCCGCCACCGTCCAGGGCAGGCTGGATCGTAACGTCCCCCATCTGCGCAGGTCGGCAGCGGTCCCGGCGGCTTGACGTCCCGTTGGGGCGGCGTTGGGCTGCTGTT
>NZ_BMRI01000006.1:77860-149648 GCF_014648555.1 Kitasatospora griseola
TGCCCGGCCGGTCGGGCCCGAAGCGGTGCGGGCCCGACGGCTCCTCCCGTCGACCTGCCGGACGGAGCCGCCATCGTTCGAGAACGTCCGGACGATGGCTGTCAAGGGCCGACCGGCCCCGGTCCGGGGACGGTCGGAGGCGGAGGGCCCTGTCGGCCTGCGGGTAGCGTTTGGCAGACTGCAGGGTGTCTGCGTCCGGACGTCGGTCCGGACGTCCGCGATTGCGCGAGGAGAGTTGCTGCCATGTCCGAGGGTTCGGCACCGATCAGGGTGTTCCTGCTGGACGACCACGAGGTGGTCCGCCGCGGGGTGCACGACCTGCTGGACTCCGAGCCCGACCTGGACGTGGTCGGCGAGGCCGGCACCGTCGAACAGGCGCTGGCCCGGGTGCCGGCGCTGCGCCCGGACGTCGCGGTGCTCGACATGCGGCTGCCCGACGGCGACGGCGTCTCGGTGTGCCGGGAGTTGCGTTCACGGATGCCGCAACTCGCCTGCCTGATGCTCACCTCGTTCGACGACGAGGAGGCGCTGCTCGACTCGATCATGGCGGGCGCGGCCGGCTACGTGCTGAAGCAGATCAGCGGCACCGACCTGGTCACCGCGATCCGCACCGTCGCCTCCGGTCAGTCCATGCTCGACCCGGGCGCGGCGACCCGGCTGATGGCCCGCCTGCGCGGCGAGGCCCCCGCGCCCGCCCCCGACTTCCCCAACCTGACCGAGCGGGAGCGGGAGATCCTCGCCCTGATCGGCGAGGGCCTGACCAACCGGCAGATCGGCGAGCGGGTGTTCCTCGCCGAGAAAACCGTCAAGAACCACATCTCCCGGCTGCTGGCCAAGCTCGGCGTCGAGCGCCGGGTGCAGGCCGCGGTGATCGCCACCCAGACGCTGGGCGCGCACTCCTCCGGGCGCGGCGCCTGATCGCGGGACGGTCCCGTTCCGGGGCCGGTGGTGTCGGGGCCGCTCGTTAGGGTTCCCCCGGGTGGCCGGCCGACCGTGGCGGCCGCCCGGAAGCCATCGGTTGTCTGGAGGAACAGTGCGGCGCTGGGAACTGGTCGGGGACGGTTCGGCGAAGTTCTGGGAGGCGGGGGCCGACGGCGCATCCGTGCAGGTCCGCTACGGCCGGATCGGCACCGCGGGACGCGTCCAGGTCAAGGAGCTCGCGGACCCGGCCGCCGCCGAGGCGCACCTGGCGAAGCAAATCGCCGAGAAGGAGCGCAAGGGCTACCGGGAGACGGGAGTTGCCGCCGCTGCGACGGCAGCCCCGGTCACTGTCACTGCCACTGCAGCAGGCGCCCAGGCCGGCCCGGGCTCGCCGGCCGTTGGAGAGCTCGCGCAGCCCTTCGAAGGCGCCCGCGAGGACGCGCCCGAAGACACCGTCCAGGACGCCGAGTTCGCCGAACTGCCGGACGAGGACGCCTTTGTGCTGCCGGAGTCCTGGTACCCGCTGGTGGTGCCGCGCCGCGGTGGCGGGGTGCCCGCGGGGCCGGCCCGGCCGCCGGTGGACGCGGCGGCGGCCGGGGAGTTGGAGTCGCTGCGGATCGCCAAGAACGAGACCTGGATCGAGCGGGTGCTCGACGACCCCAACTCCGAGCGGTACCTGGTGCGGGCCGCCCGCGCGTACCTGCGCGGGATGCCGGACCCGATCGGCGCGGCGGCGATCGCGGCGATGCTGCGCGAGACCTGGCAGAAGGGCGGGATCCAGCAGGTCCTGGACTCCTGGATCGCCCGGTTCGGGCTGGGTTTCGCGGCCCGCGCCGCGGTGGCGTCCTTCGAGTTCGACTCGGGTTGCGCCCGGCCGAACCACCACCGGATCGGGCTGATCTCGGAGGGGTCGGGCCGCCGGGAGCTGCGCGGGGCGGAGTTCGGATTCGTGCTGGCGCAGGGGGTGCGGCAGGCGCTGGCGCTCGCCGACGAGCCCGAATACCGTTCCGCGCTGGCCGAGTTGACGGCGATCCGGACTCGGCGGGATCGCCGGGCGGCGACCGCCTTCCTGGCCCCGGAGGCGCCGGGCTGGGTGGACGAGTGCCTGGCCGAGCTGCCGACGTTCGGGAAGGTCAGCGAGGTTTCGTACGCCCAGCTGGTGCACGCGATCGGCACGGCGGAGCAGGTCGCGCGGATCGCGCAGTACCCGCTCCGCTCCTGGATGGACTGGCCGCCGAGCCAACTGCCCACGCTGGCCGACGCGGTGGGCGCCGCGTGCGCGCCGCTGTTCGAGCGCGCCCTGGACACCCAGTACGACCACGACAAGGTCCGTCAACTCGCGCTCCAGATCGCCGAGTTCCCCGGCGACGAGGCGTTCCGGCTGCTGCTCGACCGGATCGCCGTCCGGCACGTCCGGCCCGGTCTGCTGCACGCGATGCGTCGCTACCCGGTGCGCGCGGTACGACTGTTGGCGGAGTTCGTCCGGCAGCACACCGGCCCGGAGGCGGCGAGCGCACGGCAGCTGCTGGTCAGTCAGGTCGGCGCGCTCCGGCCGCAGTTGCCCGCCGTCCTCGCCCGACTCGACGCCGACACCGCCGAGTTCGTCGCCGCGCTGGACGTCACGCGGCAGCAGCTGCCGGAGGCCGGGACGGGCGCGCTGCCGGAGCTGCTGACCTCGCCGCCGTGGGCCCGTCCGCGTCCCGTCCGCAAGCCGAAGGTGCTGGCCGGGATCACCGCCGACGAAACCGCCCAACTGCTGTGGAAGGACGGCGAGTCGGAGCAGTGGCAGGAGGGCAGGTCGGCCCCGTGGTCGTCCTTCGGTCCGGGCTTCGACTGGGCCGCCGAGGCGAGGAGCCGCCTGACGGAGGCCGGCAGCCTCTGGTACGGCGCGGAGCTGCTCGCGCACGGCCCCGAGGAGATCGTGGGCCGGTATCTGGCGGGCTGGCGGCCCGGCGAGTACTGGAACGCGGCGGAGTCGCTGCGCCCGGTGGTGGCCAGGTTCGGTCTGGCCGCGCTGCCGCTGCTGCGCGAAGGGGCGGCTGCCCAGCCGGGCCACGTGGTGCCGCTGCTGCTGCCGTTCCGTGACGCCACCGTGGCGGCGGTGATGGCGGATGCCCTGGTCCGGCTCAAGTCGCACCGGGCGACGGCCCGTTCGTGGTTCGTCCGGCACGGTCTGGCGGGTGCGCTGCTGGTGGTGCCGAACGCGGTCGGCAGGGCGGGCCGGGCGCGGTCGGCCGCGGAGAGCGCGCTGCGGCTGGTCGCGGCGGAGCAGGGCGCGGACGCGCTGCTCGCGGCGGTGCAGGAACGTTACGGCGAGGCAGTGGCGGCCGTGGTCGCGGAGGCGCTGAGCGCGGACCCGCTGGTCAACGCGCTGCCCGCGCGGATGCCGGAGTTCCCGGACTGGCTGCTGCTCGGTGCGCTGCCGCAGCTGGTGCTGCGCTCGGGCGAGGCGCTGCCGCGGTCGGCGGTGCGCCAGGTGGTGACCATGATGACGCTGTCGAAGCTGCGCGACCCGTATCCGGGGCTGCCGCTGGTGGCGGAACTGCTCCGGCCGGAGTCCGCGGCCGCGTTCGCCTGGACGCTGTTCGAGGAGTGGCGGCAGGCGGGAATGCCGGCGGCGGACAGTTGGGCGCTGTACGTGCTGGGCGAGTGGGGCGACGACGGGACGGCGCGCCGGCTGGCGCCGGTGCTGCGCGAGTGGCCGGGCGCGGGTGCGCACCACCGGGCGGTGGAGGGCCTGGACGTGCTGGCGGCGATCGGCAGCGACGTCGCGCTGCTGCAGTTGCACGGCATCGCGCAGCGGGTGAAGTTCAAGGCGCTGAAGTCGCGGGCGCAGGAGAAGGTCACCGAGATCGCCGAGGCGCTCGGCCTGACGGCCGATCAGCTCGGCGACCGGCTGGTGCCGGACCTGGGGCTGGACGCGAACGGCACGACGGTCGTCGACTACGGAGCGCGGACGTTCACGGTCGGGTTCGACGAGCAGCTGCGTCCGTTCGTGCTGGACGCGGCCGGCAAGCGCCGCACGGATCTGCCCGCGCCCGGCGCCGCCGACGACCCGCAGCTCGCGCCGGTCGAGCGCAAGCGCTTCGCCGCGCTGAAGAAGGACGTCCGGACGCTGGCGGCCGACCAACTGAACCGCCTGGAGGCCGCGATGCTCGCCGGGCGGACCTGGACGGCGGCCGAGTTCCGCACTCTGCTGGTCGACCACCCGCTGCTCCGGCACCTGGTCCGACGGCTCGTCTGGACGACTGCGGAAACCGCTTTCCGCGTCACCGGGGACCGCACCTTCACCGACGTCCACGACGCGGCGTTCACGCTGCCCGAGGACGCCGTGGTCCGGCTCGCCCACCCGCTGCACCTCGGTGCCGACCTGGCCGGCTGGACCGAGCTGTTCGCCCGCCACGAGCTCCGCCAGCCGTTCCGTCAGCTGGCCCGTCCGGTGGTCGCGTTGACGGCCGAGGAGGCGGCCGGGCACCGGCTGCACCGCTTCGAGGGGGCGAAGGTTCCGGTGGGCCGGCTGCTGGGCCTGACCAAGCGCGGCTGGCAGCGCGGCACGCCCGAGGACGCGGGGGTGGAGCGCTGGTTCCACAAGCCGCTGCCGGACGGCCGGCACCTGGTGCTCGACCTCGACCCGGGCATCTACGTGGGCGCGGTGGCCGAGTTCGCCGAGCAGACCTTCCGCGTGGTGTTCGTGGACACCCGGGCGTACGACTACCGGGCGAGCCGCGAGTACCGCGAGCGGTTCGCGGACCTGGACGCCGTCACCGCCTCCGAACTCCTCGCCGACCTGGAGGAACTGACGGCCGACTGAGAACCCCTCCGGGGACCGCGACGAGCCTCCCGGTCCGGCGGTCGGACCGGCCGTACGGTGGGAGGCGGCACCGAGGAGGGCTTCCGATGCGCAGCGTGATCTGCTCGATGGGCGTCTCGCTCGACGGCTATGTCGCCGGGCCGGACGGCGAGTTCGGCTGGACGGCGCCCGACGAGGAGCTGTTCCGCTTCGTCACCGACGAGATTCGCGGGGTCGCCGTCTACCTGCTCGGACGGCGGCTGTACGAGACGATGCTGTACTGGGAGACCGCCGGTCGGGATCCGTCGCTCGACGCCCCGAGGCGGGAGTGGGCCGCGCTCTGGAATGCGCTCCCCAAGGTGGTCTTCTCCACCACCTTGTCGTCGGTCCGGGGCAACGCCCGCCTGGCCACCGGGGGCTTGGCCGAGGAGATCGCGCGGTGGCGGGCCGAGCCGGGGCCGGGCGAGATCGCGATCGGCGGCCCGACGCTCGCCGTGCAGGCGGCCGAGTCGGGCCTGATCGACGAGTACCGCGCCAGGGTCCACCCGGTGCTGGTCGGCGGCGGCACCCCGTTCTTCCCGCGGGACGGGCACCGGGTGGATCTGGACCTCGTCGAGACCCGCACCTTCCCCTCGAAGGTCGTCAACCTCCGGTACCGCGTGCTGCGTTGAATCCCTGGGCGGTCGGGCCGCCGCCGCCCGGCAACCAGGGTCAGCTCATGCCGACCAGCATGTAGAACATGCCGATGGCCATCACCGTGCGCCGGGCCGAGACCAGTCGGAGCGGGGCGGGCGGCCCGGGTCCGCGGTCAAGGGCCGGATACCGGCCCGTGGTCGGGCGGGGCAGCAGGAGCGAGGCGACTCCGACGGCGGCGTACGCCAGGAAGTACGCGGCCAGCAGGAACAGCGTCCAGGCCGGCACCGCGGCGTGGACGGCCTCGTGGACACCGCTGCCGCCGGTGTGGCGGTGCTTCGGCGCCACGGCCAGGGCGGCCATCGCGGACGCGCCGACGACGTGGTGGGCGTAGTGCGCCCGGGCCCCGGGCGACGCCGGATCGCCGTCGTGGTGACGCCCGGCGCGGGCCGGGCGTCGGCGGGCCGGCCAGGCCGCGGACGCGGCGAGCAGGGCCGCCCACAGGCCCTGCGGCAGGGGGTCGAACGCCGGTGCCATCATCGCGACCACCGCGAGCGCCATCACGATCTCGGCCGCCTCCAGTCGGCGGTCCGCGCATCGGCCGCCCGCGATGCCGGACACGCCGTGCAGCACGCACCAGCCGGTCAGTGCGATCAGCAGGGCGGTGGCGATCACGGGTTCTCGCACCGGAACCTCCCTTCCGCGGCCGCGCCACCGCCACCGAACCCGGCACCAGCCGCGCCACCGCCACCGGGCTACGCGTCCTGCACCAGCAGCCGCGCGTTGACAGTCGGGCTGCCGGCCTGCGCGAGCGGGAACGCGGTGCCGATCTCCGCGGGGTGCCCGGGCACGTCGATGCGGACGGACAGCTTCCGGTCCTGGAGTTGTTCCTGCGGCATCCGGAAGTCGAGGTTGATGATGCCGTGCTTCACGCAGGTCGGGCACTTCCGCGGGGTCTTCGGCTGGAAGAAGTAGCGCTTCGCGACCGGCTCGCCGTCGGCGAGCAGCGTCACGAAGAACGACCCCGGGATGTTCAGCCGGTCGATTCCCTTCACCCGCACCGACACCGGGTCGGCGCTGCGGAACGCGAAGGGGCTGGCGGCGTCGGTGCTTCCGGTCAGGTTCTCCATGACGCTCTCCGCGGGGCCGGGGGCGGGGACGTCCAGCCGGTCGTACGAGACGGTGGTCTCGATCGTCTGGTCGGCCGTCGTGGTGAACGGCGGCAGGGCGTTGAACGGCGCGGTGAGCCAGCCGGTGTCGGTCCCCAGGGTGGACCGGAAGCCGGTCAGCGTGGTCGCCTGGGCGCGGGTCTGCCAGCTCAGCCAGAGGCGGTCGATGTTGCAGTGGAAGAACCAGAACACCGGGTCGAACGACGCGACGTTCTGGTCGGCCATCGTCGGCCCGATCGAGCCGTGGCCGCCGTCGTGGGCCTGGATCGAGAAGTCCTGGTACCCGTTCACGTTGTACGCGCCCCAGAGCGACTGGGTCAACGAGGTGGTGATGTCGTCCAGCACCCCGAAGTCCTGCACGTTCTGGGTGATGGTCGCGACGGAGAAGCGCTGGGTCGTGTACGGGAAGTACCCGGTGACGGGCTGCGGCGTCGCGGTGGCACCGGGGTCGGCCGGCAGGACGTACTGGTCGAGCGGCGGGTGCTGGAGCCGGTCCGGCAGGGCGGTCGTGATGTCCCAGTAGGGGAGCGTCACCGTCTCGCAGCCCGGGACGGACCGCAGCGCGTCCTCGAACTCGATCAGGTACTGACGGTGCCAGGGGTTGAACCGGTCCTCGTGGTGCAGGCACCAGCTCTGCGGGAGACCGTGCTGCCCGGCCAGCACGAAGTAGCTGTCCGCCGCCGACGGGTCGCGGGCCATCAGGCCGCTGAACGCGGTCTTCAGCAGCGTGAACTCGGCGTCGGTCAGTGTGGTGACGTCCTTGCGCAGCCTGGTCGGGGCCGGTCCGCCCCCCGTGGGCCCGCCGCCCGTCGCCGTACCGAGCGGCATGCCGTTGACGATCCAGTTCTTGAACGTCTGGGAGCGTTCGGCGCTCCACTGCCCGGCCTGGTCCGGGGGCATCTGCGGGTTCGGCGAGGAGGTCTGCGCGAGGATGGCGAGCGCGTTCCTCTTCACCCCGTCGTAGGTTCCGAGCTCGATCCCCTTGACGGCCATGTGGGAGACGTCCTCGGGCCGGAAGTAGAAGCGGATGTCCGCCAGATAGGTGGGCGCTGCGACGACCTGGTCGGGGGTCGGGTTTCCTGGGGTCGTGGTCATGCTTCCTCCGCTGGGCTCCGAACGGGAGTGACGAGGCCGGCTGCGCGGTGCAGCCGTCGGGGCGGTCGCATCAGTCGCTCCGGGTGGCCGAGCACTCAAGGAGGTGGCTGCGCGATCGACGCACAGGGTCCATGGTCGGAGCGTGCGCGGCCGCCTGCCAGGCAGGCTGGGCCGCTCAGGGCGCGGCCGGACGGAGGAACGCCCGCCGACGGAGCGGGAGCGGAGGGCCGGCGGGGCGGGGGCGGGAGCCGGGAGGGGAGGGCGGGCGCGGGCGGGAACCGGGGGCGGCATACGCTGATCCGGTTTCGCGCGTTTCGCACGGTCCGCACGTCCAGAGGAGAGAGGCAGTTCAGGTGAGTTCACCCCGCCGGCCGCACAGTGTCGAGCCCCCGAACGAGGAGTCCGGCGAGGAGTTCCCCGAGACGCCGGGCGAGGGGTTCCCCGAGACGCCGGGCGAGGGGTTCCGCGCGGAGGCGGACGAGGTTCGCCGGTTCTGGGGCGGGCTCGGGCTGCCCGGGCTGATCGACGTGCACACCCACTTCATGCCGGAGCGGGTGCTGCGCAAGGTGTGGGAGTACTTCGACGCCAACGGGCCGCTGGTCGGCGGACTGGCCTGGCCGATCACCTACCGCACCGAGGAGGCCGAACGCACCGCCGTGCTGCGGGACTTCGGCGTCCTGGCGTTCACCTCGATGCTCTACCCGCACAAGCCGGGCATGGCGCGGTGGCTGAACGACTGGGCCGTCGACTTCGCCCGCCGCACGCCGGACTGCCTGCACACGGCCACGCTGTACCCCGAGCCGGACACCGGGGAGTACGTCCGGGCGGCGCTCGACGCGGGCGCCCGGGTGTTCAAGGCCCATGTGCAGGTCGGCGACTACGACCCGGCGGACGAGCAACTGCACTCGGCGTGGGGGATGTTGGCGGAGGCGGGCGTCCCGGTGGTGATGCACTGCGGTTCCGGGCCGGCGCCCGGCCGGTTCACCGGGCCCGAGTCCGCCGCCCGGGTGCTCGCCCGGCACCCCCGACTGCGGCTGATCGTCGCCCACTTGGGCATGCCCGAGTACGACGAGTTCCTGGACCTGGCCGAGCGGTACCCGCAGGTGCACCTCGACACCACCATGGCGTTCACCGACTTCACCGAGAGCTTCATGCCCTTCCCCCGGCAGGCGCTGCCCCGGCTCGCCGACCTCGGCGACCGCATCCTGCTCGGCACCGACTTCCCGAACATCCCCTACCCGTACCTGCATCAACTCCGGTCCCTGGAACGGCTGGACCTCGGATCCGACTGGCTGCGCGCGGTCTGCCACCACAACGCCGCGAAGCTGTTCGGCTGCTGACCGCCCGCACCCCGGCGCCGCCGTCCGCACCCCGGCACCGCCGTCCGCCTGCGGGTGTCCGCCCACGGGCGGACGCCCGGCGGCGGCGGAGATCACTACCATCGCCGCATGGATCGGGACGTGCCGCGCGCGCCGTGGCTGAGGCGACTGCCGTCGGGGGTCTGGACGGCACTGGCCTGGTGCGCCGCCGGGCAGTTGGCCCTGCTGCTCTTCATGTCGACGACGTTCGAGCTGGCCCCGCCGCTCGGACTCCGGCACCCGCCCTCCGTGACGGGCCTCGCCCTGCGGGCGGCCCTGGCCGTGGTGCTCGCGCTGCCGGTCTGCTGGGCCAGGCGGTGGCCGACGCAGGTGTTCGGGGTGCTGCTGGCCGAGGCGGCGGTCGTCCTGCTGCTCGGTGAGCGGACCTGGCCGCTGTTCATGGCGATGGACGTTCTGATCGGCTACCTCGCGGCGGTCCGCCCGGGTCGGGTCTCCATTCCCGCCGGCCTCGCCGAATTCGCCTTCTGGCTGGTCGATTTGGCGATAACGAAGCGCGGCGCGGTGACGACCGGTGACATCGTGAGCAGCGCCGTGGCGTTCGCCGCCGGCATCGCGATTCCATGGGCGATCGGCAACTCGGTCCACCAGCAACGCCGTTACAGCAGCGACCTGCGCGCGTACGCCGCCCGTCAGGCGATCACGGTCGAACGGCTGCGGATCGCCCGGGAGTTGCACGACGTGGTGGCGCACAGCATCGGCGTGATCGCGATCCAGGCCGGTGCGGCGAGCATGGTGCTCGACGTGGAGCCGGCCGGGGCCCGCCGGGCGCTGGACGCCATCGACGCCACCAGCCGGGAGACGCTGGCCGGTCTGCGCCGGATGCTCGTCTCGCTGCGGCACGCCGAGACCGGCGCCGACGATCCCTCGATCGCCGTGCCGCTCGCCGGACTTGAGGCCGTCGAGCGGCTGACGGCGACGATGGCGCAAGCCGGCGTCGAGGTCGACGTACAGTGGCGGGGGCGGGCGCGCCCGCTGCCGCCCGAGATCGACCTGGCCGCCTTCCGGATCGTCCAGGAGTCGGTCACCAACGTGCTCCGGCACGCCGGCGCCGACCGCTGCGAGGTGCACATCGCCTACCACGAGGAGGAGTTGGCCATCGACGTGATCGACGAGGGCCACGGCCGCGCGCCCGACCGCCGCACCGGCGGCACCGGCGGCACCGGGTACGGCATCGCCGGGATGCGCGAGCGGGTCGCCCTGCTGAACGGCCGCTTCAGTGCCGGCTCCCGCCCCGAGGGCGGCTTCCGGGTCGCCGCGAGGCTTCCCGCATGACGGCCACCGACCGAACTGCCGCCGCCCGAACGGCCGTTGACCGAACCGCCACTGCCCGAACCGCCGCCGACCGGACGCCCGGTGACCGCGCAGCGGCCGACGGCGTCGGCTCGGCGATCCGGGTGCTGCTCGCCGACGACCAGGAGTTGGTGCGCGCCGGGCTGGGCATGGCGATCGGCCACTCCCCCGGTCTGGAGCTCGTCGGCGAGGCGGCCACCGGCGCCGAGGCCGTCCAACGGGCCGCCGAGGTCCGCCCGGACGTCGTGGTGATGGACATTCGGATGCCCGGCACGGACGGGATCGAGGCCACCGGGCTGCTCACCGCGGGCGCGGCCGGCCCGGTGCCCCGGGTGCTGATCCTGACCACCTTCGACGACGACGAGAACGTCTACGCCGCGCTGCGGGCCGGTGCGAGCGGCTTCCTGGTCAAGGACATGGCGCTGGCGGAGATCCTCGCGGCGATCCGGGTGGTCGCAGCCGGCGACGCCCTGATCGCCCCGAGCGTCACCCGGCGACTGATCGCCGACCTCACCGCCCGGCCCGCGCCCGTCGCACCGAAGCGCCGCCTCCCGGGCGTCACCGAACGCGAGCGCGAGGTCCTGGCGCTGGTCGGTCGCGGTCTGTCCAATGCCGAGATCGCCGAGCAGCTGTTCATCGCCCCCGCCACCGCCAAGACCCATGTCGCCCGGCTGCTGGCCAAGTTGGACGCCCGCGACCGCGTCCATCTCGTCATCGCCGCCTACGACGCGGGCCTGGTGTCCCCGTCCGGCTGAACTCACCCGGACCGGGACACCGGCCACCGATCGCGTGCGCTACGGGAGTTGGACGGTGACCTCCGGCATGTCCGGGGAGGGACCGTCGAACAGCGGCTCGGGCTTCCCCTTCAACTGCTGGTCGAAGAAGGCGCCGAGGTACGTCCGGGTGATCTCCACTCCGCGCACGGGGTCGATCGCTCCGGGCTTGGCGGGGATGCCCACGGCGCGGGCGAGTATCAGCAGGTCGCTGAAGGTGCCGTGCTCGGCTCCGGCGACGGTGAGCCGGCGCTTCCAGCCGTCCAGCGCGGCCCAGGCGTCGTCCCAGCTGGGGTCCGTGCCCGGAGCCTCGCCGGGCTGGGCGCCGAACAGCAGGAACGGCCGCCCGCCCAGGCCGGTGGCCGGGACCGGCGCGAAGAAGGTGCCGTCCATGTTCACCCCCGCCTGCACCCGGCGGTCGGCGGCCATCGTCACGGCGGCGGCGTCACCCCCGATCGAGTGCCCGGCCATGCCGATCCGGTGGCGGTCGATCAGCCGGGCGTGCGCCCACGGCGAGCGTTCCGACGTCAACTGGTCGATGACGAACGAGGCGTCCTTCGCCCGGCTCTCGGCGATGGCCGCCGGACCGCCCGTCGGCGGACGGTCGCAGATGGCGCATTCGAGCGTCCGGCCGTCCGGGAAGGTGACGCCGGTGGACTCGTAGGTGTGGTCGATCAGCGCGACCACGTACCCGCGGCCGGCCAGGTCCTCGGCGATGCCGGAGAACGCGGCCCGCGGGAACGTGAAGCCGGGCGAGAGCAGCACCAGCGGGAACCGGCCGCCCACCGGGCGGGCGTCCGCCCGCGCCCAGGTGCCCGTGCCGGCCATCGTCTCGGGCGGAATGCCCGATCCCGGGGCCTTCGCCGCCAGGAACAGCCGGGCCTCCTCGGTGGTCATGTAGGGCGCGGGCGTCCCGCTCCCGGCCCGGGCCGGGTAGTACATCGACACCATCAACTGCCGGGCTCCCGCCGACGGCACCCAGGGGTCCTGGCGGTTCCGGTCGACGAGGTGCAGCAGGTCGCGCCCGACCGCGTACGGCCCGGTCGGCCGGGGCAGCGAGACGGCGGACCCGACCGGTGCCGGGGCCGCGGCGGACGGCGGCGCAGCGGTGGCGAATGCAGGGGCCGCAGCGACGATCGGCAGCGGCAGGACGAAGGCGAGCGCGGCGGTCACGGCCGCGCGGCGGAGACTGGTCATGTCCTTGAACCTAGGCTGCGCGGAGGCCACTTGACGTCTGCTCGGGAGCGGAGTGCCAGGTCCGCTCCCGGACGGATCCGGCCTCCGCCGCGGGGCGGACCGCGTCCTGCACCCAGGAGCAGGGCCGGGCTGTCGGCGCGGCTGACTAGGGTCTCCCGCAACAGTTCGTCCGACCCGCTGCGCCTCCGAGCCGCCGCTCGGGACGCCGGCCGGTCGGGTGGGTCAGGAGGACCGGTGCAGGACGTCAACGCCGCTGAACGGCAGCTCGGTTGTGGCGAGGAGTCGCCGTTCGACGAGGACTTCGTGATGCCCGCGTCGTGGCGCCCGCTGGTGCTGCCCCGGCGCGGCGGCCGCGTCGCGTCGGTGGCGGACCGGCCGGGCGTCGAGGCCGTCGCCGCCGAGGACGCCCTGATCGCGGAACATCGGGAGGCGATCGAGCGGGTGCTCGCGACCGGGTCCCACGACCCGGAGCTGGTGGCCGCCGCCCGGGCGTATCTCGCCGGTGCGGCCGACCCGTTGGGGGCGGCCGTGCTGCCACGGCTGCTGCCGCCCGGCGAGTGGTGGGGCGACGGGCGGTGGGCCGACCTGGTCGACGCGTGGACGGCCCGGCACGGCCTGGCGTTCGCGGTGCACGCGGCCGTCCTGGCGCTGGATGTGACGCGGTGCAGCGCAACGGAGTTCGGGGACCTGGTCCGGCAGGACGTGCTGCGGGAGCACTACCACGCCGTCCCCGACGAGTACGGCCTGGTCCGCTGGGCGCGCCACCTGCTGACGATCGCCGACGAGCCCGCGTACCTGGCGGCCCGTGCCACGGTGGAGGCGCTGCGCACCACGCCCGGCCGCCGCGTCCTGGCCGCCCACCTGCTGCCGGACGTCGCCGAGTGGGTGGACGACTGCCTGGCCGAGGAGCCGACGTACGACCACGCGGGCCCGGTCCTCCGGACGCTGCTGCTGGCCGCGCTCGGCAACCGGGCCCAGCTCGATCGGCTCGGGCACCGCCCGACGGTGACGTGGCGGGCCTGGACGATCGCCACCGTCGCCACCCTCGCCGACGGCCTGGGCAACGCGTGCGTTCCGCTGCTCGCCGCTGTGTCGGATCCGTCGGAGAACACTCCGTGGATGCGCGAACGCGCGGAATTCCTACTGGAGTTCCGTACCGACGAGGCGTTCCGGGCGCTGCTGGCCGGCCTGGAGATCCGGCAGGTCGCTCCCGTCCTGCAGGAGGCGCTGCGCCGCGACCCGGTGCGCGGGGCGCGCCTGTTGGCCTCGGCCGCCCACGGCGGCGGCGAGGCCGCCCGGCAGGCCCTCGACCGGCACCTGCGGGTCTCGTCGGCCCGGCTCCCCGAGATCCTCGCCCAACTCGACTCCCCCACCGCCCGGTTCGTCCGCTCCCTGGACGGCGCGCAGCCGCTCGCACCGGCCGCCGCACCGGCCGCGCTGCCCGAACTGCTGGCCTCCCCACCGTGGACGCGCCCGCGCCGAGCCCGCAAGCCGGCGGTGATCACCGGTCTCCCCCTCGACGAGTCACGTCAACTGCTCTGGCGGGAAGGCGAACAGGCGGCCTGGGCGGACGCCCGGCACTTCGACGACTGGTGGAGCTACGGCGAGGACACCGACTGGGCGGCCGAGGCGGCGAAGGGTCTGGAACCCCAAGGCCTGTGGTACTCCTGCCGGTTGCTGCACCAGGGCCCGGTGGAGGTGCTGGCCCCGCTGGTGGCCGATTGGCGTCCGCGCCGCTTCAACCTGGGCCTGGAGTACCTGCGGCCGGTGCTCGGCAAGTACGGCCTCGCCGCCGCGCCGATGGCCCTGCACGCGGCCCGCTCCAGCCCGGCCACCATGTCTCCGCTGCTGCTGCCACTGCTCGACATCGAGGCGGCCCGGCTGCTGGCCGCCGGCCTGGTCCGGCTCAAGTCCGTTCGGGCGACGGCGCGTTCGTGGTTCGCCCGGCACGGCGTGGCGGGCGCGCTGCTGCTGGTCCCGGACGCCCTCGCCAAGCCGGGCCGGGACCGGGCGGCCGCCGAGGCGGCACTGCGCCTGGTGGCCGCGCCCGACGACGGCGAGGCGCTGCTGCGGGCCGTCGCCGCGCGGTACGGCGCGGCGTCGGCGGGGGCGATCGGCGCGATGCTGGCCGTGGACCCGCTGGAGAGCGCCCTGCCCGCACGGCTGCCGCAGGACCCCGAGTGGCTGGAGCCCGCCGCGCTGCCGCAACTGCTGCTGGCGGGCGCGGAGGAGGCGCTGCCGGAGTCGGCGGTGCGTCAGGTGGTGGTGATGGCGGCCCTGGGCAAGCCCGACGCCCCCTACCCGGGTCTTGCCACCGTCGCCCGCGCCTGCCGTCCCGACAGCCTCCCGGCCTTCGCGTGGGCACTGTTCGAGGAGTGGCGACGGGCCGGCCTGCCCGCCGCGGACAGCTGGACGCTCACCCTGCTCGGCGAGTGGGGCGACGACCGGACCGCCTGCCGGCTGGCCGCTGTCCTGCGCGAATGGCCCGGCCAGGGTGCGCACCGACGGGCCGTGGAGGGGCTGGACGTCCTCGCTGCGATCGGCACCGACACCGCGCTCCGCCAACTGCACCTGCTGGCCCAGCGGGTGAAGTACGGCGCGCTCAAGGCCCGGGCGGCCGAGAAGATCGCCGAGGTCGCCGAACACCTGGGCCTGACGGCCGATCAACTCGCCGACCGCCTGGTGCCCGACCTCGGCCTGTCCGCGGATGGCACCACCGTCGTCGACTACGGCTCGCGCACCTTCACCGTCGGCTTCGACGAGCAGCTCCGCCCGTTCGTCCTCGCCGCGGACGGCCGCCACCTCAGGGATCTACCTGCCCCCGGCGCCACGGACGACCCGCAGCTCGCACCCGCCGAACGGAAACGTTTCACCGCCCTGAAGAAGGACGCCCGCGCCCTCGCCGCCGACCAGATCCATCGCCTCGAAGCCGCGATGCTCACCGGCCGGACCTGGACCGCCGCCGAGTTCCGAGACCTTCTCGTCGCCCACCCGCTGCTCTCGCACCTCGTCCGCCGCCTCGTCTGGACCACCACGGAAACCGCTTTCCGCATCGCCGGGGACCGCACCTTCGCCGACCTCCACGGCCACGCCTTCACCCTCCCCGACGACGCCGGCGTCCGCCTCCCCCACCCCCTCCACCTCGCCGAGGACCTCCCCGGCTGGACCGAGCTCTTCGCGGACTGCGAACTCACCCAGCCGTTCCCCCAACTTGCCCGCCCCGTCCGCGCTTTGACCCCCGGCGAAGCAGCCGGCCACCGACTCCACCGCCACGAGAACCGCACCGTCCCCGTCGGCGCCCTCCTCGGCCTGGTGAAGCGCGGCTGGCAGCGCAACGGCGCCTCCGACAACGGCGTCGAATCCTCGCTCTCGAAGTCGCTGCCGGGCGGCCGATGGCTGTCCGTCACCCTGGACCCCGGCTACAGCGTCCCGGTGACGGCCCATTCCCCCGAACAGACCGTGCAGGAAGTCTGGCTGGGCACCCGCCCGGGCGACTGGTTCGCCGGTGCCGCCCAGGAGCACCGCTTCGCCGACCTCGATGCCGTCACCGCGTCCGAACTGCTCACCGAACTGGAGCAGTTGACCGCCTCCTGACCCGACCGGCCCACCCTCGGACGCGAGGGTGGGCCGGTCGCGTCAGGACCGCTGACGGTGGATCAGTTCCCGGTGCGACTCCTGCAGCCCCTCGGGGAGGTCGTCCGGCGAGAACCACCGAGCCTCCAGGATCTCGAACGACTCGACCTCGATCCGTCCACCGACCAGCAGCGCCTCGTACGCGACTTCGAGGCGCAGCTTGAACCCGCTCTTCAGGTAGGCGAGTTCGCCCACCTTCACGGTGAGCCCGGTCTCCTCCCGAACCTCCCGGACGACGGTCTCCTCGAAGCTCTCCCCCTTGTTCGCATAACCGCTCGGCAGCCCCCACTGCCGTCCCTCCGGCCACAGCCGGTGCTTCAGCAGCAGCACCCGGCCTTCGTCGTCACGCACGATCCCGGTGACCCCGACCATGAACTTCGCGTGCCACACCCACAGCACCCGCCACTGCATCGGCCCCCGGATGATCCGCCAGAGCTTCACGGCGACCTTCTTCATGGCCCCACCCTTCGTCGATGTCCCGCCCACCGGCCGCGAACGCGAAACACCCACGATCCCGCACCGGACCTGCGACGCCAAGCGGACCGGCGCCGCCGCCCCCACCGGCTCGAACGTCCGATGCTCCGGCCGGGCGGGTTCGCCGTGCCGCTCTCCGCTCCGAGCACTTGGCGGAGCGCGGGACCGGTGCGCCCGGCGACGCCGGGAACATTTTGCCGCCAAGTACTCCGATATCGTAGTATCCGAAACCGTGAATTCCGAATCCGTATCATCAAGCGGGTCTGCGCTGCTGGCCTTGCAGCGCGCGACCCACGCCACCCTGCAGCTGATCGCCGCCGAGCTCGTCGACCTCGATCTGACCGCCTCCGAGATCAATGCGCTGGCCAACCTCGCCGACGGCCGGGGCCGCACCGTCTCCCAGCTGGGGGCCGCGGTCGGCACCCGCCCGACGACGCTCACCGGCGTGCTGGACCGACTGGAGCGCCGCGGCCACATCACCCGCGGCACGCGCACCGGCGACCGCCGCTCGGTGCTCGTCGAACTGACCGACTCCGGCCGCGCGACGGCCGCCGCCATCACCCGCACGCTGGCGGCCATCGAGAACCGCGCGATGGACGGCCTGCCCGCCGAAGCAGTCGCCGGTTTCCATGCCGTTCTGGACGCGCTGGTCAAGGTGGGCTCATGACCACGCACACCCCCGGTCCGCACTCCGGCCACGGCGCGAACAGCACGGAGGACGAGTCCTCGCCGTTCGCCGAGTTGATGGGCGAGACGATGGCGACCGCCGAGCGGTTCGGGCACCGCCAGCACATCCGGCTGACCTGGCTGGCCGTCCGACGCTACGGCACCGGTGCGGCTGTCGACCTGGTCAGCGACGGCATCCGGCGCACCGCCCGCTACGCGGGCGTACCGCAGAAGTACAACGCCACCGTCAGCCGAGCCTGGGTCGAACTCGTGGGCCACCACGCCGGGCAGTCGGCCACCGCCGACTTCGACGCCTTCGTCGAGCAGCACCCCGCGCTGCTCGACAAGAAGTTGCTCACCCGCTTCTACCGCTCGTCGACGCTGGCGGGCGACCCGGCCAGAACCGGCTGGGTCGAACCGGATCTCGCTCCGTTTCCCTGGCAGCAAGCCGGCCGGTGAGTCCCGGTGCGGCTGTTCCCGCACCCCTCTCCCACCCCGGTGACCGGCGCGAACGCCACCGAGGAGCACCCGTCGACGGAACCGCCCACCCGGCCTCCGCGCTCGGTGCACCTGCGCAAGCACGACACGCCCGCGCAGATCGCGGTCGGCTTCCGCATCGGCGACGGCCGTGCCGACCGTTCGGGCAAACACCGTCGCCACGGGGGTGAACCACCAGATCATCACCGGCCCGACCGGAAGGTTGGTGTGGACCTCCCGCGCCCTGCCCGGGCGCGCCCACGGCCTGACCGACGCCCGCACCCACCGCACCGTGAAGTCCTGCGTCCGACTCCACGTCCCGCACCTGGCCGACATGGCGCACACCGGTGCGGGCGGAACCTTCGAACTCGGCATCACACAGCGATCGTCGAACCGGGCCCACGCCCGGCTCCGCCACCCGGTCGAACGCGGAGTGGCCGCACTCAAACGCTGGAGGATTCCTTCAGCCCGGAAGCCGGTCCTCCGACGAGTTCGAACGCCGGTCGGGCCGGTCAGCGCAGCAGGAGGTCGACCACGCCCGTGAGGTCCTCGTCCGCGCTGCCTTCTTCTGCCAGGCGGCGGCGCATCAGGTCGAAGTAGGGGGTGAGGAGTTCGGGGCTGACTCCCTGCTGTTCGGCGGTGTCGAGGAAGGTCGGGGTGCCGGCGACCTGCATGGCGAGGGTGGAGACGACGCCGGTGGTGTAGTCGCCGGTGCGGAGCTGGTCGGCGGTGCGGTGGACGGAGGGGGCCATCGCGGTGAGCCAGTCGGCGAGGAGCGGGGCGAGGGTGGCGGGGTCGATGTCCTCCTTGCGGACCAGGGCGAAGGCGTGCGCGGCGCCGGCGAGCATGCCGTACATGGCGCTGAGCAGGGCGATGTCGTGCAGGGCGGCGAAGCCCGCGTCCTCGCCGACGTAGGTGGTGGCGAGGGGGACGGCGAGGGTGGCGCGGTGACGGTCGAACAGGTCCTGCGAGCCGCTGTAGAAGACGTAGCCACCGGCCTGCGGGACGCCGACCATCGGGGGGACGGCCATGATGCCGCCGTCGAGGTAGCGGGCCCCGCGCTCGCGGGCCCACTCGGCGCGGGCGCGGGCCTGGGCGGGGGTGCTGGTGGTCAGGTTGACCACGTCCCGGCCGGTCAGGTCGATCCCGGTGTCGGTCGCGCTCTCGCCCAGGACGTCGCCTATCGAGGCGTCGTCCAGCAGGCAGAGCACGATCAGGGTGTTCGCGGCGACCGCCTCCGCCGCTGTCCCGGCAACCGTCGCTCCCTCGCCGCCGAGGGCCTCGGCGCGCGCCGCGGTGCGGTTCCAGACGGTGAGCGGGTGGCCGGCGGCGAGCCAGGTGCGGGCCAGTGCGGCGCCCATCGTCCCGAGGCCCAGCAGGGCGACGGGAGTCCTCTCGGCAGCATGGGCAGTGTCGTTCTCAATGGTGTTCTGTGCCATGCGGATTAGGCTGGTCCACGGCCCGAAGGTGATCAAGTACGCACTTCGCAGTGGGTGGTTACCCCGGGGTGAGTGAGCACGTCGGAAGGGGTGGGGGCATGGCGACGCTGAACCGGCCGGGCACGGCGGAGGGACACGTCTGCGGGATCGACACCGCGATGGAGGTGATCGGCGGCCGGTGGAAGGTCCTGGTCCTGTGGGCACTGCACGAGCAACCGTGCCGCCGCTTCGGGGAGTTGCGCCGACTACTCCCCGGGATCACCGAGAAGGTACTGGCTTCCCACCTCCGCGAACTGGAGGCCGACGGCGTCGTGCGCCGCGTCTCCTACGACGAGGTCCCGCCCCGCGTCGAGTACTCACTCACCGAGGACGGCCTCCGCCTCAACGACGCACTCCAGCCACTGGCTGCCTGGGCCCGCGAACGCCGGTCCCGTCAGCCATAGGGCCGCCCGGTCGGATCGGCGCACGTCACGTCGGCCGCCCGGCCGACGAGCCGCGAGACGACGCGGGATTTCTGGACTTGTTGGTCCATTTTCACCTCCCTAACGTACGGACTGCGCCCGGAACAGCGGGCCTCCACAGGAAGGTGTCATCCCATGCATGCGATTCGTATCGAGGAGCACGGCGGCCCCGAGGTCATGCGCTGGACCGAGCTGCCGGATCCGGCGCCCGGCGCCGGGGAGGTGCTGGTGCGGTTGGGGGCGGCGGGCGTCAACTACATGGATACCGGTGCACGGGCGTCGGGCGGGCCGGGGTGGGCGGCGCCGGTGGTGCTGGGGGCCGAGGGGATGGGGTACGTGACGGCTCTCGGTGCGGGTGTGACGGAGTTCGCCGTCGGCGACCGGGTGGCGTGGTTCTACCACCCGGGCAGCTACGCCGAGTTGCTGGCGGTTCCGGCGACATCGCTGGTGAAGGTGCCCGACGGAGTGTCGGACGAGGTGGCCGGCGGTCTGCTGATGCAAGGTCTGACGGCGAATCACCTGAGCACCGAGACGTACCCGATCGGGCCGGGCGACACGGCGGTGGTCCACGCGGCGGCCGGCGGGGTGGGCCAGTTGCTCACCCAGCTGGTGAAGGCCCGCGGCGGGTCGGTGATCGGGCTGGTCTCCCGGGAGGACAAGGCGGCGGTGGCCGAGGAGGTCGGCGCGGACCACGTGCTGGTGCACTCCGGCGCCGGGTTCGAGGACCGGGTGCGGGAACTCACCGGCGGACGGGGGGCCGACGTGGTCTACGACGGCGGCGGAGCAGACACCTTCCGCTCCTCCCAGCTGGCGCTGCGCACCCACGGCGTGCACGCGTACTACGGGCCGTTCATGGGTGTGCCGACGCTGCGGCCCACCGATCTGCCCAACAGCATCCTGCTGACCTACCCGGTGGTGCACCATCACGTCGCCACCCGCGAGGCGCTGGTCCGGCGGACCGGCGAGGTGTTCGACCTGGTGCGGAGCGGGCAGCTGACGCTGCGGGTCACCGGCCGCTACCCGCTCGCCGAGGCCGCCCGGGCCCACGCCGACATCGAATCGCGCCGCACCACCGGCAAGTTGGTCCTCGTCCCCTGACAGACTGGCGCCGGAGTCCGGGCGGGTTCCGGACGACGTCGACGGCTGGAGGATCCATGACGTTGACCCGCAAGGGCCTCGCGACCAGGCAGCGCATCGTCGACGGTGCGGCCGAGCAGATCCGTGAGCACGGGGTGTTCGCGGTGCGCCTGGAGGACGTGATGACCCGCACCTCGACCAGCAAGAGTCAGCTCTTCCACTACTTCCCCGGCGGCAAGGACGATCTGCTGCTCGCCGTGGCCCGGCACGAGGCGGACCGGGTGATCGAGGACCAGCAGCCCGAACTGGGCTCGCTCACCTCCTGGGACGCCTGGCACCGGTGGCGCGACAAGGTCCTGGCCCGCTACCGCACCCAGGGCAGCGACTGCCCGCTGCACACCGCCCTGGCCCAGCTCGGCGGCGTCACGGACGCCACCCGGTCGGTGGCCCGCGAACTGCTCGCCCGGTGGCAGCGCCAACTCGCCGACGGCATCCGCCGGATGCAGTCCGACGGGGCGATCGCCCCGCACCTGGACGCCGACCGCGAGGCCGCGGCGCTACTGGCGGGCGTCCAGGGCGGCGTGCTGATCCTGATGACCACCGGCGACTCCACCCACCTGGAGGCCGCCCTCGACACCGCCCTGGCCCGCCTCCGCGAATCCCGCTGAGCCGGACGCCGCCCTCGACACCGCTCTCGACACCGCCCTCGTCGGCCCGCCAGGGCAGTCTCCGGCGAGGCCATCGGCAACGCCGTCCGGGCGAGCGGCACCTCCGCCCGAGCTGCCCCGGCAGGAACGGGCGGGGTGTCAATGCTCCAGTGGGGCCGTCCAGTTGAGGGTGGTGCCGCCGTTGGGCGGGGCGGTGACGGTGAGGGTGCCGCCGAGGGAGCGGGCGCGTTCTTCGAGGTTGCGCAGGCCGCTGCGGCGGCCCTGGGCGGGGATGCCGACGCCGTCGTCCTGGACGGTGAGGACGACCTGGCTGCCGGTGGCCTGGAGGACGACCTCGACGCGGCCGGCCTTGGCGTGGCGGGCGGCGTTGCTGAGGGCTTCGCCGAGGACGGCGACCAGGTGGTCGGCGACGGCGGGCGGGACGTCGGTGTCGAGCAGGCCCTCCATGCTGAGGCGGGGGGCGAAGCCGAGCGCGGAGTGGGCCTCCTCGACCACGTGGACGGCGCGGGCCCGCAGGCCCTGGCCGACGCCGGCCTCGCGGACCCGCAGGCCGAAGATCGTCGACCGGATGATCTTGATGGTCTCGTCCAGGTCGCCGACCGCTCGCAGCACCCGGTCCGAGGCCCCGGGGTGGTCGATGAAGCGGGAGGCGCTCTGCAGCGTCATGCCGGTGGCGAACAGGCGCTGGATGGCCAGGTCGTGCAGGTCGCGGGCGATCCGGTCGCGGTCCTCCAGGACGGCCAACTGCTCGGCGTCGCGCCGCCGTTCGGCCAGTTCCAGGGCCAGCGCGGCCTGGTCGGCGAAGGCCAGCAGCGGATCGGTCTCGCGCTCGGTGAACTCCGGCTCGCCGGGGCCGCGCACCAGCAGCAGCACGCCCTCGGTGTGGCCCTCGGCGCGTCCGAGCGGCACCGCGACGGCCGGGCCGAGGCCCGCGTACCGGTCCGCCCGGGCCGGGAAGCGCCGGTCCTCGGCGAGGTCGTGCGAGGTCACCGGCGCGCCCTCGACGCACGCCGCGCCCGAGATGGTGCCCTCCAGCGGGATGTCCGCGCCGGCCCGGCCGGTCAGGTCGCCGCCGAACGAGAGCTCCACGTGCAGGCCGTTCCCGGCGGGCAGCACGGTGAGCACGTCGGCCTGCCGGGCGCCGCTGATGTCGCACGCCCGCTGGGCGATCAGCTCGACCACCTGGGTGCGGGAACTCCCGGACAGCAGGCGGCGGTTGATCTCGGCGGTGGCGGTCAGCCAGCGCTGCTGGCGCTGCGCCTCCTCGTACAGGCGGGCGTTGTCGATGGCCACGCCCGCCGCCACGGCGAGGGTGGCGATGACCGACTCGTCGTCGTCGTCGAACCCGGCGGCGCCGCGCTTGTCGGTCAGGTAGATGTTGCCGAACACCTCGTCGCGGACCCGGACCGGCAGGCCCAGGAAGGTGCGCATCTCGGGGTGGTGGGCGGGGCAGCCGGTGGACGCCGAGTGCTCCCTCAGGTCGTCCAGGCGCAACGGCTGCGGGTGGCGGATGAGTTCGCCGAGCAGGCCCTTGCCGGTCGGGTAGGGGCCGATCCTGGCGATCTCCTCGTCGCTGAGGCCGACGGTGAGGAACTGCGAGAGGGTGTCGCCGTCGGGGCCGATCACGCCGAGCGCCGCGTACTTGGCGTCGGCGAGGACGGCGGCCGCCTCGACGATCCGGCGCAGCACCTGAGTGAGTTCCAGTTCCCGGCCGACCGAGAGCACGGCCTCCAGCAGGCTGTGCACCCGGTCGCGGGTGCCGCGCGCCACGTCGATCCGGGCCTGCAGTTCGGCCAGCAGTTCGTCCAGCCGAAGCTGGGGAAGCCGCGACCGCGGTTCCTCCTCGCGCACTGCGTTCCTCCTCGTCCGTGGGCCCAGCTCGCCGCCCGATTCTCGCAGACGGGGCGGCGGGAGTGGACCCACGGGGTCGTCGGAAGGGTCACAGCGGGGCAGGTACGGGGCGGATCACGGGTGGCGGCGGCCCACGGCGGGCGCCTGCGCAGGTCAGCCGGCCCTCGCCTCCCGGGCGGCGAGGGCGGTCCGGACGGCCAGGGCGGCCAGTGCCTCGGGCGCGCCGGGCTGGTGGCGGATGCCGGGGAAGGCGTTGACGTCGACGGCGACCGGGCCGTCGGGGCCGGGCAGCAGGTCGACGCCGTACACGTCGAGGCCGAAGGCGGGGCCGGCGGCGAGGGCGAGGGCGCTCTCCTCGGCGCCGGGGGTCCAGGGGCGGCGGGCGGGCCCGCCGGGGTGGAGTTCGGAGCGGCGCTGTTCGGCGAACAGCTGCCCGTCGACCACCCAGAGTTTGCGGTCCCAGCCGTCGCCGGCCACCGGCCGCTGGGTGATCACCGGCTCGCCGGGCCACCGGTCGGCCAGTGCCTGCCACTGCTCGGCGGTGTCGGCGCGGGCCACCAGGTCGTCGCGCCGGCTGTGCCTGCTCTTCACCACCACCGGCCCGGACCAGGCGAGTCCACCGATCGGACCGGAGGCGACGGTGGCCGCGAACGGGATGCCGGCGGCGCGGGCGAGCCGCGCCATGGCCGCCCGGTCCTGGCAGAACGCGGTGGCGGTGGCCGAGTTGAGCACCGGTGTGCCGGACTCCTCGTAGCCGCGGGCGACTTGGAGTGCGGCGGCGCTGCGCGCCTTCAGCAGCAGCAGGTCCGCGTCCTGCCCCGTCGGCACCGTCGAGTGCCCCTGCGCGGACAGCAGTCGGCGGGTGGCGGCGAGCAGCGGATGGTCGAGGTCGCGGGCCAGGACCGCGATGCGCAGCGCCGTCACCGGGCGGCGGGGGCGGAGGTGAGCAGGGAGCCGGCGTCGGGGGTGGGCCAGGAGGAGCCGGTGCGGGCGAGGCGGACCACCGCGTCGGCCACCCGCTCGACGGCGTGCGGGACTTGGCGGAAGCTCGGGAAGTCGTTGATGTCGACGACGGTGGGGCCGTCCGGTCCGAGCAGCACGTCCAGGCCGTACAGGTCGAGGCCGAACACCTCGCCGACCTGCGCGGCGAGCGCGGCGACCTCGCGCGGCAGCGGGACGGGCCGTTCGGTGGCGGGCCGGTGCGGGTGCAGCGGCGAGGTGCGCTGGGTGGCGAAGAACTCGCCGCCCGCGCAGTAGACCTTGAGGTCGAGTCCGTCGTTGGCGACGTACGGCTGGGCGATCAGCAGCGCGCCGTCCGCGGGCGCTGCCAACTCGGCGAGCCGGTCCGGGTGCTGGATCAGGTGGACGGCGCGCCCGGAGGAGCCGTCGGCGGGTTTGACGACCAGCGGGTAGTGCCGCTCGGGTATCGCGGCGAACGCGGCCGGGTCGGCGGCGGCCCAGGTGCGCGGCATCGGCAGCCCGTGCAGGGCGGCGACCACGGCGGTCTGCGCCTTGTCGCGGACCGGGCGGATCGCCCGGGCGTCGTTGACGGTGGTCAGGCCGGCCGCCGCAGCGGACTCCAGCAGGCCGAGCCCGGGCCCGCCGGAGACGGTCTTCAGCACCCATGCGTCGTGCGCGCCGCCGCGCACCAGCCGGGCGAGGTCCAGCAGTTCGGCGCCAGGGCGCAGCACGTCCACGGTGTGGCCGGCCGCCCGCAGGTGATGGACCACCTCCAGCGGCATCCCGTCGTGGCGGTAGTGCTCCTCGACCAGGAAGCAGAACCTCATCTGTGCCCACCCATTCCCCTCTGTCCCCCCGTGCGCGTGCCGTGGGGCCGTTCACATCCGTCCACCCTGTCACGGAAGTTCGGCGCGAGAGCGGCCAGGGTGTCCGGGAACGGCCACAGGCACGTCACAGCCGTATTGCCGCAGGTCTGGAACCCTTTGCCCTGGGCATGTCGTTGACATGACGTTCTCTTGGCACACTCTTGAGGGGGACCGTGTGCATTCACAGCTGCACCCGCACGCCCGGCACGACCTGACGGACCGTCCGGCGCCGGCCGTGCTGGCCTACCCGGCGGACGACGTCCTGGTGGTCTCGGGCCTGCCGGGCAGCGGCAAGAGCACCCTGATGGCGCGCTGCGCCCGGGCCCGGGTGATCGACTCCCAGCACACCCGGCAGCGCTTCGCCGCCGCCCTGCCGGGCGTCCCGTACCCGCTGTACCGGCCGCTGGTCCGGGCCGCCCACTACCTGCGGCTGCACGCCGCGCTGCGGGCCGGCGGGCCGCTGGTGGTGCACGACTGCGGGGCGCTGCCGTGGGTGCGCCTGGTCGTCGCCCGCACCGCGCACCGCCAGGGCCGCCGGCTGCACCTGCTGCTGCTGGACGCCACGCCCGCGCAGGCCGCCGACGGGCAGCGGCGGCGCGGCCGCCGGGTCTCCCGGTACGCGTTCGCCCGCCACCGCCGGGCCGGCGCCGCGCTGCGCGGCCTGGTCACCGCGGACGGGCCGCTGCCGTCCGGGGTGGCCTCGGCGGTGCTGCTGCCGCGCGCGTCGGCGGCCCGGCTGGCCGCCATCGAGTTCACCGGCCACGCGGTCGACCCGCGGGTGACGCCCCGTCACCGGGTGTCCGCGGCCCGCCGGACGCAGTTGCCGGCCCGGACGGCGGCGGGCGCTGCGGCGAACGGCTGAGCCGGTCCGCGCGTCGCCCGCCGCCCGGCCGCGCGCTGGCTAGTCTCCGGCCATGCGCACCCCCGACCGCACTCCGGACGCCGCCGCTCCGGACGCCTCCGCCTCCGCCCGGCCGCCGCGCGGCCCGCAGGTGCGGCGGATCGCCGACCGGCTGTCCGTGCAGTTCCGCGTCCCGATCGAGCCGCAGTACGAGCAGGCCGGGCACCGCTGGACGCTGCGCTGGTACGACGGCCCGACCGTCGGGGCGGTGCGCTGCGCGCTGGAGCGGCTGTTCCCGGACGGGGAGCGGCTCGCGGTGCGGCGCGACCTGACCACCCGGGCGCTGGCGCTGGCCGCGATCCGGGAGACCCGGGCCGGGGCGATGCACCGCTCGGTGGGCAGTTGGGGCCAGCGCTACCACCTTGAGCAGCTGCTCGCCGACCAGGAGCACCCCGACCGGACCGCCGACCCGCGCGAAGCGGCCATGCTGGAGCGCCTGTTGGAGGCCTCCTCGACCGCCCGCGTCCACGGCGCCGCCGCACCGGACCTGGCCCGCGCGTTCGACCTGGTGGCCCGCGACGGCATCGCCCGGCTGCTGCCCGAGCACCGGCTCGCCGGGCCCGCCGAGCGGGACGCCCTCGCGCTGAGCCCGCTGGAGTACCTGACGTCCCGCTACGCGACGGGCGTCCACCGCGCCGCGTGGGAGACGGCGCTCGCCACCCTGCCGCTGCGCACCGCCGTCGCCGCCGCCCACCAGGATCCGCAGCCCGACCCGGACGCGGCCCGCGCCGCCCTCACCCTGCTGCCCGCGCTGCGGCGCCCAGGCGTCCGCCGAACTCGACGCGGTCGAGGCCCGGTTGGCCGCGGTGGTCGCCGGCGCCCCGGCCCGGGACGTCGACGGCGTGGCCACCGATCCGGGACGGCCGCCGGTAGTCCGGGACGTCGACGGCGTGGCCACCGATCCGGGACGGCCGCCGGTCGCGGGCGACGCCTCCGGCAGCGTGTCGACCCCTATTCTGCCTGCTCACGCGCCCGCGCGGTAGGACCGGACGCACACTTCTCCGCCCTTGTCCGGGCGGCCGGTTCGGCCGCAGACTCGTCCGCATTCCCCCCTTTGGACGAGTCGATGGGAGTCGTGTGTCTTCACACGTCGATCAGGAAATGGCCCTGCGTGCCCGGGTGCTGCTGGCCGGCAGCGAACCGCCCACCCCGTGGCAGGCCTACCGGGCGCACCGCCTGCTGTCCCGCGACAACCCGGCGGTGCACCTGCCGAAGCTGGCCCTCGCGGCCGTCGAACTGACCCGCCACCACCCGCTGCTGCTCCGCCGCGACCTCCAACTGCGCCTGTTGGACGAGGCGTTGGAGGCGGCCGCGGCGATCCCCGCCGACGATCCGTTCCGTGCCGAGGCGCTGGCCCGGATCCGTCACGAGCATGCGAAGCGCCTCAACGAGCTGCGGATGCCGACGGGGTGACGCTCCGGCCGGGCGCGGCCCCGTCCGGCTGCGCCCGGCTGCGGAAGTGCTGCTTGTCCACCAGCAGGCCGTTGTCGAAGCAGAACCGCACCACGTCCTGCCCGTCGCCGGGGTCGGTCTCGACGTCGCCCGCGAACCATCGGCAGTGCGCGCCGTCCGGCGCCGGCGGGCCGTACTTCTTGAAATCGCCGGTCAGGAAGTCGTTGCCGATCGGCAGCCGGGCGTTCACCACGCCCTCGGACTGGCCGACCTCGATCGAGTCGTACAGCGAGGTCGACACGGTGGCGTCCCGCATCGCGCCGACGAACATCAGCGCCCCGATCGCGCCGACCACCCCGACCACGCCGAGGACCGCGAGCGCGCCCAGCGCACAGCCCATGGCGGGGCTCCGGCGGCGCTTCTCCGGGCCGATCAACGTCCCCGCCAGCTCGCGCAGTTCCTCGTCCTCGGGGACGGCGTCCAGCGCCCCGTCCGAGGTGTACGGGAGCCGGCCGCTCAACCGGAACCCGCCGTCCGACTCCCGGTCCGCGTGGATCGACCCGCCCAGCAGCCGGGCCCGCTCCCGCAGACCGGTCAGGCCCTGACCGCCGGAGACCGCCGCCGTGCCGTCCCCGCCGGGCCCGTTCAGCACCTCCACCATCACCGCGTCGCGCTCGTACCGCACCGTCAGCACGATCCGCGCGCCCCGCGCGTGCTTGTGCGCGTTCGTCAGGCCCTCCTGGGCTATTCGGTACGCGGCGTGACCGGTCGCGGCGGCGAGCTCGCGCGACGTGCCCTCGTGCCGCAGCTCCACCAGCGTGCCCGCCGCCTGCGAACTCTCCGCCAGCCGGTCGATCGCGTCCACGCCGCCCGCCGCCGGCACCGAGTCGTCCCGCAGCAGACCGACCACCTCGCGCAGCTCCCGCATCGCGCCGGTCGCCGCCTGCCGCAGCACGCCCACCGCCTCGCGCTGCCGCTCGCCGAGCGTACGGTCCACCTCCAGCGCGCCGGTGTGCACGGCGATCAGCGCCAGCTGGTGCCCGAGACTGTCGTGCATGTCCTGGGCGATCCGGTGGCGTTCGCGCAGCCGCGCCTGACGGGCGATCATCACCCGCTCGCGCACCAGCTGCTCGTTGCGCTCCCGCAGACTGTCCAGCAGCGCGCTGCGCTGCGCCCGGTACCGGCCGAGCAGCGCGGGCAGCACGCCCAGCAGCAGGAACCCGACCACGCTGATGCCCAGCAGCGCGGGCACCGGGAAGTGGTCGCGGCGGTTCTGCAGCACGCCCACCGCGAAGTTCAGCACGAACCCGAGCCCGAAGACCGCCGGCGCGTACCAGGGCCGGGTGATCCGCCGACCCGCCGAATACCCCGCCGCGACCAGCAGCGGCAGGAACCCGCCCGGCCCGCCGACACCCGCCGACGCCAGCACCAGCACCGTCCCCGGCAGCCCCCGCCGCAACAGGAACAGCACCCCGGCGGCCGCCACCACCAGCCCCGACGGCCAACCGCCGCTGTCCACCGCCTGCAACAGCGCCGCCAGCCCGCACACCACGAGCCCGCCCAGCACCTCCCGGACCACCAGCCGCCAAACCCAAGGCCCCGGAACCGCCCGCTCCACCCACGTCCGCATCACCCCCCGACCCTAGCCGCCCCGACCCACCCCCGGCCCCACCCGGCCCCGGCCGCCAACGCGCCTGCGCAACGCCGCCGGGCCACCACATGCTGCGGTCGCACCGAACTCCAGGAGCAGGTCGACGGGTTCGAGGCACCACCGGCAGAAGGTACGCACCGTCGATGCCCGGCGTGCCGACAGGCCTTGACGGCGCGGAGGAACCGAACAGCGTCGGTCCGCTCGCGGGTGGGCTACCGGGGCACGGTCCGTTCGTGGTGCTCACCGGTGCCGTCGCTCACACCGGGGCCTGGTCGTTCCTCTCCCCCTCCGGGTGCGTGGCGGCGGGCCAGCGCGGGCCGGTGCGGGGGTCGTTGGCCCAGACGAACTGCTCGGTGGGGGTGCGGGTGAGGCCGTAGTCGTAGACGCCGGGGCAGCCTGCCGCCTCCCACTGGGACCAGGCGGCTTCGACCTCTTCGGCGAGGTGTCGCGGTCCGCCCTCGGCGGTCCAGGCGCCGCCGGTGGTGCGGGCGGACAGGACGGCCCAGGAGGTGCGGCCGTCGGTGATCCATGCGCTGGTGCCGTCCGCGTCGTCGTGGGTGTGCACGGACAGGTCGGGGAGGGCGACGCGCAGTGCGAAGCCCAGCCCCCACGGGTCGACGAGCTGTGTCGGGTCGCGGTCGGTGCTGCCGCTGCGGTCGGGTTCGGCGGTGCCGCGGACTTCGCCGAACGTCCGTCGCCGGTGGGCGTGTTGGGTGCGGGTGGGCATGAACCGGGCCAGGCCCTGCATCCAACCGGTGGCGGACTTGCCGTCCTCGGCGACAGTGAGCGCGACGTGGCCGAGGCGGCCCCACGGAGTGACGATCCGCCCGCCGGGCGCGGTCTGCTCGACCCAGGCCCAGGGGATCTCCTCGACGGCGTAGGTGGCGATCACCCGATCGAACGGGAACTCGTCAGGCACCCCCAAGTCGCCGTCTCCCGTGCGGACTTGCACCTCCATGCCGGCGGCGACCAGACGTACGTCGGCCGCGGCGGCCAGGACCGGATCCGCCTCGACGCCGACCACCCGGCCCGGGCCGGCGCGGTGGGCCAGCAGGGCCGCGTTCCAGCCGCTGCCGGTGCCGAGTTCGAGGACGCGGTGCCCGGGTTCCAGGCGCAGGCTGTCCGCCATGTCGGCGACCACGGCCTGACAGGACAGGCTCGACGTGGGCAGGCCGTCCCCGAGCTGTGTCACCGCCGCCTCGTCCGGCGAGCGGTACAACTCCCCCGCCCAGCCTGCCGGATCGACTGCCCGGTCCACCGGTTCCCACGCCCGGCCGCCCCACCGCCACAGCCGTTTCGGCGCGAACCCGTCCCGGGGCAGCGCCGCCACCGCCTCCCGCACCCACGGCGATCCCTCGGGCCAGGCTCCGCGCTCGGCCATCACCCGGTCGAGCCGCGAGCGGTACGCGGGCAGGTCCAATTCCTCGGCCACCGCGTCCACTTGCGCCGTTCGCCCGCACCGGTGCCGAACGGCGCGCTCCTCGTGCTCACGCATCGCTGCCGCTCCTCCCGTGACGCCTGCGGCCGAGTCCTCATCCTGCCGTTCGCCGTCCGCCGTCGGCAGGGCGTGTAGGAGCGGTTCCGGGGCACTCGGGCGGCGGGTGCGCCGGACGGGCGACGGCAGGCGTCCGGCCGGGTGACGGGCGGGTTGGTGGCTGGACGGCGAGGGGATCATCGGCCGGTATGTCGACGAAAGACCGTGACCGCAGGGGCCCGCGCCGCCGTCACCTCGCCGCGCTCGCCGTGCTGGCCGTCCTCGGTGTCGGCTGCTCCGCCCTGCGGGCCCAGGACGGGAGTGGTGGGCGCGCCTCCGCCCCTGCTGCGCCGCCGGTCGCGGGGCAGCCGGCGGTGGCCGTTCCGAAGGGTGCGGCGGGGCAGGAGGTGAACGGTCGACTGGGGGTTGCCGAGCGGGAGTCGAGGCAGCAGCAGGCCGAGCTCGCGGCCGCCCGGCACTGGGGGCTGGCGGCGCTGCCGCTGAAGGCGCCCGAGGCGCCCGCAGAGAAGCCGGAGCTCGTCGCGGGGCCGAACGTCCTGCTCGCGGACGGGCTGCCGCCGGTGGTTCGCCGCGTTCCCACCGAGGACAAGGTGGTGTTCCTGACCGTCGACGACGGCGCGGCGAAGGATCCGGAGTTCGCCGAGATGGCCGCCGGCCTGGACGTGCCCCTGTCGGTGTTCCTCTCCGACTACCTGGCGCGTTCCGACTACGACTACTTCCGCGCCATGCGCGACCGCGGCGTGTCCGTCAACAACCACACCGTCAACCATCCCGACCTGCGCCGTCTCGGCGCCGATGCGCTCCGCCGCGAGATCTGCGGCCAGCAGGACCGCCTCGAACAGGAGATCGGCACCCGCCCCTGGCTGTTCCGGCCGCCCTACGGCGAGTACACCGCCGCCGCGCTGCGCACCGCCGCCTCCTGCGGCGTCACCGCGGTCGCCCTGTGGACCGAGGAGGCCTTCCCGGACCACCTCGAGTACCGCTACTCCGACGAGAAGCTCCACCCCGGCGACATCATCCTCACCCACTTCCGCAACCCGGCCCCGGGCTGGAAGGGCACCATGGCCGACATGCTCCGCCGCGTCATCGACACCGCCACCGCCGAGGGCTTCGCGATCGGCCGCCTGGAGGACTACCTCTGACAGCCGGGCCGGAGGGGCGGCTCGCCCCTCCGACCCGCCGCACGTCAGTTCTGCTCGGCCGCCGCGGCGGCCCGCTCCCGGTACCGGTACCACCACGTGTCGTCCGTCGCAGGCATCCGCTCGTCGCCCGGCCGGTGGCCGACCGCGCCGTCGATCGGCTCGCGGACAGTGCCGGCGTGGCCGGCGCGGCCGGCGTGCCGCGCGGTCCCGGCGATCAGGTGGATCGGCACCCGGCACCGGCTGGGGGCGGCGTCCGGCCCCGACCACCACGGGACGTGGCCGACGGTGTCCAGCGGCAGTTCCTCGGCGGTGGCCCGGTGGTCGGTGTCGGGTTCGAGCCCGGCCGGGCCGAGGTCCGGGCGGAACCACGCGACCGACTCCCCGTGGTGGAGGTTCTCGACCGGGCCGAGCAGGTTGATCCCGGTCGGGGTGAGCGGGCGGCGGAGGTCGCGTTCCGGCAGGCCGTCGGGCGTCCACCGGACGGCCTCGCGGGCGTCCGGCAGGTGGCGGCGCAGGCCGGTCCCGGGGTCGGTGATCGTCATGGCGGATCCCTTCGCTCAGGCGCCGAGCAGGCCGACCGGGTTGCCGTCCGGGTCGTCGAACACGGCGATCCGGCCTCGTCCGGGCACGGCCTGCGGCTCCAGCCGGCGGCGGCCGCCGAGCTCCTCGGCCTTGGCGAGCGCCAGGTCCACGTCCGCGACCCGGAAGTACACCACGATCCCGGTGTAGGGGCTGCCGGGGCCGGACTGGCCGATCCCGCCGGCCGGTTCGCCGTCGGCCGCCCCGACCAGTGCGTAGGTGGCGTCCAGTGCGTCGACCTGCCAGCCGAACAGCTCCCGGTAGAAGCGGTGGGCGCGCGGCGCGTCGACCGCGGAGATGTCGAACCAGGCCGGTGTGGACGGGAATTCGGCGTTGCCGGTGGTGGCGCTGGTCATGAGGTCCTCCTCAGGTACGGAAAATGCCGGTCGAAGAGGTGACTCCCGCGGTGCGGCAGAATCGTCGCCCGTGAGCGAGGAATCCTGCGCGACCCCACCATCCGTCGCCGCCGACGACGACGCCGACGACCTGTCGCTGGCCCGCGACGGCGACGACGCCGCCTTCACGCGTCTGGTCGCGCCGCTGCGCCGCGAGTTGCACGCGCACTGCTACCGCATGCTCGGCTCCACCCACGACGCGGACGACGCGCTGCAGGAGGCGCTGGTGCGCGCCTGGCGCGGCCTGGAGCGGTTCGAGGGCCGCAGCTCCCTGCGCGCGTGGCTGTACACGGTGGCCACCCGCACCTGCCTTGACGCCGTCGACCGCCGCGGCAGGCGGGCGCTGCCGATCGACCTGGGTCCGGCCTCCCCGCACGCGGTGCTCGACGCCGCGCCGTTGACGGAGGTCGCCTGGCTGGGCCCGTACTCCGACGCGGGCCTGCCGATCGGGCCCGTCGGCCCCGCCGCCCGCTACGAGCAGCGCGAAGCCGTGGAGCTCGCGTTCGTCGCGGCCGCGCAGCACCTGTCGGGCAACCAGCGGGCCGCGCTGCTCCTGTTCGACGTGCTGGGATTCTCCGCCGAGGAGATCGCCGCCATGATGGACACCTCCGCCACCGCGGTGAACTCCGCCCTGGCCCGGGCCCGGCGGAAGCTCGCGGCGACGCTGCCCGAGGTGTCCCAGCAGCAGACGCTGCGGATCCTCGGCGACACCCGCGTCCGGGACATCGCGACCTCGTTCGCCACCGCCCTGGAACGCGGCGACGCCGACGCCCTGGTCGCGCTGCTCACCGAGGACGTCACCTGGTCGATGCCTCCGCTGGCGCACTGGTACGCCGGTCTCGGCGCGGTCATGGACTTCGCAGCAGCTGTCCCCATCGCCCGCTGCCCGAGCTGGCGCCATCGTGTCACCACCGCCAACGGGCAGCCCGCGGTGGCGTTCTACCTGGGAGCGACCCCGGACGCGCCGCACCCGGCCTGGTCCCTCACCGTCCTGACGCTGCGTCGGGACTCGGTGGCGGAGATCGTCTCCTTCCTCGGCCCGGAGCACGTCCTGGCCGCCGGCCTGCCTGCGGAGCTCTGAGCCCTTGCGTGGAACGCCCTCTGACGATACGTCGAGGAAAGCGCGACAGGTCGGCCGGGCGCCGATGGCCGGCGAGCTGCTGCCGCACGTCCCGCACGAGCGCGTGCCCGCCGCCGAGCCCGTCGTCCGTACGCCGCTCGGGCCGCCGGCCTTCGCCGCCGCGCTCGACGGACGTCCGCTGCCCGGCGTCCCCGACACGCTGTGGCGGCTGCCGTCCGGCGCCCGGATCGCCCGCTGGGCGGGGCCCGACGCCGACCTGGAGCTGCTGCTCACCGCGCACCTGCCGGAGCCGACCGGTTTCTCCCGGGTCGTCACGGAGGCCTGGGCGGCGGCCTGGCACCGAGAGCGGCTACGGCGGCGGCCAGTACCTCGCCGCCCTGGAGATCACCGGCGCCGGTCACGACCTCGCCCTGGCGGGCGAGGACGCGGAGGCGATCTGCCGCCGCGCGGCCGACGGGACGGGCGTTCCGGCCCGCTGGGCCGGGGAGTCTGCGGCGGTCGAGGAGCACCGCCACGGGTGGGGCGAGGAGTACCTGTGGGACCGGCACGCCCTGCGCTGGACCCTGCCGGACCTGCTGCCGGGCGAGCACCTGCTGCTGCCCGTCGCCGCCGCCTGGCTGCCGACCGGCCCGGATGACGACGACGCGTCCGCCCTGTGGGCGGCCGACCTGCGGCTGGAGGTGATCCTGGCCGCCGCCGAGGGCCTGGGTCTCAGGGGGTGACGAAGCCGGAGCGGTAGGCGATGACCACGGCGTGGGTGCGGTTGCGGGCGGCGAGTTTGGTGAGGATGTTCGCGACGTGGGTCTTGACGGTCTCCGCGCCGAGGAACAGGGTCCTGGCGATCTCCGCGTTGCCCAGGCCGGCGGCCATCAGGCGCAGCACCTCCTGTTCGCGGTCGGAGAGCGGGTGGGGGAACGGGGTGGTCTCGCGGCGGTGTCGGAGCGCCAGGTCGCGCACCGAGTCCGGGAACATCAGGGTGTCGCCGAACGCGGCCAGCCGGACGGCCTGCACGATCGCTTCCGGGCGGGAGCGTTTGAGCAGGAAGCCCGCGGCCCCGGCGAGCAGCGCGTCGTGGACGCTGTCGTCGTTCTCGAAGGTGGTGATCACGACGACGCGCGGGGCGGGGACGACGGTGTCGAGGATCCGTCGGGCGGCCTGGATGCCGTCGAGGGCGGGCATCCGTACGTCGGTCAGCACCACGTCGGGTGTCAGGTCGCGGGCCAGGGCGACGGCCCGGGCGCCGCTCTCGGCCTCGCCGACCACCTCGATGTCCGGTTCGGCGGAGAGGATCACCGCCAGGCCGGAGCGCACCAGGGGTTCGTCGTCGGCGATCAGGACCCGGATCGGTGTGGTGCTCAAAGTTCCCTCCCGGGGCGGTCGTTGGCCCGGCCGAGGGTGAGCGGCAGCCGGACGGCCACCCGCCACAGCCCATCGACGGGTCCGAACTCGGCGTGGCCGCCGAGCAGTTGGGCGCGTTCGGCGATGCCGCGGGTGCCGCGGCCGCCGCGGTGGCCGGGGCGGCGCGAGGCCGGCAGCGGGTTGCCGATCTGCAGGCGCAGCTCGCCCGCAGCAGCGTCGATCGTCACGTCGACGGGTGAACCGGCCGCGTGCCGAAGGGCGTTGGTGAGGGCTTCCTGGACGATCCGGTAGGCCTCGCGGGAGACCACGGCGGGCATCGCGTCGAGGTCGCCGACGGTGAGGGCGACGGGTGAACCGGCGGCGCGGGCGGAGTCGGCCAGGCGGTGCACGTCGCGCAGGTCCGGTTGGGGGGTGCGGCCGGGGCTCTCCTCGCGGAGCAGCCCGAGGACGTGGTCGAGTTCGTCGGCGGCCGAGCGGGCGGCCTCCTCGATCGCGGCGAGGGCACTGCGGGCGAACGCCGGGTCCCGGTCGAGGACCCGGCCCGCGGCGGCGGCCTGCAACGTCACCACACCCAGCGCGTGGCCGACCGAGTCGTGCAACTCCCGTGCCAGCCGGTTGCGTTCGGCGAGTCGGGCGCCGAGGCGTTCGGCTTCGGCGAGCCGCTCGGCGGCGGACGGCCCGAGCAGTGCGGGCGCCGAGCGTTCCAGGGCCCGGCCGGCCGCCCACGCGGCGGTCGGCAGCAGCAGCGCGAGCAGCACCCCGGCGACCGGTCCGAGCCCGGCGGGCACCGCGTTCAGCCAGCCCGGCGGATCGTCCAGGAACGGACGCACCGTCAGCAGCACGACGACGGCGGGCGGGACGGCCATGGTCGCCCCGGAGACGGGCGCGCCGAGGCCGAGGTGCAGCACCGCCCAGGCGACGGTCCGTCCGCGCGAGGCCTCGGCGTCCTGCGGCCGCTCCCCCAGCGTCCCGGCCGGCAGCAGCGTCCGGACGATCACGAACTCCAGCTGCCGGACGAACGGGAGGACCGCCGCGGCCGCCGCGACCAGGGGCAGCGCCGCCAGGTACGCCCCGAACTGGATCAGCAGCGTCCCGCCGAGCGAGGTGGCTCGGAACAGCGGCGCGAGGGCGACGTTCATCACGAACCAGAACGGCGTCATCATCGCGCCGCCCAGGATCAGCAGCGCCCAGCGCCGCAGGGCCGCCCGGCCCCACAGGGCGAGCGCCGCCCGGCCGAACAGGGCAAGGGCGGTCCGGCGGAACTCCCCCCGTCGAGTCACGCCTGGATCATCCCACTGCGGTCGGCCGCGTTCTCCGACGCCCCCGCCGCCTCCGTGACCAGCAGGGCCAGCACGGTGGCGAGCACCGCGCCCGACAGTGTCTGCAGGCCGCCGACCAGGGCCAGGCCGCGCATGTCCTGGCCCTCGTTGAGCGGGGTGTGGAGGGCGGAGGTCAGCAGCCAGAACAGCCCCCAGCCGAACGCCGTGCCGGTGCCGACCCAGGCGGTGATCAGCGTCCGCAGGGCCGGCCGTCCGTCCGGCCGTCGGGTCAGTGCCGCCATGGCGACCAGCCCGGCCAGGACGAGGAGTGCGAAGCCGCTGTCGATGACCAGGGATTGCGCCGCGGTGCGGGTGTCCTCGGGGCGCAGGGCGTGGCTGCCGAACGCCCAGGACAGTTGGACGGCCACCGGGATCAGCCCGAACGCGGCGACCCCGGCCACGATCAGCCGCCGGGTCCCGGCGGCCGGCCCGGCGGGCAGGTCGCGCAGCCGCAGCGCGAACACGCCGGCCCAGCGCTCGCGGGCGTGCATCACGAACCCGGCGACCAGGCCGATCGCCTGGAGGCCGAAGCCACCGTAGACCACGGCGTACACCCAGCCCTCGATGAGGTCCTGGCTCGGGTCCCCGGAGGACGAGAAACCGCCGGTGAACGCCCCGACCACGGCCGCGACCGGCACCACCAGGGCGATCGGCGCGAGCAGCCCGGTGGCCACCCACATCGGCAGGACCAGCAGCCAGCCGGGGACCCGCCGGCCCCACGGCCGGGCCAGCGCGAGCGCCAGCACGGCGGCGATCGCGTCCATGCCGAGCGTCGCCAGGTTGGCGCCGATCATGGCGCCGCTGCGCATGCCGTCGCCGTGCACGCCGATCCCGCTGCCCGTGACCCAGGCGATCTTCAGCGCGAGGTAGGGCAGCGTGGCGGCGATCGTGCCGACGCAGACCGCCGTCCGCAGGCGGCCCGGGCTTCCGAAGTTCTGCATTGTCGTCATGCCACGACCTTCGCAACCGACGGCGCGGCCCCGATTCCCCCGGACAGGGGACAACCCTCCCCCGTTCGGGGGAAGGTCCGCTACGTCTCCGGTGCCCGCACCCTGCGCCGGGCAACCGGCCGACGCGTCGTCACCTCGGCGACCCGGTCGCAGACGTGGAGCACCAGTACCACCGTCGCGCCCGCCACCGCGAGCCGTACCGCACTCCACCGCACGCCGTCCGCCTCCTCACCGTCCGCACCGCGGCCCGCCCGGGCTCCGGCCGGGCGGCCGGAGCCGTGCGGCCGCCTTTCCGCCGCGCGGGGATTCACACCCCCGGGTGACGGTCCGCGCCGGTGGGCGGTGGGTGCGGCACGGTCGGGCATACGCGGGGTGCCGATCAGCGAGGAGGGACGGGCCCGTGAATCCGATCGAACGCGCGCTGCGCGCCGTCGACCGCACGCAGCAGCGGCACCGGGTGCCGGCCGCGGTGTTCGGCGTGATCAAGAAGTACGGCGACGACCGGGGCGGGCTGCTAGCCGCGCTGATCACCTACTACGGCTTCGTGTCGCTGATCCCGCTGCTGCTCCTGCTCTCCACCGTGCTGGGGTTCGTGCTGCACGGCCATCCGGAGGCGCAGGAGGCCGTGGTCGACTCCGCGCTGGCCGATTTCCCGATCATCGGCGACCAGTTGCGGGAGAACGTGCACTCCGTGCAGGGCAGCGGACTGGCGCTGGTGATCGGCATCCTCGGCCTGCTCTACGGTGCGCTGGGCATCGCGCAGGTGCTGCAGCACTCGATGGCCGAGGTGTGGAACGTGCCCGGCGTGCGGCGGCCCGGCTACTGGCCGCGGCTGGCGCGCAGCCTGGCGCTGTTCGGCGCGCTCGGCCTCGGCCTGGTGGTGACCGCGGCGGCCGCGGCGCTGGTCGGCACCACGGCGGCCGGCACCTTGGCCCGGGTCGGCGGGCTGCTGCTGTCGGCGGTGCTGAACACCGCTGTGTTCGTGGCCTGTCTGCGGATCCTCACCCCGAAGGAGGTGCGGACCTGCCGCCTGCTGCCGGGCAGCCTGGTGGCGGGCCCGCTGTTCACTGTCCTGCAGGCGTTCGGCGCGGCCCTGGTGGCGCATCAACTGCGGCACGCCAGCGCCGTGTACGGCTTCTTCGCGACGGTGATCGGCCTGCTGTCCTGGCTCTACCTGGCGTCCCAGATCACCGTGTACGCGGCCGAGACGAACGTGGTGCTGGCCCGCCGGCTGTGGCCGCGCTCGCTGCTCCAGCCGCCGCTGACCGGCCCGGACCAGGAGGTGCTGGCCCTGCTGGCCCGCCAGGAGGAGCGCCGGCCCGAACAGCGGGTGGAGGTCGAGTTCGAGCTGCCCGAGGACGAGGACGACGGGCCGGAGAACGGGCGTTGACCGCCGGGCCCGGCGAGGTGTCGGTGGCCGCCGGTACCGTCCGGATCATGACTGATCGTGAGACGTACGCCCCGCTGAGGTTCTTCGAGTACGACCACCGGCCCGGCTCGTACTGCCTGATGCTGACGGACGATCGGATGGTCGAGGTGGACGAGGTGTTCGAGGCCGCCGGTCAGGACAACGGCGGCTACGGCTGGGAGGCGGTGGCCCGCTCCGCGGTGCGTTCGCGCGCCCCGCAGCTGGAGGGCCGGTTCCGGTACGACCCGGAGGCCGGCATGTTCGTCGCGTACGGCGAGGACGCGGAGGCCCTGCGCGAGCTCGGCACGCTGCTGTCCGCGGCGTTCCGCGACCGGCCGACGCTGCGCGAGCTGATCGACGCCGCCGAGCCCGACTGGTTCGACTGATCCGCGCGCCGGGCGGACGCGGAAACGCCGACGGCCGCTCCCTCCGGGAAGGAGGGAGCGGCCGTCGGCGGGTGCGGGTGGTCCCGCGGGGTCAGCGCGTCACCGGGTCAGCGGGTCAGGCCGGCCTTGACGGAGCACACCGGCCAGGCGCCGGGGCCCTGGGAGGCGAGCACCTTCTCGGCGACCTCGATCTGCTGCGCCTTGGTGGCCTGGTTGGCCTGCGGCGCGTAGGCGGTGCCGCCGTACGCGGCCCAGGTGGAGGAGGTGAACTGCAGGCCGCCGTAGAAGCCGTTGCCGGTGTTGATGGACCAGTTGCCGGTCGACTCGCACTGCGCGACCTTGTCCCAGGTGGACACGTCGGCGGCGTGGGCCGAGGTCGCCGTAAGGAGACCGGCCACCGGCAGGACGGCCACGGCGGAGCCCGCCACGATGGCGGCGCGGACGCGGCTGCGGGTGCGGCTCCCCTTCTTGGCGGTGGTGGCGGTCGTGGCGGCGGCGGTCTCGTTACGGAAGATCATGCGATTCCTTTCGGCTGCCCCGGGCAGGCAAGGCGGAACCAGGGCCCTGGCGGGCCGGCTGTTTCACGCTTGTGGATCGGACGGGGCCGTCGCTTGCCGACATGCTCTCCGTCGCGGTCACCCTGCCCGTTCGGTCCGGCTCGGTGGCCGTTCCGGGGCGTTGGTGTCGGGTGATCCCGGGTAGTGCGCCCTGCACTGGTTACGAAGTTACGGGCGTTTCGGCCGATGTCCAAGCATTCGAAGGTCTGCGCAGGTCAGAGCCGCGTTACCGGCGGTAAATCGGGGTCTCGGGGCGCACTGCCCCGCGATTTCTCGGGCCCGGCCCGCCCGTCCTGTGACCGGCCTCACCGGCTTTGGACCCCTTCCGCCGGGGAACCGCACACGCCGCGCGACCCGGCGGTGGCCGACCGTCGACCGACCTGCCTCCGGGCTATGGGCCGGGCCACAACGGTCACGCTCCGCCCACTTCCAAGTGACCCGGCGTGGCCGAATTGCCGCCTCAGGACAGTGCGGTGAGCACTCGCGGCCCGTCCTCGGTGATCGCCACGGTGTGCTCGGAGTGCGCTCCGCGCGAGCCGTCCGCCGACCGCAGCGTCCAGCCGTCCCGGTCGGTCCGCAGCTCCGCCGTGCCGGCGCACCACCACGGCTCCAGCGCCAGGGTCAGCCCGGGGCGCAGTTCCAGGCCGCGCCCGGGGCGGCCGACGTTGGCGACGTGCGGGTCCTCGTGCATGGTGCGGCCCAGGCCGTGGCCGCCGAAGTCGGTGTTGATCCGGTAGCCGGCCCCGTGGCCGACCTCGGCGATGGCCGCCGAGAGGTCGCCGATCCGGTTGCCGGGCACAGCCGCGGCGATCGCCGCGTCCAGCGCGGCCCGGGTGGAGTCGATCAGCCGGACGTCCTGCTCGGCCGCCGCGCCCGCGACGACCGTGACGGCGGAGTCGGCGACCCAGCCGTCGATGGACACCGCGAAGTCCAGGCTGATCACGTCCCCGTCGCGCAGCACATAGGGGTGCGGCTGCCCGTGCAGCACCGCGTCGTTCACCGACAGGCAGATCACGTTGCGGAAGGGCCCGCGGCCGAACGACGGCGCGTAGTCCCAGTAGCAGGAGACCGCCCCGCGCTCCTCGACCAGCTTCCGGGCCCGGTGCTCCAGGTCCATCACCTGGCGGCCGGGCTCGACCAGGCCCGACAGCTCGGCCAGCGTCTCGGCCACGAACCGGCCGGTGACAGCCATCTTCTCGATCGCCTGCGGGGTCTTGTACTCGATCACGACACAGCTCCTGAACAGCGGCGGCGCGCCGCCCACTCGATGACGCTGCCGGTATTTGAATACCGGCGGGACGGGGACACCCTAGCAGCAGAGCGGTATTTAAATACCGCTCCGGGGCTCGCCACCCGCCAACAACGCCTCGACGGCGGCACGCGCCTGTCGGGCCGGGTCGGGACTGCCGGAGATCGCGGCGGTGACGATGGCACCCTCGGCAAGCAGCTGGACGGACGCCGGCTCGGCGAGGCCGGCGGCGCCGGACCAGTCGGCCAGGTGCCGGTGGAAGGCCTCCTTGTGGGAGCGGACCTCGGCGAGCACCGCCGGCGAGGCGGGGCCCAGCTCACCGAAGGCGTTGATCCAGGCGCAGCCCCGGAAGCCCGGCTCGGCGCACCACCCGGCCAGCCAGTCGAACGCGGCCAGCAGCCGGGCCCGCGGGTCGGCGTGCGCCTCGGCGGCCGCGACCAGCCGCCCGCGCCAGCGCCCGTCGCGCCGGCGCAGCACGGCCACCACCAGGTCGTCCTTGGTGGGGTGCAGGCGGTAGATGCGCTTGAGCGGCAGTCCGGAGGCGGCCCGCACCTCGTCCATGCCGACGGCCCGGATGCCCTTCTCGTAGAACAGCGCCTCGGCGGCGTCGAGCAGTTTCTCGTGGTCCTGGCGGGCCTGTTCCTCGGTGAGCGGGGCGGGCATCGGCGCACTCCTGCGGCGGGTCGACGGTGACGGATCGACGGTGACGGATTGACGTGGAGAACGATCGTTCCCTACCCTAGCGCCCACTGCCGGTCGAGAACGCGCGTTCTCCACCTCTCCCACCCTTCGAGGAGCCCGCCATGACCGAGGACCGCCCGCCCCGCCCGCCGTTCACCCGCGACACCGCCCTCGCCAAGGTCCGGGCCGCCGAGGACGCCTGGAACAGCCGCGACCCGCAGCGCGTCGCCCTCGCCTACACACCGGACTCGGTGTGGCGCAACCGCGACGCCTTCCTCACCGGCCGCGCCGAGATCGTCGCCTTCCTCACCGCCAAGTGGGCCCGCGAGCACGAGTACGCGCTGCGCAAGGACCTGTGGGCGTTCGACGGCGACCGGATCGCCGTCCGCTTCCAGTACGAGTGGCACGACGACGAGGGCCAGTGGTGGCGCAGCCACGGCAACGAACTGTGGGAGTTCGACGCGCACGGGCTGATGCGGCGGCGCGAGGCCAGCATCGACGACGTCCGGATCGACGCCGCCGACCGCCGCATCCTCGGCCCCCGGCAGGACGACGAACCGGAGCTGCCGGTGCGCTGAGGCCGGCTGCCTCCCCGGGCGATGCGACGCGGGGCCGCCGTGTTCAGTAGCGTGGCGGCATGGTGCGAGTCCCCCTCACCCCCGAGCAGATCGAGGCCGGCCGGCGTCTGGGCGCGTTGTTCCGCGAAACCAGGGCCGGCCGTGACCCGGTCGCCGTCGCGCAGAGCGCCGGCATCTCCCCCGAGACCCTCCGCAAGATCGAGATGGGTCGGCTCCCCAGCCCCGGTTTCGGCACCGTGGTCGGCCTGTGCGCCGCGCTCGACGTGCCGCTGGACGACGCCGCGCAGGTCTGGCTGGGCGTGGTCGCCGACGACCGGCGCGCCGCCGGCTGACCGGGGCGTCAGACGGTCGCCACCACGGCGTACCGCTCGTCCGTCACCGGGCCGCCCCACAGTGCGGCGTCCGCCGACAGCGGTTCCACCCGCAGCTCGCGCACCAACGGCCTCACCGCACGGGCCAGTTGATCGGCGCTCGCGCCGCCGGCCCAGGGCAGTTCGCCCGCGCCCGGGGTGTACGGCTCGGTGACCGCCTCGCGCCAGCGGCCCTCGATCAGCACCAGTCGGCCGCCCGGGCGCAGCAGGGTCGTCCAGTGGCGCAGCGCCGCGTCCGGGTCGGGCAGCGTCCACAGCAGGTGGCGGCAGAGCAGCGCGTCGAACCGTTCGGCGCCCACCGGCGGCCGCGACGCGTCGCCGACCAGGAACCGGCCGGGCAGTCCCGCACCGGCCAGCTTCGCCCGGGCCCGGTCGACCATGCCGGCCGCCAGGTCGACCCCCGTCACCCGGTGCCCGGCCTCCGCCAGCAGCTGCGACAGCGACCCGGTGCCGCAGCCCGCGTCGAGCACGTCCAGCGGCCCGTCGGGCACCCACGCGCGCAGTCTCCGCTCCCAGGCCTGCCGGGTGACCTCGGCGGCCAGCCCGTGGTCGGGCTCCTGGTCGAAGGCGGGGGCGGCGTCGTTCCAGTACTCGGCGATGGCGTGCAGACGGGTGTCCATCGGAGCACTGTCCCACCGGCCACCGACAACCGGGTGTGGGCCGGGTCACGGTTGAGGTTGACCTCGGGGCAGGGTGGAGGCTCCTCGTATCGGCGCCGCGCCGACTGGGCAACACGATGCGAAGGAGCCGACCAGCATGTCCACCACTGTGTCCGACCGGGGGCCGGAGCGCCCTGAACTCCAGCGGGTGATCGGGGAGTTGGTCGAGTCCGGTTTCGTCGGGGTCCGGCTCCGGGTGAACGACGAACGGGGCGAATGGGTCGGCGGCGCCGGTGTGCGCGCGTTGGACCGCAGCGCCGGGCCGACGGTCGACGGGCACTTCCGCATCGGCAGCACCACCAAGAACCTGGTCGCGGCCGTGGTGCTCCTGCTGGTCGCCGAGGGCAGGCTCGGCCTGGACGACCCGGCCGGCGGCCACCTGCCCGGGTTCGGCCTCGACGGGCGGATCACGGTGCGGATGCTGCTGCAGCACACCAGCGGGATCTTCAACCACACCGGCGAGCTCTACGAGGACGGGACGATCGTCCTGGGCGTCCCCTGGCAGGGCAGGGAGTGGGTGGAGGGCCGCTTCCGGACCTACCTGCCCGAGGATCTGGTGCGGCTGTCGCTGTCCCGGCCGCCGCGGTTCGCGCCGGGCGCGGGCTGGAGCTACGCCAACACCAACTACGTGCTGGCCCGGCTGGTGATCGAGCAGGTCACCGGCCGCCCGTTCGCGGCGGAGCTGCAGCGGCTGGTGCTGGGGCCGCTGGGGCTGACCGGCACCGTCGCGCCGGGCGTCTCGCCCGAGGTCCCCGAGCCGCACAACCGCAGCTACTACCGCTACCCGGACGGCGGGCGGGAGCGGATCGTCGACGTCACCCGGCAGAACCCGTCCTGGGTCGGGGCCGGCGGCGATCTGATCTCGACCACGCGCGACCTGCACACCTACTTCTCCGCACTGCTGGGCGGCCGGCTGCTGCCCGCCGAGCTGCTGGCCGAGATGCGCGCGCCGGAGGCGACGGCCGGCTACGGCCTGGGGGTGTTCGCCCAGCAGACGGACGCCGGGACCGTCTACCACCACAACGGCGCCACCATGGGCTCGGCGGCGCTGATGTACGGCACGGCCGACGGCGCCAGGACCCTGACCGCCGGGCTGACCTGGGTGGACGACGCCGACCTCACGATCGCCCCCGCGTTCCTGACCGCCCAACAGCGGCTGGTCGACGCGGTGTTCTGCGGCACACTGGCCCGATGAGCAACGGAGTGACGATCGGTCGGGCGGCGGCCTTCGTCGGTGTCACGGTGAAGACGGTGCGGCACTACCACCGGCTCGGCCTGGTCGCGGAGCCGGAGCGCGACAGCTCCGGCTACCGCCGGTACGGGTCCGCGGAGTTGCTGCAGCTGGTGCAGGTCCGGACGCTGGCCGCCGCGGGCGTGCCGCTCGCCGGGATCGGGGCCGTGCTCGACGCCGAGGCCGCGCAGTTCGGCGCGGCACTCGCCGATGTCGGGCGGCAACTCACCGAACGCATCGACGAGTTGGTCGCCCGCCGCGACACCCTGCAGCGGCTCGCCGACGGCGACCGGGCGCTGCTGCCCGACCGCGCCTGCGCGGTCCTGGACCGGATGCGCGACCTCGGCCTCGACCCCGGCTACGTGGCCGCGCAGCGCGAGGCCCTGGTGCTGGCCCGGGCGCTGGTCCCGGCCGGCTTCGACGGCTTCCTGGGTCAGCTCGAACGGGGGCTGCACGACCGGGAGTTCGTCGAGCTGACCAGGCGCGCCTGGGAGGCCGAGAGCTGGCAGCCGGACGATCCGAGAATCGAGGAGCTCGCGGCCGCCCTGGCCGACCGCTACCTCGCCGACCCTGCGCTGCTCGGGGATCACGCCAGCCTGCGGGCCTGGGCGAACGCCCCGGCCCAGTACCGGCTGATCAACAACCACCGCGAGGACCGGGCGCCGGTCGCGGCCCGACTGACCGCACTCACCGAGGCCAGGCTCCGCGCGGCGGGCGTCCCCCTGCCGCAGCGCTGAGGCGAGCCCTCACCCCCGGCCCGGCGCCGAGCGGCACAGCAACTCGGCGATCCGGTCGGTGACTTCGACCAGCCAGTCCGGATCGCCGTGCTCCCGCCCCCAGTGCGCGGCGTGCACCGCGCGGGCCTGCGCCCACCGGCGGACCCGCTCGTGGTCGAGTTCGGCGGCCTCCGCCCAGATCGCGAGCCGGCGCAGCACCGCACGGTGCGGGTCGTCCGCGGCGAGCAGTTCCTCGAACCGGCTGCGGATCAGGGCGATGGCGTCGAACGCGGGGTCGCCGACCTGGCCCTTGGGGTCGACGGCCAGCCAGGGTTCGCGCTCGGCCCGCAGGATGTTGGCGAAGTGCAGGTCGCCGTGGACGAGGGTGTCGGGCTGGTCGGGCCCGAGCTCGCGAACGGTGGCGATCGCGGCATCCACCACCCGGCGCGGCAGCGGCCGGGGCAGCCGGTCGGCGTCCTCGCGGAGCCGCTCCGCCCACTGCCCGGCCCGGTCGCTCAGCCTCGGCAGGCCCGGCGGCGCGGCCACCGCGAGCCTCCGGGCGAGGCGGCCGGCGACGGCGACGGCCTCGTCCACGCCCACCTCCGGATGATCGGCGAGCGTGCGCCGGTCGGCCCGCTCCAGCAGCATGGCGAACCGCGGGTCGTCGCGCCGGTGCAGCCGCACCGCCCCGCGACCGCCCCAGACGTCGAGGGCATCCGGCTCGTGCACGTTGCCGGGGTGCGGGAACGAGACCTTCAGCACGGCCGACGTACCGTCAACCACCGTCACTGGCACCACAATTCCGACCTGCCCGTGCCCCACCTCCCCGTCCGGCCGACACTCCCACCGCTCCCCCAGCTCCCCGACCAACCCGGGCAGCCCGGCCAGCCACTCCCGCCCGGCCTCGCCCTCCCGCGCCACGACGATCCGCGCGAACTCCTCCGGTATCCCGATCACGCCTGCACCCTACGGGCTGCCCGTCGCCGACCGCGCCAAGTGCCGCTCCCCGTCGGCCTCCTGCGGGTTCGGTCAGCGCAGGCCGCGACCGCCGTCGCCCCGCCGGCGGCGGGGGCCCAGCCGCGGCGGCCCTCCTGCAGCAGCACTCCGACCGCGCCGAGCGGCACCGCCACCCCGAGTCCGGCCACCACGCCTTCGACCGCCGCGCCTGTCGTCATTCCGCCACGATGGCGTCCCGACCCGACCGCCTGCACCTCATTTTCGCGCCTCCGATGTCCGACCGGTCGGAGCACTCGCCGCGCCGGTGCGCGGCCCGCACCGCCAGTGCCGAGCGGTACGACAGCAGGGCGAGCACCGAGTCCGCCGAGAGGACGGACGCGGCGCTGCGCCAGGAGCCCACCGACAGCGCCGAGAACGCGGAGCCGACGCTGCCGAGCGACAGCGCCGACCCCACCGAACCGATCGACAGCACGGAGTACGCGGATCCGATCGACAGGAACGATCCCACCGACCCGACCGAGAACCCCGCCTCCAGCGCCCTGCGCCAGCCGTCCCGACAGTTCGTCACCGTGCCTCCTCCGGGCCACCCACGACATCCGACAGTCCGTCAGTCATACCTGATGACGGGCCGGCGACCGTGGATCCGCCGCCGTCGCCGCCCGACCTGCCCGCCTGGACGGGTCACCGGCCGCCCGATGGGCGGAACGTCGCAGGTCGGCGGGATCGGCAAGGGCGCGACGAATCCGGGTGCGGGGCCACCGACCCGGCTCCGACAATGGCCGCCATGACTTCGAGCGGACTGATCGAACTCGGCGACGGCGCCGTCTGGGCCGAGGACAGCGGGGGCGACGGCCCGCCCCTGGTGCTGCTGCACCCCGGGGTGGGCGACTCGCGGATCTGGGACGGCCTGTGGCCCGAACTCGCCGCGCGGAACCGGCTGGTCCGGTTCGACGTGCGCGGCTACGGGCGCTCGCCGGAGCCCGTCGCCGGGTACTCGAACCTCGCCGATCTGCACGCGGTGCTGGACCGCTTCGGGCTCGACCGGGTCCATCTGGTCGGCTGCAGCATGGGCGGCGGAACGTCGCTCGGCTTCGCCCTCCGGCACCCGGAGCGGGTGGCGTCGCTGACGCTGCTCTGCCCCGGCGTGGGAGGCTACCCGTGGCCGGACGAACCGGAGTCGGACGCCGAGTACGACCGGCTGGTGGCCGCCGGCGACCTGGCGGGGCTGACCGCCTTCGGCCTGCGCGAGTGGGCGGCGGCCGGTGCGGACCCGCAGGCCACGGCCCAACTGCGTTCCGCCGCCCGGGCCTGGCCCGGCGAGGACGTCCACCAGCGGCCCGACCCGCCGGTATTCGACCGGCTCGGCGAACTGTCCGGCCTGCCCGCGGTGGTGCTGATCGGCGACCTCGACCGTCGCCCGGCGATCGGCTGCGCCGAGCGGACCGCCGAGCGGCTCGGTTGCGAACTGGTGCGGCTGCCGGGCGTCGACCACCTGCCGCCGCTGCGGGCGCCGGACGCGGTCCTGGAGGCGATCCGGAAGGTGACCGTGCGCGGACGCCGCTGACCCGGGCCGACCGGCCGTACCGCCGACCGGCCGAAAGACCCGGGCGGCCCGGATGAACCCCCACCGGCCCCGCCCGACCCTCGTGACACGGCCCGTCCGCCGGGCCGTAGGGTCGTCTCCGGCCCTGATCGGGGAGATTTCCCCAGGTCGGGAGATTGCTCCGCACTTTTCCGTTATCCGCCGGCCGCCGGTGGATCTCCGATGGGTGTGAGGGCACGACGCGAGAACACGAGGACGGTCAGGGCTGTGGACAGTGGGCAGGTGGCGACGCTGGTCGGTCGGGCCCAGCACGGCGACCGGCAGGCGGTGGCGGAGCTGGTGGGCGGCCACCTGCCGCTGGTGTACAACGTGGTGGGCCGGGCGCTGTCGGGGCATCCGGACACCGACGACGTGGTGCAGGAGACCATGCTGCGGGCGGTCGACGGGCTGTCGGGGCTGCGGGATCCGGCCGGGTTCCGCAGTTGGCTGGTGGCCATCGCGCTGAACCAGGTGCGCCGCCGGTTCCGGGACGAGGGCGTCGAGGGCGCGGCGCGCCAGGCGCCGGACCCGGTGGCGGTCGCGGACCCGGCGGCGGACTTCGTCGGGCTGACGATCGTCCGGCTGGGGCTGTCGGAGCAGCGGCGGGAGGTCGCGGAGGCGACCCGTTGGCTGGACGAGGGCGACCGGGACCTGTTGGCGCTGTGGTGGCTGGAGGCGGCGGGCGAGCTGTCCCGGGCGGAGCTGGCGGCGGCGCTGGAGGTGTCGCCGCAGCACGCGGCGGTGCGGGTGCAGCGGATGAAGGGTCAGCTGGAGGCGGCCCGGGTGGCGGTGCGGGCGCTGGCCGCGGTGCCGGTGTGCACGTGGTTGGCGGAGTTGACGGCGGGTTGGGACGGCGTGCCGAGTGCGCTGTGGCGCAAGCGGATCGGCCGTCATGTACGCGAGTGCGCGGGGTGCGGCGAGCACCGGCGCGGGCTGGTGCCGGCCGAGGGGCTGCTGGCGGGTCTGGCGATGGTGCCGGTGCCGGACGGTCTCGCCGCGCTGCCGCTGGAGCCCGCGGGTTCGGCGCAGGGCGCGGTCCCGCACCGGCGCGGCCCGGCGGACGGCGGGCCGCGCGGCGGCTCGCACCGGGCGGGGTCCCGGCACGGCCGGCGGGCGGCGGCGCGTCGCGGCCCGCGTCGGGTGCTGGTGGGCGGCGGGGTGGTGGTGACGGTCGCGGTGGGGCTGCTGGTGGCGGTCGGCCTGCCGGAGTCGTCCTCGACGACGGACGGGCCGGAGGCGGCGCGGCAGCCGGCGGCGGCCGGTCCCGAGCAGGTGGAGGCGCTGGCCGTCCCGGCGGGCGGCACCGCGCCGTCCCCGTCCGCCGCCCCGTCCTCGTCCGCCTCCCCGAGCGCGAAGCCGTCGGCGTCGGCTTCGCCGTCGGCGTCCGTGTCCGGCAAGGAGCCGTCCGCGACGGCCTCCCCGCGGTCCACCTCGACGCCGGCCGCGAAGCGGACGACGGATCTCGGGCAGCAGGTGCTGGATCTGGTCAACTCCCAGCGCGCGCAGGCGGGTTGTAAAGCGGTCAAGTCGAACGGGCAGCTGGCGGCGGCGGCCCAGGAGCAGTCGGACGACATGGCGGAGCGCGCGTTCTTCGACCACACCAACCCGGACGGCGAGGGCCCGGAGCAGCGGATCGACGCCGCCGGGTACCAGTGGAGCGGCTGGGGCGAGAACATCGCGCGCGGCCAGAAGGACGCCGCCGCGGTGATGGCCGGCTGGATGAACAGCCCGGGCCACCGGGCGAATATCCTGAACTGCGCGTTCACCGAGCTGGGCGTGGGGGTGCACCAGGGCGCGGGTGGGCCCTGGTGGACGCAGGATTTCGGCACTCCGGGCTGACGGGGCCCCGCGGCCACGGAGGCTGCTGCCGATGCGGGTGGTGCGCGGGCGTCGTCGACGCTGCGGGGTCGCCGCTGCCGTCGCCGCCGCGCACGGAGGGTTGCCGCTGCGGGTGCGGCCGTCGCCGTTGACGGCCGCCCGCCCGCCGGGCGGGTCGGTGCGGGTCAGTCGGTGACGGCGCGGCTGCCCTCGCGGGGGCGCGGGACGGCCTCGGCGCCGTCCGCGGCCGCGGGCGGCCTGGTCTCGTTCATGACCGTCTCGCGCAGGTCGGCGAGGGCGTCGTCGACCGAGTCGTGGACGTCGAAGATCCGCTGGATGCCGAAGAGTTGGAGGATCTTGCGGGTGTGGGTCTCGGGGCCGGGGAGGACCAGCCGGAGCCGGCCGCCGCGGGAGGACAGCATGCGGCGGGTGGCGACCAGGACGGCGAATCCGGTGGAGTCGCAGAAGTCGACCCGGCTGATGTCCACCACCATGCGCAGACAGCCTTCGGTGACCAGTCGCTGCAGGCGCTCGCGGAGTGCCGAGACCCCGCTGATGTCCACCTCGCCGGCGACCTGGACGACCGTCCAGCCGTATCGCTCCCCATAGCTCACGCTCAGTGCCACTCCGGTGCCTTTCTCGTGGTTTCGCTGGGGGTATGCGGCCTCTGCCCGATTCCAGCGGCCCGAACCCTGTTCCTGGTGACGATTTCGCGGTCAGAGGGAGTAATTTCCGCGAAATGTCATGCCCGGGCTCCGTTCGACGGTCGAATTCCATGCTCCACCCGACGATCTGCACAGGATTTCCTCCGCTTGGCGGTACCGGAGATCGTCGCCCGCCGTCCGGGCCGGGACGCGCCGGGCGGGGGCCGGTGACAGGCTGGGTAGGGAGTGCCCGGCGAAGGGAGACCGCCATGATCACCACCGATTTCGTGCCCGGTTCACCGTGCTGGCTGGACCTCGGCGCGCCGGACGTGTCCGCCGCCGGGGACTTCTACAGTGCGGTGCTGGGTTGGGAGTTCGCGCCGATGGAGGGCTCCGACGGCGCGTTCGGGCTGGCCACCTCGGGCGGTCGCACGGCCGCCGGGATCGGGCTGCTCACCGAGCGGGGCGCCCGCTCGGCGTGGATGATCTACTTCTTCACCCCGGACGTCCACGAGACCGCCGCCTCCGTCCTGCGGGCGGGCGGCACGGTGCGGGTGGAGCCGCAGGACGCGGACGGCTGGGCGTCGGTGGCGCAGTTCACCGACCCGCAGGGCGGCCAGTTCGCGGCCTGGACGCCGGGCCGGGCGCGCGGCCTGGAGGCGACCGACGACCCGGGCGCGCTGTGCTGGACGGAGCTGTACACCACGGACGCGTCGGCGGCGCTGGCGTTCTACGAAACGGTGTTCGGCTGGCAGCGCGAGGACATGAAGATGCCGGGCGGCGGGGGCGAGACCTACACCATCGTCACCCCGGCCGGGCAGCCCGCCGAGCGGATGCACGGCGGTGTCCTGCAGGTGCCGCCCGAGCAGCTGTCGCTGTCCCGGGGCCTGCCGTCCTGGCACCCGGTGTTCACGGTCTCCGACTGCGACGCGGCCGCCGCGACCGTGCGCACCAAGGGCGGCGAGGTGCTGATGGGCCCGTCGGACGCACCCGGCATCGGACGGATGGCGGTGTGCGCGGACGGCGCGGGCGCGGACTTCGTGCTGATGACCCCGGCGGAGGCTCCCGCCGCCTGACTGATCGTCAGTTCTGCTCGTCCTGACCGCCCTTGAGGATCTCGCGCGCCTCGCGGAAGCGAACTCCGGTGCTCTCGGGGGCGATCAGCGGGGCGGGGTAGTCGGCCGGGCGGTGCCGGGCCCGCCAGGGGCGGTGGATCTCCCGGCCGGGCAGCGCGGCCAGTTCGGGCACCCAGCGGCGGACGTACGCGCCGTCCGGATCGTAACGGTCGGCCTGGGCAAGCGGGTTGAGGACCCGGTTGGGGCGGGTGTCGGTGCCGGTGCCGGCCACCCACTGCCAGTTCAGCTGGTTGTTCGCCAGGTCGCCGTCGACCAGGTGGTCGAGGAAGTGCCGGGCGCCGAGCCGCCAGTCCAGGTACAGGGACTTGGCCAGGAAACTCGCCGTGAGCAGCCGGGCCCGGTTGTGCATCCAGCCGGTCTCGGCGAGCTGCCGCATCCCGGCGTCGACGATCGGGAACCCGGTGCGGCCCTGCTGCCAGGCGGCGAACTCGGCCTCGTCGGTGCGCCAACTGTCGTGCCGGGTACGGTAGTCGGCATGTGCGGCGGCCGGGCGGGCGGCCAGCACCTGGTGGTGGAAGTCGCGCCACACCAGCTGCCGGACGAACGCCTCCGCGCCGGGCCCGCCGCGCCGTTCGGCGAGGTGGACCAGCTCGTTCGCGGACAGGCAGCCGAAGTGCAGGTACGGCGACAGGTGCGAGGTGCCGTCGGCGGCCAGGTCGTCGTGCAGCTGCGCGTACTGCGCGACGCGCCAGTGCTGCCAGGCCAGGCGGGCGGCGCTCTCGCCGGCCGCGGGCAGGCTGCCGGCGGTGGGCTTCACGCTGCCGACGTCGGTTCCCTGCAACCCCGTTGGGGTGTTGAGCGGCCCCGGGACGGGCAACGGGGCGCGGCGGCCGACCTGCTGCCAGGCCCGCTGGTACGGGGTGAACACCGCGTAGTGGTCGCGACCCGCGGGTGTCACCGCGCCGGGCGGCACGGCCGTCAACGAGCCCTCGTGCACCCGCAGGCGGTCGCCGAGCGCGCGGCGCAGCCGCTGTTCGCGCCGCCGGGCGTAGCCGCTGACCCCGGCGGCGACGTGCACGGCCACCGCGCCGAGTTCGGCGGCCAGTCGGGCGGTCTGCTCGGCGGTGTCGCCCTCGCGCACCAGCAGCCGGCCGCCGATGCGGCGCAGCGAGGCGTCCAGGTCGGTGAGGCAACCGGCCAGGAACGCACGGCGGTTGGGGGCGTCGAAGCCGGCGGCGGCGATCGCCGGGTCGGTGACGAACAGCGGCACCACCTGGTCGGCCGCGGCGCGGGCGGCGTGCAGGGCGGGGTTGTCGTGCAGGCGCAGGTCCTGGGTGAACAGGACGACGGCGAGGGTCATCTCGGTGCGCGGCTTCCGTGGTCGGCCCGGCGGGCGTGGAACGAGCGGTCTCCCGGAGTGACCGGGCGGGCCGCCGGGGACGGCCGTCCCCCTCTGCTCATCGGCGCGAACGCCGCCGCGGATGAGCGCCGGACGCCGACTGCCCGCACACGGCATGCCGCGCGCGGGAACATCTCGGCGGGCCGCCTCGTTCCTCCGAGGTCCCGTCGCCTCGCTGCCCTGGGAGCGCCATGCCCGAAGCCACGCCCGCCATGTCCGCCGCGCCCGCCGCGCACTCCCGCCTCACGCCGCTCCGCGTGCAGGCCGAACGCCTGGTCGAGCTGGGGGTGCACGAGATCGTCGGCCTGTCCGCCGCCGAACTCCGCGCCTTCGCCGCGGCCGCCGAGACCACCGCGCCCGCCGACGGCGCCCTGCTCGCCGTCCATCCGGACCGCGCTCCCGCCTCCGTGCTCGCGCCACTGCTGCGCCGCGAGGGCAGGCCGGGCTTCGTCGTCGTCGACATGCTCGATGTCGACGCCTTCGCCCCGCTGGACACCGTCGAGCTGCCCGACGCCCCGCTGTACCTCGTCACCGGCCTCGACCGCGGCGACCGGATGGCCAACTGGAGCCCCGACGAGGCACTGCCGGCCCTCGCGGCCGAGGACCGCACCCCGCTGCTGCTCACCGAGGGCATCCACTGGGTGCTGCAGCAACCCGAAGTCCTGGCACGCGGCAACTGCTTCATGACCATCGGCTCCCGGCTGCGCCGGCCGAACGGCGCGCTCGACGCCCGCACCCCGGCGATCTGGATCAGCAACGGCACCGGGCGGGACGGCCGCGAGCGCCGCAACGCCCCGAAGGTCGGCTGGTGCTGGGCGGGCAACCGGCACACCTGGCTGGGCTTCGCGTCCGCGACGGGCCGCAACCCGTAGCCGCCACCCGCAGCGGCGACCCGCAGTCGCCACCCGTACCCGCGACCCGCAGCGGCGACCCGCAGTCGCCACCCGCAACCGCGACCTGTAGCCGCGACGCACCGGCGAGGTGCGGCCGGAAGGTACGGTCGGGGTTCGACCGATGCGGGCCTCGCGGGCCCGCGCACCCTCGATGCGGCAGGAGCGACAGCGTGCACCAGCTCACGTACGGCGACATCAAGGCGGCCGGCGACCGGATCGCCGGCCGGGTCCGGCCCGTCGCGGTGGCCCCGCTCGACGTCGCCGGCGGGGAGGTCTGGGCGGCGCTCGAACTCCTGCAGCACACCGGCTCGTTCAAGGCCCGGGGTGCGCAGAACTTCGTCCGGGCGCACCGGGAGGCCGGCACGCTCCCCGACGCGGGTGTCACCATCGCGTCCGGCGGCAACGCGGGCCTGGCGTGCGCCTGGGCGGCGCAGGAGCAGGGCGTCCGGGCCACTGTGTTCCTGCCCGCGAACGCCCCGGCGGTGAAGGTGGCCCGGCTGCGCGGCTACGGGGCCGACGTGCGGCTGGCGGGCCGGGAGTACGCGGAGGCGCTGGCGGCCTGCGAGGAGTTCGCGGCGTCCTCCGGAGCGCTCGCCTCGCACGCCTACGACCACCCGCTGGTCGCAGCCGGCGCGGGCACCCTGCTGGACGAGATCCGCCGTCAACTCCCGTCCCTGGACACGGTGGTGGTGTCGGTCGGCGGCGGCGGCCTGTTCGCGGGCGTGGCCACCGCGGCCCGCGAGCACGGGGTGCGCACCGTCGCCGTCGAGCCGGAGGGTTCGCAGGCCCTGCACGCCGCGGTGGCGGCGGGCCGGCCGGTGGACGTCCCCGTCGACTCGGTCGCCGCCGACGCCCTCGGCGCCCGGCGGGCCTCCGCGGCCGCCCTGTGGGCCACCCGCCAGGACGGCGTGCGCACCGCCCTGGTCGCCGACTCCGAGATCGTCCGCGCCCGCCGACTCCTGTGGGACGGCCACCGCTTGGCGGTCGAGCACGCCGCCTCGACGGCGCTCGCCGCACTCACCGGCGGCGCGTACCGGCCCGCCGAGGGCGAGCGGGTGTGCGTGGTGCTGTGCGGGGCCAACACCGACCCGGGCACGCTCGCCTGACACTGCGTCAGCTCTCGATTTCCGACTGTCGGACGGCGGCACTACGGTGCCGCCCATGACCTCACACCACACCCCGGCCGCGAGCGACTGGGACCGTCAACTCGCCGACGCCTTCGCGGTGATGCTCGGCCGGCCCCTGCACGAGTACGGCCCGGACGCGGTGTACGCCGCAGGCGTCGGCGGCAACCTGATCCACGAGGTCGAGTTCGACCGGGACGCCGCGTGGGTGCGGCCGCAGGCGCTGAGCGGCGCCGAACCGGTGCGCTGGGACTGCTCGTTGTTCGACGACAGCGAGCGCACCCCGGTGTTCGACGCCGCCGGTTCGATCTTCGCGATACCGGCCGACCGCGATTCGCCGGCCCTGCCGGAGCCGTTCGCCTCCGCCGTCGCCGCCGTCTGCTTCGCCGAGGGCCTGGTCCGGGGCGCCGATCTCGCGCCGCTGGTGGTCGAGCACGGCGTCGACCTGGCCGACCACCCGGGCAGTTGGGTGGTCTTCTTCGCCCGGCTGCGCTCCGACGGCACCCTGCTGGACGCGTTCCGCGCCGCGCTCGACACCGGCCGCTCCCCCGAGGACCTGGTGCCGTTCGAAGCCGCCCCCGCCGACGACTGGGAGGAGGACCTCGCCGCCGTCGAGCACCCCGGACTGCGCGCCCACCTCGCCTACTTCCTCACCGACGGCGAGGAGGGCCTGATGCCGATGGTCGAGGACGCCCCGGCCTGGGGCCTCGACGACTTCGGCTGCGAACCGGTCATCGGCTGGGAGGACGGCTTCGGCCAGCTCGACCTCGCCGTCGTCCGCCTGAGCCCCCTGGCTGCCGGCCCCCGCCCCTGACACCCGCACCCGCCGCCCCGCCCGCGGCACTCAACCGGCCCGGCTGTCGGCGGAGTTCGTCCCCCTTGTGCGCATCCCGCAACGGCCCCCTCCCCCTTACGTCCGAGGACCCTGTGATGACTGCTGAGCCCGTCTCCCGGCAGCCGCTCGACGACGAGCGGATCGACCGGCGCCTGGCCCGCATCCGCGAACTGTTCGCCCGATGGGCCGCCCTGCGGCCGGGCGACGGCGAGGTGTGGCGGACCGGCTTCTCCGCGTTGCCGGAGGCCGAGGTGGTGGCGGCGGAGACCCGGCTGGGGCTGCGGCTGCCGGAGAACTACCGCCGGTACCTGCTGGAGTTCGGCGAGCCCGCCCACCTGCTGATGTCGTACGCCGGACGGCTCGTCGCCGAGCAGAAGGGCCCGCGGCCCGCCGAGCCCTTCCCCCTCGACCGCCCCTGGGCCGGCCTGTCGGCACAGATCACCGACTGGGAGGAGACCGAGGGGACCGACTTCTTCGAGGACGGACCGGGCGAGTTCTACAGCCAGTTCGACGATCCGGAGGACGCCTTCTACGACCTCCCGGCGGGCGCCCGGTACACGGACGGCACCCTGCTCCTGGGCGCGACCCGCAGCCACTTCCTGGCCCGGCTGGTGCTCAACGGCCCCTGGGCGGGCACGGTGTGGTTCGACAGCTTCGGCAACGACGGCGAGCTGATCCACCTGGCCGACGAGACCGAGGACTTCTACCGGGACTACACCCTCGGATCGTTCGTCGACGCCCAGGAGTGGCTGCCGCTCGCCGAGCTGCCGTGGTTCCCCGCACCGGAGGCCGGCCCGGCCGACCCGGCCCCGGGGGACTTCCTCGACCTGACGATCGCCGTGCTGTGCCGCCGCGTACGGCGGGCCGCGGCCGAACGGGCCTGCGACCGGCTCGACCCCACGGACCTGCAGGACGCCCAGCAGCGGCTGCGCAGCCCCCGGGCGCACGGATTCCCGGCCGGACACACCTACGGAAGCCTGGCGCCCTGGTTCTCCGGTCGGGTGCGGGACGAACTGCTGCGGGCCACCCCGGACTTGGCGGCCGCCGGGCGCCTCCTCGAACCGGCCCTGGCCCTGCCGGACCCGGGCGGCCGGCCCGCGGCGCTGATCCTGGCCGGGCGCTGGGCCGAACTGGCCGCCCACGAGACCGACACCGTCCCGGACGACCGGCGCAGCGCCGTCAACCTGGCCCTGGCCGCCGAACTGCTCGACGCGGAGCCCGGGCCCCTGCCCGTCCCCACCGCGCCGGACGCCCGGCGCCCGGACAGCGAGCGATGGGCCGTCCTGAACACCCTCGCCCGCCTCGACGCCGGGCGGCGGCAGTGCTGCCTGGACCGGATGCCCGCCCCGGACGCCGCCGCGCTGCGCCCCCTGCTGGAGATCGCCGCGCTCCCCGCGGACGCGGAGGCCCTCGACGGGCTGCTCGCCGGGGAGCTGTCCGGCCCCGAACGCGTCGCGGCCACCGTCGCCCTGGTGCGGGCCCTGCACAGCGCGGCCGCCGCCGGACTCCCGGATCCAGCGCTGGTGGACCGGCTGTGCGCCCTGGCCGTCGCGGTCGACCGGGTCGGTGAGGTCTTCGACCTGCTGGCGGCCGTGTCGGCGGGCCGCTGGACCGACTGGCGCGCCGCGGGCGCAGCCGGGCAGCGTCGACTCGACGCCCACCGCGCCCCCGCCCGGTAGCCGTCCGGTCGGTCACGGGGCGGGGTGGTCCGTGGGCGGAGTCAGCGGCACCCGGCCGACGGCGCGGCCGTGGTCGTCGAGGAGCCAGCCCATCCGCTTCGGGGTGTGCAGCACGATCGTGCGGTCCTTGATGTCCAACGCCGGGAAGGAGGCGGCGAGTTGCGCCTCGAACTGGTCGATGTCGGAGAGGCTGTGCAGCAGCACCTGGACGAGGAGGTTGTGCGGGCCGGTGACCGAGGCGCACAGCCGGACCTGGCTCAGCCGGGTCAGGCCCTGCCCGGCCTGTGCGAGGAGGCGGTGCGGGGACGCCATCCGGTACACGGCCGTCGTCCGCAGACCGGCGAGGGGGTGGGCGAAGTCGCAGCGCAGCCTCAGGTCGCCGTCCCGGAGCATCCGCTGCACCCCGCGGCGGGCCACGTGCTCGCTCAGCCCGGTCGCGGCGGCGAGCGCCGCGTAGCCGAGCCGGCCGTCGCCGCTCAGCGCCGTCAGGATCGCCTCGTCCGGCGCCGCGCCGCGGGTGCCGGTGCGGACGGCGTACGGCGTCCGGCTGGGCACGCCGGGGGCGCCGAGTCCGGCGCGGCCGGCCGGTTCCATGGCCCGGATGCGCCAGTCGCCGCCCTCGCCGAACAGGGTGACGCCCATCTGCATCCGCATCGCCCGCACGCCCGACAGGCCGCCGACGGCGCGGTGCACGGCCCGGCCGAGATCGGCCGGGCGGAAGGCGCCCACGGACAGCAGGAGATCGAACTCGCCCGACGTCTCGTCGACGCTGAACACCCAGGGCAGCGCGCACGCCTGCTCGCTCACGGCCTGGTGGGCACCCGGTTCGCTGCTCACCTCGACGAAGCCCACGGCGCCGTTCCTGGCCGAGTCGTAGGCGGTCACCCAGGCGAGCCCACCGGCCGTCAGCCGCTCCCAGCGGCGGGCGGCCGTCGTCGCGTCGATGCCCAGGGCCCGCCCGACGGCCGACCACGGAGCTCGCGGCGCCGACTGCAGGGCGTCGACGAGCGCGAGGTCCTGCTCGGTGAACTGCACGTCGGCCCCGATGCCGTGGGCCGGAGCGCCGGAATCCTGCATGATCGACTCTTCCCCGTAGTTTTCCTGCAATTCGGCGGGCTGTGCTCCCGCGAGCCGGATCTTAGGTGCACTTCCCGGCCGAAATCCTGCTGCGGCCACTGGTGACAGGAGTTCCATGTCCGCTCCCGCTGTGCCGCCCCCGCACTCGGATCCCGCTGCCGTCGCCCCGGCCGGCCGGTCCGCCGCGGCCGAACGCGCCGTCAGGACCACGGTCGTCCTGCTCTTCACCGCCTGGCTGATCGACTACGCGGACCGACTGGTCATCAACTTCGTCCTGCCCTCGGTCGGCGAGGAGTTCCACCTGACGCACGGGCAGCAGGGCCTGATCGTCTCGGCGTTCTTCCTCGCCTACGCCCTGGCGCAGATCCCGGGCGGCGTCCTCACCGACCGCTTCGGCGCCCGCCGGGTCATCACCTGGGCGCTGCTCGCCTGGTCCCTGTTCACCGCGCTGACCGGCTTCGCCTGGTCGTTCGCCGCCCTGCTGGCCGTGCGCTTCCTGTTCGGCGCGGCCGAGGGCGTCTTCCCGCCGGCCTCGATGAAGGTGCTGGTCGAACGGACCACGTCCGAGCAGCGCATGGGCGCCAACGGTCTGATCATGAGCTCCAACGCCGTCGCCGCCATCGCCGCTCCGCTCGCCGTCGCCCCGCTCGCCGCCGTCTTCGGCTGGCGCTCGGCGTTCTTCTCGGCCGCCGCGCTCGGCGTGTTCGTCGTCCTGGCGATCCGGGCCTGGCTGCCGGCTCCCCTGCACCGCGGCGGACCCGGCGCGGCGCAGGAGCGGCACGGCATGCGGCAGGTCCTGCGGATCGGCGTGCTCTGGCGTTTCGCGGCGATGCTGTTCGGCCTCAACGTCGTCCTGGGCGGACTCCTCACCTGGGCCCCGTCGTACCTCAGGACCGAGCTCGGCGTCCCGCTCACCACGGTCGGCGTGCTCATGATCGCGCCGGCCGTCGCAAGCGCCGCCGCGACGATCATCGGGGGGCGGCTCTCCGACCGGCTGGGCGGTCACCACCGCAAGCTGATCGTGCCGAGCATGGCCGTCGCCGCGCTCGCGCTGCCCGCGATGGCCTTCTCCTCCTCGCCCGTCGGTTTCGTGGTCTTCGCCACGGTCGTCGTCATCGCCGCCTCCCTGGCCTACATGCCGATCCTCGCGGCGCCGCTGAGCGGCCTGCCGCCCGCCTACGTCGGCGTGGGAAGCGCCGTGATCGTCTTCGGCGGGCAGGTGGCCGGCATGGTCGTCCCGCCCGTCATGGGCGTGATCACCGACGCCTTCTCGTTCGAGGTCGCGTTCGCCTCCCTCGTCGTCGGCGCGCTCGTCGCCGCGCTGATGGCCGTCCTCACCCCGCAGGACTCCGCCTCCTTCCGCGCCGCGTTCGACGCGTCCGCCCGCATCCGCCCGACCACCGACTCGGAGCAGTCATGACCACCGACTCCGCCACCACCGCCGCCACCGACCTGTTCACCGGCGTCGCCGACCGCGTCCCCGCGCTGCGGGCCCTGTACGAGGACCTGCACGCCCATCCCGAACTGTCCTTCCAGGAGATCCGCACCGCGGGCATCGTCGCCGAGCGGCTGCGCGAACAGGGCTGGCAGGTGACCGAGCACGTCGGCGGCACCGGCGTGGTCGGCGTCCTCGCCAACGGCGAGGGCCCGGTGGTCCTGCTGCGCGCCGACATGGACGCCCTTCCCGTCGAGGAGAAGACCGGCCTGCCGTACGCTTCGACCGCCAGGGGCGTCGACGGCGACGGCAACGAGGTCCCGGTCATGCACGCCTGCGGCCACGACATGCACGTCACCTGCCTGCTCGGCGCCACCGCACAGCTCGCGGCCCGCCCGGAGCACTGGAGCGGCACCGTCGTCGCGGTCTTCCAGCCCGCCGAGGAGGTCGGCGGCGGAGCGGCCGCCATGATCGAGGACGGCTTCCTCGACCGCTTCCCCCGGGCCGACGTGTGCCTCGCCCAGCACGTCCTGCCGGCCCCCGTCGGCATGGTCGCCACCCGCCCGGGACCGATCATGTCCGCCTCCGACAGCTTCCGGGTCCTCCTCCACGGGCGGGGCGGCCACGGCGCCGCCCCGCAGCTGACCGTGGACCCGGTCGTCATGGCCGCCGCGATCGTCGTGCGCCTTCAGACGGTCGTCTCACGCGAGGTCGCGGGCACCGAGACCGCGGTGGTGACCGTCGGCGCGATCCACGCCGGCACGAAGGAGAACATCATCCCCGACACCGCGGAACTGCTGATCAACGTCCGCAGCACCACTCCCGCAGTGCGCGACCGGGTCGTCGCGGCGGTCGAGCGCATCATCCGCGCCGAGGCAGCGGCGTCCAACGCCCCGCGGGACCCGGAGATCACCGCGCTGCCCTCCTTCCCCGTGACCCTCAACGACCCGCACGCCACCGCCACCGTGGTCACCGCCCTCGGCGGCGCCCTGGGCCGGGACAGGGTGGTCGTCCTCCCCCAGCCCATCACCGGCAGCGAGGACTTCGGCGCCTTCGGCACCGCTCTCGGCGTCCCCTCCGTGCTGTGGCACTTCGGCGGCACCGACCACGCCCTCTTCCAGGGCATCAGCCCGGAGGACCTGGTGGCCAACGGCCTGCCCGACTCCGTCCCCACCAACCACTCGCCGTACTACGCACCGCTCCCCGACCCCACCATCCAGGTCGGCGTCACAGCTCTGCTGGCCGCCGCCGCGCACTGGCTCCCCCGCCCGACCGGGAGCTGACCGCTCCCCGGCGGGGCACGGGCGCGTCCTACCAGAGGGTGGACGGTCCCGCGAGGACCCAGCCGGGAGGATCCCGGAGGCCGAGCAACTCGTCGAGCACCCGCCGGTCCGGCACGTGCTCAAGTCGCTCCGTAGCGACGGACTTCCACCTCGACGTCGGCCTTGGCGGGCGGCTCCGGCCAGGTCCTCACCCCTGGGACCGCAGAGGCGCCGAGTGACGCTCGCGGCCGGTTCGGACGGCGACGGGCGCCGGGTGGCGGTCGCGGAAGGTGAACGCGTCCGGGCCGGTGCCCAGGTCGCGGATCCGGGCGATCCGGCCCATCGCCTCGGGCAGGCTCGGGCGGTGGCCGGCCGACACCCACCACAGGGCCTGGTGCGGGCCGTCCGGGCGCTCGAACCACTCCCGACGGCGGCTCAGCGCCCGCAGGTGGTCGCTGCGGTACGCGTACTCCCAGAGCGCCTCGACCGACTCCCACACCGAACAGTTGATCTGGAACCGCGCGTCGGCCACCTCGGGGAAGGCGGCCACCGCCGCCGCGTCCGGATCGTCCACCATCCGCCAGACGAAACCGGGGCTGCGCTCGGCGAGCGCGTTCATCTCGCCGAGCTGGCCGACGAATTCGGCGACCCGCGGGTCGCCGGGCGGGGCGACGAGGCGGCCGACGTTGATCTGGGCGAGGTGAAAACCGGTCATGGGCCAAGCATGGCCCGGCCGGTGTTCTAACGTCAATGATTTTTGTTTTTAGAGAGCGCCACGCAGCACCCGCCCGCGCACGCGTCCATCGCGGGCGACCACTCCTCCCCCGCCAGGCCGTCCAGCAGCGCCAGGTTCATCCCGCACACCAGCCCGGGGAACTCCTCCGCCAGCGCGTGGAACGGGCAGTTCCGCAGGCGCAGCACCTCGCCGTCCCAGAACGGCGCGTACCCGCGCGCCCGCAGCACCTCCTCCAGGTCCGCCCCCGAACCGGCGCCCTCCGGGTCCGCCGCGCCCGCGGCCTTCGCGGCCGCCTGCAACTCCCGGTCCAGCCCGGCCCGCTCCACCGTCTCGGCGAGCAGCCGGCCCGCCGTGTCGTACGAGCGCGGCGGGACGGACACCGCGAACTCCCCCTCCGCCCGCCGGTACAGCTTCGCCGGCCGCCCCGCACCCGGCCCGGTCCGACCGGACAGTCGCCGGTAGGAGACCGCCAGCAGCCCAGCCTCCACCAACTTGTCCAGGTGGAACGCCGCCAGCGACCGGGAGACCCCGACCGCCTCCGCCGCCGCGTCCCGCCCCACCTCCTCCGGCGCCCCGGCCACCAGCCGGTACAGCCGCCGGCGCACCGGGTCCGCAAGCGCGCCCAGCACCGTGTACGAGTCGTCCTCAGCAGTCATCCGCCGAGTCTATGACCAACGGTCGTACCCGAAAGAGCCCGGTGGCGCGAACCCGCTGCCCGCACGGCGACGTTGCGCCATGCTCCGGGATTCCCCGCCACCACTATCTACACCTCTGTAGAGTGATCTCCACCGATCGGACTCGAAGGAGGCCGCAGTGCTCCCTCCGCAGCTGCAGACCGACCCCGCCTGGTCCCCGCCGGAACCCGAAGTCCGCCCCGCCTACCAGCCCGTCGAGGTCCGCCTCGACGACACCGCCGTCGGCACCTGGACGCTCGGCCGCATCAACGCCTGGTGGCAGGCCCCCGACGGCACCCCCTGGTGCCGCCTGCGCCTCATCGGAGTGGAGCCGGTGTGGTGCCCCTACGACCCGGACCGCATCCTGCTGCTGCCCAGCATCGGGACCTGACGGTCAGTCGGCCGCCGCCGGCGTCGGCTCCTCGGCGTCCAGCACCAGGTCCACCAGCAGCGGGACGAGCTCGGGGGCGACCCGGGCGAACTCCTCGACCACCTCGTCCCACGGGGTCAGCGCCAGCGCCTCGGCCAGCAGCAGCCGGCCCGCGGGGCCCGGCCCGCGCCGGGCCCCGAGCATCGCGAGCGCCCGGCCCCGGGAGGCGGGGTCCTTGAGCCCGTCGGCGAGCTCCCTGGCGGCCGGCCACCGGTCGTCGTCGGCCAGGCAGGCCGCCAGGTGCGGGACGGTGCGCTCCTTCAGCGGCGACGCCTCCAGTTCGGTCAGCCACCGTTCCGCGCGCGCGACGTCGCCCGCGGCGGCGGCGCCCCGGACCACGGCGGCGACGCTGTTGTTCCACTCCACCTCGTAGTGCACGTCGGCCACCAGCGCCTCGGCGGAGTCCAGTTCGCCCTGATCCACCAGCGACTCCACCACCAGGTGGAGCAGCACGGCCGCGTCCCAGCCGTTGTCGAAGCTCTTGACCAGCTCCAGGCACCGCTCCAGCCGCCCGGCCGCCAGGCAGGCCTGCGCCGCCGCGTTCCGCAGCCACACCAACCGGGTCGGGCTGCGCTCCGCCGCCACCCCCGCCAGCAGTTCGTCCGCGATCCGCCCCGCCGAGCCGCGGTCGCCGATCGCGCCGAACGTTCGCGCCACCTCCGCCAGCGAATCGCCGCGCTCCGCCGGGTGCTCCATCCGCCGACCGCGCTCCGCCTCGGCCAGCAGGAGGCTTCCGGCCTCGTCCCCGAGCCCGGCCGCGTGCAGGCCCAGTGCCACCCCGAGCCGGTCGAGCGTTCCGCCGAAGTGGTCGTCCAGATAGTCCTCCTGACGCTGGAGGTGGCGGACCAGCCGGATCGCACTGCCGCGGTGGCCCAGTCGGCCCAGCGTCACCGCCGCCTCTCCGAGGGTCCGGCTGTTCGAGACGGCCACCGCACCGCGCCGCGCGACGGCCGCCGCGGCGCTCAGCACCTCCGACGCCTCCCGACCGCGACCGGCCTGCCACAGCACGTCGGCCGTCCGGACCCGCAGCAGGGCCCCCGCGTGATCGGCGGCCGACTGCGCCGCCAGGACGGTGTCGTGCTCCAGCACCACGGCGGCGGCCTCCTCGGCCCGGCCGTCCCTCAGCAGTCTCTGTGCGACCGCGTACCGGACCGTCCACTTGTTGTCGGGCTCCGCGATCCCGTCGAGCGCCGCCACCGCCCCGTCGACGTCACCGGCCCGGGCCCGCCCCGCCGCGATCCGCGCGAGCGCGTACGCCCGGTCCTCCCCGGCGAGCTCCGACCGCTCCACCAGCGCCCGCGCGTCCTGGTGGAAACCGCCCCGGGCCAGGTCTTCGACGATGTCCGGCAGCGACCACTCCAGTTCTGCGGGGTCCAGCCGCCCGACCGCCGCCACCACCGCCCGCCGGCACCTTCGCAGCGGCTCCCGGACTCCGCCGCCGCCCGCTGCACGTCCGACGATCTGCGCGAACCACACCGCCCGCACACTGTCGTCCGACTCGGCGTCGGCGATGCCCTCCGCCAGGAGCAGCAGGTCCTCCGCCCGCCCCCGGTCGCCGAGCAGATCCCGCGCGGCGGCCTGTGCGGCCAGCAGCTCCAGCTGCCGCAGACCGCTCTCCAGCCCGGCGGCGGCCAGCAACGCGTCGTGCGCGACGGCCCCGGCGAACTCCGGGTGCTCCGCCGCGACGCGGTCGGCCGCCATCGCGCCGAGCAGCGCGGTCAGCGCGCCCGCCCGGCACCCGGAATCCGCCAGGCTCCGACCCAGCTGCCACGCCTCCCCGAACCGCCGCGCGTCGACGAGCCCGCGCACCACCCCCTCCCGGCACTTGTCGCGATCGATCGCGGCGTCCAGCCCGTCCGCGATCGCCTTCGCCCGCGACAGCTCGCCGTCCTTCGCCAGCACCCGGGCGACCTCGGTCAGCGAGACGATCCGGTCGTACGGGTCCCGGTGCGACAGCGCCAGGTTGATCGCCCGGTCCGGGTGGCCCAACTTCGCCCAGCAGGCGACGAGTTCGGTCGGCATCCGGGACGTGAGGTCGTGCAGCCCGTCCCGGGACACCGCGAGCCGCAGCGCCCGCTCCACCGACGCCTCGCCGCCCCGGCCGGCTCGGTCCACCAACTGGCCTGCGGTCGAGGCGAGTTCGCCGAGCGCGTCGAAGTCGGAGCCGGTGACCTCCCACAGCCGATGCTGGCGCGCCCGGTCGGCGACCAGCTCCACCAGCCGTTCGTCCTCGCCGAGTTCGCCCAGCAGGCGCCCGTAGCCGCGCAGCAGGTACTCGGGCGTTCCGGCCGGCCAGCCCGCCGCGCGGTGGCCGTCCGCCCACCGGTGGAGCCGCGTCCGGTGCTCGGCGAGCTCCCGGCGGTCCAGCAACTCCTCGGCGCTGCGCCGGATCTCCTCGTGCGCCAGCAGGTACACCCCGGGGCCGGCGGCGTCCCACTGGCCCGCCCGCCACTGGAAGCTGCGGCCGTGCACCGCCGACAGCTCGCGTTCCACCAACCTCCTTGGCCGGTCCACCAGTTCGGCCAGGTCGTGCGCACTCAGGCCACCACCGGCGGCGACGGTGAGCCCGACCAGTTCCCAGCCCAGGCCGCCCGCCTCCCGGAGGCGCAGCAGGTCCTCCTCCGCCTCCCAGCGGATCGCCTGCGCGGCCTCCGACAGCTCCAGCGGATGGTCGATGTCCGTCGTCCGCAGCGGATGCCCGGACGGCACGTCGCCGGGCACGGGCGGGTGCGGGCGGCCCGCCAGGACGAGGCGCAGGCCGTGCGGCGGGGTGTGCGGGAGGAGGGCGGCGATGCTGTGGCAGTCGGGACCGGGACGGACGCCGCGGTCCTCGTCCAGGCCGTCGATCACCAGGGCCAGGCGGCGGCCGCGCCGGGCGCAGTGTTCGGCGGCGCGGTCCAGCGCGAGGCGGAACTGCTCGTCCCGGCTGTGCGGCGTGCTGAGGGGTTCCTCCTCCCCCAGCAGGGCGTACAGCTGACGCTGCACCACCTCGCAGAAGGCAGCGACGTCGGCCTGACCGGCCAGCCGGGAGGTGATGAAGAACGCCGCCACGTCGACCGCGTCCGGCGGGTGCAGCACGAACTCGGCCAGCAGCGCCGACTTTCCCGCCCAGGCGGGCGCGAGCCACCGCCAGTACCCACCGGGTCCGGGCTCCGCGCAGAACGTGCGCAGCTGCGCCAACTCCCGCTCCCGGCCGACGAATTCGCCGGCGGCGAGGGCCCGCACCTGGTGCAGGTAGCCGGAGACGGCGATCGACCGGCCGGCGCCGAGGTGCACGTCGCCGTGGTGCACGCCGCTGTTGGCGTAGCCGCCCGTCCGGGCGCTCGCCGTGCCGCTCCCGCGTACCGTCGCCCCGCCCATGGCGCGAGCGATCAGCCCTGCCGGTGGCCGGAGTTGGCCACGCCGCCGTCCTCGGCCCGGGCCTCCCCGGTGCCCGTCACCCGGACCTGCCCCGCCGTCGGGGCGGAGCCGTCGCCCTGGTGACCGGTGTTGGCGATGCTTCCGCCGCCCGTGGCGATGGCCGCACCGGTGTTGGCGACCTCGATCGTGCCGGGCCGTGACCCGCGGGCGGGGACCAGTGCGGCGACGGCCGCGCCGAGGGCCGCGATCGCGACCAGGGCGGAGACCACGCCGGACACCTTGTTGGCCTGGTCCCAGGTCAGGAACGACAGCACTCCGGCGAACAGGGCCACCGCGCCCCCGGTCACCACGATCACGGTCCGCTGCACGACGAGCTCCCCACATCCGTCGACTGGTGCCCATACTTCAGCAGAGACCCGCCCGCGCACGCAAAACCGGACGGTGCGCTCGCCCCGCGCACCGGTCGGCGCCGCTCGCAGGCCTCGACGTCAGCGCCTGGTGCCGCAGCTGGGGCAGAACGCCGAGCCCGCGGGGACCTCCGCGTGGCAGGAGGTGCACTGCGGGGGCTGGGCGAGGCGGAAGCCGCAGGAGGGGCAGAACGGGGTGCCGTGGGTGTCGGCGCTGCACTGGGGGCAGACGAGTTGGCGCGGGGCGGTGACGTCGAAGTGCTGGGCCTGGGACTGGCCGTGCTCGTAGGCGTTCTGGGTGACGGCGTCGTTGAGGCCGCGCTGCTGGGCGGCGACGGCTTCGGCGGCGGTGTCGGGGGCGCAGCCCAGGCACAGGCCCTGGGCTGCGTTCCAGCACCGCCCGCAGACGTAGTGGGTGCAGCGGGCGCAGCGGTTGAAGTGCTGCTGGGCGTCGCCGATGGCGCGCTGGAAGGCGGTGTCACGGCCGCTGCCCCAGCTGGCGCCGGCCAGGCCGTCGGCGGCGTTGGTGAGGCCGCTGGAGGCGCTGCCGCCGAGCAGGCTCCACGCGGCGCTGACGCCCTTGTTGATCCAGCTCGCGGCCTGCCCGGTGCGGAACGGTTCGAACGGCGAGCGCCAGGTGTCGTAGCAGCGCGAGCAGGAGAACTCGAACTGGAATCCCGCGCCGGTGCCGTGCTGTTCGCTCAGGTCGCGGTAGTTGTTGCTGAAGTAGATCTCACTCATGGCCGCCGCCCCACCCTTACATCTTTCACAGTTTCGACACACAGGCTGCCACACGGGTGTGCGGAGCCGGAACCGGGGTGCCTGCCCGAACCCCGGCCTGCGGAAAACCTCTTGAGGAAGGGTCAGCGGCCGAACAGGACAGGTCCCAGCACGGAGGGACGGAACAGCGTGCTCGGCGGTTCCACCATCGCGGCGACGCGGTGGAACGCGGCGGAGACGGCGGCGTCGGTGGTGGCGCGGGCGAGGACGCGGTCGAGGAAGCGGTGCTGGAGCCGGGCGACGGGGCCGCGCGGGCCGCCGGTGGTGCCGGCGAAGCGGACGTCCTCGCTGCCGGCCATCACCCAGGGGTTCCTGGTGGTGGCGGCGATCGCCCGGCGGGCCTCGCGGACGGTGGCGGGCCCGAGTCCGCCGTGCCGGCGGGCGGCTTCGCGCAGGGCGCGGGCGCCGAGCGCGGCGACGGTGATGCCCTGCCCGTAGACCGGGTTGAAGGTGCAGGCGGCGTCGCCGAGGGCGAGGAAGCCGACCGGGTCGGTGCGTTCGTGGTGCCGTCGGACGCTGGGACCGGCGACGAACCCGCGGGCGGGGCCGACGGGTTGGGCGTCGGCGACGGCCTCGGCGATGGCGGGGTCGCGGAGTTCGCCGAGCTGCTTCTCGAACTCCTCGGGCTGGATGGACGGTTCGAACCCGCGCATGCCGCCGACGCCGACCAGCCACCGGTTGCCCTCGACGGGCAGCAGCACGCCGAACCGGCCGTGTTCGGGGGCCCGGCACTGCACGTACAGGGCGGGCTGGTCCTCGCGGCCGGGCGGGCGGTGGTAGAAGCGGCTGGCGTAGGAGACGCCGGCGTCGATCCGCTCGGCGGGGGTGGGAGGAAAGCCGAGCCCGATCAGCCAGCGCCCGGAGCGGGTGCCGCGACCGGACGCGTCGATCACCAGCTCGGCGGAGAGTTCGGTGACGGGCGCGCCGTCCAGGCCGCGCTCGCGCAGCTGCACGCCGGTGACGGCCCGTCGGCCGCCGAGCAGGCCGATCGCCTCGGTGCCCTCCAGGATCTCGATCGTCGGCTCGCTGCGGACCCGGTCCAGCACCACCCGGTCGAGCAGCGGACGGCTGCAGCTGAGCATCGCCAACTCGCTGTCGTGGGAGGCGAGTCGGCCCGCCGAGGTGAGCCACCGCAACCCGCCGGGGACGGGCACCAGCTGGGCGCCGGCGGCGAGCAGTTCGGCCCGGGCGCCCGGCATCAGCTCGTCGATGGTGCGGTGCCCGGCCTCCAGCAGCAGGTTCCCGTGCCGGGCCTGCGGCACGCCGACCCGGAAGTCCACGCCCTCCGGGTAGCGGTCGCTCTCCAGCACCACCACCCGACGCGCCACACCGCGCAGCGCCCACGCGGCCAGGCACCCCGCCGGTCCGCCGCCGATCACCACCGCCGTGCCGCGGTCCCCGACCGCCCTCCCCGCAGGACTCATGCCCCGTACAGTAGGCGACACGACGCGCACCGTCACCGGGCCGCGCACACCCGGCCGAAGCCGCTGCCGCCCACCGCTGCCGCCCGGCCGGGGCGCACCCGCTCGCCGGGCGCCGCGCCCCGGGGCCGACCGCGAATCGGCGGCACGATTAATTCGGATGACAGTGCCACGAGCGCCGCCTACGGTGTCTCCCGGACGCCTCCCGATGCGCTGGGTCTTCCGGTTACTTCCTGACTATGACGCACCGGCACCCGCTTCGATCACGGGGGGCGCTTCCTCGGTCTGCCGTGTTCTCCGGCCGCCGCTCACTCGACCGACCCGCCTGGGGGACTTCTGCATGGCCCGTTTCAACCGTCAGCGCAGCAAGGCCGAGACCAGGGCGGAAATCCGCACCGAGACACCGGAGTTGTTCGCAGGCGGGGCCAGCGGGGCGCTGGTGATGCACGGGCAGTGGCCGGTCGCCCCGCGAGCCGTTCCGGCGCCGGTTCGGTCGCCGATGCCGCCGGTCGGCCTCCCGCTGGTCAACCACCAGGGCGGGCCCGGATGGGAACGTGAGCCCCGGTCGGAACTGTTCGTGCTCGCCGTGACGCACTTCTCCGGCCAGCAGACCTTCTACGAGAGCGCCGACAGCCGTGCGGCACGCTTCACGTCGCTGGTGCGCCGCTTCGCCCTGGAGGATCCGGAGTGGACGCTGGGCCTGCTGCGCTGGCTGCGCACCGAGGCCCACATCCGGTCCGCCGCGGTGGCCGGCGCGGTCGAGTTCGCCCGGGCCAGGGCGGAGGCGAAGGCCCCCGGCTACTCCCGGCAGGCCGTCGACGCGGTGCTCCAACGCCCGGACGAGCCAGGCGAGTTCCTCGCTCTCTGGACGGCCGGGTACGGCCGCCGACTGCCCCAGCCGGTCCGCCGCGGGCTCGGCGACGCGGTGCGCCGCCTGTACACCGGCCGGGCGCTGCTCAAGTACGACACCCCGTCGCACGCGTTCCGCTTCGGCGACGTGCTGGAGCTCACCCACCCCTCCCCCGCCGCCGACCGGCCCTGGCAGGGCGAGCTGTTCCGCTACGCCCTGGACCGCCGCCACCGCCCGCGGCACGCCCTCCCGCCCGCCTCCGAGCCGATGCTGACGGCCCATCACCGCCTGCTCGCCGTGCCGGTCACGGAACGCGGCGCCCTGCTGGACGACCCGGACGCCGCCGGGATGCTCGCTGCCGCCGGAATGACCTGGGAGGCGCTGGCGGGCTGGCTGCAGGGGCCGATGGACGCGGCGGCGTGGGAGGCGGTCATCCCGTCGATGGGCCCGATGGCCCTGGTGCGCAACCTGCGCAACTTCGACGAGGCGGGCATCGACGACCGGGCCGCGGCCGAGGTCGCCGCACGGATCTCCGACCCGGCCGAGGTCGCCCGCTCCCGCCAGTTCCCGTTCCGCTACCTGGCCGCCCACCGCGCGGCCTCCGCGCACTGGGCGGACGCATTGGAGGCGGCACTCGGCCACTCGCTGGCCAACGTCCCGGCGCTGCCCGGCCGGACGCTGGTCCTGGTGGACCGCTCCGGGTCGATGTTCTTCGCCCCCGAAAGCCGCACCTCGCTCACCAGGGCCGACGCGGCGGCGGTGTTCGGCGGCGCGCTCGCGCTGCGCGCCGAACAGGCCGATCTGATCGAGTTCGGCACCGGCAGCCGCAACGTGCCGCCGGCGCCGGACGGCTCGCTGCTGCGCACCGTGGACCGCTTCCACAACCTGGGCGGCACCGACACGGCGGGCGCGGTGGCCCGGCGCTACGAGGACCACGACCGGGTGGTGGTGATCACCGACGAGCAGCCGCACTACTCCGGCGCGCCCGACCCGTTCGCCCCCGTACCGCCCGAAGTCCCGGTCTACACATGGAACTTGGGCGGCTACCAATTCGGCCACGCCCCCACCGGACCGCACCGCCACCTCTTCGGCGGCCTCTCCGACGCCGCCTTCCGCCTGGTGCCGCTGCTGGAGGCCGGCGGCCTCGACCGGTGGCCCTGGGAGTCGCCGACCACCGACTGACCGGCCGCACCGGGACGACGGGGCGCCCTCCCCCGTCAGGACAGCAGGATCGGATTGGTCAGCGCCGCCGTCCGCCCGTCCGGGTGCCGGACCTCCACCCGGACGAAACAGGTCTCGGCCGCCGAGATGCGCCGGCCCGCCCCGCCGTCAACGGCGCTGCGCGGCAGGGGAGTTCCGCGTCCGGCTCAGCCCAGGGCGAACCACGGGGCGGGGCTGTCGGCGAGGGCCTTCTCCAGCAGGAAGGCGTCGTTCGCGGAGAGCGGCGGCAGGGCGTCCAGCGGGAACCAGTCCACGGCGAGGGATTCGTCGTCGTTGACGTGGGCGGTGCCGGAGAGGTAGCGGCAGCGGAAGGCGACGTTGAGGAACTGGACCTGGTCGCCGTTGGCGCAGACCGAGGCGGGGAGGGTGTGCACGCTGGTGATCCGCTCGGGGCGGACGGTGACGCCGGTCTCCTCCAGGACCTCCCGCACCACCGCGCCGGCGGGCTGTTCGCCGGGTTCCACGATGCCGTGCAGCAGCGCCCAACGCCCGCTGTCGGAGCGGCGGTTGAGCAGGATCCTGCCCTCTTCCACGATCACCGCGGTGACGCCGGACAGCCACAGCGGGGCGTGTCCGATGTGCTCGCGCAGGTCGAGGATGAACTTCGGGGTCGCCATGCCCCGCACCCTACGCGACCGGACGGGCGCACCGACGCGGCACGCCGCCGCCGACCCCGTGAAGGGGCCGACGGCGGCGTGCCGGCATCAGAAGCTGACGGAGCGTCAGGCCAGCGTGGCGAGCGCGTCGTTGAAGGTCTTCGACGGGCGCATCACGGCGGCGGCCTTGGCCGGGTCGGGCTGGTAGTAGCCACCGAGCTCGGCGGGCTGACCCTGGACGGCGATCAGCTCCTCGACGATGGCCTGCTCCTGCTCGGCGAGGGCCTGCGCGAGCGGCGCGAACGCGGCGGCGAGCGCGGCGTCCTCGGTCTGGGCGGCCAGCTCCTGGGCCCAGTACAGGGACAGGTAGAAGTGGCTGCCGCGGTTGTCGATGCCGCCCAGGCGGCGCGACGGCGACTTGTCCTCGTTGAGGAAGGTGCCGGTGGCGCGGTCCAGGGTGTCGGCGAGGACCTTGGCGCTGGCGTTGCCGGTGGTGGCGGCCAGGTGCTCGAAGGAGGCGGCCAGCGCGAAGAACTCGCCGAGCGAGTCCCAGCGCAGGTAGTTCTCCTTGACCAGCTGCTGGACGTGCTTCGGGGCGGAGCCGCCGGCGCCG
>NZ_BMRI01000006.1:149692-175165 GCF_014648555.1 Kitasatospora griseola
GTCTCGAACAGGCCGCCGCCCGCCATCAGCGGGACGACCGACAGCATCTTGGCGCTGGTGCCCAGCTCCAGGATCGGGAACAGGTCGGTCAGGTAGTCGCGCAGCACGTTGCCGGTGACCGAGATGGTGTTCTCGCCGCGGCGGATGCGCTCCAGGGAGAGCTTGGTGGCCTCGACCGGGGAGAGGATCTGGATGGTCAGGCCCTCGGTGTCGTGCTCGGGGAGGTACTTGTTGATCTTCTCGATCAGCACGGCGTCGTGGGCGCGGTGCGGGTCCAGCCAGAACACGGCCGGGTCGCCGGTGGCGCGGGCGCGGGTGACGGCCAGCTTGACCCAGTCCTGGATCGGCAGGTCCTTGGTCTGGCAGGCGCGGAAGATGTCGCCCGGCTGAACCGGCTGCTCAAGGACGGTCTCGCCGTTCAGGTCGACCAGGCGGACGGTGCCGGCGGCGCCGATCTCGAAGGTCTTGTCGTGGCTGCCGTACTCCTCGGCGGCCTGGGCCATCAGGCCGACGTTCGGGACCGAGCCGATGGTGGCCGGGTCCAGCGCTCCGTGGGCGCGGCAGTCGTCGATGACGGCCTGGTAGACGCCCGCGTAGGAGCTGTCCGGCAGAACGGCGAGGGTGTCGGCCTCCTGGCCGTCCGGGCCCCACATGTGGCCGGAGGTGCGGATCATGGCCGGCATCGAGGCGTCCACGATGACGTCGCTGGGGACGTGCAGGTTGGTGATGCCCTTGTCGGAGTCGACCATGGCGAGGGCCGGGCCGTCGGCGATCTCGGCGTCGAAGGAGGCCTTGATCTCGGCGCCGTTGGCGAGCTTGTCCAGGCCGGCCAGGATGCCGCCGAGGCCGTTGTTCGGGTTCAGACCGGCGGCGGCCAGGTCGGCGCCGAACGCGGCGAAGGTCTTCGGGAAGAAGACGCGGACCACGTGGCCGAACAGGATCGGGTCGGAGACCTTCATCATGGTGGCCTTGAGGTGCACCGAGAACAGCACGCCCTCGGCCTTGGCGCGGGCGACCTGCGCGGCCAGGAACTCGTTCAGCGCGGCGACGCGCATCACGGACGCGTCGACGACCTCGCCGGCCAGCACCGGGACCTTCTCGCGCAGCACGGTGACGGCGCCGTCCTCGGCGACCAGCTCGATGCGCAGCGCGCCGTCGGCGCCGATCACGGCGGACTTCTCGGTGGAGGCGAAGTCGTTGACGCCCATGGTGGCGACATTGGTCTTCGAGTCGGCCGACCAGGCGCCCATGCGGTGCGGGTGGGTCTTGGCGTAGTTCTTCACCGACAGCGGGGCGCGGCGGTCGGAGTTGCCCTCGCGCAGCACCGGGTTGACGGCGGAGCCCTTGACCTTGTCGTAGCGGGCGCGGACGTCGCGCTCCTCGTCGGTCTTCGGCTCGTCCGGGTACTCCGGCAGCGCGTAGCCCTGGGCCTGCAGCTCCGCGATGGCGGCCTTCAGCTGCGGGACGGAGGCCGAGATGTTCGGCAGCTTGATGATGTTCGCGCCGGGGGTCTTGGCCAGCTCGCCCAGCTCGGCGAGGGCGTCCGCGATGCGCTGGTCCTCCTGGAGGTACTCCGGGAAGACGGCGATGATCCGACCGGCCAGCGAAATGTCACGGGTCTCCACGCTCACACCTGCGGTGGCGGCGTAGGCCTGGACAACCGGCAGGAAGGAGTACGTGGCGAGGGCGGGGGCCTCGTCCGTGTGGGTGTAGATGATGGTCGAGTCAGTCACCGTAGCTCCAGCTTCCACGTCTGCAACGTCTTGACGTCAAGATATCTCGACTCGGGGGCATCTCCGCAACCAACCCCCCGTACGCGTCGCACCGACCGGCCCCACCGGCCCGCTCCGGAGCCCGTTCGCCGGCGCCCGCCCGGGCTCAACGACGCTCCGCCCGGGCGGCGATGTTGCGGGCCATCCCGCCGAAGACGACCGCGTGGAACGGCGCGACCGACCACCAGTAGGCCTGGCCGGCCAGGCCGTGCGGGTGGAACAGGGCGCGCTGGCGGTAGTGCGCGCCGGCGCCCTCGGGGGTGACGGTGAGCTCCAGCCAGGCCAGGCCGGGCAGCCGCATCTCGGCGCGCAGCCGCAGCAGCCGGCCGGGTTCGATCTCCTCGACCCGCCAGAAGTCCAGCGAGTCGCCGACCCGCAGCCGCCCCGGCGAGCGCCGGCCGCGCCGCAGTCCGACGCCGCCGGCCAGCCGGTCGAGCGCGCCGCGCACCCACCAGGCGAGCGGGAACGAGTACCAGCCGTGCTCGCCGCCGATGCCCTCCACCACCTGCCAGAGCGCCTGCGGGTCGGCGTCCACGTGCCGCTCCCGGACGTCCTGGTACAGGCTCCCGCCGGCCCAGTCGGGGTCGGTGGGCAGCGGGTCGCTGGGCGCGCCCGGCAGCGCGGCCGAGGACCAGCGGGTGGCGACCTCGTCGTCGCGGATCCGGCGCAGCGCGAGGGTGACGGCCCGATCGAAGCCGGTCGCGCCGCCGGGCGGGTCGGGGATCCACCGGGCCAGGTCGTGCTCGGCGCACACCACCTCGTACCGCAGCGACTCCACCAGCGGTCGGGCCAGCCCGCCGGGGACGGGCGTCACCAGGCCGACCCACTGCGAGGACAGGCCCGGGCTGAGCACCGGCACCGCAAGGATCAACCGGCGCCGCAGACCCGCCGCGAGGGCGTAGCGCTGCATCATCGCCCGGTACGTCAGCACCTCCGGCCCGCCGATGTCGAACACCCGGTCGGTGTCCGGGCCGTCCGGCAGGCCGGCCGCGCCGACCAGGTACCGCAGCACGTCACGCACCGCGATCGGCTGGATCCGGGTGTCCACCCAGCGCGGCGTGACCATCACCGGCAGCCGCTCGGTGAGGTGCCGCAGCATCTCGAACGAGGCCGACCCGGAGCCGATCACCACCGCCGCCCGCAACTCGGTGACGGCCACCCCGCCCTCGCGCAGCGCCCACCCGGTGGCGACCCGGGACCGCAGGTGCGGCGACAGCTGCCCCTCCGGCACGTCACGGGGCACCAGCCCGCCCAGGTAGACGATCCGCCGCACCCCCGCCCGTGCGGCGGCCCGCCCGAACGCGCGGGCCGCGTCCCGGTCCACCGCCTCGAAGCCCGGCCCCGTGCCGAGCGAATGCACCAGGTAGTAAGCGACGTCCACCCCGTCGAACGGCCCGTCGAGCGTCTCGCCCCGAGTGACGTCCCCCGCGACGACCTCCACCGCCCCCCGCCACGGATGGTCCCGCAGCCGCGCCGGCTCCCGCACCAGACACCGCACCTCGTGCCCGGCCGCCAACAGCTCGGGCACCAGCCGCCCCCCGAGATACCCCGTCGCCCCCGTCACCAGACACCGCACCGCCACCATCGCCTCCTCGCTCCGCTCCGGTCAGTTCAGCCGATCATCGTCGTCCCGGCCAGCCCGGGTCCCGGCGGTCCGGGCGCGGCGGTGGGCGGCGACGCGTTCGCGGGTGGCGCACCGGCGGGAGCAGTAGCGGCGCTCGATGCCGCTGCCCTGGGTGAGGTACACGTTCCCGCAGCGGGACGCGGCGCAGCTCCCGCCGGGCGGGCAGCCGCGTTCCCACAGCAGGACGGCGAGGGCCAGGCAGGACGAGGCGATCAGCCAGTCGTCCCACGAGGCGTCGTCGTCGTGGTCGAGGTGGGGGTGCCAGCCGGTGGCGCCGCCGTGGGTGGTGAGCCGCAGCGGGCCGGTGCGTTCGCGCAGCAGGCGGTTGAGGACGGCGGCCGCGCCGTCGGTGTCGGGCGCGACGAACACCTCCCGCAGGAGGGCGGCGGCGGCGCACAGGGCGTCCACGTCCCCGGCGGTGAGGTCGACGGGGTCGGGTTCGCCATGGGCGCGCAGGATCGCGGCGAGGTCGCCGGGGGCCGGGTCTCCGGCGAAGGCGTTGATCACGGCGGCGGCGCGCCGGGCCGAGGTGAGGACGGACGGTCGCAGCGGCGGGTCGGTGGCGGCGGGTGTGGTCGGCACGTCGGCAATGTAACGCATCTTGTCGAGTTTTCCGTTACCGACGTAGCGTCCGGCAGGTGACCAGGTGTTCTTTCCTCGGACGGTGTCTGACCGGGGCCGCGATGGCCCGAACGGGCGACGAGATGTCGGGGCCCGCCCTGCTGCTGGCGGGTTTCGCCGCAGCGGGCTCCGCCGGCGAGGCCTCGGCCCTGCTCGCGGCGCTGACCGCCGCATCGGCGCTCGGCGGCCCCCTGCTCGGCGTCCACCTCGACCGCGCCCGCCACCCCGGCCGCCTGCTCGCCCGGGCCCTCGCGCTGTACGCGGCGGGCCTCCTCGCCGTCCTCGCAGCCCTGGGCCGGCTCCCGCTGCCCGCAGTCCTGGCCCTGGCCGCCGCGACCGGCCTGCTCGGCCCCGCCCTCTCCGGCGGCTGGACGGCCCAACTCCCCCGGGTGGCACCGCCCGACCGCCTCCCCCGCGCGAACGCCCTCGACGCCATGACGTTCGACACGGCAGCCCTGGCGGGCCCGGCCCTGGCCGGCACGATCGCGGCCACCCTCGGGGCGGACGCGGCGGTCCTCCTCGCGGCAGTCCTGATCGCCGCCGCCCTACCGGCGGCCTGGACGCTGCCCGCCCGCGACAACGCCTCCGGCAGCACCCACCCGGGCCGAGACGTCGCCTCCGACCAGGACGACTGCCCCAACCGGGACATCGGGCCGGACCGCGACGAGCCTCAACCGGACGACGACGAAGCCCACTCCGACCGGGACCGAGCCCGACCGAGCCACGACCGCACCCACCCCGAACATGGCATCAGGTCGAGCCACAACGAGCCACGACCGGACGACGACGAAGCCCACTCCAGCCGGGACCAAGCCCGCCCACGCTCCGTCGACGCCTGCCCGGGCCAGGACCCCCGGCCCGACCGTCACCGCGCCCACCCGGACCAGCACGCCGCCTCGCACCACGACGATCCCTGCTCCGACCAGGACCCGACCGGTGTCCGCCCAGCCCGCGGCTCCGGCTCCATCCGCTCCGAACTCGCCTCCGGCCTAAGGTTGTTGACGTCCCGCCCGGCGCTGGCCCGGGCAACGTTCGTCTCGGTCGGCGCCTGCGCCGGCCAGGGCATGCTGGCGGCCTGCCTCCCGCTGCTCGGCGAACGCACGCTGGGCGGCGCGAGCCGCGGGCCGCTGCTGCTGACGTGCACGGCGGTGGCCGCCCTGCTGGCGAACGCGGCGCTCGCCCGTCGTCCTCACCTGCTCGCACCGGACGCGGCGGTCCGCCTCGGCGCGCTGCTGCAGGCCGTCGCGCTGGCCCTGGCCGCGACCGGCGCCAACGGCCGGCCGTGGGTGCTGCTCGCGGCGGCCGCCCTGGCGGGCCTCGGCGACGGACCGCTGCTGACCGGCCTGTTCGCCGTCCGCCACCGCGAGGCGCCGGCCCACCTGCGGAGCCAGATCTTCACCACCGGCGCCAGCCTCAAGATCACCGCTTTCGCCCTGGGCACCGCCCTGGCCGGCCCGCTCGCCACCCACTCCGTCCCGGCCGTCCTCGCCCTCGCCGCCGCCCTGACGGCCGCCACGACACTCGTCGGACCGCGAGCAGCAGAGCCCGCGTCCGACGGGTGAAACTGCTCGTCGTCGGGTTCGTCCCGCCGCTCCCACACGCCTGCGGCAACCAGTTGGAGAAGCACCTCGTGCAGCGCGTTCCCCAACGGGTTGTCGGTCCAGAAGACCCATTTGACGTGCGTGAACGTCACGGGCGCGACAAGGGTCCCGAGCTCGAAGGCGGCGCCGTCCCAATCGTTCCAGTCGCCCAGGCGCTCGCGGGCGATCCATGAGCCTGAGCCCGGCCAACCCGCCTTCACCGCAAGCGACTTCGTCAGGTGCCCGACGCAGTGCTGATCGTCCGTCCGGTGACCGTCGCGGGGGTCAGGCGGACCCAGCGGCCGTGGGCCGGGGGCTGGGGGAGTTCGGCGAGCAGCGCGGGTTCGGTGACGTAGGCGAGGGGGCCGGTCATCAGGACGCTCCAGCCCTGGCGCAGGTCGGGGTCGGCGTGGTCCACCTCGAAGGCGGCCTCGCCGCCCGCGGCGGGGGCGAGCACCCCGTCCGGGTTGGTGCGGTAGAGCACGGTGCGGTCGTGCACCAGGTAGCTGACCGGGCGCACCACCGGGCCGTCGGGGCCGGTGCGGGCGAGGCGGCCGAGGCCGCTCGCGCCGAGGCGGTCCCAGCAGTCGACGGTGCCGAGTTCGCCGAGGACGGGAGGTCCGATCATCGGGCGGTGGTCGGAGCGGGGTGCGGCGCTCGCGCCGTGGACGCGTTCGGCGGGGCGGCCGGAGACCAGTTCCTGGTAGTCCAGGCCGAGGACCGCCGCGAGGCGCAGCAGCGCCGGCGGGTCGAAGTCGCTGTCGAGTTCCAGCACTCGGCGCAGGTAGGCGATCGACATGCCGGCCCGGGTCGCGGCCTGCGCCTCGGTCAGCCCGAGGTCGGCGAGGCGGTCGGCGAAGCGCCGGGCGCGCGCGGTCTGCGGGGCGGGGGCACCGGCTGTGTGTTCGTTGGTCACTTCGGTCACCTCCCTGACGGTGGCGGTACCCCCATGGTGCGCGCCCGGGGGCGACTCCGGCAGAGGCGTTGGGCCCGTTTGGACCCACGGCGACGCCCGATCCACCGAAGGGACCAACGTCCCACCCGACCGGGCCCCGCGACCCTGGCGGGCCTTCTGGCGTGGGGGAAGAGTGGTCAGCGATCCCGAGGCGGGCCAAGAGGCCCGCAGGGAACCCGAACAGGGAAAGGCACTGCCATGACTCGTCCCGTTCTCGCCGCCGTCGACGCGTCCGTCCGCAGCCGGGCCGCCGCTCACTGGGCCGCCCAGGAGGCCGGTCGACGGGGCGCTCCCCTGCGGCTGCTGCACGCCTGGCCGTACCTCGGCCGCAAGGCCAACGACCTGGTCAAGATGGACGACCTGGAGATGGGCGCGCAGAGCATGCTGGGCGACATCGTCCAGGAGCTGGCCGCGGCGTACCCGGGGGTGGCGGTCTCCTCGGCGCTGGTGCCGGACTCGGCGATCGACGGTCTGACGGAGGCCGCCGAGGAGGGGCAGCTGCTGGTGATCGGCACCCGGGGCCTGGGCGGGTTCCGCGGGCTGCTGGTCGGCTCGGTGAGCCTGGGCGTGGCCGGCCGGTCGAAGACCCCGGTGGTGCTGGTCCGCGAGGGCGGCCCGGCCCTGGAGTCGCCCGAGCCGGAGGTGACGGTCGGCTTCGACGCGCTCGAACCGGCGGACGCCGTCCTGGAGTTCGCGTTCGAGGAGGCGCAGCTGCGCGGCGCCCGGGTGCGGGTGGTGCACGGCTGGGAGCTGCCGCCGACCTACGGTTACGCGGGCTGGGTCCCGGTGGAGACCGAGCGCCAGGAGCTCGGTGCGCTGGCCGTCGGCATGGTCGCCGACGCGGTCGCGCCGTGGCGGGAGAAGTACCCGCGGACTCTGGTGCTGGAGGACGTCCGGACCGGTGGCGGCGCGGCCGCGCTGGTGGAGGCGTCCGCGCAGTCGGACCTGGTGGTGGTGGGCCGTCGCCGCCGCGCCCTCAACATCGGCCCGAAGCTCGGCTCGGTCGCCCACGCGGTGATCCACCACGCGCAGTCCCCGGTGGCGGTCGTCCCGCACGACTGACGCCCCCTCGATTCCCGGCCCCTCCCCCGGGCCGGGTCGCCAGGCCGCCTCGTCCTCACCCACCGCCTCCGGGTGACGACGGGGCGGCCGCGCGTTGTCGTACCCGGCGGGCAGGCTGACCGGCATGGACAACGACGAGTTCTGGCAGCTGATCGACTCCGCCCGGGCGGCGGCCACGCCCGCCGTCCCGTTCGAGCGGGCCCTGGTGGACGTCCTGGCCACCCGCCCGGAGCCGGAGATCCTGCGCTTCGAGGCCTGCTTCGACCGCCTGCACCACGCCCTGTACCGGTGGGACGTCTGGGCGGCGGCGTACCTGATCGGCGGCGGCTGCTCCGACGACTCGTTCATGGACTTCCGGGCCGGCGTGATCTCCGAGGGCCGCGCCTGGTACGAGAAGGTTCTCGCTGGGCCGGACGTGATCGCCGAGCACCCGGCGGCGGTCGGCGAGAACCGCTTCGAGGCGGAGGACGTGTTCTTCAACGAGGCCGTCAACTACGCCGCGTCGTACGCCTTCGAGCGCCGCACCGGCGACCGGGCCGGCTTCCACCTGGCCTACGAGCGCCACCGCGCCGAGCTGGGCACCGCCCGGGTCGGGCCGGTCGAGCGGGACGCGGGCATGGGCGAGCCGTTCGACTTCGACGACGACGCCGAGATGCACCGCCGCCTGCCCCGCCTGGCCGCGCTCTATCTCGTGGACTGACCATCCTTGCAACACAGTTGACGATCCGTCAGCGGTCGAAGCGGAACGCCAGCAGCGTCGCGTCGTCCTCCGACAGCGGGCCGGACATGTCGCGGACCACGGCGTCCACCAGGTCCTGCAGGGTGGGCTCCGCGGCGTGCGCCTCGACGGCGGCGCACAGGGCGTCGAGGCGCACGTCGATGTCCTGGTCGCGGCGTTCGATCAGGCCGTCGGTGTAGAGCAGCACGGTGTCGCCGGGCCGGACGAGCGTCTCCGCGGCGCGGTAGGCGGCCTTCGGCAGGACGCCGAACGGCGGGCCGATCTCGGCGGGCACCAGGGTGGCCCGACCGTCGCGCAGGAGCACCGGCGGCGGGTGGCCGGCGCAGATCCAGCGCAGCAGGTGCCGGTCGGGGTAGTAGCGGGAGACGATCGCCGTGGCGGTGGACTCGTCGCTGTCGTCGCAGGCGATCCGGTTGAGCCAGCCGCCGAGCGACTCCACCAGGGCGCCGGTGAACGCCAGCCCGGCCAGCGCGTGCCGCAGCATGGACATCAGCGCGACCGCGTCCAGCCCGTGGCCCCGCGCGTCGCCGACCGCCAACAGGGCGCGCCCGTCCGGGAGTTGGCGGACCTTGAACCAGTCGCCGCCGACCCGTCCCTCGGCCGGGCGGTAGGCGACGGCAGTGGTGACGCCGAGGCCGATCAGCGTCGCCGAGCGCGGTTGCAGGGCGTCCTGGAGGCGTTGGACGACGGAGTGCTCGGCGTCCGCGCGGCGGGCCTGGCGCTCCGTCTCCTCCTGCTGCTCGCGCAGTCGGCGCTGGCTCTCGTACAGCTCGGTGACGTCCTGCAGGACGGCGCGCAGGCCCTCGATCGGGCCGCCCTCGTCGCGGACCACCTCGGCCACCAGCCGGACCCGGCGGGGCCGGCCGACGCCGTACAGCTCGGTGAGCACGTCGATGTCGGCGCCGGTGGTGAGCAGCCGGTCCAGGGCCCGGTACAGCGCGGGGCGGGCGGTCTCGGTGACCCGGCCGAGCATCTCGTGGAGGGTGAGGGTCTCGGTGTCGGGGGTGCGGCCGAGCAGCACGGCCAGGCCCGGCGAGACGTCGAGCCGGCCGTCGCGCAGCGTCCACTCGGCCCAACCGACCCGGGCGATCCGCTGCGCGGCCCGGGCCACCTCCTCGGTCCGGTCGTCGGTCCACAGCAGCAGCAGACGGCGGCCCAGCCGGTGCACGGTGAGGCGCTCGCGGCGGCTGCGGGCGCTGCCGTCCGGGCCGGCGCCGTCCCACCGCACGGGCACGCCGCGCGCGGCGTGCCCGGTGCGCAGCACCTCCTCGACGGCGGTCGCGACCGGCTCCGTCCACAGCCCCGGGTACGCCTCCCGCAGCGACACGCCGTGCCCCTCGGCAGCCTGCCCGGACAGCTGCTCCGGGTGGTGCGGGTGCCGGACGACGGCCTCGTTGGCGATCACCACGGCCAGGTCCAGCACTGCGCCGTCGGAGCCCCGGACGGGTTCGGCGAGCACGGCCGCCTGCGGGACGGCGTCCAGCAGGCGGTGCAGGTCCTGCTCCGGCGGGCGGGCCAGGTCCGGGTCCAGCACGGCGTCCGGGACGATCGGCGGCGGTCCGGGCGCGAGCTCCGGCCAACGGACGAGGTGCTCCTCGCGCAGCCGGCGGACGGTACGGCGCAGCGCCTCGCCCCAGTCGGCCTGCTCGGCTCGCCCGTACAACCCTCGCCCCTCTCCGCTCGGCGTTCCCTGCCACTGTTCCGGCCCGCTCCACCGCCCGACGACCGCACCGGCCCGGACGGGTGAGCGCCGCCACCCGCCCGGACCGACACTACGTCACCACCTGTCCACGGACCGGGGAACCCCCAGCTCAGGCGGGGCGTTGTCGGCACGGAACGATCTTCGGTTCAAGTGGAGGACCAGCATGTCAACGGCCTTGGCCAAGGGCGCCAACGTTCCCGTGCTCCGGGACGGCAAGGGCTCGGCGAGCGTCCTGATCGGCCTCGGGTGGCAGGCCGCCGGCGAGTATGACCTGGACGCGAACGCCCTGCTGTGCGACGCCGACGGGAAAGCGGTTTCCGACCAGCATTTCGTCTTCTTCAACAACCTCACCAGCCCCGACGGCGCCGTCACCCACCTCGGCGACCCGGGCGACGGCACCGACCGCGAACGGCTGCGCGTCGACCTCGGCGCGGTCGAGGCCCGGGTGGAGCGGATCGTCTTCACGGTGGCGATCTACCAGGCCGACCAGCGCCACCAGGCGTTCGGCTCGGTGCACGGCGCGTACGTCCGGGTGGCGGACGCGGCGGGCGGCGGCGAGCTCGCCCGCTACGAACTCGGCCCGGAGCTGACCACCGAGACCGCCGTCGTCTTCGGCGAGCTCTACCGGCACGGCGGCGACTGGAAGTTCCGGGCCATCGGCCAGGGCTACTCGTCCGGCCTGGCCGGCATCGCCACCGACTTCGGCGTCGCGGTCCTCGCCCCGGCGCCGGCCACGCCCGCGGCAGCCGCCCCGCCCGCGGCTTCCGCGGCTCCTGCCGTGCCGCCGATGCCTGCCGCTGCCCCGGCCACCGTGGCCGTCCCTGCACCGCTCCCCGCGCCATTGCCCGCGCCCACGGTGGCAGTGCCTGCCGCCGTCCTGCCCGAGCCCTCCGGAGGTTCCCCGGTGACCTGCTTCTTCGACCCCGCCCACGGCCCCGGCACCGCGGCCGTCCTGTGGTCCCCGCAGTGGGGCGTCCCGCGCCAGATCCAGTCCTGCGGCGCGTGCGCCCAGCGCGTCCAGACCACCCCGCCGCCGTACTACACCGCCCCCGCGGCCGCCGGCTACCCGCAGCAGGGCTACCCCGCCGCCCAGCCCGGCTACCCCCAGCAGGGCGGCTACCCGCCCGAGCAGCCCCAGGGCCGCCGCTTCGGCACCGGCGCGCTGATCGGCGCAGGCGCGGCCGGCCTGGTCGGCGGCGCCCTGCTGAACGAGGCCCTCTCCGACGACGCGCCGGACGTGGTCGTCAACAACTACTACGAGGACTGATCCTTCCTCGGCTGCGCCCCGGCCGGTGATCCCGGGCCGGGGCACAGCAACCGGAAAACGCTTTCCCGCTCCGGTGGGGCGATGCTCGACCGAGGCGTTCCGGCGGACGCGGGCGGGATGTGCCCGCGGTCGGCGAGCCGCGGTTCCGGCGTGCCGGTGCGCGCATGCCGCGGGCGAAACCGATGGCCGGCACTGGTGCTGGCACCGAAACCGGAACCGCTCCGTCGACAGGGTGAAGTTCCCTTCGGGCGACTGCCTGATGGTTCGTCACCGCTCTACCGTGCTCCGGGAGTTCCGGCGGACAGGTGCGTCCCGCCGCCCGGGCGAGAGAGCGGAGACAGGGATGCCGGCTGACGTGAAGAACCAGAAGTTCACCATGCTCTTCGACTGGTTCGACCAGGGCGGCGACGGTGTGCTCACACACGACGATTTCCGGGCGATGGGGGCACTCTTCGGCAGGCTGGCCGCGCCGGACGACCGGGAGAACGCCTCGGCGATGCGGAGCGCGTTCGAGGAGTGGTGGCGTGTGCTGCTCCCCCACGGCGACGCCAACGGGGACGGGCAGATCGACCGCAAGGAGTTCCTCGACCTCATGGTGGCCGACGTCACCGCTCCGGAGCACTTCGAGAAGGCGGTGCTGGCGATCGCGGACGCGCTGATGCACGCACTGGACACCGACCATGACGGCGTCCTGAGCAAGGACGAGTACGTGCGCATGTACGACGCCCTGAGAATCCCGCCCGTGCACTCGGAGGATGCGTTCCGGCGGCTCGACCGCGACGGAAACGGGGTGATCGGCCACGACGAGTTCCGGACGGCCATCACCGAGTTCTACCTGAGCAGCGACGAGAACGCGCCCGGGAACTGGCTGATCGGCCCCATCCAGCAGGGCACCTGACTCGCGCCGGGGCGCACCGGCCCCGCCTGCCGAGGGGGGACCGGGCGCGAACTCGGCGCTGCACGGACTCGGCCCTGCACGGACTCGGCGCTGCGCGAACTCTTGACGGTGCATCGACCAACACCTACGGTGCGGACACCGGTGGCCCCGGGCGGGTGGCCACGGCATCCCCCGTTCCGCGCCAGGAAGGGCGGCCGCGTTGCCCGTTCACCCGCTCCCCCACCCGAGCGGCGCCAGCCCCCAGCCGGGCGGCGCCGACCCGTTCCCGATCCTCGACCGACCCGAACGATCCGACCGGCCCGACCGGCTCGATCCCGAGCGGCCGCCGTCCGGGCCCGGCCCGACGCTCGCTCAGGTCGCCGCGCACGCGGGCGTGTCCAGCGCCACCGCGTCCCGGGTGCTGAACCGGTCCGCGCCGGTCTCGGCGCAGATCGCCGCGCGCGTCGAGTCCGCCGTCCGCGAGCTGCGCTACGTCCGCCGCCGGGCGTCCGCCGCGACCTCCCGCGACACCGGCGCGATCGCCGTCGTCGCCTTCGCGGACGTCCTGCGCTTCCACGCCGACCAGTTCCCCGTCCGGCTCCTCGCCGGGGCGCAACGCGTCGTCCCCGACCGGGAGTTGGTGGTCCTCACGGCGGGGCCCGGGCCGGCCAGGCCGTCGCTGGTGCGGTACCTGTGCGGCGGCCACGTGGACGGGGTGCTGCTGGTCGGGCGGTGGGGCGATCCCGCGCTGCCCGGGCTGGTGCAGGCGGCGGGCGTGCCCGTGGTCGCGCTGGGGCGGCCCCCGCAGTCGCAGCGCCTGGCGCACGTGGACGCCGACAACCTGAGCGGCGCCCGCGCCGCCGTCCGTCTGCTGCACCGGGCCGGCCGCCGACGGATCGCCACCATCGCGGGCCCACCCGACACCGCCGCCGGCGCCGACCGCCTGGCCGGTTACCGCCGCGCCCTGCTCGACCACGGCGATCCGACCCGCTGCGCGGTGGCCTACGGCGACTTCGGGTCCCGCTCCGGCGAGCACGCCATGGTCCGGCTGCTCGACCAGTTCCCGGACGTGGACGCCGTGTTCGCCGCCTCCGACGCGATGGCCGTCGGCGCCCTGCGCGCCCTGCGCCGGCTGGGCCGCCGCGTCCCGGACGACGTCGCCGTGGTCGGTTTCGACGACTCCCCCGCCGCCGCCTCCGCCCGCCCCGGCCTGACCACCGTCCGCCAACCCGTCGAGGACCTCGGTGCCCGCGCCGTCGAACTCCTCCGCGACCCGTCCCCGACCCGCTCGGTCGTCCTCCCCACCCACCTGGTGGTGCGCCAGTCCTGCTGAGCGGCGCGGCGTCGGCTCCAGGCGCGGTTCCGGCCCGTGACCGGCTCCGGCACGAACCCGCGCAACGGGTCGCCGGGGCCGTCCGGGGTGGACCTGCTGGACCTCGCGCGGCAACGGCGTCGGCCCGGACCCGATCGTGCCGCACGGCTCGGGCTTCGTCGCTCCCCCGGTGGTGCCCACGGGGCCTCCTCGGCGAGGACAGCCTCGGGCCGACTCTGCGATCATCGTCGAAATCCGGGCCCCGACACCGGCGAACCACTGAGCAGCGAGGACGACATGGCAGACACCTGGCGACAACTCCAGCCCCTGCGCGTGGCGCCGGCCTGGGTGATCGACATGAACAGCCTCTACGCCGTCGACCCGTCGCCCGACACCATGGAGTGGTTCTACGGATCCGTGCTGATCAGCGGCCACCTGGTGCACAACGGGCTCTGCTTCGACGCCCGTTGGGAGCCGGAGGGGGATCCCGACGGCTGCTACCAGGTCGATTTCCTGCAACTCGCCGGGTTCCCGCGCAAGGGAACCCCCACCGGCGTGCACACCTGGTTCGGCACCTGGACCACCCGGAGCCGGGCCGAACTCGTCGCGGTCCTGGAGGAGTTCATGTTCACCACGAACCCGCCGTCCGGGATCGAGCCCCCGCCTCCCGCTCAGTGACACGCCCCGTCGACTGCGGCTCCGCCATCAGCACCACCCGGTCCGTGACGGGATCGAACCCGAGCACCGGATTCCCGTGGTCACCCTCGGCGGTCATCGCCACCACCTTGCCCAACCGGCGCCCGATCGTGCGCAGCAGGCCGCACAGGAGGTCCACCCCCGCCTGCCCCTGAAGCTCGCGCAGGTCGACGTCGAATTCGATCTCCTCCGCGGACCTCGGCCGGAAGATCACCAGCACCCCCGCCACCGGCTGAACCCGCAGCTCGACCGTCTCCGCATCGACCGGACGCGCGAACACCTCCGCAGCAGCCGGAAGCGCCCCGCCCGGGCTGACGCCGACCCGCCACTCCCACGCCCACCCCGACGCCTCGACCAGGTCGAACAGCGCCTGCCAGTCCTCGACCGAGACCTCCGACACGAACAGGTCGGGCAGAGCGCCCATCAGATCAGGGTCGAGAAAGTCCCTGACGTCGTCCCACAGCAGATCCGGCATCCCCTCATCCTGCCCTGACGACCCACCTCGCGGCCGCCCGGCCCGGACGAAGTCGCGGTACTCGCTGGGCCGTCCCTTCGTCGACCCGGCGGCCACGGACCGCCCCGGCCCGCACGAAGTCGCGGCACTCTCACTGGGCCGTCCCTCTGTTGACCCGATGGCCGCGAACCGCCCCGGCCCTCCGAGGGCGGGCACCTCGGGCGCTCCCGCTGCCGGGGGAATCGACGAGGTCGCAGAACCTCCCGTTCCCGACGTCCGCCGCCAGGCGGAGAACGACCCAAAAGCCGGTCGGTCCGGTCGGCTTCGAACTGGTCCACGCCCGCCGCACCACGGCCTGCGCCGAGGCGCTGGTGCGCACCGAGGAGGCCGGCCTGATCGGCCCCGGCATCCGCTACGACGACCCGACGGGCACCACCCCCTCCCAGCTTCCTCGCCTTCTCCGTCCAACTCCCCCTCCCCGTCTGCTTCTTGCTAGACGACTACACGGCGGCGAGCCAGTGGGGCGGCAGATTCGGGCCCAACATGACGCTGGTGAACCGGAGTTCGACGGCGATCAGCGTCTGGTCGGCGACGTGGACGTTCCCGAGCGGGCAACAGATCGGCTCGCTCCGGAACGGCACCGTCACCCAGCCCGCAGTCCGGCGCGCCGGTCACCGTCACCGCCGTGGGCTACAACTCCGTGATCCCGCCCGGCGGTTCGGCCTCCTTCGGCTTCAACGGCAGCCGGACCAGGGCGGACACCGCGCCGTCCGCCGTCACCCTCAGCGACACATCCTGCACGGTGAAGACCGGCTGGCGGCAGGCGAGTTGCGCTACCGCGCGGGGGCGATCTCGATCCGGGTGACCAGGCCGCCCGGGTCGAGGCGCAGCCGGATCAGCGCGTAGGGGCGGCCGGCGGGGGCGATCACCGCGCCCGGGCGGCCGTCCAGCAGGAGCGGGGTGGCGAGCGCGATGCGGGCGGCGAAGGCGCGGGTCTCGGTGGCGATGGCGTCCGCGCCGTGGACCTCGGTGGGGGCGCCGGGCGGCAGCAGGCGGGGATCGGCGGTGCGGACGGCGCCGGGGGCCAGCAGGGCGACCAGGCGGCCCAGGTCTCCGCCCCGGGCGGCGGCCAGGAAGGCCTCCACGACCAGCAGTTGGGAGGCGGCGGGAGTGCCGGGTTCGGGCCGGCCTGCCCGCAGCGCGGTCCGGGCCCGGCTGGCCAGCTTCTTCGCCGCGTCGGGTCGGACGTCGAGGACCTGGGCGACCTGGTCGAACGGGACGGCGAACAGGTCGTGCAGGACGTAGGCCACCCGCTGGCGGGGCGGGAGCGCGTCGAGCAGCACCAGCAGGGCCCGGGAGACCTCCTCGCGGCGCAGGAACGCCTCTTCGGCGGCGAGTTCCTCGGACCGGAAGTCCAGGTCGAGCAGCGGGAGTTCGGGCCGCCGGGCGCGGGACCGCAACTGGTCGACGCAGAGCCGGGCGGTGACGGTGGTCAACCAGCCGTCGGGGTTGTCCAGGGTGGTGGCGTCGAGGGCGTGGACCCTGGTCCAGGCGGTCTGCACGGCGTCCTCGGCGTCCTGCTGGGAGCCGAGGACGCGGTGGGCCAGCGAGAGCAGTCGGGGCCGGGCCGCCTCGAAGTGTTCGATCAGTTCCACGACAGGGGTCACCTTTCGGGTGCGGGGGTCGTCAGGAGGGGCGAGAGAGAACGACCGGCCGGGCCCGGACGGGTTTCCGCCCGGTCCCACCTGCACCTTCGAAGTGAATCGTGGAGTCGTGATGAGTGTACTGTGCGCCGATCCCCCGTCCTGGCAGGCGGATTCGTCGGACCTGGGGTGGCGGCGGTGAGCGGGGTGACGCAGGCGGTGCTGTCGGCCGTCACGGTGTGCTGCGTGCTGGCGAACGCCTTCGAGGTCGGGGCGAAGGCGCTGCGGGCCCGGTTCGTGGTGCAGAACGCCACGGAGGTGGGCCTGGCGCCGCGCTGGATTCCTGCGCTGGCCGTCCTGGAGGGCGCGGGCGCGGCCGGCGTGTTGGCCGGCCTGTGCGGGCTGCGGCAGTTGGGGCTGGCGGCGGCGGTCGGCCTGGTGCTGTTCTTCGTCTGCGCGGTGCTGGCGCACCTGCGGGCCCGGGTGCTGCACAATCTGGCGTTCCCGCTGGTGTTCCTGCTGCTGGCGGCCGCCGCTGTCGCCCGTTTCCGGTGAACCCGCCTGCTCCTGCCGTCAGTTGACGGCGGGCTTCCAGCCGAGCAGCGGGCCGAGGCGGGTGGCCAGGTCGGTGAGGATCTGCGTGTAGTCCTCGGGTTCGAAGGTGAACGGCAGCGCGACCGCCACCTCGTCCACCTCGCGGAACGCCTCGTGCGCGTACAGCAGTTCGGCGAGCTGCTCGGCGTTGCCGACCAGGTCGGGGGCGAACAGCAGCCGGGCCGGGCCGTGCGGGACGAGCGTCCGGGCGTGCCGGGAGGCCGCGTACGCCCGGTACTTGGCGCGCTGGGCGGGGGTGGCGCTGTCGGTGGGGATCACCACCAGGCCCTGTGAGACCCGGGCCCGTTCGCCGTCGGGGTGGGCGGCCCGGAAGGCCTGGATCTGGCCGAGTTGGATGCTCGCGAACTTCTCGCCGTCCTGCTCGGCCTTGACCACGTTGCTGGTGAGCAGGCGCAGGCCCTGCTGCCCGGCCCAGCGGGCGGAGCGCAGGCTGCCGCCGCCGTACCAGACCCGCCCGGCCAGTCCGGGGACGTGCGGCTGGACGCGCTCGGAGTACGACTCGATGCCCTCGACGCCGCGGAAGGCGCTTGCGGTGTCGCCGCGCAGCAGGCCTAGCAAGCGCTCGACCCGGCCGTAGCCGAAGTCCTCGCGGTCGGCGGTGTCGGGGTACAGCGCGTCCTTGACGTCCTCGTAGTGCGCGGGGATGCCCACGCTGACACCGGGGTTGAGCCGACCGCCGGACAGCACGTCGACGGTCGCCAGGTCCTCGGCGTAGCGCAGCGGGTTCTCCCAGCCGAGCGGGGTGACGGCGGTGCCGAGGGCGATCCGCCGGGTGCGCTGGGTGGCGGCGGCGAGCACGGTGAGCGGCGAGGAGATGCCGTACTGGAGGTGCCGGTGGCGCAACCAGGCGCTGTCGAATCCCAGTTGCTCTCCGAGTTCGATCAGGCGCAGCGTCGCTTCGTGGCCTTCGGCGGGGCGGCGCTCGTCGAACAGTCCGATGGTCAGAAAGCCCAGCGAACGCAGTGGCCGGTCGGGGGTGGGCACCGGGTTCCTCCTTGCACGGCGGCGACCCCGTGCGGCCGCCCGTCCCGCTTCCGTCACGCTCACACACCGGGGGCGGCGCGATCAACGGGGCGGCGGGTGATTGTGACGCGGTGCAATCCCGCCGCAATGGTGCGAAATCCGGCCGTCCCACCCGACGGGGTCGCCGGGCGCAGTCGACGCCCCGGCGGAGGCCGCCGCCGAGCGGGCTCCGGCCCGCCCGGTCGTGCCGCGCCTCCGTTTCCGGCGTTCCGTCAGCCCCGGTAGGTCTCCAGCAGCCGCAGCCACACCTCGCTGATCGTCGGGAAGGCGGGGACGGCGTGCCAGAGCCGGGAGAGCGGGACTTCGCCGGCGATGGCGATGGTGGCGGAGTGCAACAGCTCGGCGACGCCGGGGCCGACGAAGGTGACGCCCACCAGGGTCTCCCGGTCGAGGTCGACGACGGCGCAGGCGCGGCCCCGGTAGCCGTCCGCGTACAGCGAGGCGCCGGCCACGTTGCCGAGTTCGTAGTCCACGGCGCGGACCCGCAGGCCCGCGTCCTCGGCCTGACGCCGGGTCAGTCCGACGGCGGCGACCTCGGGGTCGGTGAAGACGACCTGCGGGACGGCGGCGTGGTCGGCGGTGGCGACGCTGCGGCCCCACGGCGCGAGGTCGAGGGGGCGGCCGGCGGCGCGGTCGGCGATCACCTGGCCGAAGATCCGGCCCTGGTACTTGCCCTGGTGAGTGAGCAGCGCACGGTGGTTGACGTCGCCGGCCGCGTACAGCCAGCCGCCGGGGACGCCGGTGGCCACGCCGCTGTCGTCGGTGGCGATCCAGTCGCCGGGCGTGAGGCCGACGCTGTCCAGCCCGAGGTCGGCGGTGTTCGGGACGCGTCCGGTGGCGAACAGCGCCTCGTCGGCGGGCAGCCGGGTGCCGTCGGACAGGTCGAGCGTGAGCGTGCCGTCCTCGGCGCGGTGCACGGCGGTGACGGAGACGCCGAGTCGGACGTCGACCCCGGCCTCGCGCAGCCCGTCCGCGACCAGCTGCCCGGCGAAGTCCTCCGTCCGATCGAGCAGCCGTCCGCCGCGCACCAGCAGCGTGACCTCGCTGCCCAACGCCCGCCAGGCGGTGGCCATTTCGACCGCGACGACCCCGCCGCCGACCACTGCGAGCCGCCCGGGCGCACTGCTCGCCGAGGTGGCCTCCCGGCTCGTCCACACCTTGGCCTCGGCCAGCCCGGGGAGCTTCGGCAGCGCGGCCCGCGTCCCGGTGCAGACGGCGACGGCGTGCCGCGCGGTGAGCGTGCGCGAGCCGCCGTCCGAGGTCTCGACGGTGACGCGCCGTTCGCCGTCGAGCCGCCCGTGTCCGCGCACCAGCTCGACGCCCACGGACTCCAGCCAGGCCGCCTGCCCGTCGTCCTGCCAGTTCGAGGCGAACCCGTCCCGCCGCTTCAGCACCGCCCCCGCGTCGAGCTCCCCGCCGACGGCCTCCCGCACTCCGGCCAACCGTCGCGCCTCGGCCAACGCCGCCGCCGGCCGCAGCAGCGCCTTGCTGGGCATGCACGCCCAGTACGAGCACTCGCCGCCCACCAGTTCCTGCTCGACGACCGCGACCGTCAGCCCGCCGGCCCGCGCCCGATCCGCGAGATTCTCCCCGGTCGGCCCTGCCCCGAGCACCACCAGGTCATAGCTGTCGCCGTCCGCACCCATCAGCAGCCGCCCTCCCACATCCGTCGTCCGTGTCACTTGGCCGGGGCCGTGCACTGCCGTCCCGTCACGCCCATTCGTACACCACGGGCCACAGCCTGCACACGCGCCTCACGGGAGGCCGGCCCGACGCACCCGCGGGGCCCGTTACCGCCGCGTCACCACCGGCTCGCCCGGCCGACCGCTGACGGGGTCCACGGTGAAGACCACGATCTCCTTCTCCGACGTCACCGTGACCTGGTTCGGCCCGGACCACTCGGCGCCCCGGAAGTAGCCGCGCCCGTCCTCTTCCCCCCACCACCCCAGATCCCAGTGCCGGGCCGACCAGCCGCTGCCCGTCAGCACCTGGATGCGGTAGACCGGGTCGAGCGTGACGAGCTCTGTCACGACCAGCACGTTCCCCGGCTGCTCCGGGCCGGGCTTGCGGTTCGTCTCCCGCCACTCCACGCCGAAGACGGACCACACGAACAGGAACGGCACTGCGGCGAACCCGAGAGCCACCAGCGAGATCAGGCACCCGGTCCGCGACCACCAGCCCCGGACCCCCACCATCGCCGAAACCACGACCAGCCCGACCGCGGCCCCCATCAACTGCACCGGATTGTTGAACCAGCGCTCCACCTCCACCAGCCCACCCGAGCGCGCGGCTTGACTCCCCACCAGATACGCCGCAATCGGCACCACCGCCAGGCCCCTCAGCCCCCACGCGATCCACCTGCGCCGCGCCGCTGCCATCCGGTCCCCCCTTGATGATCGGTTTCGCGGACAGTACTACGAAGGGTCGGCGATGGCTTGCTTACGACGCCCGAACGGGCAGCCCCGCGCCTCGCGACGGCCGCCCGTTCCCTCCCCTGCGCTTACCGGCCAGGCACCGAGGCGGCGAGGTCATTGAGGGCGGCGTTGACGACCTGCCAGCCGATGCCAAGGGTGTCGCGGTCGGGCCGGTGCGGTTCCTCGGCCTCAGCCGCGGGGTGGACAAAGTTTCGGTACTCGCGCAGAACCTGACTGAACCGCTCGGCATCCGCCTCGACCCAGCCAACCGCATAGCACTTATCGATGAGCACCTTCAGACCCACCTTCCTCGGCTCCGCCCGACCCAGCAGGGACCGGTCTCGCTCCAGAATTACTTGCAGCAGGACACCTTCCAACAGGCTGCCGAGCATCACGATAGCTGCCACGTGCGCACCGTTGGCGTAACAGGTGCGGGCCTCGTCGAGGCGGCGTTGGAGCAACAGGGCCATCTTGGGGTCGGCGACGATGTCGGTCATCGCGGCCTTGAGCTCGGAAGCGCCGTACTCGGAAGGGTGGGCGAGGGCCGGGTCGCAGGGCAGCAGGCGGGGGCCGCCGCCGGTGCCCTCCAGGCGATAACCCTCGTGCACCAGGAAGGAGTTGACCGCGGCGACCACGTCGGCGAGCAGTTCCGGTTCATCCAGGTATTCGCGGGCGTCAGCCAGTCGAAGCAGAACCTTCTCGATCTCGGCGGGCTGGTCGCGGCGGCCCATGAGCAGTTCAAGGGCCCACTCGCGGCGGAACTGGCCGTCGTACTCAGGGACGTCCTGCCAGCCGGCACGGCGGAGGAATCCGGCGATCTCGTACCCCCTGCGGTAGTAGAGGTCGTCCTCGCCGGTGACGACCCGGGAGAGTTCGGTGACGGTCTTCTCGTCGAGCAGCGGGCTGTCGGGCAGGACACGGGCGGCGCTCATTGATTTCCTTCGGTGTCGGTGTCGTTGACGGAGGTGTCGGTGCGATCGATGGTCCCGGTCTCCTCGTCGGCCTGCTCGTCGCCCGGTTCGGGCAGCAGCAGGGGCGACCAGGGCTCCTCGGGGGCGCCGGTGGGCCGGGGCTGGTGATAGTTGGCGGGCCGGATCCCCTGGCGGTCGAGTTCCTGCCACAGGCCGGCCAGTGCCTGCTCGGGGTCGAACCGGAATTCGCTCTCCGGAATTCGCCAGAACTTCCAACCGACGCGCTGGAGTTCGCGGTCGCGCTGCTGGTCGTGACGGAGCTGTTCGAGTGTGGAGTGATAGCGGTCTCCATCGCACTCGACGCCGAGCCGGCCGCGGGCACCGACCACCACCAGGTCGATCCGCTTGTTGCCGGCGGGGTACTGCGGGACGACGTGGTAGCCGCGCTCCTTGATCCGCAGGTAGACCTGCTGCTCGAACAGCGAGTCGAAGGGCTTGCACGGCACGTCGGGAAGCACGAGGCCGATGTCGTCCAGTTCGGCGAGCGCGGCGGGTGGGTTCTGCATGTAGGAGAGCAGGTTGAGCCGAAGGTCTCCGGGCTTCAGCTGGTCCGGCGGGACGGAGTAGAACAGCCGCATCTGATCCTGCGCCCGGCTGGCGGCCACGTTGTAGGCCTGCTGTTCGTTGCGCAGCCCGCCAGCGATCTTGCGAACCCGGTCCACCACCATGGACAGCAGGATGACGTGACGTTCGTCGCCCTGGAACATCGCGGCGTCGCCCACCCGGATCCGGTGCTTCTCCCGCGCAGGTGCCGGGATCCGCTGCTGGATCAGCTGCTCCAGTAGCCTCACCTGGGCCCCGTAGCTACCGCCCTGGAGCACAATGACACCCATGGTCCGACCCTCGTATGCGGGGTCGGCGGTGAGTTCGGCCAGACAGTCGACGATCGCCTCGGCCTCTTTGTGGTTCCGGATCCGCTGGTCGCGACCCTCGGCGACGCCGTCGGCGACGTAGTGGGTCAGCAACGGGTCGAGCCGGTCGCCGCCGTACTGGCGCAGCGGGATCAGCCCGGGCGGGGTGTAGAAGGTGGCGGAGGACCAATTGATGATCTCCGGCATGCAGCGAAAGTGCTCCTGGAGCCGGATGGTGGACGGGAAGAACGTGGACAGCAACTGGTAGAGGTTCGAGTGCGGCATGTACAGCTGCCTCAAGTGCCGCGGCACGTCCGGGAGGTGGGCGGTGAGCCGGTCCTGGATCTGCTGGGAGCGCCCGAAGCCGGTGACCGGCGGGGTGCACTGCTTGTCGTCGCCGACCACGATGATCCGGGGTGCCAGCCAGAGCAGGAACAACGCGTCCATGCCGGCCTGGCTGGCCTCGTCGACGATCACCACGTCGAACGCGTCCTGGCGGGGTTCGATCATTTCGGCGACCCGGGAGATCGGCATCACCCAGGCGGGGACGGCGCTCTGCGCGATCTGCATGGCGCTGCGCGCGGCGGCCCCGAACTGGGCGGCGCTTTTACCCTTGCCCTTGCCGTAGGACGCCATGTGCGCGCGGTAGGCCTGCAGGGCTGAGCGCTGTTCGTTGGTCATCCGCTCCAGGCAATGCAGCCGCCCCTTGGCGGCGGCCAGATCGCCGGTCAACTCCTCCAGTTTCGCTTCGTGTTCGGTGAGCTCGGCATCCAACCGCTGTTCCCGGCCGGGCGCGCGCTCGTCCTCGACGAACCGGCGGGCACCGGCCCAGGCCCAGGCCTCGTCGAGCCGGGCGAGGCGCTGCGGCCAGTCGGGGTCGCGGCACTCCTGCGCGAGCCGGCCGGCCAGGGCGGGCGATGCGGCGGCAAGCGTGTCCAGCAGGTGCCTGCAGCGCTGGCCCCGATGCTGCCGGGTGTGGGCGGCGGCGTAGGCGTCGAGCTCCTTGGTGTAGCGGTCGAGGTCGTGGTCGGCGACGGCCTGCGCCATGGCCAGTGATTCGGGGGTGGGGGATGAGCCGTCGGCGGGTGCGCGCAGCGACCGTTCCCAGCCGGCCAGCCGTTCGGTGGCTTCCTCGGCGCGCTGTCGGCCGGACATGGCGGTGACCGCGGAGGTGAAGTCCTGCCAGGACTGGGGGCTCGTCAGGTCGAGGAACACCGAGCGACCGACGAGCAGTTCGTCGATCCGTTCACGCAGCCCGCCGAAGCCGACGATCGTGGCGAGGTTCCAGTAGCGTTCCTGGAGGTCGGCAAGGCGCACCTCCAGCGGGCCGTCGTCGAGCGGAGCACCGGCTTGGGCCCAGCGGACGGCGACAGTGGCCAGGATCAGATGCGCGCGCAGGTGGGCGAGGACCGCGTCGAGGTCGGCGGCGTCGGCGGGCACCCGACCGTCGATCCGGCACCCGGCCAGCAGATCTTCGGCCTCACGCAGCGCCCTCGGGGTGAACAGTCCGCGCAGGGTCCGCGGCCCGGCGAAGTGTCTGCGCAGTTCGGGGACGGCGTCGGCAATCCGATTGGCCTGTTCGGCGGTGAGGTCGGACGGCAGGGTCACGGTCCGGACGCCGACGGCGGCCAGCGCGGCGGCGGTTTCGGTGAGGGCGGGTTCGGCGTCGGCGACGCGCTCCCACAGGGCTTGGCGGCGACGGGCAAGCCGATCGGTCAGAGCGCGCGCCGTCCAGTCGGCCTCGCCCCACCGGCGAGCGTCCCAAGGCACACCGAGGCGGTGCAGCAGGCCGCGTCCGGCATCGAGAAGGGCGACCAGGTGGTCGGTGGTGGGGGTGTCGAGTGCCGTGAGTCGCGTACGCAGCGCGGCGGCCTCGGCGGACAGCCCGGCCGTGGCGGGTTGGGCGTCGGCGATGGCAGTGGCGACCTGGCCGGGGGTCGGCAGCAGGCTCGGTGCGGGCGGCAGCGAGCCGGCGGACCAGTCGGTGGCTCCCTCCCGCAGCAGCACCACCAGTTCTTCGGCTTCGACGGAGGTGAGCGGAGGTCGCACGGGCGCATGGTCGGACAGGCTGCCGATCCAGGACAGCCCGGGTGCGGCGTCCTGGACGCGCTGCACGATCGCGGCGAGGGTTCCGGAATAGCCGGGCGCGACCTCGGGGTGCTGGTAGAGCTCGGCCTCCCGCAGCGCGATGATCTTCTCGGTGAGGAGCTTCTGCCGGCTCTGCAGTTCCTGCCGACTTCGGGTCAGCCGACGGATCTCGTCCCGAAGTTGGGCGGGGTCACCGGTAGCAGCCTGGTCGCTGAGCGCGTTGACGGTCCGCTCGAGTTCACCGGCGCCGTCCTGCCGGGCACCGGACAGCAGCAGGACGCACAGGTCGCGGATGGCGGGCGGCAGTTTGTCGCGCAGCACGGTCAGGGCGTGGTCGCGGGCACTGGTGACCAGGACCCGCTGGCCCTGGGCGAGCAACGCACTGAGCAGGTTGGCGATGGTGTGGGTCTTGCCGGTACCCGGCGGGCCCTGGACCACCACACCGGTGTCGCGTTGCAGGCGGTCCAGGACGGCACGCTGCTGGGCATTGGTCTTGAGCGGGAACAGTGGATCCTCGTCGAACAGACCTCGGGTAGGGGTGTCGGCCCAGGCGGCCCGTTCCTGCGGGTTGAGGGTCATCACCAGCTGGGCCAGCCCGAGTGGGGCTTGGCGTTCGGACACCACGGCCTGGGCGATCCGCTCGTAGCAGCGCAGGACCGCATTGCGGTCGAGCGGGCGCAGCATCAGCGCGGGCGCGAAGGTCAGCCGCACACCGGCGTCGGGGGCGGCCGGGGGCCGCCAGCCGGCGTTGAAAGACACCGGCCGCGGCAGAACAAGCTCCTGCCAGCGGGTCAGGCACTCCAGGGCTGCCTCGCCGAGCGGATGCACGGGGTTCGCGGAGAGTTCCTCGGCAAGCGCGGTGGAGCGTTCCTGCACCAGGCCGTCGTCGCTGTCCAGGAAGTCCTGATCCTCCAGTCGCATCTCGCCGTCGGTGGTGAGGTGGACGGTGATGCGGGCGGTGCGGCGGTCGACGTGGGTGACGGCGCGGCGCGTGAACACGTGCCGATGCAGGGCAGTGCCCCGCGGTTCGCTCCACGCCAACAGGCCGGTGCCGAGGACCAGTTCGACCTGGTCGTCCTGCTGCACCAGACGCTGGTGCCAGCGGTAGACGGTCTCGTACAGCGCGCGCAGCGGCCGGTCGGCCCGCTCGCGTTCGGCCCACCGGCGCCAGCGGCTCAGCCAATTGCCATACGCGCGCAGCACTTCG
>NZ_BMRI01000006.1:175210-176598 GCF_014648555.1 Kitasatospora griseola
ACCGTCACGCCGGTGTCCTGCCAGAGCTCCACGGCGGCGCCGGTGCGTTCGGGGCCGCGATCGGCGAGCGGCGGGTCACCGCCGTCGGGATCCTCGCAGGCCTGCTCGTCGAGCCAACCGCGCAATTCGGTGGGCACATCGGGCGGCGCGCTCTGCGGGACGTGGTCGAGCACCAGCAGCGCCCGGTCCGGCTGGTCGGTCGGCCGCGCGATCGCGGCAGGCAGGTCGCTCAGCCACAACTGTTCCCAGGAACGCGTGTCCCTGGCCCGCTGTGTTCCGCTCTGCACCACTTCACGCAGGAATCCGAGCAGCGCGGCGGTCTGCCCGATGACCTCCGGATTCCGTGCATGCAGCCGTTGAACGTCCACCATTCTCCCCTCGGTCGGTGACGAACATTCCAGGATGACCATGGACGTTCCGGCCGGGGGGAGATGGCGGCAAACTGGCTGGATTCACACCAAGTCCTGGCTTGGACACGATACGTTGCCACCTGGCGTGCGCCCCGCCTCAGAGTTGCGGTGCTGTCGCGGGCAGTCCGGAGTCGGTGGCGGCCGGGTCCCGGAGAGGGATGGCCACCGTCCAGTGCTTTCCGTCGGGGTCGATGCGAACGTCCAGGTCGGGGTCGTCAGCCACCTCCTGGAGCAGGGCTTCGTGCAGTTCCTCGCTCTGCTTGCGGGTCGCGCTCCAGGCCCGGCTGTAGTGCACCAGACGCTTGGCCTCCGACTGGGGAGCCAGCTCCAACTGGATCACGGCGAAGATGCAGTCCACCTGATGGAAGCCGAGCTCCTTGAACCATTCCAGGAGCGCCTCGATGTCGGTTCCTACGGCCAGCCGGCGGCGGGCCTCGGCCAACAGGTCCTGGTAGTCGGGGCGTTGCACGGCGATCACGGTCAGCGGCCTCCTGAGAGGGTGTTCGATAGGGGATTCCCCCCAACTGTCCGGCTTTTCTCGATGCGGCACGGACTCGGTTCCAGGGTCTCGTGGCGGCAGGGTCCGTGTCCGCGATATTGGTCAACTGTGACGGAACGACGCAGGTATCCCTCGGACTTGAAGGACGATCAGTGGGAGCTCATCGAGCCCATGCTGGTGGAGTGGCGACGCACCCGCACGGAAGGACGTGAGCCGACGACCGGGCTGCGCGAGGTGGTGAACGCGATCCTCTACGTCGCCCGGACCGGGATCGCCTGGCGGTACCTGCCGCACGACTTCCCGCCCCACACCACCGTCTACGGCTACTTCAAGGAGTGGGAACGCGATGGCACGACCGAGCGGATCCACGACACCCTCCGTGACCAGCTGCGAGCGAAGAACGGCCGCCGGATCCTGCCGACTGCGGCGATCATCGACGCCCAGTCGGTGAAGGCCTCGCCCAACGCCCCGGCCGACAG
>NZ_BMRI01000006.1:176624-176978 GCF_014648555.1 Kitasatospora griseola
TCAGGGCTACGACGGCGGGAAGCGGGTCAAGGGCCGCAAGCGCCACATCGCCACCGACACCCTCGGCCTGCTCCTGGTCCTGATCGTCACCGCCGCGGGCGTCCAGGACTCCGCAGGCGGCAAGCAGGTCCTGGACGCGCTCGCCGACCGGTGGCCCACCGTGACCAAGGCCTGGGTGGACGCCGGCTACAACAACGGCGTCGTCAAGCACGGCGCCGCACACGCCATAGACGTCGAGGTCGTGACGCGCGACAAGGCCCAGAAGGGCTTCGTCGTCCAGCCGATCCGCTGGCGCGTTGAGCAGACCTTCGGGATCATGTCCCGGTACCGGCGGCTCCACCGCGACTACGAGGA
>NZ_BMRI01000006.1:177001-184370 GCF_014648555.1 Kitasatospora griseola
ACTGCCGGACCGGTCACGCTCGATGATCCAATGGGCCATGGTGAACTCCATGGCCAACCGGCTGACCGCCAGCTCGGACAGAACCGGGCATTACCTCCGCCCGAAACCGCTCGCAGCAGCCTAAATCGGTATCGAACACCCTCTGAGAGGGACTTCGGCAAGTCACATCACGGATAACCGTCGGCGGCTGCCTCGACGAGCCCGGGGCTGAACACGAATCTCGATGGCGCCGAGGTCCCGGTGCTGCCATGGTGACCCCCCGTGCTGAAGAAGCTGCTCTTCATGACCTTGACCGGGCACAGGCACATCAACCCGATGCTGCCGTTGGTGGAGGAACTCGTGCGGCGCGGGCACCGGGTGGACTACGCCACCGGCGCGATTCATGCCGCCGCGGTCACCGGTGCTGGCGCGCGCTGGGTGGAACTGCCGTCGCCGGGGCCGTTCGCGCCACCGGCGACCATCGGACCGGCCGCCATGGCGGGCTGGCTGCGGCACTACTTCGCGGCGATGATCGCGACGTACCCGGTGGTGCGGAAGTACTGCGCCACGGAGCGGGTGGACGCGATCTGTTACGACACGACGAACTGGCCCGCCCGGATCGTCGCCCGGGCGCTCGGCATCCCGCCGTCCAGTGCTTCCCCCATCTCGCCTCGAACGAGACGTACTCGCTGGACCGGCAGTTGACCTCGGGGCTCGACGCCGACGATCCGACGATGGCGCTGCTCGCCGCCGACTGTGCGGCCTTCTCCGCCCAGTACGGCGTCCCGCTCGACGTCGCCGACGCCATGACGGTGGCGGACGGGCTCAACCTCGTGTTCGTGCCGCGGGAGTTCCAGCCGGCCGCCGACAGCTTCGACGAGCGCTTTCACTTCGCCGGGCCCTCGGTGGGCAGGCGCGAGCAGGACGAGCTGTGGTCACCGCCCGCCCCCCGACGCGCCGCTGCTGTACGTCTCGCTGGGCACCGTCTGCACCAGCCGCCCGGAGTTCTACCGCGCCTGCGTGGCCGCCGTCGCCGACAGGCCGTGGCAGGTGGCGATGGCGGTGGGCGACGCGGACGCCGCCGCGCTGGGCGTCGTCGGGGGCCGAGTGACGGTCCGGTCGCGGTTCCCGCAGGTGGCGGTGCTGCGCCGGGCCACCGCCTTCGTCTCGCATGCCGGCATGAACTCCGTGTTGGAGGCGCTGCGTTACGGGGTCGGCCTGGTCGCCGTTCCGCAGACGCCCGAGCAGGCTGCCAACGCCGTGCGTCCGGTGGAGCTCGGGCTGGGCGAGCGGCTGGACGCCGGCGCGGTGGGCGTCGAAGCGCTGCGGGCGGCGATCGGTCGGGGCGCCTCGGACCCGGTGGTGCGCGGCGTCCAGTCGTGCTGCGCGGTGGTGGAGCCGCGCGTGGGGGCGACCTGGTCGAGCAGTGCGTGCTTCACGGGTGATCGGTCGTCAGGGGCGGGTGCGGGCCCGGGAAGAGGGTGGACGGGTCGGTGGGGGCGGGCTGGTGGGCGGGCTCGGCGCCCGGGGGGACGAGGGTGTGGGTGGCGGTGAGGAATTCCGCGAGGAGGGCGGTGGGGGCGAGGACGGTGGCCCGGGTGCCGTCGGTGCCGCGGAAGGCGAGGCGGAGGCGGCCGTTGGGCCAGGGGAGGATCCGGACGGCGCCGTTGCCGGCGGGGCCGGTCAGGCCGGCGGCGAGGAGGTCGCGGGCGATCAGCCAGGTCACGCCGCCGTCGGGGGCGCCGTCGGGGAAGGTGAGCCGGACGGCGTACGGGTCGCCCGGGTGGTAGCCGAGGACCATGAGGCGCCGTCCCCCGGTCGGGCCGAACACGTGGACGGGCAGGTGGCGTTCGACGCACGTGCGCATCAGGCGGGTCTCCTGGTTCCGATGTCCGCAACCGCCTTCCCCGGGTGGGGTGTTGCATGCGTCCGAAGCCCGGACGGGCGGGCCCACATGGTACGGCCAGGGCGGGACGACCGAACGTCCGGGCGGTGCCTCGCGCCGGGAGGCCCCGTGACGGAGCGGCGCCGCGTGCGGGCGAAGGCCCTCGAACCGCGTGCGCGCGCGGCCCGCCCGGACACCCGGTCGGACCGCGGAATCGCGCTGCTGAAGGCCTGACGACCAGTCAGGCCTGCTTGATGGCGGAGACGTCGAACTCCAGCACCACCTTGTCGCCGACCAGGACACCGCCGCCCTCCAGCGCGGCGTTCCAGGTGACGCCGTAGTCCTTGCGGCTGATGGTCACCGAGCCCTCCAGGCCGACCCGCAGGTTGCCGTACGGGTCGACCGCGTTGCCGGTGTACTCGAAGTCGATGGTGACGGAGCGGGTGGTGTCCTTGATGGTGAGGTCGCCGGTGACCCGGTAGTCGCTGTCGGAGCGCTGCTCGACGGCGGTGGTGCGGAAGGTGATGTCGGGGAAGTTCGGGGCGTCCAGGAAGTCGTTGGTGCGCAGGTGCTGGTCGCGCTGCTCGACGCCGGTGTCGATGCTCGCGGCCTTGATGACCACCTCGCCCGTGGAGCGCGACGAATCGGCGCCGTCCAGGTGTGCGGTGCCCTCGAACTGGTGGAAGGCGCCGCGAACCTTGGTGACCATGGCGTGGCGGGCGACGAAGCCGATCCGGGTGTGCGTGGGGTCGAGGACGTAGTCCCCGGTGAGCTCGGTCAGGCTGGCGGACATGGTCGGCGCTCTCCTCGTGACGTGACGGCATGACGACGTGACGGCGAAACGGCATGACGACGTGGCGAGGTGGCTCCGGCGGGTGCACCGGAGGCTGCTCGCCCCGCTCGCACCCGTCCACGCTAGGCGCTTCCCGCGGTCCGACCCGGTGTGACACACCGTCACCCGGGCCGGACCCGCAGCCGCACCCCACCGGAGCCGCGACGCTCAGCCGAAACGGCCGTTGACGTAGTCCGCGGTGCGCGGGTCGGCCGGGTCGGTGAACAGGCGCTCGGTGGGGCCCGCCTCGACGATCCGGCCGGGGGTGTCGTGGGAGGCGAGGAAGAACGCGCAGGACTGCGAAACCCGCTGCGCCTGCTGCATGTTGTGGGTGACGATGACGATGGTCAGGCGGTGGCGCAGTTCGGCGATGGTCTCCTCGATGCGGCGGGTGGAGGTCGGGTCGAGCGCCGAGCAGGGTTCGTCCATCAGCAGGATGTCCGGGGAGACCGCCAGCGAGCGGGCGATGCACAGGCGCTGCTGCTGGCCGCCGGAGAGGGCGCCGCCGGGGGTGCCGAGGCGGTTGCTGACTTCGTTCCACAGGCCGGCCTGACGCAGGCTGGACTCCACCAGGTGGTCGCGTTCGTCGCGGCTCGCCTTGATGCCGGCCAGCTTCAGCCCGCTGATCACGTTGTCGTACAGCGACATCGCGGGGAACGGGTTGGGCCGCTGGAACACCATGCCGATCCGCCGCCGGACCTCGGCGGGGCGGCGGCCGGTCGCGTACACGTCCTCGCCGTCGAGCAGCACCTCGCCGGCCAGCGCCGCACCGCGGACCATCTCGTGCATCCGGTTGAGGATCCGCAGGTAGGTGGACTTGCCGCAGCCGGACGGACCGATCAGCGCGGTGATCTCGCCGGCCCGCATCTGCAGCGAGACGCGCTCCAGCACCTTGCGCTGCCCGAACCAGGCGGTCAGGTCGCGGGTCTCCAGGCCGGACAGCGGCCCCGACGGCCCGTCGGCGGGCGCCACCGGCAGCGGAACGGTCGGCGGATCGACCGGTGGCGAGCCGACCGGGCCCTTGTCGAACGCGGCGGCGGGGTACGGGGGTTGTGCGGTGTCGGTCATCGTCGGGCGGGTCCTCTCCGGCGAGCGGGAAGTGCGGAAGGAGCAGAGCGGGTCAGTAGACGTTGGGCAGCAGGGCGGCGGCGTTCTCGTACACCGCCCAGAGCAGCGCGGCGACCACCGGCGCGAAGCACAGGTAGCTCGCGCCGCGACGCCAGTGGCGTGCCGCGACGCCCGCGCCGACGACGGCCAACAGCAGAGCCAGCGACCAGAGTTGCAGTGCGGACAGGGCGCCCTTGTCGGCGGCCAGCGCCTTGTCGGCGGGCGCGGCGGCGGGGCGGCGGGCGCCGAGCGGCTGCGGGTCGCCGTCGAGGCGGGCGCCGATCAGCACGGTGCTGGTGGGGATCCAGTCGGAGTCCCCGGTGACCAGCACCAGCCGGTTGGGCGCGGTGTCGGTGATCGGGTGGTCGCCGTCGCCGGCGGTGTTGACGGTGTAGTGGAAGCTGCCCTGGCCGGTGGTGATGTCGATGCCGTCGCCGTCCCGCAGTCCGGCGAGGCCGGCGAACGGTGCGCCGAACGCGGTGGAGCGGCCGAACAGCACGGCCACGCCCGGCTGTCCGGGCAGCACGGTGTCGCGGCGGTGGCCGGGGCCGCGCATCAGGTCGCGGCTGCCGGTGCCCTCGACCACCACCGCGTGGTGGAGGCCGAGCGCGGGAATGTCCAGCACGGCGAGCGGCGCGCCGTCGGTGGTCGGGCCGGTCGGCGCGGTGGCCTTGCCGAGCTGGTCGCGCAGGGTGGCGTACGCGGTGGACTGGTGGCGCGCCTCCTGCAGTCCGGAGAGGGCGAACAGGTAGCCGACGAAGCCGAGCAGCAGCACGGCGGCGAGCGTCACCGACCAGGCGACGGCGGCCAGTCGGCGCCGGGCGGGGCCGCCCGGCGGTGCGGGGGCAACCTCGGGGGCGGTGGCGGCCCCGTCCGGGGCCGAGGTGGGCCGCTCCAGGGCGGTCGCGGTCATCCGGTCTCCTCGGGTGCGCTGCCGACTGCGTCTGCCGACGGTCGAATTCGTGCTGTCCATGGGCAGGTTGAGATGCGCCGAGGGGCGTTCACCGGGGCCCCGCCGGGGTGTTGCGGCGGCGCCACCAGGCGGCCAGCAGCGGCGGGACGGTGACCACGCCGAGCAGTTCGAGCGCGGTGAGGGTGGACAGCAGCCAGTCCTGCGGGCGGCCGCCGAGCGCGACCACCGTGCCGGGCGCGTTGCCGCCCGAACTGCCGCCGCCGGTACCGGAGTCGGCGACGAGTTCGCCGGTCTGCGGGTCGACTGCCTGCGGTCCGGCGTCGCCGGTCGTCCCGGCCCCGCCCGTCCCGCCGCCGTTGCCGGTGCCGCCGCTGCCCGAACCGCCCTTGCTGCCCGTGGAGTTGCCGCCGTTGCCGGCCTTCACGGCCTGGCCGTTCTGAACGGTGCAGTCCAGCGGGCTGCCCTTCTTGTCGCACGGGCTGGGCTGCGGCGCGTTCTTCAGCACCGTCAGCACACCGGACGAGTCGAACGTCGGGTTGGGGCAGTTGTTGAGGCTGTTCGGGTCGACGGGGCTGGCGTTGCCGGGGATGTGCTGGGTCTGCAGCAGTCCGCCGCGCACCAGGTTGCGCGGGATCGGCGAGTAGCCGAGGTCGTCGGCCTCGGCCTGGCCGGCGCACAGCACGTAGGCGAGGTAGCGGCTGAGCGCGCTGCCCTTGTCGTTGGTGAACTTCGGCGTCACCGGGAGGTCGGAGCCGGCCCGCGGCACGATCAGGTAGCTGTAGGACGAGATCGGATAGGAGCGCGGGTCGTTGTTGGTGTAGACGCCGTCGAGGTTCTGCTGCAGGTAGTCCGGGTCGTTGGCGGAGGTGTTGTCGTCCACGCCGCGGATCTTCGCGGCGGTCAGCGCGACCGCGACGTTCGAGGCGCTCGGCAGCGTGTAGTAGCCGGCCGGGTTGAGCACCTTGACGACGGGCCAGCCGCTGCGCTTGGCGAACGCGTACTCGTCGTAGCCGATCGCGCCGATGCCGGTCGGCGACTGGATGTAGCCCGCCACCACGTCGGAGCCGTTCTGCGCGGTCATCCGGCCCGCGGCGGGGTAGAACTCGGTGTAGTCGCCGCAGGTGACGCCGTTGACCTGGGTGCAGTAGGCGTCCCACTCGCTCTTGTGGGTGTGCTCCATCCAGCGGGTGAACTGGGCGCTGGCCCCGGAGCCGTCGGAGCGGACCACCGGCGTGATCGGGATCTTCGGCAGTGCCCGCCCGTAGTCGGCGGTGATCTTCGGGTCGTCCCAGGAGGTGATCTTGTTGGTGAAGATGCCGACGATGGTGTCCGGGGACAGCCGCAGGTCGGTGACCTTCTTGCCGCCGACCTCCAGGTGGTACATCAGCGCGGTGCCGCCGGCGGTGATCGGCACGTACGAGTAGCCGTACACCGGGTTCTCCGCCTGGCCCTGGCCTGTGTTGGCCCGGCCGCCGCCGACGCCGCTGTCGGCCTTCGAACGGAACGGCACGTCGGAGGCGGTGAAGTCGTCCTGGCCGATCGACCATTGGACGCGGCCGGCGGCCGAGCCGATCGGGCTGAAGTCGATCTCGATGCCCATCGGTTGGACGTCGTGCCGCCACTGGTCGATGGCCGGCCCGGCCCAGCTGGAGCCGTCGGCCTTGAGCGAGGTGGAGGCCTGCGCGGGTGTCGCGCCGAGCAGCACGGCGGGCAGGGCGAGCGCGACGGCGAGCAGCGCCGACGTCAGATGACGGAGTCGCACAGGACCGGTCTTCCTTCTCGTGCCGAGGAGTTGAGGGTTCATCAGTTCGCCGCCTGCACTGCGGAGTTGGCGATGACGGCGGCAGTCGGCGCAGCGGCCGCGGTGCGGGCCCGGCGCAGCGGGCGGCGGGTGCGCCGGTCGCCGGGGGTGCGGTGGCGGCCGAGGACGCGGGCGGTGACGAACAGGATCAGCACCACGGCCATCAGGGTGAGTCCGCCGGCGAACGCCCGGGCCACCATGTCGGGGTAGGGCTGCTTGACGTAGTTCCAGATGAACAGCGGCAGGCTGGCCTGGTTGCCGTGGAAGGCGTCCAGGTTGAGCCGGGCGGTGAAGCCGGCGGTGAGCAGCACCGGGGAGGTCTCGCCGACGCCGCGGGCCATGCCGAGCACCACGGCGGTGGTCAGGCCGGGCCGCGCGGTGGGCAGCACGACGTGCCACACGGTGCGCCACTGGCTGGCGCCGAGCGCGTAGGACGCCTCTTTGAGGGTGCCGGGGACGAGCCGGACCACGACCTCGGCGGCGCGGGTGACGATCGGCATCATCATCACGGTGAGCGCGAGGGAGGCCGCGAAGCCGCTCTTCTCGACGCCGAGGGTGAGGATGACCACGCCGAGGACGAACAGTCCGGCGACGATCGACGGCAGTGCGGTCATCGCCTCGACCAGGACCCGGACGGGCTTGACCAGGCGGGCGCCGCGCCGGGTGCTTCCGGACTCGACCAGGAACACGGCGGTGAGGATGCCCAGCGGCACCGAGAACAGGGTGGCCAGGCCGAGTTGTTCGAGCGAGCCGACCACGGCGTGCAGGCAGCCGCCGGAGGTGATCGGGGAGAGCGCGGCGGTGCTGCGCATGGACTCGGTGAAGAAGTTCAGGTGCCGGGCGGCGTCCAGG
>NZ_BMRI01000006.1:184400-188816 GCF_014648555.1 Kitasatospora griseola
CCGCGGACCAGCACGTAGCCGATCTGGTCGGCGATGACGCCGAGCACCAGCAGGCCGGAGCTCCAGGCGAGCGCGGTCGCCAGGCGCTCGCGGACCGTCAGGGCGTCCCACTGGAGGCGGCCGGCGATCGTGTAGAGGACGAGGAACAGCAGGTACCAGCAGAGCAGGAAGCCGAACGCGCCGCTGAACAGCAGGATGCGTTCGTACAGCAGCCAGTCGAGCGCGAGCGAGCCCGTGCCGGCGCCGACCAGGGTGAGGACTTCCTCGCGGGTGACGCCGCCGAGGCGGATCCGCTGCTGTTCGGGAGCGGGCGGTGCGTCGGCGGTCGGCGGTGCGCCGGCGGCCGACGGGGTGCCGGGGACGCTGCGGGTGGTGACGGGTGCGGACATCGGTGGCCTCCGGTCAGTCCGAGGTGGTGGCGCCGGACCGGGACCGGCTGATGATGAACCCGGCGGCCACGTTGACCAGCAGGGTGAGGGCGAAGAGCACCAGCCCGGCGGCCATCAGCGCGGACAGCGAGAGGCTGTCGGACTCGCTGAAGCGCAGCGCGATCAGTGAGGAGATCGAGTTGCCGCCGTTCTCCAGGACGTGCCAGGAGACCCGGAACACCGGCGAGATGATCAGCGCGACGGCGATGGTCTCGCCCATCGCCCGGCCGAAGCCGAGCATCACGGCACCGATCACGCCGCCGCGTCCGAACGGCAGCACCACGGTGCGGACCATGCCCCAGCGGGTGGAGCCGAGCGCGTACGCGCCTTCGCGTTCGCCGGCGGGGGCCTGCGAGAACACCTCGCGGCTGAGCGAGGCGATGATCGGAATGATCATCAGGGAGACCACGGTGCCGGCGATGAACGTGGACGAGGTGTAGGAGGTGGCGATGTCGCCGGTGCGCACCTCCAGGAACGGCAGCGCTCCGCCGAGGTGGACGGCCAGCCAGCGGCAGAGGCCGACGATCCGCGGCTGCAGGAAGAACAGGCCCCACAGGCCGTAGACGATGCTGGGGATGGCCGCCATCAGGTCGACCAGCGAGATCAGCGTCGGCCGCAGCCGGACCGGCGCGTACTCGGAGATGAACAGGGCGGCGGTGAGCGCGACCGGCACCGCGATGCACAGCGCGATGACGGCGATCAGAATGCCGTCGGGCAGCACCGCGGCGATGCCGAAGGAGTGCGCGGCGGTGCGCCAGCGCTGCTCGGTGAGGAACGACCAGCCGACGGCGTCCAGCGCCTCGGTGCCGCGCAGCAGCAGGAAGAACGCGATCAGGCCCATCAGGGCGAACACGGACAGGCCGGCGGCGCGCAGCAGCCCGCGGAAGGCCCGGTCGGCGGGCGAGGCGGGGGCGCTGATCGGGCGGGGACGGTCGGCTTCGGGCGGTGGAACGCGGTACTCCGTCGGCTGGACGGCGGCGGTCATGGTGTCAACTCTCCGCGCGGTGAGGGTTCGTGGGGTGGGACGGCGGGGGTGGCCCCCGGTGGGCCGGGCGGGCGCGCGGGGCGCCCGCCCGGCGGAGCGGGTCAGCCGTTGCGGCCGAACAGGCGGGCGCGGATCCGGCCGGCCCCGCGGCGCAGTGCGGCGCCGGCGGAGGTGCCGCCCAGCAGCAGCGCGGCGGGTCCGCCGACCAGCAGCACGGCGCCGGTGGCGAGCACCACGGGCAGCATCAGTCGGGCCAGGCCGGCCCGGTCGGCGGCGGCCTGGCCGGCGGCCGCGGCACCGAGCCGGGGCGAGGCCCCGGCACTGGCCCTGGCGCCGGCGCTGGGGCCGGTGGCGCCCGGGACGCCGGCTCCGGCGGGCGTGTCGGCGCTGGTGTAGGAGCCGTTGTCGGTACCGGAGTTGGTGCCTGCGCCGGTGCCGGTGCCGCTGCCCTGGCCCTCGCCGCCGGCTGCGGGGCCGTTCCCGGTGCCGGGCGCGGTCTGGTTGCCGGGCAGTGCGCTGTCCTGGGCGGCGACGTGGCCGGCCGCGGCCTTCGCAGCGGCGACCTGACTGCCCGTCAGACCGGCGAACCCGACGGCGAGTTGACCGGGCTGACGCCCGTAGATCTGGCCCTGCGCGGGGTCGGTGACGGTGCGCACGAAGCGGGCGATGGCGGCCGCCTTGTCCGCGGAGACGCCCTGGGTGGGCAGCATGGCGTACTGGACCATGGTCAGCGGGTACGCCCTGCTGTCCTTGGCGTACGCCGATTCGGCGTCACCGTACGGAAGTTGCTGGGTGCCGGTGACGGCGTCGAGCGGCATGTCGGCGGCCGCGGCCTGCATGGAGCCGATCGTCGGGGTGGTGAAGGCGCCTGCGGGATTGGGGAGTTCGGCCTCGGGCAGGCTCATCGCCTGGGCCTGGCCGGCGTCCATGACGGCGAACAGGGCGCGCTGGCCGTTGTCCTGGCTGCGGCACTTGGCGTGCTGGCCCTGGATGTCGTCGGGGCTCAGGCAGGACGGCCGGACCTCCAGGGCCATCCGCAGCACCTGGCCGAGGCCGCCGAGCACCGGGTTCCACTCGTACTGCTTCCAGTTCTTCGGGCCGCTGAAGTCCTGCGGCTGGAACGCGTCGGCCGGGAAGCCGGGGTAGCTGGAGCGCAGGTACTTGGTGTCCAGGTGCATGCCCCACGGGTCGGCGGCGCCCTGCAGGAACTGGGCGGCGTCGGGGTCGGCGGCGATCCAGGTGGTCAGCCGGGTGACCAGGTCGGTGGTGCCGCCGACCACGATCGGGGCGGTGGCGGCGAAGCTGCCGCCGGCCAGGCAGCCGGGCCAGTTCGGGCCGTTGTCCCCGGTGGGGTTGAGCTTCAGGAACTCGGGGTCGGCGAACAGGCAGATCGGATTGCCCTTGACGCTGTCAGTGTCGTCGCCGGCGTCGAGCCGGTAGCTCTGGGTCAGCATCTTGGCCAGCAGCCGCTGGTTGAGCCGCAGGGTGCGGATCTGCCGGCGGCTGACGCCGTCGTCGACCAGGTAGACCACCGAGATCGCGCTGGTCGCCAGCGGCGCGTACACGTACGGGCGGGTCGGCGGGTTGCGGTCGGGGATCGCGGTCAGCGCGATGTCGCCGCCGGAGCGGCGCAGGAAGGACCCGCGGGCCTGCGGCTCGCCGCCGCCGGAGGTGTACTGCACGGTCAGCGAGCTGCCGTCCTGGCACAGGCCGGTCCGCCACTGCTGGACGGCGCGGTCGGCCATCTCCAGGCCGATCGCGGAGAAGTCGGAGTTCCGGGCGGTGCACGCCGCCGGGGTGGGGCCGAAGCTCAGCGGCACCACGACGTGGTTCTTCCAGGCGCAGGCCTCACCGCTCGCGTAGCGCTTGCCGCCGGTGTTCTCCACCGCCACCACGTTGTCGCTGGCGGTGTTGAACAGGCCGTCGGAGTCGGGCGAGTGGTCGTCGCAGTTGATCTCGCCGGCCGGGAACTGGTAGGCGCCGACCGAGTCGCCGCCGTAGTTCGCCTCGATGACCAGCGAGCACTTGTGCGTGGGGTCGCAGCCCAGGGTCTGGCTCTGCTGTGCGGTCCACACCTCGATGTCCGCCTCCCCGGTGCCGTCCGGGCGGGTCGCGGCGATCACCATGTTGGACGGGAACTCGGGCGTGGTGGTGCCGGGCTTCGGGAAGTCCTGCAGGAAGCCCTTGGCCGGGTCCGCGCCGTACAGGCTGGAGCCGTAGCAGTCGGTGATCTGCGGCTGCTCGCCCTTGCACTGGTAGATCCGCACCGGGTAGCGGGCGACCTTGTCGAAGCCCGAGGTGCCGTGCGGGTTGAGCACCACCGGGACGGACTGGAAGTCGGCGTCCACGGTCGGCGTGAAACCGCTCCACGTCACGTGCAGCACCTGGTTGCCGAGGCCGCTGGTCGGCGTCACGGTGACGGAGCCGGCCGGGCCGCTGGTCCAGGTGAACGGGTCCCAGCGGGCGGGGCCGGGCACGGTCGTGCCGGCGGCGGCCTGCGCCTGCTGGACTCCGGTCCCGCCGAGCGGCAGCAGCACCGCGGCGGCGCCCAGCGTCCACGTCAGGACGGCCGCCAGCCAGGCCTGCAGCGGTCGTGATCCGATTCTCGGCCCTGACGGGCGGACTCTCATGGGCACAGCACCTCCGGCGACGGGCGCGCCGGAGCAGGCACGCACGGATGACAGGGAGCGGAGCGGCGGCGTTCGGCGGCTCCGACGATATTCGGCCAGTGACGTCTGACCGGATGCTGTCCACCAGATGTACGAGGCCCCAATTAGTGCTCGAATCAAGGGATCTGACGTTCCGTCAGGCCGGAAACGGCGCGCACCGCCCGACCGTGCGGGTCGGGCGGTGCGAGTGCGGCGCGTGGTGCGCCCGGTGCGAAGGGTCAGGAGGCCGGGGTGTAGGTCACCGTGAAGGTGCCGACGCTCTGGCCCGCGGTGAAGAAGGAGGTGCGCAGCTTGCTGTCCAGGAACTGCGCGCCGGCCGGGTCGAGGGCCAGCG